>NZ_CP047140.1:6211894-7623788 GCF_009832925.1 Streptomyces sp. Tu 2975
CCGACGGCACGGTCGTCAAGCGTGACTACCAGGTGCATCCGGGATCGGTCGCCGTGCTCGCCCTCGACGGTGAGGGCCGGGTCATCGTGCTCCGCCAGTACCGGCACCCCGTGCGGCAGAAGCTGTGGGAGATCCCGGCCGGGCTGCTCGACGTGCCGGGGGAGAACCCGCTGCACGCGGCGCAGCGCGAGCTGTACGAGGAGGCGCACGTCAAGGCCGAGGACTGGCGGGTGCTCGCCGACGTCTACACCACCCCCGGCGGCTGCGACGAGGCGGTACGGATCTTCCTCGCGCGGGAGCTGTCCGAGGCCGAAGGCGACCGTTTCGAGGTCTCCGAGGAGGAGGCCGACATGGAGCTGGCCCGGGTGCCGCTCGACGAACTGGTACAGCATGTGCTCGCCGGGGACCTCCACAACACGTGCCTGGTGGTCGGCGTCCTGTCCGCGGTGGCGGCCCGCGGAGGTGAGGGCTTCGACGCGCTGCGCCCCGCGGAGGCGCCATGGCCGGCGCGGCCTTTCGAGGCGTGACCACCCCGTGTGGCCGTATGTGATGTGACGATCCGCTGATCCGATCGGGCGACGACTGCGCCGTGCTCCGCACGGATCGTCGCAGAGCGTGAACTACGCTCGAATCGCCCGCGCGGAGCCCCGCCGGGCTCGGCTCGTGCACGGCGGACTGGAGCGTGGCCCGTGACGGATCAGGCGCTGGACTTGGACGGCCCCGACCGGTCGGTCCCTCCTGAGCCGGCCCACCGCCCCAAGGGGCCCGATGATGACTCGCCGGCCCCGCGCGTGGTTTCCCTGACCCGGGCGCCGGCACCTGCGGCCGCGGGGCCCGCCGCGGACGAGGCCGGGCCCGGGACGGAGGGGCCTGGGCGGCAGGACGCCGAAGAACCGGTGGCCACCCACGCTTCCGGCGTGGGCCGGGGGCCGTCCGCCGTCCCGTCGGAACCCGGTTCGGCGGCGTCGGCCGAACGTCCCGGACCCGCTCCGGGAGTGGGCAGGTCCCCGGAGGCGGGCCCGGCGGCGTCCGCCGAACGTCCCGAACCGGTCCCGGCGCGAACCGGAGGGCCGGAGCGTGGCCGTGTGGGGGCCGATGCGGCCCTGGAGCGGCACCAAGCAGAAGTCGGCGTACCCGAAGGGCGCGGCTCGGTGGCGGGCGCCGAGGCCGAACGCGACCCTGCGGAAGTCGGGCTGCCCGGGGAGCCCGGTCCGGAAGTACGCGGGCTCGCGGAGCCCGGTCCGGAAGTACGCGGGCTCGCGGAGCCAGGTCCGGAAGTACGCGGGCCCGGGGAGCCCGGTCCGGCGGCGATCGGCAAGGACTCCGATGCCCCTCCGACAGGCGGCGGCTCACCCCCGGAGCCAGAGGCGCCGCGCGGAGTCGGGGGGCCCGTGCCGGCGGGTGGTGCGGGGCAGGCTCGCAGTGGGAGGCAGCCCGGGCAGGACGGCACGCACCCCGGCGGGCTGTTCTTCGGCCGGCAGCGGGAGCTCAAGGCGCTCGTCGCCGACATCGAGCGCGCCGGTCTCGACACGCTCGCCGGCCGCAAGGCGCCACGCGCACGGGTGCTGCTGATCGCAGGGCGCCCCGGCTCCGGGCGATCAACGCTCGCCCAGCAGCTCGCCCTCAGGCTGGGCGACCGCTACCCCGACGGGATCCTCTACGTCCGGCTCACCGAGCCGGACGGCCGGCCGGTCCCCATGGAGCAGGCGGCACGCGGACTGCTCGACCGGCTCCGGATCACCTCCCCGCCCGGCGCTGGCGACGACGAACTGACCGAGATGGTGCGCGAGGCCCTCGCCGTACGCAGGGTGCTGCTGCTCATCGATGACGCCACGGACGCCGAGCAGGTCGACCTGCTGCTGCCGCAGAACCCGGACTGCCTGGTCGTCGCCGTGTCCCAGGGTCCGCTCACCGGCATCCCGGACGTGAGGCCCTGCACGCTCGGCGGCATGGACGCCAAGTCCGCGATCGAGCTGCTCGCCACCTTCACCGGGTCCGTGCGGATCACGGTGGACCCGCAGGCGGCCGAGGCGATCGCCGAGGAGTGCGGCGGCCAGCCCGCCGCGCTGGTGCTGGTCGGCGGCTGGCTCGCCGCCCGCCCCAAGGCCTCCGTCGCCGACGCCGCCAAGCGGCTGCGCACACTTCCCGACGACGCGGCCCGGCCGACCGGGGCCAGGCCTCTGACCAGGGCCTTCCGGCTGGTGTACGAGTCACTGCCGCAGTCGGCCGCGCGGACGCTGCGGCTTCTCGCCCTCGCGCCCGCCGGCCGCGCGGACGCGCACACCGCCTCCGCACTCGCCGGATGCTCAGTCTCGGCCGCCCAGGAGTCGCTCGACCGTTTCGCGGGGCTCGGACTGCTGCGCCGTGCCGGGGCGTCGTTCGAAGTGCCGGGCGCGCTCGCGCCGCTGCTGCGCACGCTGATGGAGAGCGCCGACCGGCCCGCCGAGGTGCAGCTGGCACGGGCCAGGATGCTCGAGCGAACCGTACGGCGGCTCCAGGCCTGCCGCGCGATCACCGAGCCCGAAGGATCCCCGGCCCGCAAGAAGCTGGCCGCCCTGCCCCGGGCCCTGCGCTTCACCTCGGCGTGGGCCGCAGGTGAGTGGCTACGCACCAGCCGGCCCGAGCTGCTGGCCGCGGCGCGTCTCGTCGTCGACGACGGCGAGCTCGACACCCTGGCGCGCAGGCTGGTCGCCGCCCTGGTCAGGGCACTGGCGGCGCACTGGGGCACGGAGGCGGCCGCCCCCGAGCTGTACGGGTTGCACCAACTGGTCCTCGACGTCGCCGAGCGGCGCGGGCTGCACCGGGAGCAGGCCGCCGCGCTGCTCAACCTCGCCGACCTGGACGCGCAGACCGGTCGTACCGCCGACGCGCTGGCCCGCTACCGGGCCGCGCTCGACGCGGGACGCGCCGCGAACGATCCGTACGCGACGGGCCGCGCGATGGAATCCGTAGGCGGCGCGTACCAGGAGCTGTGCGACTGGCAGCGGGCGGCCGACTGGTACGGCCGTGCCCTCGCGCAGCGCCAGGCACGCGGTGAGCGCGCCGACGAGGCGCGGCTGTACGGACGGCTCGGCACCGCGCACACCTACGCGGGTCGGTACGGCGAGGCGCTGCGCAGCTGGCGGGCGGCGGTCGCCGGCTATCGCAAGGTCGGTGATCTGCCCTCCCAGGCGCGGGCGTTGAGCGAGGCGGCCCGCGTCCAGGAGTACGCGGGGCGGCCGGAGGAATGCCTTCGCACCTGCCAGGACGCGGTGGACCTGGCCCGGCGGGCCGGGGACACACGGCTCCAGGCCGCGCTGCAGCTCAGGCTTGCCGACACCCTCGACCGGCTCGGCGACCCGGCCGCGGCAAGGCTGCACCGCACCGCCGCGGAAAGAATGCTTGGAACAGAGGATTCAACCTACGAAATCCGTGGCAGTTCGCTCGAAGGTTAATGCTTTGCAAGGCTAGACAGCGGGAAATCCTTCATTAGACTGGCAACGCCACAGCTTCTCGTGGTGTGTCCCGGTATGCCTGTGTGCATCTGGGTACGCGCGTCATCGACCGATAAATCCCCTGAGCCAAGGACCGTGATCGACGTGAAGGTCGGCATCCCCCGCGAGGTCAAGAACAACGAGTTCCGGGTGGCCATCACCCCCGCCGGCGTGCACGAGCTCGTGCGCAACGGGCACCAGGTCTTCATCGAGCAGAACGCCGGTGTCGGCTCCTCGATCACGGACGACGAGTACGTCGCGGCCGGAGCCCGGATCCTGCCCACCGCCGACGAGGTCTGGGCCACCGCCGACCTGCTGCTGAAGGTCAAGGAGCCGATCGCGGAGGAGTACCACCGTCTCCGCAAGGATCAGACCCTCTTCACCTACCTGCACCTCGCCGCCTCCCGCGAGTGCACCGACGCCCTGCTGGAGTCCGGCACCACCGCGATCGCCTACGAGACGGTCGAGGTGGACCGGGCCCTGCCGCTGCTCGCCCCGATGTCCGAGGTCGCGGGCCGTCTCGCCCCCCAGGTCGGCGCGTACCACCTGATGCGTTCGGCCGGCGGCCGTGGCGTGCTCCCCGGTGGCGTCCCCGGCACCCAGGCCGGCAGGGCCGTCGTCATCGGCGGCGGCGTGTCCGGCTGGAACGCCACGCAGATCGCGGTCGGCATGGGCTTCCACGTGACCCTGCTCGACCGGGACATCAACAAGCTGCGCGAGGCGGACAAGATCTTCGGCACCAAGGTGCAGACGATCGTCTCCAACGCCTTCGAGCTGGAGAAGGCGGTCGTCGAGGCCGACCTCGTCATCGGTGCCGTGCTCATCCCCGGAGCCAAGGCGCCGAAGCTGGTCACCAACGAGCTCGTCGCCAAGATGAAGCCCGGAAGTGTACTTGTCGACATTGCAATCGATCAGGGTGGCTGCTTCGAGGACTCCCGTCCGACCACCCACGCCGAGCCGACGTTCAACGTCCACGACTCGGTCTTCTACTGCGTCGCCAACATGCCCGGCGCGGTGCCGAACACCTCCACCTACGCGCTGACCAACGCCACGATGCCCTACATCGTGTCGCTGGCGAACAACGGCTGGGTCGAGGCGCTGCGCCGTGACCCGGCGCTCGCCAAGGGCCTCAACACCCATGACGGCAAGGTGGTTTACCGCGAGGTCGCCGAGGCGCACGGGCTCGAGAGCGTCGAGCTGAGCGCGCTGCTCGGCTGAGCGGTCAACCAGCGGCGTCAACATCACAAGTCCGGCCGGACCTTGCTCAGCAAGGTCCGGCCGGATTCGTCTCCGCCCCTTTTGCGGGGCTCGCTCAACTCGCCTCGAACGTAACCCTTTAACCGTTTCGCGAACCCTCGAAACGTGCGGACGGGGGCACGCGGAAGGGCCTGTGCGCCCTTGACAGAGGGGTGTTCGATTGCCGACACATCGGGCCGGGTCCGGCGGATTGTGTTGCTGCGGACCGGTGACACGCCATAGAGTCGCAAACCGTCGGCATGGTGCCACGCTGACCTATCGATAAGTTTCCTGGTCACGGTCCAAGGAGGTAAGACGACTTGTGAATGAGTCGACATTTACTCCCGGGGGTGGTCGGCCAGGAACGGTTCCGGCGGGCCAGGGCCCGTCGTCCGGTCTCGAGGATGTCGGCTCCGTCGCTGTCCGCACCTTCGCGACGCACCAGCACACGACGCACATGACGACAGCCCACACGATGAAGATGATGGACGGCCAACACGTGAACGCCATGGCCGGCAACGAGAGTGGCCGAGAGTCCACCCACTTCGCCGCCTACGAGGAAGTCCCCGAAGGGCACTTCTACGACCCCGATGCCGAGTACGAGCCCGACCCCGAGTACGCGGCCACCCTCGCGCCCGACGCTGCCCGCCAGCGCCGCGAGCGGATCGGCCCCACCGGGCGTCCGCTGCCGTACTTCCCGATCCCGGGCCCGCTGACCGACCACGGCCCCGCCAAGATCATCGCGATGTGCAACCAGAAGGGCGGCGTCGGCAAGACGACGTCGACCATCAACCTGGGCGCCGCGCTCGCCGAGTACGGACGGCGGGTGCTGCTCGTCGACTTCGACCCGCAGGGCGCGCTGTCGGTGGGTCTCGGCGTCAACCCGATGGAGCTCGACCTCACCGTCTACAACCTGCTCATGGAGCGGGGCATGTCGGCCGACGAGGTCCTCCTGAAGACCGCCGTGCCCAACATGGACCTGCTGCCGAGCAACATCGACCTCTCGGCCGCGGAAGTGCAGTTGGTGAGCGAGGTCGCGCGCGAGTCGACGCTCCAGCGCGCGTTGAAGCCGCTGATGTCCGACTACGACTACATCGTGATCGACTGTCAGCCGTCGCTCGGTCTGCTCACCGTCAACGCGCTGACCGCGGCGCACAAGGTGATAGTGCCGCTCGAGTGCGAGTTCTTCGCGCTGCGCGGTGTCGCGCTGCTGACCGAGACGATCGAGAAGGTCCAGGAGCGGCTCAACCCCGACCTCGAGCTCGACGGCATTCTCGCCACGATGTACGACTCGCGGACCGTGCACAGCCGCGAGGTGCTGGCGCGCGTCGTCGAGGCGTTCGACGACCACGTCTACCACACGGTCATCGGGCGGACCGTCCGCTTCCCGGAGACCACGGTCGCCGGTGAGCCGATCACGACCTACGCGTCGAACTCCGTCGGCGCCGCCGCATACCGCCAGCTCGCCAGGGAGGTGCTCGCCCGGTGTCACGCCGAGTGAGTCTGCCCGGGGCCGACGAGCTGTTCCGTACGACCGGGGGCATGGCGCTGCAGTCGTCGTCCCCGCGCAAGCAGGGGAACCCGAACACCCCGAACAACGCTCAGAACACGTCGAACGCCAACGGTGAACCGCGGGTGCCGGCGCAGGGCGAACCGGACGAGGCCGGGGCCGAGTCGGCCTCCGCGTCCGCCTCGTCGTCCGAGGAGCACTCCGCCGCCGACGCGGACCCCTCCGAGGAGGGCCGCAGCCGGGCAACGGACGCCGCGGCCGCCGCCGGACGGGCGATGACGCCCCAGGCGCGCCGCCCCCAGGAGGGCGGGACCGCGGGCCCCGTCGCCGGCGCCGCCCCCCGCAGGCGGGGGCGCGGCGCGAACCGCCGGCCGAGCGGGCGCGAACGTCACGACGAGAAGATCACGGTCTACGTCTCCGCCGAGGAACTCATGGACCTCGAGCACGCGCGGCTGGTGCTGCGCGGCGAGCACGGTCTGGCCGTCGACCGCGGCCGGATCGTCCGCGAGGCGGTGGCGGTGGTCCTCGCGGACCTCGAGCAGCGGGGCGACGCGAGCATCCTCGTGAGACGCCTGCGGGGTCGCTGAGCGGGTAGCCTGCGGGCGCGCCTGTTCCTCCCGCTCCCTGGACCGCCATGCCCCCGAACGACGACCCGTCCGGCCCGTCCCGCCGCCGTGCCCTGGGGCGGGGACCGGGCGCTTCGCGCCAGGGAGCGGTTTCCCATAGCCCGCCCCTTTCCGGAGCGGGAGGTGAGCACCCGGACCCCGGCCGCCGTCCGCTCCACGACGACGACGGCGACGCTGCGGCGGAGCGGGCCGTCGACTCCCCGACCCCGCCCCTGCCCGGAACGGGGGCCGAGTCATCGGAGTCCGGACGCCGTCCGCCGCGCGATGACGAAGGCGACGGGGACGGCCGGGACGGCAACGACGGGCCCGAGGGCCCGGAGGCGCCGACCACTGTGGCGCCGGCCGAGGCGGTCGATTCACCGGCCCCGCCTCTTCCTGAGACGGGGGCCGAGCCTGCGGAGCCCGGGCGACGTCCGCCGCGCGACGACGCAGGCGGTTCCCCGGAGCCGGACGTCCAGGCATTGCGCGACCGGTCCGGCGGCCCGGAGGCCCCTGCCGCGCCGTCGGTCGCCGGGGGTGCGTCGTCCAGGACCGGACCTGGTTCCGATGCGCAGCACGGGGCGGGCGACGCCGCCGGGAGTGGGGACGGGCGGTTCACCGTGCGGCTCGTCAACTTCGAAGGGCCGTTCGACCTGCTGCTGCAGCTCATCTCGAAGCACAAGCTCGACGTGACCGAGGTGGCGCTCTCCAAGGTCACCGACGAGTTCATGGCGTACATCCGGGCCATGGGACCCGACTGGGACCTCGACCAGACCACAGAGTTCCTTGTGGTCGCGGCGACGCTGCTCGACCTCAAGGCCGCCCGGCTGCTGCCCGCCGCCGAGGTCGAGGACGAGGCGGACCTGGCGCTGCTGGAGGCCCGTGACCTGCTCTTCGCCCGGCTGCTCCAGTACCGCGCGTACAAGCAGATCGCCGACATCTTCGACCGGCGCCTCGACGAGGAGGCGCGGCGGTACCCCCGTACCGTCGGGCTCGAGGCACACCTCGCGGAGCTGCTCCCCGAGGTCGTCATCAGCGTCGGCGCCGAGGGCTTCGCCAAGCTCGCGGTGAAGGCCATGCAGCCGAAGGCGAAGCCGCAGGTGTACGTGGACCACATCCACGCGCCGCTGGTCAGCGTCAGGGAGCAGGCCGAGGTCGTGGTCGCGATGCTCAGGGAGCGGGGCAGGGCGTCGTTCCGTGAGCTCTCGGAGGACGCTCCGGACACCCTCACCGTCGTCGCCCGGTTCCTCGCCCTGCTGGAGCTGTACCGGGAGAAGGCGGTCGCGCTCGACCAGGACGAGGCGCTGGGCGAGCTGACGGTGGTGTGGGCCGGGGGCGGGGCCGAGGCGGTGGCCGTCACGGACGAGTTCGATCAAGTCGTGGAGGAGAAGCAGTGAGCGAGCTCAAGCCCGCGCTCGAGGCCGTCCTCATGGTCGTCGACGAGCCGGCGACGGAAGAGCACCTCGCCAAGGTGCTGGAGCAGCCCAGGAGGGCCGTCGCGGACGCGCTGCGGGAGCTCGCGGACGAGTACGCGATCCAGGGCCGCGGCTTCGAACTGCGGCTCGTCGCCGGCGGCTGGCGGTTCTACAGCCGCCCGGAGCACGCCGCGGCGGTCGAGCGTTTCGTGCTCGACGGACAGCATGCCCGTCTGACCCAGGCCGCGCTGGAGACCCTCGCGGTGGTCGCGTACCGGCAGCCGGTGAGCCGTTCCAGGGTCTCCGCGGTGCGCGGAGTGAACTGCGACGGCGTCATGCGCACCCTTCTTCAGCGGGGTCTGGTCGAGGAGGCGGGCACGGAACCTGAAACAGGTGCGATCCTGTACAGGACGACGAACTACTTTCTGGAGCGGATGGGCCTGCGCGGCCTGGACGAGCTTCCGGAGCTCGCGCCCTTCCTACCGGAGGCGGACGCGATCGAGGCCGAGACGCAGGAAGGCGTTCCGTCGTTCGATCCGGATGCACCGGATCGTGAGGACGCAGACGACAAGACGGAAATTTGATGCGAAGCAGCAGCGGCAGGAACAGCAGCGGAAACAACGGCGGGAGCCGTGGTGGCAACAGCGGCGGCCGCGGCAGCAGCGGCGGCGGGCGCGGTAACCACCGCGGTGCCGGCAACGACCGCGACGACAAGCAGAAGCGCGCCGGGAAGCCTCGCCCCGAGGAGCGTCGCTACGACGTGGGCGGCTCCCCCGAGGCGCCCAAGAAGGGGCGCGGCGGCGCGGCCCGCGGCGGCGCGAAGGGGGGCCCGAGGCAGTCGCCCCAGCGCGGTGGCGGCCGTACCGCACCCGCGCGTTCGCGTGAGTACGACGCCCGCTCCGAGGAGCGCAACCGCGAGCGCTACGCGAACAAGCCGGAGATCAAGACCCCCAAGACCTTCGGTGACCAGGAGGGGGAGCGCCTGCAGAAGGTGCTCGCCCGGGCCGGCATGGGTTCGCGCCGGGCGTGCGAGGAGCTGATCGACGCCGGTCGTGTCGAGGTCAACGGCAAGATCGTGATCGAGCAGGGTGTCCGTGTCGACCCGGAGCAGGACGAGATCAAGGTCGACGGCCTGACCGTCGCGACCCAGTCGCACCTGTTCTTCGCGCTGAACAAGCCCGCCGGTGTCGTGTCCACCATGGAGGACCCCGACGGGCGGCAGTGCCTCGGCGACTACGTCACCAACCGTGAGACCCGGCTGTTCCACGTCGGCCGGCTCGACACGGAGACCGAGGGCATCATCCTGCTCACCAACCACGGTGAGCTGGCTCACCGGCTGACCCACCCCAAGTACGGCGTGAAGAAGACCTATCTCGCCGCCATCCAGGGGCCGCTGCCGCGGGAGCTGGGCAAGCGCCTCAAGGAGGGCATCCAGCTCGAGGACGGCTACGCCCGCGCCGACCACTTCCGGGTCGTGGAGAACACCGGCAAGAACTACCTCGTCGAGGTCACCCTCCACGAGGGCCGCAAGCACAT
This sequence comes from Streptomyces sp. Tu 2975, assembly GCF_009832925.1. GTDB lineage: Bacteria > Actinomycetota > Actinomycetes > Streptomycetales > Streptomycetaceae > Streptomyces. Next base: position 6,221,670 of record NZ_CP047140.1, read on the forward strand.
CGTGCGGCGCATGCTCTCCGAGGCGGGCTTCCCGGTCGACAAGCTCGTGCGGACCGCGTTCGGGCCGATCGCGCTGGGCGACCAGAAGTCCGGCTGGCTGCGCCGGCTGACCAACACCGAGGTCGGCATGCTGATGAAGGAAGTCGGTCTGTAACGGCACAAACGTACAAAAAAGGGCCCGTGACCTGCCAGGTCACGGGCCCTTCGTCGTCGTAAAGGCCTTGTGGCGGTCGTCGCTGCCCCTTTATAGTCAAGATGACTATTAAGGAGGCGGGCGTGAGTCTCGCAGACATCCTCGGGCCCTTGCAGCAGCCGCTGTTCAGCGTGCTCGGGACCCCCGTGAGCTGGACCGAGTTCCTCGGGTTCGGCAGCGGCGCCCTCTGTGTGTGGCTCGTCGCGCGCCAGCACATCGCGAACTGGCCGATCGGCATCGCCAACAACGTCTTCTTCGTCCTTCTCTTCACCCAGGCCGGCCTGTACGCCGACGCGGGCCTGCAGGTCGTCTTCATCACCCTCGCCGCCTACGGCTGGTGGACCTGGACCCACGGGGGTGGACCAGGTTCTTCCGTCCTTCCGGTGCGGCGGTCCACCCGCACCGAGTGGACCTGGCTGCTCGCGGCGGGGGTGGTGGGGACACTCGCCCTCACCCTCCTCCTCGACCGCGCCACCGACTCCACCGTCCCCTTCTGGGACGCGCTGACGACGGCCCTGTCGCTGATGGCCACGTACGGGCAGTGCCGCAAGCGTCTGGAGTCCTGGTGGCTGTGGATCGCCGCCGATGTGGTGTACGTACCGCTGTACGCCTACAAGGAGCTCTATCTGACGTCCCTGCTCTACATCGGCTTCATGGCACTGTGCGTCGCCGGGCTGCGGGGCTGGTCGCGCGACGTGTCCGTACGGCGTGAGGCGGTGGCCGCATGAAGCGCTACGGACACGGCCTGGTTCTCGGGAAGTTCTATCCGCCGCACGCCGGCCACCACCATCTCGTACGGACTGCGGCCGACCGCTGCGAACGGCTCACCGTCCTCGTCTGTGCCTCGTCCGTCGAGACGATCCCGCTGGCCGACCGCGTCGCGTGGATGCGCGAAGTGCACCCCGGGGTGCGGGTCGTGGGCACCATGGACGAGATCCCGGTCGACGTGCACGACCCTGATGCGTGGGACGCGCACATGGCCGTCTTCCGCGCCGCCGTCCCCGGCCGCGTGCACGCCGTCTTCACCTCGGAGGCGTACGGCACGGAGCTCGGCCGCCGCTTCGGCGCCGACGCCGTCTGCGTCGACCCCGACCGGAGCGTCTTCCCGGTCTCCGGCACCGCGGTGCGCAAGGACCCCGTCGGCTGCTGGGACTTCCTCGAGCCGCCGGTGCGAGCCGCGCTCGCCCGGCGGGTCGTCGTCCTCGGCGCCGAGTCCACCGGCACCACCACGATGGCCCGGGCGCTCGCCGAGCACTTCCGGCGGCGCGGCGGAGTGTGGGCGCACACCCGCTGGGTGGCCGAGTACGGACGGGAGTTCAGCGAGCACAAGCTGGCCGCCCTGCGGGCACGGCGGCCGGGCGCCGGCTGGGAGGACGTCACCTTCTCCTCCGACGAGTTCCCCCTGATCGCACGGCGGCAGGCGGTGCTCGAGGAGCACGCAGCGCGGGCCGGCTCGCCGGTCGTCTTCTGCGACACCGACGCCTTCGCCACGACGATCTGGCACGAGCGGTACATGGGCGGCCCCTACCCGGTGGCCCCCGAGCCGCGCCGCCAGCATCTGTGGCTGCTGACCGACCATACGGGCGTCGACTTCGAGGACGACGGACTGCGCGACGGGGAACACCTGCGGCCCTGGATGACCGGCCGCTTCCGCGAGGAGCTCGCCCGCACCTGCCGCCGCACCGTCGAGCTCACCGGACCGCACGAGCGGCGGCTCGCCACCGCGGTCGCCGCCGTGGACGCACTGATCGCCGAGGGCTGGGACCTCGCGGAGCCTCTCCCGGAGAAGCGATGAGCGACACCCGTCCGGCGGGCTACGACCCGTACGCCTTCGAACCGTTCGCAGTCACCGTCGACCTTGCCGTCTTCACGGTCAGGGAGAGCTCGCTGCACGTCCTCCTGGTCGAGCGCGGCCAGGAGCCGTACCGGGGCGCCTGGGCACTGCCCGGCGGGTTCCTGCTCCCCAGGGAGTCCGCGGAGGCCGCCGCGCGCCGCGAACTGGCGGAGGAGACCGGCCTGACGGAGCAGACCGCCGCCGACCTCCACCTCGAGCAGTTGCGCACCTACAGCGACCCGGACCGCGACCCGAGGATGCGGGTGGTGTCCGTCGCCTACACCGCGCTCGTACCGGACCTGCCGGAGCCGCGCGGCGGCGGCGACGCGGCGCACGCCCGCTGGACACGACTCTCCTCGGCCGCGCACCTCGCCTTCGACCACGACACGATCCTCGCCGACGCGCACAGCCGCATCGGCGCCAAGCTCGAGTACACCTGTCTCGCCACCGCCTTCTGCCCGCGCGAGTTCACTCTCGGCGAGCTCCAGCAGGTGTACGAGACCGTCTGGGGCGTCGAACTGGACCGCCCCAACTTCCGGCGCAAGGTGCTGGCGACCCCCGGCTTCGTCGAGGCCGTCGAGGGCGAACCGCGCCGCACCGGAGGCCGCGGAAAACCGGCCGCGCTCTACCGGGCGGGAGCCGCGTCCGCCCTGCACCCACCACTCCTGCGACCCGAGGGACGGCAGCAGACATGACCACGACGAGGAGCACCAGGACCATCACCAAGCAGGCCGCCACCGGGGCGCTGACCGGGCTCGCGCTCGGCGACGCCCTCGGCTTCCCGACCGAGTTCAACGACGTACCGGCCATCCTCGCCAAGTGCGGGCCGTGGCGGCAGATGGAACTCCCCACGCCCGCGATCGTCACCGACGACACCCAGATGACCCTCGCCCTCGCGCGCGGCATCCGCACGGCCATGTCGCGCGGCCTGCTCGTGGCGTCCAGGCTCGTCAGGCCGGTGCGCGAGGAGTTCGTCGACTGGTACCACTCCCCGGAGAACAACCGGGCCCCCGGCCGCACCTGTCTGGTCGCCTGCCAGAAGCTGGACAGCGACCTGCCGTGGCAGGCGGCCAGTCAGATCGGCTCCAAGGGCTGCGGGGCGAACATGCGCGTCGCGCCCGTCGGGCTCGTACCGGGCCTGAGCGAGGAACAGCGCTCCGGCGCCGCGCAGTTGCAGGCAGCACTCACCCACGGCCACCCGACCGCCCTCGCCGCGAGCGACCTCACGGCCCGCGCGGTGTTCCTGCTGGCGCAGGGGGCGGAGCCGACCGGCCTGGTGGGCCAGCTGCGCTCGTACGCGTACGAGAACCGCAGCCGGTACCTGCACCGCTGGCTCGGCGACCTCTGGACCTACGCGCACGACGCGACGCCTGAGGCGTTCATCGCGCGCGGGTGGGACGAGTGCCTGCAGATCCTCGAACGGCTCGCCGCCGCACTGCGCTCACCGGAACCGGAGCTCGACCCCTGCCTGGCCACCGGCGACGGCTGGATCGCGGAGGAGGCGCTCGCCACGGGCCTGCTGTGCTTCCTGATGTTCCCCGAGGAGCCCCTCACGGCCATCCGCCGGGCCGCCTGCACCAAGGGCGACTCCGACTCGATCGCCTGCCTCGCCGGCGCGTTCGCGGGGGCCCACCTCGGCGCCGGCGCGTGGCCGCGCGAATGGGCCGACCGGATCGAGTACCGCGGGGAGCTCGTGACCCTGGGAGCGCTCTGGGACGCCTGAGCCATGACCGGCCCCGGCCGTGCCGGAGTGCGGCCGGACTTCTCAGCCCGCCGACGCCCTCCTGACCCGCACCAGAAAGTCCTCCACCCGGGCCCGGTCCGGGGCGGGCGGGAGCGGAGAGGTGGTCGCGGCCGTGTCCGCCTCGGTGGCGAGGCGGGTCATCCAGGACTCGACCCGGTCCCACGGCACCTCGCCCCGTTTCACCTCGAGCAGCCGTTCGCGGTCCGCGCCCACGTCGATCACCAGCTCGCCCGTGCGCAGCAGATCGCGGCAACTGCCCAGCAGCCGCAGCAGATGCATGGCGTGCTTCCAGCGCGGTGCGCCGTGCTGCCGCACGTCCGCTTCGAGCCTCCTGCGCTGGCCGGTCGCGTAGCGGACGAACGTCTCGTGGGCGCGGCGCGACAGGAACGCCCCACGCAGGGACAGCAGTTCGCGGCCGGTGTCGTCGACGTGCTCGACGATGGGGAGTGCAGGCATTCCAGCACGTTCGGGTTGGCGCGCAGCGCCAACTCGAGGAAGCGCTCGAGCTCCCAGGAGAACTGCTCCTCCGCGGGCCCCTCGACATGCGTCGGCGGCTTCTCGAAGCCCCAGAACAGCGGCGTGGGAGCGAGGAACACCCCGCGCCGGTCCGTGTCGCTGTCATCGGTGGCCAGCCCGAAGGCGCGCGACCCCATGACGCAGGAGTAGACCGTGTGGTCGCGGACAAGTCTCTCCGGAGTCATGGCCGAGAGGCTACGTGAGGCCCTACCCCCGCCGGATCGAGTCCCCCGAGACCGTGATCCGCTCCGGCGGCAGCGGCTTCGTGGCCGGGCCCGCCTCCACGGCGGCGTCCGCGAGGCCGAACTTGCTGCCGTGGCAGAGACAGTTGATGGTCCCGTCGGAGACGTTCGCGACCGTGCAGCCCTGGTGGGTGCAGACCGCGGAGAACGCCTTGAATTCGCCGGACTCCGGCTGCGTCACCACGATCTTCTTGTCGGCGAAGACCTTGCCGCCGCCGACCGGGATGTCCGCCGTCCTCGCGAGCTCCTCGCCGCCGGGAGCGGGGGAGTCCTGCCCCGGCTCCGTGGGCGTGGCGTCCGGCGGCCGGGTGGCCGGATCCTCCCCGCCGTCGTCCCCGCATCCCGCCACCAGCGCGGCCGCGCCCGCCGCGAGGACCGTCCGTCGGCTCGTGTCCATGACACTCTCCTCTGCTCGTCGCCCCGACCGCCCGGGGCACGAGCATCCTGGCCTCCGAACGGGCGGAGAAGAAGCAACCGGGCGGTCGTGTCCGCCCGTCGGCCCAGGCCCAGTGTGCGCCTCTACGGGCCGTCGGTCCCAGCGGCAGCCGGACCGGAGGGTCCGCGTCCCGCGGAACTCGGTGTCTCGCAGAGCGGTCGCCGCGGCCGCCACGCCGCGCGCTGACTACGCTGAAACGGAGCACCGGTCGGCAAGACCGGCGGTTGAGAACGAAGGAGCACGACGTGGCGGTACGAGCGGTCCGCGGAGCCGTCCAGCTGGAAGAGGACGACGCCGGACACATGGGCGAGCAGGTCGGCGAGCTGCTCACCGCCATTCTGGAGCGCAACGGCCTTGCCGTCGACGATCTGATCAGCGTCTGGTTCACCGCCACCCCGGACCTGCACAGCGACTTCCCCGCGGCCGCGGCGCGCGGGCTCGGTATCGTCGACGTGCCGCTGATCTGCGCGCAGGAACTCGACATCGCCGGGGCCATGCCGCGCGTCGTCCGTATCCTCGCGCACGTCGAGTCCGACCTGCCCCGGTCGAAGATCGCCCATGTCTACCTCGGCGCAGCCGCCGCCCTCCGCAAGGACATCGCCCAGTGAGAACCGCGCTCGTCATCGGAACCGGACTGATCGGTACGTCCGCCGCGCTGGCCCTCGCGGGACGCGGCGTCACCGTGCACCTCGTCGACCACGACGCCGAGCGTGCCCGCACCGCCGCCGCACTCGGAGCCGGCACGGACGAGCGGCCTGAGGGTCGCGTCGACCTCGCCGTCGTCGCCGTGCCGCCGGCGCATGTCGCCACCACGCTCGCCGAGGCCATGCGCGCAGGCGTCGCCCGCGGCTACCTCGACGTGGCCAGCGTCAAGGGAGGCCCCCGCCGGGAGCTCGAGGGAATGGGCCTCGACCTGTCCGCCTACATCGGCACGCATCCGATGTCCGGCAAGGAACGCTCCGGCCCGCTGGCCGCCACCGCCGACCTCTTCGAGGGCCGCCCCTGGGTGCTGACCCCCACCCGGGAGACGGACACCGAGGTCCTCAACCTCGCCCTCGAGCTGGTCGCCCTCTGCCGCGCCGTGCCCGTCGTGATGGACGCGGACGCCCACGACAGGGCGGTCGCCCTCGTCTCCCACACGCCGCAGCTGATCTCCTCGATGGTGGCGGCGCGCCTGGAGGACGCCGACGACACCGCCGTACGGCTGTGCGGGCAGGGCATCCGCGACGTGACCCGGATCGCGGCGTCCGACCCCCGGATGTGGGTGGAGATCCTCTCCGCCAACCCCGGGCCGGTGGCCGACGTACTGGCCGGCGTCGCGGCGGACCTCGACGAGACGGTCCGCGCGCTGCGGTCCCTGCAGTCTTCTGACGAGTCCAAGCGCCAGGACGGCGCGGACGGCATCGAGGACGTCCTACGGCGCGGAAACGCCGGCCGGGTACGGGTGCCGGGCAAGCACGGCACGGCACCGACGGCCTATGAGGTCGTCGCCGTGCTGATCAGCGACCAGCCGGGCGAGCTGGCCCGAATCTTCGCCGACACCGGCCGTGCCGGCGTGAACATCGAGGACGTCCGCATCGAGCACGCGACCGGGCAGCAGGCCGGTCTCGTCCAGCTGATGGTCGAGCCCACGGCTGCGCCGCTGCTCACCGCCGCGCTGCGGGAACGGGGCTGGTCGATCCGCCAGTAGACGGCCGGCGGCCGGACCACTTCTCGTACGGGAGGCGGACGGAGCCGTGGCAGGCCCGGCCCCGGTCGCTTCCCGGCGGCCGGGGGAAGCGGCCGGTGCCGTGTCAAGGGGCCGCTCCGGGGCCCCGGCGTACGGGTGCAGAAGTGGTCGTCCGCACTCGGTAACCTTGTGCTGGGCCCCTCGGCACTCCGGCCGTGCCCACTCCCACGAACCAGGAAGGTGTCCGACACCGTGGAATCCGTGATCGTCGCCATCGATGGCCCCTCCGGCACGGGCAAGTCGAGCACCTCCAAGGCCGTCGCCTCCGCGCTGGGGCTGAGCTACCTCGACACCGGCGCGCAGTACCGCGCGATCACCTGGTGGATGATCAGCAACGGCATCGACGTGTCCGACCCCGCCGCGATCGCGACCGCTTCCGGGAAGCCCGTGATCGAGTCCGGTACCGACCCGTCGGCACCGACCATCACCGTCGACGGTCTCGACGCCTCCGGTCCGATCCGCGAGCAGGACGTCACCTCGAAGGTCAGCGCGGTCAGCGCGGTGCCCGAGGTGCGCGCCCGGATCACCGAACTGCAGCGTTCCATCGCCATGGCCGCCAAGGAGGGCATCGTCGTCGAGGGCCGTGACATCGGCACCACCGTCCTGCCCGACGCCGACCTGAAGATCTTCCTGACCGCGTCTGCGGAGGCCAGGGCGGCCCGCCGCAGCGGCGAGCTCAAGGGCGCCGACGTCGCGTCCACCCGTGAAGCCCTGATCAAGCGGGACGCGGCCGACTCCAGCCGTAAGACCTCGCCGCTCGCCAAGGCGGACGACGCGGTCGAGGTCGACACCACGGACCTCACGCTGCAGCAGGTCATCGAGTGCGTCGTCACCCTCGTCGAGGAGAAGCGGGGCGCCGCCGACGGCACGCGGAAGCAGGCCGCCCGGTGACCGTTCCCTCACGGAAGGGCGCGGCTGTCGGGCGGGGCATCGGCATCGGGCTGATGTACGGACTGTGGAAGCCGCGCGTCCTCGGCGCGTGGCGGGTCCCGGCAGCGGGGCCGGTCATCCTCGCGGTGAACCACTCGCACAACATCGACGGGCCGATGCTGATGGGCACCGCGCCCAGGCCCGTGCACTTCCTGATCAAGAAGGAGGCGTTCGTCGGCCCCCTGGACCCGTTCCTCTTGGGGATCGGACAGGTCAAGGTGGACCGTACGACCGCCGACCGCACCGCCATCACGGCCGCGCTCGGCGTGCTGGACGACGGCGGCGTCCTCGGGATCTTCCCCGAGGGCACCCGGGGTGAGGGTGACTTCGCCTCACTGCGTGCCGGGCTGGCGTACTTCGCGGTGCGCAGCGCCGCCCCGATCGTCCCGGTCGCGGTGCTGGGAAGTACCGAGCGCCGCGGACGGTTGATAAAGGGACTGCCTCCGCTGCGCAGCAAGGTGGACGTCGTCTTCGGCGACGCGTTCGAGGCCGGGGACGGCAGCGGACGCCGTACGCGCAAGGCGCTCGACGAGGCGACGGTGCGCATCCAGGAGCACCTGACCGCCCACCTGGCGGACGCGAAGCGCCTCACCGGGCGCTAGGACAGACTTGAGTAATGGACCGCGCAACAGACACGGTCCAGTGACGAACGAGGAACGGACTTCATGAACGACCAGCACGACCACGGAGCGCTCGGCGACGCCGAGTACGCGGAGTTCATGGAGCTCGCCGCGGAAGAGGGCTTCGACGTCGAGGACGTCGAGGGCGCGATCGAGGAGGCCGGGCACGGCCCGCTGCCCGTCCTCGCCGTCGTCGGCCGACCGAACGTCGGCAAGTCGACCCTGGTGAACCGCATCATCGGCCGCCGCGAGGCGGTCGTCGAGGACAAGCCCGGCGTCACCCGCGACCGCGTCACCTACGAGGCCGAGTGGGCCGGCCGCCGCTTCAAGGTCGTCGACACGGGCGGCTGGGAGCAGGACGTCCTCGGCATCGATGCCTCCGTCGCCGCCCAGGCCGAGTACGCCATCGAGGCCGCCGACGCCGTCGTCTTCGTCGTCGACTCGACGGTCGGCGCGACCGACACCGACGAGGCGGTCGTCAAGCTGCTCCGCCGGGCCGGCAAGCCCGTCGTGCTCTGCGCCAACAAGGTCGACGGACCCAGCGGCGAGGCCGACGCGACGGCCCTGTGGTCGCTCGGCCTCGGCCAGCCCCACCCGGTCTCCTCGCTGCACGGCCGCGGTACGGGCGACATGCTCGACGCCGTCCTCGAGGCCCTGCCGGAGGCGCCGGCCCAGACCTTCGGCACCGCCGTCGGCGGTCCCCGCCGGATCGCCCTGATCGGCCGTCCGAACGTCGGCAAGTCGTCGCTGCTCAACAAGGTCGCCCGCGAGGAGCGCGTCGTCGTCAACGAGCTCGCGGGCACCACCCGCGACCCGGTCGACGAGCTCATCGAACTCGGCGGCGTGACCTGGAAGTTCGTCGACACCGCCGGTATCCGCAAGCGCGTCCACCTCCAGCAGGGCGCCGACTACTACGCCTCGCTGCGCACGGCCGCCGCCGTCGAGAAGGCGGAGGTCGCGGTCATCCTGATCGACGCGACGGAGAACATCAGCGTCCAGGACCAGCGCATCATCACCATGGCCGTCGAGGCCGGCCGCGCGATCGTCGTCGCCTACAACAAGTGGGACGACCTCGACGAGGAGCGCCGCTACTACCTCGAGCGCGAGATCGAGACCGAGATGCAGCAGGTCGCCTGGGCGCCCCGGGTGAACGTCTCCGCGCTCACCGGCCGCCACATGGAGAAGCTGGTCCCGGCGATCGAGACGGCGCTGGCGGGCTGGGAGACGCGTGTCCCGACCGGCCGGCTGAACGCGTTCCTCGGCGAGATCGTCGCCGCGCATCCGCACCCGATCCGCGGCGGCAAGCAGCCGCGCATCCTGTTCGGCACGCAGGCCGGCACCAAGCCGCCGCGGTTCGTGCTGTTCGCGTCCGGCTTCCTCGAGCACGGCTACCGCCGCTTCGTCGAGCGCCGGCTGCGTGAGGAGTTCGGTTTCGAGGGCACCCCGATCCACATCTCGGTGCGGGTGCGGGAGAAGCGCGGCCGCAAGAAGTAACCCAGCAGGCATCGATGCCGCTGCCCCCGGACCGTGTACGTGGTCCGGGGGCAGCGGCGTTCGCTGACGGCGGGTCAGGATCCCTTGCGCGGAGCGGGGGGCAGCGCCGCGGGCTGATGGACGGCGTGCCGGCCCGTCTGGTGCGAGTGCCTGCCGCCCTGATGACCGGTGGGGCCCACATGGCCGGTGGAGTAGCCGGAGTGGCCGCTCGTGTGCCCCGAGTGGCTCGTATGGCTCCCGTAGCCGAGGAAACCGCCGCGGAGGCCGTGCAGCCCCGACCCGAACCCCTTGAAGTCCAGATCCTCCTCCCCGCTGCGGTCACCCGGCAGCGTCTTGAACGCCCTGAGGTACTCGGAGTACAGCGCGTCGTAGATCGGCGTGGCCGAGCGGCCCGGCGAACCATCGCGCGCGGGGCGCATGGAAGGGATCTGGCTCTGGAAGGGCTGGGGGGAGGGGTCGTATGAGTGCACGTACCTGCAACGACGCCGCAGTCCCACGGATGCGGGCTGCGGCGAGCTGCATTCTTCCGGGGGACGGTACGGTCCGTCGCCGGCGCGCGCGGACGTACGCCGGGGCAGGAGAGCCGCCCCGGCGTACGTCTGGTGCCCGCCGGGCCGGTCGGCCGGCACGTCTGTGGTCCCTGGCGCCGGCGGACGGGATCCGAGCGGCGTCCGGGCGGCTCAGGTGCCGGCGAGCGGCATCGCCGCGGCGACCAGACGGCCGTTGGCCGCCGCCTTCTCCAGCGCGTCCCGCAGCAGGTCCTCGCGGGGCTGCTGGCCGATCGACCCGACCGGGGCGGCGTAGACCAGGACCGTGTTGGTCTTGTTGGCGGCCGTCCGCCAGCCCTCCGTGACCTGGAGCGGCTGATGCGCCTGCCACCAGGCGACCGGGCTGCCACCGCCCGTACCGGGCTGGAGCACGGCGTGCAGCTGCCCCATGGCGATCAGGACCGACCAGCCGGGCAGCTGGGACGGGCGACGGTTCACGTCCCCGACCGGCAGGAAACCCTGCTCGATCAGGAGCGGCAGGAAGTCGTCGCCGCCGTGGCCCGTCGTGCCCGGGCGGGCGATCGGCGCGGTCGGCTCCACGACGAGCGCGGGGTGCACGTCGCCGTCGAGGAGGATGAGACCGCTGGTGACGCCGAGCACCGCCTGCTGGGGAGCCGCGCCCGGGATCTGCGGCTCCTCGCCGGTGATGGAGCGGACGGCGCCCTGGAGCTGGTCCTCCGCGACCTGCACCACCTGCGAGGGGATGCAGGTGGCGTGGGCGAAGGCGAGCACGGCCGTCTCGTCGCCCACGAACAGCACGGTGCTGGTCCGCTCCTGGTCGGAATCGCCCGGAGTGCGGCAGGAGGTGCAGTCGTAGCTGCCCGGGGCGTTCAGGCCGGCGAGCAGTCGGTCGGCTTCTTCGTCGCCGATCTCGGCGCGTACGTCCTCGCTGACGTCGAGCATGCGCGGCACGGGTGGCTCCTCGGACTTGATCAGGTGAGCCGGGCGGGTCCCGACACGAAGGTTCAACGTGCGATCAGTCGTGGGGGTCACGCGTGAAACGGCAACGAATCGAACCGCGCCGCGTCACGCCGCCCCGTGGGTCCCGCGGTCACGGCGGGCGGGGGACGGCCGGCGGGCCGGCCCCGGCCGGAGCGAGTTCGCCCGGCTCGCCGCTGAACACGACGGAGCCGCGGCGCAGTTCGTGCACGACCACCGGGGCTCCGGGCCTCTGCGCCAGAGCCGGCGGGAGCCGCTGCTCGGCGACGACGACCGCGGCGCCGAGCCCGCGCAGCAGCCGGTAGGTACGGGCGGCCACCGCGGGGGCCATGCCCTGCGCGGGCTCGTCGAGCAGGACGACACCGGCGGGCGCCAGCAGGGCGCGGGAGACGGCGAGCATCCGCTGCTCACCGCCGGACAGGGTGCCGGCGGTGCGGCCGAGCAGCGCGCGGAGCGCCGGGAAGCCGTCCAGGGCGCGGCCGAAGTCATCGCCGGAGGAGGCGAGTTCGAGGTTCTCGCCGACGGTCAGGCTCCCGTGCACCGCGCCGATGTCGGGCACGAAGCACACACCGAGGCGTGCCCTCTTCTGTGCGTGCAGCCGGCTCACGTCCCGCCCGTGCAGCAGCACGGAGCCGGCCGCGGGGAGCACCGTGCCGGCGAGCGCGCGCAGCACGGTCGTACGGCCTGAGCCGTTACGGCCGAGGAGGACGGTCAGCGCCCCGGCCGGTACGGGGAGCCGTACGCCGTGCAAGGCCTCCAGCGGGCCGTACCGCACGCGCACGTCGCGCAGTTCCATGGCGAGCGTCATCGCACGAGCCGCCCCGCTTCCATGACGTGCACGGTGCGGGCCAGGCCGGTGACGAAGCCGAGATCGTGCTCGACGACGAGCACGGCGGTCCCGTCCGCCGCCAGCGCCCGGAGGATACGGGCGAGCGCCTCCGTCTCCACGGTGTCGAGGCCGGCGGTCGGCTCGTCCAGCAGCAGCGTGTGGGGCCGGGTGGCGAGCGCCCGCCCGAGCTCGGCCCGGCGCAGCACACCGGTGGGCAGGCCGGCGGCAGGAAGCCGCCGTACGGGCCCGTCCAGACCGAGCAGCCGCAGTACGGGCTCGACGGCGGACGTGTCCCGGTGCCGGCCCTGTTCGGCCCCGACGCGCACGTTCTCCTCGACGGTCAGCGAGGGGAAGACGGCGAGCTGCTGGAACGTCCTCGCGATCCCCAGCCGGGTCCGTGCGTGCGCGGACCGGCGGCTGATGTCGGTCCCGCCGAGCCGCACCCTTCCGGCGTCCGGCCGCAGCGACCCGCACAGGCAGTGGAACAGGGTGCTCTTCCCCGCCCCGTTGCCCCCGACGAGCGCGGTGATCCGGCCGGGAGCCACGACGAGGTCCACCCCGTCGACGACCCGGCGCCCGTCGTACGCGACCCGCAGTCCTTCCGTGCTGAGCCCTCCCGCGGCCGGCCTCGGCGCCCTGCGGGCGGGCGGCGCGGGGTTCGCGGCCCGGGCGGCGCCCGCGGAGCGTGCGGTGTCCGCCCGCACGGCGACGGCCCCCGCCCCTGGCCGTGCCGCGACACCCTCTGCGCGTGGCCGCTCAGCGGCGGGCCCCGCCGCCCCCGGACGGAGGCGGCCGTGGCCCACGAGGACGGCCAGCAGTCCGATCACCACGGCCGCGACCCCGCCCCGCGTCCCCGCGTCCAGCGCGACGAGCAGCGCCGCCGCCGGCAGCGGCGCGAGGAGGTTGTCCGCGCCCAGCACGAACACCGCCGCGAACCAGAGCACGCCGCGCACCGGATCGAACGCCGCCGGATCGAACGCCCGCACCCCCATCGCCAGCAGTCCGCCGCCCAGCGCGGCCAGCGCCGCGCCCGACGAGAAGGCGAAGAGCTTCAGCGCCGGTACGGCGACGCCCGCCGCCTGCGCGCCCTCCTCGTGGTCGCGCAGTGCCGCGAGGGCCCGCCCAGTGCGGCCCCGGCGCAGCGCCGCGACGGCGAGCAGCGCACAGGTCAGCACCGCGAGCTCCACGACGTAGTACGCCCGGTCCGATCCCAGGGCCGGGGGGCGCGACACCGTGAGGCCCGCCGTCGCGTACGGCTGGGCGAGGACGAACCGGCTCACCGCCACCCCGACCGCGAGCGTGACCAGCGCCGGAGCGAGCCCGTGCCGCCGGATCGCCGGCCACCCGGTGAGCAGCCCGAGCGGGGCGACCAGCACGACGGCTACGGCGAGCGCCACGAGCTCGGGCAGCTCGGGGAATCCGGGGAACCGCCCCGCCGCCAGGAGTGCGGTGAACAGCGCCCCGAGGCCCGCGTACGCGGCCTGCCCCAGCGAGATCTGCCCGCCGCGCCCGGTGACCACCACCAGGGACAGCAGCACCACCGCCAGGGCCGGTACCCGGACCGCAGTCTGCAGGTCCGTGCCGGCGAAACCCAGGGGCAGCAGCAGAAGGATCCCGGCGATCAGCCACACGGGCCGCGGGACCCGTACGGCAGCTGCCGCGGCCCACGTCGTCGCACCGCCGAACCCGGGGAGCAGCAGGGCGGCGATCAGAAGCGCCAGCACGAACAGGTTCGCCTCCACGGCCTGGACAAGGGGTTCCGCCCAGCCGGACGGGTGCAGTCGCGCCATCTGTGCCTGGGCCACCCCGATCGCCAGTGCCGCACCGATCGCGACGGGCAGGCTCCGCATCCGGGCGACGACCGCGACCGCGATCACCTCCACGACCAGCAGCGGCATCCCGTAGGGGTCGAGCCGTACGTACGGAGCGAGCAGCACGCCGGTCAGTCCCGCGGTGAACGAGCCGAACGCCCACCCCGCCGCCGCCACCCGGTTGGCGTCGATGCCGCCGAGCGCCGCGAGCGTCCGGTCGTCGACGACGGCGCGCAGCTCCCTGCCGAACCGGGTCCACCGGATCACCGCCGTCACCAGCGAGGCCAGCAGGACGACAGCCGACAGCTGCACCCATGGGCTGTCCGGCAGCAGCACCGGGGCGTCGGCCCTCGCCCCCTCGCCCCACAGCAGCGCCGCCGCGCCCACCAGCAGCACGAAGACGCCGATCGAGGCGACCAGCGTCCGGGCCGGGTCGGGCGCGGGCACCGACAGCGGCCGGAAGACGAGCCGTTCCAGCAGCAGACCGATCCCGGGGGCGACCACGAACAGCGTCACCGTCGCCGCGAGCGGCACCGGCAGGCCCCACTCCACGCTGAACTGCCGCATCACATAGGCAGACACCATCGCGATCGCGCCGTGTGCGAGGTTCAGCACCCCGGTGGCCCGGTAGGTGACGACCAGTCCGATGCCGGTCAGTGCGGCAGCGCTGCCGACGGCCAGCCCGGCGAGGGTGAGGTCGTAGGTCAGGGACGCCACGGCTCGCACACCGGACAGGGCTCGAGTTCCGCGTCACCGGCCGGCAGGGCTTCGGGTTTGCCCGCCACGAGGGGACAGTCGGGCCGGTGCGCCAGCGTGCCCCCCGGCACCCGCAGCGCAGGTCCGTCCGACGAGGGCCCGTCCCGCGCGGGCCCGGCAGCGGGGCCACATCGGCGCGGACGGTTCCTGAGCCGTCGTCGTCCGACGGTTCGTCACCAGGCTGTGCCGGGCCGCCTTCCGCCCCGACGCCCCCGTTCGCAACACTCCGGCCGCGATCAGGACCGCACCGGCCACCAGAATCGCCGCCCCCGGAACGGTGGCCGACGCGAGATAGGGCATCTGCCGCTCGGTCAGCCTCTCGCCGGAGACGCCGTACCAGCCGACGACGCACAGGACGGCACCGCAGGCGACAGCGGCGATCCCACCCCACCACAGCAGTCGGGACGTCGGCATCGGAACGCCTCCTTTCTTGCACTATGCCCCGAACCGTCCGACGCTGGAAACCGAGACAGGGGTGAGTGACATGTTCAGCACAAAAGACTCCCGACCCGCGGCCTGGGCCGCCGCAGCGGTTCTCGTCCTCGGGCCCGTCACCGCCGCATGCGGGGGCGGCGGCGGTTCCGAGCCGGCCACCTCGCCCCCGACGACCGCAGCCACTCCCGAGACCCCTACGGAGGGTGCGGAACCCGCAGACCCGCCTGCGGCCGAGCAGCAGGTCAAGAAGAACTGGACGGCCTTCTTCGACCCCTCCGTGCCGACGGACGAGAAGGTGAAGCTCCTCGAGAACGGCGAGGTGCTGCGCCCGGTCCTCACCGCCTTCGCCAACGACAAGAACGCCGCGCGGGTCTCCGCGGGGATGACCGGCGTCCGGTTCACCTCACCCACCCGGGCGACCGTGACCTACAACCTCATGGTCGACGGCAACACGGTCCTGCCGGACGCCAAGGGCACGGCCGTGCTCGAGGACGGCACCTGGAAGGTCTCCCAGAAGGCGCTGTGCGCCTTGGTGGAGCTCAGCCCGAATGCCCGCGCTGTTCCGGGCTGCTGAGGCGCTGCTCGTCGCGGCGCTCCTCACCGTGGCGACGGCGTGCGGCAGCCGACTGCCCGAGGGTGCCTTCGAAACCTCACGGACGCCCGGCGACAGCGCCCGTGAGCCCGTCCGCGTCGGTGTCATCACCAGCGCCACGAGCCCTGTCGGGGGTGCCGCCTTCGACGGGCCGGGACAGGGAGCCCGCGCCTATTTCGACGCGCTCAACGCACGCGGCGGCCTCGACGGCCGCCGCGTCGAGGTCATCACCTGCGACGACGGCGGCAGCGGCGCTGGCAACAACGAGTGCGTGCACCGCCTGGTCGAGGAGAAGAAGGTCTTCGCGCTCGTCGCCACCACCGTCCTCGACTACGCCGCCGCGTCGCGGGTGTCCCGCGCGGGCGTCCCCGACATCGGGGGCCAGCCGATCGGCCCGGCCTACGACACCTGTCCGCACCTCTACGGCATCTACGGCAGCCAGGCGCCCCGCACCGGTGAAGAACCGGGCTGGGACGGCGTCCTCTACGGAGGCACCGAGGTCTACCGCTGGTTCAAGCGCGCGGAAGGCGCCCGCACCGCCGCCGTCGTCTCCTACAACCAGGCGTCGTCCGCGACCTACGCCCGGCTGGTCGCCCGGGGCCTGGAGGCGGAGGGCTACCGCGTGGTGTCCGAGCAGCTCGACTTCGCACTGCCCAACTTCCGTGCCGTGGCCGCCGACATCGGGCGCAGCGGCGCGGACCTGGTGTTCGACGCCCTCGACGCGCACGGCAACGCGCAGCTGTGCGAGGCGATGGACGAGGTCGGCACCCGCGTCACCGCCAAGGTCACCAACGTGCAGAACTGGAACTCCGCCGTCCCCCGCGAGTACAAGGACGCCCCGGGCTGCCGGAACGCCCTGTGGGTGACCGGCTCGAGCCGCAACCACGAGGACACCGGCCACCCCGCCGTGCGTGAGTTCCGGCAGGCCGTGCGAGGAAGGGAGCCGTCCCAGTGGCAGCTCGAGGGCTGGGCCGCGGCGATGTGGTTCACCGACGCGGCGAAGTCGTGCGCCGGCGACCTCACCAGGGCGTGCGTCGAGCGCTATCTGAACCGCCCCGAGCCGTACACCGCCCGCGGCCTGCTGCTCCCCGTCTCGTACCGGCCCCTCGACGAGCCGCCCGCCTCGCGACGGGCCTGCCTGTCCGTCGCGCGCTGGCAGGACGGCCGGGGCTGGGTCACCCAGGGTGGCGACATGAGCCGGAACTGCCACGACGTACCGCAGATCCCGTACCGCCCCCGGTAGGCGGTTAAAGTTTCGGGTCAGACCTCCTGACCAGGAGGGCATTCGCGCGACCAGGGGGGAACGCGGGAGCGCCATGCGCATCTCATTTCTGCTCCACAACGCCTACGGCATCGGCGGGACGATCCGTACGACGTTCAACCTCGCCTGCGCGCTCGCGGAACGGCACGACGTGGAGATCGTCTCGGTCTTCCGCCACCGCGACCAGCCGTCCATGGGCGCCCCCGCCGGTGTGACCATGAAGCACCTGGTCGACCTGCGGAAGAAGAGCCCCGGCTACGACGGGGACGACCCGCTCGCCCGGCTCCCCGCGAAGGTCTTTCCCCGCGGCGACGGCCGGCACAGGCAGTACAGCCGTCTCACCGACGTCCGGATCGCCGCCCACCTCGCCTCCCTCGATGCGGACGTCGTCGTCGGCACCCGGCCCGGCCTCAACGTCCACATCGCCCGGCAGGCCCGCCGCGGCGTCGTGCGCGTCGGCCAGGAGCATCTGACGCTCGACAGCCACGGGTACCGCCTGCGCCGTGAGATCGGCCACCGCTACGCCCTGCTCGACGCCGTCACCACCGTCACGGAGGCCGACGCCCGTGCCTACCGGGAGCGGTTGAAGCTGCCCGGCGTACGCATCGAGTCCGTGCCCAACAGCGTGCCCGCCCCGGGCGTCGCACCCGCCGACTGCACCGCCCAGTGGGTCGTCGCGGCCGGTCGCCTCACCAGGGTCAAACGCTACGACCTGCTGATCAAGGCCTTCTCCAAGGTGGCCGCCGCCCGCCCCGACTGGCGGTTGCGGATCTACGGCAGCGGGGACGCGACCGGCAACGAGAAGCAGGCACTGCGCGACCTCATCGAGGAACGCGGCCTCCACAACCACGTGTTCCTCATGGGCCCCGCGAACCCGCTGGAGCCGGAGTGGGTCAAGGGCTCGGTCGCCGCCGTGACCTCCAGCCTGGAGTCGTTCGGCATGACGATCGTCGAGGCGATGCGCTGCGGCCTGCCCGTCGTCTCCACCGACTGCCCGCACGGACCCCGCGAGATCATCGACGACGGCACCGACGGCCTGCTGGTCCCCGTCGGCGACGTGGACGCGATCGCCGACGCGCTGCTCCGCCTGATCGGCGACGACGAGCTGCGCCGGAGCGCGGGCCGCGCCGCGCTGGTGTCCTCCGCACGGTTCGACCCCGCGCCGATCGCGGAGCGCCACGAGGCGCTGTTCACCGAGCTCGTTGCCCGTGGGGAGAGCGGACGCTCGCGCAGCGCGCTCCGCGAGGCGCTGCACCGGGGAGGAGCCGGCTGTACGACGGGGCCTACGCACTGCGTTACGTTGCCGCGGACCTGATCCGCAAGGGGAGGAAGAGCGGATGAGCACCCCGATGACGGCCGAGGGCCACCTGGAGCCCCGGGCCGACTGCCTCGCCGCGAGCGACGGTGGGATCACGTTCGACGTCTTCGGGTCGGCGGCCTTCGGCGCGGTCCTCGTTCTGAGACGGCGCGGCGGCAAGGGCCCGGCGGACGAGCTGCGGCTGCCGCTGACACCTCCGGGTGACGGCACTCCCGCACGGACCACTCTGCCCGCCACGGCGGAGCTGGCCGAGGGCCGCTGGGACGCGTACACGGAGACGGGAGAGGCGGTGCAGCCCGGCATCCGCGACCTGCGGGTCCTCGTGGACCAGGCACCGGCGTCCGGCCCCGTCGCCGTCCGCGTCCCTTATCCGACCGCCGACGGCCGGCTCGCGCTGCGCTGCTGGCGGCGCGCACCGCACGCCGAGGCCGGCGAGCTCGCCTTCGCCCCCGAGCAGGGCGCCATGTCCGTGACGGGCGTGCTGTTCGGGGCGGAGCTGGGCGACGGCCCCGTGGTGCAGGCCCGGCTCCGGGCGGGGGAGCGGATGCACGAGGTGCCCGTCACCGGCGAGGGCCGTTCGTTCGGTTTCACCCTGCCGTACGGGCCGCTGGCCGAAGGGGCCGAGAACGCCGTCGCCGGCAAGGAACGGCTGTGGGAGCTGTGGCTGCGGCCGGCCGCGAAAGCGGCACCGGTGCGGATCTCCCGCATCCTGGACGACGTCTGGGACAAGAAGTCGATCTTCGCCTATCCGAAGCAGCGCATCGCCGGGCACATCGTCGCCCCCTGCTACACCGGCGACAACGACCTCTGCGTCCGCGTCACCGCGGCCGGCTGAAGCGCCCGCTCCGGCCGACGGAGTCCACCGTTGCGGACAGAAGCTGTCCGCGACGCCTGTCAGACTCTTCGCATGTTGGAGACCTCGGCACGACTCCTGCGCCTGCTGTCCCTGCTCCAGGCCCACCGCGAATGGTCCGGCGCCGACCTGGCCGACCGGCTGGGGGTCACGCCCCGGACGGTCCGCAGGGACGTGGACCGGCTGCGAGAACTCGGATATCCGGTCAACGCCAGCCCGGGCACCGGCGGCGGCTACCAGCTCGGTGCCGGTGCGGAGCTGCCGCCGCTGCTGCTCGACGACGAAGAGGCCGTCGCCGTGGCCGTCGGCCTGCGCACGGCGGCGGGCCAGGGCATCGAGGGAATCGGCGAGACGTCCGTACGGGCCCTGGCCAAGCTGGAGCAGGTGCTGCCCGACCGGCTGCGACGGCGGGTGAGCGCGCTCAACGCCTTCACCGTTCCCATGCTGCGCGGGCAGCAGCGTTCGACCGTCGACCCCGGCGTGCTCACCGAACTGGCCAACGCCTGCCGGGACAGCGAGCAGCTGCGTTTCGAGTACCGCGACCACGGTGGCGCCGCCACCCGCCGGATCGTCGAGCCCCACCGGCTGGTGTGCACGGAGCGCCGCTGGTACCTCGTCGCCTGGGACGTGGAGCGGGGCGACTGGCGTACGTTCCGGGCCGACCGGATCGTCCCCAGGCCGCCGCACGGCCCCCGCGTCGCGCCACGGACGCCCCCGGCCGACGACCTCGCGGCCTACGTCTCCAAAGGAGTCTCCATCGGCGCGTACGCGGCCCGTGCGGTCGTCCTGCTGCACACCTCCGCCGAGCGGGCGGCCGGGATCATCGGCCCGTCCGACGGGGTGCTGGAGGCGGTGGACGACAGTCGCTGCCTGCTGCGGACCGGGGCCGCGAGCCTGGATGTGATGGTGGTCCACGTGATGCTCCTGGGCGTCGACTTCGAGGTGGTCGAGCCGCCGGAACTGACCGGCCACGTCCGGACGATCCGTGACCGGCTCTCGCGGGCCCTTGGCACGGACGAGCCGGTGGGCCCGGAGGATTCTGTGAAATCTGTAAAGGAAGCGTGAATCACTCGCGACGGGTGAATTGCCGTGCCGACCGGAATTCGCCGGAATCCCCTGAGTCGATGGAAAGCAATTGGCCATGATCCACAGTCGCGTGCCGAAAGACACATGAACGCACCCGAAGAGCCCGTTCGGGTGAACGAGTTCGAAGCGATCATGTGTCGAGAAGCTGTGACAGAAGCGTGACCCCCGAGGTATGTGGGGCTGCTGGGGTCATGGCCGTCCCGGCTTCCGTCACCGTCCGCTGCCGCCTACGGTGGTGAGCATGGCACCCATACCGACTCCTCCCGCACAGCCCGACGACAACCCAGAGTCGTACGTCGGCCTCGACGCGGCGGCAGCCGAGCAGCAGGCCCGCGAGCGGGGCTGGTCGACCGTCAGAGCGCTGCCGCCCGGTTCGATCATCACCATGGAGTACCTGGCGGGCCGGCTGAACTTCGAGGTGAAGGACGGCTCGGTGATCCGCTGCTGGAAGGGCTGACCGGCGTCCGTCCAGCAGGCCACGGTCCGAACGGCCGGATCACCGGAACATGCGCGGGCCCCGGTACTCGACGAGTACCGGGGCCCGCGCATGTTCCGGGTCGGGCCTGCGCGTCAGCCGCCCGTCATGGGCCGCGAACGCGGTGGACGCCTGCTGCCCGACGGGGTCACCGGTGTCCGCTCCGAGCGCGCGTGCGCCCGGGACCGGTCGTGAGTGGCCGTCCTGGTGCCCGCCGACGGCCGGCCGGGCGTGGGGCCGACGCCGGCCACCGGCTCGCGCGGCGCGCCGTCCGCCTGGCCGGCCTCGGTCCCACGCTGCGCGAACACCGCGGGCCGCGGTCCTCCCGACGCGACGGGCAGCGATGGGGCGGACGCCCGGCGCCTGCGCCACTGCTCGCGCAGACCGAGGATGAAGGCCTCCGCGCGGGCGATGAGCGGCTCGCACCAGGGCAGTCCGAGCAGGATCAGCAGTCCCGCCGCCCAGCCCAGCAGCACGTCGCTCAGCCAGTGGGTGCTCAGGTACACGGTGGTCAGGCCGACACCGAGGGACACCACCGCCGAGAGCGCCGACAGATAGCGCCGAGCCCTCGGCGTGGTGGCCAGGTAGGCCAGAATTCCCCAGGTCACCACCGCGTTGGCGGTGTGTCCGGAGGGAAATATATCGCCGCCGGCGAAGAGCTCGGCGGAGCCGATCTGCGTCGCGTAGTGGGGGCCGAGCCGGCCGAGCCCGATCTTGACCGCGCCCACGGTGACGTTCAGCAGCAGCAGGGCGGCACCGAGGGCGAGCAGAGGCCGCAGGGTGTGCTGGCGCCAGGAGCGCCAGCCCAGCCATGCCGCGACCATGACGGCCGTCGGGCCGCGCTGGCCGAGCGTCACGAAGTAGTCGAGAAACGGGTGCTGCTCCGGCCACTGCTCGTAGGGCCGGAAGAGCATGAGCTTCCAGTCGAGCGCCACGAGCCACGTCGACGCCAGCACGGCGACGACGATGGCCAGATAGAACGCCGACGTCCCGCCGAAGAGGGCGAGACGCGTGCGGCTCATCCGCGGGATCTCTATCTTCGGCGGTTCCGGCTCCCGGTCCAGGCGGGCAAAGATGTCGGTACGCACGCAATCGACGTTACAGCGAGTGAGTGTGTGGTCCGGTCGATCCACTCTCTTCGTGATGCCTATGTGATGTGGAGTTTGTCTCAGGTCCAGTTGCATTCCGGGACCGTCCGGAAAAGCAGGTGACCTTGTTCCCTATTTATCCGACGGTCCTCTCGGAGGACTCCCTTCGGCAGTCTGCCAATGGTTCACCGGGGCAGCGTGCGGAATTTCCGGGGCGTTCAGTGAGTGCGGGATTTCCCCCGGAGGCGGCACCGAGTGGCGTACGCCACACCGGGCCGCCCCGACCGGTGAGAGATCGACCACGCGCACCGCACGCGAACTCGCGTACGCTGACCACTCGCTCGCCCGTCGACGCCGGGCCGCCCCGTCGGGACTTCCCCGTACCACCGTCCCGGCCGGCCCGCCGAGCGCGAGGGATCACCCGGGAGGTACGTACATGTCCGTGACGCCCACGGCCGGCGCACGCCTGCGCTCCGTCGGCGGCGGCGCCAATCGCTGGGTCGTCCTCTTCGTCCTCTGCGTCAGCCTGCTGCTCGTCGCCCTCGACGCGACCGTGCTGCACGTCGCGGTACCCGACGTCACCGAGGACCTGCGCCCGAGCGGCATCGAGCTGCTGTGGATCGTGGACGCCTATCCCCTTGTCTGTGCCGCACTGCTGATCCTGTTCGGCACGCTCGGCGACCGGGTCGGCAGACGCCGGGTGCTGCTGCTCGGCTACGGCATCTTCGGCGCCGCCTCCGCTGTCGCCGCCTTCGCGCCCGACCCGCAGATCCTGATAGCCGCCCGCGCCCTGCTCGGCGTCGGCGGCGCGATGATCATGCCGGCGACGCTGTCGATCCTGCGGGCGGTCTTCCCCGACCGGCGCGAGCGGGCGACCGCGATCGGCGTATGGACGGCGGTGGCAGCGGTGGGCGCCGCCACCGGACCCGTGCTCGGGGGCTTCCTCGTCGAGCACTTCTGGTGGGGATCCGTCTTCCTGATCAACATTCCGCTGATGGCCCTGATCCTCCCCCTCGGCCGCTGGCTGCTGCCCGAGTCCAGGGGTGGTGCGGACGGCCCGTGGGACGTGCTCGGCGCACTGATGGCCGCGGGCGGGGTGCTCGGCGTGGTCCTCGGCGTGAAGCGGCTGGGCGTGGGCTCCGGTCCGCTGGACCCGGGTGCCGTGGTTCCGCTGCTCCTCGGCGCGGCACTGCTGGTGCTGTTCGTGGGGCGGCAGAAACGCCGCCGGCATCCGCTCGTCGACATGCGGATGTTCGCCAGGGCCGCCTTCTCCACCTCGGTCGGCTGCATCATCCTCGCCATGCTGGCGCTGGTGGGACTGGAACTGATCGCCGTCCAGTACCTCCAGCTCATCCTCGGGCTCGGCCCGCTGGAGACAGGGCTTCGGCTACTGCCGCTGACCTTCGCCGCCATGGCCGCAGGAGCCACCGGCTCGCACACCCTCAACCGTCTCGGCCCCCGCCGGATGGTGGGCTGGGGATTCGCTCTGACCGCCGTCGCGGTGCTGCTGCTGACCGTGATGGGTCAGCACGACCGCCCGTGGCTTCTGACCGGCGCGTTCGTCCTGCTCGGTTACGGCCTCCAGACGACGCTGTTCGGCGCGTACGAGTCGATGCTCAGTGAGGCCCCGGTCGACCAGGCGGGCGGCGCGGCCGCGATAGGTGAGACCTCGTACCAGCTCGGTGCAGGCATGGGCATCGCCCTGCTCGGCAGCGTGATGAACGCCGCGTACGCTCCCGCGGTCGCCTCGCTCTCCGGCGTACCTGCGTCCGCGAGCTCGGCGGCGGCGCATTCGCTCGGTGAGGCCTATCAGGTGGCCGACCGCCTCGGCGGCCCGGCGGGGGAACTGCTGAGGTCCACCGCCCGTCACTCCTTCGTGCAGGGCCTGCACATCACGCTGGTGGTGAGCGCGGGCCTGCTGCTCCTCGGCGCGGTCGCCGCACTGCGGCTGCCGCGGATCATGGAGTGCGGCACGTCGGAGAAGTGCCCGCAGCCGAGGCAGGCCGAGCCGGTGTCCCTTCCCGCGACCCGTGAACCCGACGCCCCCGGCGCCCGGACCGCCGGCACTGCGGTGTCGCACGCCGGGGCCGGGGTGCCCGCGGGCCGCAGGCCGCAGGTGCCCGCACGGCCCGCCCCCGCCGAGGCGGCTGGGTCTGGACGCACGGCACACTGAGCCGTAACGTCTGGCTAGGCCGCTGACTAGCACTGCTAGTTTTTGGCCGCGCCGCCCTTCCTCCCTGCACGGCCACGGCCGGGGGAGACGTCCAGTGCCAGAGCCGCCGGAGGTCACGTCAATGTCCGCAACGTCGAAGCTTCCGCCCTTCGATCCCGGCGACCCGCTCGGTATCGACGACCTCCTCCACGACGAGGACCTCGCGATCCGCGACACCGTCCGCGCCTGGGCCACCGATCGCGTCATGCCCCACATCGCCGACTGGTACGAGCGGGGCGAGCTCCCCGGCATCCGCGACCTCGCCAAGGAACTCGGCTCCATCGGCGCACTCGGCATGTCGCTCGAGGGCTACGGCTGCGCGGGAGCCACCGCCGTCCAGTACGGACTGGCCTGCCTCGAACTCGAAGCCGCGGACTCCGGCATCCGCTCCCTGGTCTCCGTACAGGGCTCGCTCGCCATGTACGCGATCCACCGCTTCGGCTCCGAGGAGCAGAAGCAGCGCTGGCTGCCCGGCATGGCCGCCGGCGAGATCATCGGGTGCTTCGGCCTGACCGAGCCCGACCACGGCTCCGACCCGGCCGCCATGCGCACCCACGCCAAGCGCGACGGCTCCGACTGGGTCCTCACCGGCCGCAAGATGTGGATCACCAACGGCTCGGTGGCCGGTGTCGCCGTCGTCTGGGCGCAGACCGACGACGGCATCCGCGGCTTCGTGGTGCCCACCGACGCCCCCGGCTTCTCCGCGCCGGAGATCAAGCACAAGTGGTCCCTGCGCGCCAGCGTGACCAGCGAGCTCGTGATGGACGAGGTCCGGCTGCCCGCCGACGCGGTCCTCCCGGACGTCACCGGACTGCGCGGCCCGCTCAGCTGCCTGAGCCACGCGCGCTACGGAATCGTGTGGGGCTCGATGGGCGCCGCGCGGTCCAGTTTCGAGGCTGCGGTGGCGTACGCGCGGACACGGGAGCAGTTCGGCCGGCCGATCGGCGGGTTCCAGCTCACCCAGGCCAAGCTCGCGGACATGGCCGTCGAACTGCACAAGGGGATCCTGCTCGCCCACCACCTCGGTGTGCGGATGGACGCGGGGAAGCTCCGGCCGGAGCAGGTCAGCTTCGGAAAGCTCAACAACGTGCGCGAGGCGATCGAGATCTGCCGCACCTCCCGCACCATTCTGGGCGCGAACGGGATCTCGCTCGAGTACCCCGTGATGCGGCACGCGACGAACCTCGAGTCGGTGCTCACCTACGAGGGCACCGTCGAGATGCACCAGCTCGTGCTGGGCAAGGCGCTCACCGGTCTCGACGCCTTCCGATAGGCCGGCGCGGCCCGGCGGGACCGGCGAGCTCCCCCAGCCCGTTCGCTGGGAGGTGCCCCCACTCAGCTCTGGTTGAAGAAACCGTCCTGCGAACGGCCCGCCGGGTCGCCGCTGACGATCTCGGTGTCCGCGGGGGTCAGCAGGAAGACCCGCGTCGCGACCCGCTCGATGGAGCCCCGCAGCCCGAACGCGAGACCCGCGGCGAAGTCCACCACCCGCTTCGCGTCGCCTGGCTCCATCGACGTCAGGTTCACGATGACGGGGACGCCGGAACGGAACAGCTCGCCGATCCCGCGGGCGTCACGGAAGCCGTCCGGGGAGACGGTGGCGATCCGGCGGCCCTCCTGCTGCGCGGACTCGGAGGCGACACGCACCCGCGGGTCGGTGACCCATGCGTCACCCGTCTCAGCACCCTCGGCGTACTCGTCGTCGTAGTAACGCCCGTCGTCCTCGACGAGTCCCAGCCAGGCGCTCGCCTTACGCACCGATCCCATGGACGCCTCCTTTCATCGCGGTCACTTGTCGTTCCGCATATCCCCTATCGTCGTCCATGATGCGGATCGGGCGCCAAGTGGATAGTCGCCGCGCAGGGGATTCGTGACGGTACTGGTGCAGAAGTTGTGGCGATTCGTCAAGGTCCGGCCGGTGCAAGGGGTATGACGGGATGAAAATATAAAAGTCGGGCCGGACGGGTGACCTTGGGGACGTACGGGTGAACGGCCGGGTCGATACGATGCCCACCGCACATCTCAGCGACTCGCGGGGGGCCGTCGTGTTCGGAATCGTCAGACCATGCTCGCACCGGCTCACGGACGGGCTGAAGACCGAGTGGATGGCCCATCTGTGCGGGCTGTGCCTCGCACTTCGCGCCGACCACGGTCAGTTCGCCCGTATCGTGACCAACTACGACGGCCTGATCGTCTCGGTCCTGACGGAGGCTCAGTCCGAGCGCACGCCGGCGCAACGCCGCACGGCCGGACCCTGCCCGCTGCGCGCCATGCGCACCGCTCCCGTCGCCCGCGGCGAAGGCGCGCGCCTGGCCGCCGCCGTCTCACTGGTCCTCGCCTCCGCGAAGATCCGCGACCACGTCGCCGACGGGGACGGCGTGTTGGCCCGCGGGCCCGTGGCCGCAGCGGCCCGCCGGATCGCCGGCGGCTGGGACAGGGCGGGCGCGCGCTCGGGCTCCGCGCTCGGCTTCGACACGGCGGTGCTGCTGGAGGCCGTCGACCGGCAGGCGGGACTCGAGACGCTGGCCGGGCCCGGCACGCCGGTCCTCACGGTCACGGAGCCGACGGAGACCGCGACGGCGGCCGCCTTCGCGCACACCGCCGTGCTCGCCGGCCGCCCGGAGAACGCGGCGCCGCTCGCCGAGGCAGGGCGGCTCTTCGGGCGGCTGGCGCATCTGCTGGACGCCGTGGAGGACAGGGAAGCTGACGCCGCGTCGGGTGCGTGGAACCCGCTCACGGCCACGGGCACCTCGCTCGCCGAGGCGCGCCGGCTCGCCGACGACGCGCTGCACGGGATCCGGCTGGCGCTTCGTGACACGCACTTCGTCGACGACAAGCTGGTGCACGTCCTCCTCGTGCACGAGCTGCGTACCTCCGTCGACCGGGCGTTCGGCACCGTCACCTGCGCGCACCAGGGGTACGGGGCCGCCCAGCCGCCCTCGTACGGGAACCCGCAGAATCCGTACCGGGGCGGCGCACCGGGCCCGTACGGCTCGAATCCGTACAGCGGCGGCCCCTTCGGCGGCGGCGCGGGGGCGCCCGGCGGTCCCGGCGGGACGCCGCCCGGTCCAGGAGGGCACCAGGGGCGCCCGCCGCGCCGGGGGTTCTGGGCCGGCTGCGCCGTCTTCATCGGCCTGTGCTGCACCTGCCGGCTGTGCTGTGCCAAGGAGTACGAGGGGCCCTGGTCCCGCAAGAAGCGCGAGGGCTGCTGCCGCGACTGCGACTGTCCGGACTGCGGCTGCGACTGCTGACGCTCCGTCACCCGGCTTCCGGGAGACCTGCGGCGGGCCGCGGTGGCGGCGGAAGTGATCCGTCCGTCCCGCGGTCTTGTGTGTCCGGTTCCCGGAAGCCACTATCTCTGGCAGTGCATGTCAGGAACACGCCATTCTGACCGGCGCCTCACGGGCCCGTCACCGCGGGCTCTTCCCCTCTTCCAGGAGGAGCACAGTGAGGATCAAGCGCACCAGAGCACTGCTCGCCGCAGGCGCGGCCCTGGCGGTCACCACCGCTGTCGCGCCGTCCACCGCCCAGGCGGCCCCCACGCCCGGCCCCGCCTCGGCTGCCCAACTCACCCGCGCCGACGCCGCCGTCCTCGCGGCGGGTGTGGAGGGCACCGCATGGTACGTCGACCGGGCGCTCGGCCGTGTCGTCGTCACCGCGGACTCCACCGTCTCCGACACCGAGATCGCCTCGATCCGCTCGGCCGCCGCCGCGGACGCCGGCGCGATCACGGTCGAGCGCACGCCCGGAGTGTTCAAGCCGCTCCTCGGGGCGGGTGACGCCATCTACGGCAGCGGCTACCGCTGCTCGTCGGGCTTCAACGTTCGCCGCGGCAGCACGTACTACTTCCTCACCGCCGGCCACTGCGGCGACGAGGTGCGGACGTGGTACACCAACTCGGCACAGTCCACGCTCATCGGCCCGACCGTCGGATCCAGCTTCCCGGGCAACGACTACGCCCTTGTCCGCTACGACAACACCTCGCTCAGCCACACCGGCGGCTTCACCGCCGCCGACGCCTACGTCGGCGAGTCCGTCAAGCGCTCCGGCTCCACCACCGGCACCCGCAGCGGCACCGTGACCGCCCTGGGCGTCACGGTCCACTACTCCGGCGGTGGCACGGTCCGCGGCATGATCCAGACGAATGTCTGCGCCGAGCCCGGCGACTCCGGCGGCGCGCTCTACGACGGCACCAAGGCCCTCGGTCTCACCTCCGGCGGCAGCGGCAACTGCAGCACCGGCGGTACGACGTTCTACCAGCCCGTGACAGAGGCCCTCGCCAAGTACCGGGTCAGCCTCTACTGACCCCCTGTGCCCCCGCCGCCCCGCGCGGCAGGGTGGCCGTACGGCCGAAAACGCACCCTTGCGGTGTGTGACCGTATGGCTTGAAACTCCCCACAGCGCCGGCCTCAGGCCGCGCCTCACGGGCCCTGCACCCCCACTGAGGGCCCCTGATTCCCCTCTGGAGGAACGACAAGTGAGGATCAAGCGCACCATCCCCCGCACCCCCACCACCGCCAGACGCACCCGGCTGCTCGCCGTGGCCACCGGCCTGACAGCCGCCGCGGCTATGGCTGTCCCCACCGCCAACGCCGAAGAGACACGGACCTACAGCGCGCACCAGCTCACCGCGGCGAGTGACGCGGTGCTCCAGGCCGACGTCCCCGGCACCGCCTGGCACGTCGACCGGACCACCGGCGCGCTCGTCGTCACGGCCGACAGCACCGTCTCCCGGGCCGAGATAGCGAAGATCAAGCGCGAGGCCGGCACCAACGCCGGCGCACTGCGCATCGAACGCACCCCCGGCACGTTCTCCAAGCTCATCTCCGGCGGCGACGCGGTCTACGCGTCCGGCTGGCGCTGCTCGCTGGGCTTCAACGTGCGCAGCGGCAGCACCTACTACTTCCTCACCGCCGGTCACTGCACCGACGGAGCGGGCACCTGGTACACCAACTCCTCCCGCACGACGAGCATCGGCCCGACGACCGGTTCCAGCTTCCCGGGCAACGACTACGGCATCGTCCGCTACTCGAACACGTCGCTGTCCCACCCCGGCACGGTCGGCGGCACGGACATCACCAGCGCGGCCAACGCCACCGTCGGTATGTCCGTCACCCGTCGCGGCTCCACCACCGGCACCCACAGCGGCACAGTGACGGGCCTCAACGCCACGGTCAACTACGGCGGCGGCGACATCGTCTACGGCATGATCCGCACGAACGTGTGCGCGGAACCGGGCGACAGCGGCGGCCCGCTCTACTCCGGCAGCCGGGCGATCGGCCTGACCTCCGGCGGCAGCGGCAACTGCAGCACCGGCGGTACGACGTTCTTCCAGCCGGTCACCGAGGCACTGAGCCGGTACGGGGTCAGCGTCTACTGACGAGTCGTCCCCGGCACGGCAGCGTGTGACCGTCGAGCCCTCGTCCGTATGACAGGACGAGGGCTCGACGTATGGTCCTGGTTTGAGAGGATGTCAGGACGGCGGGGAAGCGCAGTGACGGGGGTTGCGACGCAGTGAAACGCATCGGAGTGACGGGCCACCGTGGCATCCCGGCCGAGGCTCGTGCCCACATCCGCGCCGGGCTGCGGGCCGCGCTCTGCGGCCATCAGGGCTCGATGGAGGCGCTGTCGAGCCTCGCGGTGGGCGCCGATCAGCTCTTCGCGGACATCGCCCTGGACTGTGGCGCGGAACTGACCGCCGTCATCCCCAGCGGCGACTACGAACAAGGCTTCACGGACCCTGAGGAACTGGCCCACTACCGCCGGCTCAAGTCCCTGGCCACCCGGGAGGTCAGGCTGGCCTTCCCCTACTCGACCGACGAGGCCTACTACGCGGCCGGCGCCTACATCGCCGACCACTGCGACCGGCTCCTCGCGGTCTGGGACGGGCTGCCCGCCCGGGGCACGGCGGTACCGGCGACATCGTGCGGTACGCCCGGGACCTCGGCAAACCCGTGACCGTCATCTGGCGCGAGGGCCTCAAGAGGGACTGACACCCGTCCCCGTCGTACGGTCAACTGCGGTGTCTGACCAGCCAGTCCGTGTGCTGCGGCGAGACGATGCGCTCGGTCTCGTAGACCGCCGAAGGCCACTGGGCGTCGGTCACCGTCGTCTCCATGGCCGTGTGCATGGCCGCCAGGTCCTCCTCCACGAGCGAGTGGGCGGCGATCAGCGGCTGGTGGCGGCGGATCTCGCCCCACGCCAGACACGCGGCGGCGGCCGCGGACAGCACGCCTTGGGCGTGGAAGGAGTCCGCCACGGAAAAGGTGCGCAGTGTGGCGAAGAACAGCGCGAAGAGGGTGAGCAGGGCGATCGACGCCGACCAGAGCGCGGTCGCGCGACGGGACGTCTCCGCACGCCGGTGGTACCAGTTGCGCTGCTCGATCAGCCGGTCCCTGACGTAGGTCTCCTTGCGGACGCTGAAGGGTTTGGCCCGCAGCCGACGCATGGGAGCGGTGATCAGGCCGGCCGCCGCGGTCTCCCCGTCCGCCGCGCGCGGGTCCTCCCAGCCGACCTTGGTCAACTCCCGTAACCCTTCCTCCAGACGGGTGGAGAACAGATCATCGGCGCCGCGCTCGGAGACCTGCGGGTCGAAGGGCGCGCCGTGCACCGCGTACCGCCAGCACATCGACTTGATGAACTCCGCTGCGGAGCGGTTCAGTTGCCAGTGCGACTTTGCTCGACGCCGGGAGGACCGGTAGCCCAGCACCAGTACCCCGGCGTACGCCAACACGCTGAAAAGCGAGGCCACTTGGAAGGATCCGCCCACCTTCCACGAGGCGGGGAGCGAGGCCAGAGCCGCGCCGGCCACCAGCAGGAGCAGCTGTGACCGGGTGGCCGTGACGGCCTCCCGCTGGCGGGCGACGGCGATGGCGTCGGTGCGGTGGTAGAGGACCGGTAGATCGCCGTTGCGGAAGACCATGCTGTGCAATGGGCTGGAAATCTCGCTCATACACACCCCCGTCTGCGGTTTTGAGTTCACTCATTAGGCGGAATCGCTTGTTCCTTGCGGCGCTGCGAGAATGTGGTGCAACTCTTTTGTTGCTTATCCCCGTGCTGAGTTGCTGAGAGTGGCCATGAGAGTAAAGTCGTGCCGCCGGCATCGCAACGGTGCGTGGTGTCCCCGCAGACACAGCGTTGAGCTGAACACAACATCAAGGACGGCCCCCCAATGACCCTTCACTCCTCCGCATCCTTCGCCGCTGCGAAGAAGAATCGCGTTCCGTTGGCACAGATCGACGTCCGCGGCGCCGATGCCGTGCAGAAGCTCGCCCGTGTCCTTCCCGCCACCGAAGCACGCGGCCTGCGCGTCACCACGTTCAACTCGTCGCTCTGAGCGACTCCGCAGGGCTTCGGACCGGCCCTAGACTGGTGGAATGACAGGACCCACACTGGTCCCCTTCCAGCAGATCGTTGTGAAGGTCCACAGCAGGTGCGACCTTGCCTGCGATCATTGCTACATCTATGAACACGCTGATCAGAGCTGGCGTACCCGCCCGAAGGCAATCTCTGACGAAGCGATTTCCTGGACAGCTCTGCGACTGGCCGAGCATGCCAAGAGCCATGCCCTGCCCTCCGTGTCAGTGATCCTGCACGGAGGGGAGCCTCTGCTGGCAGGCCCCGAACGTCTGCGCCGCGTCTGCGAGGAGTTCACCGCAGCCCTTGAACCGGTCGCCGCACTGGATCTGAGGATCCACACCAACGGTATTCAGCTGAGCAGCCGTTTTCTCGACCTGTTCGACGAATTCGACGTCCGGGTCGGCATCTCCCTCGACGGGGACCGCAGAGCCAACGACCGCCACCGCCGATACGCGGACGGCCGCACCAGCCACCCGCTCGTCCTGCGGGCCGTGGACCTCCTCCGCCAGGAGCGCTACCGCCACCTCTACCTCGGCCTGCTGTGCACCATCGACGTCGCCAACGACCCGGTCGCCGTGTACGACGCCCTCGCCGAACTGGAACCTCCCCGCATCGACTTCCTGCTGCCCCACGCCACCTGGGACGACCCGCCCGCCAGGCCGGACGGATCACCCACTGCCTACGCCGAGTGGATCCTCGAGGTCTTCGACCGCTGGGACGCCCGTGGCAGGCCCGTGCCGGTGCGGCTCTTCGACTCGGTGTTCTCCACCCTGGCCGGCGGCCCCAGCCTCACCGAATCCCTGGGCCTCGCCCCCTCCGACCTCGTCGTCGTCGAGACCGACGGCACCCTGGAACAGGTCGACTCGCTGAAGAGCGCCTACGAGGGCGCGGCCGCCACCGGGTTCGACGTCTTCCGGCACCGCTTCGACGACGTGGCCCTGCACCCGGGCGTCCAGGCGCGCCAACTCGGCCTCGCGGGCGTGAGCCGGACGTGCCGTCAGTGCCCGGTCGTCCGCTCCTGCGGCGGCGGCCTCTACACACACCGCTACGCCACCGGCTCCGGCTTCGACAACACCTCCGTGTACTGCAACGACCTCAAGGCGCTCGTCCGCGGCATCGAGGAGCGCACGGCGCAGTCCACCGCGTCCCCGGCCGTGAGCGATCCCGAGGCGCTGCTCATCCTCCAGCAGGACCTGACCCGCTACACACTCGCCCGGCTCAACGAGGAGCTCGGCGGCCGCGGCGGCGAGCGGTGGTGGGCCGCCTGGGAGCTCGCGTCGGCCATCGAGGAGACATCGCTCGGCCTCGACGAGATCTACGCCCACCCCTTCACCCGCACCTGGTTGCACAGCTGCCTCGACGCCCTGCGCGAGCAGCGCCCCGACGCGGTCGAACTCGCCCTGCGACTGGAGTCCTACGTGGCTGCCGCGGCCGTACGGGGCCGGCTCGGAGTCCCCGTACGGGTGGGCTGCCCCACCGGCACGCTCGTCCTGCCCACGTTCGGCGAACTCCGGCTGACCGCGGACGGCGGGCCGTGCGAGGCGGAGGTCGCCGGCGGGCCCGACGAGATGCTCGTCAGCGTGCCGGGGCGCGAGGCGTTACGCGTACGTCCCACCGAGGCCGCGCCCGGCTGGCGGCCCCTGCGGCGGCCCGGACTCGAAGGATGGCCGGGGCTCGTGCTGGACGACGTCGACCCCTTCCGGGACTGCTTCGACGAGCCGGTGCGTGCCGCGGGCGACACGGAAGCGCTCTCCCGGGCATGGGCCCTGCTGCGGGACGCCGCGCCGGAGCAGGCGGCCGAGATCGCGTCCTCCCTCACCACGCTGACACCCCTGCGGAGCGGCGTTCCTTCGGTCGGGCGACACGCCTACGGCGCGCTGGGCCTCGGCCTGGAGGGACCGCCCGCAGAACTGGCGGCCGCACTGCTGCGGGGCTTCTCCCGGGCCAAACTGCGCGCGATCGGGGAGGTCGCCGACCTCCTGGCCGAGGACGGCGCCTGGCTGCACCCCGCCCCCTGGCAGGACGAGCCGGTGCCCGCGTCACAGTTGCTGGCCGGAGCGTACGAGCGCGTCCTGCTCGCGCCCCTCGAGCCGGCAGCCGCGGCCCACGCCGTCCTCGCCCTCAAGGCTCTGCGCGACGCACCGGAACCGACCGTCAGCGGCAAGCGGCTCATCGCCGCCCTGCACAAGGAGGCAGCCCGTGACTGACCCGTCAGGCGACCGCGAACCGTTACGGGCCCTGCGCGCCCTGGGCGTGCGCAGCGGCATGACGCTCCTCGTCCACGCCTCCCTGCACGCCACCGGGCTCGGTGCCCGCCGGCTGCGGGACGCGCTGCTCGAGGCCCTCGGGCCCGAGGGGACCCTGGTCGTCCCGGCCTTCACGGCGGAGAACTCGGACACCTCGTCCGCGTATCTGGCCCGGGTACGCGGCATGACACCCGAGCAGGCGGCGGCCTTCCGGGCGGACATGCCGGCCTTCGACCCGGCCACCACACCCACTCAGGGGATGGGCCGGCTGGCCGAATCCGTACGGACCGCCCCCGGCGCACAGCGCAGCGCCCATCCGCAGACGTCTTTCGCGGCGCTCGGCCGGCGCGCCGCGGAACTCCTCGCCGAGCACCCGCTGGACTGCCATCTCGGAGAGCGCTCACCGCTCGGCGCGCTCCATCGCGCCGGAGCGCACGTATTGATGATCAATGTGGGCTTCGCCAAATGCACCGCGTTCCATCTCGCCGAATACCGCGTCGGATCCCAGCTGCGCACCTACCGTTGTGTGGTGCGGCTGCCGGACGGCGGCTCCGAATGGACCGAATACACCGATGTCGTGCTGGACGACAGCGATTTCGAGGCGATCGGTGCCGCGTTCTCATGGGGAGTGGAACGAAGCGGACAACTCGGCGGAAGAACCGCAAGGCTCTTCTCGATCAGGGACGCGGTCGACCACGCGAGGGGTTGGATGACCGAAAAGCGGTGATGATTGACCGAACGGCGGGGGGATGGAGCGTGACTCGCTCCGGAATGATTACTCCGCTCGCGTCCTTCATCGAAAGCGGGTGTCGGGCCGGGCGTTCACGCAGGACGGGGGTCGTGTGTCGGATTCAGCGCAGCGGACGGCGGACCATCGGCCGTACTTCTTCTTGAGCTACGCGCACACACCGCGGTACGGGGCCGGAGGGCCTGACCCCGACATGTGGGTCGAGCGGCTGTTCCGCGACCTGTGCGGACATGTGATGGCCATGACCGATCTGCCGGCCGGCGCACCCGCCGGCTTCATGGACCGGGAGATACGCTCGGGGAGGGCTGGTCGGAGCGGCTGGGCGAAGTGCTGGCCAGCTGCCGGGTGTTCGTCCCGCTCTTCTCCCCCCGATACTTCGCCAGCGAGATGTGCGGCAAGGAGTGGTACGCCTTCGCCCAGCGGGCCATCTACCACCACGCGAAGAGCAACCGCCCCGCGGAGGCGATCGTCCCCGCGTTATGGGTACCGATGCCCCCCGAACAACTCCCGGGCCCGGCGGAGCGGTTGCAGTTCAACCACCGCGCCTTCGGCGACCGGTACGTGACCGACGGCCTCTACGGACTGATCAAGCTCCGGATCTTCGCGGAGGAGTACGAGGCGGCCGTCTACGAGCTGGCGAAACGGATCGTCAGCGTCGCCGACACCATACGGCTCGCTCCCGGCAGCCCCGTCGAGTTCCGCCAGGCGCCCAGCGCGTTCGGCAGACCCAGCCTCGGCCCGCGGCCCATGCACGTCACCGTCGCGGCCCCCACCAGCCACGACCTGCCCCCCGGACGGTCGGCCGACTACTACGGCAAGCAGTCACAGGACTGGAACCCTTACCACCCGGACTCCGCCCGCCCGTTGGCGTACGTCGCGCAGGACCTGGTGCGCTCCCTCAACTACCAGCCGACCGTCTCCTCCTTCGACCACGAGCCGCTGCCCGCGGCAGGCCAGCCGCCGACCCGTCCCGAGATCCTGCTCATCGACCGCTGGGCCCTCGAGAACGACGAACGGTGCCGCAAACTCGCCGCCTTCGACGCCCATCCGCACCCCTGGGTGAGCGTCGTCGTCCCCTGGAACCGCGACGACCCGGACAGCCGCGACGCGGAGGCCGAACTGATCGAGAAACTGGAGCGCACCATGCCGCACCAGATGAGCCACGGCCGCGCGGCCTGCCAGGCGGCGGCCAAGGGCGTCTACAGCATGGAGGCCTTCGGGCACCTGCTGCCCCAGGTCGCGGAGGCGGCCGCCCAGGAGTACCTGCGCCACGCCGAGGCGTTCCCGCCGGCCCCGCCGGGCGGCGGCAGCCACAGCGAACGGCCACGGCTGCGCGGCCCGATGGCCGATTACAGCACCACCCACTACGTCCCGAACATGCGTGACATCGCCCCTGATGCGGAGGACACGGATGACAGCCAGTCGTGACGGGCGCATCGTCACCTTCTACTCGTACAAGGGAGGCACAGGACGCACGATGGCCATGGCCAACGTGGCCTGGATCCTCGCCGCGAACGGTAAGCGGGTGCTGGCCGTCGACTGGGACCTGGAAGCACCCGGCCTGCACCGCTTCTTCCACCCGTTCCTGGACCCCTCCACGCTCGGCGCCACCACCGGTGTCATCGACCTGATCACCGAGTACGCCTGGGCCGCGACCAATCCCGAGCCGCGCCGCGTGGACTGGCACCTGGACTACGCACGCATACAGCCGCACGCCGTCTCCCTCACCCCTGAGAGCCTCGGCTGGGAGTTCCCCGAGGGCGGCACGCTCGACTTCGTCTCGGCTGGCAAGCAGAACCGCGAGTACTCCGCAACCGTGTCCACCTTCGACTGGGACAATTTCTACGACCGGCTCGGCGGCGGGCACTTCTTCGACGCGCTGCGCGACGACATGAAGGCCAACTACGACTACGTCCTCATCGACAGCCGCACCGGCCTCAGCGACATCGCCGACATCTGCACGGTCCACCTGCCCGACGTCCTCGTCGACTGCTTCACCCTCAGCGACCAGTCCATCGACGGCGCCGCCGCGGTCGCCCGGCAGATCGACGAGAGGTACGGCGGCCGGGGCATCCGGATCTTCCCCGTTCCCATGCGCATCGACGAGGGGGAGAAGGAGAAGGCGGACGCCGGACGGGCCCTCGCGCGCCTCAAGTTCGACCGCTTCCCCACCGGCATGACCGGCGAGGAGGCCACCGCCTACTGGGGCGCGGTGGAGATCCCCTACCGGCCCTACTACGCCTACGAGGAGACGCTCGCGACCTTCGGCGACGAGGCCGGGCTCACCAGCTCGCTGCTCTCCGCCTTCGAACGCCTCACCGCCGTCGTCACCGACCAGCAGGTCACCGCCATGCCGCCGGTCAACGAGGACGTCCGGCTGCGCATCAGGGACGCCTTCACCCGCCGGCGTCCCGCGCTGCCCGCCGACCTGTTCCTCAGCTACGTCGCCGAGAACCGCATGTGGGCCGACTGGGTCGAGTACGTGCTCAGCAGAGCCGGCTTCCGGGTCGTGCCGCGCGACGTGTCCGCGGAACACGATCCCGTGGAGGTCGACGCGGCCGCCGCGGAGAACGCCGCCCGTACGGTCGTGCTGCTGTCCAGCGCCTACCTCAAGTCGGCCCGGGCCGTGGAGGTCTTCCAGCGCGCGGCGGCGGAGGACCCCAGCGGCGGCCGGCGCCACCTGCTCCCGATACGCGTCGGCGACGTCCGCCTCACCACCCCCTACATCGACCGCAACCCCGTCGACCTGTTCCGGCTCGACGAGGTGCACGCCACCGGCGCCCTCCTGCGCGCGCTCGACCGTCCGGTGCAGCTTCCCGAGCCGTCGTCGCCCGGACCGCGGTTCCCCGGAACGGTGCCGAAGATCTGGAACGCGCCGCCCCGCAACCCCGGATTCACCGGCCGCTCCGTCGTACTGGAACGGATGCGCGACCAGCTCGGCGGCGGCATGGCCGTGGCCGCGGTCCTGCCGCAGCCCCAGACGCTCTACGGCCTCGGCGGCGTCGGCAAGACCCAGGTGGCCCTCGAGTACGTCCACCGCTTCATGGCCGACTACGACCTGGTCTGGTGGATCTCCTCCGAGCAGCCCGACGACGTCGTCGCCGGACTCGCCGAACTCGCCGTCCGGCTCGGCGCGCAGGGCGGCGAGGACATGGCCGCCGCCTCGCAGGAGGCCATCGACCTGCTGCGGCGCGGGGTGCCGTCGTCACGGTGGCTGCTGGTCTTCGACAACGCCGACGACCCCGAGCAGCTCAAGCGCTTCTTCCCCGCCGGCGGCCCCGGCCACGTCCTGGTCACCTCCAGGAACCAGACCTGGTCGCAGTACGGCGACGCACTGCCCGTCGACGTCTTCCTGCGCGAGGAGTCCATCGAGCACATACAGCGGCGCGCCCGGGGACTGAGCGCCGAGGACGCCGACCAGGTCGCCACGGCCGTGGGCGACCTGCCCCTCGCCGTCGAGCAGGCGGCGGCCTGGATAGCGGAGACGGCCACACCGGTCTCCTCCTACCTGGAACAACTGCGCGAGCAGGCCGCCAGCGTGCTGGCGCTCAACCAGCCCGCCGGATACCCGGAGCCGGTCGCCGCGACCTGGAACGTGTCCATCGAGCGGCTGAAGGAGCGCTCTCCGGCGGCCGTCCGGCTGCTCCAGCTGTGCGCCTTCTTCGCACCGGAGCCGATCTCCGCGAACCTGCTCTACAGCAAGGAGATGATCGACGCGCTCAAGCCGTACGACGCCTCCCTCCAGGAGAAGCTGGTGCTGGGGCGGGTCATCCGGGAGATCGGCCGGTTCGCCCTCGCCAAGGTCGACCAGGTCTCCAACTCGATCCAGGTGCACCGCCTGGTGCAGGCCGTCATCAGGGCGCAGCTGAGCGAGGAGGAGCAGATGGACGCGCGCCACGCCGTCCACCGCATCCTCGCCGGCGCCAGGCCCGACGACGACGAGCCGATCGACAACCCCGAGACCTGGCCGCGGTTCAACACCATCTGGCCGCACCTCGGCCCGTCGGAGGCCAGGTACTGCAAGGAGCCGGAGACCCGCCGGCTGTTGATCGACCGGGTGCGTTACCTCTGGAAGCGCGGCGACTGGAAGACCGCCTACACCCTTGCCGGCGATCTGCGCGAGGCGTGGAAGGACATGCTCGGCAACGACGACCTCCAGTACCTGTACCTGCGCTTCCACCTCTCCAACATCCTGCGCTCGCAGGGCCGTTACGTGGAGGCGAAGGAACTCGACGAGGTGACCCTGGAGCGGCAGCGCGCGGTGCTCGGCGCCTCCCATCCGCACACGTACATGACCACCAGCGGTCTGGCGATGGACCTCGGCACGCTCGGCGAGTACGGCAGGGCGATGGAGCTGGCGACCGAGGCCCACGAAGGGTTCAGCCAGATCTTCCACGAGTCCCATCCACGTACACTCGCCGCCGCCAACAACCTGGCGCTGAACCTGCGGATGGTCGGGCAGTACGCGCGGGCCCGCGAGATCGACCAGGAGGTCTTCGACCGGCGCACGGAGGTGCTCGGCCCGGAACACCCGTACACGCTCTCCTCGGCGATGAACCTCGCCCGCGACCTCAGGGAGGTCGGGCGGTACGAGGACTCCGTGTCCGTGCTCAGCCGCACCTACGAGGTGTACAAGGAGCAGCTCGGCCGGGCGTTCCCCGGCACGCTGGCCGCGGGCAAGAGCCTCGCGGTGTCGCTGCGCAGGGCCGGCCGGCTGGAGGACGCGCGGCGGCTGACGACCGCGACCCGCAACCGCTATCGCGCCAAGTACACCTCCGCCAACCCCGACTCGCTGGCCTGCGACCTGAACCTGGCGGCGGACCTGTTCGCCGCCGGCGAGCCCGTCGCCGCACGGGACCTGGCCCAGGAGGTCGTCGACCAGTACCGGCAGGTCCCCGGCGAGCGGCACCCGTACACCCTGGCGGCGATCAACAACCTCGGGATCTACGAGTGGGGCTGCGGAACACCGGAGACCGCTGAGCGGCTGCTGCAGGACGTGGTCGCGGCCATGCGCGAGGTGCTGGGTGAGGACCATCCGCACGCCCTCTACAGCACGATCAACCTCGCCAACGCCCTTGCGGACCTGGGCCTCTGCGACGAGGCACTGGCGATCGAGCGGCGGACCGTGGACCGGCTGCGCGAGGTGCTGGGAGCCCGCCACCCCGAGGTGCTCGGCATCGCCTCCAACATGTCCGTCACGCTCGGACTGCTGGGACGCAAGGACGAGGCGGCCCAGCTGCGCGTGGAGACGGTCGAGGAGCTGCAGCGGCTGCTGGGCGACGAGCACGCGCTCACCCGCATCGCCAAGGACGAACGCCGCGTCTATCGCGACCTGGAGCCGCTGGCGGTGTGACGGCGGTGTGACGGTGCGGGCCGCCGCGCTCCGCGGGCGTGGCGGCCCACCCCCGTCGGTCGGCGGGCGCGGTCAGTCGTCCAGCAGCCAGGTGAGGATGCGGGGCAGCGCGTGCAGGGCGTCGAAGTGCGCGGCGGCCGGTTCCAGGACGGCCGTCGCGCCCGGGATGCGCTGGGCGAGCCAGCGGGAGTGGCCCACCGGGGAGAAGACGTCCTTCTCCCCGTGCCACAGCATCACCGGGCTCTTGATGTCCGCAGGGTCGAATCCCCACGGGCTGCAGAACGCGAGCGCGTCGTCGATCCATCCGTACGCGGAAGTCCGCAGCGCCTCCTGGTAGTTGCGCAGCAGCATGGACCTGACGCCGGCGTCGGAGACCACCATCCGGTCGGAGTCGGTGAGCTCCCTGCGCAGGTCGTTCAGCAGCCTGACCGGGTCCTGCCTGATCTCGGCGGACCGCAGCGTGAACCGCTCCACGAGTCCCGCGGGGTCGTCGGAGGCGCTGGTGTACTCGGTGACGTTGGACGCGGCCATGCCCTCGAACCAGTCCAGGCCGTCCGCGTCCCTCGGCGCGAGGGTCACCAGCGCCGCGGCACGGGTCACCCGGTCCGGCATCAGCGCCGCACACGCCAGAGCGTGCGGCGCGCCCCCGGACCGGCCCACGACGGCGAAGCGCTCCAGGCCGAAGTCGTCCGCGATCGCCCGCACGTCCTGCGCCACATCGGCGACGCTGCGGCCCGCGAGCCGGTCCGAGCCGCCGTAGCCGGGACGGTCGTAGGCGATCAGCTGTGTGCCGCGCTGATAGAGCACCATGCCGCGCGGCGCGGGGCCGAGCCTGCTGCCCGGCGTACCGTGCAGCAGGAAGACCGGTCTGCCGCGCGGATCGCCGAGACGCTCCACCATCAGATGCCGCCCGTCCGCCGCGCGCACCCGACGTCGCACCCGAACGCCCCCTTCGCCGTACATGCCCCGTGCCGTCCATGCCCGTTGCGGACACCATGAGCTTCCCCGTCCGGCCGGTGATTACCCATCAGGCGGCCGACTGCCGGGGGCATTCACGTCGTGCTCCCGGATTCTGTGGAGAGGCTGTGAACGCAACAGTGTTGTCGTGTGCCCGTCCCGTAGTCGACCTTGTGTGCGACTGCGACGCCTCGGAATAGTGGGCGACTCATCCTCCGCGTCCGGGCACCCCACTTGCTCACGGCGCGGCCCCCACAGGAGGTAGAAGTTGAAGCACCGACGCATACCCAAGAGAAAAGCGGCAGTTGCGGGCGGCGCGGTCGTCGCCATCGTTGCCGCGGGCGTCACCTTCCAGAGCGCGAACGCCAGTGACCACACCCCGCAGTTCGACGTGAAGGCGCTCACGGCGCCTGCGGCCGGGGACCTCGCCGCCACGCTGAGGGCGGACCTGGGTGCCGAAGAGGCAGGCGCGTACTACGACGCCAAGGCCAAGGCGCTCATCGTGAACGTGCTCAGCGAGGACGCGGCGCAGACGGTGCGCGAGGCCGGCGGCAAGGCCAGGGTGGTCGAGAACACCCTCGTCGAGCTGAAGGGCGCCCGGCAGACCCTCACGGACAAGGCGACCATCCCCGGCACCTCGTGGGCGACCGACCCGGTCACCAACAAGGTCGTCGTCACCGCGGACCGCACGGTCGAGGGTGCCGACTGGGCCAAGCTTCAGGAGGTCGTCAAGGGCCTCGGCGCCAAGGCGGAGCTCAAGAAGACCGCCGG
The DNA here is from genome assembly GCF_009832925.1 of Streptomyces sp. Tu 2975. Taxonomy (GTDB): domain Bacteria; phylum Actinomycetota; class Actinomycetes; order Streptomycetales; family Streptomycetaceae; genus Streptomyces. The sequence goes on from NZ_CP047140.1 coordinate 6,263,045, forward strand.
CGAGTTCAGGCCCTTCATCGCCGGCGGCGACGCCATCCACTCGGGCGGCGGGCGCTGCTCGCTCGGCTTCAACGTGGTCAAGGGTGGCGAGCCGCACTTCATCACCGCCGGGCACTGCGGGCAGTCCGGGAGCGAGTGGTCCGACTCGGCGGGCGGCCCGGCCGTCGGCACGATGGTCGACTCGCAGTTCCCCGGCAACGACTTCGCGCTGGTGAAGTACAACGGCGCCACGGAGCACCCGAGCGAGGTGAACCTCTACGACGGCGGGTCCCAGGCCATCACCCAGGCGGGCGAGGCGACCGTCGGCATGCAGGTGACGCGCAGCGGCTCCACCACGCAGGTCCACGACGGTGAGGTGACCGGCCTCGACGCCACCGTGAACTACGGCAACGGCGACATCGTCGAGGGACTCATCCAGACGAACGTCTGCGCGGAACCGGGCGACAGCGGCGGCTCCCTCTTCTCGGGTGACGCGGCGATCGGCCTCACGTCGGGCGGCAGCGGTGACTGCAGCTCGGGCGGCGAGACGTTCTTCCAGCCGGTGACGGAGGCGTTGTCGGTCCTGGGCGCGGAAATCGGCTGACGTCCTTCCTCTGCCCGGCCCACGGCCCCGCCGCTGCCACGGACAACGTGGCAGCGGCGGGGCCGTGGTTCCGGGGAGTCAGGCCCGCCTCGCGCCGGCCGCCCGCGTCGGCTCCTCCGGGCGCCGTGCCCGCATCACCGCGCACGCCAGCGTGACCGCCGAGCCCGCCACCGCCCACGCGGCGAGCACGAGCATCGGTCCGTCCGCCCCGTTCCCTCTGAAGTACGCGATGGAGCGCGCCGCGTACGTGCCCGCTCCCGGGGGCAGTGCCGGGCCGATCGCGTGCCAGAACGGGGGAAGCAGCGGGTACGGGTAGGCCCCGCCCGCGCTCGGGTTGCCGAGGACGACCACGAGCAGGATCGCCAGGCCGATGCCGACGATCCCCGCCAGTCCCTGCAGCGCCAGCGTGAGCGCTCCGACGGCGAAGACGAGCAGCGTGCCGAGGCCCCACAGCGCCCACAGGCTGCCGGGGAGCGCGTCGAGGACCGGGCCGGCGATCACCGCGCCGAGCAGTCCCGCGGCGATCGAGTACAGCAGCAGCGCGCCGAGCCGGATGACGGCGCGGGCCCCGTTGGTCGGCCGGGCGCCCGCGCTGATGGCCAGGATCGCCGCGCACAGGTAGCCGCCCACGCACCAGCCGACCACCAGGTAGAACGAGGAGAGGCCGCGCGCGTCGCCCGCGGCGCCGGGCACGACGTCCACGACCAGGACCTTGCGCCGCTGCGACTGCTCCGCCTTCCCGACGACCGTGGCGAGCGCCTCGGAGAGCGCTCCCCCCGCGCCGCCGGCGACCAGCAGCCGGTCGGTGGTGCCACGTGGGTCGATGACGAGTGCCCCGTCGATCTTTCGCTCCAGGATCTGCCGCCGCGCGGCCGCCTCGTCGCCGACGGTGCGTGGTTCCAGGGGGTCACCCGGCAGCCGGGCGAGCCGGTACAGGGCCTCGTCGGCGATCTGCGTGTCGGGCGAGGTGATCGCCAGCGCGATCACGCGCGGCTTCGGATGGTGGAAGGCGCCGATGTACGAGGTGATGAATCCGAGCTGGAGCGCCAGCACTCCGATGACCAGGATCGCGGCCCGTACGGTGACCGCGTCCTTGACCTCGTCGAGGAACCCCTTGCGCGGCTCGCCGTCCGTCTGTGCCGTCTGTGCCATGGCCCAACGCTCGACGGCGCCCGCCGGGCGCGCAGGCGGTGACGTCCGAATGGCTGAGGTAGACAGTGTCTACCCACGTGCGGTAGACAGTGTCTATGACGTCTGCGACGCAACACGACGAAAGTCTCCGCGTCAGACTGGTGGCGGCAGGGATGGAGCTGGTGGCCACCAGGGGCGTGGAAGCGCTCTCCCTGCGGGAGATCGCCCGCAGCGCGGGGGTCTCGCACGGCGCCCCGCGGCGCTACTTCCCCACCCACCTGTCCCTGCTGTCCGCGATCGCCCGGGAGGGCTTCGCCGACCTGGCGCGCAGGGCCACCGAGGTCGTCGACGGAGTCCAGAAGGACCCCCGCGCCCGGGTCGCCGCACTGTGCCGCCTCTATCTGGACTTCGCCCGGACCGACGGCGGCATGTTCGAGCTGATGTTCCGCCACGACCTGCTCAAGAGTGGTCATCTCGGTCTGCGGGAAACCAGCCTGCCGCTCTTCGGCAGGTTCGTGGACGCGGTGGCGCAGGTGCGACCGCGTCCCGGGGACGCCCCGCCGCAGGTCGTCGCGACCGCGCTGTGGGCCAATCTCCACGGCATCGCCCAGCTGTGGGGCTGGGGCAGCCTCCAGCTCGCGACGGGCACCGACGACGTGGAGCCACTGCTGCGCACCGTGCTGGACGCCCACCTCGGGCCGGACCCCCGGTGAGTACGGCCCCGAGCCCCGACCGGGCGGGACTGAGCGCCGGCCAGGGCACGGCCCCGAGCGCGGGGCGGAGTGCGGTCCATCGGCGGATCATGCTCGCCGGCAGTGTCGTCGGCGCCTCGGTCGTCGCCCTGGACGGCACCGTGCTGACCATCGTGCAGCCCGTCATGCAGCGGGATCTGCACGCGTCGTTCGAACAGGTCCAGTGGACCGGCACCGGCTATCTGATCGCGGTGGCGAGCCTGCTCGTCCTCGCCGGGCGCATCGGCGACCGGTACGGCCACCGGCAGGTCTTCGCCGTCGGTATGCTGGGCTTCGGCGCCGCGTCCGCCGGGATCGGCCTGGCGCCGGACATCGGCTGGGTGATCGCACTGCGTATCGCGCAGGGAGTCTTCGGTGCGCTGCTGCAACCGGCCACCCTCGGCATGCTGCGGGCCGCCTTTCCTCCCGACCGGCTGGGAATGCCCATCGCGCTGCGCACCAGCGCGATCGGGGCGGCGGCCGCCGCCGGGCCGGTCGTCGGCGGGGCGCTGGCCGCCGAGCTGGGGTGGCGGTCCGTCTTCCTGCTCAACGTCGCGCCTGCGCTGGTGATCGGGCTGCTCGTCCTCGCCGTGCGGGCCCCGGAGCCCGCCCCGGCGGCCAAGACGGGACTCGACCCGGTCGGAGCCTGCCTGCTCGCGGTGACCCTGGTCTGTCTGGTGCACACGCTCGTCGACATGCCGGACACCGGCCGGGCGGGCGTGACCGTGGCGGGATGCGGCGCGGCGGTCGTCGCCGGTGGCGCGTTCGTACGGCACGTACGGCGCGGCCGGAACCCGCTGGTGCCGCCGGAGATGCTCGGGTCGGCAGTGGTCGCCTCGGCGCTCGGGGTGCTGGTCTGCGCGTCGGCGGTGCTGTCCGGGGCCCTGTTCGCCGGTGTCTACTTCCTTCAGGGCGTCCTCGGGCTCGACCCCTTCCGGAGTGCTCTGCAGGCGCTGCCAGGGGCGGTGGCGGTGGTCGTGGGGGCGCCGGTGTGTGCGCTGGCGCTGCGCCGGTACGGTCCGCGCCGGACGACCGCGGTGGCGATGTCTCTCCTCCTCCTCGGCGTTCTCGTGCTCTCCCGCCTCGACCGGGCGGCGGGCGCGGTGCCGGTAGGCGGCGGGTTCTTCCTGGTGGGCGCCGGTTTCGGTGCCGCGATGGTCGCCGCGACGGCGGTCGTCGTGCGGGGCGCGCCGGCGGAGCACGCCGGGGTCGCGGGCGGGCTCCAGCAGACCGCCATGAACATCGGCCCGGCGCTGGGGGTGGCCGTGGCGACCGCGCTGATGACGCTCGCCGCACCCGGCGAGGGACCGGCCGGGCCCATGGTGATGTCCGTCTCCGCGACGGGTCCGGCGCTGACCGCTCTCGCGGCCGTGGCGGCGGCCGGTGCGCTCCTGGCGGCGGCGCTGCCGGGCCCTGCCGGTGCGGTCCCGCCGCGACCGCGCACCACTCCGTAGCCCCGCGCGGCCCCCATTGCCGCCGAGCGCGGGACGGAAAACGCGGGGCTGCGGGAAGGCTCCGAGAATGTGTCGTACGCATGTTCGAAACTGGTCTATGGTGGGAGGTGGGGGAGGTGAGAACGATTGATTCAGGAGGTGCGGATGCCTTACTTCACGCATCTGCACACCGTTTCCGGGTTCTCTGTGCGGTACGGGGCCTCCCACCCGGAGCGGCTGGCCGGCCGCGCCGCCGAGCGCGGCATGGACGCCCTCGCGCTGACCGACCGCGACACCCTGGCGGGCGCGGTCCGTTTCGTCACCGCCTGCGCCAAGGAAGGTGTACGGCCGCTGTTCGGGGTGGACCTCGCCGTGGGGGAGCGGGCGCGGCAGGAGGGGCCCGCCGAGCGGCGCCGCACCCCGGTGCGCGGCGGAGCGTTCGTCGACGAATCCTCGCCCCGCACCGTCTTCCTGGCCCGCGACCGCCGCGGCTGGGCCGACCTGTGCCGGATGATCACCGCCGCCCACGCCACCGACCAGCGCAGCCCCCTGCTGCCCTGGGACGACAACCACGGCGACGGGCTGACCGTGCTGCTCGGCCCGTCGTCCGAGGTGGGCAGGGCGCTGGCCGACGGCCGGCCCGACCGCGCGGCCAAGCTGCTCGGCCCCTGGCGGGAGCGGTACGGCGACCGGCTGCGCCTGGAGGTCGTGCACCACGGCGGGGGCGGTACCGGCCCCGGCTCGCTGCGCCATGCCGCCCGTACCCTCGGCCTCGCCGCCGAGCAGGGCGTACGACCCGTGCTGACCAACGCCGTCCGCTACGCCGACCCCGGCCAGGGCCCGGTCGCCGACGTCCTCGACGCCGCCCGCCGCCTGGTGCCGGTCGACCCGCGCAAGGGCCTCGACAGCGGTGAACGCTGGCTGAAGGACCCGGCGGCGATGGCCGCCCTCGCCGCCCGGGTCGCGGAGGCCGCCGGTTTCCGGCGTGAGCTCGCGCACCGGCTGCTCGCCGTGACGGAGGAGACGGCCGCCGAATGCATGGTCGACCCCGAGGACGATCTCGGGATCGGTAGCGTCCACTTCCCGGAGCCGGCCCTCGTCGGTGCCGAGTACCGCACCGCGCAGCGGGTGCTGGCCTCCCGGGCCGCCGCCGGAATGGTGCTGTGCGGCTACGACGGGCGGCGCGAGTACTGGGAGCGGATGCACCACGAGCTGGACATCATCGCCCATCACGGCTTCGCCTCCTACTTCCTGACGGTCGCTCAGGTCGTGGACGACGTGAAGGGCATGGGTATCCGGGTCGCGGCGCGCGGGTCCGGGGCCGGTTCCCTGGTCAACCACCTCCTCGGCATCGCGCACGCCGACCCGGTCGAGCACGGGCTGCTGATGGAGCGCTTCCTGTCCAAGCGGCGGCGTGTCCTGCCCGACATCGACATCGACGTGGAGTCCGCCCGCAGGCTCGAGGTCTACCGGGAGATCATCGGCCGCTTCGGCGAGGAGCGGGTCGCGACCGTCGCCATGCCGGAGACCTACCGGGTCCGGCACGCGATCCGGGACGTGGGCGCCGCCCTGTCCATGGACCCGGCGGAGATCGACAAGCTCGCCAAGTCCTTCCCGCACATCCGGGCACGCGACGCCCGCGCGGCCCTGGCCGAACTGCCGGAACTGCGGGAGGTGGCAAAGGAGTCGAAGCGGCGGGAACGGATGTGGGAGCTGGTCGAGGCGCTGGACGCGCTGCCCCGCGGGGTCGCCATGCACCCGTGCGGCGTGCTGCTCTCCGACGCCTCGCTGCTCACCCGCACGCCGGTGATGCCGACCAGCGGCGAAGGCTTCCCCATGTCCCAGTTCGACAAGGACGACGTGGAGGAGCTCGGGCTGCTCAAGCTCGACGTCCTCGGGGTGCGGATGCAGTCGGCGATGGCGCACGCGGTCGCCGAGGTGCACAGGGCCACCGGCGAGGAGGTCGACGTCGACGCCGTGCCGCCGGGCGACCCGGCCACCTACCGGCTCATCAAGTCGACCGAGACGCTGGGCTGTTTCCAGATCGAGTCGCCCGGTCAGCGCGACCTGGTGGGACGGCTTCAGCCGGAGACCTTCGGCGACCTGGTCGTCGACATCTCGCTGTTCCGTCCGGGGCCGGTCGCGGCCGACATGGTGCGGCCGTTCATCGAGGCCAGGCACGGCCGGGCGCCCGCACGCTATCCGCATCCCGACCTGGAAGGGCCGCTGCGGGAGACGTACGGAGTGGTCGTCTTCCATGAGCAGATCATCGAGATCCTGGACATCATGACCGGCTGCGGCCGGGACGAGGCCGACCGGGTGCGGCGCGGTCTCTCCGACCCCGAGTCGCAGGGGAAGATCAAGGCCTGGTTCGCGCAGAACGCCGGGGCGAAGGGCTACACGCCCGAGGTGATCGGCCGCACCTGGGAGATCATCGAGGCCTTCGGGTCGTACGGCTTCTGCAAGGCGCACGCGGTCGCGTTCGCCGTTCCCACGTACCAGTCGGCCTGGCTCAAGGCGCACCACCCGGCGGCCTTCTACGCCGGGCTGCTCACCCACGACCCCGGGATGTATCCGAAACGGCTGCTGCTGGCGGATGCGCGGCGGCGCGGGGTGCCGGTGCTGCCGCTGGATGTGAACCGGTCTGCGGTCGCTCACCGAATCGAACTGGTGTCTGATGACGTGTCGTCCCGGGCAGGTGCCGGGACCGGTCCTGGCACCGGTCGCGGCGCCCGGCTCGGCCCCGGTCCTGGCGCTGTCGCCGGTTCCCGTCCTGGACCCGGTCCTGGTCCCGGTGCTCTCGTCGGCTCCCGTCCTGGACCCGGTCCTGGTCCCGGTGCTCTCGTCGGCTCCCGTCCTGGACAGGGCCGTTGGGGGCTGCGGCTCGCGCTCTCCGACGTCCATGGCATCAGCGAGGCGGAGGCGGCGCGCATCGAGGCGGGACAGCCGTACTCATCGCTGCTGGACTTCTGGCAGCGGGCCTGCCCCTCGCGGCCGGTCGCCGAGCGGCTGGCCCAGGTCGGCGCGCTCGACGCCTTCGGCGCCAACCGCCGCGATCTGCTGCTGCACCTCGCCGAACTGCACCGCACCCAGCGCGGCGCCGCGTCCTACGGCAGCCAGCTCCCGCTGACGCAGGGGCAGAAGACCGCACCGGTCGGGCTGCCCGACCTGGGGGACGCGGAACGCCTCAGTGCCGAGCTGGGTGTGCTCGGCATGGACGCCTCCCGCCACCTGATGGCCGATCACCAGGCCTTCCTGGCTGAGCTCGGCGTGCTCTCCGCGCAGCGGCTGCGTGATGCCCCACACGGGCGGACGGTGCTCGTCGCGGGCGCCAAGGCGGCCACCCAGACACCGCCGATCCGCTCCGGCAAGCGGGTCATCTTCACCACGCTCGACGACGGCACCGGCCTGGTGGACCTCGCCTTCTTCGACGACAGCCACGCCGCCTGCGCCCACACCGTCTTCCATTCCTGGCTGCTGCTGGTGCGTGGTGTGGTGCAGCGGCGCGGACCGCGCAGCCTCAGCGTGGTCGGCTCGGCCGCCTGGAACCTGGCGGAGCTGGTGGAACTGCGGCGTACCGGCGGCCTCGACGCGGTCGCCGCCCGGCTGGCCGCCCCGGCGCCGGAGCCGGACGGCGAGGCCGGGCCCGACAACGGCCGCCGGATCCAGCTGCCGACGGGCTACGAGCTCAACCCCTGGGCGGATCTCAAGCCCGCCGGTGAAGCAGCCGCAGGCGGAAGGAAGTTGTGGCATCAGAGCCCCGGGAGTGCCGGATGATCCTCTACGTGCGTTTCCTGCTGTCGCCCATGTACGAGGCGGCGCTTCCCGCGCTGCTCGCCGTGGCGGAGGACATCAGCCCCGTCGTCCAGGCGCTGCCGCCGGACGCCGCGCTCGTCGACGTCCGGGGCGCGGAGCGGTACTTCGGGCGGGACGCGGCGCAGCTCGCCTCCCTGCTGCGGGTGCGGGCGCTCGCGCACTGCGGCGTGGACTGCGTCATCGGCGCCGGCCCCGTACCCATGATCGCCAGGATGGCCGCGCGCGAGGCGGTGCCTGGTACGACCCTGGTGGTGACGGAGGAGGAGACCGCGGCCTTCCTGGCCGACAAGCCGGTCGCCGCACTCGACGGGGTGGGGCCGGTGACCGCCCGCACCCTGTGCGCGTACGGTCTCGACTCCGCCGGCCGTGTCGCCGGCGCGCCGCTCGCCGTGATCCAGCGGATCCTGGGCGCGCGGGCCGGGCGCGAGGTATGGGAACGGGCCCGCGGCATCGACCGTACGGCGGTCGTCCCGAACGCCCTTTCGCGCTCGATGGCCGCCGAACGGACCTTCGGCCTGGACGAGTTGGACCAGGTCGAGCACCGGAGGGCGCTGCTCTCGCTCACGGAGGAGCTGGGGTCGCGGATGCGGGGCGAACGTCAGGTCTGCAGGTCCCTGACGCTCACGGTGCGCTATGCCGACCGGTCCACGACCACCCGTACCCGCACCCTGCGGGAGCCGACCGCCCACTCGGCGGCGCTCGCCGACGCCGCGTACGCGCTGCATCAGGCGCTCGGACTTCAGCGGGCCAGGGTGCGGGGGCTGTCGCTGCGTGCCGAAGACCTGACGGCGGCCGAACGGGCCGCGCGGCAGCTGACGTTCGACCCTGCCGACGAGCGGGCGCGCCGGATCGAGGAGGTCGCCGACCGGGCCCGCGCGAAGTTCGGTCCCGGGGCGGTCGTGCCGGGGTCACTGGCGGCGTAGGGCGCCGGGCGGCCCTTGCGGGAGCGCCGCCTGCCGATGAATCCGGCGCTGACCGAGCGCCGTCCGTGTGTGCACCCGCCTGCCGAGCGCGGCCTTGCCGGAGTATCCGTCCACCGTCACGGAGCCGGTACATAGCAGATCCGCTCCGTAAGAAGGGGCAGTCTTTACCGACGCGTAACTTCCCAGTTCCGGTTACCCGCCCGTAAGTTGACGTGAGCACAGCAATCCAGCCATCGCAACTCCCTTGAGCCGCAAGGAGACAGATCGATGCTGCCTTGGAAACGTGCGCTCAGACCACTGTCAGCCCTCATGCTCGCAGTGGCCGTCGCCCTCACCCCGGCCGCCACCGCCACCGCGGAATCCACCACTGCCGCCCCCAGCAGTGGCTGGAACGACTACAACTGCAAGCCCTCCGCCGCCCATCCCCGTCCCGTCGTCCTCGTCCACGGCACCCTCGGGAACTCCGTCGACAACTGGCTCGTCCTCGCCCCGTATCTGGTGAAGCGCGGCTACTGCGTCTTCTCCCTCGACTACGGGCAACTCCCCCATGTGCCCTTCTTCCACGGCCTCGGGCCCATCGACAGGTCGGCGGAGCAACTCGACGCCTATGTCGACAAGGTGCTCGCCGCCACCGGCGCGCCCAAGGCCGACATCGTCGGCCACTCCCAGGGCGGCATGATGCCGCGCTACTACCTCAAGTTCCTGGGTGGGGCCGCCAAGGTGAACGCCCTCGTCGGCATCGCCCCCAGCAACCACGGCACCAACCTGAACGGCTTCACCAAGCTGCTGCCGTACTTCCCCGGCGCGGCGGACCTGCTCGGCCGGCACACCCCGGCCCTCGCCGACCAGGTCACCGGATCCGCCTTCCTCACCAAGCTCAACGCGGACGGCGACACCGTGCCCGGCGTGCGCTACACGGTCATCGCCACCCGTTACGACGAGGTGGTCACGCCTTGGCGGTCGCAGTACCTCAGCGGGCCGAACGTCCGCAACGTACTGCTCCAGGACCTCTGTCCACTCGATCTGTCGGAGCACGTCGCGATCGGCGTGTTCGACCTGATCGCCTACCACGAGGTGGCCAACGCGCTCGACCCGGCGCACGCGAGACCCACCACCTGCGCGTCCGTCTTCGGCTGACCCGGCGCACGTGAAAGGGCAGGCGCCCGTGCCCGGGATCCCGGGCACGGGCGCCTGCCTCGCCGTGTCGTACTCAGCGGCTGTGACGTCCGCCCGGCGTCACGGTCCTGCGTCGGCCCAGCCCGAACAGCGCCGCCGCACCGACCGCGAGCGTCGCCGCACCGCCGATCGCCATGTAGGTGGTGCTGCTGTCGCCACCTGTGGCGGCGAGCTTCTCGTCCGACGTCTCCGGGGCGGCGGGGGCGGCTGCGGGCTCGTCGGCGCCCTTCGCCTCCGGGGCGTTCTCCGCCGGCTGCTCCGCGGGCTTCCCCGCCTCTGTTCCCGTGTCCGTGTCCGCGCCTGTGCCTGTGCCTGCGCCCTTGTCCGCCGGCTCGCCGTGGCCGTCACCGCCGTGACCGCCGTGGTCGACCGTGGACTTGTCCGCACCCTTCTCGATGTCCTGCTCGGAGGGCGCACTCGCGGCGGGGGCCGCGGCACTTCCACCGCTGTCCTTGCCGAAGACCACGTCGGAGCAGGTGTAGAACGCCTCGGGGGAGTCCGAGCGCTGCCAGATCGAATACACCAGGTGCCGGCCCGACTTGTTCGGCACGATGCCGTTGAAGACGTACGCGCCGTTCTGCAGCTCCGGGTTCGTGACCTTCGCGAACGGCTTCTCCTCCAGGTCCGACCACGCGAGCGGCTTCGTGGGGTCGTAGCCGTCCTTCGTCAGATACAGCTCGAACGTGCCCTTGTGCGGCGCGGTCGCCTTGTAGCGGAAGGTGTGGTTGCCGGAGGCGAGCGGCGAGGACGGCCAGTCGGCGCGCGGCAGGTCGAGGCCCTTGTACTTGTCGCGGCCCGCGCTGCACAGCTTGCCGTCCGGTATCAACTGCTTGTGATTCCCCGCCGCATCGGCGATGTTGACCTCGTTCCAGTCGTACAGCGGTTGCGTCCCGCCCGCCGCGACCAGCGCCTTGCACGCCGCCGAGTCCGGGTTCTCCGGCCCCTCCGCGAAACAGGCGGAGATCCGGCTGACCGGGTCCGTCATCGATCCGTGGGCGGACGCCGGCGCCGTGGCGAGACCGGCGAGGGCGAGCGGCGCGAAGCCGAGCGCGGCGACCGTGGTGACCCTGCGGCGAGCGGTCATGGGGACGTTCTCCTTAAGGCGGCTATGGGGGGGACACCGGGGCCGGTTCGAGCCGGAGGCGCGGCCCCCCGCGGACTACGGCACCGACTGCTCGAACCGGCCCCGGTGATCTGCAAGTTAGCCGCTCGGCACGTCGAAATCGCCTGTTGGCGGGGGGTGAGGGCCATCCTTATGACGCCTTTAAGGTGAGGCTAAGAGGGGGCTCAGGAAGCGAGGCATCCACGCTTGTCTGACCACCGAGGACGGGTACTTCACGTCCGTGGTCGTCCGTCGGGAGCTGCCTGGTGTCGCCGGGAGTGGCTCCCCATGTGGCTCCCCGCGTGGCCTCTACATGCCCGGTAATGGCCCGATGCGGGCGTTGTTACTCAGGCTTCTGGCGTGAGGTTGACGAAGCCTTCTAAAGCTGCAAACGCCGCACTTGGGGGGAGTCCGACATCCTAGGATGACGGCCATGCTGCCGCGGAACCGTCAGGTGAGTGCCGAGATAGGTCTTCCGTTCCTGAAGATCGGAACGAACGATGTGGGCGCGTTCTTCAAGCGTCGTGAGCGTCAGCCGAGTGGGCCCTTCCTGCTCATATCGGTCAGCAGCGGGTTGGCGCTCGACACGTGTTTGCGCAACTCCGATGGCAGCCAGCCGCATCTCTGGGGGCCGCACGGTCAGCCCCATCAGTTGTGGTACCTGGAGGCGTCCGGCCATGGCAGGCAGGTGCACATCATCTCCGCAAGCAACAACTTGCTGCTCGATGGACATGCGGCAGCGTCGCTTGATCATCTCCGCATGCGGGGGCGGAGTGACGACGACGCTGCTTGGCAACGGTGGCATGTCATACCCGCCCCTGGGCTTCGGGCGCACCGCATCATCAACGCAGGGACGGGCCTCGCGCTGGACACCCCTCGCGAAGCTGAGGCCAGGACGATGCCCGTGTTCTGGGAGCCGCATGACGGGGATAACCAGCAGTGGCTGCTGGCCATGCCGTTCGTCATACCGGCAGAGGGCTCCTGAAACTGCAGGGGTGGGCTGACTGACCATGCTGGGTCAGCTCCCACCTGCGTTCCTGTACGCGTTCGCGGCGGGCGGCGTGCTGCTGCTCGGTGTCGCTGGGCAGCAGCCCGACGCGCCGGTCGTGGGTCCGGCGGTGCTGAAGACGGAGGTGCAGAAGCTCACCGGCTCGATCGTGCTGCGCGGTCTGGACTCGATCGGTACGCGAAGGTGTCCGCCGCCATCAAGAAGGGCGGCGACATGAGCGGGCTGCGCTTCACCAGCGAGATCGTGCGAGACGGGCCCGGTTACCGGGCCGATCTCGATCTCCCCTACGGCGTCACGCCGGAGGGCGTCATGGAGGCCCGCAAACCTCTCGCGTTCGGCCTGCGACGCAAGGTCGGCTGCGTGTGGCCCTCGAGCTCGCCAACGCCGTCATCAGCGCCATCCCGAACGTCTAGGAGCCCCGCCCGGCCTACCAACTGGCCGCGCCACCAGGGCCGGACGGGGCGGCTGCGCCGAGCGCCGTATCAGTTCTGGTCGGAAGAGTTGTTCTTCTTGCCGTCGGCGCGGGTGTTGGCGTTGTTGTTTTCGGTGGTGGTCGGGTCGCTGTTGACGTTCGAGTTCAGCAGCGAGATGTTGTCGAGGAGCCCGAGGTTGTTGAGGGTGCCGTCAACGATCCCTGCGTGCGCAGGTACGACAGCGATAGCGAGCGTGCCGACAGTGAGAGCGGCAGTGGTGAGAATGTTTCGCTTCTTCATGCGTTGATCAACGGTCGCCATTGCCCCAAGGTCACCCGACCAAAAGAGCGATGGTGCCGCAAGGACTCACGCGGGCGGGCCAGGCACGCGTTGCGCAAGGCGCACCATCATCTCGTCGGCCGCCAGCGCTTCCTCACCGCCCCCGCCGGCGACGGGCTGGAGCAGGCGCAGCACGGCGTGCGCCTCCCTCACGGTGAGCAGCGGTTCCCGGTCGCCGGGTGCGTCGAGCAGGTCGGCGAGATCCATGCCCGACCAACCGGCACCACAGGCCCGACCACGGCATTCCCTTGGAGGTCATCGCGCGGGTCGTGGGACACAGCGGTACCCGCACGACCGAAGCGGTCTACCGGAAGCAGATCCGTCCCGTCATCACTCAGGGCGCTGAGGCCATGGACGCGATCTTCGGTGAAGCGGACGCGGCGGAGACGTGACGCGAACGGGGAGCCGCTGAGACACAGTGGCTCCCCGAATGGCTCCCAGCTAGCTCCCTGGATCCATTCTTCGCATCACTGAGCTGCGGCGATGAAGCGCACAGCCCGTCAGGCGGCTTGCGGTGAGGCCAAGAGGGGGCTCAGGAAGCCAGGTGCTCGCGCTCGCCTGACCACTGGGGTCGCGGTCGGCCGTCCGCGGCAGCCCAGGCGGAGCCGCCTCATGTCGTCGGGGGTGGCACCCCATGTGGCTCCCCGCGTGCCGCGCGGTACCTCGATGCGAACCATCGGCGGTGCCGTCGCGGAGGTCTGCCCAGCCGGCTCGGCACGCCCCCGGGGCGGCCACGCCCTGCGGGACACCGGCACCCGGAGCTGATCGCCGCCGCAGGAGGTGTGTCCCTCACTCGCCGCGGACCCGGAAGGATGCTCAGTGGCTGCATGACCGGAGCCAACCGGCCTGTCACAGCCCGGAGCTTCGTCTCCATGCCGGTTCGCAGCCGATGAGGCGCAGGAAGGATGTCGGACGGCATGGCCTGCTCCGTACGGTAGTTGACAGCCCGAACGCAGCACGTCAGAGTCCCGGCGTGAACGACACCCACGATCTGACGCCGGCAGAGGTACGCATATGGCGCGCCTTTCCGCGCGGCGAGTCCGTGGACTTCCGCGCCGCCGAGGAAGAGGATCCGGCGCTCGGCAACACCTGGGGCGCGGAGCGGACCGTACGGGCGTGTGTGCTGCGGACGCTGCTGCTCAAGGCTCCGCAGGAGGAGGGGGAGATCACCGCGCTCAAGATCACGGGGGCGCGGATCACCGGCGTGCTGGACCTCAGGTACGCCACGATCGACGCTGCCATCCGGCTGCGCCAGTGCCACTTCGACGGCGTTCCCGACCTGTACGGTGCCCAGCTGCGCCAGCTCAGTCCGAGGAAATCCGTGCTGCCGGGCCTGGCCTCGGCGACCTTGCGGGTCGAGGGGGTGCTGCGGATGACGGACTGCCTCATGCGGGGGCCGGTGCGGCTCGGTGGGGCGCAGATCTCCGGGGCGCTGTTCATGGAGCGGGCGGAGTTCACGGCGCCGGACGACTCCGAGCCGGTGCTGCGGCTCAACCAGGCCACGATCGGGGACGACTTGTGGGCGCCGGAGATGCGTGCGCACGGACAAGTACGGCTCACAGGTGCCTCCGTCGCCGGGCGGATCAACGTTCAGGACGCCGAGTTCGACAAGCCCGGTGGCACCGCCCTGGACGCGCACTGAGCTGCGGTGAGGAACGCACAGCCCGCCGGGCTGCTCGCGCCCGGCCCCGGCCGCCTGGCGGCGGCCGGGGAGGGGGGCGAGAATGAAAAGGCCGGACGAAGATCCGTACGCCGCCCGCGGAGGGCGGCAGAGAATGGCGAGTTGTCCCCGGGGCGCTCGAGGTGATCACGTATGTGCCGATGGCTCGCGTATTCGGGAACACCCATGCTGCTCGACACCATCCTGTACAAACCGGCCCACTCGCTGATCGACCAGAGCCTGCATTCCAAGCTCGGCGTGGAGACCACGAACGGCGATGGGTTCGGTGTCGGCTGGTACACGGAGGACAACAGCACTCCGGCGCTCCTCAGGGACATCGGCCCCGCCTGGAACAACCGCAACCTGCGGGAGATGGCGGACCACGTCCGCTCCCCGCTGTTCTTCGCCCATATCCGGGCGTCGACCGGAACGGCGGTGCAGCAATCGAACTGTCACCCGTTCCGGCGCGGCCCCTGGATGTTCATGCACAACGGAGCCGTCGCCGGCTTCCACCTCATGCGCCGTGACCTCACCATGCTCATCGATCCCGCGCTGTACGCCGACCTCGAAGGGACGACGGACTCCGAGGTGATGTTCTACCTGGCACTCACCTTCGGCCTGGAGCAGGACCCGCCCGCCGCCGTGGCAAAGATGGCAGGGGTCGTGGAGCGCACCGCCCGCGACCATGGGGTGGAGTTCCCGCTCCAGATGACGCTCGCCATCACCGACGGCGAACGCGTCTGGGCCTTCCGCTACTCCAGCGAGAACGCTTCCCGGTCGCTGTTCTACAGCAGCCGGGTCGACGCACTGCGCAGGCTCCACCCCGATCTCGCGTTCCTCGAGGACATCTCCGAGGAGACCCGCCTCATCGTGTCCGAGCCCCTCGGCGACCTGCCCGGCGCCTGGAACGAGGTACCGGAGAGCAGCTACGGCGTCGTGCAACCTGGCGCTGACGAGTTGCATCCCTTCGCCCCGGCCCCCGCATGACGCGACTGCTCCGTACCAGCGCTTTCAGGTGACGCCGCGGCGTTGCACACCGTTTCTGCCGGATCGGAGACGAGCCATGAAGGACCTCAAGTACGAACAGAAGGGCTCGCTGTCACGCCTCGAAGCCGCTGATCAGCTCATGGCGATCGCGGCCGCGCTGAGGCAAGGAGGGGACGCCGAACTGGTACTCGGCCCGGGCAGGCTGAGCCTGCGGATCCCCGACGAACTTCAGAGCGAGACGGAGATCGAGGTCGGTGACGGGGAGATCGAGCTGGAGATCGAGTTCAAGTGGCCGACCGCACCGGCCAGGACAGCGCCGTCGCAGGCGGGGGCAGCGGCAGAGAGGGCCGCCAAGAGCCGGAAGAGCGCACCCGCCAAGCCTGGGCGGAGCAGCACCGGAACCGGCGGCAAGAACACGAAGCGGGCCGCCGGAAAGGCGCCGTGAGCCGCACCATCGCCCTCGGGCGCCGCCACCGATCCATCCACATGCAAGAGCTGCGGTTCAGAAGGCCGCAGGGACGAATCCTGCCGAGCTGCCTGCGGTCAGGCATTGGCGGAGCGGGGCTGGGTCGTCGGGATCCGGTGGGTGAAGAACAGCGCCAGGAGGGCGGTGAGCGCGAGGATGGCGAGTGCAGCGCGCAGGCCGTCGATCCTGGCGGCGGCGTTCGCATCGAGCGCGTCCCGGGTCACCTCCGAGCTCGTACCCGCTTCATCGAGGGCGGTTTTCAGCTGAGCGTCCGACATGAAGGGCGCGCCGCTCTGGAGCGCGACGGCCGCCTGGCTCTTGACGTCGGCAGGGACCGCTGGATTCTGCTCGACGCTGGTCAGGAACGAGGAGGTGAGCGCGGCGATCATGATCGACCCGGCGAGTGCCGTACCGATCGAGGCGCCGAGGTTGGTGACGGCGTTCTGGACGCCGCCGACCTCTGCGCTCTGTGCCTCCGGTACTGCCGACACGGTGACCGATCCGAGCTGGGACGCCAGCGCGCCCATGCCGAGCCCGATCAACAGGAGCGGGACGGTGACGATCTCCGCCCCGGCGTCCGCGTCGAGCGCGGCCATGAGGATCACCGCGCCCGCGAGCATCGCGAGGACCCCGAGCCGCACCACCCGTCGTGGTGAGACGTTCGGGAGGTAGCGGGGGATCAGGACGGCGGCCGCCAGCAGTGTCAGTGAGAGCGGCAGGATCCGGGCGCCGGTCGTGAGCGCGGACAGGCCCAGGGCGACCGACAGGTAGAGCGGTACGACGAAGAACACGCCCATCTGCACGAGGTACTGGAAGAAGAACATCGTCAGCCCGCCGGTGAGCTGCTTGTTGTGCAGCAGGTCCGGGTCGATGAGTGGCTCTCTGCGCTGTTCCACGAGGCGGGCCTCCCAGCGGAGGAAGAGCCAGATCAGAAGCAGGCCGGCCAGCATCAGCCACACGACCGGCGAAATCCCGAGCAAGGAAGGTGCGTCGGGTTTCGGCCGGAACCAGCCCCATTCGCTGGAGCGCAGCACGCCGTAGACGAAGGTCCCGAGTCCGAGGGCGGAAAGCACGGCGCCGATCAGATCGATGCGCGGGCGTTCGCCGATCGGTGCGTCAGCGATGCGGCGGGCGAGCAGCAGGATGCCGAGCACGATCACCACCTCACCGGCGAAGACCCACCGCCAGGAGAAGTACGTCGTCGCGACGCCCCCGATGAGCGGCCCGAGCGCGATCGCCACCGCTCCTGCGGCTGCGACGAGTCCGTAGGCGGCGGGGCGGCGTTCAGCGGCGAAGTTGCCGGCCACGAGTGCCACGATCGCGGGAAGGATGAGCGCCGCTCCGATTCCCTCGAGGAACGACCAGCCGAACAGCAGCACGGGCAGGTTCGGTGCGAGCGACGTGATGAGGGAGCCGCAGCCGTAGACGCCGCAGCCGATCATGAACGCGCGTTTGCGGCCGATCAGCGCCCCGACCTTGCCACCGGGGATCATGAACATCGCCATCACCAGGGTGTAGGCCGTGATGGCGCCCTGGATGCCCGTCACCGTGGTGCCCACGTCGTCGGCCACCGTCGCGATCGAGACATTCATGACGGAGCTGTCGAGCGCCATGAGGAACTGACCGGTCGCGAGCGTCAGCAGGACGAGTCGTGCTGACGAACTCTTCGCGGTACCTGCCTCGGGAGCCATGGGCGAATTGTCCCAGCCTGCCCGGAGGGGGATCCGCGACCCGCCATGGTGATCAGCCGGTTGGCGGGCGTGAGGTCGGTGGAGTCCAGGGCCCGGTCGGTCGGCCCAGCGGTCCGGCCCGGCTCAGCCGCTCGTCCCCACCTCGTTGTTCGGCGCGCCGTCACCGGCCGGCGGGAGGTCGCCGCGTTCGACCGGCTCACCGGCGTCGTCCCGCGTGGGAGGCAGTACGGCATCGAGCTCGGCGTCGTTCGCGGCGTGCGCCGCCTCGGCCGCCTTGCGGAGGGTGGCGCGGTCCACGGTCGCGGTGTCGGCGTCGAGCCGCACCAGCCTGCCGTCCACCTCGGTCGCGTACTCGTGCCGCGTGCCGCTCGTGCGGTACCAACTCCCGCCGTCCGCAACGCACTCGACAGCGCCGTCCGTGCCGCCGCTGCCGACACCGAGCGGGGTCTTCGGGCAGAGCGCCGCGTCCATGGAGCCCTTGTCGACACCGAGACGTATCTGCGCGCCCGTCCCCTGTTCGACGTACGTCGCCGAGAACCCGTCCGCGCCGAGCACGCCCACGGACTGCTTGGCCACCTCGTAGCCCGGCACCTCGGTGACGTAGACGTTCTCGATCGCCACTTGGGCGGCACGCGCGCGTGCCTCCAATTCGGCCCGGTCGGCTCCGGCTCCGGCGGTTTCGCTGCCGCAGGCGACCAGCGCAAGGGTCGCCACGGCGGTGACGGGCACAAGGGGGCGCGGCAGCCGCGCGGCAGGCTTCATGCGGTCATGGTCCCGCAGGGCGATCCCCGCTCCGGGCGTATGTGTCCTGATCGTTGCCGCCAAGAGAAGGCCCACCCGTCCAGTAGCTTGAGTCTCCGGTCGCGCGCCGTGCGGAACGTCATCGCCTCGTCGGCGGTTGCAGCCGTTTTCGGCCGTTCCGGCCGTCCGAGCCGTTCCAGCAGGTCGGCGAGGCCGGGTTCCTGCCGGCTGGTCCGTCGCGCCACGTCGCCCGGAGGACGGCGCCCGGCCGGATGCGGCCGCCGGATGCCCGCCGTACGGTGGGACCGCACCGGGTTCCACCGACGTCGGGAGAGGGCATGGCCGGGGAGATCTCGTTCTTCGAACTGGGCGTCGCGGACTCCGAGCAGGCCCGGACCTTCTACGCCGGGCTGTTCGGCTGGACCTTCGAGGCCGGGACGACGGAGGGCGGCGGCTACTCGATCCGCACCCCCGGTGTCCCCGGCGGAGTGCACGGAGGTGACTCCGGAGCCGCCCCGTACATCTTCTTCCGCGTCGACGACATGCAGACGGCCGTCGCCCGCGTACGCGAGCTCGGCGGGTCGGTCGACGACATCGGTGTCGGCGGCGACGAGGACACGGTCGCCCGCTTCGGCCGTTTCCAGCTGTGCCACGACGACCAGGGCTCACCCTTCGGCCTCCACCAGCCGCCGGCCGGCACCTGACCTGCTCCTTCGCCCGGCGGAACCCGCGGAACCCGCAGAACCCGCGGAACCCGCAGAACCCGCGGAACCCGCAGAACGCGCGGCGCCCCCCGCCTCAGCCGATGCGGCGGTAGCGGCGCTCCGGGCGGCCCGTACCGCCGTAGCGGAGCGTCACCTCGGCCCGGCCCGTCTCCGCGAAGTACTCCAGGTACCGCCGCGCGCTCACCCGTGACAGGGAACCCGCCGCCGCGCACTCGGAGGCCGAGAGATCGCCCGGGTGCTCCCGCAGGATGCGCTCCACCAGCTCCGCAGTGTGCGGGGCGAGGCCCTTGGGCAGCTCGCGGGAGCCGGGCGGACGGGTGCCGAAGATCTGGTCCACATCCTCCTGGCGCGCCTCGTCCAGCCGGTCGAGGCGTGAGCGGAGCGCCGCCACATGCCGGAGCTGCTCATGCAGCGCGGCCTGGTTGAAGGGCTTGATCAGGTAGTGCAGCGCGCCCGCGCGCAGCGCGGAGCGGACCACCGCCGCGTCCCGTGCGGCCGTGATGAACAAGGCGTCGGCGCTCGGCCGGTCCGGATCACGCTCCTCCGCCGCCCGCAGCTCCCGCAGCACCGTGATGCCGTCCATGTCGGGCAGGTAGATGTCGAGCAGCACGAGGTCGGGCCGCAGCCGCTCCGCGGCGCGCAGCGCCTCGCCGCCGCTGTGGGCCACCCCGGCGACCGTGAAGCCCTCCGCCTGGGACACATAGCGGCTGTGCAGCTTCGCGACCATGAAGTCGTCGTCCACCACCAGCACCTTTGTCACGCCGACACGCTAAGCCGCGACCACAAGGACCACAACGTCCGTTGATTCCGGAAGAGAGACAGCTTCTTAACGCGCAGGCAACATGTGGGCCACTTCACACATCTACGACGAGAGGCGATCCCGTGCGACTGCGCACCCCCATTGCCCTGCTCGGGGCGGCACTGCTGGTGCTCGTGGGGCCGCCGCTGCTCACCTCGGGCAGCGGCGCAGAAACCGGTACCCAGATCCCCGGTCTGCGGTTCATGGTTCCCAACACCCCCGGCGGCGGCTACGACATCACCGCCCGCACGGCCGCCAAGAACGCCGAGGACGCAGGGCTCACCCACAACATCGAGGTCTTCAACCTGCCCGGCGCGGGCGGCACCGTCGGCCTGACCCGGCTCGTCGGCGAGCACGGCAACGGCAAGCTGGCCATGTCCATGGGCCTCGGCGTCGTCGGCGCCGTACACACCAACAAGTCGCCGAAGACCCTGGCCGACACCACACCGATCGCCCGGCTCACGGAGGAGCAGGACATCGTGGTGGTCGCCAAGGACTCCCCGTACAAGAACATCGGCCAGCTGATCGACGCGTGGAAGAAGAGCCCCGGCAAGCTTCCGGTCGGCGGCGGCTCTTCGCCCGGCGGGCCGGACCACCTCGCGCCCATGCTGATGGCGCAGGCCGCCGGGATAGCGCCCAAGTCCGTCAACTACATCCCCTTCGACGGCGGCGGTGAGCTGCTCGCCTCCATCCTCGGCAACAAGGTCGCCTTCGGGGTCTCCGGCGTCGGCGAGTACCTCGACCAGATCAAGTCGGGCGAGCTGCGGCTGCTGGCCGTGACCGGGCCGAAGCGTGTCCCCGGTCTGGACGCGCCCACCCTGCGCGAGGCCGGGCTCGACACCGAGTTCACCAACTGGCGCGGCATCGTGGCCCCGCCGGGCCTCACCGACGGCGAGCGCGACAAGCTCATCGGGCTGGTCACGAAGCTGCACGGATCGAAGCAGTGGCAGGACTCCATGAGGAAGAACGGCTGGGACGACGCCTTCCTCACCGGCGACAAGTTCGGCGAATTCCTCGACGAGCAGGACGACAGCGTCGACCAGGTGCTGAAGGAGCTGGGGCTGTGAACTCGACCAGGTCCACGACCCGGACCCCGGACAGGCGTGCCTGGCTGCGGGAACACTCCGAACTCGGTGTCGGCGCGCTGCTCCTCGTCATCGGCGTCCTCGTCCTCACCGACGCGCTCACCATGGACGTCGACATCGCCCAGCGCGGGCCCGTCGGACCCACGACCGTGCCGATCGCCGTCGGTGTCGGCCTGCTGGTCGTCGCCGTCCTCCTCGCCGTCGACGTGCTGAGAGGCGGCCGGGGCGAGGCGGAGGGCGGCGAGGACATCGACCTCTCCGAGCCGAGCGACTGGCGGACCGTGCTGCTGCTCGCCGGTGTCTTCCTCGCGAACGCGGTCCTCATCGGGCCGCTCGGCTTCCCGCTCTCCGGGGCGCTGCTCTTCTGGGGCTCCGCCTACGCGCTCGGCAGCCGGCGCATCGACCGCGATCCTCTGATCGCGGCCGTCCTCTCCGTCGTCACCTACTTCGTCTTCAACAACCTGCTCGGCGTCCCGCTGCCCGGCGGCCCGCTGATGGGAGTGCTCTGATGGATTCCCTGAACTCCCTTCTCGACGGCTTCGGGACGGCGCTCACCCCGATCAACCTGCTGTGGGCGGCGATAGGCGTCCTGCTGGGCACGGCCATCGGCGTGCTGCCCGGCATCGGCCCCGCCATGGCGGTCGCGCTCCTGCTGCCGGTGACGTACGGGCTGGAGCCGACCGGCGCGTTCATCATGTTCGCCGGCATCTACTACGGAGCCATGTTCGGCGGCTCCACGACATCGATCCTGCTCAACACGCCCGGAGAGAGCGCGGCGGTCGTCGCCGCGATCGAGGGCAACCCGATGGCCAAGGCCGGGCGCGGCGCACAGGCGCTGGCGGCCGCGGCGGGCGGCCACTTCGCCGGTGGCATGATCGGCACCGTCCTGCTGGTCGCCCTCGCACCGACCGTCGCGGAGCTCGCTGTCGACATCGGCGCGCCCGACTACTTCGCCATCATGGTGCTGGCGTTCATCGCGGTCACCTCGGTCCTCGGCTCGTCGAGGATCCGCGGCCTCGCCTCCCTGCTCATCGGTCTCACCCTCGGCCTCGTCGGCCTCGACCAGATGACCGGTCAGCAGCGCCTCACGTTCGGCTCCCTCCAGCTCGCCGACGGCATCGACGTCGTCATCGTCGCGGTCGGTCTCTTCGCCATCGGCGAGGCGCTGTGGGTCGCCGCCCATCTGCGGCGCAACAGCGGAGACGCCATCCCGGTCGGCAGGCCGTGGCTGGCGAAGTCCGATGTGAAGCGCACGTGGAAGCCGTGGCTGCGCGGACCCGTCATCGGTTTCCCGTTCGGCGCGATCCCGGCGGGCGGTGCGGAGATCCCCACCTTCCTGTCGTACGTCACGGAGAAGCGGCTCTCCAAGCACAAGGACGAGTTCGGCAAGGGCGCCATCGAGGGCGTGGCCGGTCCGGAGTCCGCGGCCTCCGCCTCCGCGGCGGGCACGCTCGTCTCCATGCTCACGCTCGGCCTGCCCACGACCGCGGTCGCGGCGGTCATGCTGGCTGCCTTCCAGCAGTACGGCATCCAGCCCGGACCGCTGCTCTTCGAACGGGAACCGGACCTGGTGTGGGGCCTGATCGCCTCGCTGTTCGTCGGCATGGTGCTGCTGCTCGCGCTGAACCTGCCGCTCGCGCCGCTCTGGGCGAAGCTGCTGCGCATCCCGCGCCCGTACCTGTACGCCGGCATCCTGTTCTTCGCGGCGGTGGGCGCGTACGCCGTCGGCGGTGAGGCCATCGACCTGGTGATCCTGCTGATCATCGGTCTCATCGGCTTCGGTATGCGCCGCTACGGGCTCCCCGTGCTGCCCGCCGTCATCGGTGTGATCCTCGGCCCGGCGGCCGAGCAGCAGCTGCGGCGCGCGCTCCAGATCAGCGACGGCAGCATCGTCGGGCTCGTCGACACACCGTTCTCGGTGACGGTCTACGCCGTGATCGTGGTGCTGCTGGCCTGGCCGTGGCTGAGGAAGCTGTTCGTCAGGAACCGATCGGCCGCCTAGACGCCGAGCGGTACCACGGGAACACATGAGGACACGAGGGGCGGGCCACGGTCGTGGCCCGCCCCTCACCGTGTCACCGGTCCAGCACCTGCGTGAGGCTGCCGGCCCGGGCCCGCTGTTCCAGCTCGTCGAGGGCCCGCACCGCCTCGGCCGCCGCCTTCGGGTCGCGGTCGCGGAGACCGCTCTCCTCGAACTCGTCCTCGTCCAGCCGGATGATCTCCGTGCCGTCCGCGGACACCCAGAGGTCCAGATCCAGGTCCTCGACGCTCAGCCCGCCGGCCTCGTCGAGCTCGGCGGGCCGAGTGATGTCGCAGTACCAGCCCTTGAGCACGCCGTCGTCCGTGCGGACCTCTTTCACCGAGTACCAGCGGTCCCGCCAGTAGTGCTCGGTGAACACATCGCCCGGCTCGAAGCGTACGAAGCCGAAGTCACGCACCCCGGGAGCCGCCCACAGGGCCCGGACCGTGACATGAGTACCGTCGTCGGAGAGCAGGTCCGCCGGGTAGCGGATCTTAGTCGCCCCTGCCTTGATCAGCCGTACCTCAATCGAGGACGCGGACATGGCGGACCTCCGACGCGCAGATCTCGTACCCGAACCACTTGTTGATCGCGAGCATGGGGCCGTTCTCGCCGTCGTTGCTCGTGAACGCGTCGGTGTAGCCCGCCGCACGGGCGCGGCGCAGCGAGTCGGTCTTGGCGAGCTTGGCGTACCCCTTGCCGCGGTGGGCGCGCATGGTGCCCGTCATGCCGGACAGGTAGCGGGTGCCGCCGTCCGTCATGGCGGCCGTGTACGCGGCTACCTTGCCGTCGACCATCACGACGGAGCTCAGCCGCCGGTCGAGCAGCGGGTGGTTCCAGGTGTGACTCAGCCAGTCCTCGTAGTCGTCGAAATCGGTGGGGATGTCGCTCGGCTCGTCCCACGTGGCCTCCGCGTCCGCCTCGAACATCGGCCGCGGGTCGGCCTCGAAGTCGGCGGCGGTCCGCAGTTCCAGGCCCGGGGACAGCGCGGGGAGCTCCGGGAGCGGCTTGTTCGCCAGATCGAGGCGCTGGAAGTGTGCTGCGCGGGCCGGCCGGTAGCCGCGCTTCTCGGCGAACGCGAGGTTACGCGGTTCCTTCAGCACCCACGCGAACACCTTCGTCGCACCCTCCGCCCCGAGATGCTCCTCCGCGACGCGCAGCAGCAGCCCGCCCGCGCCGTGGCCCTGATGGTCGGGATGGACGTGCGGGGTGACGAAGGCGTGCCCCGGCTCGGCCGCGTCGTACGCGATGCCGACATGGGCCGTGCCGATCGGCTCGCCGTCCCTCTCGGCGACCAACAGCCGGTACTTCTTCGCCGGGTTGGCGTTCTCGACATCGAAGAGGACAGACTTCGGCGTCATCACCTCGAACGGCAGCGACGCGCGACGCACCCGTGTCACGGCTTCGGCGTCCTCCGGGCGGAAATCACGGACGATCACAGTCATGGGCAGGCACGGTACGCGCCGAAGGGGACGATCGCCCGGGAATTTCCGGGCGGTGCGAGAATCGGCCGGTGACCTTGAACATCACCATCGACGCCGACGCGCCGGACGCGCCCTACGAGCAACTGCGCGCGCAGATCTCCGAACAGGCGCGTTCGGGCGTGCTGCCTGTGGGCCACCGACTGCCGACCGTCCGCGGGCTCGCGGAGGAACTGGGGCTCGCGGCCAACACCGTGGCGAAGGCGTACCGGGCGCTGGAGGGGGACGGCGTCATCGAGACGCGCGGCCGCAACGGCACGTTCGTCGCGGCGGCGGGCGACGCGGCGGAGCGGCGGGCGGCGGCGGCCGCGACGCAGTACGCGGTGGAGGCACGCCGCCTCGGGCTGAGCCGGGCGGCGGCGGTGGAGGCGGTGGAGGCGGCGCTGCGGGTGGCGTACGAGGGGTGACGTCCGCCCACCGCGGGCGGGCGGCGCCCGCAGATGGCTTGTCCCCCACCCCGCCCCTTGCCGAACCGGGCAAGCCCCTCAGAGGTAGAGGCCGGCGTCCGGGCCGGGCGTCTGGGAGGGGACCGACGCCGGCGTCGTCCCGCGGCGGAGCGCGTACAGCTCCGCCAGCGTCGCGCCCTCCCGGTTGACGCCCGTGTCCGTGCCCAGCCAGGCCACCGACTCCTCGCGGGTCAGCGGGCCGACCTCGATGCGGGCCAGGCAGCGGCCGGGGCGGACGACCGCCGGGTGGAGGCGTTCCAGGTCCTCGTTGGTGGTGACGCCCACCAGGACGTTGCGGCCCTGCCCCAGCAGACCGTCCGTCAGGTTGAGCAGGCGCGACAGGGCCTGGCCCGCCGTGTGCCGTGCCTCGCCGCGGATCAGCTCGTCGCAGTCCTCCAGCAGGAGCAGCCGCCAGCGTCCCTTCGAAGTGCCCTCGTCCTCGCCGATCGCGATGTCCATCAGATAGCCGACGTCGTTGAACAGCCGCTCCGGGTCCAGGACGCAGTCGACCTGGCACCAGTCGCGCCAGGAGCGCGCCAGGGTCCGCAGCGCGGACGTCTTGCCCGTGCCGGGCGGGCCGTGGAGCAGCAGCAGCCGGCCCGCGATGTCGTCGGGGGTGACCTTCATCAGCCGGTCCATCGCGTCGGCGACGGGCGCGGTGTAGTTCGCCCGGACCTCTTCCCATGTGCCGGCCGCGATCTGCCGTGTCGTGCGGTGCGGGCCCCGCCGCGGCGAGACGTACCAGAAGCCCATGGTCACGTTCTCCGGCTGCGGCTCCGGTTCGTCGGCCACTCCGTCGGTGGCCTCCTTGAGGGTCTTCTCCGCGAGGTCGGAGCTGACCGCGGTGACGGTGACGTCCGCGCCGCGGTTCCAGCGGGAGACCAGCAACGTCCAGCCGTCGCCCTCGGCGAGCGTGGCGCTGCGGTCGTCGTCGCGCGCCGAGCGCAGCACCGTCGCCCCGGACGGCAGCATCGTCGCGCCGGGCTTGACGCGGTCGATCGAGGAGCTGAACGAGTACGGCTGCTCGCCCGTCGCGAAGCGACCGAGGAACAGCGCGTCGATGACGTCAGAGGGTGAATCACTGTCGTCGACGTTGAGCCGGATCGGCAGCGCGTCCTGAGGGTTGGCAGACATGGCGCCCATGATCCGGCACGGCCCCGGCCGCCGCACGGTGTTTTGCCCGGTGCGGCGACATGGACCCGTTCAGTGGCTCCCTGCGCCGGAGGTCGTGAGCGCGTTCAGGTGCTTGGCGGCCCGGCGGACCCGGCGCACGACGGCGTAGCCCTTGGTGAGGGCCCGGTCCTTCGCGAAGTTCCGCAGGAGGGCGCGCCCTTCGACGAGCCGTTCGAACTCCGTCGGCCCGGTGCTGCGCCGTACGGTCAGCCGCCTCAGCGCGTACGGCCCCTGGTGCCGCGCCGCCAGGGCGTTGCCGACGGCGAGGGACTGGGCGAATCCGGCCGCGCGGACGGCGCCGCGCACCCGCCGGTCGGAGTAGCCGTAGGGGTAGGCGAACGAGACGGGCGCGGTTCCCAGTTCCTGGGCGATGACGTCCCGGCAGTGGGCCGTCTCGTGAGCGAGACGCTCCCCGTCGAGTTGGTCCAGCTGGGGGTGGGTGTGGGAGTGGCCGCCGATCTCCGTCCCCGCCGCGGCCAGTTCCCGCACCTGGTCCCGGTCGAGCATGGTGTCCGGCGCGCCGCCCTCGTCGTGCTCTCCCCGCAGCCACCCGGTGGAGACGAACACGGTGGCCGTGAAGCCGTGTGCGGCGAGGACGGGGAGGGCGTGCCGGTGTACGCCCTCGTAGCCGTCGTCGAACGTGATCAGCACCGGCCGGCCGGGCAGCGGCCGGCGTCCGTCCGAACGCCAGGCGTCGCCGAGTTCGGCGGTGGTGACGGGGGTGAAGCCGCGTTCCGCCAGCATTCGCATCTGCTGTGCGAAGGACCGGGGCGAGACGGAGAGGCCGTAGGCCGCGGGGGCGGGCCGCTCCCCGACGGCGTGGTACATCAGGACGGGCACAGGCGCGTTCACCGCGCGGCCTCCGACGGTGCCGTGTTCGCGATCGGCCCCGACGAGAACGCCGCGCCGCCCCTGCCGGCCCGCACGCCGCCGACCACGTACCCGGCCGCGGCCGCCACGACTCCCGCGACGATCGCGCCCGCCCGGCCCGCGCCGCCGCGCCGGCCGAGGGCCGCGTCGCGCAGCCCGCGGACGACACCGGCCGGCAGGACCCGGGTGGTGTAACGGCGTTCCGACTCGAGCCCTTTGCCCGCCCCGACGCTACGGGCGACGAGCGCCTTGGACATGCCCTCCGCGTAGCTGCGGCCGCCGAAGTAGCGGAACTGCTCACGCACGGCGGGGACCCGGTGGTGGATGACCGCGCGGTCGTCGATCAGCAGCACCGCGTCCGGCAGCGCCCGGGTGAGCCTGATGCACAACTCGGTCTCCTCGCACCCCAGAGGCCGCCGGTCGCCGTCCCGCCCGATGCCGGTGGCGAAGCCGCCGCAGGCGTCGAACGCGGCGCGCCGGAAGGAGGCGTTGCCACCGAGGACGTTGCGGACCCGGACCTTCCCCGGCGGCAGGCCCCGGTAGGTGCAGCCGACGACCCAGTCGAATTCCTGCGGGAACCACGCGGGTCTGCGGCCGGACGCCCACGCGGGCAGCGTGCGCCCGCCGACGGCCATGACCCGCTCGTCGTCGTAGCCCTCGGCGAAGTACCGCAGCCAGTCCGGCTCGGCCACGGCGTCGTCGTCGAGGAAGGCGACGAAGTGGCCGAGGGACGCGGCGATCCCGGTGTTGCGGCCCGACGACAGGCCGCGGGGGCCCGCGTTGGCGAGCACCCGCACCTCCCGTTCCCCTTCGTACCGGTCGCGAAGCCGCCGGAGCAGCGCCGGGTTGTGGTCGACGACGAGCAGCGTCTCGAGGGGCGGCAGCGTCTGCCGTCGGACCGAGGCGACCGCCGCGAGGATGTCCTCCCAGCGGTCCTCGGTGTACGCGCAGATCACCACGGAGAAGTCGGGTGCCTCGGCCTTCGGGCTCACGACACCCCTCCCCGGGCGGTCGTGACGCCGATGGCCGCGGGCCGGCGGCGCGCGGCACGCCGTACGCCCTTCTCCTTGAGGATCACCCTCAGGACCCGCAGTCCGTCCCGCACGGCGCGCAGGTTGCTGACGCCGTGGATGCGGAGGTACTCGTGGCTCGGGACCTCTTGGACCCGCAGTCCGGCCTTGACCACGCGTATGTTCATCAGGGTCTCGATCTCGAAGCCGGTGCAGTCCAGGGCGATCTCGTCGAGGCAGTGCTTCCAGAAGGCGTTGTAGCCGTAGCACAGGTCGGTGTAGCGGGCGCCGAACTTGGCGTTGACGGCCGCGCACAGGACCCGGTTGCCCAGTTTGCGTATCCCGGTCATGTCGTCCGTGCCGCCGCCGTTGGCGAAGCGGGAGCCCTTGGCGAAGTCGGCGCCGGAGACCAGGGCGGAGACGTAGGAGACGATCTCCTGCCCGTCGGCGGAGCCGTCGGCGTCGACCATCACGACGATGTCGCCGGTGCAGGCGGCGAATCCGCTGATGAGGGCGTCGCCCTTGCCTGTGCCGAGCTGCTGGACGACCTTGACCCCGGGCCACAGGTCGCGTGCCACCTCGACGGTGCCGTCGGTGGAGTTCCCGTCGACGAGCACCACTTCGTGGATCCAGTCGGGCAGCGTCTTGAACACGTACGGAAGGTTCTCCGCCTCGTTCATCGCGGGAATCACCACGCTCACGGGCGGGGTGATGGCCAGGTGCGACGAGATGGGCCGGTATCTGACCGACGGGCGGGCGAGTTCGTTCACCGGATCTTGCCCCGGGGCTGCCGGATGCAGGACTGAGCTCATGGCCTTCGTTCCCTCTCTCCACCGGTGGACCGCCCTCCCCAGGGCGGTCCGGATGAGTGTCCGGTTCGAAAGGGGGGTGTTCTGCTCGTCGGCCCATGGCGAAGCGCCGCTCCGTGCTGGGTCGGTCGAGCCGGCATCACTGGCCGAGCGGTCCACGGCGCGTCATGGACGCGAGCGTGGAACCGGCACGGCACCCCCCTGCCGCAACACCCGTCCGGTGTCCATCGCGGTGCCGTTGCCCTCCCCTGAGCCGCTTGCGTGATGGACCGGTGCGGGTGGATGTACGACGGTATTGATGATTGGGACTGTATGACAAGACCGCGTCAGTGAGGCCGGTTTTCATCTTTTTTGACAGTGAATCAGCCGTCCGGTGCGGTGCTGTCCCAACCGCACCACTGACTCGTCAGTAACAATTCTTGGCATGGACACTTCCGGTGAACTCTGTCCCCTGGTACGAAAGTTGAGGCAGAAATCCTGCTATAGGGAGGTTCCATGAAACTGTCCCGAGCCGCGGCATTCTCATCCTCACTCCTCCTCGGCGCCGTTCTCGCTCTCACCGGAGCGGGTCAGGCGCAGGCCGACTCGACCACCCAGTCCCTGGACTACGTGGCCCTCGGCGACTCCTACTCCTCCGGCGTGGGAGCCGGCAGCTACGACAGCGCGAGCGGCAACTGCAAGCGCAGCACTCGAGCCTTCCCCAAGCTCTGGGCCAACGCGAACTCACCCTCGTCGTTCGCCTTCACGGCTTGCTCGGGCGCCCGTACGGGTGATGTCACGGCGAGTCAGCTCGGTCCCCTCAACTCGTCCACCGATCTCGTCTCCCTCACCGTCGGCGGCAATGACGCGGGCTTCGCCGACGTCATGACCACCTGCGTCCTGCAGTCCGAGTCCACCTGCCTGAACCGGATCGCACAGGCCAAGGCGTACGTCGACTCGACGCTGCCTGGAAAGCTCGACCAGGTGTACTCGGCGATCAGCGCCAAGGCCCCGGCGGCGCGGGTCGTCGTCCTCGGCTATCCCCGCTTCTACAAGTTGGGCGGCAGCTGCCTCGCCGGCCTCAGCGAGAACGAGCGGTCCGCCATCAACGGCGCCGCCGACCACC
The DNA here is from genome assembly GCF_009832925.1 of Streptomyces sp. Tu 2975. Taxonomy (GTDB): domain Bacteria; phylum Actinomycetota; class Actinomycetes; order Streptomycetales; family Streptomycetaceae; genus Streptomyces. The sequence continues at coordinate 6,292,769 of NZ_CP047140.1, forward strand.
TCAACACGGCGATCGCCAAGCGCGCGGCCGACCACGGCTACGGCTTCGCAAGCGTCGTGGGGACGTTCACCGGCCATGAGATCTGCTCCGGTTCCGCCTGGCTGCACAGCGTCAACTGGCTGAACATCGGAGAGTCGTACCACCCGACCGCAGCCGGCCAGTCCGGCGGCTATCTGCCCGTGTTCGCCTCCAACGCCTGACGGCTTCCCGGCCTTTTGTCGGCAGCCCGGTCACGGCAGGCGCGCGGCTTCCACCGCGGGCCTGCCGTGGTCCTGCGGCACAGGCGCCTCGGTCTCAATCGCCCCCGGCCACCAGCCAGACGAGGGCGACGACGAAGAGCAGCAGCAGAGCCACACCCACGGCCAGGACCGTCGTGGCCCGTTTCGAGTCGTCGCTCCGCTCCGCGGCCGCGGTGGGCACGGCCGGCGGCCGCCCGGGAGCCGGCTCGGCCTCCGGCTCGGACCGCGGCCCGGTCTCCGGTGCGGACGTGGCCGCCGACACCGGCGCATCCGTACGCACACCACCGCCCGCGCTCGCCAGCCGCAACCGGTGCTCGGCCTCCGCGGCCTCGAGCCGCTCCGCCGGATTGCGGTGCAGCAGTTCCGTGACGACCGCGCTCAGCGTGTCCGTCCCGCCCGTCTCCGCCCGCTCGCCGTGGCCGTGGTCCGCGCCGAACGCGGACCGCCCCTCCGTCGCCGCGTGCAGCATCGCCCCGAGCGACCACAGGTCCGACTCCGGGCCCGGGTCGCGGCCCGCCAGTACCTCGGGGGCGCCGAACCTGGGGGAGTCACGGGCCGTCAGGGCGCCGAACCCGGTGACCATCACCCGGCCGTCATTGGCGATCAGCACGTTCGACGGCTGCACGTCCAGGTGCAGCACACCCGCGGCGTGCGCCGCCCGCAGGGCCGCCAGCACCTCCGCCCCGACATGGGCGGCACGGCGCGGCGACAGCGGCCCCTCGGCGTCGAGAACGTCGGCCAGGGACAGTCCGCGCACCAGTTCCCTCACGATCCACGGCCGGCCGTCCTCCGCCGCCACGTCATGGACGGCGACCACATTGCGGTGCGAGACCCGGCCGGCGGCGCGGGCCGCGTTCTCCAGGTGCTCGTACAGATCCCGGACGTCGCCGGCTCCGAGCGAGGCCGGCGGCTTGACCTCTCCGACCGCGACCTGGCGGCCGAGGACCTCGTCGCGGGCCAGCCACACGACTCCCGTGGCGTCCTCGTCGAGCGGGCTCAGCAGGTGGTAGCGGCCGGCGACCAGCCGCACCGCCCCGGGCGTCCCGGGCGCGTCGCTCATGGTGGGCCCCCTGTCCGCGGCCCCGAGCCGCAAGCCGGTGGAAATCACTTCAAGCTAACTCAACTCCAGGCGTTTCAAGAGTCATTGATTGGTCATCAGTACGAACGAAGGCCGGAAGTCGCACGCACGCTGTCCAACTCGCCCTGGAATCAGCCGTATTCGGAGAGTAGTTGTCAACCCGCGTACGGGTGTGGTGAATCATGCGGGCGGGATACACGGGTGTCCCGACGGGGAGATAGGGTTAACCTGCCCGGGCCGGGTGCCTCGTACGGGTGGGGAGTGACATGGAACAGATAACAGTGCGCAGCAGGCCGCGCGTGCCTGCCATCACATGCGGGAGCGGTGCGACGAGTTCGCGTCTCGACCGGCACCTCTCGGTGCTCGGCGGGCCGGCCGTCCCGCAGGTCGAGGCGGCAGAGGCGACGCTGCTGATGCGTGAACTGACCTCGCGCGACGTGACGCGCAGCCGCAGGAGCAAGAGTGCGCGAGTGTCGCTCTTCGCGCCGCTGCGCAGGCTCCGTCGTTCACTGTTCGGCAGCCGCGGCTGACCCGACCCCCGGCCGTACCACCCACGGCTCCCACGCGTCGGGACGACCGCGCCCACCCCGCTCAGGCGACCACACCGTCCCGGCGCAGCAGCGCTGCCGCCTCATCCGTCATCCCCAGGCCCCGCAGCAGCGCGTCCGTGTGCTCACCCAGACCGGGAATCGCCCCCGTCCGAGCCGGCTCCCCGCCCGGCAGCGTGATCGGGGGCAGCATCGCCTTCAGCGGCCCCACCGGTGAGGCGACCTCGCGCCACCGGTCCCGCGCCTCGAGCTGCGGATGGGCCGCCACGTCCGCCATGCTGTTCAGCCGTGCGCAGGCGATCCCCGCAGCCTCCAGCCGTTCCACCGCGTCCGCCGTGGCCAGTCCCGCCAGGGCCTTGGCCACCGCCGCGTCCGTCCGGTCACGGTTCGCCGTGCGTGCCCTGTTGGTCGCGAAGTCGGGATCGAGGGCCAGTTCCGGCCGGCCCAGGACCTGTTCGGCGAGCCGCCGCCACTCGCGGTCGTTCTGCACCGACAGCAGCACCTGACCGCCGTCGGCGGTGGGGTAGGCGTCGTACGGGGAGATGACGGCGTGCGCGAGCCCCGTGCGGGCCGGTGGCTCGCCGCCGTGCATCCCGTGATGCAGCGGATGCCCCATCCACTCGGCGAGCGCCTCCAGCATGGAGATCTCGACGACACCGCCGCGGCCGGTCGTCCCCCTGCGCAACAGGGCGGCGAGCACGCCCGAGAACGCGTACATGGCCGCGGCGATGTCGGCCGCCGGTACACCCGCCTTCACCGGCTCCTCCGCCGTCCCGGTCACCGACACCAGCCCGGCCTCGCACTGCACGAGCATGTCGTAGGCCCGCTTGTGCGCGTACGGGCCGCCGGAGCCGTAGCCGGAGATGTCGACGGCGACCAGCCTCGGATGCGCCTCGCACAGCGCGGCGGCGTCCAGTCCGAGCCGGGCCGCCGCGCCCTGCGCGAGGTTCTGCACGAACACGTCGGCGTCGGCGACCAGCCGGTGCACGATGTCGAGGCCGCGCGGATCCTTCAGGTCGACCGCGATGGACTCCTTGCCCCGGTTGCACCACACGAAGTGCGAGGCCAGACCGCGGGCCGCGGTGTCGTAACCGCGGGCGAAGTCCCCGCCGTCCGGCCGCTCGACCTTGATCACCCGGGCGCCGAGGTCGGCTAGCTGGCGGGTCGCGAACGGGGCGGAGACGGCTTGTTCGACGGCGACGACGGTGATGCCGTCGAGGGGGAGGGGCAGGGGCGGCGGCTGTGGGCTCATGACAGCCGTGCATATCGTGTAGGTGGCACCTTTGTCACCACCACCAGGCGGGGGTGGGTTCAGGACCGCGCGTAGCGCCGTACCGCGAGCGGTACGCAGACCGCCAGCAGTACCAGTGACCAGCACACCGCTCCGGCGACCGGATGGGCCACCGGCCAGGCCGCGTCCGCCGACGGGGCCGCGTTGCCGAAGAGGTCCCGCACCGCGGCGGTGACCGCGGAGACGGGATTCCACTCCGCGACCGTACGAAGTGCGCCCGGCAGCCCGTCGGTCGGCAGGTACGCGTTCGACAGAAGCGGCAGCATGAAGGTCGCGCCGCCCAGCTGGCCCGCCGCCTCCTCGCTGCGCGAGGCGAGGCCGAGGAGGATGCCGGCCCAGGTCGCGGCGAAGCGGAAGAGCAGCAGGATCCCGAACCCGCCCAGGGCGTCGAGGGCGCCGCCCTCGATCCGCCAGCCCATCGCGAGGCCGACGAGCAGCAGCGGCACCAGGCCGGCCGCCGCAGCCACGAGATCCGCGGCCGCCTGGCCGAGCGGGACCGCGCCGCGGCTCATGGGCAGGGAGCGGAAACGGTCCATGACGCCGCGGTGCGAGTCCTGGGCGGCGGTGAACATCCCGGTCATGATGCCGTTCGCGGCGGTCGCCACGAGCATGCCGGGGACCAGGAAAGCCCGGTAGTCCGCGCCCGGCATGGCCATCGCGCTGCCGAAGACGTAGCCGAAGAAGAGCAGGAAGACGATCGGCATCGTCTGTGTCATGACCGGGATGGCCGGGGCGTGCTTCATGCGCAGCAGGTGGCGGCCGAGGACGGCCGTGCTGTCGAGGACGACGGTGCTCATGCGGCCGCCTCCATCGCCGGTCGGCCGGTGAGGCGCAGGAACACCTCGTCGAGGGTGGGTGGGCGCAGCCCGGCGTCCAGGACCGCGACCCCTGCCGCGTCGAGCTCCCGCACGAGCCGGGGCAGGGTGAGCGTCGAGTCGGTGGTGACGGCCCCGGCGGACCGGCGTTCCGCGTCGAGGACCGGCTCGGAGCCGGTCAGCTGGTCGAGGACGGCCGCCGCGGCCGGCAGCGAGGCCCGGTCGAGGACGACCACCTCCGCGTAGTTGCCGATGAGCGCCTTGAGTTCGGCGGGGGTGCCGTTGTGGGTGGCGCGGCCGCCGTCGATCAGTACGACGTCGTCGGCGAGCCGGTCGGCCTCCTCGAGGTACTGGGTGGTCAGCAGCACGGTCGTGCCCTCTTCGGTCAGTTGCCGCACCGCGTCCCAGATCTCGTTCCTGCTGTGCGGGTCGAGACCGGTGGTCGGCTCGTCCAGGAACAGCACCTCGGGGCGCGTGATCAGACCGGCCGCCAGGTCGAGGCGGCGGCGCATGCCGCCCGAGTAGGTACGGGCGGGCCTGTCGGCGGCCTCCGTCAGCCCGAACCGCTCCAGCAGCTCGGCGGCCCGGGTGCGGGGCGCGCGCAGCAGCCTGGCGAACAGCCGCAGGTTCTCCGCCCCTGTCAGGTCGCCGTCGACCGAGGCGTACTGCCCGACGACGCCGATGCGGCGGCGTACGGCGGCGGGATCACGCCGCAGGTCGCGCCCGGCGACCGTGGCGCTCCCGGCGTCGGGCCTGGTCAGTGTCGTCAGGATCCGTACGGCGGTCGTCTTTCCGGCCCCGTTGGGGCCGAGCACCGCGCAGACCGTGCCCCGGACGACGGCGAGATCGAGGCCGCGGAGGGCGTGGACGTCGCCGAACCGCTTCTCGAGACCTTCACTAAGTACAGCGTACGTAGTTGTCATGGGTCGACCGTACCTCACTACGTACGCTGTACGTAACTACGATGTGGGGGAGGTGATGATCCATGGCGGGCCGAGCGGCCGAACCGGAAGTGATCTGGGCGCGCCCCGAGCGCACGGGCAGAGGTCCGAAACCGGCATACAGCCGGAGTGACATCGCGACGGCCGCCGTGCGCATCGCGGACGAGGAGGGCATCGACGCCCTCTCCATGCGCAAGGTCGCCGCGCTGCTGGGCTGCGGCACGATGTCGCTGTACAACTACGTGCCCCGCAAGGAAGACCTGTACGAGTTGATGGTCGACGCGGTCAGCGGCGAGTACGAGCTGGGGGAGCCGTCGGACGACTGGCGCGCGGAAATGCTCGCCCTCGCCCGTCAGGCGCGGGCCATGATGCTGCGCCATCCATGGCTCGCCCGTGCGATGTCGCCGCTGTACGGCTTCGGCCCCAACGTGTTGCGCTACCTGGAGTGGTGCATGTGCGCGCTGGAGAGCCTGGACGCGCCGTACGGGACGAAGTTCGAACTGATCGGGATGGTCAACGGCACGGTGATGACGACGGTCGCGAACGAACTCGCGACGGCCGAACGCGCCAGGTCACTCCCGTGGTCGCCGGAGCAGGAACAGGCGGCGCGGCACGCGTATCTGGCGGGGCAGGCAACGAGCGGTAACTACCCGCGGCTGGCGGTGGCGCTCAGCGAGGCGGCGGAGCCGGGGGACGCGGAGGAGACGTTCGAGCGGGTGCTGAGGCGGGTGATCGACGCGTTCGCCTGACGGCGCTGCGGGGCCGCCGCGGGGGCGTTTCCGCGCCGCCCCACGGCCTGGAGGCCGTCGAGGTGGCCCGGGGCGCGTCACAGGAGGGCGAACTGGCCCTCCGGGCCCTCTTCCTGGTGGTCGAGGACGGACGCCGGGCGGCGGGTCGCCGGGGGCGGGGGCAGGACGCCCGCCGTGCGGAGTTCCGTCGCTGAGATCCGGGGGCGTCCCGTCAGCGCCGCCCGTCGCGGTGCCAGTTCCGCCAGCAGTGCCAGGACCGTGACCAGCTCCAGCAGCTCGGAGGTCCACTCCTGCGGCCAGGCAGGTGGGCGCAGCGCCTCCAGCGTGCCCGCCTCACCTGTCGACGTGCGCCGGTCGAACCAGAGCTCCAGCACCCGGACCCCGCCCACCTCGAAGTCCCACGCGGTCTGCGGGACGGGGGAGATACGGCCGGTGCCGCCGAGGAGCAGGGCCTCGTCCTCGGGGGCGTAGGCGATCGAGTCCGGCCGGGCCGGCAGCGCGGCGCGGACGTAGGGCCGCCGGCCGCCGGGCAGCCGGGGGCGGTCGCCGCCGCGCGCGCCGCGCAGCATGACTCGGATCATCTCGTGGCCGAGTGCGACCCCGGCGGACCAGACGCCCGCGTCCGCCGTCAGGGGCACCACGCATCCGGCGGGGGAGGGCGACGCGGCCGCGACCGTCCAGGCGGCCAGGTCCTCGGCGTCGACGGGCTGCCCGTACCGCTCGGCCAGCAGGTCGGCGAGGCCGGGCGTGATGTTGGGTTCACGTCCGCCGGGCCGCCGGTACAGGGGCCGGACGCGGCCGGGACGCCCTGCTGCCGAACGGCCGTCCGGCAGCAGGGCGGTGACCACGAGGGCCGGTCCGGCGGCCTTCGGTACGTGTCCCTGCTCGACGACGAACAGCTGCCGCTCGTCGCGTACCCGCCACAACTCGGGCCGGGCGACGTCGATCAGCCGGTGGTCGGGGATGAGCCACTGTTCGTCGAAGGCGCCGTGCAGCACCCGTACGGGCTCCGGGCAGCGGCCGGTCTCGCGCGCCAGGCGTCCCGTACCGGTGGACTGGCCCGGCAGCTGTGCCACCGTGCCGTGCGTGCCCCGGGCCCGGGAGACCCGGAACAGCGTCTCCCGGGTGCCGTCCCCGGCCCTCACGAGGGCGTCCCAGCGGGCTCGCAGGGACGCGGCGTCCGGCGCCATCACCCAGTCCCTGCCCAGCCGCAGCGGCGCCACGGACCAGGGCATCAGGTCGTCGAGCAGCGGCACGTCCTCGGTGAGAGCAGTCACCGTCCGCATGCTAGTCAGGCTCAGTCCGCGGCATCCACGGTGACCGAGAAGGAGAACCGGTCCCCGCGGTAGCGGATGCGTGCCACGTCCACGACCCGGCCGGTGTCGTCGTAGGTCACACCGGTGTAGTGCAGGATCGGGCTCAGTAGCGGTACCCGCAGCAGCTCCGCGGTTCGCGGGTCGGCGAGCCGCGCCTCCACCGTGTCGGTGATCCGGCTGATGCGGACCCCGAGGGCGTCCCGCAGCACCTTGGTCATCGGCCAGCGTTCCAGGTCGGCGATGTCCAGTCCGGCGGCGACGTCGGGATGCAGGGCGTTCTCCGCCCAGTTGGTGGGCTCGCCGCTGTCGCCGTCGCACCGCAGTCTCCGGTACACCACGACCTCGGCGGCCCCGGGGAAGTACTCGGCGAGTTCGACCGGCACCGGCTCGGGGCCGTGGCCGAGGACCGTGGTGCGTTCGCCGGACTGCTGGGCGACGATCGCGTCGATCGAGCCCAGTAGCCGGCGGGGCGCGCCCCGGCGTGCCCCCGGTTCGATGAAGGTGCCGCGCCGCCGGTGGCGGCTGATCAGGCCCTCCTCCTCCAGCTCCTTGAGCGCCTGGCGCATGGTCAGCACGCTCACGCCGTAGTGCTGGGCGAGTTGTTCCTCTGTGGGCAGCCGGAGCGACGCCTCTGGCGTTCGGCCCAGTATCGAGGCGCGCAGGGACTGCGAGACCTGGTACCACAGCGGCAGCTTGCGGTTCAGGACCAGCGAGTCGGGGGCGAAGGAGGTCACGGCATCTCCGTACTACGACGAACTACGACCTGAAGTGGCGCTGAAGACCCTGCCACACGTCGTCGTAGCCCATCTGCAGATGGTCGGCGTTCGCCGCCTGGGCGGTGGCGGTCACCGGCCAGCGGGTCTCGAACATGAAGGCAAGCCCGTCGTCGATCTTCTGCGGCTTCAGCTCGGCCGCGCTCGCCCGGTCGAAGGTCTCCCGGTCGGGGCCGTGCGCCGACATCATGTTGTGCAGGGAGCCGCCGCCGGGGACGAACCCTTCGGCCTTGGCGTCGTAGGCGCCTTCGATCAGCCCCATGTACTCGCTCATCACGTTGCGGTGGAAGTACGGCGGGCGGAAGGTGTCCTCGCCGACCAGCCAGCGCGGTGCGAAGACGACGAAGTCCACACCGGCGAGACCCGGGGTGTCGGAGGGCGAGGTCAGCACCGTGAAGATCGACGGGTCGGGGTGGTCGTACGAGATCGTCCCGATGACGTTGAAGCGGTGCAGGTCGTAGACGTACGGGACATGGGTGCCGTGCCAGGCGACCACGTCGAGGGGGGAGTGGTCGTAGGTCGCCGCCCACAGGTTCCCGCAGAACTTGTTGACCACCTCGACCGGCTGCTCGACGTCCTCGTAGGCGGCGACAGGGGCCAGGAAGTCGCGTGCGTTGGCCAGGCCGTTCGCGCCGATCGGGCCGAGCTCGGGGAGTTCGAAGGGCTGCCCGTAGTTCTCGCAGACGTAGCCGCGGGCGGTGGCGTCCAGAAGCTCGACCCGGAAGCGGACGCCGCGGGGGACGAGCGCGACCTCCCCGGGCCGGGCGGGCAGCAGCCCGAACTCGGTCACCAGCAGCAGCCCGCCGCTCTCGGGGACGATCAGCAGCTCGCCGTCCGCGTTGCTGAACACCCGGTCCGTCATGGACGTATCGGCGTGGTAGAGGTGCACGGCCATGCCGGTGCGCTGCGTCACGTCGCCGTTGCCGCCGAGTGTCCACAGCCCGGCCAGCCAGTCGGTGCCGGGGGCCGGTTCGGGCAGCGGGTTCCAGCGCAGCCGGTTCGGGTCGGGCACGGTCTCGGTGAAGGGAGCGGTGCGGATGCGGCCGTTGTCGACGCGGACGAAGGGAGGGTGCGCGGCAGACGGGCGGATGCGGTACAGCCAGGACCGGCGGTTGTGCGCGCGGGGCTCGGTGAAGGCCGAGCCGCTGAGCTGTTCCGCGTAGAGGCCGAGGGGGGCGCGCTGGGGGGAGTTGCGCCCGTGCGGAAGGGCGCCCGGCTCCGCCTCCGAGCTGTGCTCGTTGCCGAAGCCGGGGGAGAACGACGCCTCCGTCAACCCCTCGACAATCTTCCGCGCCTGTCCGGTGCCACTCATCGCCCGCTCCTGGTGCTGAAGGATTCCTCAATCCATTCCTATGGACAACCGTAGGATTGCACCTCCGCCCCGTCAACGGCAATGGACCGGCATGATGGCCGCGTGTCCCAGCCACCACTGCGCCGCCGTCCGGTCCAGCGGCGAAGCGCCGACCGGCTCGCCCGCATCCTCGACGCGTGCGCCGCGCTGCTGGACGAGAGCGGCTACGAGCAGCTGTCGACCCGGGCGGTCGCGGAGCGGGCGGGAGTGCCCATCGGGTCGGTCTACCGCTTCTTCGGCAACAAGCGCGCGCTGGTCGTCGCGCTCGGCCACCGCAATCTCGACGCCTACGCCGACCGTGTCACCCGGCGGCTCGCCGCACGCTCCGGCGAGGACTGGAGCGCCGCGATCGATGTGATGCTCGACGAGTACCTGGCGATGAAGCGCACCTGCCCCGGCTTCACCCTCGTCGACTTCGGCGCGCAGTTGCCGGTCGGCGCGCCGGTGGAGGGGGTGCACCGCGAGGTCGCCGACCGGCTCGGCGAGCTGCTGGCCTCGCATCTGGGGCGTGAGTCCGGCACGGAGCTGCGCAGGGCGGTACTGGTGTGCGTGGAGGCGGCGGACGCGCTGCTGCAGCTGGCGTTCCGGTCGAGGGCCGGGGGTGACGAGGCGATCATCGCGGAGGCCCGGCGGTTGCTACGCGCCTACCTCTCCCAGGTACTGGGGGCCTCCGGATCGCGGGAAAACCGGGCGTGAAAGACCCTCCCGCACATGCATACCGGTCGGTATGCTCGGTTCGGCGTCCCTGCCGCCGTCCACGCCGTCGCCGCCCACGCCCGTCCGGGGAGGACCCGTGTCCCGCACCGCTCCAGCCGTATCCACCACCACCGCCCCGGAGGAGCCCGCCCGCACCGCACTCCGGGTCTGCCCGCTGTGCGAAGCCACCTGCGGGCTCACCCTCACCATCGAGGGCAGCCGCGTCACCCGCGCCCGCGGCGACCGCGACGACATCTTCAGCCGGGGTTTCATCTGCCCGAAGGGCGCCTCCTTCGGTGAGCTCGACGCCGACCCGGACCGGCTGCGCACCCCCCTGATCCGGGAGAACGGAGAACTGCGCGACGCCACCTGGCAGGAGGCCTTCGACCTGATCGCCGCCCGGATCAGGCCGCTGATCGAGGAGCACGGACCGAACGCCGTGGGAGTCGTCCTCGGCAACCCGAACGTCCACACCATGGCCGGCGGCCTCTACCCGCCCGTCCTGCTCTCCGCGCTGGGCACCCGCAACGTCTACTCCGCCTCGACGCTCGACCAGATGCCCAAGCACGTCTCCAGCGGACTGCTCTTCGGCAGCGCCACGGCGATCCCCGTGCCCGACCTGGACCGCACGGACCACCTGCTGCTGCTGGGCGCCAACCCGCTGGAGTCCAACGGCAGCCTGTGCACCGCGCCCGACTTCCCCGGCAAGCTCAAGGCACTCCGCCGCCGCGGCGGGACCCTGACCGTCGTCGACCCGCGCCGCACCCGCACCGCCCAGCTCGCCGACCGGCACGTCGCGATCCGGCCCGGCACCGACGCGCTGCTGCTCGCCGCCCTCACCCAGGTGCTGTTCGAGGAAGGGCTCACCGACCTCGGCGCGCTCGCCGACCATGTCGAGGGGGTGGCCGAAGTGGAGGCCGCCGTCAAGGACTTCACGCCGGAGGCCGTGGCGGAAGCCTGCGACATGGACGCCGAGGAGATCCGGACGATGGCCCGCGAGCTCGCGGGCGCGCCCACCGCGGCCGTCTACGGGCGCATCGGCAGCTGCACCGTCGAACACGGCACCCTCGCCAGCTGGCTCGTCGACGTCCTCAACGTGCTGACCGGCAACCTCGACAGGCCGGGCGGCGCCCTCTTCCCGCTGTCCGCCACCGAACGCGCCCCGCGCCCGGCCGCGCCCGGCAAGGGGTTCTCCCTGGGGCGCTGGAGCAGCCGGGTGAGCGGCCACCCGGAGGCCAAGGGTGAACTGCCCGTCGCCGCCCTCGCGGAGGAGATCGAGACGCCGGGCGAAGGGCAGATCCGTGCCCTGATCGTGATCGCGGCCAACCCGGTGCTCTCCGCACCCGACGGGGACCGCCTCGACCGGGCACTGTCGGGCCTCGGCCTGATGGTGAGCATCGACCCCTACCTCAACGAGACGTCACGCCACGCCGACGTGGTGCTGCCCCCGCCCCCGCCCTCCCGCAGTGCGCACTTCGACTTCGCCTTCAACGCGCTCGCCGTCAGCAACCAGGCACGCTTCAGCCCCGCCGCCGTACCGCTCGAGGAGGGGCTGATGGACGAGTGCGAGATCCACGCGCGCCTGATCCTCGCAGTCTCCGGCATGCACGGCGCAGAACCGTCCGCCGTCGACGACATGGTCATCAACAGCACCCTCGGCAAGGCGGTCACCGACCCCGCTTCCCCCGTGCACGGCCGGGCGGCGGAAGACGTGGCCGCCGAACTCACCGGACGCACCGGCGCCGAGCGCCGTCTCGACATGATGCTGCGTCTCGGCGCGTACGACCTGACCCTCGACATGCTGCTGGAGGCTCCGCACGGCGTCGACCTCGGCCCCCTTCGGCCCCGCGTCCCGCAGATCCTCCGGACCCGCAGCGGGCGCGTCGAACTGCTGCCCGGCCCCATCACCGACGACCTGCCGAGGCTGCGCACGGCCCTCGCGACCCGGCCGGAGGGCCTCGTGCTGGTCGGCCGCCGCCATCTCCGTTCCAACAACAGCTGGCTGCACAACGTGCCCGCGCTGAACGGCGGCTCCAACCGGTGCACCCTCCACATGCACCCCGACGACGCGGCCAGGCTCGGACTCGAGGACGGGGCCACGGCATCTGTCACCGGGGACGGAGGCAGTGTCGAGGCCCCCGTCGAGATCACCGACTCGGTGCGCCCCGGTGTCGTCAGCCTGCCGCACGGCTGGGGCCACGACCGTCCCGGCATCCGCATGACGGTGGCCGCCGGCCGTCCGGGAGTCAACGTCAACCAGCTGCTCGACGGCTCCCGGCTGGATCCCCTGTCGGGCACCGCGGTGCTCAACGCCATCCCGGTGGATGTAGCGTCAAGCCGATGACCTGGGGTTTTGCTCGTATTGCTCACGGGTCAACACCTTGTTAACGGCAGATGGCGACACCTAACGTCATCCGGACCCACCGGTGGGCCGCTCCTCCGGTGGCAGTTCAAGGATGAACGTTAGGTGTCCCCATGCTGACAGTCCTCGGCTTCGCCATGATCGCGACCTTCCTGGTCCTGATCATGATGAAGAAGATGTCGCCGATCGCGGCGCTGGTCCTCATCCCCGCACTCTTCTGTGTCGCCGTCGGGCAGGGTGCACAGCTCGGGGACTACGTCCTCGAAGGCGTGGGGAACCTCGCCCCCACGGCGGCGATGCTGATGTTCGCCATCGTGTACTTCGGCGTGATGATCGACGTCGGGCTGTTCGACCCGATCGTGCGGGGCATCCTGCGCTTCTGCAAGGCGGACCCGCTGCGCATCGTGATCGGTACGGCGGTGCTCGCCGCCATCGTCTCCCTCGACGGCGACGGCTCCACCACCTTCATGATCACGGTCTCGGCGATGTATCCGCTCTACAAGCGCCTGAAGATGAGCCTGGTCGTGCTGACCGGCATCGCCGCCACGGCGAACGGCGTCATGAACACCCTGCCCTGGGGCGGTCCCACCGCCCGGGCGGCCACCGCGCTCAAGCTGGACGCGGCTGACATCTTCGTGCCGATGATCCCCGCCCTCGGCGCCGGACTGCTCTTCGTGCTCGTCCTCGCGTACGTCCTCGGCCGGCGCGAGCGCAAGCGCCTCGGACACCTCACGCTCGACGAGGCGCTCGAGCCCGAGCCCGGCACGGTGCTCGTCAAGGCCGGCGGTGGCGGCGAACACGCCGGGGCCGTGGGCTCCGCGGCCGGTGCCGAGGGCACCGGATCCGGTCCGGGAGCGGACGCCGGGGCCCCTCGCGCGGGCGACGAATCCCCGTCGCAGGACGGCGGTTTCCAGGGCCTCGACCCGAACCGCGCGACGCTGCGGCCCAAGCTGTACTGGTTCAACGCCGGTCTGACGCTGGCCCTTCTCACCGCCATGATCATGGAGCTGCTGCCGATCCCGGTGCTCTTCCTGCTCGGCGCGGCCCTTGCCCTGACCGTCAACTTCCCGTCCATGGCGGACCAGAAGGCCCGTATCGCGGCCCACGCCGACAACGTCCTGAACGTCGCCGGCATGGTCTTCGCCGCCGCCGTCTTCACCGGCGTCCTCACCGGCACCGGCATGGTCGAGCACATGGCGGACTGGCTCGTCGGCGCCATCCCCGAGGGCATGGGCCCGCACATGGCGATCGTCACGGGTGTCCTGAGCCTGCCGCTCACGTACTTCATGTCGAACGACGGCTTCTACTTCGGTGTGCTGCCGGTCCTCGCCGAGGCGGGCGCCGCCCACGGTGTCTCGCCGCTGGAGATCGCCCGCGCCTCCCTCGTCGGCCAGCCGCTGCACATGTCCAGCCCGCTCGTCCCCGCGGTGTACGTGCTCGTCGGCATGGCGAAGGTCGAGTTCGGCGACCACACCCGCTTCACGGTCAAGTGGGCGGCCCTGACCAGCCTGGTGGTGCTGGGGGCCGGGATCCTCTTCGGCATCGTCTGACATGGGTCGTCCCTGGCTGCTGCGCCTCGTCATCGCCTTCGGGTTCGCCCAGGCGGCGGTGTCGATGGCGCGCCCGGCCGTCTCGTACCGGGCGCTGTCGCTCGGCGCCGACGAGCGGGCGATCGGTGTGATCGCCGGTGTGTACGCGCTGCTTCCGCTGTTCGCCGCCGTACCGCTGGGCCGCAGGACCGACCATGGCCGCTGTACGCCGCTGCTGTACGCGGGCGTCGCCCTGATCGCCGGAGGCTGCGCGCTCAGCGGACTCGCCGGCTCGCTGCCGGCGATGGCCGCGTGGAGCGGTGTGATGGGACTCGGCCACCTCTGCTTCGTCATCGGCGCCCAGTCCATCGTCGCTCGCCGCTCCGCCCCCGCCGAACAGGACCGCAACTTCGGGCACTTCACCATCGGCGCCTCCCTGGGCCAGCTGGCCGGACCGATGGCCGCGGGCGCGCTGATCGGTGACGACATGGCCCGTACGAGTGCGCTGGCGCTCGTCGTGTCCGCGGCCGTGGCGGCCGTCTCGCTGACCTCGATGTGGCGCATCGAGCTGCGCCACGAGGGACCCGGGCACAAGCGGGACGCGGCCGCGGCGAAGGTGCCCGTGCACCGCATCCTGCGTACCCGCGGCGTACCGGCGGGGATCTTCATCAGCCTCGCCGTGCTCTCGGCCACCGATATCCTCACCGCGTATCTGCCGGTGCTCGGCGAGCACCGCGGTGTCGCGCCCACCGTCGTGGGCCTGCTGCTGAGCCTGCGGGCGGCCGCCACCATCGCGTGCCGGCTGGTGATGACGCCGATGATCCGCCGCCTCGGCCGTACCACCCTGCTCACCGTGACCTGTCTGCTCGGCGGGGTGCTGTGCGCGGGCGTCGCGCTGCCGGTGCCCCTGTGGGCGCTGGCGCTGATGCTGGCGGCGCTCGGCTTCTGCCTGGGCGTGGGGCAGCCGTTGTCCATGACGACGGTGGTGCAGGCCGCCCCGGCCGGCGCGCGTTCGACGGCGCTCGCGCTGCGGCTGACCGGCAACCGTCTCGGCCAGGTCGCGGCGCCGGCCTCCGCCGGACTGGTCGCCGGGCTCGCCGGTGCCGCGGCGCCCTTCGTGATGCTCGGTGTGCTGCTGGTGATGTCGGGCGGGACCGCGGTACGCACCGGCCGCTCCGGGCGCGACCCTGTGGTGACCGGCGGCCCGGACGGCTGCGCTCCGGACGGCGCTGCGGGCGGCCCTTCCCGGCAGTCCGGCGGGGCCGGGCCGGCGGCGGCCGGGGCGGACGGTCCGCGCGGCGGTGCGCCGGGCAGTGCCGCGCAGAGGGCCGACGCGGCCGAATCGCCCGGTCGGCACAGCCGGGGTGTCCGCTAGTAGGGGCATTTCTGACGGCTTCTCAGCGTTTCGATGCGTCTTCATGCCGAATTCGTGACATTTAGTCAGGCGATCGCGTGATCAGTATGACAATCGCATCGGCTTGAAGGAGCCTCGCATGAGCACGACCGCAACTCTCCGCCCCCGCCGTGTCCGCACGGCGGCGGCCGCCCTTGCCGCCCTGGCCTACACCGGCATGACGCTGGCGTCGGCGCCCGCGGCCTTCGCCGCCATCGGCGACAGCGGCGACATCAAGATCCACAAGGCCGGCGTCGAGCACTGGGACACCCGGGACGACATCAAGGGAGTCTGCAAGTTCAGCCTCAGCGCCTTCAACTTCGAGAGCCTGGATCAGGTCACCTGGACCATCACCCCGCAGCCCCCCACGGCCGCGGGACCCACCCTGACGGACAGTCTCGTGCTGCACGCCGGGCGGGGCCACACCGAGGAGTACGCACTCCCCGACGGTGACTACCTGCTCGCCTGGACGGTCCCGACCGGTGTGCCGAAGCAGAAGGTCTTCGAGGTCGACTGCGACAAGTACGGCGACAAGCACGGTGAGAAGAACAACGGGAACAAGGGTCCGGAGAACGACAAGGGCGGCACGATCTGGGAGAAGGACGACAAGGACGCGCCCCACGGCGCGGTGCCCGCGGGCGGCGGCGGCGTGGCCGGCGACGGCAGCGAGGGCACCGGGGACGACGGCTCCTCCGTCGCCGCGGCGACGGCGCTCGTCGCGGGCGCGGCCGGTGCGGCCGGGCTGGTCCTCGTCCGACGGGCACGCCGCCGCGCCCATGGCGCCGCGTAACGTACCGAGTCGCCGACGCCGACGACGTGGACCCAGCCGGGCCTGCCGTCTGACCATCACGCTCAGCGTGACGGCCACCCTGGTCACCGGCGTCGTCCGGGGGTGTCAGGACGCACCCCCGGACGCGCCGCCGGTCACCGTCGCGGCGGACAGCCCGCTCGGCGTGAAGACGCCCGAGGCCGAAGAGATCGACGAGAGCGCCGCCGGGCGGGACGCGAAGTCTGCCGGGCGGGAGGCGAAGGCCCCCGGGCGCAACGAGCCGGCCGCGGCGGGCGGTCCGGCCGGGCACGGCGGATCGAACGTGATCGACCTGCCGCCGCTCACCGTCCGCTCCGCGGAACCGGCGAAACCGGTGGCCACGGTGCCGCCGCCGTCCCGGACGCCGGAGGCGGTGCGGTCGCCCCGGCCCGCGGCGCCCACCCCGACGGCCGCGCCGTCCGCGGGGGGTCGGGGAGAACTCGCGCTGCCGCCCTCACCGGCCAGACGGCTCACCATCCCGGCCATCATGATCGAGTCGCCCGTGATGGGGCTCGGTCTCGACCGGCAGGGCCGGCTCACCGCCCCTCCGGTGAACAACCCGCGTCTCGTCGGCTGGTACCGGAAGGGGCCCGCGCCGGGCGAGAAGGGCACCGCCCTGGTGGTCGGCCACCGCGACACCAAGACCGGTCCCGCCATTTTCCTCAACCTCAACGCGCTGAAACCCGGTGACAAGGTCAACATCGCCCGCGCGGACCGGCGGACGGCAGTGTTCACCGTCGACAAGGTGCGCACCTACACGAAGGAGGCCTTCCCCGACGCGGAGGTGTACGGCCACACTGGCCGGCCCGAGCTACGGCTGCTCACCTGCGGCGGCAGCTTCGACAAGAAGACGGGCTACTCCGCCAACGTCGTCGTCTTCGCGCACCTCACGGACGTCAGGCAGGTGTGATCCGGTCATGGGCGTACGGGGCCGGCCCCCGGTCGGCCCCGGCCCCGCGGCCGTGCGGCGCACGGACGGCCGGTGGCCTTGCGGCCGGGGGGAGTTGGCGGCGTGTCCACCGTACGGAAAGGGCTCTTCCGGCCGCTCGACGGCGGTGGTCTCGCATGGTGGACACGTGCGTAACAAGCGCCCCTCGCATCGTGCGCGATCCATTCCCTGACGGGACATAGTGGGCTAGCTTCTGGCGACGCAGCTGCCCCTTCTCATCCCGGGCGGGACCCTATGACTCGCGCCATCGCTCTGCACAACGTCAGCAAGAGATACGGCCGTGCTCCCCGTGCCGTCGACAACTTCTCCCTCGGTGTCCGACCGGGGGAGTTCCTCGTCCTGTTGGGCCCCTCCGGCTGCGGCAAGTCGACCGTGCTGCGGATGATCGCCGGACTGGAGGACATCACGGAGGGCGAGCTCCTGCTGGACGGCGAGTACGCCAACGACATCCCACCGCGTGAACGCGACATGGCCATGGTCTTCCAGAACTTCGCGCTCTACCCGAGCATGACCAACCGGCAGAACATCGGCTTCCCGCTGAAGCTCGAGAACCCGCGGGCCGACCGCAACCCGCGGGTGGAGGCCACCGCCAGGATGCTCGGTATCGAGGACATCCTCGACCGGTTCCCCGCGCAGCTCTCCGGCGGCGAACGCCAGCGCGTCGCGATGGGGAGGGCGATCTCCCGGCGGCCCTCGGTCTTCCTGATGGACGAGCCGCTCTCCAATCTCGACGCCAAGCTCCGCAACCATCTGCGGGCCGAGATCGCCCGGCTGACCGCGGAGTTGGGGGTGACCACGGTCTACGTCACGCACGACCAGGCGGAGGCCATGTCGCTCGGGGACCGGGTCGCCGTCATGCGCGGCGGCGTGCTCCAGCAGGTCAGCTCCCCGAGGGACACCTATGCCCTCCCGGCGAACGTCTTCGTCGCCGCGTTCATCGGAACGCCCCGGATCAATCTGCTCCAGGCCGTCGTCCACGCGCCGCTGGACGGCCGGATGTCGATCGATCTGGGCCGGCAGCGGCTGCCGCTGCCCGAGCCCCTCAGCCCCGACCATCAGCTGCTGCGCATCCAGCAGGGCCGGCAGATCATCGTGGGTCTGCGGTCGGAGGCCGCCCGGATCGCGCCGCCCAGTCAGGCCCGCCCGGGGGAGGTGGTGCTGACCGGGATCGTCGAGCACATGGAGTACCAGGGTCACGAGGCGCTGGTGCACTTCAACACCGGTTCCCGGCCCGCCGTGGTCGCCGATCTCGAGTCACCGCGCCCGCAGACCGCCGTACGCCGCCGAAGAAGCGCCGGCCCCGGAGTGCTGACCCGGCTCAAGGACCGGGCGATGGCGCAGGTCGCGGGGCCGGTGGCGGTGCTCGACGACCCGGTACCCGAGCCCGCCCACGAGAGCAGGATCACCGCGCCGAGCGACCTCGTGGTCCGTACCGGCCCCGACCTCCGGCTCCGCACCGGCGCCCAGGTGCCGCTGCTCGTCGACCTTGCCCACCTCTACGTCTTCGACCACCAGGGCCGCCGCATCTGCCCCGCTCCCATGGACGTCCCGGGCCTCGACGCCTGAGTACTTGCCACGAAGTGGCCTCCAGCACGCCGGATGCCCTGGCGCCGTAAAACTAACGGCGCTAGTTTGGGGCGCGGACACTACCGCGAGGCGTGGAGGAGAGCGATGAAGGCCCACGACGGCATGTACATCGGCGGCCGGTGGCGGCCTGCCGCGGCACCGGAGACGATCGCGGTCGTCGACCCCGCGGACGAGCAGGTCATCGCCCATGTGCCGGCCGGCACGGCGGAGGACGTCGACGCCGCCGTACGCGCCGCCCGCGCGGCCTTCCCGGGCTGGGCGGCGACGCCGCCCGCCGAGCGTGCGCAGCACATCGCGGCCCTGCGCGACGAGCTCGGCCGGCGCACGGAGGAGATCGCCGGGACGGTGACCGCCGAGCTCGGCGCGCCGCCCGCCCTGGCGCTCGCGGTCCACGCGAGCCTGCCCGTCGCGGTCGCCGGCTCCTACGCGGAGCTCGCTGGTTCCTACGCGTTCGAGGAGAAGATCGGCACATCCACCGTGCTGATGGAGCCGGTCGGTGTCGTCGGCGCGATCACGCCCTGGAACTACCCGCTGCACCAGATCGTCGCCAAGGTGGCGCCGGCGCTGGCGGCCGGCTGCACCGTGGTGCTCAAGCCGGCGGAGGACACCCCGCTCACCGCGCAGCTCTTCGCGGAGGCCGTCCACGACGCGGGCATCCCCGCGGGCGTCTTCAACCTGGTCACCGGGCTCGGCCCGGTGGCCGGCCAGGCGCTCGCCGAGCACGAGGACGTCGACCTGGTGTCCTTCACCGGGTCGACCGCGGTCGGCCGGAAGATCGGCGCGACGGCGGGCGGCGCGATCAAGCGGGTCGCGCTGGAGCTGGGCGGCAAGTCCGCCAATGTGATCCTGCCCAGCGCCGACCTGGCCAAGGCGGTGAACGTCGGCATCGCCAACGTGATGTCCAACTCGGGCCAGACGTGCAGCGCGTGGACCCGGATGCTCGTGCACAGGGACCGGTACGAGGAGGCCGTCGAGCTCGCCGCGGCCGCCGTCGCCAAGTACGTCCCCGGCGAACGGGTCGGCCCGCTCGTCAACGCCAAGCAGCAGGAGCGGGTGCGGGGTTACATCGAGAAGGGCATCGAGGAGGGCGCCCGGCTGGTGGCCGGCGGCCCCGAGGCGCCACTCGGAATCGGCTATTACGTCAGCCCCACCGTCTTCGCCGACGTCACCCCCGGCATGACCATCGCCCAGGAGGAGATCTTCGGGCCGGTCGTGTCGATCCTGAAGTACGAGGACGAGGACGACGCCCTCGCGATCGCCAACGGCACCGTGTACGGCCTCGCCGGCGCCGTCTGGGCCGGCGACGACTCCGAGGCGGTGGCATTCGCCCGCCGTATGGACACCGGACAGGTCGACATCAACGGCGGCCGCTTCAACCCGCTGGCGCCGTTCGGCGGCTACAAGCAGTCCGGCGTCGGCCGGGAGCTCGGGCCGCACGGCCTCGCCGAGTACCTCCAGACCAAGTCCCTCCAGTTCTGAGCGGTAAGGAAACCATCGTGGTCCGTGCAGCCGTCCTGCCCTCCGTCGGCGCTCCCCTGGAGATCACCGAGATCTCGCTGCCGGAGCCCGGCCCCGGCCAGGTCCGGGTCAGGCTCGCCGCCGCCGGGGTGTGCCACTCCGACCTGTCCCTCTCCGACGGCACCATGCGGTTGCCCGTCCCGGCAGTCCTCGGCCACGAGGGCGCGGGCACCGTCCTCGCCGTGGGCGAGGGCGTCACCCATGTCGCACCCGGCGACGGAGTCGTCCTCAACTGGGCGCCGGCCTGCGGCAGTTGTCACGCCTGCTCCATCGGCGAGGTGTGGTTGTGCGCCGACGCGCTGACCGGCGCGGGACGGGTGCACGCCGTCGCGGCCGACGGCACCGAACTCCATCCCGGCCTGAACGTGGGCGCGTTCGCGGAGGAGACGGTCGTCGCCGCGAACTGCGTGCTGCCCGTCCCCGAGGGTGTCCCGCTGACGGACGCGGCCCTGCTGGGCTGCGCCGTCCTCACCGGCTACGGCGCGGTCCATCACTCCGCCCGGGTGCGCGAGGGCGAGTCCGTCGTGGTCTTCGGTGTCGGCGGGGTCGGGCTGGCCACGCTCCAGTCCGCCCGGATCGCCGGGGCGGGCCCGATCATCGCGGTCGACGTCTCCCCGGAGAAGGAGGAACTGGCGCGCGGCGCGGGCGCCACCGAGTACGTCGTCGCCTCCGACACCACGGCGAGGGACATCCGGGCGCTGACCGGCAAGCGCGGCGCCGACGTGGCGATCGAGTGCGTCGGCCGCGCCTCGACGATCCGCGCCGCCTGGGACTCCACCCGCCGCGGCGGCCGCACCACGGTCGTCGGCATCGGCGGGAAGGACCAGCAGGTCACCTTCCACGCTCTCGAGCTGTTCCACTGGGGCCGCACGTTGTCCGGCTGCGTCTTCGGCAACTCCGACCCCGCCGCCGACCTGCCGGTCCTCGCGGAGCACATCCGCGCCGGCCGGCTGGACCTGAGCGCGCTGGTGACCGAGCAGATCGCCCTCGACGGCATCCCTGCGGCCTTCGAGAACATGCTCGCGGGCAAGGGTGGCCGGGCCATGGTCGTCTTCTAGAGCCGCTGTCACGCCACACCCCGGCCGCCGTAGCGGCCGGGGTATCCGTGCTGCTCGAACGCCATGTCCGCAGGTCGGAGCCGCCCGGGAACTTTCCTCCGTCCAACCCGTTGACCCCATACCCACCGGTCGGTACGGTCCCGGGAACTCCCCAGTGTCACCCCCCTCTCCGACTCCGTCCCCGCATCCACCGGAGTGTGCACGTTCATGGACACCGCAGCTCAGCTCACTGAAACCCCCGGCTCCACGCCCTCCGACCCCCGGCGGCGACGCGTCGCCACCTCCGCGGCACTCGCCTCGGCCGTCGAGTGGTACGACTACTTCGTCTTCGGCATCGCCGCCGCCCTGGTCCTCGGCGACCTGTACTTCCCCGCCGGCAGCTCGTCCGCCGGTGTGCTGGCCGCCTTCGCCACCTTCGCGGTCGGCTTCCTCGCCCGCCCCGTGGGCGGCGTCATCGCCGGACAGCTCGGCGACAAGCGGGGCCGTAAGCCGATGCTGGTCCTCGCGCTCACACTGATGGGCCTCGCCACCGCCGGCATCGGCCTGCTCCCCACGTACGAGACGATCGGCATCGCCGCGCCCGTGCTCCTGGTCCTGCTCCGCATCGTCCAGGGCATCGCGGTCGGCGCCCAGTGGGGCGGCGCGATGCTGATGGCCACCGAGTACGCCCCCGAGGGCAAGCGAGGCCTCTACGGCAGCCTCGTCCAGCTCGGTGTCCCCATCGGTGTCGTCACCGCCAACACCGTGTTCCTGGTCGCGGGCTCCCTCACGAGCGAGTCGGCGTTCGCCGCCTGGGGCTGGCGGGTGCCGTTCTTCGTCGGCTTCCTCGTCCTCGGTCTCGCCTGGTACATCCACACCAAGGTCGAGGAGACGCCCGAGTTCCGTGCGGCCGAACGCGCCCTCGCCGAGAAGGAGAAGAGCGAGACCCGCTCCCCCCTGCGCACCATCCTGCGCGACCACCTCGGCACCGTGTTCCTGGCCGGCGGCTCGTTCGCCGTCAACACCGCGACGTTCTACATCATCATCACCGGCGTCCTGGACTACGCGACCCGCGAGCTCGACATGCAGCGTGGCGCGGTGCTCGCGGTGTCCCTGGGCGTGAGCCTCACCCAGCTGGTCCTGATACCCGCCTCGGCGGCCCTGTCCGACCGCATCGGACGGCTGCGTATCTACGCGGCCGGCGCCGTCGGCCTGCTGGTGTGGGCCGTGCCGATGTTCCTGCTGATCGACACCGCGTCGCTGCTCTGGCTCGCCGTCGGGACCTTCGTCACCAGCTGCTTCCTGAGCATCATGTACGGGCCGCAGGCGGCGCTCTTCGCCGAGCTGTTCACCGCGGAGATGCGCTACACCGGTGCGTCCCTCGGCTACCAGATCGCCGCCGTCTTCGGCGGCGGCCTGGCGCCGTTCATGATGGTCCTGCTGCTGGAGGCGACCGGCACGTCCATGGCGGTGTCCGGCTACATCATCGGCCTGGCCGTGATCGCGCTGATCTCCATCAAGATCCTCGCCTCCCGGGCGGCGAAGGCCGCGGCCCCCGCGTCCTCTGCCCCGGCCGAGGCGCAGTCCGACTGACCGCCGCTCGTCCGCCCGGCCCCGGACCCGTCGCCGTGCGAGGCGGCGGGCCCGGGGCCGGGGCCGTACGGGTCAGGCGCGGGGTCCGGTGAGCTCGCTGTCGGCGGCCGGCGCCCGGCCGCGGGAACGGGACACCGCCACACCCGCGAGGCACAGCGCCCCACCGCAGAGGGTCAGCCAGCCCGGCACCTCGTCCAGAGCGAGCCAGGACATCAGCACGACCAGCGCCGGGACCGCGTACGTCGTCGCGCCCATCCGGCCGGCGGTCGTACGCGCCAGCGCGTACGCCCATGTCGTGAATGCCAGGGCCGTCGGGAAGACGCCCAGGTAGACCATGTTGAGCGTGGCCGCCACCGGCGCCCGGGACACCTCCTCCACGAGCTGCCCGGCGAACGGCAGGCACGCCACCGCGCCCACCAGACAGCCGAACGTCGTCGCCTGGAGCGCGCTCGCGTGCGCCAGCGCCGGCTTCTGCGCCACCACACCGCCCGCGTAGCCGACCGCCGCCAGCAGGCAGAGCAGTACGCCCAGGGTCGAGGCCCCGCCCTCGCCGGACATCGACAGGCCCACGACCACGGCGCCCGCGAACGACACGGCCATCCCCGCGACCAGCCGCGGCCCCAGCCCCTCGCCCAGCAGCCGGGCCCCCAGCAGCGCGATGAGGATCGGGCCGATGTTCACCACCATCGCCGCCGTGCCCGCGTCGACCTGCTGCTCGCCCCAGTTGAGCACCACCATGTAGACGCCGAACCACAGCAGACCGGAGACGAGGATCCCCGGCCAGGCGGCGCGCGGCGGCAGCCCCTCCCGCCGGATCAGCAGGACACAGCCCAGCGCGAGGGAGCCGGCGAGCAGCCGGCCGAGGGCGAGCGCGCCGGGGGAGTAGGCCTCACCCGCGCTGCGGATGGAGACGAAGGCGGACGCCCAGAGCACGACGGTGACGGCGGCGGCGGCCAGGGCGGGCCACTTCGTGTGGCGGAGGGGGTTCGTCATGGTGCGACCGTAGAGGCTCGACGTTTCGGGGTTCACCGCAATATTCCCGGCTCGATGCCGAGGAGCGTGTGCAGCGCCCGCTCACCGTCGTCCGTCACCTTCACGGCCCGGTCGGAGCCGATGCGTACGCACCAGCCCGTGTCCAGGGCATGGCCGCACAGCCGGGCGCCGGCGACGCCGGCGAGGTGCGGTCTGCGCTCGGTCCAGTCCAGGCAGCCCCGTACGAGCGGGCGGCGGCCCTTCACCGTCAGGTCGATCCCCAGGTCACCGAACCAGCGGGCGCCGCCGTCCGTGAGCGCGAAGCCGGCGTCCTGGGTGAGCAGTCCGCGGGCGGTCATGGCCCGGGTGATCGTGATGCCGAGCCGCCCCGCCAGATGGTCGTAGCAGGTCCGTCCACGCGCCAGGGCCTCGGCGACGGTGGACTCGCGCAGGGACCGCGGCGCCGGGGGTGGTCCGGGTGAGGCGTGCGCGGCGAGTTCCTCGACGAGGTGCGCCACCCGGTCGTCGGCGAGCCTGACGTACCGGTGCCGGCCCTGCCGTTGCTCCGAGAGCAGCCCGCCCGCGACGAGCTTGCCGAGGTGCTCGCTCGCGGTCGACGGGGCGACCCCGCCGTGCCGGGCGAGCTCCCCGGCCGTCCAGGCCCGCCCGTCGAGGAGGGCGAGGGCGAAGCCCGCGCGGGTCTCGTCGGCGAGCAGCGCGGCGAAGGCGGCGAGGTCGCGGGAGGAGGTCATGCCTCCCAGGATGCGTCAGGGACGATTCGGCGCGGACCGAAGGGTGGCGCCGTGCCGGACGGTCTCGTACTGGAGGGCGAGGCCGTCGAGCAGGGCCTCGAGTCCTGTCTCGAACGCCCCTTGGTCCACCTGTTCCTGCCGGTCCGCCAGCAGGTGGGCCTGGCCCAGGTGCGGGTAGTCCGCCGGGTCGTACGCCGTCGCGTCGTCGACGAAGCCGCGGGCGAAGGAGCCGAGCGCGGAACCGGTGATGAAGTAGCGCATCAGCGCGCCGATGCGGGTGGCGTGGGCGGGTGGCCAGCCGGCGCGGACCATCGCGCCGAAGACGGCGTCCGCGACCTTGAGGCCGGCCGGGCGGCGGCCGGGCCCGCGGGCGAGGACCGGCACGGTGTTGGGGTGGGCGCTCAGGGCGGCGCGGTAGGAGACGGCCCAGTCGTGCAGGGCGGTACGCCAGTCGCGGTCGTCACCCTCGTCGAACATCGACAGGTCGACACGGGCGCTGACCGCGTCGGCGACCGCGTCGAGGATCTCGTCCTTGTTGCGGAAGTGGTTGTAGAGGGAGGGGCCGCTGACGCCGAGCTCCGCGGCGAGCCGGCGGGTGGAGACGGCATCGAGCCCCTCCGCGTCCACGAGTGCGCTCGCCGTCTCGACGATGCGTTCTCTGCTGAGGAGGGGCTTGCGCGGGCGGGCCATGCGGCACATAGTAGGCCCTGCACAAATAAACTAGCAGTGATAGTTAAAGTGGGGTGCCCGCAATGAACCTGGAGCTCGACGAGGAGCAGACGGCCGTCCGGCAGCTGGCCAAGGACTTCGTGGACCGTGAGATCACCCCGCACGTCGTGGAGTGGGACCGTGCGGAGAACGTCGACAGGGGCATCGTCAAGAAGCTGGGCGCGCTCGGCTTCCTCGGGCTCACGGTCGACGAGGAGTACGGCGGCTCCGGCGGCGACCACCTCGCCTACTGCCTGGTGACCGAGGAGCTCGGCCGCGGTGACTCCTCCGTGCGCGGCATCGTCTCCGTCTCCCTGGGTCTGGTCGCCAAGACCGTCGCCGCATACGGGACCGAGGAGCAGAAGCGCGACTGGCTGCCCCGGCTCACCTCCGGCGAAGCCCTCGGCTGCTTCGGCCTCACGGAGCCGGGCACCGGCTCGGACGCGGGAAACCTGACCACCCGGGCCGTCGCCGACGGCGGTGACTACGTGATCAACGGCTCCAAGATGTTCATCACCAACGGCACCTGGGCCGACGTGGTGCTGCTGTTCGCCAGGACCAACGACACTCCCGGCCACAAGGGCGTGTCCGCCTTCCTCGTCCCCACCGACACCCCGGGGCTCACCCGCCGCACCGTCCACGGAAAGCTGGGGCTGCGCGGCCAGGCCACCGCGGAGCTGGTGCTCGAGGACGTCCGGGTGCCGGCGTCCGCCATGCTCGGAGCCGAGGGCAAGGGCTTCTCGATCGCCATGTCCGCGCTCGCCAAGGGCCGGATGTCGGTCGCCGCCGGCTGTGTCGGCATCGCGCAGGCGGCCCTCGACGCCGCGGTCGGATACGCCAAGGAGCGCGAGCAGTTCGGCAAGCCCATCGCGCACTACCAGCTGGTGCAGGAGCTGCTCAGCGACATAGCCGTCGACGTCGACGCCGCCCGGCTGCTGACCTGGCGGGTCGCCGACCTGATCGACCGGGGCGAGCAGTTCGCCACCGCCGCCTCCCAGGCCAAGCTGTTCGCCTCCGAGGCCGCCGTACGTTGCGCCAACAACGCCCTCCAGGTCTTCGGCGGCTACGGCTACATCGACGAGTACCCCGTCGGCAAGCTGGTGCGCGACGCCCGTGTGATGACCCTGTACGAGGGCACCAGCCAGATCCAGAAGCTGATCATCGGCCGTGCGCTGACCGGGGTCTCCGCTTTCTGACCGCCCTTCGCCCGGCCGGAGACGGGCCGGATCGTGCGCCGTGGGGACCGGGCCGGCCCCTGGGAGCCGCTCGCGGGGCACGATCCGTCCCGGAAGCCGCGGTCAGGCTCTAAGCGCTTGCTCACCGTCGGGGTATGGTGTTCGTCCTGTGCCACGAGAGGGGCGAACGAGCGATGAGTGCGGCGGACGAGACGGTGGACCGGGCGGCCGGCGGGGAGCAGCCGTGGGACGAGGTCACGCCTGAGGCGGCCAGGAAACTGCTCATCGCCGCCGTAGAGGCCTTCGCCGAGCGCGGCTACCACGCGACCACCACCCGGGACATCGCCGGCCGGGCCGGCATGAGCCCGGCGGCGCTCTACATCCACTACAAGACAAAGGAAGAGCTGCTCCACCGGATCAGCCGGATCGGGCACGACAAGGCCCTCGAGATCCTCAACGCCGCCTACGCCGGCGCCGGCACGCCCACCGACCGGCTCGCCGACGCCGTGCGCTCGTTCGTCCGCTGGCACGCCGGCCGGCACACCACCGCCCGAGTGGTGCAGTACGAACTCGAAGCGCTCAGCGAGACCCACCGCGTCGAGATCACCGGCCTGCGCAGGCAGAGCGACGCCGTGGTGCGCCGCATCCTCGAAGAGGGTGTGGAGGCCGGCGAGTTCGACGTGCCCGACGTGCCCGGGACCGCGGTCGCCGTCCTGTCGCTCTGCATCGATGTGGCGCGCTGGTTCAACACCCGAGGCCGCCGCACGCCCGACGAGGTCGGCGCGCTCTACGCCGACCTCGTCCTGCGCATGGTGAGCGCTCAGAAGAAGTAACGCGACAGCGACTCCGCCACGCACACCGGCTTGTCGCCGCCCTCGCGCTCGATGGTGACGAGGGCGGTCACCTGGACGCCCCCGCTGCCCGCCTCCTCGACGCTCTGCAGCACCGCGGTGGCCCGCAGTCGCGAGCCCACCGGCACGGGGGAGGGGAAACGGACCTTGTTGGTGCCGTAGTTGATGCCCATCTTCATGCCCTCGACCCGGAGCACCTGAGGCACCAGGGCGGGCAGCAGCGACAGCGTCAGATAACCGTGGGCGATCGTCGTGCCGAACGGGCCGCTCGCGGCACGCTCGGGATCCACATGGATCCACTGGTGGTCGCCGGTCGCGTCGGCGAAGAGATCGATCCGCTTCTGGTCGACCTCGAGCCAGTCGCTGTGTCCCAGCTGCTCGCCCACCCCTGCGCGCAGCTCCTCGGGGGAGGTGAAGATCCTCGGCTCTGCCATGTCCTGGTGCCTGCCTCTCGACCGTTGTGACACTCATGTCTAAGCGCTTGCTCAGCATGGTTGGGTAGGCGCCCTCCTGTCAACGACGGACCAGTAGGCTTCGAGGAGTGCCACAGATTCCAGAGAAGATCCACGAACTCACGGTCGGCCAGCTCTCGGCGCGCAGCGGAGCCGCCGTGTCCGCCCTGCACTTCTACGAGTCCAAGGGCCTCATCAGCAGCCGCCGTACCAGCGGGAACCAGCGCCGCTACAGCAGGGACGCGCTGCGCCGGGTCGCGTTCGTGCGTGCCGCCCAGCGCGTCGGCATCCCGCTCGCCACGATCAGGGACGCCCTCGCAGAGCTGCCGGAGGAGCGGACACCCGACCGTGACGACTGGGCCCGGCTCTCCCGCGCCTGGCGCGGCGAACTCGACGAGCGCATCAAGCAGCTCAGCAGGCTCCGCGACCATCTGACCGACTGCATCGGCTGCGGCTGCCTCTCCCTGGAGACCTGCGTGCTGTCCAACCCGGACGACGTCTTCGGCGACCGGCTGACCGGTTCACGGCTGCTGCCGGAGCGGCGCCGCGCGGGCGACGGGGCCTGACGCTGACGCCGACGGGCCCGGCCCCCCGGACCGGGCCCGCGAGCGCCCCGCGCGTACCCGCGCGTGAGGGCAGGCGTCACTCGAACTCCGTACCGCCCTTGCGGGTCAGGTACGCCGGGCTGACCGCCTTGGCGATCGCCCGCCCGCCGGTGACCGGGCTGTACCGCTCGACCACGGGACGGACGACGACGCCCTCCCTCAGGTGCAGCCGCCGACCCGACACCGTCTCGCGGCCGTCGGCCAGCTCCAGCACCGTGTCCACGTCGTACGGGCCCTTGAACAGCCGGGGAACCACCGGAAGTTCACCGCCGAGGACGGCCGCCGCGTCCAGCCAGCGGACCTGGCCGTCGATTTCCGCGGAGATGTCGAACACGGCGTAGCCGGGCCCCGTCTCCGTCCTGGCGTTCTTGCCGTATCCGAGGTCCTGGACACCGGCGCCGTACACCTCGGCGAACACCCCCACCCGGCTCGCGCCCAGCTTCTCGGCCAGGCGTGCCGCGATCTTGGGCACACCGTGCCCGAGGACCGCGCGCCAGTACAGGTTGGCCCGGTCCTCCTTGAGCGCCAGGCCCTTGGCGCCGAAGCCCTTGGACGAGACCTGCACCCGGCCGCCGTCCGCCGTGCTGTAGGTCGTCAGGCATGCGGTGCCGTGCAGCTTCTCGGTGATCACGACGGCTTCGCCCGGCTCGAAGATGCCCGGATAGCGCTGCAGATTCTCGATGTCCACCCACGGCAGCAGACCGGGCGCCGCCTCGATGTCGCCACTCATCCTGGACGGCACCGGCGGCGCCCACTTGGTGATCGAGAGCCGCTCCGCGAAGTCCGTGCCGTCCGCGGCCGCCGCCACCAGATCGACATCGGCGAGCGCCCGGGGCCGGCACACGATCCCCTGCGAGAGCTCGCCCCGCAGCCGCACCGCCTTGACCCGGTTGGCCTCGCCGCCCGCCAGACGGCCGGTCAGCCCCAGTTCGTCGATGAGCGCCGCCGGGAGCACCGCCTGCTCGGGGATGTAGAGCGCGACGTCACCGGTGCGATAGACGCCCTTCGCGACGACTGCCCGGTACAGGCCCACCTGGGCCAGTTCCAGGGCGTCGGCGTTCGGATGCTCGTGAACGGTCAGCGGTTCGGCGGTGACGCGCAGCGTCGACATCTCATGGCTCCTCGGTGGTGGTTCGCATCACCGCCAACTGTGGTGCTGTGCAATCCCGCTGGCCCACCGGTTTTGCACCCTGGTAACGTCGCGCCCTTCGGCGGGCCGAGCCGCGACCGGAGTACCCGACAGGACGTGGCGCACATGGCCTCACCGGCACTCCACGCGGCGGTGGACCGGATACGGACCGTCTTCGCGGGCATGACCAGCCCTGCGGAGACGGGCTGCGGGAGGTGCCATCTGCCCGAGGAGACGGCGCTGCTGCGCACGCCGGACGTTGAACTGCCCGACGACGTGCTGCGGCTGTTCGCCCACGAGGTGCCGAACCACTTCGACGACCATCCGGCGGTGATTCGCCGGATCCTGCCGCAGATGGCCGGGCAACTCGCCACGGGGCGGTTCGCCGGCCTCGGCGCCTATGAGCTGACCGGCCTCGGCCGCTCGGGCTGGCACACCTGGCCGGTCGAACAGGCCTGCGCCGTAAGGGCGTTCCTCGAGGCGTGGTGGGCGGACACGGTCACCTCCGAGGCACCCCTGTACCCGGTGCACGAGGTGTTCGAGTCGTGCGTGACGGCGGGCTCCACCGTGACGCCGTATCTGGCCGTGTGGGCCGGGCAGCCGCTCGGCGGACCGGCCGACCGGCATCTGGCCGATTGCCTCGACCGGTGGATCGACGATCTGATCGGCGACCTCACGTCGCCCCTTTTCAGCTGGTGGTGCCACCCCTACCGCGACGAGCCCCTCGCCGAGCTCGGAACGTGGTTCGTCGAGCACGCGCCCCCGCGACTGCGCGTCCGCGGCGCCGACCCGCTGCTGCTGTTCAAGACCGGGCTGCTGGCCCTGCCGTACGACGAGCGCTGGACCGAGGAGGTGTGGGCCGCGGCGCCGGGCTCCTGAGCCCGGGCGGGTTCCGGCCCCCGTACCGGAACCCCGCGTCTCAGGCGACGGACGCGAGCTCGCGCCGGCCGGCCCGTTTCGCGGCGGAGACGGCTTCCGCCGTCAGCACGGGCTGGGGGACGACGATGCCGCAGCCGGTGCAGACCGGCCCGGACCACGGTTCGTGCTCGAGGTCCTGCCGCCACACGATGTGCGTGTCCGAGCACACCGGGCAGGCTGTGCCCGGCTCCGCCTCCAGGGCGCCGATCAGGCGCCGCAGCACCTCGGCGAGCGGCGCCGACGGGTGCTCCGTCGGGGTGTCGCACCGGGCCACACCGTTGCCGCCCCAGGTCCTTCGATGCCAGTCGTCGATGTGTCCGGGCCGCCGCAGCCCGTCGTGCTTCTCCCGTTTGCGGCGGTCCGCGAAGTTGTCCTCGTAGGCGAGCCAGACGGCCCGCGCCTCTTCCAGTTCCTCGAGCGCGGCCACCAGCCGCGCCGGATCAGGAGCCCTGTCCTCCGGGTCGATACGGTGCCTGCCGCACAGGTGGTCCCATGTGGCGCGGTGTCCGTAAGGGGCGAAGCGTTCCAAGCATTTGCGCAGTGAGTAGCGCCGCAGCGCCAGGTCACACCGTGGGTCACGCACCTGTCTCGCGAGACTCCGGAAACCGGCCATCGCAAGTCCACCTCCGTCGCTGGTACATCGGCGTTGATGAATGGACGTAGGAGTGCCCGTTTCGGCTCCATCGAAAAGAGAAACGTGCCGGTTCGGCCGGATCACGTCCCTGGCGCGGCACCCCCTATCCGTCCCGCCGCCAGCACCACCCGTGCCAGTTCCTCGTGACAGATGTCGCCGTGCGCGCCCGTCGGCGGACGGCCGTGGCGCACCACGGCGGAGGCGTCGACGCTGACGCAGCCCACGGCCGGAACCCCGGTGCGCAGGGCCTCGTCCAGCGTCAGCCGTGGCGTGTCCGGGACGCCCTGGATGCCGTCGTGTCCCATCGCCCACCACCTGGGGTCCGTCCCCGCCACGGCATGCGTGTCGCCGGCGAGGCTCGACACCAGCGGGTAGAACACCCCGAGCGCGGTGTCGTGCCGTGAATGGCACGCCACCACCGGTCCGTCGACCAACTGCTCGAAGCCGCCCAGTACTCCGCGGCGGGACGGCGCGTGAGGCAGGCCGGTGGCGAACGCGTAGTGGGAGAAGGCGCCCTGGAGCAGTGTCACCGACTTCACGTTGCACGCCCCTTCCGGCAGCCCGCGCAACGCGAAGGCGACCAGCCTCGCGCCGTGACCGTGGCCGACGAGATGCACGCGCACCTGGGGCGCGGAGCGGGACAGCCGTCCCAGCAGCGGACCCAGACCCAGCTCGCCGACGGTGCCGGCCCGCCGTTTCATCGCGTAGTACGTCGTCTGCCGCAGCAGCTCCTTCGCGCCCCGCCAGGCCGGCCCGGCCGCACCGTCCGGCGCGTGGACGCCGAGGGCCACCGCGAGACGCCGGCAGAGCGTGAGGGTGTCCTCGTACAGGACGGCCGGCGGGCTCTGCTCGTCCCGCGGCACGTCCTCGGCGAAGCCCGCCTCCAGACCGCCCGGCGGGACCGCCGCCAACTGCCGCGCCAGCATGCCGAACTCGGCGAACGCCGCCCGGGAGTCCGGCTCTTCGCCGAGCAGCCACGCCAGCCGCCCGACCGTCGCCGTGTGCCCGGGGAACAGACCGGTGAGCAGCTCGCGCGTCGCGCCGTCCAGCCGGGGCCCCTGCGCCGGCGCGTCGTCCGCCTGCTCCCGGCCCGGGAACGGCTCGTCCGGGAACCGCATCGAGGGCCACAGCACGCCGGCGTACCCGACCTGGGTGCCCGGCCTTCCGCCCGCCAGTTTCGGGAAGGGCGCGAAGAACGCCGAGTGCAGCCGACGGGCCAGGCTGGGGGAGTTGTTCCAGCCATGGGCGAAGACGACGAGATCGGTGACGTCCAGCCCGGCAAGCGTGTCGTACGGTCCCCCGCCCGGGTCGCCGTCCGCGTCGAAGCAGATCTCCCGGTACGGCTGCACACTCATGCCCGCCATGGCCCGCCCCTCCCCTTGCGCTCCCCTGCCGGCCCAGCATCCTGCGCAAGAGGAGAAACGGCCATACCCCGCGAGAGGTCAGAGACGGTCGGCCGCGGTGACGCGGCGCAGATGGATCAGGACGTCGTACGAGGTGGCCAACCGCAGCGGCTCGGGTTCGGCCGGCCAGGCGTTGCCGGTGTGCCTCGACCGGGCGCTGCGGGTGGCGGAGGTTGTGCTGCCGCATCCAGCGGATCAGGTCCAGGTACTCGCGGGTGCGCCGGAACAGGTACGGGCTTCCGCCCGCACCGGCCCTGCGACGACGAGCGACAGCAGGGCCGGCAGGAGCAGCAGCCGGATCCGTAAGAGGTGACGCGGTGAAAGGTCCATGGAACCGGCCTCACCGCGGGCACTCACCCGGCGATGTGGCCAGTCCCCTTACGCCGGTGGGGATTTCCCCACCGGCCCCCTTCACCGCGGGGGCGGGCCGGACGCACGCCACCTCGCGCCGGTCGTGCGGGCGCCGGAGCTCAGTAGCGCAGGTACCGCTTCCGTACGGCCCTGAAGGCGGCCAGATCGTCCTGCCAGGCGCCGACGACTTCGTCGGTGTCCGCGCCCGCGTCGATCAGGGTGCGCACGCGGGTGGAACCCGTCAGCTTGTCGATCCAGTTGTCGGAGCGCCAGGCGAAGCCGCTCCAGCTCCGCTTCGCCGTCACCAGCAGGCCGATGCCCGCGCGGACCGGGTCGAAGGACCTGCGGTCGTGGACGTGGAGCTGCACACCGCCGACGGTCTTGCCCTGCCACTTGGAGAAGGTGGGCGCGAAGTAGGCCTCACGGAAGCGGACGCCGGGCAGACCGAGGCCGTTGGCCGCCTCCGCCCAGGCCGGACCGACACCCTCCGCGCCCAGTAGCTCGAAGGGGCGGGTGGTGCCGCGGCCCTCCGAGAGGTTCGTGCCCTCGAACATGCAGGTGCCGGAGTAGACCAGCGCCGTCTCCGGGGTGGGCATGTTGGGGCTGGGCGGGACCCAGGGCAGACCCGTGTCGTCGAAGAAGTCACCGCGCCGCCACCCCGACATCCGTACGATGTCGAGCTCGACCGGCCGGGGCAGGAACTCGCCGTTGAACAGCAGCGCCAGTTCGGCGACGGTCATGCCGTGCGCCTGGGAGATCGGTTCCCGGCCCACGAACGTCGCGAACGCCTTGTCGAGCACCGGCCCGAGCGCCGCCCTGCCGGTGACCGGGTTCGGCCGGTCGAGGACGACGAAGCGCTTGCCGGCGAGGGCCGCCGCCTGCATGCAGTCGAACAGCGTCCAGATGTACGTGTAGAAGCGGGCGCCCGCGTCCTGGATGTCGAAGACGACGGTGTCCACGCCGGAGGCCGTGAAGATGTCGGCGAGCGGCTGTCCGCTCTTGAGGTACGTGTCGTAGACCGGCAGCCCGGTCGCCGGGTCGTCGTAGCGGCCCTCGGAACCGCCCGCCTGCGCGGTGCCGCGGAAGCCGTGCTCGGGGCCGAAGACCGCGACGAGGTCCACGCGGTCGTCGGCATGCATCACGTCCACGATGTGACGTACGTCGCGGGCGATGCCCGTCGGGTTGGTGACCATGCCGACGCGTTGCCCGGACAGTGCCGCGTACCCGTCGGCCGCCAGGCGTTCGAAACCGGTTTGGACCCGGCCGCGGCCCTGCGCCGCAGCGGGCGTGGGGGCCGCGGCGAGTGCCCCCACCGCGCCGCCGCCCGCGACCAGCAAACCCCGTCTGGACAGGCTCATCGAGCTACCTCCGTGATCGCCGTGTGTCATGACCACTGCACGCTAGCGCTCATGTCGGCCCCGGGGAACGACCCCGGCACGTGCCGGTGCCCCCCTTCCGCAGTGACATACCGACTGGTTAGTCTGCGCGCACGGGACCTGTGCAGGGAAAGGCGGAGCTGATGAGTACGGTGCAAGGCGCTGGGGTTGTGGTCACGGGCGCGGGCGGAGGCATCGGAGCCGCACTGGCCCGCCGCTTCGCCGCGGAAGGCGCCAAGGTCGTCGTCAACGACATCGACCCGGGCAAGGCCAAGACAGTCGCCGACGAGATCGGCGGCGTCGCCGTACCCGGCGACGCCTCACAGATCGTCGAGGAGGCCCGCGACGCCCTCGACGGTGTCGTGGACATCTACTGCGCCAACGCGGGACTCGCCTCGGGCGGCGACGCCTTCGCCGACGAGGACGTATGGGCCGCGGCCTGGGACGTCAACGTGATGGCCCACGTCCGCGCGAGCAGGATCCTGCTCCCCGACTGGCTCGAGCGCGGCGCCGGACGCTTCGTGTCCACCGTCTCCGCCGCCGGACTCCTCACCATGATCGGCGCGGCGCCCTACAGCGTCAGCAAGCACGGCGCCCTCGCCTACGCCGAGTGGCTCTCCCTCACTTACCGGCACCGCGGCATCAAGGTCCATGCGATCTGCCCCCAAGGCGTACGCACCGACATGCTGACCGCCAGCGGCAGCGCCGGCGAGCTCGTCCTCACCCCGACCGCGATCGAGCCCGAGGACGTCGCCGACTCCCTCTTCACGGCCATGGCGGAGGACCGCTTCCTCGTCCTGCCCCACCCGGAGGTCGCCGGCTACTACGCGGCCCGCGCGACGCAGAACGACCGCTGGCTGGCCGGCATGAGCCACCTCCAGCAGAAGTGGGAGGAGGCCCGCCGATGAACTCCCTCTACGCCGCCAAGCCCTGGCTCTCCCAGCTCAGCGATGCCCAGCGGGCACCGATCGACCCGCCCGCGACCGTGCTGCACGCCTTCCGCGCCGCCGTCGGCCGAGCCCCCGGGCACACGGCGCTCGCCTACTTCGACGGGCGGCTGACCTACCGCGAGACCGACGAACTGTCCGACTCCGTCGCCGGGCACCTCGCCGCCCGCGGGATCTCCCGCGGCGACCGGGTCGCGATCATGCTCCAGAACACCCCGCACTTCGTGATCGCCCTGCTCGGCGCGTGGAAGGCAGGAGCCACCGTCGTCCCCCTCAACCCGATGTACAAGTCGGGCGAGGTCGCGCACGTCCTCGCCGACGCCGAAGTGAGCGCGCTGATCTGCTCCGACCGCGCCTGGGCGGGATACCTGCGCGACTGCGCCGCCGCCTCGCAGGTACGTGTGGCCCTCACCGCCTGCGAGCTCGACCTGCAGACGCGGTGCGACGAACGGGTTCTCGGCTTCGAGCGCACAGCCCCCGCCGACGACGCGGACGACCTCCTCGCCGTCGCCCGCCAGGGCCTGCCGGCACCGGCCGACCGCGAGCTCACGGCCACCGACGTCGCGCTGATCAGCTACACGTCCGGCACCAGCGGCACGCCCAAGGGCGCCATGAACCTGCACGGCGGCATCACCTACAACGCGGAACGCCAGCGCACCGGCCACCCCGTGCCAGAAGGCGCCTGCTACTTCGTGCTCGCGCCGCTGTTCCACATCACCGGCATGGTCTGCCAGCTCGCCGCCTGCATCGCCAACGCGGGCACCCTGGCACTCGCCTACCGCTTCGAGGCCGGCGTCGTCCTCGACGCGTTCCTCGAGCACCGCCCCGCGTACACCGTCGGCCCCTCGACCGCCTTCATGGCCCTCGGCGCCCACCCTTCCGCGACCGCGGAGCACTTCGAGTCCTTCCAGGTGATCTCCTCCGGCGGGGCGCCCGTCCCGCCCGCGCTCGTCGAGAAGTTCAGAGCGGGCTTCGGCCCCTACATCCGCAACGGCTACGGCCTCACCGAGTGCACCGCCCCCTGCGCGTCCGTACCCCCGGAGAAGGAGGCTCCGGTCGACCCCGCCTCCGGCACCCTCTCCGTCGGACTCCCCGGCCCCGACACGGTCGTCCGGATCATCGACGACAAGGGCGAGGACGTGCCCTTCGGTGAGCAGGGCGAGATCGCGGTGTCGGGTCCGCAGGTGGTGCCCGGGTACTGGCGGCTCCCCGAGGCCACCGCGGAAGCCTTCCCCGACGGCGAACTGCGCACCGGCGACATCGGCTTCATGGACGCGGACGGCTGGCTCTACGTCGTCGACCGCAAGAAGGACATGATCAACGCCTCCGGCTTCAAGGTCTGGCCGCGGGAGGTCGAGGACGTGCTCTACACCCACCCGCCGTCCGCGAGGCGGCCGTCGTGGGCATCCCCGACTCCTACCGAGGGGAGAGCGTCAAGGCGTTCGTCAGCCTGCGGCCCGGAGCGCAGGCGGAACCGGGAGAGATCTCCGCGTACTGCGCCGAGCGGCTGGCCGCCTACAAGTACCCCCGTGAGGTCGAGGTCCTGCCGGAGCTCCCGAAGACGACAAGTGGGAAGATCCTCAGGCGGGAACTGCGATCCCCCGCGTAGCAGCCGGCCGAGCACGGCACGCGACAGCACACCGGAGACACACAGAAAGGCGGGTGGCGGCAATGGCCAGGACGACGGACGGGGACGGCACCCCGTCCCGCAGAGGCTGCTGGCCGCCGCCACCCGCCTCTTCGCGGAACGCGGCTACGACCGCACGTCGGTGCAGGAGATCGTGGAGGCGGCCGGCGTCACCAAGGGCGCGCTCTACCACTACTTCGGTTCGAAGGAGGACCTCCTCCACGAGGTCTACGCCCGCGTGCTCCGTGTCCAGCAGCAACGCCTCGACGCGTACGCGGACGCCGACGAGCCCGTCGAGACCCGGCTGCGCGGGGCGGCGGCGGACGTCGTCGTCACCACGATCGAGAACCTCGACGACGCGGACATCTTCTTCCGCTCCATGCACCACCTGAGCCCGGAGAAGCACAAGCAGGTCCGCGCCGAACGCCGCCGCTACCACGAGCGCTTCCGCGCGCTGGTGGAGGAGGGGCAGCAGGACGGCGTCTTCTCCTCGGCCACCCCGGCGGACCTGGTGGTCGACTACCACTTCGGTTCGATCCACCACCTGTCGACCTGGTACCGCCCGGAGGGCCCCCTGACGAAGCAACAGGTCGCGGACCACCTGGCGGACCTGCTCCTGAGGGCGCTGCGGCCGTAGCGGGCATGTCCGCCGCTGGTCCTGCGCGGGGCGTGGTGCCTGGGGCCGGCGTGACCGCAGCGCGGGGTGTGACGCCTGCGGTGGCTGTTCCCGCTGCGCGGGGCTTTCCCCTCCCCGACCCTCCCGCTGTTCCGATGTGCGGCTCCGCCGCGTGGCGGGGCAAGCCCCGGACCCCGTACCGCGCTTCGCGCGGTCGCCTCAAGCGCCGGCGGGGCTGATTTCGCTCCGCGAAATCAGCCCCGCCGGCGCTTGAGGCGCGGGGGCCCGGG
Organism: Streptomyces sp. Tu 2975; assembly: GCF_009832925.1. Classification (GTDB taxonomy): domain Bacteria; phylum Actinomycetota; class Actinomycetes; order Streptomycetales; family Streptomycetaceae; genus Streptomyces. Next base: position 6,330,148 of record NZ_CP047140.1, read on the forward strand.
GCGGAGCCCCCGAAACACCGCGCGGAGCGCGGTGACGGGTCCGGGCGGAGCCCGCAGTGAGGGGCGGCCCCGCCCGGCGGGGCCGCCCCGACCACGTCACATGTACTTCTTCAGCTCCCGCCGCGCCAGCGACCGCTGATGCACCTCGTCCGGCCCGTCAGCCAGCTTCAGCGTCCGCGCCGCCGCCCACAGCTCCGCCAGCGGGAAGTCCTGGCTCACGCCGCCCGCGCCGTGCGCCTGGACGGCCTTGTCGAGGATGTCGACGACCGCCCGCGGCGTGGCGATCTTGATCGCCTGGATCTCGGTGTGCGCCCCGCGGTTGCCGACCGTGTCCATCAGCCACGCCGTCTTCAGCACCAGCAGCCGCAGCTGCTCCACGGTGACCCGCGCGTCCGCGATCCAGTTCTGGACGACGCCCTGCTGGGCGATCGGCTTGCCGAAGGCGGTACGGGAGACGGCCCGCCGGCACATCAACTCGATCGCGCGCTCCGCCATGCCGATGAGCCGCATGCAGTGGTGGATACGGCCCGGTCCCAGCCGCGCCTGGGCGATGGCGAAGCCGCCGCCCTCCTCGCCGATCAGGTTCGTCGCGGGGACCCGCACGTCGTCGAAGACGACCTCGGCGTGGCCGCCGTGGGAGTGGTCCTCGTAGCCGTACACCTGCATCGCGCGTCGGACCTGCACGCCGGGGGTGTCGCGGGGCACCAGGATCATCGACTGCTGGCGTCGGATGTCGTCGCCGTCCGGGTCGGTCTTGCCCATGACGATGAAGATCTTGCAGTCCGGGTTCATGGCCCCGGAGATGTACCACTTACGGCCGTTGACGACGTACTCGTCGCCGTCCCGGTCGATGCGGGTGCGGATGTTCGTCGCGTCGGAGGAGGCCACCTCGGGCTCGGTCATCGCGAACGCCGAGCGGATCTCACCCGCCAGCAGCGGCTCGAGCCACTGCTTCTTCTGCTCCTCGGAGCCGAACTGGGTGAGCACCTCCATGTTCCCGGTGTCCGGGGCCGCGCAGTTCAGCGCGGTCGGCGCGAGGTGCGGGCTGCGGCCGGTGATCTCGGCGAGCGGGGCGTACTGGAGGTTGGTCAGCCCGGCACCGTACTCGGAGTCGGGGAGGAAGAGGTTCCACAGGCCCTGCTTGCGGGCCTCTGCCTTCAGTTCGTCCACGATCGCGGGCGTGTCCCAGGGAGAGGCGAGCTCGGCGCGCTGCTCCTCCGCGATCTGCTCCGCCGGGTAGACGTGCTCGTCCATGAAGGCGAGCAGTTTGCCGCGGAGCTCTTCGGTGCGCGCGTCGAATGCGAAGTCCATGAGGTGCTCAGCCTTCCTGAAGGGTGGTGAGGCCGTGTTCGATGAAGAGGGGGACGAGATCGCCGATCCGGTCGAATCCGGCGCCGACGGTCTGGCCGAGGGTGTAGCGGTAGTGGATGCCCTCGAGGATGACGGCGAGCTTGAACCAGGCGAACGCCTCGTACCAGGAGATCGCCGAGGTGTCCCGGCCGGAGCGCTCCGCGTACCGCTCGATCAGTTCGGCGGGGGACGGGTGGCCGACGGCGCCCGCGGTGGTGCTGACGGGGGAGTCGGGCAGTTCCAGCCGCTTGCTGTACATGACCAGCAGGCCGAGGTCGGTCAGCGGGTCGCCGAGGGTGGACATCTCCCAGTCCAGGACGGCCTTGATCCGGTCGTCGTCGCCGATCAGGACGTTGTCGAGGCGGTAGTCGCCGTGGACCACGGCGGCGGCGGGGGAGTCGGGCAACGCGCGCCCGAGCGCGGCGTGCAGCTCGTCGATGCCGGCCAGGTCGCGGCCGCGCGAGGCCGCCAGCTGCTTGCCCCAGCGCCGCAGCTGCCGGTCGAGGAAGCCCTCCGGCCGGCCGAAGTCGCCGAGTCCGACGGCCTCAGGGTCGACGGCGTGCAGGTCGACGAGGGTGTCGACGAGGGAGAGGACGGCGTCCCGGGTGCGCTCCGCGCCGAGTGGGGCCAACTGCTCCGCGGTGCGGTAGGGGGTGCCGTCCACGAACTCCATGACGTAGAACGGCGACCCGATGACCGATTCGTCCTCGCACAGCAGTACGGGCTGCGGCACCGGGACGGCGGTGGGCGCCAGGGCGTTGATGACCCGGTGCTCGCGCTTCATGTCGTGCGCCGTCGCCAGCACATGGCCGAGCGGCGGCCGGCGCACCACCCACCGGGTGGTGCCGTCGGTGACGGCGTACGTGAGGTTGGAGCGGCCGCCCTGGATCAGCCGGGCGCTGAGCGGTCCGTCCACCAGTCCGGGCCGCTCACGGTCGAGATATCCGCGCAGCTGCTCGGGATCGAGGCCTGGGGGGACTGAGCTCATGGTGCGCACCTCCGGGGGCGGTCCTGGGGAACGCGTTCATGATGACCGACCAGTCGGTATGTCGTCCAGTGGCCCGGTGGAAAGGGATGCCAGGATCACACTCGCACGGCAGGCGTCGGTCCCCTCGAGGTGTCCTGCCCGAGGGGGCGAAACGCGCCAGGGTCAGGCGTGGCAGGCCCCCGGCACCCCGCCGTTCATCGCCGCCATGTCCGCGAACACCACCGTGGGGTCGAGCGGGAAGTCCTCGGGGAGTCCGTCCAGTTCCGCGTACGCCCGGTGCAGGTTGGCCACCAGCCGTTCGCTCTCCCTCAGGTCGGCGAACACCCCGAGATCCGCCCCGCGTGCCGTCTCGAGCGGGCTCAGCCCCTTGGCATGGCCCGCCTCTGCCAGTTCGGCGACGAAGCGCAGGTAGCGCTCCGTCGCGTCGTACGCCGACGGGTCGGTGATCGGGCCGTGGCCCGGCACCACGGTGTCCGCGCCGAGCGAGCGCAGCACGTCGAGCGCCCGCAGCGAGCCGCTCAGCGACCCCATCGGGACGAAGGGCGTACCGCCCTGGAAGATCAGGTCACCGGTGAAGACGATTCCCTGCCGCGGCAGGTGCACGATCGTGTCCCCCGTGGTGTGGGCGACCGTGCCGGGATGGAGGAGCCGCGCCTCGACGTCCCCCACATGGACCGTCAGCCGGTCGCTGTACGTGACGGTCGGCGCCGTGATCCGGATGTCCCCGAAGTCCGTCCGCGGCCAGATCAGGTGGAGCTGGCGGCCCGCCGCGAGCACCTCGCTCCGGCACTCTTCGTGCCCGACGACCACGGCCTCCGGCAGGAAGACGGCGTTGCCGTAGGTGTGGTCGCCGTGGTGGTGGGTGTTGACGACGGTACGGGGGAGGGGTGTGTCGGTCGCCAGCAGCGCCTCGCGCAGGGCCCGGGCACGCCGCTCGGTGGCCGCGGTGTCGACGAGGAGCGTCGACTCTCCGTCGCTGACGAAGCCCGCGTTGTTCAGGCACCAGCCGCCGTCGGGCTGGACGTAGGCGTGCACTTCCGGCGTGAGCCGGACGGTGTAGGGATCTGTGGCAGGCACGATGGCTCTCCCGGAGACGGGTCGACGGTGGATCGGCCCTCAGAGCCTGCCGGTTGACGCGGGTGTGCGGCACCGCGGGAAGAGTGGGTCAGTGGTCGTCCCAGTGCCCGTCGTGCTCCGCGTGACGGTGCCCGTCGTGGAGGTAGTCGACGTGGTCGCCGTGGACCACGGCGGGGTGGCCGCACCCGTTGCGGTGCTCGTGCGCGTGACCGCTGTGCGACACGTGCTCTCCCGGCTCGCACTCGTCCCAATGTCCTGAGTGCAGCCGGTGGAGGTGCCCGTCGTGGGCGTAGTCCGTGTGGTCGCCGTGGGGGACCTCGGTGTGGCCGCACGACGGGCCGTGCATGTGCTCGTGTGCGGTGTGCTCCTGGTGTGCAACGGTCATGGCGCTCACCTCTGGGTGCTTTCGTGGCGTTCTGTCCGACTCCAGGCTAGTCGGCGGCTCCGGCCCCGGCCGCCCGTCGCCCGCCACGCCGCGAAGGAACAAACGTTCGGCACAGGGCGTCACCCACGGTCACACCACGATCGCCACGGCGAACGCGGCCAGTGCCAGTACGCACCCGACCGCCGCGATCGCGCCGCGCACCGGCATCGCCGCCGGCCTGACCGAGTCCATCGCGCGGACGCGCCGGTGCGCCACCCACAGGAAACCCAGCCAGGCGACGACGCTCAGCCCCGCCGCGAGTGCCACGTCCTGCGCCGCCTGCTTGGCGGCGAGCACCGCCACCACCGTGCAGGTCAGCGTCGTCCGGCGCCAGGCCAGCCGGGTGCGCTCGGGCTGCAGCCCCGGATCGCGTCCGGGGGTGCCGTCACAGGTCGCCCCAGGCCACCACCGCCACCATGGTGAGGGAGACGACCGCGACGACGACGGCGAGCAGCGCCGGGAACCGGGACACCGGCAGATCGTCGCCTCGGCGCATCGCCCGCTCGCACCGGACCCAGTGGTTCACCGCGCGTACCGCGCACACCGCCCCGACGCCGATCAGGGCGAGCGCCAGCCCGGCCCGTACGCCCCAGCGCAGGTCCGGCAGGAACTGGTCGACGGCGAAGCCGCCGCCGATGAGCGCGAGCGCCGTACGGATCCAGGCCAGGAACGTCCGCTCGTTGGCGAGGGAGAACCGGTAGTCGGGCGTGTCGCCCTCGTCCCGGATCCGCGCCGGCGCGAACCACAGCCGCAGGCTCTGCAGGAAATCGCTCACGCAGCGCACCCTACCCGCGCACCGTCGCGCCTCCGGCGCAGCTCCCGGCACACCTCGGCACCTCCCGGCCCGGGTGCCGCGCCCGGAACGCTCAGCCCGTCCGGTGCGCCTTGAGCCGCTCGAACGCGGCCAGGCCGTCGGGCACCCATTCCCATGCCTCGAGCCCCGCCTCCAGCTCGGCGTCCGTGAGGAAGCCGTACCAGTCGATCTCCTCCGGTTGCGGCTCCACCGGCAGGTCGCAGCGGACTTCGTAGACGTACGACCACCAGGAGGGGCCGGGGGCGCCGTCCCCTTCGTAGAGGAACTTGAACAGCGGTACGGGCCGGGGGAGTCCGCGTACGCCGAGCTCCTCCTCCGCCTCGCGCAGCGCCGCGTCGTCGTAGCTCTCCCCTGCGCCGACCACACCGCCGACGAACATGTCGTACAGGGAGGGGAAGACCAGCTTCGTGGCCGTGCGCCGGTGTACGAAGACGCGTCCGGCGGCATCCCTGACGAGGATGAACGCGCACCGGTGCCGCAGTCCGCGTGCGTAAGCCTCGCCGCGCGGGGCCTGTCCGACCACGCGGTCGTGCTCGTCGACGATGTCGAGAATCTCTTCTGCGGGCTGCACGGACGTCATGGCACCCATGAAATCACCGCCGTACGCCGCCGTTGACCGGTCGGCCATTGACGAGTTACCCGCCCGTAAGGAAGATCGGGTGCCACCGGCCCGACGGAGAATGGACAACCATGGCGTACGACGCTGATGTGATCGTGATCGGGGCAGGACTCGCGGGCCTCGTGGCCACGGCCGAACTCGTCGACGCCGGACGGAAGGTCATCCTTCTCGACCAGGAGCCCGAGCGGTCCATCGGAGGGCAGGCGCACTGGTCCTTCGGCGGCCTCTTCTTCGTCGACTCGCCCGAGCAGCGCCGTATGCGCATCAAGGACAACCACGCCCTCGCCATGCAGGACTGGCTGGGCACCGCGGGCTTCGACCGCGAGGAGGACCGCTGGCCGCGCAAGTGGGCGGAGGCCTACGTCGACTTCGCCGCGGGGGAGAAGCGGGCCTGGCTGCACCGGCAGGGCGTGCGGTTCTTCCCCGTCGTCGGCTGGGCGGAGCGTGGCGGCTACGACGCGAACGGCCACGGCAACTCCGTACCCCGTTTCCACATCACCTGGGGCACCGGACCCGGCCTGGTGGCCCCCTTCGAGCGGCGGGTCCGTGACGGTGTCGCCAGAGGGCTGGTGCAGCTCAGGTTCCGGCACCGGGTGACGGGCCTCGCCGGCAGCGCGGGCAGCCTGGACACCGTCACCGGCGAGGTCCTCGAGCCGTCCGACGCGGAGCGCGGCGCGGCGAGCAGCCGCGAGGTCACCGGCGCATTCGAGTTCAAGGCCCAGGCGGTGATCGTCACGTCGGGCGGCATCGGCGGCAACCACGACCTCGTCCGCGCGCAGTGGCCGGAGCGGCTCGGCACCCCGCCGAAGAAGATGCTTTCCGGAGTCCCCGCGCACGTCGACGGACTCATGCTCGGCATCGCCGAGCGCGCCGGCGCGAGCCACATCAACCGCGACCGGATGTGGCACTACACCGAGGGCATCGAGAACTGGGCCCCGATCTGGGCCGAGCACGGCATCCGTATCCTGCCGGGCCCGTCGTCCCTGTGGCTGGACGCGCGCGGCAGACGGCTGCCGGTGCCGCTGTTCCCCGGCTTCGACACTCTCGGCACGCTCGAACACATCATGCGGACCGGCCACGATTACACCTGGTTCGTGCTCGACCAGAAGATCATCGGCAAGGAGTTCGCGCTGTCGGGTTCCGAGCAGAACCCGGACCTGACGGGCAAGTCCGTCCGTGACGTCTTCGTACGCGCCAGGGCCGACGTGCCCGCGCCGGTGAAGGCTTTCATGGACAAGGGCGTCGACTTCGTCGTGGAGAAGGACCTGGGCGCGCTGGTGCGCGGCATGAACGCGCTCACCGGGGACGGACTGATCGACGAGGCGGAGCTGCGGCGCGAGATCACGGCGCGGGACCGGGAGGTCGCCAACCCGTTCACCAAGGACCTCCAGGTCACGGCGATCCGCGGCGCCCGCAAGTACCTCGGCGACAAGCTGATCCGCACCGCCGCGCCGCACCGTCTGCTGGACCCCGAGGCGGGTCCGCTGATCGCCGTGCGGCTCAACATCCTGACCCGCAAGTCGCTCGGCGGCCTGGAGACGGACCTGTCGTCGCGGGTCCTGGACGGGTCCGGCGCCCCGCTGCCGGGCCTGTACGCCGCGGGCGAGGCGGCGGGCTTCGGCGGCGGCGGCGTCCACGGCTACCGCTCCCTGGAGGGCACGTTCCTCGGCGGCTGCCTCTTCTCGGGCCGCGCGGCGGGCCGCGCGGCGGCGAGGGCGGTGTCGTAGAGAGGGCGGTGTCGTAGAAACGGACTGCCGCCCCATGTGTGACGGAAGTCTGACGGCCCCCCGTCACCCCTGGCATCCGGCCCGTCCAAGTGCTCGAATCGAAGGGTGACCTCCCAACACTCCGACGCGACCGGCCCCGACGGCCCCGGCCCCGACGGCCCCGGCGCGCCCGTCGGCCGCCGTGTCGTTCTCGGCATGCTCGGTCTCGGCGCCGCCGGTGTCGCCGCCGCGCCCTCTCTGCAGCGTGGACTGGAGAGCTTCCTCGGCGCCGCGGCCGACAAGGACCCGACGGGCCTGACCGGGCTGCTGCCGAACGGCGGCGGGTTCCGCTACTACTCGGTCGCGTCGTCCGTGCCCCGCAGGACCGCGGAGACCTACCGCCTCACCGTCGACGGTCTCGTCCGGAGGCCTGCCACGTACACACTGGCCGACCTCCGGTCCATGCCGCAGACGCGGATCGTGCGGGACGTGCAGTGCGTCACCGGATGGCGCGTACCCGACACTCCTTTCGAGGGCGTGAAGCTCTCGCGACTGCTGGACGCCGCCGGCGTACGCCCGGAGGCACGGGCGATCCGGTTCACCTGCTTCGACGGGACCTACAGCGAGAGCCTGACGCTCACACAGGCCCGGCGGGACGACGTCCTCGTCGCGCTGCGGATGCAGGACAAGCCGGTCAGCCACTCGCACGGCGGCCCGGTCCGGCTGTACGTGGCGCCGATGTACTTCTACAAGTCGGCGAAGTGGCTGTCCGGGATCACGGTCACGTCCTCCGTCCGGCCCGGTTACTGGGAGGAGCGGGGCTATGACGTCGACGCCTGGGTCGGCCGGTCCAACGGCCGCACCGACACCCCCACCGTCTGAGCCCTCCGCACCGGGTGAGCCGACGGAACGCACCGCCCGCAGACGGCGCTTCACCCGTGCGGAACGTCTGCTGCACCGCACGACCGCCGCGCTGATGCTGCTGTGCGTCGTGACCGCGGCCGTGCTGTACGTGCCGCAGCTGGCCGAACTCGTCGGCCGCCGGTACCTCGTGGTGACGGTCCACCAGTGGGCCGGGGTGCTGCTGCCCGTGCCGTTCGTCCTGGCGCTGGTCTCCCGCGCGTTCCGCGCGGACCTGCGCCGGCTGAACCGCTTCGCGCCGTACGACCGGGCGTGGCTGCGTGCCGTGCGCCGGCGCGAGCACGGCCCGTCGGCGCGCCCGGCGGGCAAGTTCAACGCCGGGCAGAAGATCTACGCGGCCTGGACGGCCGGAGCCGTGCTGGTCATGCTCGGCACCGGGCTGCTGATGTGGTTCACCGGCCTCGCCCCGCTGGTGTGGCGGACGAGTGCCACCTTCGTGCACGACTGGCTCTCCCTCGCCGTGGGGATCGCGGTCGCCGGGCACATCGCGATGGCGCTCGCCGACCCGGAGGCACGCCGTGGCATGCGTACCGGGTCGGTCGAGCGCCGGTGGGCCCGCGAGCACCACCCGAGGTGGCTAGAGGACGAGTGACAGCAGCAGCACGAACACGATGCCGACGACCGAGATGATCGTCTCCATCACCGACCAGGTCTTGATCGTCTGGCCGACGCTCATGCCGAAGTACTCCTTCACCAGCCAGAAGCCGGCGTCGTTGACGTGGCTGAAGAACAGCGAGCCCGCGCCGATCGCGAGGACGAGCAGTGCCGCGTGCGAGGTCGACATGTCGGCCGCAAGAGGCGCCACCAGGCCGGCCGCGGAGATCGTGGCCACGGTCGCGGAGCCGGTCGCGAGCCGGATCGCGACGGCGATCAGCCAGGCGAGCAGCAGGGTCGGGATGGCCCAGTTCTCGGAGAAGTCCAGGATCATCTGTCCGACACCGATGTCGATCAGCGTCTGCTTGAAGCCGCCGCCGGCGCCGACGATGAGCAGCACACCGGCGATGGGGGCGAGCGACTTCTCGACGGTCGAGGAGAGGCGGTCCTTGGTGAACCCGGCCGCCCGTCCCAGCGTGAACAGACCGACGATCACGGCGGCGAGCAGGGCGATCAGGGGCGATCCGATGACGTCGGTGACGCGCTGGACGCCGTTCTCGGGGTTGTCCACCACGATGTCGACGAGGGCCTTGGCCATCATCAGGACCACGGGGAGCAGCACCGTGGCGACGGTGGCGCCGAAGCTCGGACGCTTCTCCAGATCGTCGGAGGCGCGCTGCGGGATCATCTTCTCCGGCGCGGGGATGTCCACCCAGCGGGCGGCGTACTTGGAGAACACCGGACCGGCGATGATGACGGTCGGTATCGCGACGACCAGACCGAGGGCCAGCGTGACGCCGAGATTGGCGCCGATGGCGTCGATCGCGACCAGCGGGCCGGGGTGCGGCGGGATGAGTCCGTGCATCACGGACAGACCGGCGAGCGCCGGGATACCGATCCGCATCAGCGAGTAGTTGCCGCGCTTGGCGACCATGAGCACGACCGGGATCAGCAGGACGATGCCGACCTCGAAGAACAGCGGAAGTCCGATGATCGAGGCGATCAGCACCATCGCCCAGGGCATGGCCCGGCCGCTCGCCTTGGCGAGGATCGTGTCGACGATCTGGTCCGCGCCGCCGGAGTCGGCGAGCAGCTTGCCCAGGATCGCCCCGAGGGCGATCAGCACACCGACGCCCGCGACGGTCGCGCCCAGGCCCGCGGTGAACGACGTGATCGCCTTGTCGAGCGGCGCCCCGGCGAACGCGCCCAGCGCGAGCGACCCGATGGTCAGCGCCAGGAAGGCGTGCAGCTTGAACTTGGTGATGAGCAGAACGATGACAGCGATGCCCGCGAGGACGGCGATGCCCAGCTGTGCGTTGCCCGCCGAGGTGATCGGCTCGACGGCGTCCGCTGCCAGCATCTCGACGCTGAGACTGGTCACGGTGATTCCTTAGTCTTCGAGCCCGCGCAGCGCGGCGACGGCCCGTTCGGTGATTTCTTCGGGGGTGCCGGACACGTCGACGGCGACGCCCGCCTCGTCCTCCCCCAGCGGCTGGAGGGTCGCGAACTGGGAGTCCAGCAGCGCGGTGGGCATGAAGTGCCCCTTGCGCTCCGCCATCCGCTGCTCGATGAGCTCGCGGCTGCCGGCGAGGTGGAGGAAGACGGCGTCGGGCGCTGCCGCCCGCAGCCGGTCGCGGTACTCACGCTTGAGCGCGGAGCTGGAGACCACCCCGCCGAGCCCGGCCCTGCCGTGGGCCCACTCGCCGATGGCGTCCAGCCACGGGCGACGGTCCGTGTCGTCCAGCGGGACGCCGGCCGTCATCTTGGCGATGTTCGCCGGGGGATGGAAGTCGTCGCCCTCGGCGTACGGGACGCCCAGGGCGGCGGCGAGCAGGGGGCCGATCGTGGTCTTGCCGGTTCCTGCTACGCCCATCACCACGACGACGTGGGGGGTGCTCATTACCTGCCTCGCTGTCCTCGTCGACCGCTCGACGTCGGTCCGTCGCGCTACTGAAACCTATTAGGTACGACGTATTCAAGAGGCTGAGACATAAACGTCATACTTTTTGTTCCAGGGGGCGTCCGTGTGATCCACGCCCCGTAGGCTTTGCCCATGACCACAGAAGGCCGAGGGCTCCACACCCATGTGCTCGACACCCTCGGTCTCGCCATCACGGCGGGCGAGTATCCGCAGGGCAGTGTGCTGCGTACCGACGAGGTCGCCCAGCGCTTCGACGTGTCGCGTACGGTCGTCCGTGAAGTGGTCCGCGTCCTCGAGTCCATGCACCTCGTGGAGTCCCGTCGCCGCGTCGGCGTCACCGTGCGTCCCACCGAGGAGTGGAACGTCTACGACCCCCGCGTCATCCGCTGGCGGCTGGCCGGCGCCGACCGCCCGCGACAGCTGCGTTCACTGACCGTGCTGCGCTCCGCGATCGAACCGGTCGCGGCCGGTCTCGCCGCCGTCCACGCCACCCCGGAGCAGTGCGCGGCGCTGACCGAGGAGGCCCTCGGGATGGTCGCCACCTCCCGCGGCCAGCAACTCGAGGGGTATCTGAAGCACGACATCGCCTTTCACCGGGTGGTGCTCAACGCCTCCGGCAACGAGATGTTCGCGCGGCTCGGGGACGTCGTCGCCGAGGTCCTCGCGGGCCGTACCCACCACCATGTGATGTTCGACGACCCCGACCCGGCGGCGGTGACGCTGCATGTCCAGGTGGCGGAGGCCGTTCGCGAAGGCGACGCGGAAAGAGCCGAGCGCCTCACGCGTGAGATCGCCGTCGGGGCTCTCCAGGAGCTGGATGTACTCGCTCCCTGAATGCCGCGGCACCCTGGCTTTACCTTGTTGAAACCTCTGAAATACCTCAGATGTCTGTCTGAGTGAGGTTGGCCACTGCCAAAATCCCAGGGTTGCCCTGACGATGAGCCCTTGGGCCATTCATGCCCGAAACCGGGCCGGGGCGTCCCCTTCCTTCACCCCTGGGAAGGCGCCGGCGCAGGCCGGATACCGCACACCCCCTCACGAAGGCGAAGAACCTCAATGAGTGACCGCACCATGGCTGCGGCCGATACGCCCGTCGCCGGCGCGACGGGTTCCCCCCACGTGGACGCCGGAGACGTCGGGTACCGCAAGGACCTCAAGTCGCGGCACATCAACATGATCGCCATCGGCGGCGCCATCGGTACGGGGCTCTTCCTCGGCGCCGGTGGCCGCATGGCCGGCGCAGGTCCCTCCCTGTTCATCGCCTACGCCGTCTGCGGCGTCTTCGCCTTCTTCGTCGTGCGCGCGCTCGGCGAACTCGTGCTCTACCGGCCCTCCTCCGGTGCCTTCGTCTCCTACGCCCGCGAGTTCATGGGTGAGAAGGGCGCCTACACGGCGGGCTGGCTGTACTTCCTGAACTGGTCGACGACGGCCATCGCCGACATCACCGCGGCCGCGACCTACGCCCACTTCTGGGCGATGTTCAGCGACGTCCCCCAGTGGGTGCTGGCCCTGATCGCGCTCGCCGTGGTCCTCACCGCCAACCTCATCTCGGTGAAGTACTTCGGTGAGATGGAGTTCTGGTTCGCGATCATCAAGGTCGCCGCGCTCGTCGTGTTCATGCTCATCGGCATCTTCCTGGTCGTCACCTCCCACGACATCGGCGGCCACACCCCGGGCTTCTCCACCATCAGTGACAACGGCGGCATCTTCCCGAGCGGCTTCATGCCGATGCTGCTGCTCATCCAGGGCGTCGTCTTCGCCTACGCCTCCGTCGAGCTGTGCGGTGTCGCCGCGGGCGAGACCGAGAACCCCGAGAAGATCATGCCGCGCGCGATCAACTCGATCATGTGGCGCGTGGGCCTGTTCTACGTCGGCTCCGTCGTTCTGCTGGCGCTTCTGCTCCCGTACACGGCGTACTCCGGTGACCAGAGCCCCTTCGTCACCGTGTTCGACAAGCTCGGCATCCCCGGCGCGGCCGGTGTGATGAACCTGGTCGTCCTGACCGCCGCCCTGTCCAGCCTGAACTCGGGCCTCTACTCGACCGGCCGCATCCTGCGCTCCATGTCGATGTCCGGCTCCGCGCCCCGTTTCACCGGCGTCATGAACAAGGGTGGCGTGCCCTACGGCGGCATTCTGCTCACCGCCGCCTTCGGTGTCCTCGGCGTGCTGCTCAACTACGTCATGCCGGGCGACGCCTTCGAGCTGGTGCTCAACTTCGCCTCGATCGGCATCATCGGCACCTGGGCGATGATCATGGTCTGCTCGCTGCTGTTCTGGCACCGCTCCCAGGACGGCCGTGTCACCCGGCCCGCCTACCAGCTGCCCTGGGCTCCGTACACGCAGATCGTGACCCTGCTCTTCCTGGGCTCCGTCGTCGTCCTGATGTGGATGGACGAGGGCATCTCCCGCACCACCGTCAACTGCCTGCCGCTGATCGCGGCCGCGCTGGTCGGCGGCTGGTTCCTGGTCCGCAAGCGGGTGCGCGTGGTGGCCGCCGCGAGCAAGGAGCTCTGACCCTCCGCTTCGAGGACCCTCTCGAAGGCCCCTGTCGAAGGCCCCCGCGGGCACGTCCCGCGGGGGCTTTTGCCGTGCCCCGCGCCCCGCGAACAGTCCATAGTGGGTGGCGACGTCCACTGCGCGAGGAAGGGCAGGTTCTGCGATGCCGCAGCAGGTGCAAGGTGTGATCGCACCCGGGAAGAACGAGCCGGTACGGGTCGAGACGATCATCGTCCCCGACCCGGGGCCGGGCGAGGCCGTGGTGAAGGTGCAGGCCTGCGGGGTCTGCCACACCGATCTGCACTACAAGCAGGGCGGGATCAGCGACGACTTCCCGTTCCTGCTCGGCCATGAGGCCGCCGGTGTCGTCGAGTCGGTCGGCGAGGGCGTCACCGACGTCGAGCCGGGTGACTTCGTGATCCTCAACTGGCGTGCCGTCTGCGGCCGCTGCCGGGCGTGTCTGCGCGGACGCCCCTGGTACTGCTTCGACACGCACAACGCCCGGCAGAAGATGACCCTCACGGACGGCACCGAGCTCTCGCCCGCGCTCGGCATCGGAGCCTTCGCCGAGAAGACCCTGGTCGCCGCAGGGCAGTGCACCAAGGTCGACCCGGCGGCGTCCCCGGCGGTGGCCGGACTGCTCGGCTGCGGTGTGATGGCCGGCATCGGCGCCGCCGTCAACACCGGCCAGGTGGGCCGCGGCGACTCGGTGGCCGTCATCGGGTGCGGCGGCGTGGGCGACGCGGCAGTCGTCGGCGCGCGGCTGGCCGGGGCCGCCCGGATCATCGCCGTCGACATCGACGACCGCAAGCTCGAGACGGCGAAGAAGATGGGAGCCACCCACACCGTCAACTCGGCCTCCACCGACCCCGTCGAAGCGATCCGCGAGCTCACCGGCGGCTTCGGCGCCGATGTCGTCATCGAGGCCGTCGGCCGGCCGGAGACGTACGAACAGGCCTTCTACGCCCGTGATCTGGCCGGCACCGTCGTCCTCGTCGGCGTCCCCACCCCCGAGATGAAGATCGAACTGCCGCTGCTGGACGTCTTCGGCAGAGGCGGGGCGCTCAAGTCGTCCTGGTACGGCGACTGCCTGCCCTCCCGCGACTTCCCGATGCTGATCGACCTGCACCAGCAGGGACGCATCGACCTCGGCGCGTTCGTCACGGAGACCATCGGACTCGGCGACGTCGAGAAGGCGTTCGCCCGGATGCACGAGGGCGACGTACTGCGATCGGTGGTGCAGTTCTGATGGCGGCCCGTATCGATCACCTGGTCACCTCCGGCACCTTCTCGCTCGACGGCGGCACCTGGGACGTCGACAACAACGTCTGGATCGTCGGCGACGACCACGAGGCGATCGTCGTCGACGCCGCCCACGACGCCGACGCGATCCTGGCCGCGCTCGGCGACCGTACGCTGCGCGCCATCGTCTGCACCCACGCGCACAACGACCACATCGACGCGGCCCCGTCGCTCGCCGCCGCCACCGGCGCACCGGTCCTGCTGCACCCCGACGACCTGCCGCTGTGGAAGCAGACACACCCGCAGCGCGCTCCGGACGGCGAACTGGTGGACGGAGCGGTGATCAGCGTCGCGGGCACCGGGCTGACCGTGCTGCACACACCCGGCCATGCCCCCGGCGCCGTCTGCCTCCACGCCCCCGACCTCACCACCGTCTTCACCGGCGACACACTCTTCCAGGGCGGACCGGGCGCCACCGGCCGGTCGTTCTCCCACTTCCCGACGATCGTCGACTCGATCCGGGACCGGCTGCTCACCCTGCCGCCGGAGACGGTCGTCCGTACCGGCCACGGCGACACGACCACCATCGGCGCGGAGGCGCCGCACCTTCAGGAGTGGGTCGACCGGGGCCACTGAGCGAACTCCAGCCGGCTGCGGAAGCTCCGCCGTTCACCGGTCACCGGATCGGTGAACTCCAGTCCCCGCGCGAGAAGCTGGAGCGGACGGGCGTAGTCGTCGGGGCCGTCGGGGAGCACCACCGGATACAGCGGGTCGTGCAGGACGGGAAGCCCGAGGGCGTTCATATGGACGCGTAGCTGATGGGTACGGCCGGTGGCCGGCAGCAGCCGGTACCGGCCGAGCCCGCCCCGCACCTCGAGCAGCTCGATCCGGCTCTCGCTGTTCGGCTCTCCCGGCTCCTCCACGGCCGCGAGCACCCCGCGTTCCTTGACGATCCGGCTGCGCACGGTACGCGGCAGTGCCACGGCCGGGTCGTAGGGCGCCACGGCCTCGTACTCCTTGCGCACCCGCCGGTCCCGGAACATCGTCTGGTAGGCGCCCCGGTCGCCGGGCCGCACGACGAAGAGGACCAGTCCGGCCGTGAGGCGGTCCAGCCGGTGCGCGGGCTGCAGCGCCGGCAGCTCCAGGTCCCGGCGCAACCGGGCCAGCGCCGTCTCCCGCACATGGCTGCCGCGCGGCATGGTGGCCAGGAAATGCGGCTTGTCGACGATCACGACGTGCTCGTCACGGTGCACGACGCCGATGTCGAACGGCACTCGCTCTTCTTCGGGGAAGTCACGGTGGAACCACAGATCCCGGCCCGCCGAGTAGGCCTCGTCCGCGGTGACGGGCCCTTCCGCGCCGACGAAGCGCCCTTCGCGCAGCATCGCGTCGACCCGCTCCGGGCCGATGGCGGATCCGTACCGTGCCAGCAGATGGTCACGCACGGTCGGCCAGGTCTCGTCCGGGTCCTCGGGCAGTCGCAGCCGCACGGGATCGATGCCGTCGCGCTGGGGGAGCGGTGCGGGCAAATGCGGTCTGTTTCTGCGTCTCACCGACGAGACTGTAGACCGGGCGGGGCCACAGTGACGGCGGCGCCTGCCACGTCCGGGCCGGCCCGGACGGTGTCCTGCCGCATGAGCAGCACGATCGAGGGGATCGGGAACAGCAGCAGGAACAGGTTCGGCACCCACCAGGTGACCGACCAGTCCCCGCGCAGCGCCCAGAAGACGACGGCCTGCAACCCGGCGGTGCTGGTCAGCGTCAGGGAGACGAGCATCAGTGACCGCCAGGACGCCCGGTGGTGCCCGGAGCGCTCGCCGCCGCTGCCGCGCAGCAGGTACAGGGCCGCGAGCCCGGTCGCGCTCGCGGCGACGTCCAGCGGCAGGAACGAGTAGTTCCAGTCGCTCATCACCGGGTCGTCGAAATCCTTGTAGGCGTGCCGTGCGGGGATGAGCGTCAGCAGGGAAGCCGTCCAGTAGACAAGAAAGGCCACGTCGGTGACGAGCATCGCCGACTTCACCAGGCGGAAGCCCCGCCCGTGTTCCACCCGCTCCGGGCCCGCCCGGTCCGCCCGGTCCGGGCCCACCCGGCTTCGACGCATCAGTGCTCCATCCCGCCGCCGACGTACATCACGACGACGCCGATGATGACGAGTGCGATGCCGATGAGCGTCGCCGGTCTGACCGGTTCGTCGAAGAGGACGACGCCGCCGAGGAAGGCGCCCACCGTGCCCACGCCGGACCAGATCGCGTACACCGGGCCGACGTTGAGCGTCTTGAGCGCCTGCGCCAGCATGACGAAAGCGGCGCCGTAGCCGATGACCACCACGACGGTGGGGCCGAGGCGGGTCAGACCGTGCGAGGCGCGCAGCGAGAGCGTCGCGATCACTTCGGAGATGATCGCTCCCGCGACCAGCAGGGCCCCCATCAGCGTGACTCCTCGGCGGTGTCGGCCGGTTCCGCACCGGCCGGTTCGGTTGTGGAGGGACCCGCACCGGCCGGACCGGCGTGCCTCGGACCGGTGTCGGCGCGACCCGTGGCGATGAGATCGGCGACGAGCCGGCGCAGCTCGGCATGTGCCGCGCCGTGCGGCGGGGCCAGACGGAGCAGACGCGCCGTCCACCAGCCGTCGACGGCCATGCGTACCAGCGTACTCACCCCGGGCGGCAGTCCGTCCGCGTCCAGCCGTTCCTGCCAGGCCCGGTAGTGGCGCTGGAGGACATCGAGCACCTCAGGGCCACCGGTCGCGGCGAGCAGCGCTATCGGGACCTCGTCGCGGCCTGTGGTGCCAGGCTCCGGTGCCACCTCGGGGATCGAGGAGTCGAGCCAGGCCAGGGTGTAGGCGCCGGGCGGGGCGTCCGGACCGGGGAGTACCGCCTCGAACCGGTCCACCAGCCGCTGGACCACGCCCTCGACCAGGGCGCGCTTGCTCGGGAAGTGGTGCAGCAGACCCCCCTTGCTCACGCCCGCCTCCGCGGCGACGGCGTCGAGCCTGACCGCGTCCACACCACCCTTCACCAGCAGTCGCTCCACGGCGTCGAGGAGTCGATCGCGCACGGTCCCGCCCGTCTCTCGTACCTGATCCGTCTGATCCGTCTGATCCGTCGACCGACCGTCTGGACGGTCGAATGCATGCTAGCACCGTTCCCGGCCAACCTGCGGAAACGCCCGGAGAATGCTGCTGACGCCCCGGTAAGTGGAATCGATAAATCCCGGTTACATGCTCGCGAGCGCCTCGGGAATCGGTTGACAGATTTGGCTTGATGTGACTACGGTCTGCCGTTGAATTGAGTGCCGTCATGCACAGTGATCGGCATTTCTTGATCGTATTGAATCGGGGGATCCGGATGGCCGAGAAAACAGCGACTTAAGAATTCGAAGCGGATGTCACCGGGTCGGCGGGTGTCGTGCCCGTCGCGGTGTGCCGCCCGATGTGCCGTCCGGCGTCCACGGCCGGCCGCCGCCACGTCGGCCCGGCGCGGAGTGCTGCGCCCGAGGTCAACGGCGACCTTGCGCTGCCGGCTGCTGCCAGGACGAGTATTTCCCGTGCGTAAGGCTGCCCGCACGCGATTGTTCCGTGAAGCGGATCGCTGCCTGCCTTTCTTCTGCAACTGTCGCGCTTTCAATTTGTGCTGCGCAAATCCGGATCCATTCGTGCGAGGAAAACGGCCGTGCCCAGGAGCGGACGCCGTTTCGCGCATTCCAGATGCTGGGGGAATCCTGAATGAATGCGATGACCGATCAGGCCGACGTCTTTTCCAGGTTCGCGTCCTTCACCGCCGCGAACGATCTCATCGAAAGCGGGCTGTACCCCTACTTCCTCCCGCTGGAGGGACACGACGGCACCCGCGCACGCCTCGACGGGCGTGAGCTGATCATGTGCGGTTCCAACAACTACCTCGGCCTCACCGACGACCCGCGCGTGCGCACCGCCGCCGGCCGGGCCCTCGACACCTACGGGAGCTCCTGCACCGGTTCCCGTTTCCTCAACGGCAACATCGACCTCCATCAGGAGCTCGAGAAGGAGCTCGCCCGCTTCCTCGGCAAACCGGCCGCCCTCGTCATGTCCACCGGCTACCAGACCAACCTGGGAGTGATCGCCGGGCTGCTCACTCCCCGCGACCACGTCGTGATCGACAAGGGCGCCCACGCCTCCGTCGTCGACGGCTGCCGGCTCAGCGGCGCGAAGCTGCGGTGGTTCCCGCACAACGACGCCGGCGCCCTCGCCGGGATCCTGGCCGGCCTGCCCGACGACGCGCCGCGACTCGTGGTCGTCGACGGCGTCTACTCGATGGAGGGCGACCTGTGCGACCTGCCCGCGGTCGTGGACGTCTGCCGCCGCTACGGTGCCCGCCTGGTCGTGGACGACGCACACGGACTCGGCGTGCTGGCCGGCGGCCGGGGGACCGCAGCGCACTTCGGGCTCACCGACGAGGTCGACCTGATCACGGTCACCTTCAGCAAGTCGCTGGCCTCCCTCGGCGGGGCGGTCGCCGGCAGTGAGGAGGCCATCCACTACCTCAGGCACCACGCCCGCAGCCTCATCTTCAGCGCGTCCATGACCCCGGCCAACACCGGCGCGGCACTCGCCGCGTTGCGTGTCCTGCGCGACGAGCCCGAACTCACCGACAAGCTGGCCGCCAACGCGGCCCACCTGCGTCGCGGCCTCGCGGCTGTGGGCATCGGCACCGGTGTGAGCGCCACCCCGATCATCCCCGTGGCCACCCACGGCACCATCGGGACGCTGCACGCCTGGCGGCGTCTGATCGACGGCGGCGTCTACGTCAACCCGGTCCTGCCGCCCGCCGCCGAGCCCCGGCTCCGTGTCAGCGTCACGGCCCGCCACACCACCGCCCAACTCGACCGCGTCGTCCAGGCGTTCGCCGCGGTCCCGGAGCTGCAGGGACCCCGTGCGTACGCGGGGTCGGGGACGACGCAGCCATGACCCGTTCCGGCCTGGTCGTCGTAGGCGGGGCGGCCGGTGTCGCGGCGCTCGCCCTTCCCGCTCCGGGGGACGGCCGGGCCCTTTCCCCGCTCACCGTGACGGTGACGCTGCTGGCCCTGGCCGCCGGCGCCGCCCTCGCACGCGCCGCCGTCACCCGCCACGGCGGTCGTGGCGAGCGGGCCGCGACCACGACCGGCCTGCTGCTGCTGGGCGCGGCCGTGCCCTGCCCGCTGCCGCCGACGGCGGTGGCCGCCGTGGTGACCCTCACGGCCTGCGCCTTCGCGACCGGGCTCACCACGGCCGCCCTGCTCCACAGGGCAGCCGGTGCCGCGGCGCCGCGTCCGGCGCCTGGCTCCGCCGTGCCGCGTCCGGCGGTCGGGGCCGTCGTGACGGGTCCGGCGAGGGAAGCCGCCGACCAAGCGGACGAATCCCAGGTTCCGCGTCCTGCGACCGATGCGGCGGTGCCGCGTCCGGCAGCGGGGCCCGGCCTCGTGCCTCCCGCGACGGACGCCGTCGTGCCGCGTCCGGCAGCCGGGGCCGCCGCCCCACGTCCGGCGAGGGAAGCCACCGTCGCCCGTCAGGCAGCCGGGCCCGACCATCCGCGTCCGGCGCCGGAAGCCGTCGTGCCGCGACCGGCAGCCGGTGCCGCCGCCCCGAGTTCCCCGTCGAGCGCCGCCGCGCGGTGGCGCGTCGCCGGCGGCGCAGCCGTGCTGCTGCTCGCCCTCGCCGCGGGCTGCGCCGCCGCGGTCCTCTGGCCCGCCGAGGCCAGGGGCGCGGCGGGCGCCCTCGCCTGCACCGGAGCACTTCTCCACCTCGCCCGCTCGAGCGCAACGCTCGGCCGACCGACTCCATGAAGGAGCCCGCACATGTCACGCGTACGACTGGCAGCACGAGCGCTGCGCCTCGCGCTCAGCAGAGCGCATGCCGACCCCACCGCGGACTACGACGCCGCCAGCTCGGACTACGACACGTTCTTCAGCCCCGTGATGGGACGTCATTCGATCGCCGCACTCGACACCGTGCCCATCACCCCGGGCGACGACGTCGTGGAACTCGCCTGCGGCACAGGGCATCTGACGGCCGAGATCCTCCGGCGTCTGGGCGGCAGCGGCACTCTCCGGGCGGTCGACAAGTCCCCCGGAATGCTCCACGTCGCGCGCGCCAAGGTACGGCCCCTCACCGAGCAGGAGCCCGGGCTGACGGCCGAGCTCGGCGAGGGCGACATGGAGTCCTTCATCCGCTCCAGGCCCGACGCCAGCGCCGATCTGGTCGTCGTCGGCTGGGCGATCTGCTACTCCAGGCCCGTCCGGCTCCTCGCCCAGATCGAGCGGGTCCTGCGGCCCGGCGGCCGGGTCGTCGTCATCGAGACCCGCGCCGACGCGCACCAGGCCCTCACCGAAGGCCTCGAGCGCATCTTCGCCGACGACCCGTCGCTGCTCACCGCGCTGATCAGGGTCACCCTGCCCAAGGATCCCGCGACCGTCGCCCGCTGGTTCACCAAGGCGGGTCTCACGGTCGACGCACAGCACGACGGCACCCAGTCCATCCCGGCCCGCACGCCCGAACAGGCCGTGGAATGGGTCACCCGCTCCGGCGCGGCCGCCGGATTCAAGACCGCCGTCGACGGCGGCCGCGAGCAGCTCGTGCTCGACCGCGTCACCGCCGGGCTCGCCGAACTCCTGGCCCGTGACGGCGTCCTGGACATCCGGCACACCTTCGTGGTGGTCACCGGCAGCAAGCACGCCGAAGTCCCCTCCCGCCGCCACGCCGCCGACAAGGGGGCTCGGACCGCATGACGGAACAGCACACGCGGGGGCGCCCGGCCGTCCCCGTCGCCCCGGCCGAGGAGCCGGGCCGCACCGGGACTCCTCCGCCGGAACGGGGCGGCGGCGCCCTCCAGCGGGCCCTGCTCCGCTTCGCCCGCGGCCTCGCCGCCCGGCCGAAGACCGTGCTGCTCGTGTGGGCCGTGCTCATCGCATTGTGCACCCCGTTCGCCTTCGGCCTCACCGACGTCCTCACGGACCAGGGCGCCTCCAAGGTGGTCCCCGGCACGAGCAGTGCCCGGGCCGAGCGGCTGACCGCGGAGGCGTTCCCGCATCGCTCGCAGCGCGAGGTCGTCCTCGTCCTGGAGGCCGACCGGATCGACCGCCCCGAGGTACGCGAGTTCCTGGCCCGGCTCGACACCGAGATCGCCGCCCTGCGGCGCGACGGCGACGTGGAGCGTTCGTCCTCCGCCTACACGCTCCACCGTGACGCGGCGGAGCAATTCGTCACCCGGGTGCGTGCCGGGGCGGACGCCGCCGGCGACACCCCGGCAGCACGCCGCGCGTTCGTCGACCGCGAGCTGGCCGCAGGCCGGATACCGGCAGGCCTCGCCGGCCTCGCCCGGGCAGCGGCCGACGCCCCGGACGACGCCGCGCTCACCGAGGCGGCCGCGGCCCACGCCCGTACCGCAGACTGGTCCGGCTCGCCCCTCGCGGTGCCCGCGGAGGCAGCCGCCCGGCTGCTTGCGGAGGACGGCAAGGCCGCGCTGGCGTCCGTCAGTTACACCGATGCCGTCGGCAGCGACCCGGATGTCGACGGCCTGCGCGAGACGGCCCGCGAACTGCTGGCCGAGACGGGCCTGGCGAGCACGGCGGAGGTCCATGTCACCGGCGAGCTCGCGCTCATCCACGACACGTACGAGAAGGCGGAGGCGGACAACTCCCTGATGGAGTCGGTGGCCTACGTCATCATCTTCGTCGTCCTGCTGCTGTTCTTCCGGGCGGTCGTGCCCGCGGTCCTCACGCTCCTCGTCGTCGGCCTCGCGATGAACGTCAGCCAGGCAGCGCTGTACCTGCTCGGCAAGGAAGTGACCCTCACCCAGTTCACCGTGACGATCATGACGTTCGTGATGCTGGGCGCGGGCGTCGACTACAGCATGCTGCTGTCCTCCCGCTACCGGCAGGAGCGCATCGCCGGCCGGCCGCCGCGCGAGGCCGCCGTCCACGCCACCGTGCACGCGGGCGAGAGCATGCTGCTGGCGGCGATCGCCGTCCTCCTCGCCTTCGGCGCCACCCTGCTCTCCCCGGTGGACTGGATCCCCCCGCTCGGCTACGGCGGCATCATCGGCATCCCGATCATCTTCGCCGCCGCGCTCACCATCACGCCCTGCCTGCTGGTACTGCTCGGCGACCGGTTCTTCGCGCTGGGCCGCGCTCCGCTCTCCGACCTGGAACACGAAGGCGCCGTCGGGCGGCACCTGCGGCGCACGGCCGAGTTCGCCCGCCGCCGCAAGGTCGCCATCGTGGTGGTCTTCCTCGTGCTGACGGCCCCGTTCGCGGTGATCGTCGCCAACAGCCGCTCCACCGCCGACCCGGTGGCCCTCAGCCCCGCCACGGACTCGAGAGAGGGCTTCGCGACCGTCGCCGAGCGCTGGGGCGACGCGGCGGTACTGCCCACCGTTGTCGTGGGGGAGGCCGACCCCGGCGTCGTCGACGGCGGCGCCCTGACCGCCACAGGCCGGGAAGCCGTCGCGGCGCTGACCGACCGGCTCGCCGCCGTCGACGGTGTGGCGTCCGTCGACTCCGCCACCCATCCCTTCGGCGCCCGCTGGCCGGACGCCGACGTGGCCGCCATGCCGCAGAGCCTGCGCGACGACTACGTCGCGGGGAACGGCGCACTGCGGTTCGTCGTGGCGCTCGAGGACGACCCGTACTCGGAGCGGGCCGTCGGGACGGTGCAGCGCGTCGAGGAGGTCGTCGCCGCGGCACGGGACGAGGTCGGCGCTCTGGACGTCGGCGGCGCCACCCAGGTCGACCTTCAGTACGGCGACGCGCTCACCAGCAGCTTCTGGCAGATGGTGGTCCTGGTCAGCGTCGGGGTGTTCATCATGCTCGTGATCGCTCTGCGCTCGCTGCTGGTCCCCGTCCGTTTGATCGCCACGATCATGCTCAGCAACGTCTGGGCCGTCGGCCTGACCGTCCTCATCTTCCACGACTGGCGGGGCGAGGCGATCATCGACGACCTCCCGATCTTCCTCACCGTGCTGATGATGGGCCTCGGGATGGACTACGAGATCTTCCTGATCACCAGGGTCCGCGACCTGATGCGCGACGGCCTGTCGCAGGAACAGGCCACCCTGAGAGCCGTCGTGGACACCGGTCGCGTCATCAACGCGGCCGGCCTGGTCATGGCGGGCAGCCTCGGCACGATGGTGCTCTCCTCCACGCTGATGCTGCAGCAGTACGGCACGGGACTCGGCCTCGCGGTGCTGCTCGACGCCACCGTGATCCGCATGCTCTTCGTCCCCGCCACCCTGTTGCTGCTCCGCAGGTACAACTGGTGGATGCCGAGCCTCGGCCGCCGGCGCAAGGCGCTGGGGTGAGCTGCGTTGGCCACCACCGACCACGGGACGCCGGCCCGCCGCTCCGCCCTGACGCGGCTGCGCCGGCACCACGCGGCCTTCCCGCTCGCCTCCGCGGCCGCGCTGTTCGCCGTGCTCGCCGTCGTACGCGTTGCCGGGGCGTTCTCGTTCACGCTGATGGCACTGTCCGTGGCGCTCAGCGCGGCCGTGCTCCTCGCCCTGCCCCGCGACCGCTGGGCGGCGGCCGGTCTGCGCCGGTTCGCCGCCCTGCCGGCGGTGCTGTGCACCCTGCTGGTCGCGCTCGTGTACGCGGAGACCCTCTTCGCGACCCGGGCCGCCTTCGGCGACGGCGAGGACAACTGGACCGTGTGGGTCCCGCGTCTCTTCGACGGCCTGGTCCCCGGCACGCCGTGGCTCGGCACGGCAGCGATGCTGCTCTGCATGGGCGTGCTGGTGCCCGTGGTGGAGGAGGTCTGCTATCGCGGTGTGCTCTACCGGGCCGTCGAGGAGCAGCGCGGAACCTGGACGGCGATCGTCGCCACCTCACTCGCCTGGTCCGTGGTGCACCTCGGTGACTACGGACTCGATCCGCTGAACCTCAAGGTGATCTGCGGCGTCCTGCCGTCCGTCTTCCTGATGGGCCTCGCGCTCGGCGTCTGCCGCGCCGTCACCGGATCGGCGCTCGCCTCGGCCTGCGCGCAGGGCGCCTGCAACCTCCTGCTGCTGTGGGCGCTGGCCGGCCCGCTCTGACCACCCGAGGGACCGGTCGGGATCATCCGGGAGCAGAGGCAGCAAAAAGATCCCCACGGAATTCCGTGGGGATCTTGATGGTGTCCGAGGGGGGACTTGAACCCCCACGCCCGATAAAGGGCACTAGCACCTCAAGCTAGCGCGTCTGCCATTCCGCCACCCGGACAAGGTGTCTGTCTCGCGGCTCTGGGCCGTTCCGACGTGGAAAACCATAGCAAACATTCGGACCCCCTCGATCACACCCCCGGTTCACCCGACGGCCGCCGCGACGGCCGGGGACCGGCCCTTGGGTCAAAGGCGCGATGGCGAGAGGATGAGGCGGACCACCAGCAGCGACAGCGGGAGGAATCAGCGTGAGCGAGTCGAACACGGCCCGGGCGGTCACGGGCGAGGACGAGGTCGTCGATCTCTGCCGTGAGCTGATCAGGATCGACACCAGCAACTACGGCGACCACTCGGGCCCCGGCGAGCGCGCGGCCGCCGAGTACGTCGCCGAGAAACTCGCCGAGGTCGGTCTGGAGCCGCAGATCCTCGAGTCGCACCGGGGCCGCGCCTCGACCGTGGCCCGCATCGAGGGCGAGGACCCGTCGCGGCCCGCCCTGCTGATCCACGGCCATCTCGACGTCGTGCCCGCGAACGCGGACGACTGGACCCACCACCCGTTCTCCGGCGAGATCGCGGAGGACTGCGTGTGGGGCCGGGGCGCGGTCGACATGAAGGACATGGACGCGATGACCCTCGCAGTCGTACGGGACAGGCTGCGCAGCGGGCGTAAGCCTCCGCGCGACATCGTGCTGGCCTTCCTCGCCGACGAGGAGGCCGGCGGCACCTACGGCGCCCGGTACCTCGTCGACGAGCACCCGGACCTGTTCGAGGGGGTCACGGAGGCCATCGGCGAGGTCGGCGGCTTCTCGTTCACCGTCAACGAGAACCTGCGGCTCTACCTCGTCGAGACGGCGCAGAAGGGCATGCACTGGATGCGCCTGACCGTGGACGGCACCGCCGGTCACGGCTCCATGACCAACAACGACAACGCCATCACGGAACTGTGCGAGGCCGTCGGCCGGCTGGGCCGCCACACCTGGCCGGTCAGGGTCACCAAGACCGTCCGCTCCTTCCTGGACGAGCTGTCCGACGCGCTCGGCACGCCCCTCGACCCGGAGGACATGGACGCCACCCTCGCCAAGCTCGGCGGCATCGCCAAGATGGTCGGCGCCACCCTGCGGAACTCCGCGGCCCCCACCATGCTCGGCGCCGGCTACAAGGTGAACGTCATCCCCGGCCAGGCGACCGCGCACGTGGACGGACGCTTCCTGCCGGGCTACGAGGAGGAGTTCCTCGCCGAGCTGGACCGGCTGCTCGGCCCGCGGGTCAGGCGCGAGGACGTGCACGGCGACAAGGCGCTGGAGACCAGCTTCGACGGGGCGCTGGTGGACGCCATGCAGGTGGCGCTGAAGGCGGAGGACCCGATCGCGAGGGCCGTTCCCTACATGCTGTCGGGCGGCACCGACGCCAAGTCCTTCGACGACCTGGGCATCCGCTGCTTCGGCTTCGCCCCGCTCAAGCTGCCGCCGGAGCTGGACTTCGCCGGCATGTTCCACGGCGTGGACGAGCGGGTGCCGGTGGACGGCCTGAAGTTCGGCGTGCGGGTCCTCGACCGGTTCATCGACCAGTGCTGAGCTCGCCCGCCCACGCGCCGTGCGGGCTGCCGGGATGACGCTCCGATAATCGCCTGCGCGTGCGTATGTGACTTGAAAGAGTGAATGGGGGTTACGGCTCGTAGCCCCGGTGCCTCCTCCTCGTTACAGGTGATGCGGTCCGCGGCTGGGACCGCATTTGCCAACAGGAGGAATAATGATCAAGAAGGTCGTCGCGACTGCGGCTGCCGCCAGTGGTCTGGTGCTCGCGGGTGCGGGTATGGCCATGGCTGACTCCGGCGCCCACGGTGCCGCTGTGCACTCCCCCGGTGTGCTGTCGGGCAACCTGCTTCAGGTGCCGGTGCACGTGCCCGTGAACGTCTGCGGCAACACGGTGAATGTCATCGCCCTGCTGAACCCTGCCTTCGGCAACACCTGCGTCAACGCCTGACGTTGCGTTCCGGCCCACCAGAGGCCGGGAGTGAATGCGGGCGGCTCCGGAGTGCGTGCCATGCACTCCGGAGCCGCCCGCTTCTTCCAACCCCCTCGGCGTGTGCCCAGGGATATTCGTGAAGCTGGAAGGCAGGGCATCAAGACATGCGACAGGTCACGCGCAAAGGCCTGATCACCGTGGCAGCCGCGGGAGGCGTACTCGCCCTCGGTGGCGGCTACGCCCAGGCGGACTCCGGGGCGCACGGAGATGCGTCGAACTCGCCGGGCGTACTGTCCGGCAACTCGGTCCAGGCTCCGGTGCACGTGCCCGTGAACGCCTGCGGCAACACCGTGGACGTCGTCGGGCTGCTCAACCCCACGTTCGGCAACGAATGCGCCAACGTCTCCCGGTCGGGCCACAACGGCGGCGGTGGCTCCGGAGCGGACGGCAGCGTCAGCAATTCGCCCGGCGTCGGCTCGGGCAACCAGGTCCAGGCGCCGATCGACGTGCCCGTCAACGCCTGCGGCAACAGCATCAACGTCGGTGGTCTGCTCAACCCGTCGTTCGGCAACGACTGCGCGAACGACTCCGGCGGCACCCCGCCCGGTGGTCCGGAGGAGCCGGGCAACCCGGAGGAGCCGAACACCCCGGAGGAGCCCGACAAGCCGGAGGAGCCCAACAAGCCGCAGACTCCGGAAACGCCCGGGACGCCGGCCGAGCCGAACACACCCGGCCCCCAGACCGTGACGCCCGGTGGCAGCGACGGTGAACTGGCGGAGACCGGCATGGACGCGCTGGACATCCTGGCACCGGCGGGCGTCGGCCTGCTCCTTGCCGGAGCGGTGCTCTACCGCAGGGCTCGCGCCTCCGCGTAGGCACACGTCAGAGCCACGGCGGTCACGGGCACGGCTACGGCCCTGTCCCGTGCCGCGGTACGTCGAGGAGCGGGTCCCGCGATCGCGGGCCCGCTCCTTTCCTGTACCTGCTACCTGCTACCTGCTACCTGCTCGCGATCACCAGGTGGCGCGTACCTGGCGGATGATGCGCCGGCGCAGCCGCACTCTGCGGCTCCCGTCCCGGTGCAGACTCAATCGGTCCAACTCCCAGTGTCCGTACTCGGCATGGTCGGTCAGCAGACGGGTCGCTTCCTTGCGGGAGACCCCGCGCGGCACGTACACGTCGACAAATTCGTATTCCGGCATCGCATCTATTGTGCGGGCACCGCCCCGGTACGGATAGCGTCTGCACTATGTCTGATGCTGCGCAGCCCACCGCTGCCGAGGTACGTGCCGCCGCCGAGGCGGTCAAAGCCGCACTGGACCGTCACCTCGAGGCGGTCGAGAACCGCACGGGAGACGACGACCCGGCCGTCTATGACGCGTTCAACGCGCTCGCCGCGGCGGCGGAGGCGTACGACGAGCGGCTCTACGACCGGTACGACGAGGTCACCCCCTTCGAGATCCCCGGCGCGGACGACTCGCTGCCGCCGTACGCGGGCCCGGAGGAGCCGAACGCGCTGAGCGTGCTGATCCGCCGCGACTACGCGGTGGTGGAGCCGCAGCGGCTGCTGGCCCAGGCGCAGCGCATCGCGGACGTCGATCCGGAAGAAGTGGGCGAAGGCGCGGCGACCGGCGCTCCGGTCGTCGGTACGAGCGTGCACGCCGCCCTCGGCGTGCTCTTCGGCGAGTACGAACCGGACGAAATCGCGTCCCGGCACAAGGAGTTCGGTCTGGAGGAGGGCGACTCCACGCTGTGGGTGGCCGCTGCGGACGAGCTTCCGGAGCCCGGCGAGTGGCTGAGCGTCCCCTTCGACCAGGCCGACCCGGAGCGGGTCGTCTGCCGCTTCGACGTCAGTGCCGTCTTCGACGAGGACGAGCTGCGCGAGGAGCCACTGGACCTGGAAGACGAGGACTGACAGCACCTTTTCGTGACCGCCCGCACTCGCCCGTGACGTCCCGCACCCGTTCGCGCCGCGGTCACCTGCCGTGAGCGCCGGCATCTGTACGTGACCGATCCGTCCCGGCGGCGCGTGCCGCCGGGACGGATCCCGCCGTTCCACCGGGCACGGTCCGGCCGCGGCCCCCGGCCCCGGCGACCTCCGTCGCCACGGGCCGGGGGCCGTCACTCCGCTCCGCCCGGTGCCGGTGGCTGCGCCGCCGGCTCCGCCAGCAGGCCCTCCAGCAGCGTCCGCAGCCTGGTGGTGCGCTCGGCGCCGGACCGCTCCGCGACGGCGCGCGGCAGCGCCTGGTCCACGCCGTGCACCACAGAAAGATGGCGCTCCGCCCGGCCGAAAGCCGTGTAGACCCACGGCCGGCTCAGGGACTGCGCGGCGTCACCCGGCAGCACGACGACCACGGCGGGCCACCGCATGCCCGCCGCCTGGTGCGCGGTGAGGGCCCAGCCATGGCGCAGCGCGGAGTCCACCCGTTCCCTCGGCACGACGGTCCTCGTGCCCTCGCAGTCGAGGTGCAGTCCGTCGGGGCCGGCTGAGACGACCGTGCCGGTGACCGTCCGGCCGAGCGCCTGCGCGTAGGCGACCCGGTCGCCCGGGTCGAAGCCGGCGAAGCGGCCTGCTCCGGGGTTCAGGCGCTGCTTGAGCGCCGCGTTGAGGGCGCGGGTGCCCGTGGAGCCGCCGTGGCCGACGGTGATCACCTGGGTCTGCTCCGCCGGAATCCCGATGGCCCGGGGGACGGAGTCCGCCACCAGCTGGACCGTACGGTGCACCGCTTCGCCGGCGTCCCGCACCGGGACGATCACGACCTCCTTGCCGGGGGCCTCGACCTGGTTCAGCTCTCCGACGCCGATGCCCGAGACCAGTTCCCCGAGCGGACCGGGGTCGGGCGTACGGGACGCGATCTGCGGACACACGCGCGCGCCGAGCACGTCCGCGAACACCCGGCCCGCGCCCGCGCCGCCCAGCACCCCGGGGTCGCCGCCGAGCACCAGCCTGCTGCCGTCGGGCATGGACTCCACCAGCATCGCCGCGGTCTCCACGTCGAGCTGCGGCGCGTCCAGCACGACGAGCAGATCGAGGGCGAAAGCGCCGTCCTCGTCGCGGCCGGGTCCCGCGGCGCCCGACAGCAAATCCGCCACGGTGACCGCGCCGACGTCCGGACCGAGCCGGCGCGCCCCGTTCTCCCCGTGCACCGCCACAACCGCCCGCAGTCCCGTGGCGCGGGCCCGCTCCGCGAGCGCTACCGGCTCCGCCCTGGCGGTCTCGCCACCGGTGTGGACGATCAGGCCGTTCGCGCCCGCCGCGCGCTCGAGCCCGGTCCCCTCCCAGACATCGGAAGGCCCGGTCCTGACGAGCCTCGCCAAGCCGTCCGCGAGGCTCTCCTCCGCCATCGCGTACCGGTCGAGCCCGAGGAGGACCGTGACAGGAGCGTCCTCCTCCACGCCCTCCTGGAACACCAGCACCGTGCCGTCCGCGACCGCGTGCTGCACGGCCTCCTCCGGGTCCGGCACCGACCGCTCGGCGAGCGCGGCACGCAGGGCCGAGGCTTCGAGGGCGGTGTGTCCCTGGAGTGCGGCACGTTCCAGCACCCAGGTGACGAGGGCGGACGTCCGGCGCTCGTCACCCGGGGTCGCCTCCGCGCCGAGCAGCGCACGCGCGAAGGCGTCGGCCTGCTCCGGCCGCACACCGGGCACCGAGAGCAGCCGCCAGGGGTCCTCGGCGAGCGCTTCGCCGGCCGACTCGCCGAGCAGCTCGGCCACCTGCGGGGCGATGGCTTCGGGCGCGCCGCCCTTGAGCAGCACGGCCCGCGCGCCGGCGAGTACCTCCGCGGGGACGGCGGCCGGTGCAGGCTCGGCGGCCCGGGGCCGGACCGGCGGGGCGGCGACGGGAGCGGCCCGCCGCGGCTCGGGCGGGGGCGAATCGAAGTAGGTGGCCGCCTTCTCGCCGCTCTCCACGGCCCGGACGGCGGCGAGCAGGTCCGCGGCCTTGCCGCTCAGCTTGGCCCCGCTGTCGATGGGCCCTTCCTTCTCGGCCTTGCGCTGCTCGATCCGCGCCCGGAGCTCCCGCTGCGCGGAGATCTCGGCCTCGGCCTCGCTCACCCCGCCATCGCCGGCACCGTCCGCACCGGCACCCGGGGCACCCGCTTCCTCCGCCCCGGCCGTCCCTTCGCCGTCGGCGGTGGCGCCAGCGTCGTCGCTCGCGTCCGCGACGCTTGCGTCGCCGTCCTCCGGTCCGGCGCCTGCGCGGGCCTCGTCCGCGTCCTCGCCCCGGGAGACGGCGTCCTCTTCGCCGTCGGCGGTGGCGTCCTCGTCGGTCCCGTCGTCGTCCGGCGGCTCGGAGCCGGCTTCGTCCGTGTCGGCCATGCCTGCTCTGCCTCCGGCGGGTGTGTGCTCAGCCGCCGCGCTGGCGTCCGCGGCGGCGACACCCGGAACGTTCTCCACCGGGCCGTCGCCCGCCGTGTCGCCGGCGCCGGCGTCCGTCCTGCTCGCGGCGTTGTCCTCGAGCCCGTCGACGGTGCCCGCCGTCTCGTCACCCGCGCCCGCCGAGCCGGCGGCCGGAGCGCCCTGTGCCGTCCCCGCCGCCTCCGCGGCGCCGGCGGCGCCCGCGCCCTCGGTCGGCGACGGCGAGCCGCCGGACCCCGGCGCGACCGCCTCTTCGGCGGTGTCGGCGGGCGGCCCCGCGGCCGGGGAACCGGGGGTTGTCCCCCGGGAAGGCGCAGTCACAGCGTGCTCCAGTCCTGGTCGGGATAGCGGTGGACGGGCGCCGACACATCGTCGAGCGCCCGGCGGATCTCGTCAGGAAGACTAAGCGCCTCCACCGACAACGCCGCCATGAGCTGCTGCGCGTTGCGCGCGCCGACGATCGGCGCCACCACGCCCGGCCGGTCCCTCACCCACGCGAGCGCCACCTCCAGCGGCGTCGCCGCCAGACCGTCCGCGGCCGTGACCACCGCGTCCACGATGCCGCTCGCCGCCTCGTCCAGATACGGCTCCACGAAGGGAGCCATCTGCTCCGACGCACCCCGGGAGTCGGACGGCGTGGCCGTCCGGTACTTGCCGGTGAGCACTCCCCGCCCGAGCGGCGACGAGGGCAGCAGCCCCACCCCGAGGTCCAGGGCGGCAGGGAGCACCTCCCGCTCCACACCCCGCTGAAGCAGCGAGTACTCCATCTGCGTACTCGCTAGCCGGGTACGTACGCCCGGCGCGGCCAGCTGCCAGGTCGCCGCCTTCGCGAGCTGCCAGCCGCAGAAGTTCGACACGCCCGCGTACCGGGCGCGCCCGCTGCTGACGGCGATGTCCAGCGCCTGGAGCGTCTCGTCCAGCGGTGTGTCCGGGTCGAAGGCGTGGACCTGCCACAGGTCCACATAGTCCGTGCCCAGGCGCGCCAGCGACGCGTCGAGCGCGGCGAGGAGGTGACCGCGTGAGCCGTCGAAGCGCCGGTCGGGATCCGGCACGCTGCCCGCCTTCGTCGCTATCACGAGTTCGCCGCGCGGCACGAGCCGCTCGACCAGCTGCCCGAGCAGATACTCCGCGTCCCCGCCGCCGTACACGTCGGCGGTGTCGACCAGCGTGCCGCCCGCCTCCCAGAAAACCTTCAACTGGTCGGCCGCGTCGTGTTCGTCGGTGTCCCGGCCCCATGTCAGGGTGCCGAGTCCGATGCGGGACACGCGCAGGCCGGTGCGGCCGAGATGCCTCTGCTCCATGGGCGCTGAGATTACTGGCCAGGGGCCCACCCTGAGAGAGCCTGTGGACAACGCGCCCCTGCCGGATCGACCGCATCCGCGTTAGAGTCCCGGCACAGGCACGTTACTGATCAGTAAGAGGGAGCGGTTATGCGGCTCGGCATCAACCTCGGCTACTGGGGCGCGGGCATGGACGGCGACAACCTCGCCGTCGCGCAGGAGGCCGACAGGCTCGGCTACGACGTCTGCTGGGCGGCCGAGGCGTACGGCTCGGACGCCCCGACGGTGCTCAGCTGGGTCGCTGCCCAGACCGAGCGCATCGACGTCGGCTCCGCGATCCTGCAGATCCCGGCCCGTCAGCCGGCCATGACCGCGATGACCGCGGCCACCCTCGACTCGCTCTCGGGCGGTCGTTTCCGGCTCGGCCTCGGCGTCTCCGGACCGCAGGTCTCCGAGGGCTGGTACGGCGTGAAGTTCGACAAGCCGCTCGCCCGCACGCGCGAGTACGTCGAGATCGTCCGCAAAGCGATGTCCCGCGAGCGCCTGTCGTACGAGGGTGAGCACTGGACGCTGCCGCTGCCCGACGGGCCGGGTAAGCCCATCAAGCTCACCGTGCACCCCCAGCGCGAGCACATCCCGCTCTACATCGCGGCGATCGGCCCGAGGAACCTGGAGCAGACCGGTGAGATCGCCGACGGTGCCCTGCTGATCTTCCCGTCCGCCGACCACATCGAGGACACCGCGCTGCGGCACATCCGCGCGGGCCGCGAGAAGGCGGGAAGGACGATGGAGGGCTTCGACGTCTGCCCGACGCTGCCGCTCGCGGTCGGCGACGACGTGGCCGGCCTGGCCGACATGTTCCGGCCGTACACCGCGCTGTACGTCGGCGGCATGGGCAGCCGCAAGCAGAACTTCTACAACCAGCTCGCCCAGCGCATGGGTTACGAGAAGGAAGCCGCCGAGATCCAGGACAAGTACCTCGACGGCGACAAGGCCGGCGCGGCCGCCGCCGTACCGCACACGCTGATCGACCAGACCGCGCTGCTCGGGCCCGTGGAGCGGATCGCCGACCGGATGCAGGCCTACGCGGCGGCCGGTGTCACCACCCTGACCCTCGCCCCAGCGGGCTTCACGCTCGACGAGCGGATCAGTGCACTGCGCGCCGGTACCGAGGCCCTGGAGCGCGCGGGCCTCGCCTGACGCCGGCGGAGGCCCCGCCCCGGGAAGTCTGCGGCCGTGGTGGGGGCTCGGGGGTCTTCCCCGCCACGGCCGTCACGCGGTACAACGCGCGACGGCCGTGGCGGTTACTGCTGACTGTGTCCTTCCTGTGGTCCGTTCGGGCGAGTTGGCCCACTCACCTGTTGCCTGGACCGGGGTCTCGCATTTGACTCGTTCTTTGCGGATGTCCCGAAGGTCCGACGGAGGTGACAGTCATGCTCTCGGCCCGGAGTCTCTTCCAGGAGATCGTCGACAGCGACGAGACGTTCCAGCTCTTCTGCTCCATCGCCGCCGGCGGTGAGACGCAGGGCGGCTGGGAGAACGGGCGCATCGCCGCGCTCGTCCCGGAGAGCATGCGTGACCTGGCGCCGCGGATCACCCGCCACGGGGCTGACGAGGACAAGCACGGCCGCCTGTTCAACGCCCTGCTCAAGAAGCGGCAGTTGGACCCGGTCCCGGTACCGCCGGAGACCGACTACACCATGCTGCTGGAGCAGCGTGGCATCGGCCTCGCCCACGAGAAACTCCGCCGTGACCAGCGGCTGACGGAGCACGACATCGTCGTCTACCTCTCGCACAGCCGCGTCACCGAGCAGCGGGCGGCCGACCAGATGGACATGCTCGTGAAGTACTTCGGTGACCACCCGGAGCTCGGCAAGGCCATCAGGATGATCTCCGACGACGAGGAGAACCATCTCGCCTACTGCCACGAAGAGCTGCTGCGTCTCGCCGCCGGCCACGGCCGCACCATCCAGCGCGTGCTTCGCGAGAGCGCGCTCGCCGAGATCCGGGTCTACCGCGACGTGAGCCTCGCCGTCATGGCGCACATGGGACACCTGCTGCGCTGGCCCAAGGCCAAGTCCGCCGCGCTGGCCGCCGGCATCCACGCGATGTACGCGTACGAGCGGCTCGGCGGCTGGCGGCGCATGGTCGACCTCAGGATGCCGGAGCGCCGCGGCGCCCTCGACGGCCCCGCCACCACGGCTCCCGCGTTCTGATGTGAACCGGATTCCGGCCCTGGCGCCCGTCCGCCCCCGCGCCCCGGCATGGCCGGGTCCGGAACGCCGGGCGGCCGACGGCCTGCTGTGGATCGCCGCCGTCGCCGTCGCGTACACGGTGGTCCAACTCACCCTGGCAGTACGGGGAACGGGGCTCGGCTGGGACGAGTCGGTCTACGTCAGCCAGGTCGCACGCGGCTCGGAAGCCGCCTTCTTCAGTGCCCCGCGCGCCCGCGGCATCACGTATCTCGTCGCTCCGGTGACCGCCCTGACGTCCTCCGTCGGAGTGCTGCGGGTCTTCCTCGCGGTGCTGTCCGGCGCCGGCCTGTTCACCGCCCTGGCCGTGTGGCGGACGCTGCTGCCCCTCGCGTGCTCGCCCTCGCCGGGGGCCTGTTCGCCGGCCTGTGGGTCACGGTGTTCTACGGTCCGCAGGTCATGCCCAACCTCTGGGTCGCGCTCGGGGCGCTGTTCACGGTCGGCTGCTTCCTGCGGGCGGCCAGGGACCCCTCCGACCGGGCCGGGCTCCTCGGAACGGGCGCGGGCCTGGTGTTCGTCGCGCTCATGCGGCCGAGCGACGCCGTCTGGCTCCTGCTGCCGCTCGCCGCCGTCGCACTGCTGTCCCGCGCCTACCGCCGGCCGGCGCTGCTCGTGGTGCTCGCCGCGGGCACCGTCCTCGGCTGCCTGCCGTGGATCATCGAGGCCTACGTCGCCTACGACGGGCTGCTCGCGCGGATGCGGCGGGCGGGCGAGATCCAGGGGCACCTGGGCCCGCACTTCGCCGTCGACGACCAACTGCGCGCCCTGGAGGGCCGGTCGCTCTGCCGCCCCTGCGACGTGCCGTGGCGCAAGCCGGTCACCGCGGTCTGGTTCCTCGTCCTGTGGCCGCTGGCCGCCGGAGGCGCACTGGTCGCCGCGCGCAGGCGGTGCCCCTTCACCGTGGCCCCGTCCGCCGTGCGCCCCTCCGCCGTGCTGGTGCCGGCGCTCGCGGGGCTGGCACTGGCCGTGCCGTACCTGCTGCTGATCGGCTACGCCGCGCCGCGCTTCCTGCTGCCCACGTACGCGCTGCTGGCCCTGCCGGTCGCCGTGTGCCTGGGGCGGATCGCCGCGAGCGCCCGGCCGCGTGCCGTGGCGGCCGTCGTGCTGGGCCTGGCGCTGGCCGGCCATCTGGCCGTCCAGTACGCCGTACTGAACGGCACGGTGGAGCGCGGTCGGGACCACCGGAAGGCCTTCGACAGAATCGTCTCGGAGCTGCACCGCAACGGTGTGCGGGCACCGTGCGTGGTCAGCGGCAGCGAGGCGCCCCGGATCGCCTTGCGCGCCGGCTGCGCTTCCCGCCAGACCGGCGGACACGACGGCAGCATCACCCGGACCGAGCTCGCACGGCTCGGCGACGAACGGGCGGTGGCCTATGTGGTGGACGGCCGGAACCGGCCCCCGTCGTTCACTCGCGGCTGGCGGCTGCTGACCCTGCCGGGACTCCCGTCCCGTCCCGAGCTCCGCGCCTATGTCAGTCCCGCGGCCGTGCCGGCCGGGACGGGACCCTGACCGCCGTCCCGCGCGCCCCCGGGGCACGAGAAGCGTCAGAGCCAGCCGCGCCGCTTGAAGAGCCGGAAGAGCCCGTAGACGGTGCCCGCCATCAGCACGAGAACCGTCGGGTACGCCCACACCTGCCTCAGCTCCCACATGTGCTCGAAGTTCATTCCGTAGATCCCCGCCACCATCGTCGGCACCGCCGCCATGGCCGCCCACGCCGAGATCTTGCGCATGTCGTCGTTCTGCCGCACGCCCATCTGGGCGAGGTGGGCCGACAGGATGTCCGACAGCAGCCGATCCAGCCCCTCCACCTGCTCGTTCGCCCGCGTCAGGTGGTCGCTGACGTCACGGAAGAAGGGCTGGGAGTGCTCATGGACGAACGGCACGCCCGCACCCGCCAGCCGGGCCATCGGTGCCGCCAGCGGCCCGGCCGCCCGCCGGAACTCGAGCACCTGCCGCTTGAACGTGTAGATCCGGGCCGCCGTGTTCTTCGCGTCCCTGCGCGCCGGCTCGAAGACCTCGGTCTCCATCTCCTCCAGGTCCACCTGGAGCTCGGCCGCGACCTCGATGTAGTGGTCGACGATGGCGTCGCTGACCGCGTACAGCACCGCGGTCGGGCCGTGCCTCAGCACCGCCGGCTCCGCCTCCAGCCGTTCGCGGACCGCGTGCAGCGGAGCGCCCTCGCCGTGCCGGACCGTCACCACGAACGAATCGCCTATGAAGACCATCAGGTCGCCGGTGGTCACGGAGTCGCTCTTCGGCTCGTACACCACGGGTTTGAGGACCACGAACAGCGAGTCGTCGTACACCTC
The DNA here is from genome assembly GCF_009832925.1 of Streptomyces sp. Tu 2975. GTDB lineage: Bacteria > Actinomycetota > Actinomycetes > Streptomycetales > Streptomycetaceae > Streptomyces. The sequence continues at coordinate 6,366,606 of NZ_CP047140.1, forward strand.
GAGCTTCGGCCGCTGATGGGCCTTGAGCGCGTCCTCGACGGCGAGCGGATGGAGCGAGAACTCGGCGGCGACGTGGTCGAACTCCTCCTCCGTCGGCTCGTGCAGGCCGATCCACAGGAAGGCATCGCCCGTGGCCCGCGCCTCGTCGAGGGCATCGGAGAAGTCCGACGGGCCTTCGCTGCGGCGCCCGTCGCGGTAGATGGCACAGTCCACGATCACGGCGCGCATTCTTCCCTGACCTCCGCCCCGGCACACCCCCGGCCCGCCGGACACCCGGGGACCGTAGGCTTGCCCCCATGGCCACGCTGATCCTCGTACGCCACGGACGTTCCACCGCCAACACCGAGGGAGTGCTCGCCGGCTGGACACCGGGTGTCCGCCTCGACGAGCACGGAGCCGAACAGGCGGCCGCGCTGCCCGCACGACTGGCCGCGGTGCCGCTCGCGGCGGTGGTCTCCAGCCCGCTGGAGCGCTGTCGCGAGACGCTCGCGCCTCTGCTCGCGGCCCGGCCGGGGCTGGTCGCGGAGACCGACGAACGCATCGGTGAGTGCCTCTACGGCGAGTGGTCGGGCCGCAAGCTCAAGGAGCTTGCACAGGAGCCGTTGATGGAGGTCGTCCAGCACCATCCCTCCGCGGTCTCCTTCCCCGGCGGCGAGTCCATGCGCGCCATGCAGGCGCGGGCCGTCGAAGCCGTCCGTGACTGGAACGCCCGGATCGACGAGGCGCACGGCGAGAACGCGGCCTATCTGATGTGCTCGCACGGGGACATCATCAAGTCCCTGGTGGCCGACGCCCTCGGGCTTCATCTCGACCTGTTCCAGCGGATCCACGTCGAGCCGTGCTCCGTCACCGCCATCCGCTACACCCGCAGCAGGCCGTTCCTGCTGCGCCTCGGCGACACCGGTGATCTCGGCTCCCTCGTTCCCCGCGCGGAGGGACCGGAGGAGAAGGGCGACAGCGGCGACGCGGTCGTCGGGGCGGCGCGGGCGCATCGTGATCGCTCCGCGCAGTAGGGTGGACGCGCCGAAAAGCTGACGTCCACCGGATGCCGAAACCGACCGATCCGACGATCCAAAGGGAGACAGAACGTGTCCCGTCAGGTGTTCCTCTACGACCCGCCGGACCGCTTCGTGGCCGGTACGGTCGGGCTGCCTGGCCGCCGTACGTTCTTCCTGCAGGCCTCGGCCGCAGGACGCGTGACCAGCGTCGCCCTGGAGAAGACTCAGGTGGCCGCCCTCGCGGAGCGGATCGACGAGCTGCTGGACGAAGTGGTGCGCCGCACCGGGGGCAACGCGCCGGTGCCGGCCGTCGCGCCGGCGGACGTGGCCGACACCGCGCCGCTCGACAACCCGGTCGAGGAGGAGTTCCGCGTCGGCACGATGGCGCTGGCCTGGGACGGCGAGGAGCAGCGCATGATCGTCGAGGCACAGGCCCTGGTGGAGCTCGAGGCCGAGTCGGAGGAGGACCTCGCGGAGGCCGAGGAGCGGCTGCTGCAGGACGAGGAGAACGGCCCGCCGATGCTGCGGGTCCGGCTCACCGGTGCACAGGCCAGGGCGTTCGCCAAACGCGCGCTGGACGTGGTGAACGCCGGCCGGCCGCCTTGCCCGCTGTGCAGCCTGCCCCTCGATCCGGAAGGACACGTATGCCCGCGCCAGAACGGATACCGACGGGGCGCGTGAGCACCCCCGACGCGCTGACGCTGCTGGCCAAGGGCGAGCTGACCGCACGCGGAAGGCTGCGCGAGGCGTCCAACGCGGTGCTGTACTGCGCGGTTTCGTACGAGGACGAGGAAGCGCACTGCGTCTACAAACCCATCGCGGGGGAACGCCCGCTGTGGGACTTCCCCGACGGCACTCTCGCGCAGCGCGAGGTCGCCGCGTACGAGGTGTCGCAGGCGACCGGCTGGGGCCTGGTGCCGCCCACGGTGCTGCGGGACGGCCCCTACGGCCAGGGCATGGTCCAGTTGTGGGTCGAGGCCGACCCGGAGGCCGCCCTGCTGGCGCTCGTCGAGGACGATGAACCGGCGGACGGCTGGAAGGCGGTCGGGCTCGCCGAGGTGGGGGAGGGCCGTGCCGCGCTGCTCGTCCACGCCGACGACCCGCGCCTGCGCAGGCTCGCCGTCCTGGACGCCGTGATCAACAACGGGGACCGCAAGGGCGGCCACCTGCTGCCCACCGCCGACGGAACCCTCTACGCGATCGATCACGGGGTCACCTTCAACGTCGACGACAAGCTGCGCACCCTGTTGTGGGGATGGGCGGGGGAGCCACTGCCCTCTGAGGCGGTGACGGCGCTCACGACCCTGGCGACGGCCCTCTCCGACGGCGGGACGCTCGCCACCCGACTGGCGGAACTGCTCACCCCGGCCGAGGTGGCCGCCCTGAGCGGCCGGGTGGCGGCCCTGCTCCGTTCCGGCACCCATCCCGTGCCCTCGGGGGACTGGCCGGCGATCCCCTGGCCGCCCGTGTAGGCACAGCGCCCGCCGGACCGCAAGAGTGCCCAATCGGTCAAGATCAGTGATCCGGTTCGTATCCGGAACATGCGTCCGGTTACGCTCATGACATGCATGCCTGGCCCGCTTCTGAGGTCCCCGCCCTGCCCGGCAAGGGCCGCGACCTCCGGATCCACGACACCGCGACCGACGGTCTGGTGACCCTTGACCCCGGTCCCGTCGCCCGTATCTACGTCTGCGGCATCACACCGTACGACGCGACCCACATGGGTCACGCGGCGACCTACAACGCGTTCGACCTTGTGCAGCGCGTGTGGCTCGACACCAAGCGGCAGGTTCACTATGTCCAGAACGTCACGGACGTGGACGATCCTCTGCTGGAGCGCGCCAACCGCGACGGACACGACTGGACCGAGCTCGCGGAGCGCGAGACGGCTCTGTTCCGCGAGGACATGACCGCGCTGCGGATGCTTCCGCCGCGCCACTACATCGGCGCGGTCGAGGCGATTCCGGGCATCGTGCCGCTCGTCGAGCGGCTCCGTGACGCCGGCGCGGCCTACGAGTTGGAAGGCGACGTCTACTTCTCCGTCGAGTCCGACCCGCACTTCGGCGAGGTGTCCCGGCTCGACGCGGAGGCGATGCGGCTGCTGTCCGCCGAGCGCGGCGGCGACCCCGAACGTCCCGGCAAGAAGAACCCCCTCGACCCGATGTTGTGGATGGCGGCCCGCGAGGGCGAGCCGAGCTGGGACGGCGGCTCGCTCGGCCGTGGCCGGCCCGGCTGGCACATCGAGTGCGTCGCCATCGCGCTGGACCACCTCGGCATGGGCTTCGACGTCCAGGGCGGCGGCTCCGATCTCGCCTTCCCGCACCACGAGATGGGCGCCTCGCACGCCCAGGCGCTCACGGGCGAGCACCCCTTCGCCAAGGCGTACGTCCACGCCGGCATGGTCGCCCTCGACGGCGCGAAGATGTCGAAGTCCAAGGGCAATCTGGTCTTCGTCTCCAAGCTGCGCCGCGACGGCGTGGACCCGGCCGCCATACGGCTCGCGCTGCTCTCGCACCACTACCGGGCCGACTGGGAGTGGACCGACGGGGTGCTGGAGGAAGCGGTCGAGCGCGTAGGTCGCTGGCGTGCCGCCGTCTCCCGGCCCGACGGACCGTCCGCGGACGCTGTGGTCGAGGAGATCCGCGCGGCCCTCGCCGACGACCTCGACGCCCCGTCGGCGCTCGCCGCCGTGGACCGCTGGGCCGCGCTCCAGCAGGCCGAAGGCGGCACCGACGAGGGCGCCCCGGGACTGGTGTCCCGGGCGGTCGACGCCCTGCTGGGCGTGGCGCTCTAGGCACGTTCTCCGACTCCCGCCGGGCGCCGTCGTGGCGCCCGGCGGGAGTCCTTTCCTCCGCGTGCACGTTCTCGCGGCGCGTGCGCCGGGCGTGTGGTGAGGTGACGGATGGAGGGCGGCTCGCTGATGCGGGTGGACCCGCGCGACGGGAGCGCCCGCCGGGTCGACCTGGGGGGCCTGGCCATCCCGTTCGGTGACGGCCTCCTGCTGCTCGGCCGTCAGGTCCACATCGTGCAGCAGCAGTTGAACCAGGTCGACGTCGTGCGGCTGAACGCCACGGGCACCCGGGGCACGCCGATCGCCCGGATCACCGATCCGCGCTTCCGTATCCCCACCACGGCGGCTGCCTGGGGCGACCGGATCTATCTGCCCGACGCGCGCTTCGACGTGCCGCCGACCCCCGAGACCGCGTACGACGCCGTGGCGGTCGACCGGGTGTGAGCGACCTGGTGGCGCGAGGGACGAGGAGCGGGGTGGCGCCGGTCTGCCCGGTGCCACCCCGCTCCATACAGCTCGGTCCCGCCATGGACTACGACTCCGGCCGCTCACCGCCGTCTTCGTCCTCGCCGCGGTCGTCGCCGTTGTCGTCCCGCTCACGGTCGCCGCTGCCGTCCTGCTTGCCGGCCCGGCCGCCGGTCCCCTTGTCCCCGCCGGCCGAGGGCCGGTCCTGCCGCTCGTCGCCGCCGGACCCGCTCGGGCCGCCGGAGCGGTCCTCGTCCGTGGGCGAACCCGACTCAGGTTCGGGGCGCGGCGGCATCGGCGGCTTGGTGCGCCCGCCCGCCGGGTCGCGCAGGTACGAGCCCTCGCCGCCGTCGGTCGCGTGACCGCCGGGGCCTCCGCTGTCGCGTCGGCGCAGGTACCGTTCGAACTCGCGGGCGATGGCTTCGCCCGAGGCCTCCGGCAGCTCCGCGGTGTCGCGCGCCTCCTCCAGCGTCTGGACGTACTCGGCCACCTCGCTGTCCTCCGCGGCCAGTTGGTCGACGCCGAGCTGCCAGGCCCGGGCGTCCTCCGCCAGCTCACCCAGGGGGATCCGGAGGCCGATGAGGTCCTCCAGCCGGTTGAGCAGCGCGAGCGTCGCCTTCGGGTTGGGCGGCTGGGAGACGTAGTGCGGGACGGCGGCCCACAGGCTCACCGCCGGCACACCGGCATGGGTGCAGGCCTCCTGGAGGATGCCGACGATTCCGGTCGGCCCCTCGTACCGGGTCTCCTCCAGATCCATCGTTCTCGCCAGGTCCGGGTCGGACGTGATCCCGCTGACGGGCACCGGCCTGGTGTGCGGGGTGTCGCCGAGCAGCGCGCCCAGGATCACCACCATCTCCACGCCCAGTTCATGGGCGAAGCCCAGGATCTCGTTGCAGAACGAACGCCAGCGCATGGAGGGTTCGATACCGCGGACCAGCACGAGGTCCCGGGGTTTGTCGCCGCCGACGCGGACCACGGAGAGCCGGGTGGTCGGCCAGGTGATCTTGCGTACCCCGCCGTCCAGCCACACCGTGGGCCGGTTGACCTGGAAGTCGTAGTAGTCCTCGGCGTCGAGCGCCGCGAACACTTCGCCCTTCCATTCCCGGTCCAGGTGAGCGACCGCGGTGGAGGCGGCGTCGCCGGCGTCGTTCCAGCCCTCGAACGCGGCCACCATGACCGGGTCGATCAGCTCGGGCATCCCCTCGAGCTCGATCACCCAGTGCCTCCTTCCGAAGTTCCCTTTCTTACGCCCCAACCTTACGGCTTTCCGCGCCCCCGCCCGCAGCCCCCGTGCACGGCCGGGTGAACTTGGAGGCCGTCGGGCCTGTGGCGCCCGATGGAGCCGTACTACCGGGCATTCATCCGAGCTGTGAGGGGTGAAATCCACTCCCTCACTGGACCGAGGAGAGTGAGCGGCGCTATACATCGGATGTCCATGAGAGGTCCGATGTTCATTTCACCGGGGGTGCGTGCATGAGCCAGACCGTCACGGAGTTCGAGGTCCACGACATCCGCTTCCCTACGTCGCGGCAGTTCGACGGCTCCGATGCCATGAACCCGGATCCGGACTACTCCGCCGCCTATCTCGTGCTGCGCACCGGCGACGGGAGCGAGGGCCACGGCTTCTGCTTCACCATCGGCCGAGGCAACGACATCGTCGCCGCCGCGATCGAGGCGCTGCGCCCCTACGTCGTCGGCCGTCCCGCCCCGCCTGCGCCGCCGACCTTGCCGCCCTTCACCACGACCTCACCCATGACTCCCAACTGCGCTGGCTCGGCCCCGAGAAGGGTGTCATCCACATGGCGGCCGGCGCAGTCGTCAACGCGGCATGGGACATGGCCGCCACGCGGGCAGGCAGACCGGTATGGGAGTTCCTGGCCTCCATGACCCCGGAAGAGCTCGTGTCCCTGGTCGACTTCCGATATCTGACGGACGTGCTGACCAGGCAGGAGGCCCTCGCCATCCTGCGCGACGCGGAACCGGGCAGGGCTGAGCGGGCCGCGCTGCTCAGGGCACGGGGCTACCCCGCGTACACCACCTCGCCCGGGTGGCTCGGCCACTCGGACGAGAAGCTCGTCCGGCTCGCCAAGGAGGCCGTCGCCGACGGATTCGGACAGATCAAGCTGAAGGTCGGTCTGGACCTCGAGGACGACATCCGGCGGATGGAACTCGCCCGCGCCGCCGTCGGCCCCTCCGTACGCATCGCCGTCGACGCCAACCAGCGCTGGGACGTCGCCGAAGCCGTGCGCTGGATGACCGCGCTGGAGCCGTACGCACCGCACTGGATCGAGGAACCCACCAGCCCCGACGACGTACTCGGCCACGCCGCCGTCCGCGCGGGCCAGCCGGTGAAGGTCGCCACCGGAGAGCACGCCGCCAACCGGGTCGTCTTCAAACAGCTCCTGCAGGCCGGGGCCGTCGACTTCGTCCAGATCGACGCGGCCCGGGTCGCCGGGGTCAACGAGAACATCGCGATCCTGCTGCTCGCCGCCAAGTACGGCGTCCCCGTCTGCCCGCACGCCGGCGGCGTCGGACTGTGCGAACTCGTCCAGCACCTCGCGATGTTCGACTTCGTCGCCGTCTCAGGCAGTTGGGAGGACCGCGTCATCGAGTACGTGGACCACCTCCACGAACACTTCGCGGACCCGGCCGTGATCGTGGACGGCCGTTACACGGCACCGAGTGCGCCGGGCTTCTCCGCCCGGATGCTCCCTGGCTCGATCGCCGCCCACAGCCGGCCGAACGGGCCCGTCCGGCAGGCCAGGCCCACCGTCGAGGAGGCGAGCTCATGACCGGTTCGAAGGACTTCGAGGGCATGGCGGCACTGGTCACCGGCGGCGCCTCCGGCATCGGTGCCGCCGTCGCCGCGCTGCTGCTGGAACGCGGGGCACGCGTCGCCGTCCTGGACCGCGCAACCGGGGGAGCGCCGGCAGGCACGCTCGCCCTCCAGGCCGACGTGACCGACGACGCCGCCGTGGCCGGCGCGGTGGACGCGGCCGCCGCCGAGTTCGGGGCGCTGCACACCGTGGTTTCCAACGCGGGCATCGGCGCGATCGGTACGGTGGCCGACAACGACGACGACGAATGGCGGCGTGTCCTCGACACCAACGTCATCGGCATGGTCCGGGTCGCCCGCCACGCCCTGCCGCACCTGCGGAGCGCGGCGGCGGCCGGGGCGCCCGGATCCGTCTCCCTCACCCACACCTGTTCCATCGCCGCCACGGCCGGCCTGCCGCAGCGTGCCCTGTACAGCGCGAGCAAGGGTGCGGTCCTCTCGCTGACGCTGGCGATGGCGGCCGACCACGTCCGGGAGGGCATCCGCGTCAACTGCGTCAACCCCGGCACCGCGGACACGCCGTGGGTGGCCCGCCTCCTGGAGCGGGCGGAGGATCCCGCCGCCGAGCGTGCCGCCCTCGAGGCGCGTCAGCCGACTGGCAGGCTCGTCCTGGCCGACGAGGTGGCCGCGGCGGTCGCCTACCTGGCGAGTCCGGCGGCCGCGGCGGTGACGGGGACGGCGCTCGCGGTCGACGGCGGGATGCAGGGCCTCCGCCTGCGGGCCCCGCGGTAGCCCCTGACCGCTGCGCTTCCCCACCCCGCGCCTCGAACGCCGGCGAGGCGGATCTCGCGGGAGCGAAATCCAGCCTGTCCGGCGTTCGAGGACACCGCGCGTAGCGCGGTACCGGGTCCGGGCGGAGCCCGGTTCGGGAAGGGACGGGTAGGGGACAACCCGCCGCAGGCGCTACAGCGTTGCGCGGAGCCACTGCTCCACGCTGGCCACGTGCACCGTCGCCCATGCCCGCGCCGCCTCCCCGTCGCGGTCCCGCAGCGCCGCCAGGATCGCGCGGTGCTCGTGGAGGGTGCGGGTGACCGCGTCCTCCTGGGTGAGACCGCGCCAGACGCGGGCCCGGGTCGTGGGGCCCGACAGGCCGTCCAGGAGGGAGCAGAGCACCGAGTTGCCTGCGGCGCCGACGATGCGACGGTGGAAGTCCAGGTCCGCCGCGACGAGTTCCTCGACCGACGGGTCGGTGCCGAGCGCGTCGAGCCGGGCGGTCAGCGTGTCCAGTTCCGCCTCGGGGATGCGGCTCGCCGCCATCGCCGTGGCCGCCGGTTCCAGGATGCGGCGTACCGCGAGGAACTCCAGCACCGTGTCGTCCCGGTGGAAGTCGACGACGAAACTCAGTGCCTCGAGCAGCAGTTGCGGATCGAGGCTCGTGACGTACGTACCGTCGCCCTGCCGTACGTCGAGGATGCGGATCAGGGAAAGCGCCCGTACCGCCTCGCGCAGCGAGTTGCGCGACAGGCCCAGTTCGGCGGCGAGTTCGCTCTCCTTGGGCAGCCGGTCGCCGGGGCGGAGCGCGCCGGAGACGATCATCCCTTTGATCTTCTCGATGGCCTCGTCGGTCACGGCCATGACGTCGCCCCCATCGTCCACATCCCACCAGACATCGGAGGTCTGAGCGTACAACGAGGGCGACTCCCCCGGAGTCGCCCTCGTCGTGCCCGTCCGCCCGTCCGGTCAGCTCACCGGGCGCGCAGCACGTCCTCGACCCTGCCGCGGACGTCGTCCGTCGCCAGGCCGCGGATGGTCAGCGTGGTACGGCGGCGCAGCACGTCGTCCGCCGTCTCGGCCCACTCGTGGTCGCGCGCGTACACGACCTGCGCCCAGATCTCCGGCGCGTCCGGGTGGATGCGCTCGGCCAGCGCGGGGTCCTCGTTCGCCAGGCGGGCGATGTCGAAGGCCAGCGACCCGTAGTGGGTGGCGAGGTGCCGTGCGGTGTCGGCCGCCATCCGCGGTCCGGGCATCCCGCCGTCGACCAGCAGCCGGTGGGCGACCGCGTTGGGATTGGCGATGCCGGGCAGCGGGAGCTTCTTCGGCAGGTGCGCGAGCGGCTCCATGTCCTCGGCGAGCGGGCGGCCCGGCAGGGTCGCCAGCTTGTTCATCACCGTGCGGCCGATGTGCCGGAAAGTCGTCCACTTGCCGCCGGCCACCGACAGCATCCCGCCGCGTCCCTCGGTGACGACCGTCTCCCGCTTGGCCTTCGAGGTGTCACCGGGGCCGCCCGGCAGCACCCGCAGGCCGGCGAAGGAGTAGGTGATCAGGTCGCGCGAGAGCTGCTGGTCGCGGATCGAGAACGCCGCCTCGTCCAGGATCTGCGTGACGTCCTTGTCGTTGACGGCGACATCGGCCGGGTCGCCCTCGTACTCCTCGTCGGTGGTGCCGAGCAGCAGCATGTCCTCCCAAGGGAGGGCGAACGTGATGCGGTACTTGTCGATCGGTGTGGCGAGCGCCGCACGCCACGGGGAGGTGCGCTTCAGCACCAGGTGCGCGCCCTTGGAGAGGCGGATGGAGGGTGCCGCTTCCGGGTCCTCCATCCGGCGCAGGTGGTCGACCCACGGCCCGGTGGCGTTCAGCACCAGCCGCGCGGTGACCCCGAACTCGGTGCCGTCGGTGCGGTCCTTCAGTTCCGCGCCGGTGACCCGGCCCGGGTGAAACGCAGTCCGGTGACCTCGGCGTGGTTGAGGACGGTGGCGCCCGACTCGGCGGCCGCACGGACCGTCATGAGCGCCATGCGTGAGTCGTTCATCTGGTCGTCGCCGTAGACGGCGACGGCCTTCAGGTTCTCCGTACGCAGCTCCGGCACGTCCCGCTGTGCCTTCGCCGCCGATATGACGTGGCCGACGCCGTCACCGAACGCGGAGAGCGCGGAGTAGGCGAAGACGCCCGCGCCGAGCTTCGCCGCGCCGTGCGGGCCGCCCTTGTAGACGGGCAGGTAGAACGTGAGCGGGTTGGCCAGGTGGGGGGCCACCTGACGGGAGACCGCGCGCCGCTCGAAGTGGTTCTCCGCGACCAGCTTCACCGCACCGGTCTGCAGGTAGCGCAGGCCGCCGTGCAGCAGTTTGGACGAGGCGGAGGAGGTGGCGCCGGCGAAGTCGCCGGCGTCCACCAGGGCCACCCGCAGCCCGGACTGCGCGGCGTGCCAGGCGGTGGAGATGCCCAGGATGCCGCCGCCGATCACCAGGAGGTCGTACGTCGCCTTGGAAAGCTGCTCCCGAGTCTCGGCGCGGCCCGCTGCTTTGAGGGAAGACACAGCCGAGCCGGAGGCCGGGTGCGTCCCGGGGGAGGGGACGCTCTGCAGGGTGGTCATTCTTGCTCCTCGTCAGTTTTCCTCGTCGAGCCAGTCCATGGTCCGCTCCACGGCCTTGAGCCAGCTCTTGTACTCGCGGTCACGCTTCTCAGCGTCCATGCGGGGGGTCCACTCGGCGGCCCTGCGCCAGTTGGCACGCAGCGCGTCGGTGTCCGGCCAGAAGCCGACGGCCAGGCCGGCGGCGTAGGCGGCGCCGAGGCAGGTCGTCTCGGCGACCATCGGGCGCACCACGGGGGCGTCCAGGAAGTCCGAGAGGGTCTGCATCAGCAGGTTGTTGGAGGTCATGCCGCCGTCGACCTTGAGTGCGGTCAGTTCGACGCCGGAGTCCTTCGTCATGGCGTCGGTGATCTCACGGGTCTGCCAGGCGGTGGCCTCGAGAACGGCGCGCGCGATGTGCGCCTTGGTGACGTACCGGGTCAGGCCGGCGATCACACCGCGGGCGTCGGAGCGCCAGTACGGGGCGAACAGGCCGGAGAAGGCCGGCACGAAGTAGGCGCCGCCGTTGTCGTCGACGGAAGAGGCGAGGGTCTCGATCTCGGCGGCGGAGTTGATCAGGCCCATCTGGTCGCGCATCCACTGCACCAGCGAACCGGTGACGGCGATCGAGCCCTCGAGGGCGTACACCGCCTTCTCGTTGCCGATGCGGTAGCCGACGGTGGTCAGCAGGCCGTTGTAGGAGTTGACGGGCTCGTCACCGGTGTTCATCAGCATGAAGGTGCCGGTGCCGTACGTGGACTTGGCCTCGCCCTTCGAGTAGCAGGTCTGGCCGAACAGGGCCGCCTGCTGGTCGCCGAGCGCGGAGGCGACGGGGATGCCGTCGAGCGCGCCGCCCTTGGCGAGGCCGTAGACCTCGGCGGACGACCGGATCTCCGGCAGGATCGCCGCCGGGACCTCCATGGACTGAAGGATCTTGTCGTCCCACTCCATGGTGTGCAGGTTCATCAGCATGGTGCGGGAGGCATTGGTGACGTCGGTGACGTGGACGCCGCCGTCCACTCCGCCGGTCAGGTTCCAGATGACCCAGGAGTCCATGGTGCCGAAGAGGATGTCACCGCGTTCGGCGCGCTCACGCAGGCCCTCGACGTTGTCGAGCAGCCAGCGGGCCTTCGGGCCGGCGAAGTAGGAGGCCAGCGGCAGGCCCGTCTCGCGGCGGTAGCGGTCCTGTCCGACGTTGCGGCCGAGCTCCTTGCAGAGGGCGTCGGTGCGGGTGTCCTGCCAGACGATTGCGTTGTGGACGGGCTCGCCGGTGTTCTTGTCCCACAGCAGCGTCGTCTCGCGCTGGTTGGTGATGCCGATGGCCTTGACGTCGGCGGAGGTGATGCCGGCCTTCTCGATGGCTCCGGCGACGACCTCCTGGACGTTGGTCCAGATCTCGGCGGCGTCGTGCTCCACCCAGCCCGGCTTCGGGAAGATCTGCTCGTGCTCCTTCTGGTCGACGGAGACGATCCGGCCGTCCTTGTCGAAGACGATGCAGCGGCTGGAGGTGGTGCCCTGGTCGATGGCCGCGATGAACGGGCCGGTGGTGTGTGCGTCGGTCACGGTCTGCTCCTGCTCAGGTATCTGTGGATACGGCTCGTGCTGCTGATCCGGCTCAGGCGAACGCGATGTTGTAGATACCCGCTGCGACGGCCGCACCGATCAGCGGACCGGCGACGGGGATCCATGCGTAGCTCCAGTCGGAGCCGCCCTTGTTCGGCAGCGGGAGCAGTGCGTGCACGATGCGCGGACCCAGGTCACGGGCCGGGTTGATGGCGTAGCCGGTGGGGCCGCCGAGCGAGAGGCCGATGGCGACGACGACGAGGGCGACCATGAGTCCGCCGAGCGGGCCGAGGCCCTTGCCGCTGTCGTTGAGACCCTGCGTGAGCACCGCCAGGACCAGCACGATCGTGCCGATGATCTCGGTGGCGAGGTTCTGCCAGACGTTGCGGATCTCGGGGCCGGTGGAGAAGACACCGAGGACCGGGCCGGCATTGGCGGCGGCCCCGTCGTGCGGACCCTCGATCGCCTTGTCCGCGGGGTCGCCCACGATCTCGGGGTCGGTGAGGTGCGCGTGGAACTGGCCGTAGTAGGCGATCCAGACCAGGGCGGCGCCGATCATGGCGCCGAGGAGCTGGCCTGCGACGTAGACGGGGACGTTGCCCCAGTCGTTGTCCTTGATCGCGATGCCGAGCGTGACGGCCGGGTTGAGGTGTGCACCGGAGAGCGCGCCGGTCATGTACACCGCGGTCAGGACCGCGAAGCCCCACCCGAAGGTGATGGCCAGCCAGCCGGCGTTCTGTGCCTTCGAGCGCTTGAGCACTACGGCGGCGACGACGCCGCCACCGAGCAGGATGAGTACGGCGGTACCGATGATCTCGCCGATGAAGATGTCGGAGTTGGACACCCGCGACTCCTTGTCCTTCGTCCAGGGGAAGGCGAACCCCGGGTCCCTCCGGTGGTCCGCGCCCTCAGTGAGGGCGTTTCCGGCCTGGCGTTGTCACACTCTAGCGCGTATTGCCGTTAGGTGTTCGACAATGCCGACCGGTGAACGGAAGTTTTGCCCCCTGGTAAACATGACGTCAAGGGTTGTGTGGCCGAAAACCGGATCGTTACCCGATGATGCGCTCGAACGGTCAGAAGCGCCCGGCGCCGAGGTCCCTGGAGACCGCGCGGGCGCAGTCCCGCACCGCCGCGACGAGGTCGGAACGCAGCTCTCCGCCGTTGCAGACCCGCTCCACGGCGCCCGTGATGGCGATCGCCCCCACGGGCATCCGGCGCCGGTCGTGGATGGGGGCGGCCACGGCGGCCACGCCCTCCCAGGTCTCCTCCACGTCGGCGGCCCAGCCGCGCGCGCGGGTGTGGTCCAGCAGCGACTCGAACTCCTGGAGGTCGGTCACGGTCCGCGGTGTGAACGCCTTGCGGTCGACCTCCAGCACCTCCGTGTGGGCCACCGGGTCGAAGGCGGTCAGGACCTTGCCGAGGGCGGTGGAGTGCAGCGGCTGCATGGCCCCCACCTCGAGCACCTGCCGGCTGTCGTCGGGCCGGAAGACGTGGTGCACGATCAGCACACCGTGCTGGTGCAGTACGCCGAGGTGGACGCTCTCGCCGCTGGAGCGGGCCAGGTCGTCCGTCCAGACCAGGGCGCGGGCGCGCAGCTCGTGCACGTCCAGATAGCTGTTGCCGAGCCGCAGCAGCTCGGCGCCCAGCTGGTAGCGGCCGGACGCGGCGTCCTGCTCGACGAATCCCTCCGCCTGCAGGGTCCGCAGGATGCCGTGGGCCGTACCCTTGGCCAGATCGAGCGACGACGCGATGTCCGACAGGCCCAGCCGGCGTTCTCCGCCCGCGAGCAGTCGCAGCATCGCCGCAGCCCGCTCCAGTGACTGGATGTTTTTCGCCATCGGATCGGCCCTTCTCCAACACGGTTCGACAATGCTGAACACTATCGGTCGATGCCGACCTTGGTTACAGCGGACCGAGTATCTCGCGGTGGAGACCCTGCAAAAAAGTACGGAGACATGCCGTAGTCCGGCCCGTGGGACACCTCCGCCCCGTCGGGGCCCGCCCGGCTACTCTGGCTGGGTGCGCCTTCCCGCCGGTAGGCGCAAAGCCGACAGCCGTCGCATTCCAGGGAGCACATCCATGGCCTCGTTGCCGACCCCCTCCGCTGACAGCCGGACCCGTGTCCACGCTCTGCGTGAAGCGCTCGCCACCCGGGTGGTGGTGGCCGACGGCGCCATGGGCACGATGCTCCAGGCACAGGATCCGACGCTCGAGGACTTCGAGAACCTCGAGGGCTGCAACGAGGTCCTCAACGTCACCCGCCCCGACATCGTGCGCTCCGTCCACGAGGCGTACTTCGAGGTCGGCGTCGACTGCGTGGAGACGAACACCTTCGGCGCCAACCATTCCGCCATGGGGGAGTACGACATCCCCGAGCGGGTGTACGAGCTCTCGGAGTCCGGTGCGCGGATCGCCCGCGAGGTGGCGGACGAGTTCACCGCGTCGACCGGGCAGCAGCGCTGGGTACTGGGCTCGATCGGCCCCGGCACCAAGCTCCCGACCCTCGGGCACGCCCCTTACACCGTGCTCAGGGACGGTTTCCAGCAGAACGCCGAAGGACTGATCGCGGGCGGCGCGGACGCACTCATCGTCGAGACGACCCAGGACCTGCTGCAGACCAAGGCCGCGATCCTCGGTGCCCGGCGTGCCATGGAAGCGACCGGCGCCGACCTTCCCCTCCTCTGTTCGCTCGCCTTCGAGACGACCGGCACCATGCTGCTGGGCTCCGAGATCGGCGCGGCGCTGACCGCGCTGGAGCCGCTCGGCGTCGACATGATCGGTCTGAACTGCTCCACCGGCCCGGAAGAGATGAGCGAGCACCTCCGCTATCTCACCCGCCACTCCCGTATCCCGCTGCTCTGCATGCCGAACGCCGGCCTTCCGGTGCTCACCAAGGACGGCGCGCACTTCCCGCTCGGTCCCGAAGGCCTGGCCTCGGCCCAGGAACAGTTCGTCGCCGACTACGGCCTGTCCCTGGTGGGCGGCTGCTGCGGTACGACGCCTGAGCACCTGCGTCAGCTGGTGGAGCGGGTGCGGTGCGCCGAGCTGACGCCGCGTGACCCGCGTCCGGAGCCGGGCGCCGCCTCTCTCTACCAGACGGTGCCGTTCCGGCAGGACACCGCCTACATGGCGATCGGTGAGCGTACCAACGCGAACGGGTCGAAGAAGTTCCGCGAGGCGATGCTCGAGGGCCGCTGGGACGACTGCGTGGAGATGGCGCGTGACCAGATTCGTGAGGGCGCGCACATGCTGGACCTGTGCGTCGACTACGTGGGCCGCGACGGCGTCGCGGACATGGAGGAACTCGCCGGACGCTTCGCGACCGCCTCCACCCTGCCGATCGTGCTGGACTCCACCGAGGTCGACGTCATCGAGGCGGGCCTGGAGAAGCTGGGCGGCCGCGCGGTCATCAACTCGGTCAACTACGAGGACGGCGACGGACCGGAGTCGCGGTTCGCGAAGGTCACGGCGCTCGCCAAGGAGCACGGCGCCGCGCTGATCGCGCTGACGATCGACGAGGAGGGCCAGGCCCGCTCGGTGGAGCACAAGGTCGCCGTCGCCGAGCGCCTCATCGACGACCTGACCGGCAACTGGGGCATCCACGAGTCGGACATCCTCATCGACACGCTCACCTTCACCATCTGCACCGGGCAGGAGGAGTCCCGCAAGGACGGCCTCAACACCATCGAAGCCATCCGGGAACTGAAGAGGCGTCACCCGGACGTGCAGACCACGCTGGGTCTGTCGAACATCTCCTTCGGCCTCAACCCGGCCGCACGTATTCTTCTCAACTCGGTCTTCCTCGACGAGTGCGTCAAGGCGGGCCTGGACTCTGCGATCGTCCACGCCTCCAAGATCCTGCCGATCGCCCGGTTCGACGAGGAGCAGGTCACCACGGCCCTGGACCTCATCTACGACCGGCGTGCCGAGGGCTACGACCCGCTGCAGAAGCTGATGGCGCTGTTCGAGGGCGCGACCACGAAGTCGCTGAAGGCGGGCAAGGCCGAGGAACTGGCCGCGCTGCCGCTGGAGGAACGACTGAAGCGGCGGATCATCGACGGTGAGAAGAACGGCCTGGAGGCCGACCTCGACGACGCCCTGAAGGACCGTCCGGCGCTGGACATCGTCAACGAGACACTGCTCGACGGCATGAAGGTCGTCGGCGAGCTGTTCGGGTCCGGGCAGATGCAGCTGCCGTTCGTGCTCCAGTCCGCCGAGGTGATGAAGAACGCGGTGGCGCACCTCGAGCCGCACATGGAGAAGTCCGACGCCGAGGGCAAGGGCACGATCGTGCTGGCCACCGTCCGGGGCGACGTCCACGACATCGGCAAGAACCTGGTCGACATCATCCTGTCGAACAACGGCTACAACGTGGTCAACCTGGGCATCAAGCAGCCCGTCTCCGCGATCCTCGACGCGGCG
Organism: Streptomyces sp. Tu 2975; assembly: GCF_009832925.1. Taxonomy (GTDB): domain Bacteria; phylum Actinomycetota; class Actinomycetes; order Streptomycetales; family Streptomycetaceae; genus Streptomyces. The sequence continues at coordinate 6,382,967 of NZ_CP047140.1, forward strand.
AAGGAGCACAGGGCCGATGTGATCGGCATGTCGGGCCTGCTGGTCAAGTCCACGGTGATCATGAAGGAGAACCTCCAGGAGCTCAACCAGCGGGGCATGTCCGCCGACTACCCCGTCATCCTCGGCGGCGCCGCCCTCACCCGCGCCTACGTCGAACAGGACCTCCACGAGATCTACGACGGCGAAGTCCGCTACGCCCGCGACGCGTTCGAGGGCCTGCGCCTCATGGACGCCCTCATCGGCATCAAGCGCGGCGTCCCCGGCGCGGTCCTGCCCGAGCTCAAGCAGCGCCGGGTCAAGGCCGCGACGGCGGTCGTGGAGGAGCGTCCTGAGGAGGGCGCGGTCCGCTCCGACGTCGCGACCGACAACCCGGTCCCCACCCCGCCGTTCTGGGGCACCCGGGTCGTCAAGGGCATCCCGCTGGGCGACTACGCCTCCTGGCTCGACGAGGGCGCCCTGTTCAAGGGCCAGTGGGGACTCAAGCAGTCCCGGGCGGGAGACGGCCCCTCCTACGAGGAGCTGGTGGAATCGGAGGGCCGGCCGCGGCTGCGCGGCCTGCTGGACCGGCTCCAGACCGACAACCTTCTCGAAGCGGCCGTCGTCCACGGATACTTCCCCTGCGTCTCCAAGGGCGACGACCTGATCATCCTCGGCGACGACGGCTCCGAGCGGACGCGCTTCTCCTTCCCGCGGCAGCGCCGCGGCCGGCGGCTGTGCCTGGCGGACTTTTTCCGCCCCGAGGAATCCGGCGAGACCGATGTCGTCGGCCTTCAGGTCGTGACCGTCGGCTCCCGCATCGGCGAGGAGACCGCCAAGCTGTTCGAGTCCAACTCCTACCGCGACTACCTCGAACTGCACGGCCTGTCCGTCCAGCTCGCGGAGGCACTGGCCGAGTACTGGCACGCCCGGGTGCGCGCCGAGATGGGCTTCGGCGGCGAGGACCCGGCCGACGTGGAGGACATGTTCGCCCTGAAGTACCGCGGCGCCCGGTTCTCCCTCGGTTACGGCGCGTGCCCCGATCTCGAGGACCGCGCCAAGATCGCGGAGCTGCTCGAGCCGGAGCGGATCGGCGTCCAGCTGTCCGAGGAGTTCCAGCTCCACCCGGAGCAGTCCACCGACGCCATCGTCATCCACCACCCCGAAGCGAAGTATTTCAACGCGCGCTGATCGTTCGGGTCGTACACTGGTCGGTCCAGTGCAGGCCGGTCGCCTGTCCCCGCGGGAGAGCCGCTGGGGAGAGGTGGCCGGCCTTCTCGTCCCTCACGGAGGTGTGCCTATGACCAGCACGGTCCCCGCGTCGCTTAGCCGTTCGGCGGAATCGGCCGCACTGCAGGCCGTATTTCTCGACATGGACGGCACCCTCGTGGACACAGAGGGCTTCTGGTGGGACGCGGAGGTGGACGTCTTCGCGGATCTCGGGCACCGGCTGGACGAGACCTGGCGGGACGTGGTGGTCGGCGGACCGATGACCAGGAGCGCGGGCTATCTCATCGAGGCCACCGGGGCCGACATCAGCCTCGCGGAGCTGACCGTACTGCTCAACGACAAGTTCGAGGAGCGGATCAGCCGGGGCGTACCGCTGATGCCGGGCGCGGCCCGGCTGCTCGCCGAACTGGCGGCGCACAACGTGCCCACGGCGCTCGTGTCCGCCTCGCACCGGCGCATCATCGACCGGATCCTCGCCTCCCTCGGGCCCCAGCACTTCGCGCTCTCGGTCGCGGGGGACGAGGTGCCGCGCACCAAGCCGCACCCCGACCCGTATCTCCTCGCCGCCCAGGGCCTGGGCGCGGACCCGTCGAGATGCGCCGTCGTGGAGGACACGGCGACCGGCGTGGCGTCCGCCGAGGCCGCTGGATGCCGAGTGGTCGCCGTCCCGTCCGTGGCCCCGATCCAGCCGGCCGGCGGCCGGGTCGTCGTTCGGTCCCTCGAAGAAGTGAACGTCGTTTTCCTGCGCACTCTCATCAGCGCAAAGCAGTGATACGGGCACTGTCCGTGCTATTCGAATGTGCCGGAAACCCAGGGCAGTGGCATCTGTCTTTTCCGTGACCGTCGAACGGTTTTCCGGCTTGATCGAATGAGGGCGAACGGCGTGACCTTCGTCACCGTGAGTGGTGTGCGACCAGGGGGGATTCGCCTCTGACACCTCTTCGGGAGGGGGTCCGAGCGGCCTATGTGTCCTGATTGATACGGGTGTTTACGAATGTTCCGTGGCAGGGCCATCCACTCACAGGCATTGATGATCACTCAGCGATTACGGCCCAACTAGGGTCCGGTCACGCTTTCCTGGCGCTGCCGACTAATCTCGTCGCGAGAGCTTCGCTGCATCACCGTGGTGACCCGTCGGCCACCCCGCCGTCGGAAACACAGGACCGATCGTCTGCATCCCCGGCCCGATCGCGCCGCCCCGACCGGGCGGAGGCGGCGGAGTGTCTTGAACACATCGCTGTATCACAGTGCCGGATCGGTGAGGGAGAACGTCCAGGATGAACCGTAAGACTTTGGTGCTGCCGGCCGTGGTCGGCCTGCTCGCGCCCGTGCTCGTCGCCTGCGGCAGCACGGACGGCGGGTCCGGCGGCGGTGATGCCATAGTCGTGGGCACCACGGACCAGTTCGTCGCCGGCGAGGACGCCCCGGCACCCCTGGACCCCGCCTACGCGTACGACACCGGCGCCTGGAACGTGCTGCGGCAGACGCTGCAGACCCTGATGCACGCCCCGCGCGGCGGCGGTGAACCCGAGCCGGACGCGGCCGAGAGCTGCCTGTTCACCGACACCGTGAGCGAGAGCTACCGCTGCAAGCTGCGCAGCGGCCTCAAGTTCGCCGACGGGACCCCGGTCACCGCCGAGGACGTCAAGTTCTCCATCCAGCGTGTCCTGGACATCGACGCCGACAACGGCACGGCCGCCCTGCTCTCGAACATCGACACCATCGAGACCAAGGGCGACAACGAGATCATCTTCCATCTCGCCACGCCGGACGCGACCTTCCCGTACAAGCTCTCGACGCCGGCCGCCGGCATCGTCAGCAAGGAGAAGTACGACGGCAAGAAGCTCCGTGACGGCTTCGAGGTCGACGGCTCCGGCCCGTACACGATGAAGACGGAGACCGACGGGGACAAGGTCTCCCGGGTCGTCTTCAGCAAGAACCCGAACTACACGGGCGACCTGAAGCTGAAGAACGACAAGGTCGTCCTGCGTTCCTTCGCCGACGCCGACTCCATGGGCAAGGCGCTCGAGTCCGGCGAGATCGACCTGATGACGCGCACCATGGCGCCGGAGCAGATCAAGGAACTCCTGGAGAACCCGAAGGAGGGCATCGAGCTCACCGAGATGCCCGGCCTCGAGATCCGCTACCTCGCCTTCGACACCAGCGACCCGGCCGTGGAGAACAAGGCCGTCCGGCAGGCCATCGCGTCACTCGTCGACCGCGGCCAGATCGCCGGCGAGGTCTACGGCGCCACCGCCGAGCCGCTCTACTCGCTCATCCCGAAGAGCATCTCGGCGCACACCAACTCGTTCTACAACAAGTACGGCGAGCCCAGCCGCAAGAAGGCCGCCGCGCTCCTGGACGACGCCGGTATCGACACCCCGGTCCAGCTCACGCTGCACTACACCACCGACCACTACGGCGAGGGGACGGCCAAGGAGTTCGAGGCCCTTCGCGACCAGCTCAACGCGAGCGGGCTCTTCGAGGTCAAGGTGGAGGGTGCCGAGTGGTCCAAGTTCCGGCCCGCCCAGAAGCGGGGCGACTACGCCGTCTACGGGCTCGGCTGGTTCCCCGACTTCCCGGACCCGGACAACTACACCGCTCCGTTCCTCGGCGAGGGCAACTTCCTCAACTCGCCCTACGTGAGCGAGAAGGCCCGCGAACTCATTCCGCAGTCGCGGCGCGACGTCGACCGCACCGCGGCGTCCCCGGCCTTCAAGGAGATCCAGGACATCGTCGCCGACGACGTACCCGTGCTGCCCCTGTGGCAGGGCAAGCAGTACGTCGCCGCGCGCGACGACGTGATCGGTGTCGAGTGGGCGCTGAACTCCAGCTCCGACCTCCAGCTCTGGGAGCTGTCCCGCGGCGAGAGTTGATCCGGGCGGACACATGACCGCACAAAGGCCGGCGCCCGGCAGCTGCTTCGAGCAGCTGCCGGGCGCCGGCCTTGCCGGCAGGGCCCGACGGGCTCCGGCCCGGACGGGGTCGTCCCTACTGTGCGCCGGGGCGCACCAGACCGCTCTCGTACGCGTACACCGCCGCCTGGACGCGGTCACGCAGACCCAGCTTCGTCAGCACATGGCCGACGTGCGTCTTGACGGTCGTCTCACTGACGAAGAGGTCCGCCGCGATCTCCGCGTTGGACAGTCCGCGGGCCACCAGCTTCAGCACCTCCACCTCACGGTCGGTCAGCGTGTGAAGAGTGTCCGGAACGGGCTCCTCGCCGGACGGCAGATGGTCCGCGTACTTGTCGAGCAGCCTGCGGGTGATGCTCGGCGCGAGCATGGCCTCGCCCGCGGCGACCACCCGGATCGCCTGCACCAGTTCATCGGCCGGGGCGTCCTTCAGCAGGAAGCCGCTCGCACCGGCGCGCAGCGCCTCCACCACGTACTCGTCCAGGTCGAAAGTCGTCAGCACCAGCACCTTCGCCGGACCGTCCCGGCCGGGGCCGGTGATCTGACGCGTCGCCTCCACACCGTCCATCCGGGGCATCCGGATGTCCATCAGCACCACGTCGGGCTGGAGCGCCCGCACCTGATCGAGAGCTTGGAGGCCGTCCCCGGCCTCACCGACCACCGCGATGTCCTGCTCGGCCTCGAGGATCATCCGGAAACCGGTGCGCAACAGCGGTTGGTCGTCGACCAGTAGGACGCGGATAGCCACGGGTACTCCTTCTTTAGACCAGGCCCATTCTGCCTTGGCCATCCTCGGCCGCCGCGCGCGGGGAAACGCTCAGCGGATAAACCGGGGGAGTGCCGCCGAATTCCGGACACATCGAGCGGTGGTCGCACCAGCCGCACAGCTTCGTCGGCCGCGGCCGCCAGTCACCCGTCTCCGTGGCCAGGCGGATCGCCTCCCAGAGCGCGAGCAGCTTGCGCTCCATCCGCTCGAGGTCGGCCGTGACCGGGTCGTACGTCAGCATGTCGCCGCTGCCCAGATAGACCAGCTGGAGCCGACGGGGCACCACCTGCTTCAGCCGCCAGATCACCAGCGCGTAGAACTTCATCTGGAACAGCGCGCCTTCGCTGTACTCGGGGCGCGGGGCCTTGCCCGTCTTGTAGTCGACGATCCGCACCTCGCCGGTCGGCGCGATGTCGACCCGGTCGATCACGCCGCGCAGCCGCAGCCCCGACTCCAGCTCCGTCTCCACGAACATCTCCCGCTCGCGGGGCTCGAGCCGGGTCGGGTCCTCGAGCGTGAACCACCGCTCCACCAGCTGCTCCGCCTCACCGAGCCAGCGCGACAGCCGCTCGCCACCGGGGTCCTCGGCGAACAGCTCACCCAGCTCCGGACGCGTCTCGAGGAGCCGGCTCCACTGGCCGGGAACCATCGCCTTTGCGCGCGGCGCCGTCCGCTCGGCCGCCGGGTCGTCGAAGAGCCGCTCCAGCACGGCGTGCACCAGCGTCCCCCGGGTAGCCGCTTCGCTGGGCTTCTCCGGCAGCCTGTCGATCACCCGGAAGCGGTAGAGCAGGGGGCACTGCATGAAGTCGCTCGCACGCGAGGGTGACAGTGACGTGGGCGGCGCGCTCCGCGCGGCCTGCTCCGTGCCCTCGTCGCCGGCGGCGGGTGCCGTGGCTCCGCCGGGCTCCCCGGCCGCGCCGGACGCGGCGGCGGCCGTGCCGTCAGCGGGGACGGTGGGCGCCGGCTCGTCGACGACTTCCGGCCGGACGGCCACGGCCGGCCGGGGGACCACCGGCGTGGCGGACCCGTCGGTGGCCGGCTCTGCGGGCTGCTGGCTCGTACTCATGACGCAGACCCTACGGCCCGCCACCGACAGCGAGCGGCATACCATCGACCACAGACCCCGAGCACTGCATGATTTCGAGCGACGCCCATTCGCAACGACCCCATTCACCACGAAGGGAACCCGTGAACGAGGACGACACGAGCGGTGAGCGCGAGCGGTCCGGGCCGGACAAGACGTCCGGAAAGGGCAGACCGCGGCGCCCCGCCGAACCGGGCGGTGGCCTCCTCATGGGCCGCCCCTTCGGCGTGCCCGTCTACGTCGCCCCCAGCTGGTTCGTCGTCGCCGCTCTGATCACCTGGGTCTTCGGCGGGCAGCTCGACCGTGTGCTGCCGGAGCTCGGTGGCGCACGCTACCTCGTCTCGCTGTTCTTCGCCGTGGCCTTCTACGCCTCGGTCCTCGTCCACGAACTGGCCCACACCGTCGCGGCGCTGCGGTTCAAGCTGCCGGTGCGCCGGATCCAGCTCCAGTTCTTCGGCGGCGTCTCCGAGATCGAGAAGGAGACGGAGACCCCGGGCCGTGAGTTCTGGCTCGCCTTCGTCGGGCCGCTGCTCTCCCTCGCCCTGGCCGGGGTCTTCTACCTCGGCATGTACGCGGTGGAGCCGGGTACCGTCCCCGGCGTACTCCTCGCCGGTCTGATGATCTCCAACCTCATCGTCGCGGCCTTCAACCTGCTGCCGGGCCTGCCCCTGGACGGCGGCCGTATGCTGCGCGCCGTCGTGTGGAAGATCACCGGCAGGCCCATGGCCGGCACCGTCGCCGCCGCCTGGGTCGGCCGGGCGCTCGCCGTCGCCGTCCTCATCGGCCTGCCGCTCCTCACCCACACCGGCGCCCTCGGGAACTCCACCGAGGACATCGGCGGGATGGAGACCGTCACCGACGCCCTGCTGGCCGCCATCCTGGCCGCCATCATCTGGACCGGCGCCGGCAACAGCCTGCGGATGGCCCGCCTGCGGGAGCACCTGCCGGAGCTGGCCGCCCGCGCCCTGACCCGCCGCGCCGTCCCCGTCGAGGCGGACACCCCGCTGTCGGAGGCCCTGCGCCGCGCCAACGAGTCCGGAGCCCGCGCCCTCGTCGTCGTCGACGGCCACGGCGACCCGACCGCACTGGTCCGCGAGGCGGCCATCGTCGGCGTCCCCGAGCACCGCAGGCCCTGGGTCGCCGTCGGCGGTCTGGCGCAGGACCTCACCGAGGGCATGAAGGTCCCGGCGGAACTCGCCGGAGAGGCCCTCCTCGACACCCTGCGGGCCACACCCGCCACCGAGTACCTCGTGGTCGAGGAGTCCGGCGAGATCTACGGCGTGCTCTCCGCCGCGGACGTCGAGCGGGCCTTCGTCGCAGCCATGGCACGGCCCGGTTCCTGAAGCCCATACACTGGTCACATGTCCGAACCGACCGGTGCCGCCCGCCGTCGCGGGCCCTTCAAGGTCGGGGACCAGGTCCAGCTCACCGACCCCAAGGGACGCCACTACACGTTCACGCTCGAGGCCGGGAAGAACTTCCACACCCACAAGGGTTCCTTCCCCCACGACGAGCTGATCGGCGCTCCTGAGGGCAGTGTTGTCCGAACCACGGGAAACGTCGCCTACCTCGCGCTGCGCCCCCTGCTCCCCGACTACGTCCTGTCCATGCCCCGCGGCGCCGCCGTGGTCTACCCCAAGGACGCGGGGCAGATCCTGGCCTTCGCCGACATCTTCCCCGGCGCGCGCGTCGTGGAGGCCGGGGTGGGCTCGGGCTCGCTCAGCAGCTTCCTCCTGCGCGCCATCGGCGATCACGGCATGCTGCACTCCTACGAGCGCCGAGCGGACTTCGCCGAGATCGCCCAGGCGAACGTGGAGCGCTACTTCGGCGGTCCGCACCCCGCCTGGCAGCTCACCGTCGGCGACCTCCAGGACAACCTGACCGACGCCGACGTCGACCGGGTCATCCTCGACATGCTCGCCCCCTGGGAGTGCCTCGAGGCCGTCTCCAAGGCGCTGGTCCCCGGCGGCATCCTCTGCTGCTACGTGGCCACCACCACTCAGCTCGCGCGCACCGTCGAGTCCATCCGGGAGATCGGCTGCTTCGCAGAGCCGCAGCCGTGGGAGTCGATGATCCGCAACTGGCACGTCGAGGGCCTGGCCGTGCGCCCCGACCACCGGATGATCGGCCACACCGGGTTCCTGGTCACCGCCCGCCGTCTCGCCGACGGCGTCGAGCCCCCCATGCGCCGCCGCAGGCCCGCCAAGGGCGCCTACGGCGAGGACTACGAGGGCCCCAACAAGGGCTGACCGGCCGTCGCCGATCTCCCGTAACGCACTGACGCCGCCGTCGAGTTCCCGTGCCCCGCACCGAACTCGACGGCGGCTTCATCACGTTGGCCGCCGCACACCTTTACCCGAGTCTTACGGACCCCGCTGTTCCGGTCTTCTGTGACGTATGGCACGATGCTGGCCACCCCCACCGGCAGAGCCCCCTCAGGAGACCACTCGCGTGCAGAACTCCGTCGCCGTTCCGGACCTCGCGCACACCCATGCCCGACCCGTGCACTGGCTGGCCACGGCGGCGGCGATGGCCGCGGTGGTGGCGGGCGCGGGGCTGCTCCAGCCCGACGCCGCGACGGCCTCCCAGCCCGGTGCCGGTCCCGGCACCACGACCGCCGCGGCCCCGGCTCCCGCGCCGGATCCGGCCGCCGTTCGGCTGCCCATCGAATGCGGCGGACTTCCGAGCGTGGTCACGAAGAAGGCCACGGGCGACCTCGACGGGGACGGCAGCCCCGAGACGGTGGTGGCCGCGCGCTGCGACGCCGGCTCCGGCACGCCGCCCAGCGGGCTCTACGTACTGGCAGGCGGGCGTGAGGGCGAGCCACGGGTGGTCGCCACCCTGGTGGAGCCCGCGCGGAAGCAGAGCGTCGGCGAGCTCGCGGTACGTGACCGCACGATCACGGCGACCCTGCTCGGCTACTCGTCGGCCGCCGTGCCCAGCTGCTGCCCCGACGAGCAGGAACGGGTCAAGTGGCAGTGGCAGGGCGGCAAGTTCGTCCGCGAAGCCCAGGCCGAGGCGCTCGACGCGTGACCCGTATGTGATCCGTCACTCCGCGTCGGGGCCGTAGACCTCGACGTTGTCCGAAACCCGTCGCACGTGGATGCAGTCGCCCGGGCACTCCTTCGCGGAGTCCACCACGTCGTTCAGCAGCGGGAGCGGTACCGGCGTTGTGGCGCCCGGGGCCTGGAGCAGCTCGTCGTCGGCCGACTTCACATACGCCAGACCGTCGATGTCGAGCTCGAAGACCTCGGGGGCGTACTGCGCGCAGATTCCGTCCCCGGTGCAGAGGTCCTGGTCGATCCAGACCTCGAGCGCTTCGGACGCGCCGTCGGTGGGAACCTCGTGCTGCACGGTCATATCTCCTGCCGTTTCCTTCGTCGGGCGTGGCTCTGTGAAGCAAGTCGTGCCGCCGTTGACGGGTGTTGAACGCTTCGACGATACAACCGCCCGCTTTCCGATGTTGCTGGGTGGGTATCCCCTGGGTATTCCCCTCGCAGGAGCAAGAGCGCAAGGGTGAAGATCGGACACACCCCTTCCGTCTTTGTGATCTAGGGGTTTCAATCACCACCCACACAGGTAGGGTCAGGAAGCGTCCAGCTCCCCTTGGAGGAGGTGAGGACCGTGGCAGCCCACGACGACGACATCAACCGCGGCATCCGGCCGGGGCGGGGGTCTGAAGACCCAGCCGGCCAGGTTGCCTATCTCGAGCAGGAAATCGCCGTCCTGCGCCGCAAGCTCGCCGACTCTCCGCGACACACGAGGATTCTCGAAGAGCGGATCGTCGAGCTGCAGACCAACCTGGCCGGCGTGTCCGCTCAGAACGAGCGGCTCGCCAACACACTCCGTGAGGCCCGCGACCAGATCGTGGCCCTCAAGGAGGAGGTCGACCGGCTCGCGCAGCCGCCGGCCGGCTTCGGTGTCTTCCTGCAGGCGATCGAGGACGGCACGTGCGACATCTTCACCGGGGGCCGCAAGCTCCGGGTGAACGTCAGCCCCAGCGTCGAGCTCGAGGAGCTCCGGCGCGGCCAGGAAGTCATGCTCAACGAAGCGCTCAATGTGGTCGAGGCCATGGAGTTCGAGCGTGCCGGGGACATCGTCACCCTCAAGGAGATCCTCGAGGACGGCGAGCGCGCCCTGGTGATCGGCCACACCGACGAGGAGCGGGTGGTGCGGCTCGCGGAGCCGCTGCTCGAGATGAACATCCGGCCCGGGGACGCCCTTCTGCTCGAACCCCGCTCGGGTTACGTCTACGAGGTGATCCCCAAGAGCGAGGTCGAGGAGCTCGTCCTCGAGGAAGTCCCCGACGTCGACTACGACAAGATCGGCGGACTCGGCGGCCAGATCGAGATGATCCGCGACGCCGTCGAGCTCCCGTACCTGCACCCGGATCTCTTCAAGGAGCACGAACTGCGGCCGCCGAAGGGCATCCTGCTCTACGGCCCGCCGGGCTGCGGCAAGACGCTGATCGCCAAGGCCGTCGCCAACTCCCTTGCCAAGAAGGTCGCCGAGGTGACCGGTCAGCCCGCGGGGAAGAGCTACTTCCTCAACATCAAGGGCCCCGAGCTCCTCAACAAGTACGTCGGTGAGACCGAGCGCCACATCCGCCTGGTCTTCCAGCGTGCTCGTGAGAAGGCGAGCGAGGGCACTCCCGTCATCGTCTTCTTCGACGAGATGGAGTCCCTCTTCCGCACCCGTGGATCCGGCGTCAGCTCGGACGTGGAGAACACCATCGTCCCGCAGCTCCTGGCCGAGATCGACGGTGTCGAGGGCCTGGAGAACGTGATCGTCATCGGCGCCTCCAACCGCGAGGACATGATCGACCCCGCGATCCTGCGCCCCGGCCGGCTCGACGTCAAGATCAAGATCGAGCGTCCGGACGCGGAGGCCGCCAAGGACATCTTCGCCAAGTACCTGACCCCCTCGCTCCCGCTGCACGCCGACGACCTCGGCGAGCACAACGGATCGAAGGCAGCCGCGGCACACGCCATGATCCAGTCGGTCGTGGAGCAGATGTACGCGGAGTCCGAGGAGAACCGCTTCCTCGAGGTCACGTACGCCAACGGAGACAAGGAAGTCCTTTACTTCAAGGACTTCAATTCCGGCGCGATGATCCAGAACATCGTCGACCGGGCCAAGAAGATGGCCATCAAGGCCTTCCTCGACCACAACCAGAAGGGTCTTCGCGTCTCCCATCTCCTCCAGGCCTGCGTGGACGAGTTCAAGGAGAACGAGGACCTGCCCAACACCACCAACCCGGACGACTGGGCCCGCATCTCCGGTAAGAAGGGCGAGCGGATCGTCTTCATCCGCACCCTCGTCACCGGAAAGCAGGGCGCGGACACCGGCCGGTCCATCGATACGGTGGCGAACACCGGTCAGTACCTGTAAAAGGCACACCGGCTGCGGATGCCGGCGGTCCCCCGCCGAAGGCAGGGGGACGGGCATCCGCAGCCGGTTGCTTTCCGGACAGGTCCGACCACACCGGAGCAATGACGAAATTGATCTCCCCACCCACGCAGCGGCGTTCTAGGCTCGTCCGTACCGTCGGGTCACGCAGTGCGGGGACGGGCACCGCGCGCACACCGGAGCACCCGCGGTACTTGAGCGCCGTTCCCGGAGGGGAACGACGCCGGGCAAGGAGGGCCGCATGACCGTACGGCGAGTAATGGGCATCGAGACGGAGTACGGGATCTCCGTCCCCGGCCACCCGAACGCCAATGCCATGCTCACCTCGTCCCAGATCGTCAACGCATACGCGGCGGCGATGCACCGGGCGCGCCGCGCCCGCTGGGACTTCGAGGAAGAGAATCCGCTGCGGGACGCCCGTGGCTTCGACCTCGCCCGCGAGGCCGCCGACTCCAGTCAGCTCACCGACGAGGACATCGGCCTGGCCAACGTGATCCTGACCAACGGCGCCAGGCTCTACGTGGACCACGCCCACCCCGAGTACAGCTCCCCCGAGATCACCAACCCGCTCGACGCCGTCCTGTGGGACAAGGCCGGGGAGCGGATCATGGCGGAGGCGGCCGCGCGGGCCGCGCAGCTCCCGGGCGCCCAGCCGATCCATCTCTACAAGAACAACACCGACAACAAGGGCGCGTCCTACGGCACGCACGAGAACTATCTGATGAAGCGGGAGACCCCGTTCTCGGACATCGTGCGCCACCTGACGCCCTTCTTCGTCTCCCGGCAGGTCGTCACCGGCGCCGGCCGGGTGGGAATCGGCCAGGACGGCCATGAGCACGGGTTCCAGATCAGCCAGCGCGCCGACTATTTCGAGGTCGAGGTCGGGCTCGAGACCACCCTCAAGCGCCCCATCATCAACACTCGGGACGAGCCCCACTCCGACGCGGAGAAGTACCGCCGCCTGCATGTGATCATCGGCGACGCGAATCTCTCGGAGATCTCGACGTACCTCAAGCTGGGCACCACGGCCCTGGTGCTGTCGATGATCGAGGACGGCTTCATCGCGGTGGACCTCGCGGTCGAGCAGCCGGTGCGCACGCTCCACCAGGTCTCCCACGATCCGAGCCTCCAGCAACTCGTCACGCTCCGCAGCGGCCGCACACTCACCGCCGTACAACTCCAGATGGAGTACTTCGAGCTGGCCCGGAAGTACGTCGAGGAGCGTTACGGAGCCGACGCGGACGAGCAGACCAAGGACGTGCTGACCCGCTGGGAGGACACGCTCAACCGGCTCGAGAACGACCCGATGAGCCTCGCCGGCGAGCTCGACTGGATCGCGAAGCGCGAGCTCATGGAGGGCTACCGCAGGCGCGACGACCTGGACTGGGACGCCGCCCGGCTGCACCTGGTGGACCTGCAGTACGCGGACGTGCGGCCCGAGAAGGGCCTGTACAACCGTCTGGCGTCCCGCGGCAGGATCAAGCGCCTGGTGGACGAGAGCGCGGTGGAACGGGCCATGACGCAGCCTCCTGAGGACACCAGGGCCTACTTCCGCGGCCGCTGCCTCGAGCAGTACGCGGACGACGTGGCGGCCGCGTCGTGGGATTCGGTCATCTTCGACCTCCCGGGTCGTGACTCCCTGCAACGGGTCCCCACGCTGGAGCCGCTGCGGGGCACCCGCAACCACGTGAAGGAGCTTCTGGACCGCTGCCGCAAGGCGGAGGACCTGCTCCGGGTCCTCGGCGGGGGCTGAAAAGGGTTCCGTCCGGGAATCATGAAGGTGGGCCCCGGACGTTGGAGGAAGTGCGGGGCCGATGTCGGACCCCGCGAGTAGGGTCTGATCAAGAACGTCGAACCGAGCGGGGTGAGGTGCATGGCGACCAAGGACACCGGCGGCGGACAGCAGAAGGCGACGCGCTCCACTGAGGAGGTCGAGGAGCAGGCGCAGGAGGCGCAGGCTGCGGAAGACCTCAAGGAGCGCCAGGAGAAGCTCTCGGACGACGTCGACTCGGTTCTTGACGAGATCGATGATGTCCTCGAGGAGAACGCCGAGGACTTCGTGCGGTCATTTGTGCAAAAGGGCGGAGAGTAGCCCTGGTTGCCCGCCCTGGTGCCGCCGGTGAAAGCCGGGGGCACCAGGGCGGATGACTGGCGACAGCACGGGTAATGTCCGTGCACAGTTCGAAAGATCGGCCCGCGCGGGATGCGGCGGGCCGCCGCCTATCCGGAAGGAAACGCGTGGAAGCCAACCCTCGTAGCACCGGGCGTCTGCCGGCAGCCTTCCTGACGCCGGGTTCGTCGTCGTTCATGGATTTCCTGGGCGACCACTCGCCCGACCTGCTGCCCGGCAGGCGCACTCTGCCGCCCGTGCAGGGGGCCGTCCAGGCGCCGCACGGGACGACGATCGTCGCCACGACGTTCCCCGGCGGCGTGGTCCTCGCCGGTGACCGGCGGGCCACGATGGGGAACATGATCGCCCAGCGCGACATCGAGAAGGTCTTCCCCGCCGACGAGTACTCGGCGGTGGGCATCGCGGGCACGGCCGGTCTCGCGGTGGAGATGGTCAAACTGTTCCAGCTCGAGCTTGAGCACTTCGAGAAGGTCGAGGGCGCCCAGCTCTCCCTCGAGGGCAAGGCCAACCGCCTCTCCACGATGATCCGCAGCAATCTCGGCATGGCCATGCAGGGCCTCGCCGTCGTCCCGCTGTTCGCCGGTTACGACATCGACCGCGAGAAGGGCCGGATCTTCTCGTACGACGTGACGGGCGGCCGCTCGGAGGAGCACGGCTTCGCGGCCACCGGTTCGGGCTCGATCTTCGCGCGCGGGGCGATGAAGAAGCTCTACCGCGAGGACCTGACCGAGCAGCAGGCCACCACGCTGGTGATCCAGGCGCTGTACGACGCGGCGGACGACGATTCCGCGACCGGCGGCCCGGACGTGGCACGGCGCATCTACCCGATCGTCACCGTCATCACGGACGAAGGCTTCCGCCGGCTCACCGAGGCCGAGACCTCCGAGATCGCGCGTTCGATCCTCGAGGGCCGTCTCACCCAGCCCGACGGCCCCCGCGCCGCTCTCCTGTGACGGCCGCGATGTACCCGCTTTCGACAGAAAGGGACGGATAGCCGGTGTCGACGCCGTTCTATGTCTCACCTCAGCAGGCCATGGCCGACCGGGCGGAGTACGCCCGCAAGGGCATCGCCCGTGGCCGCAGCCTCGTCGTGCTGCAGTACGCCGACGGCATCGTCTTCGTCGGCGAGAACCCGTCCCGTGCCCTGCACAAGTTCAGCGAGATCTACGACCGCATCGGTTTTGCCGCGGCCGGCAAGTACAACGAGTACGAGAACCTGCGTATCGGCGGCGTGCGCTACGCGGACCTGCGCGGCTACACCTACGATCGCGACGACGTGACGGCCCGCGGCCTCGCGAACGTGTACGCGCAGACCCTGGGCACGATCTTCTCGAGCGCCGGTGAGAAGCCCTACGAGGTGGAGCTGGTGGTCGCCGAGGTGGGCGCCTCTCCCGAGGGCGACCAGATCTACCGGCTGCCGCACGACGGTTCGATCGTGGACGAGCACGGCTCGGTCGCGGTGGGCGGCAACGCGGAGCAGATCAGCACGTTCCTGGATCAGCGGCACCGTGACGGCATGTCGCTGGCGGAGGCGTTGAAGCTGGCCGTGCAGGCTCTTTCCAGCCAGTCGAACGGCAGTGACCGGGAGATCCCGGCGGACCGCCTCGAGGTCGCGGTCCTGGACCGTACACGGCCGCAGCAGCGGAAGTTCAAGCGGATCGTGGGCAGGCAGCTGGCTCGGCTGCTGGAGGCCGACGGTGCCGCGTCCACCCCGACGGACGCGCCCTCCGACGAGGAGACGGACGAAGGGACGACCGGGGGGACGGCCGGAGGGACGACCGGGGCCGGGGAGTAACCCGCCGACGACGGCTCGCCCCGGACAGCCCGTGCGGTCCGGGGCGCAGTCATGTCCCGGGCGACGGGTCTGCCGGTGACGTGGTGCGCGGGGCGTCGTGCCGGCACCCGTCACTGCCCGGATCGGTCCGCGCCCGTCGGGCCCGGGCGAAGGCGGGGCACGCCCCGTGTGCACCGCAGTCCTGCTGAGGCATCAGGTCAGCCTCAGGCCGGCGGGCGAGCGGAGGAGCCCCGTACGACAAGCTCGACGGGGAGGCTGCGCTCCTCGGGGCGCCGGCCGTCGAGGACGGCGAGCAGGGCGTCCATGCCCCGCTCGCCCACCTGCTCGGCGGGCAGGCGGACGGTGGTGAGCTCGGGCTCCACGGCCGTCGCCAGCGCGAGGTCGTCGAAGCCGGTGACGCTGACGTCCTCGGGTACCCGCAGGCCGAGCCGGCGGGCCGCCTTGCAGGCGCCCGCGGCCAGGATGTCGTCGTCGCAGACGACGGCCGTGGGGCGCGGCCCAGGGGCCGTCAGGGCCCGTACGGCGGCTTCTCTGGCGCTGTCGACGTCGAGCGGCGCCGGGACGGTGCGCACCTCCGTGCCGGCGACCCGGGCCGCCGCCTCGTGGAGCGCACGGGCACGTACGTCGAAGGTCCAGGAGGCGACCGCCGAGGCGAGGTGGACGATCCGCCGGTGGCCGAGAGCGGTCAGGTGGTCCATCACCTGCCGCATGCCGTCGGCGATGTCGAGGTTGACGTGGGCGGCGGCGCCGGTGTCGGCGGGGTCGCTGTCGAGCATCACCAGCGGTAGGTCGGTCCCGCGGATCGCCGTGAGCGCCTGCGCGGCCATCGAGGAGGCGATGACGCCGTCGAGGGCCGCGCGGGCGGACGCGAACGGGTCCTTGGCGGGCCCGACACCCTCGGGGGAGGGGTAGAGCACGACACCGAACCCGTGGCGGGCGGCGACGTCGGCGGCTCCCGTGTAGACGCGGGCGAAGAACTCGTTGGTCAGCGCGGGGACGACGAGGAGCGCGGTCCTGGTGCGGCCGAGGCGGAGGTTGCGGGCGGCGAGATTCGGCCGGTAGCCGAGCTCCTGGGCGGCCCGGCGGACCACCCCCGCGGTCCGTTCGGAGACGCGGCCGCGCCACTTGTCGCCGAGCACGAGCGAGACGGTGGCCTGCGAGACCCCGGCGGCGCGGGCGACGTCCCTGCTGGTGGGACGGGCGGACTCCGCTCCGGCCGGGGGACGGTCCTGCTGGGACCGGTGTGCCATCTGTTCGCCGTCCTCGGCCGCCCGTAGGAGATGTCGCGACGCCCGGGGCGGCGGCGCTGTGGACCCGCGGACTGTCGACATGGTACGTATGGACCTTGACGTTATACGTAAAACCTCGACGGAAGCCGGGGGAGAGGGGGACGGCATGGCCGCCGGGTACGCAGACATTCTCAAGGCCCCGCACGCGGCACGCCTGCTCACCGGCACCCTTGTCGGCCGGCTGCCGAACGCGACCGCGCACATCGCCATCGTGCTGTTCACCCGCGCGGAAGGCGGCAGCTACACGCTCGCGGGCGCGCTCGCCGCCGTCTACGGTCTCGCCACCGCCGTCGGACAGCCGCTGCTGGGCCGGGCCGTCGACCTGTACGGGCAGCCGCGGGTGCAACTGCCCGCCGCCGTCGTCTCGGCACTGGGCATGTTCCTCCTCGCGGCGGCCGGCACCGGTTCGCTGGTCCTCGCCTACACCGCGGTGAGCGTCGCGGGTCTGTTCACGCCACCGCTCGAGGGCGGGCTGCGGGCCCTGTGGCCGAGCCTGCTTGGCCGCGAGGACCGCGTGCACCGGGCGTACGCCATGGACGCGGTGGCCCAGGAGATCATGTTCACCGTCGGACCGCTGCTCGTGACGCTGCTCGTCTCGCTGTGGTCGCCCGGCGCCGCACTGTTCGTCATCAACGTCATCGGGGTCGTCGGCGCCCTGTCGGTCGTGATGTCGAAGCCGTCCCGCGCCTGGCGCTCGGCACCACGGGAGGCGCACTGGCTGGGCGCGCTGCGCTCGCCGGGGCTGCTCGCACTCCTCGGCGCGTTCTTCTTCGTGGGCCTGGCCCTCGGTTCGATCACGGTCGCGGGCGTGGCCTACGCCGACGACCACGGGCGCGAGTCGGTGTACGGCTGGCTGATGGCCGCGCTGGGACTCGGCGCCCTCGTCGGCGGCTCGGTGTACGGGGCGCGGCAGTGGTCAGGCGCCCCCGAGCGGCGGCTGCGGATCATCGTGGCGCTGCTGGCCGCCGGGTACCTCCCGCTGATCCTCACGCCCGGCGTGGCCGCCATGACGGCCCTGTCGGCCGTCGCGGGCGTGTTCCTCGCGCCGGCGATCGCCTGCGCCTTCATCGTCGTCGACCGGCACGCCCCGCGCGGCACGGTCACCGAGGCGTTCTCCTGGCTCGTGACCACCTTCGGCGTGGGCGCGGCCGCCGGCACGGCGGTGGCCGGTCCGGCCGTCGAGATCGGCGGTACCGCGTGGAGTTTCGCGGTCGCCGGGGCCGGGGGGATCGCGGCGCTGATGGTTCTGACAGCCACTCAGCGGGTGCTCGCGGTTCCCGGCCGCACCGACGACATCACGGGCTCCGGCAGCCACTCATCGGAAAATGATCGAAACGGTGCCGCCCAACCCGGTTTCAGCTCAGGCCGTGAGGCGTAATGTTCAGACATGGACCGCCGCATTTTCGGGCTGGAGAACGAGTACGGCGTCACGTGCACGTTCAGGGGACAGCGCCGACTGTCACCTGACGAAGTGGCGCGCTACCTCTTCCGCCGTGTCGTGTCATGGGGCCGCAGCAGCAATGTCTTTCTGCGGAACGGAGCCCGCCTGTACCTCGACGTGGGTTCGCATCCGGAATACGCAACACCTGAATGCGACAACGTGACCGAGCTGGTCACGCATGACAAGGCCGGTGAGCGCATTCTCGAAGGCCTTCTCGTCGACGCCGAACGCCGCCTGCACGAGGAGGGAATCGCGGGCGACGTCTATCTCTTCAAGAACAACACCGACTCGGCGGGAAACTCCTACGGCTGCCACGAGAACTATCTCGTCGCGCGCCATGGCGAGTTCTCGCGGCTGGCCGACATCCTGATTCCGTTCCTCGTCACGAGGCAGTTGATCTGCGGCGCGGGAAAGGTGCTGCAGACGCCCCGGGGAGCGGTGTTCTGCGTCAGCCAGCGTGCGGAGCACATCTGGGAGGGCGTCAGTTCCGCCACCACCCGCTCGCGCCCCATCATCAACACCCGTGACGAACCGCACGCGGACGCCGAGCGCTACCGCCGGCTCCATGTCATCGTCGGCGACTCCAACATGTCGGAGACGACGATGCTGCTGAAGGTCGGTGCGACGGACCTCGTCCTGCGCATGATCGAGGCAGGCACGGTCATGCGCGACCTCACGCTGGAGAACCCGATCCGGGCCATCCGCGAGGTCAGCCACGACATAACGGGCCAGCGCAAGGTGCGCCTGGCCAGCGGCCGGGAGGCCTCCGCGCTCGAGGTCCAGCGCGAGTACTACGAGAAGGCCGTCGACTTCGTCGACCGCCGCGGCATCCGCACCGGCACGGTCGAGCAGGTCCTGGAGCTGTGGGGCCGCGCGTTGGACGCGATCGAGGAGGAGGACCTCGACCGGATCGGCACCGAGATCGACTGGGTCATGAAGTACAAGCTGCTGGAGCGGTACCGCGCCAAGCGCAACATGTCCATGTCGCACCCGAGGGTCGCGCAGATAGACCTCGCCTACCACGACATCCACCGCAGGCGCGGCCTGTACTACCTCCTCGAGAAGAAGGGCCAGGCCGCCCGCATCTGCAACGACCTGAAGATCTTCGAGGGTAAGTCAGTGCCCCCGCAGACCACCAGGGCGCGGCTGCGCGGCGACTTCATCCGCCGGGCGCAGGAGCAGCGGCGGGACTTCACCGTCGACTGGGTGCACCTCAAGCTCAACGACCAGGCGCAGCGCACGGTGCTCTGCAAGGACCCCTTCCGGTCGGTCGACGACAGGGTGGAGAAGCTCATCGCCGGCATGTGATCCGAGTCCGTCGCACGTGTGTCGGAACGTCACCCGGGCCCCGTACGTTTCTCGTGCGGGGCCCTCGGCACGCCCTAGAGTGTCCGCATCTACCAAGCCGTTAGAGATCTGAGGAACACGTGCGCCGACTTGCCGGCCTGCTCGTCGTACCCCTGCTGCTGTTGACGACAGCGGCATGCGGTGACGACAAGGGCTCCGATTCCGCTTCCACCTCGATGACGAACGGGCTGCCCACGATCACCGAGGGTGCGAAGTTCGGCGAGAAGCCGACCCTTGCCAAGGGCGAGGGCGAGCCTCCCAAGGACCTGAAGGTCAACGTCGTCAGCGAGGGCAAGGGCCAGACCCTCAAGAAGGGCGACGTCGCCCAGGTCGACTACCTGGGCCAGGTGTGGGACGGCGAGGAGCCGTTCGACAACAGCTTCGACCGTGGCGAGCCGTTCACCGTGACGCTCGGCGGCGGCGGTGTCATCGAGGGCTGGCAGAAGGCGCTCGACGGCCAGAAGGTCGGCAGCCGTCTCGAGGTGGCGATCCCGCCGGAGCTCGGTTACGGCGCGCAGGAGCAGGGCAGCATCCCGGCCAACTCCACGCTGGTCTTCGTCATGGACATTGTCAAGGGCACCACGCTCCCGACGTCCGCCAAGGGCAGCGAGGTCGCCCAGGACAACATCGACCTGCCCAAGGTCGGCACGAACACCGACGGCGAGAAGCCGTCGCTGACGGTGCCCAAGAAGGACGCGCCGTCCAAGCTGGTGTCGAACTACGTGATCGAGGGCACCGGTCCCGCGGTCAAGGCCACGGACACCCTGTCCGTGAAGTACCAGGGCGTCCTGTGGAAGGACGGCAAGGAGTTCGACAGCAGCTACGCCAGGGGCAACGCGCCGGTGAGCTTCCCGCTCGCCCAGGTCATCCCCGGCTGGCAGAAGGGCCTCGAGGGCAAGAAGGTCGGCAGCCGCGTACTGCTCGTCGTCCCGCCGGACATGGGCTACGGCGACCAGGAGCAGCAGGGCATCCCGGCCAAGTCCACCCTCGTTTTCACGGTCGACATCCTGGCCGTTCAGTAGGACGACCGGGACGTTCTGCAAGACTGTCCCGGTTGATCACACAGAGAAACGCAAGGAGCAACACCGTGAGCATCGAGAAGCCCGAGATCGACTTCCCGGGCGGCGAGCCGCCGGCCGACCTGGAGATCAAGGACATCTGGGAGGGCGACGGCCCGGTGGCGAAGGCGGGCGACACCGTCTCCGTCCACTACGTGGGCGTGGCCTTCTCCACCGGTGAGGAGTTCGACGCCTCCTGGAACCGCGGCACCCCGCTGCAGTTCCAGCTGGGCGTCGGCCAGGTGATCTCCGGCTGGGACCAGGGCGTGCAGGGCATGAAGGTCGGCGGGCGCCGCCAGCTGACCATCCCGGCGCACCTTGCCTACGGTGACCGCGGCGCCGGCGGCGGCGCCATCGCCCCGGGCGAGACGCTGATCTTCGTCTGCGACCTCGTCGCGGTCTGAGGCCTCGCGGAGCGACGACGTGAGGGCCCGTGCCTGCCGGCACGGGCCCTCGCTTTTGTCCGGACACCCCGGGGCGGTACGGTCGACGGGCGTAAGGGATTTCATAAAAGAGGTGAAGGGCGTCGATGGCGATTGCCAAGGCCGAGCGGCTGATGAATCTGGCGCTGTGTCTGCTGGGGACCCGGCGTCCCCTCAGCAAGCGCGAGCTGCGCGGGTCCATCGAGGCCTACCTCGAAGCAGGTTCCGACGACTCCTTCAACCGGATGTTCGAGCGGGACAAGGACGATCTGCGGGAACTCGGCCTGGTGATCGAGACGGTGGAGTCCCTCGACGGGGACATCGGCTACCTCGCGCGCCGGGACAGCAACCGGCTGCCGCCCATCACCCTGGACGCCGAGGAGGCCGCCGCCCTGGGCCTGGCCGCCAAGGTGTGGCAGCAGGCGCGGCTCGCCGGGGCCGCCAGCGGCGCCCTGCAGAAGCTGAGGGCGGCCGGCATGCCGGAGGCCGAGGACGCCTACGAACTCCACCACAGCGCCCTCGAACCGCGTATCCCCGTCCATGAGGCGGCCTTCGAACCGCTGATGCTGGCCTGCCGCGACCGCCGGCCGGTCCTCTTCGACTACCGCAAGGCCAACTCGGCCCGCCCCGAGCAGCGCCATGTGGAACCGTGGACGCTCGAGTGCTGGCGGGGCCACTGGTACCTGGCCGGCTTCGACCGCAGCCGCGGCGCCGAGCGGGTCTTCCGCCTCTCGCGCATCACCGGCAAGGTGCGTTCGTCCCGCTCGGGAGCGTTCACCGCGCCCGTGCCCGACGTCGTCACCGTCCGCGAGACCGTCGAGAGCTGGGCCGGGGAGACGGCGACCCGTTCGGCGCGCATCAGGCTGCGTACGGACTGCGGCTACCCGCTGCGCTCCAGGGCGACCGAGGTACGGGAACTCGGCGACGGGTGGGACGAGTTGGAGATCCCGTACGGACACGGTCTGGACGCCTGGCTCGTCGAGTTCGGCCCGGACGTCGTCGTGCTGGAGCCCGCGGACCTGCGGGCGGACGTGGTCGACCGGCTGCGCGCCGTGGCCAAGGGCTGAGGGGGCGCACGACATGGCGATCAATGCCATCGACCAGACCCGGCGGATGCTGTCGCTGGTGACGTACCTGCGCGAGCGCCCCGGCGCCCGTATCGCGGACGTCGCCCGCGCCTTCGGCATCACCGAGGACGAGCTGATCTCCGACCTCGACGTGCTGCCCATGTGCGGGACGAGTTTCCGCGGCGGCGACCTGCTCGACATCGACACCGACGGCGAGCGGATCTGGTGGCGCAACCCGGACGCGTCCGGCGAGTCCACCGCCGAGCCCCTGCGGCTCGCCGCCGACGAGGCGACCGCGCTGCTGGTCGCGGCCCGCGCCGTCGCCACCCTGCCCGGACTGCGGGAGGGCGACCGCGAGGCGCTTGTACGGGCCACCGCCAAGATCGAAGGCGCGGCCGGTGAAGCGGCGGGCGCCTCCTCCCGGCTCTCGGTGACCTTCGAATCGGAGGGCGGGGTCTTCGCCGAGGTGGACCGGGCGATCTCCGAGCGCCGGCGCCTCTGGCTGAAGTACTACTCGCCCGCGCGCGACGAGCTCACCGACCGTGAGGTGGACCCGATCCGGCTCTTCGCCGTCGGCCACACATACATGGAGGCCTGGTGCCGCCTCTCCGAGGCGCGCCGCACCTTCCGGCTCGACCGGGTCGCGGAGATCCGGCTGCTCGACGCCCCCGCCGCGCCGCCCGAGATCGAGCTCCGCGACCTCTCCGAGGGCCTGGTACAGCCCTCCGCCGACGATCCCGAGGTCGTCGTCGAGGTGGCGCCCGGCGGGCGCTGGGTCGCCGAGTACTACCCGCACGACCTGGCGGAGGAACTGCCCGACGGCGGTCTGCGCATCACACTGCGTACGCCGTCGCCCGCCTCGCTGCGCCGACTGGCGCTGCGGCTTGGCCGGGACGGCCGGATCGTGTCGCCGCAGGACCTCGCGGACAGTGCCCGCACGGCCGCGCGCGAGGCGCTCACCGCCTACGAGGCCGAGGAGGCCCGCGAGGCGCGCCGGGAGCACCAGGACCGTCAAGAACAGGGAGCCGGCGCCTGATGACCGTGACGCCCGGTGTTCCGGCGATGACGCCTGTCCCCGCCCGTGTCGGGCCGGTGCTCTTCAAGGCCGCGTGCCCCGACTGCCGCGCCCGGTTCGAGCTGTCCGCCGGCGCGCTGCGCCTGGCGATAGGCGGCAGCCGCCGCACCACGTTCTATTCCTTCACCTGCCCCGAATGCGGCTCCGCGGTCCGCAAGCCGGCCGGTGAACGCATCGTGGAACTGCTCACCGGCGGCGGGGTGCGGACCCTGCGCCTGCACTCCACCGTGTGACGTCCCGCTCGGAAACCGCTCCAGGAACGGTCTAGGCTCTGCGCATGTTCTGGCCCATGCTCGCCATCGCGCTCGGCTTTTTCGGGATCGCCGTCCTCGGCGTCCTCGGTATCAGGGTCTTCATCGAGGCCCGGCGTCTGGGCAGCGAGGTCGCCCGCACCACGGACCGGATCAACAAGGCCGCGGAGGACCTGGAGCGGGCCGCCACGTCCCTGGCCCGCTCCGGCGAGACTCTCCGCTGAGCGGACGTGACGCTCGAGCCCCGCCGGAGACCGCGGACGCCCCCTGCTGCGGCGCAGGCCCTGGCGGTACGCTGCTGGTGGCGGCACCGGTGATGAGGCGCCGACCGCTGACGGGAGTACGCACGGGGATTGCCATGCGTTTACCCGTGCGAGTTACGATCGCTGCCGGTCGCGGTTCGGACGCCTGTCCTACCGCGGTCAGCAGCCAGAGCCCCAAGCCGCCTCGGTGAGAAGGTAGACACAGTTATGTTCCGACAGATCGGGCCCACCGAGATCATCATCATCGCCCTCCTCATCCTGCTGCTGTTCGGCGCCAAGAAGCTTCCGGACATGGCGCGTTCGCTCGGCAAGTCGGCGCGGATCCTGAAGAGCGAGGCCAAGGCGATGAAGTCCGAGGGCCAGCCCGCCGCGGCCCCCGCGGAGCCCAAGGACCCGGCCCAGGGCGACAGCCAGACCCCGCACCGCACCATCCAGGCGGCGCCCGGCGACGTCACCAGCGCCCGCCCCGTGAGCGAGCCCACCGACACCCCCCAGCGCTGACCCAAGGTCACGTGACCGTGGCCTGCCGCACGAGATGAGGACGTGGGTTGCTCAAGCCTGCCCGCTCGAAACAGAAGGAGAAGGACCCCGAGGGGCGCATGCCGCTCGCGGACCATCTTCGTGAGCTCCGCAACCGGCTCGCGAAGGCCATGCTGGCGATCGTCATCGCCTCGGTCGCCGCGGTGGCGTACAGCCAGGAGCTGATGGAGTTCCTCACCTCACCGGTGCCCGAGTGCGTCGGGGACGGCCCCCAGAAGGGCGGCGTCTGCGCCAGGGTCGTCTACACCGACCTCCTGTCGCCGTTCACCACGACCGTCAAGGTCGTGCTGATGGCGGGCATCATCGTGTCCTGCCCCGTCTGGCTTTACCAGATGTGGGCCTTCGTCGCGCCGGGCCTGCACAAGAACGAGAAGAAGTACAGCTACTACTTCGCCGCCGCGGCCGCGCCCCTGTTCGCGGGCGGCGCGTACTTCGCCTACCTCGTCATGCCGGTGAGCATGAAGGTCCTGCTCTCGATCACGCCCGCGCCCGCCGAGAACCTGCTGAGCGTGGACAAGATCCTGGACTTCACGGTCCGCATGGTGCTGATCTTCGGTTTCTCGTTCGAGCTGCCCCTGCTCCTGATCATGCTGAACCTGACCGGGATGGTGACCGGTCGGCGGATGCTCGGCTGGTGGCGCGGCGCCGTCATGGGCATCTTCGTCTTCGGCGCGATCGCCACCCCCTCGACCGACCCGCTGGGCATGGTCGCCCTTTCCGGGCCGATCATCCTGCTGTACTTCTGTGCGGTCGGGTTCTCGATGCTCAACGACCGGCGCCGGCGCCGGAACGACCCTGACGCGGAACTCGACGACGACGAGGCGTCCGACCTCGATCTCACGCCGGCCGCGCTCGGGGAGGTGGAGCCCGTCGCCGCCACGGCCCGCGCGCTTCCCGAGCAGGCCACCGGCGAGGCCGACGGCGGCCGCACGAACCGCCTGAACGGCTACGACGACATCACCTGAGGCGCGATCGCCATCAGGCCCGTGAGCGGGGCCCGCCGATCCGGCGGGCCCCGCCCGCGTATGCATCGGCGCAGGCCCCCGCGGGTACTCCAAGCGGTAGGTGCTCTCGTCCGATTAAAGATCCGCTCAGTGTCAGAGGGGGCGGGTAGGCTCGTGAACAAGATGACCGAGGACCTCTCTCCCGCAGAGCGCTATGCCGCCGCCCGCGTCCGCGCCGCCGAGGAGGCCACCGCGCTGGCCCCCTTCCGAGCGATGTACGACTTCGACCTCGATCCCTTCCAGATCGAGGCATGCCAGGCCCTGGAGGCGGGCAAGGGCGTGCTCGTCGCCGCGCCCACCGGCTCGGGCAAGACGATCGTCGGCGAGTTCGCCGTCCACCTCGCCCTCCAGCAGGGCCGCAAGTGCTTCTACACCACGCCCATCAAGGCGCTCTCCAACCAGAAGTACACCGACCTGGTCAAGCGCTACGGCGCCGAGAAGGTCGGGCTGCTGACCGGCGACAACAGCGTCAACTCCGGTGCTCCGGTGGTCGTCATGACCACCGAGGTGCTGCGCAACATGCTGTACGCGGGCTCCCAGTCGCTGCTGGGCCTCGGCCATGTCGTCATGGACGAGGTGCACTACCTCTCCGACCGCTTCCGCGGCGCCGTCTGGGAGGAGGTGATCATCCACCTCCCCGAGTCGGTGACGCTGGTGTCACTCTCCGCGACCGTCTCGAACGCGGAGGAGTTCGGCGACTGGCTCGACACCGTCCGCGGCGACACCGAGGTCATCGTCTCCGAACACCGGCCCGTGCCCCTGTGGCAGCACGTCCTCGCTGGACGGCGGATGTACGACCTCTTCGAGGAGGAGACCGACCACGGCGGCCGCGGCGTCGCCCGCCGCGAGGTCAACCCCGATCTCGTACGCCTGGCCAGGATGGAGAACAGCCGCACCTACAACCCGCGCGACAGGCGCCGCGGGAAGATGGTGCGCGAGGCCGACAGGGAGCGCGAGCGGCGTCAGCGCAGCCGCATCTGGACCCCCGCCCGGTCCGAGGTCATCGACCGGCTCGACTCCGAGGGCCTGCTCCCCGCCATCACGTTCATCTTCAGCCGGGCGGGCTGCGAGGCCGCCGTACAGCAGTGCCTGTACGCCGGTCTGCGGCTCAACGACGAGGACGCGCGCAGAGAAGTGCGCGAGATCGTCGAGAACCGGACGGCTTCCATCCCCGGCGAAGACCTCCATGTCCTCGGCTACTACGAGTGGCTGGAGGGCCTGGAGCGGGGCATCGCCGCGCACCACGCCGGAATGCTGCCGACCTTCAAGGAAGTCGTCGAGGAACTGTTCGTCCGGGGCCTGGTGAAGGCCGTGTTCGCCACGGAGACACTGGCGCTCGGCATCAACATGCCTGCCCGCTCCGTGGTGTTGGAGAAGCTCGTCAAGTGGAACGGCGAGCAGCACGCGGACATCACCCCCGGCGAGTACACCCAGTTGACCGGCCGCGCCGGGCGCCGCGGCATCGACGTCGAGGGCCACGCGGTGGTCCTGTGGCAGCGGGCGATGGACCCGGAGGCGCTGGCGGGGCTCGCCGGCACGCGGACGTACCCGCTGCGCTCCAGCTTCAAGCCGTCGTACAACATGGCCGTCAACCTCACCCAGCAGTTCGGCCGGCACCGCTCACGGGAACTGCTGGAGACGTCGTTCGCGCAGTTCCAGGCGGACAAGTCCGTCGTCGGCATCTCCCGGCAGGTGCAGCGCAACGAGGAAGGACTCGAGGGCTACCGGGAGGGCATGACCTGCCACCTGGGCGACTTCACCGAGTACGCACGGCTGCGCCGCGAGTTGAAGGACCGCGAGACCGAGCTGGCCAAGCAGGGCGCCGCCCAGCGCAGGGCCGCCGCTGCGACCTCACTGGAGAAACTCAAGCCGGGCGACGTCATCCATGTCCCGACGGGCAAGTTCGCCGGGCTGGCACTGGTCCTCGACCCGGGGCTGCCGGCAGGCCGCACGAACGGCCACCGCGGCCTCGAGCACCACGACGGGCCGCGGCCGCTGGTCCTCACCTCGGAGCGGCAGGTCAAGCGGCTGGCGTCGATCGACTTCCCGGTGCCGGTCGAGGCGCTGGAGCGGATGCGCATCCCGAAGTCCTTCAACCCCCGTTCCCCGCAGTCGCGTCGGGATCTCGCCTCTGCGCTGCGCACCAAGGCCGGGCACATCGTGCCCGACCGGCACGGCAAGCGGCGGTCGGCCGCCGCGGACGACCGAGAGATCTCCCGGCTGCGCGCCGAACTGCGCGCCCACCCCTGCCACGGCTGCGACGAACGCGAGGACCACGCCCGCTGGGCCGAGCGGTACTTCCGTCTCCAGCGCGACACCCGGCAGTTGGAGCGCCGCATCGAGGGCCGTACGAACACCATCGCGCGGACCTTCGACCGGATCGTGGCCCTGCTGACGGAGATGGACTACCTCCGTGGCGACGAGGTCACCGAGCACGGCAAGCGTCTGGCACGGCTCTACGGCGAACTGGACCTGCTGGCCAGTGAATGCTTGCGCGAAGGCGTCTGGGAGGGACTGAACCCGGCGGAACTGGCCGCCTGTGTCTCGGCGTTGGTGTACGAGGCACGCCAGTCGGACGACGCGGTCGCCCCCAAGGTCCCGGCCGGGAAGGCGAAGGTGGCGCTCGCCGAGATGGTCCGCATCTGGGGCCGACTGGACGCCTTGGAGGAAGAGTTCAGGATCAATCAGGCGGAAGGCGTCGGACAGCGTGAGCCGGACCTCGGCTTCGCCTGGGCCGCCCACCAGTGGGCCTCCGACAAGGGGCTCGACGAGGTGCTCGGCGAGGTCGGGATGCCGGCCGGTGACTTCGTGCGCTGGTGCAAGCAGGTCATCGACGTTCTCGGCCAGATCGCGGCGGCCGCGCCCCGGGAGAACAGCACCGTGTCGAAGAACGCCCGCAAGGCGGTCGACGCGCTGCTGCGCGGCGTGGTGGCGTACAGCTCGGTGGGCTGACGTCAGGGCCCGAGCGGACCGACACTTGCGGTCCCAGATGGTGGGCGGGGCTACTCTCGCGGTCCCGAGCGGGTTGGGCTGACTGGTCCGAGGTGGGCTGACCCTGCGGTCCGACGGGGCAGCTCACCCGGCTCCATTCGGTCCGACAAGGCGCCGCTCACCCGGCAGCGGTTCGTACGACAAGGCGCCGCTCACCCGGCCGTCCACGTGCCGGGTCGGGCGGCCGCGCACGTGAACGGCCGGACCGCTGGACGGCCTCGGCCGTCAGCTCCTGGTGGGCGCAGCCCGGGCCGTATCAGCTCCAGAAGGCGTCCATCTCGTCGAGATCTTCCGTGCATTCGTCGATATCGGTGACCTTGCCGCCCACGATGGTGAAGAAGAGTCCTTCACGGATCTCGATCCCCCGGTCGCCGCGGTCCGCCCGGGAGGTGTGGAAGGACATGACGTGTCCGCGCCCGTCTGCGAGCACCGCCTCGAGCTGGATCTGCATGGTCCCGTCGGTCTCCTCGCCCATACGCCGGAACAGGTCGAGGATGGCCTCACGGCCCTTGTGGTGCCCGGAGAGCGGGTTGTGGCCGGGGACGTGGTACACGGCATCGGCCGTCATCAGGGTGCCAAGAGTCTCCATGTCACCGGAGACGAAGGCGGTGTAACCCTGGCGGACGAGGGCGCAGTCCGGGTGCTCGGACATGGTGATCCACACCTTCCGTCACTGAATTTCCCTTTTCATCCATCATCCGCCGGGTCCTGGCGGCTGTCCACGGACGGGGTTTCGGCCAGGGCGACGGCGAGGGCGATGAGCTCCAGGCACCGCAGCACCCGGTCGCCGAAGCCCGGCAGCGGCACGTGCAGCGGTGCCGTCCACCGTTCCGGGACCGCCTCGATGCCATGGACCGCGCCCGCCAGCGCCCCCGTCACCGCCGCGACGGTGTCGGTGTCGCCACCCAGGTCGATCGCGGCCCCGATGGACTCCTCGAACGACCTGGTGGTCGCAGCGCCCACAGCGCGGAGCCGAGAGCAGGCCAGACGGCGCCGTTGAACTCGGTGGCGTCGTCGGGATGCCAGCCGGGCGACAGGACCGTCGACCAGCGTGCACGGTGGTCCGGGTGGACGTGCCGGAGGGTCTCGGGGACCGCGGCCGACGGGTCCGCGCCGTCCAGCGCGACGCGGATCAGTTCGTGGAGGACAGCCGTGCCCTCCCAGGCCGCCCGGTCGCCGTGGGTGAGGGCCGCGATACGGCGCGCAGCGTCCATGGTCGCCCGGCGACCCGCTCCGGCGAAGTACACCGCGGAGGTGGCCGCGCGCATCAGCGAGCCGTTCCCAGCAGCCCGCCCGGTCATGGCGAAGTGCAGCCCGCGGCCGTGTCCCACGGGTCACCACTGGTCAGGACCTGCTCCGTCTGGAGCCCGATGTCCTTGGGCTCGCCCGCCGACCAGCGCTGGAACCGGCGGAACAGGTCCGCCGGCTCCAGCCCGCCCTGTTCCAGGAGCGATTCGCCGACCAGCACCGCCATCTGCGTGTCGTCCGTGGCCTCGCCGGGATCCCAGCCGCCGCCTCCGCACATCTCACCGGCCCCGTCGGGGAAGTGGGCCCGGAACACGCCCGGTTCACCGAACTCGAACGGCGCGCCCAGGGCGTCGCCGACCGCGGAGCCGACGACGGCGCCGATGGCGCGGCTCGTGCGGGCCTCAAGGTGCTCGTCCGTCATCCCGGCAGGCTATGCGGCGGACAAGGCCACTTGGGCAGGAGCGCGGCGGACCCGGCCACTTGGGCAGGAGCAGGGAGTTCGCAGCCGGTCGGCAAAAGATCTGCCGGACACCAATCCGGGCAAGCCCCGGCCGCGAATAGCGGCTGAGGACGGCGCGAGGCCGGCCCGGTGGGGAGAGGGGCCGCAGTGCAACGCAGGCGCAGGGCCATGACGGACAGCGGCGGGGTGGCCGGACGGGTCCACGTCCTCCCGTCCGTGCCTGCCCACGGTGCCACGGCTACGGACCCCGCCCGCGTCGACCGCCCTTCCGACCCGTCACCGCATCTCCCTCAGGAGGGTGTCCAGTGAGCGTGCCCGTCATTTCCGCGACTCCGCGAACGGCGTCCGTCGACCCGCGCCGCCGACCCGACGTCGCTCGCCTCCCCAAGTCCTCCTGGCTGCGCGCGGCGGCAGTGGAAAGGCGCATGAGGCACACGATCGGCCGGCTGCCGCTGCGGATCCGGCTCGAGGGGACCACGCAACCCGTCGGTCGCGGCGGGCCGTTGGTGGAGGTGCACGACCCGCAGTCCTTCTTCCGCCGCACCGGCGTGAACGGGCTCGCGGGTTTCAAGGACTCCTACACGGCGGGCGAGTGGGACGCCACCGACCTCGTCGGTGTACTCACCGTGCTCGCCGAACACGCCGACGCGCTTGTCCCCGAGGCGCTGGAGGCGCGGCCGCGCGGCGCCCGGCGCGCCGGGGAGCCCGACCGGCGCGACCACACCCCCAAGGCCGCGCGGGCCGATGCCGCCCACGAACTGCTCTCCCTCTTCCTCGACGAGACACTGACCTACTCCTGCGCCCTCTTCCGGGGATTCCCCGCCGAGCACCAGCTGCTGAACGCCGCCCAGCATCGCAAGATCGACCGGCTGCTCGACCTGGCACACGTGGGCCCCGGCACGCAGCTGCTGGAGATGGGCAGCGGCCGGGGCGAGCTCGCGATACGGGCCGCCGCCCGCGGCGCGCGTGTCCTGACGGTGACGCACTCCGCCGAACACCACGCGCTTGCCGCGCGGCGCGTGCGCGCCGCAGGGGTGGGGGACCGTGTGACCGTTCTGCTGCGGGACTACCGCAGGGTGCTCGGCCGGTACGACGCCGTCGTCGGCGTGGAAACGGTCGAGGCCGTGGGCGCCGGGTTCTGGCCGGAGTACCTGATGATGCTGGACCGGCTGCTCGCGCCCGGCGGACGGGTCGCTCTCCAGGCCGTCACGATGCCGCAGCAGCGGACGCCCGCCACCCGTGCCGAGGGGAGGTGGGCGCAGAAGTACATCTGTCCTGCCGGGCCGCTGCCTTCGGCTCAGGCGCTGGAGGAGTTCACCGACCGGTTCACGGGGCTGAGCGTCACCGCACGGGACGGGTTCGGCGAGCACTACGCGGAGACACTGAGGCTGTGGCGCGAGCGGTTCACCGCCCGCGCGGCCGAGGCCGACGCCCTCGGCTTCGACGGAAGGTTCCGCCGCCTGTGGCACTTCTGCCTGGCTCACGCGGAGGCAGGCTTCCGGTCCGGAGCCCTTGACGTACAGCAGCTCCAGCTCACCAAGCCCGCGGAGGGGGCGGCGGGCTAGGACCGGGTCTCGGGGGCGCTCGGCCCGGGCGTGAACCGGCCCGGGTTTCGGGCCGGAGAGCGTTTGCCCGTCCGGCACGGGCCCGCCGCGCCCCCACCCAGGCGCCGCTCCCGGGCGGGGTGGCGCCTGGGTCGGGGAGCGTTTGCCCCACGGGGCCGGGCCGGTGCCCCGGCACCGGCCCGCGGGCCCCTCGCCGCCGGCCCGCGAGGCTCACCGCCCACGTCCACCGCCGACCGCCTCGGAACCACAGGCCGGTGCGTCGGTGTACCGGTGTACCGGCCGGCGGGGCCTCACCCCCGCCGGCCGGTCAGGCGGGCAGCGTCATCAGGGCCAGCGGGTCGGAGGTCGGCTGCGGGGAACCACCTGCCGGTTCGACGGTGATGCCGATGCCCGACGCGCCGTCGAGCGGCCCCTCCATGACCACCGCCGCCGTTGCGCCCGACCCGTCCATGAGACCGGCGGACCTCATGGAACCGCCGTCGGCGAACCAGAGTTGGTACACCTTGCCCTCGGTCGGTTTCGGCAGTCCCGCGGCGAGGAACGCGGCCTTGTTCCGCGCCCGTGAGACGACCACCGTGCCGGTCGCCCCCTCCGAGAGCCCGGCGGATACCACCTTGGCGTCCGGGGCGGCGAGCACCGAGGCCAGGTCCGCCGCCCGGCGTTCCGTACGCTGCGCCGCGTCGCGGGCGCTTTGCGCCTCCTGGTACTGCCAGAGGGCCGCAGAGCCGAGTGTCGCGGCCGCCGCGAGGCTCGCCGCCAGCGCGAATCGGGACAGCGCTCGCCGGCGCCGCGTGCTGCCGCGTCTGCTCTGGCGCGGCACCACCGGCGGCGCCTGGCGCTCCGCGGCGATGCGGGCCATCACCCGCTGCTTGAGCACCGGTGGGGGTGCGACGGCGACCGCCGAGGCCAGCTTGCCCGTGGTGGCGGCCAGTTCGCGTACCTCCTCGGAGCACGACGGGCAGCCCGGAAGATGCCGCTCGAAGTCGGCGAGCTCCCCGGGCGGCAGCGCGTGCAGCACATAGGCGCCTGTGAGCAGGTGCAGATCACCGGTGTTCACGCGCACACCCCCAGGCAGTCGCGCAGCCGGATGAGTCCGTCACGCAGGCGGGTCTTGACCGTGCCCAGCGGCACGGACAACAGCTCGGCGACCTCCCGGTACGTCAGCCCGCGGTAGTAGGCGAGGGTCACCGACTCGTGCTGAAGCTCCGTCAGGGTGCGCAGACAGCGCCGTACCTGCTCACGCTCGAGCCGGGCGTCCACCTGCTCGGTGACCTCGTCGTACGCGGGCGTACGCTCCAGCAGCGCCGCCCGCCGCTCGCGGTCGGCGGCGGCCTGCGCCGACCGCACCCGGTCGACGGCCCGCCGGTGGGCGAGCGTGAGGATCCATGTCATCGCGGAGCCTCGGGACGGCTGGTAGCGGGCGGCCGAGCGCCAGACCTCGAGCAGCACTTCCTGCGCCACCTCCTCCGACTGGGCAGGGTCCCGCAGTACCGTGCGGACCAGGCCGAGGACGCTGCCGCCGACCGCGTCGTACACCTGGGAGAAGGCGTTCTGGTCGCCTCTGGCCACCAGGCCGAGCAGTTCCTGGAGATCAGGGCCGGCAGGAGCGGGCCCACCGATGTGTACGGCTGCTTTCACGCGGCGATCCTCCACGGTGCGGACGCGTCGAAGGGACATTCCACCGGGCATTCGTAGCCGGACGCCCGGCGGATCGGTGCGGTCCGCGGCATGGTGTCACGACCGAGCGAGTGCCCCGCCGCCGGCCGGGCTGCGGTGTGCCGTGCGGGTGGCCCGCACGACGAGGAAAATGAGCAGACCGATCGGCGAGAGCAGGATCGTCAGCACCAGCAGGGCCCCATCACCAAGGGGTGGACGCCGAGTCGCCGTGCCTCGCGGTACATCCACTGGCCGAGCAGCAGATCCCAGGCGATGACCTGTGCCCAGACGGCGCCCGCACCGTTCGCACGGGCGGTGAGGTCACGGAACAGGTCGATGTCGGGACTGCTGACCGCGGCCAACAGTTCGGGGAACACCGGGATCGCCATGGTGAGATGGACGAGGAGTACGGGCACGACGGTCAGGGGTGATGCCGCGACGCGGGCCGTGAGCCGCAGGTGCGGCGCGAGAATCATCAGCAGCCAGACGGGGGCGACGAGCCAGAAGGACAGTTCGAAGAGGAATCCGGTCATGTCGCGAGCTCCTTGTGTGTGTCCGACCCGCTGGTCCTGCTGGTCCCGCTGGTTCTGCTGGTCCGGCCGGTCCCGCCGACGGGTGGGGTGGTCCCGCGCAGCGCCGCCCAGGTGCCGGCCGCCGCGGCGAGAAGGAGGACGGCCACGGCCGCGAGCGTCACCCCGTCCGGGCGGACCAGGGCCTGCCCGCGCAGCGCCTGCCACGTCACCAGGGCGAAGACCCCGGTGTACGTCCCCGATGCCACGAGAACCAGCCGCAACCGGACGCGTTCGTCACGCAGTCGGGCGAAACGCGGGGCGAACACGACCAGAGCGAGCAGGACGAAGGGCAGCACCTGGAGCGCGTGCAGCCCCACGAAATGAGGCACTCTCAGGTCACCGCCCGTCATCTCCCAGCCGGTCAACGGCATCGCAGGTCCGCCGTCCGGCACTCCGACAGCGTGTGCCCCGACGACCTCCGGCTCCCGTGTCTCCGCCTCCGCGCGCTGCTCGGGCGTCGGCCGCGCCATGCGGAACCCGATCAGGGCACCGGCCAGCGAGAGCACGGAACCGAATCGGACGGCCCAGGCCGATGCCCGGTCGGCGGGCCCGCTGCGGAACAGCAGTACGGCGATGACCAGAGCGGCGGCCCACAGCACGACGACGGTCACGGCCATCGTGTCGAACAGCGCCTTGTCGAAAGGCGTTTCGTTGTTGAAGTGGCTGCGCCTGCCGCGCATCGCCTGACCCGCGATCAGGATCATCTCGATCGCGCCGGTGACGGCGACGACGGTGCCGGCCCACCAGCCGGCGCGCCGGAAGCGGGGCAGTAACGACAGCATCCAGGCGAGCGAGAGTGCGTAGGCGAGGAACGAGGCCGAGAACTTGAAGGGCTTGAACCACACCGGTGATCCGGCGACGAGACGGTCGTCCACCGCAACTCCCACGGCGGTCATGACGGTCAGCACTGCCATCGAGGCGGCGAACAGCATGAGCGGCCGGTTCCAGGAGAGCCAGGGTGGAGAGGACGCGGAAGAAGACATGGAGGTACCCCCGGGGAGTTATGGATAGTGGCGCTTACCGCTATCAGATAGTGAAACTATCTATGATGGTGGCCGGGAATGGCAAGAGGCGAAGGGTGAACGCGCAGTGCGCATCGGTGAGTTGAGCCGCAGGACCGGGGTGCCGGTACCGACGATCAAGTACTACGTACGCGAAGGACTGCTGTCCGCAGGGGAGTTGACCAGTCCGAATCAGGCGAGCTACTCCGACGCGCACGAACGGAGGCTCCGGCTGATCCGCGCACTGCTGGAGGTGGGCGGACTCTCCGTCGCCTCGATCAGGGACGTGCTCGGGGCCGTCGACGACCCGGACAAGTCGGTCCACAAGGTGCTCGGCACGGCCACGGACGGACTTGTGCCGAGGTACGCGGCCGGCGACGAGTCACCGGCCGCCCGCGAGAAGGTCCGCGAACTGATCACGCGCCGCGGCTGGCGCGTGGACGCGGCCCACCCCGCGGCGGAGGCGCTGACGGAGGCACTGGCGGCGCTGGAACGGGTGGGGCACGGCGCGTTCGCCGAAGTGCTCGACGACTACGCGTCCGCTGCGGAGACGGTGGCCCGCGCGGACCTCGCCCACGTGGCGCGGCACATCGGTCTCGACGACCTGGTGGAGGGAGTGGTGGTCGGCACGGTGATCGGGGACGCGATGCTGGCGGCGCTGCGGCGTCTGGCGCAGATGGACGGGTCGTCGCGGGCGTACGGAGAGGGGTGACGGTCGCGTGCGCCTGCGGCGGGCTTGTTTCCCCTACCCTTCCCTACGGCCTGGCGGCCGTGGGGGGACCCCCACTTCCCGCTGCATCGGGTCGGGGGCCGGCCCCGCGCGGCGGCCACGCTCCCGCGCCGCGGACGCAGCCCGCCCAGCGCGAAACCTCAGGCGCCGCGCTCCTGTTCGCGTTCCACCTGCTCGTTCCACTCGCGCTTCACCGCGCGCCACGCCTCGTCCGTCTGGCCCAGGCGCCAGTAACCCGAGATCGACAGCTGCTCCTTCGGCACGCCCCGCTCCACCCGGAGCAGCCGGCGCAGTTCCTTGACGCACGCCGCCTCGCCGTGGACGAAAGCGCAGACCTTGCCCTCCGGGAAGTCCAGTGCCGTCACCGCGTCGACGAGTGCCTGGCCGACCGGGCGGTCGCCGCGATGGAGCCAGGTGATGCCGACCCCGTCCGGGGTGGCGGTCTTCTGCTCGTCCGCGGGGCCGTCGATTTCGACGAAGGCGTGGACGACAGCGCCGGCCGGCATCTGCTCCAGCGACGCAGCGATAGCCGGCAGTGCGCTCTCGTCGCCCGCCAGCAGGTGCCAGTCCGCGTCCGGGGCCGGGGCGTAACCGCCGCCGGGGCCGAGGAGGCGCATCGTGTCGCCGAGGCGGGCGCGGGCGGCCCACGGGCCGGCCAGTCCCTGGTCGCCGTGGACGACGAAGTCGATCGTCAGCTCGCGGTGCGCGGCGTCCCAGGACCGCACGGTGTACGTGCGGTTGGCGGGCCACTGGTCGCGCGGGAACTCCGCGCGGATCCGGTCGAGGTCGAACGGCTCCGGATATGTGACGCCGTCGGCGGGGAAGATCAGCTTCACGTAGTGGTCGGTGCAGTCGCCGAGCTCGAAGGCGGCCAGCCCTTCGCCCCCGAGCACCACCCGCACCATGTGCGGAGTGATCTGTTCCGTGCGCACCACCTGCGCCTCATGGACCTTCGGTGACGTGCGGGCCGGACGTTCCGCTCGGTCTGCCACGGCGTTACTCCCTGGAGGATCGGTGCTTAGGCTTACCTAAGTTAACACCTCGTCCAGTGGCTCAGCGCTTCAGGGCGTTCAGCAGCCGGACCATCGCGCCGCCCAAGCCCCACTGCTCCGTCAGCCGGTCGAGGGCCACCGGGTCGCGGGGCGCGCTCGGCAGTGCGGCGTCGAATTCGGGCAGCGCCACGTCGGAGGCGACCTTGACGACCTTCGGGGCGACGGTGACGTAGGCCCTGGCCTCGTCCAGCCTCCGGCGCTGCGTGGGGGTGAGCTTGGAGCCTCGGTCGCCGACGGCCGTCATGATCCCGTTCAGGTCGCCGTAGGTGTCGAGGAGCTTGGCGGCGGTCTTCTCGCCGATGCCCGGCACGCCGGGCAGTCCGTCGCTCGGGTCGCCCCTGAGCAGCGCCAGCTCCACATAGCCGGGCCCGTCGACGCCGTACCGCTCGCGCAGCCACGCCTCGTCCGTCGTCTGGAGCGTGCCGACGCCCTTGAGCGGGTACAGCACCCGGCGTTCGCGCGCGTCGTCGACCAGCTGGAACAGGTCGCGGTCGCCGGTGACGATGTCGACCGGACCGGTGGCCCGCGTGGTGAGCGTGCCGATGATGTCGTCCGCCTCGTAGCCGTCGGCGCCGACGCGGGCGATACCGACCGCGGCCAGTACGGCTTCGATCACCGGGATCTGGGGGGTGAGCGTGTCGGGGACCACTTCCTCGTCCGGGGCCTGGTCGTGTTCGGCCGCGACCCGGTGTGCCTTGTACGAGGGGATGAGGTCGACGCGCCACTGGGGCCGCCAGTCGTTGTCCCAGCAGGCGACCAGATCGTCCGGGCGGTGGTCCTGGACCAGCCGTGCGATGAAGTCGATGAGCCCGCGCACCGCGTTGACAGGTGTGCCGTCGGGTGCCCGGACCGAGTCGGGGACTCCGTGGTAGGCCCGGAAGTAGAGGGAAGCGGTGTCGAGGAGCATCAGGCGTCGGATCACAGGGACGATGATGCCGCACCCCACCGACAGGCGGCCCGCAGTCCGAGCCGGCACCTCCGGAGGTGCCGGAAAGGTGAACTGGGTCACACTTCAGTTTGACTTCTGAACGCCCGGGGAGGCGCGGAGCCGGAGCGAACCCGGTTGTGATTTCAACAATTGCACCGGGCAAGCGGGCAGACCCCGTCGCGTTCCACGGTCTGCCGGCGGGGGTGGCGGGCCGTTTCCGGTTCGACCCGTGAGGTGTATGTGTCCAGGCTGCAGGCCGAGCACTTGTACAAGGTGTTCGGCAGACGACCCGATGAAGCGGTGACCAGGCTCGAAGGCGGCGCGGACCGCGACGAGCTGCGCGCCGACGGAACGACCGCAGCGGTCATCGACGCCTCCTTCACCGTCGAGCCGGGCCAGATATTCGTCGTCATGGGGCTGTCCGGGTCCGGCAAGTCCACCCTGCTGCGCATGCTCAACGGGCTCCTCGAGCCGACCGCCGGACGCGTCCTCTTCGACGGTGAGGACCTGACGGCTCTGAGCCCCCGCGACCTGCGTACCGTGCGCTCCACCAAGATCAGCATGGTGTTCCAGCACTTCGCCCTCTTCCCGCACCGCAGCGTCCTCGAGAACGCCGGCTACGGCCTCGAGGTGCAGGGCGTCCCCCGCGCCGAACGCGACAAGCGCGCCGCGGAGGCCCTCGAGCTGGCCGGCCTCGGCGGCTGGGAGAACTCCTGGCCCGACGAGCTCTCCGGCGGCATGCAACAGCGCGTCGGCCTCGCCCGCGCGCTCGCCACCGACGCCGACCTGCTGCTGATGGACGAGTCCTTCAGCGCCCTCGACCCGCTGATCCGCCGCGACATGCAGGACCAGCTCCTCGAGCTCCAGAAGCGTCTGAAGAAGACCATCGTCTTCATCACCCACGACCTCAACGAGGCCATGCGGCTCGGCGACTCGATCGCGGTGATGCGCGACGGCAGGATCGTCCAGCTCGGCACCGCCGAGGACATCCTCGTCACCCCCGCCAACGACTACGTCGCCTCCTTCACCCAGGACGTCGACCGCTCCCGTGTGCTCACCGCGGGCGCGATCATGGCCGACCCGGAGACGGCGTACGGCACGAAGACGGACAGCGGCAAGGTCATGCGCAACGCCACGGACGTGCTGGCCGCCGCGCCGGCCACGGTCCCCGCCGGAACGCCGATCATCGAGCTGTTCACGCCCTGCTCGACCAGCGGTACGGCCGTCGCCGTCACCGACGACGAGGGCGAGCTCATCGGCGTCGTACCGAGGGCCCGTCTCCTCGCCGTCCTCGGCGAGCCGATGGCGCCCACCGCGCCGCCGGCCGTGCCGGCGCAGCCCACGCCCGCCCCCGCGAAGTCCGCCGCTCCGGCGGGCAAGGCGGTGGCCAGTGCCTAGGATCCACCTCGGCGACTGGGTCGACAGCGGTGTCGACTGGCTCCAGCGCCATCTGTCCTGGCTGTTCGACGCGATCAGCTCGCTCGTCACCGGGATGTACGACGGCATCGACGCGGCGCTCTCGGCTCCCGCGCCGCTGCTCTTCGCCGGCATCCTCGCGGTCGTCGCCTGGTGGCTGCGCGGCCTGCTCGCGGGTGTCCTCGCCTTCGCGGGCTTCGCGCTGATCGACTCCATCGAACTGTGGGAAGACGCCATGTCGACCCTGTCGCTGGTGCTCGTCGCCACCCTCGTGACACTGATGATCGCCGTCCCGCTCGGCATCTGGGCCTCGCGGTCGAAGACGGTCAGCACGATCGTCCGGCCGGTGCTCGACTTCATGCAGACCATGCCCGCGATGGTCTACCTGATCCCCGGCATCATCTTCTTCGGCGTCGGCGTGGTCCCCGGCATCATCGCCACGATCATCTTCGCCCTCCCGCCCGGCGTGCGGATGACCGAGCTCGGCATCCGCCAGGTCGACGAGGAGCTCGTCGAGGCCGCGGAGGCCTTCGGCACCACCCCGCGCAACACCCTCGTCCGGGTGCAGCTCCCGCTCGCCCTGCCGACGATCATGGCCGGCATCAACCAGGTCATCATGCTCGGCCTGTCCATGGTCGTCATCGCGGGCATGGTCGGCGGCGGCGGCCTCGGCGGCGCCGTCTACCGCGCCATCGGCAACGTCGACATCGGCCTCGGCTTCGAGGCCGGCGTCTCCATCGTCATCCTGGCCATGTACCTCGACCGGATGACCGGTGCGCTGGGCAGCCAGGTCTCGCCGCTGGGCCGCCGCGCGCTCGCCAAGGCGCGCGCCATGGCCGGAGGGCTGAAGATCCGGGACCACCGCCCGCAGCCCGCCGTCGCGGTCGCCGGCATCGTCGTCCTCGCCCTCGTCGCCGGAGGGATGGGCATGTTCGGCGGGGCCAAGTCGGACACCGCCGCCGGCGCGTCGGAGATCGGCGACGGCAGGAAGGTCTCCATCGGCTACATCCCGTGGGACGAAGGCATCGCCTCCACCTTCCTCTGGAAGGAACTGCTGGAGCAGCGCGGCTTCGAGGTCGACACCAAGCAGCTGGAGGCCGGTTCGCTCTACACCGGCCTCGCCGGCGGCCAGATCGACTTCCAGACCGACGCCTGGCTGCCGGTCACCCATGCCTCCTACATGGACAAGTACGGCGACAAGCTCGAGGACCTGGGCTCCTGGTACGGCCCCACCTCGCTGGAGCTGTCGGTGCCCTCGTACATGAAGGGCGTCGACTCCCTCGAGGACCTCAAGGGCCGGTCGGGGGAGTTCAAGGGCCGGATCGTCGGCATCGAGCCGAGCGCCGGGATGATGGGCATCCTCAAGGACAAGGTCCTGAAGGACTACGGCCTCGAGGGCGAGTACAAGGTCGTCGACGGCTCCACACCCGGCATGCTGGCCGAGCTGAAGCGCGCCTACGACAAGAAGGAGCCCATCGTCACCACCCTGTGGTCGCCGCACTGGGCGTACAGCACCTACGACCTGAAGAAGCTGGGCGACCCCAAGGGCTCCTGGGGCAAGGGCGACGGCGTGCACACCCTCGCGCGCAAGGGCTTCTCCGCCGAGTACCCCGAGGTCGGCAAGTGGCTGAAGAACTTCAAGATGACCGAGGAGCAGCTCACCGGTCTCGAGGCGAAGATCCAGGAGACCGGCAAGGGCAAGGAGCAGGAAGCCGTCCGCGCCTGGCTCGGGGACAATCCGGATCTCGCCGACACGTGGGCCCCCGCCGGCAAGACCGGCAAGGCGGCGAAGGGCGGCAAAGACGAGCGTGACCGCGCCCTGAACGTCGCCTGGTTCCCGTGGGAGGAGGACATCGCCGCCACCTACCTGTGGAAGGCGGTCCTCGAGGAGCGCGGCTACACGATGAACCTCAAGCAGTTCGAGGTCGGCCCGATGTACACGGCTCTCTCCCGCGGCCAGATCGACGTGCAGTTCGACGGCTGGCTGCCGACCACGCAGAAGAAGTACTGGGACAAGTACGGCGACAGACTCACCGACCTCGGCTCCTGGTACGGACCGACCTCGCTGGAGCTCGCCGTCCCCTCGTACGTCGACGGGGTCGACTCCCTCGACGACCTCAAGGGGCGCGGCGACGACTTCGAGGGCCGGATCGTCGGCATCGAGCCGGGCACCGAGACCATGAACATCCTCAAGAACAAGGTCCTGCCGGACTACGGCCTGGAGGACGAGTTCGAGGTCGTCGACAGCTCCACGCCGGGCATGCTCGCCGAGCTGAAGCGCGCGTACGCCAAGAAGGAGCCGATCGCGGTCATGCTGTGGACCCCGCACTGGGCCTACAGCGAGTACGACCTCACCAAGCTCGCGGACCCGAAGAAATCCTTCGGCGAGGGCGACGAGATCCACACCGTCGCCTCCAAGGACTTCCCGAAGCAGTACCCGCAGCTCACGAAGTGGTTCAAGGACTTCAAGCTCAGCGAGAAGCAGCTCGCCGGCCTGGAGAACGAGATCCAGAAGCACGGCACGGGGCACGAGGAGGAGGCCGTGAAGGCCTGGATGGAGAAGAATCCGGGCATCGCGGACGAGATCGCACCCCGGTAACGTCCGGACCCCTCCGCCCGGACGCTCCACCGAAGGGGTGGGTCCCGCCGACTCGGCGGGACCCACCCCTTTCCGGTACCTGTTCCACCCGGCTCCGGCCCGCCCGCAGGCCTTCGCTCGTGCGCTTGTCGAGTACGGGTGGACGGATGGTGCGTATGGTGAGACAGGACCCAGGGGAGGGGAGCCCGGCCCATGGACGCGAAGGACGCGAAGGACATGAAGGAGAGGGAAGAGCCTCTCCGGGTGGGTGCCGCCGTGCGCAAACGCCGGCGGGCCCTCGGTCTCACGCTGGCTGCCGTCGCCGCCCGCAGCGGCCTCTCCGTGCCCTTCCTCAGCCAGATCGAGAACGAGCGGGCCCACCCGAGCATGCGCTCGCTCCAGCGGGTCTCCGACGCCCTCGACACCTCGGCGGAACGACTGCTCGCGGCCTCCGACGCCGCTCGCACGGTGGACGTCGTACGGGCCGGCGACGACGCCAGGACCACCGCGCCGTCCGACGGCGTCCGGGCCCTGGTGCGCGGGCAGCACCAGCTCCACGCGCTGGAATTCAGCGGCGAGAAGGAGACGGGCCGGGAGTTCGAGCACCGTAACGACGAGCTGCTCTACGTCGCGGACGGGGCGGTGGAGGTCGAGGCCGAGGGCCGGGCCTACCGGCTCGGCCCCGGCGACGCACTGTTCCTCTCCGGCGGGGTCCGCCACCGCTGGCGCGCCACCACCCCGGACACCCGCATCCTCGTCGTCTCCGTCTCCGACCACATCGCCACGACCACCGACCCGCGTGGCTGAGGCGGACCGGTGCGCGTCGTCTCCCTGGTGCCCTCGCTGACCGAGGCCGTAGCGGCCACCGCGCCGGGGCTC
Source organism: Streptomyces sp. Tu 2975 (assembly GCF_009832925.1). Lineage (GTDB taxonomy): Bacteria > Actinomycetota > Actinomycetes > Streptomycetales > Streptomycetaceae > Streptomyces. The sequence continues at coordinate 6,425,106 of NZ_CP047140.1, forward strand.
CTCGTCGGAGTCACCGACTGGTGCACCCACCCGCCCGGCCTCGACGCGGCCCGCGTCGGCGGCACCAAGAACCCGGATGTGCCGGCCGTTCTGCGGCTGCGGCCCGATCTCGTGATCGCCAACGAGGAGGAGAACCGGGAACCCGATCTGAACGCCCTGCGCGAGGCGGGCGTCGAGGTGCTGGTGACCGAGGTACGTGACCTCGACCAGGCCTTCTCCGAGCTCGAACGGGTCCTGGTCACCGGCTGCTCCCTCGACCGGCCGCGCTGGCTGGACGAGGCGCGCAGGGCATGGGCGGCGGTCGAGCCGCTGCCGGAGCTGCGTGCCGTGGTGCCGATCTGGCGCCGTCCGTGGATGGTGCTGGGCCGCGACACCTTCGCAGGGGACCTGCTCGCCAGGCTCGGTGTGGTCAACGTGTACGCACAGCACCCCGAACGGTATCCGCGCATCCCCGTCGAGGAGCTGACGGCGATCGGCGCCGAGGCCGTCGTACTTCCCGACGAGCCCTACCGCTTCACCGCCGACGACGGCCCGGAGGCCTTTCCCGGTCTACCCGCCGCGCTCGTCGACGGACGGTACCTGACCTGGTACGGGCCCTCCCTCCGCCGTGCCCCTGCGGAGCTCAGCGCGGCGCTCGCAGCAGCTCGCCGCGCAGCAGACCGCGCGAGGAGCTGACGGCGATCGGCGCCGAGGCCGTCGTACTTCCCGACGAGCCCTACCGCTTCACCGCCGACGACGGCCCGGAGGCCTTTCCCGGTCTACCCGCCGCGCTCGTCGACGGACGGTACCTGACCTGGTACGGGCCCTCCCTCCGCCGTGCCCCTGCGGAGCTCAGCGCGGCGCTCGCAGCAGCTCGCCGCGCAGCAGACCGCGCAGGGTGAGCGTCCCGGCGACCGCCCAGGCCACCACCAGGCAGCCGTAGAGCGCCGTCGCGGACCACTGGTACGTCACCAGGCCCGTGCGGTCCGCGAGGCTCTGGGCGCCGGTCACACACGTGCCCACCGGGAAGGTGAAGGCCCACCAGCCCAGCGTGAACGGCATGCCGCGCCGGGCGGCCCGTACCACCATGGCCGCCGCGAGGGCCAGCCACAGCAGAGCGAAGCCCATGACAGGCACGCCGTACACGACGGCGAACACGGCCATGCCCGCCGCATACGGCGCGTCGAGCTCACCGGGTGCGGCGTCGGCCAACTTGTTCACGGCGGTGGTCGACTGGCCGAGCGGGCCGAGCACCAGAAACAGCGCGGGCGTCGTCGCGAGCGGCAACGGGCCGTGGTGCACGAGCCGGGCGAAGACCATCGGCAGGATCAGCAGCGTCGCCAGCAGACTCAGCCCGAACATCGCGTAGCAGGCGAACAGGGCCGCCTCCCGCCACTGACCCGGCGGCAGGTACGGCACCAGGAGCGGACCCGACGCCGCGGACACCATCGGCGCCACGACGGGCAGCAGCCACACGGGCGAGGCGCTGCCGGCCTCGACCCTGTGCCGCACCACCATCAGATACGGCACCGCGACGGCGCCCACGAGGCCGACGAGCGTCCCCGCCGCGAACAGCGCGAACGCGGCGCCCACCGCGGGCCCCTCGCCCACGACGTCCCGGCCGACCGTGAGCGTGCCGGTGCCGACGGCGAGCAGAGCCATCGCCAGGCAGCCGTAGAACGGGGCCACGGCGGGGTCCAGGAGATGGGCACGCGCCTGGTCCCGGTGGCGGAGCCAGTGCCCCGTACGGCCCGCCACGACCGCGGCGAGCAGCACCAGCGACAGCGCCCAGACGCCGGTGAACGCCGTGCGCAGAACGGGGACGTCCAACGGCAGCGCGACCCCGGCGCTCGCGACCACAGCCGTGCCCATGACAGCCGCATACCAGTGAGGACCGAGCTGCCGCAGGGCCGGGGGCCGGGGCGCGACGACGATCCGGACCGGGTCCGGCGGGCGGGGGAGCGACTGTACGGCGGTGACCATGACGCCACGTTCGCCGACGCCCGCCGCCCCCACCAGGGACCTTCTCCCTATCGCCTCATAAGCTGGTCTTATGAGCGAAGAGCAACGTGTGCCGCTGGCACACCGGGTGCCCGACCTGGGGGCGCTGGAACTGCTGCTCGCCGTCGCCCGCCACGGGAGCCTCGGGCGTGCGGCCCGCGAAGTCGGCATCACCCAGCCCGCGGCGAGCAGCCGCATCCGCTCCATGGAACGCCAGCTGGGCGTGGCCCTCGTCGACCGCTCCCCGCGCGGGTCCCGGCTGACCGAGGCGGGCGCGCTCGTCACCGACTGGGCCCGGCGGATCGTGGAGGCGGCGGAGGCGTTCGACGCCGGCGCGCAGGCGCTGCGGGGCCGGCGGGACTCACGGCTGCGGGTCGCGGCGAGCATGACGATCGCCGAGTACCTGCTGCCCGGGTGGCTCATCGCGCTGCGCGCACAGCGCCCCGGCACGGCGGTCTCGCTGATCGCCGGAAACTCGTCGGCCGTCGCGGAACGGCTGCTCTCCGGGGAGGCCGACCTCGGCTTCGTCGAGGGCCTCGCCGTGCCGGAAGGCCTCGACGGCACCGTCATCGGCCACGACCGGCTGTTCGTGGTCGTGGCCCCCGGGCACGCGTGGGCCCGGCGGCGCAGGGCCCCGCTGACCCCCGAGGAACTGGCCAGAACACCGCTCGTCCTGCGTGAACGGGGCTCCGGCACACGGCAGGTGCTCGACTCGGCGCTCTCCCGCCACGGTGGGCTCTCCGCGCCGCTGATGGAGCTGGCCTCCACCACCGCGGTGAAGGCCGCGGCCGTCAGTGGGGCGGGTCCGGCGGTCCTCAGCGAGCTGGCGGTCACGGAGGAACTGTCGTCCCGCCGCCTGACGCGGGTGCCCGTGGAGGGGGTGGCGCTCGAACGCGACCTGCGCGCGGTCTGGCCCCACGCGCAGCGGCCGGTGGGCCCGGCGCGGGAGCTCTTGGGGTTGACGCGGGGGTGACGGTGGGGGGCCGCTGCGCGGTGGGCCACGCCCCGCAGCGGCCACGCCCCGCAGGGGAACAGCCCGGGGCAGCGGTCACGCCCGCAGCGGCCACGCCCCCGCAGGGTCAGCGCGCCGCCCGCACCAGCGCCGTCATCAGCCGCGTGTCCGAGCCCATTTCCGGATGCCACTGCACCCCGAGCGCCCAACCGCCGCCTCCCGCCGGTTCGATCGCCTCCACCGTGCCGTCGTCCTCCGCGTACGCGCTCGGGACGAGGCCCGCGCCGAGGCGGTCCACCGACTGGTGGTGGTAGGTCGGGACGGAGGTCGCCTCGGGGGTGATCGAGCCGTACAGCGTTCCGGGCACCGGCTTCACGGGGTGCCGGCCGAAGACCCCGGCCGACGTCACGTGTCCGTCCAGGTGCTGCACCAGCGTCCCGCCGAGCGCGACGTTCAGCAGCTGCATGCCGCGGCAGATGCCCAGTAGCGGCGTCCCGGACGCCAGCGCCGCGCGGATCAGCGCCAGTTCCCACGCGTCGCGTTCGGGTGCCGGAGGGCCGGTGCGGGGATCGCGCGGGGCGCCGTAGCGCTCGGGGTCGACGTCGGCGCCGCCGGCGATGACCAGTCCGTCGACTCGGGCCACCGCAGCTTCCGCGAGCGTCGGCTCGTCCGGCGGGAGCATCGCGGCGATGCCGCCCGCCGACTGCACGAGACGCGGATAGCCGGCGGGCAGCAGCGCGGCGGGCAGGTCCCACACGCCCCACCGGGCGGACGTCTCCCAGTAGGTGCTGATACCGATCAGCGGCTTGGACACATGCATCAGGTTGTCACTTCCGTTCCAGTTCGGCCTCCGCGGCCGCCAGGGCCGCGAACTCCTCCTCCGGGGCCCGTGCCACCAGATGGTGGCGGCTGTAGAAGGCGAAGTAGGCGAGCGCCACGGCATACACGCCGAGTGCCATGAACGCGGCGTCCTTGTCCACCAGGAACGTCGCCACCAGCGCGGACAGTGCGAGCACGAAGGCGACGGAGGAGGTGGCGACGCCGCCCGGCGTCCGGTAGGGGCGCGGCAGTTCCGGTTCACGGCGGCGCAGCACGATGTGCGAGAGCGCCATCAGCGCGTAGCTGATCGTCGCGCCGAAGACGGCGATGTTCAGCATCCGCGCGCCGTTGCCGGTGCCCGCCGCCAGGGCGAAGCCGATCGCGCCGGGGATCAGCAGGCCGAGATAGGGCGACTTGCGACGGCTGGTCAGTGACAGGAAGCGGGGCAGGTAGCCGGCCCGGGAAAGGGCGAAGAGCTGCCGGGAGCCCGCGTAGATCAGCGAGAAGAACGAGGCCACGAGTCCGGCGAGGCCCGCGTAGTTGACGAAGCGGCTCAGCGGGGTGGGGTCGCCGTCGCCCTGGAGGGCGACCACCAGCGGGTTGCCGGCCTCCTGGATGGCGGCGGAGCCGCGGGCGCCGCTCGCCGCGAAGAAGGTCAGCAGCGCGAGCAGCACCAGGATGCCCATGGAGATCGCCAGCGCCCTGGGCATGGAACGCACGGGGTCCTTCGCCTCCTCTGCCGCCAGTGGCACGCCCTCCACCCCGAGGAAGAACCACATGCCGAACGGGAAGGCGGCCCAGATGCCCAGCAGGCCGAACGGCAGCCAGGAGTTCGCGCCGAACGCCTCCGTGTCGACGGGGATGTCGTCGAGCCCGCCGGCGCTGAACTCGGTGAACGCTCCCACTGCGAAGATCAGCAGCGCCGCGACGGCGATGGCGGTCACGACGAGGCTGAAGCGCAGGGCCTCACCGACGCCCCAGAGGTGGATGCCGATGAAGACGACGAAGCAGGCCAGATGGACGGGCCAGCCGGATTCCAGGCCGAACAGGCCCAGCGATTCGACGTAGTCGCCGATGAAGATGGAGATCGCGGCGGGGGCGAGGATGTACTCGATGAGGATCGCGGTGCCGGTGAGGAAGCCGCCCCAGGTCCCGAGCGCGCGCCGGGCGAAGCCGTAGCCGCCGCCCGCGGTGGGCAGGATCGCGGACAGTTCCGCGAGTGCGAAGACGAGACAGGCGTACATCGCGCCCATCAGGAGGGTGGCGACGGCGAGGCCGCCGAAACCGCCCTTCGAGAGCCCGATGTTCCATCCGGAGAAGTCGCCGGAGACGACATACGCGACGCCGAGTCCGGTCAGCAGCAGCCATCCGGCGCTGCCTCTGCGCAGGGTGCGCCGGTTCAGATAGGCGTCCGACTCGGCGTCGGGTCCGGGTGGGGCGGCGGACGGGGGGCGCGATGTGGTGCCTTCAGCCATGGTCGCTCCTGGCTCAGGTCAAAGGTTTGTGCGGACACCTTTGCGGCACTCCGGCGGCAGCGCAAGCCCTGTGCGTAAACCCGGTGTTACGGATCCGCCCGCTCCATGGCCTGGTCGTCCGCCGGACCGTCCCGGTGCCGGCGCTTCCGTCCCCTTCGCGTCCTCGGCGCCGGCGCCGCGTCCCGGCCGCTCACGCCAGGAAGCCCCGCAGCAGCGCCGCCGTCCCCTCGCAGTGCTCGCGCATCACCTCGCGCGCTCCGTCCGGGTCGCCGTCGAGCACGGCCTCCACCAGTGCCGTGTGCTGGTGCTGCGAGTGCTCCAGGTTCCGTACGAGCAGCGGGATGCAGTCGAGCAGGTCGTTCAGGGTGGCCCGGACCGCCGCGTACTGCGCGGTGAGGGAGGCGGAACCGGACAGCTCGGCCAGCGTCAGGTGGAGCAGCGTGTCCTGCCTGCGGTACTCGGTGAGCGGCGCGTCGTGCGTCGCCGTCAGGGCCGTGCGCAGCCGCAGCGCGCCGTCGTCGGTGAGGCGGTGGGCCGCGCACAGACCGGCCGCCCCCACCTCGAGAACCTCACGGAAACGCAAGGTGTCCTCGACGTCGGCGCCCGCGACCCGGCGGCGCAGTTCCTCCTCGCCGTGGCTGTCGGGGCGGTGCAGCACGAACGTTCCGCCGTAACGGCCGCGGCGGCTCTCCACCAGTCCCTGGTCGGTGAGCACCTTGAGCACCTCGCGCAGGGTGACCCGGCTGATGCCCATGCGCTCGGCCAGTTCCCGTTCTGCCGGCAGTCGCTCCCCGCCCGGAACCAGTCCGAGGCGCAGCAGCTGAAGGATCTGCTCGAGCGCCTCCTCGAAGCCGTTGCCCGCCCGCACGGGGCGCAGCACCGGTGTCAGCCGGTCCGTCGGCGTGCCCGCGGCCCCATCTGTCTTCGCCACCTCGCCGTTTCCCCTTCCCAAGCAATGGTCTTCAGTAATACCTTATGGCTCCCGGCTGACCCAAGGAGGCACCGTCCCGTGGCAGACCGCAAACCCCCGCTCGCCCTCGACGAGCTGCGAGCGCTCGTCGCGAGCGGCGAGATCGACACCGTCGTCCTGGCCTTCCCCGACATGCAGGGACGACTCCAGGGCAAGCGGTTCGCCGCCCCCTTCTTCCTCGACGAGGTCGTCGAGCACGGCACCGAGGGCTGCAACTACCTCCTCGCCGTCGACACCGACATGAACACGGTCGACGGATACGAGATGTCGTCCTGGGAGCGCGGCTACGGCGACTTCGCCATGCACCCGGATCTCACCACGCTGCGCAGGATCCCCTGGCACGAGGGCACCGCACTCGTCATCGCCGATCTGGCGTGGGACGAGGGTCGGCCCGTCGTCGCCGCCCCCCGCCAGATCCTCCGGGCCCAGCTCGAGCGCCTCGCCGAACACGGACTCACGGCCCACGTCGGCACGGAGCTCGAGTTCATCGTCTTCAAGGACACCTATGAACAGGCCTGGGACAGCGGCTACCACGGCCTCACCCCGGCCAACCAGTACAACATCGACTACTCCGTCCTCGGCACCGGCCGCATCGAGCCCCTGCTGCGCCGCATCCGCAACGAGATGACCGGCGCGGGCCTGACCGTCGAGTCCGCCAAGGGCGAGTGCAACCCGGGCCAGCACGAGATCGTCTTCAAGTACGACGAGGCCCTCGTCACCTGCGACCAGCACGCCGTCTACAAGACCGGCGCGAAGGAGATCGCCGCCCAGGAAGGCGTCTCGCTCACCTTCATGGCGAAGTACAACGAGCGCGAGGGCAACTCCTGCCACATCCACCTGTCCCTGCGGGACGCCGACGGCCGGGGCGTCATGGCCGGGGACGGCCCCGACGGCATGTCGCCGCTCATGCGGCACTTCCTCGCCGGCCAGCTCGCCGCACTGCGCGACTTCTCCCTGCTGTACGCGCCGACCGTCAACTCCTACAAGCGCTTCCGCCCCGGCTCCTTCGCCCCGACCGCCGTCGCCTGGGGCCACGACAACCGCACCTGCGCCCTCCGCGTCGTCGGCCACGGCCCCGCGACGCGCTTCGAGAACAGGCTGCCCGGTGGTGACGTCAACCCGTATCTCGCCGTCGCCGGCCTCGTGGCCGCCGGCCTGCACGGCATCGAGCAGCGGCTCGAACTCCCGGACCCCTGCACGGGCAACGCCTACTCCGGCGACTACGAACACGTCCCCACCACCCTGCGCGACGCCGCCGAGCTCTGGGAGAACAGCCCCATCGCCAAGGCCGCCTTCGGCGACGCGGTCGTCGCCCACTACCGGAACATGGCGCGCGTCGAACTCGAGGCCTTCGACTCCGCGGTGACCGACTGGGAGCTCCGCCGCTCCTTCGAACGCATGTGAGGCACCCCTTGGCTGACACGCACCACGACGTACTCGACCCGGCCACCGAAGAAGTCGTGCGGACCGTCCCCGCGACGACCGTCGCGGAGGTCGACGCCGCGGTCGCCCGCGCCGCCGGGGCCCAGGAGCAGTGGGCCGCCGCCGCCCCCGCCGACCGGGCCCGGCTGCTGCGCCGCTTCGCCGCCGTCGTCGACGACCACCTCGAGGAACTGGCCCGGCTCGAGGTCCTCGAGGCGGGCCACACCATCGGCAACGCCCGATGGGAAGCGGGCAACGTCCGCGACCTGCTCGACTACGCCGCCGGGGGAGTGGAGCGCCTGAACGGCCGGCAGATCCCCGTCCCGGGCGGCATGAACGTCACGATCCTCGAACCGCTCGGTGTCGTCGGCGTGATCGCGCCCTGGAACTTCCCCATGCCGATCGCCGCCTGGGGCACGGCCCCCGCACTCGCCGCCGGCAACGCCGTCCTGCTCAAGCCGGCCGAGACCACCCCCCTGACCGCCCTGCGCCTCGCGGAACTCGCCCTGGTGGCCGGGCTTCCCGAGCATCTCTTCCAGGTGCTGCCCGGCGCCGGCGACGTGACCGGCAACGCGCTCGTCGAGCACCCCGGCGTCGCGAAGATCGTCTTCACCGGCTCCACCAGGGTCGGCAAGAGCATCATGGCCAAGTGCGCCGACCGCGTGAAGCGGGTGACCCTCGAACTCGGCGGCAAGAGCCCCAACATCGTCTTCGCCGACGCCGACGTGGCCGCCGCCGCGGCCGCCACCCCCATGTCCTTCCTCGACAACAGCGGACAGGACTGCTGCGCCCGCACCCGGATCCTGGTGCAGGCATCGGTGTACGACCGCTTCCTGGACCTGCTCGCCCCCGCCGTCGAATCGGTCGTCGTCGGCGATCCGTCCGACGAGAAGACGCAGATGGGCCCGCTGATCTCGCGCACCCAGCTGGAAAGGGTGCGCGGTTACGTCCCCGACGGCGCCAAGGCGATCCGGGGCACCGCCCCCGACGGACCGGGCTTCTGGTTCCCGCCGACGGTGCTCACCGACATCGCGCCGGACGCACCCGCCGCGTGCGAAGAGGTCTTCGGACCGGTCGCCGCCGTGATCCCCTTCGAGGACGAGGAGGACGCCGTACGGCTCGCCAACGCCACCGAATACGGTCTCTCCGGGTCCCTCTGGACCCGCGACGTGGCCCGTGCCCTGCGCGTCTCCCGCGCCGTCCGCGCCGGCAACCTCTCCGTCAACTCCCACTCCAGCGTCCGCTACTGGACCCCGTTCGGCGGCTACAAGCAGTCCGGGCTCGGCCGTGAACTCGGCCCCGACGCGCTCACCGCTTTCACCGAGACCAAGAACGTCTTCATCAGCACGGAGGCCTGAGACACCATGACCGAGACCCCTGTCTGCCGCCGCCTCGAAGGCCGCACCGCAGTGATCACCGGCGCCGGCAGCGGCATCGGCCTGGCAGCCGCGCGCCGGCTCGCCTCCGAAGGCGCGAACGTCGTCTGCGGCGACATCGACGAGACCGCGGGCAAGGCCGCGGCCGACGAGGTCGGCGGGACGTTCGTACGCGTCGACGTCACCGACGCCGAACAGGTCGAGGCACTGTTCAAGGCCGCGTACGACACCTACGGCAGCGTCGACGTCGCCTTCAACAACGCCGGCATCTCGCCCCCCGACGACGACTCGATCCTCACCACCGGCATCGACGCGTGGCGGCGCGTCCAGGAGGTCAACCTCACCTCCGTCTACCTGTGCTGCAAGGCGGCCATCCCCTACATGCAGCGCCAGGGCAGGGGCTCCATCATCAACACCGCCTCCTTCGTGGCGATCATGGGTGCCGCCACCTCCCAGATCTCGTACACCGCCTCCAAGGGCGGCGTGCTCGCCATGTCACGGGAACTGGGCGTGCAGTTCGCCCGCGAGGGCATCCGGGTCAACGCCCTGTGCCCGGGACCGGTCAACACACCTCTGCTCCAGGAGCTGTTCGCGAAGGACCCGGAGCGGGCCGCACGACGCCTGGTGCACATCCCGGCAGGGCGTTTCGCGGAGGCCGACGAGATCGCCGCCGCCGTCGCCTTCCTCGCCAGCGACGACTCCTCGTTCGTCAACGCGACGGACTTCCTGGTCGACGGCGGGATCTCCGGGGCGTACGTGACCCCTCTGTAGCCAGGCCCCCCGCCGCCCCTAAGGTGGCGGGATGAGCATGACGACCCCTCCCGGCTGGTACCCGGACCCCCAGGCGCCCCACACCGAACGCTGGTGGGACGGTACGGCCTGGACCGCGCACTCGCGCGCGGCCCAGGCCACGGGCGGTGTGCCGGTACATCCGCCGCAGGGACCGGGCGGGACGTTCGGGCCGCCGCAGCCGCACACCGTCCCGATGCGGCCCGCCGGCAGTGGCCCGGGAGGCAGCGGCAACAAACGGCTCATAGCGCTCGCGGTCGCAGGGGTCGTGCTCGTCGCGGCGGTCGCGACCGGGGCCGTACTCCTCGGCGGGGACGACAGCGGGTCCTCCCCGAGGAGCGCGCCGAGCAGCAGCCCGACGCCCGCCCCGGCGACGGCCGACCCGAAGAACAGCGCCACCGCGTCGCCCCCCGCGACGGAGGACGCGGCGGTGCTCGAGGACCAGCTCAACGGCATCACCCTCGCCATCCCTGACGGCTGGGTGCGGGCCACCAGCTCCCTCGAAGAGGGCGCCACGATCTACACGGACGAGACGTACGACTGCCCCGCGGGCGGCTCCTCCCTCTGCCGCCAGGGCCGGGTCTCCTCGATCGCGGCGAGCTCGGACGCCGCCACGGCGGAGGCCGTGGCCAAGGAGGACATCTCCCGGTACGCGGAAAAGGTGTACGGCGAGGACACACTCGGCAACCGCCCCCACGGCGGCATCGAGTCCCACAAGGTCCTCAAGTCGCAGAACTTCGCCGTCGCGGGGAAGGCCGGCTATCTGGTGCGCTGGCAGGTCGTCACCGGCGCGGGCACCGGCGGCTACGTGCAGACCATCGCCTTCCCCTCACCCGCCGGCACCGGGGCGCTCATGGTCGTCCGCTTCGCCTTCGACGCGGCCCCGTCCGCACCGGGGCTCGAGGTGATGGACGAAGTGGCCGAGAGCATCCGCCCCGTGGGCGACACCACGGGCGGCGGCGTCGGCAGCAGCATCGGCCCCGGCTGACGTTCCGTCCACCGCCGCAGCACGCCCGTCCCGGCCTCAGAGGAAGGTACGGCCCTCGCCCCGGTACGTCGGCGCGGAGCCCGTCACACGCTCGCCCTCGACGAGGTGCAGCGTCTCGAAACGCTCGCACAGCTCACCGGCCTTGGCGTGCCGGAACCACACCTTGTCGCCGATCAGCAGATCGTCGGCGGGCGGACCCAGCAGCGGCGTCTGCACCTCGCCGGCCCCCTCCTGGGGGTCGTAGCGAAGCCCCTCGGGCAGCCACGGCACGGGCAGCCGGTCCCGACCGGCGGCACCGGAGGCGGGATATCCGCCGCCGAGCACCGTGACCGCTCCCACGCCGGGCCGGCGCACCACCGGCTGCGCGAACAGCGCGGCGGGACGGGCGGTGAACGACGTGTAGTTGTCGAACAGGCGCGGCGCGTACAGGCCGGAACCGGCCGCGATCTCCGTGACCGCGTCCTCGGCCGCCGTGTGCTGCACACTGCCGGTGCCGCCGCCGTTGACGAACTCCAGACCGGGCTCCACCGCCCGCACCGCCCGCACCACGGCCGCCCGGCGGGCCGCCAACTCCTTGCGGGCCGCCCGCTGCATCAGCCGCACGGCACGCGAACGCACCGGCGATCCGGCGACCGAGTCGCCCACACCCGCGACATGGCCCTCGTACGCCATCAGGCCCACCAGGCGGAAACCCGGGCGGCGCGCGATCGACCTGGCCATGTCCGCGAGCCGGGCCGGCTCACGCAGCGGCGAGCGCCGTGCGCCGACCCTCACCCGGCCGCCCAACAGATGGAGAGCCGTGTCCAGTTCGAGGCAGAGCCGGATCTCCTCCGTACCACCGGCGCGAGAGGCGTCGATGAGTTCCAGCTGCTCCGGGTCGTCGACCATCACCGTCACGGCGGCCGCGAGTTTCGGGTCGCCGGCGAGCTCGGCGAAACCGGCGCGGTCCGCGGAGGGATAGGCGAGCAGCACGTCGTCGAAACCGGACCGCGCCAGCCAGATCGACTCGTCCAGCGTGTACGACATGATCCCGGCGAACCCGTCCATGGCCAGCACCCGTTCGAGCAGCGCCCGACAGCGCACCGACTTGCTGGCGACCCGCACGGGCTTGCCGGCGGCCCTGCGCACCAGATCGACGGCGTTGGCGTCGAAGGCCTCGAGATCGACGATCGCGACGGGCGCGTCGAGGTGGGCGGTGGCCTTGTCGTAACGGGCCCGGTCAGCGGAACGGGGAGTCATGGCCCGAGCTTGCCAGACAGGATTACCCCGGGGTAGGGGATGTTTTGGGCAGATCCCCACGGACCGCAGTCGGGTGGCCGATGTCGTCGATCGTGCCCGTTAGAGTGACGGCACGAGGTGACGCAGCGCCTGCCCGGAAGGGTGATCAGCCGGCGGTACGTGATGGAGCAACGGGGGGTGTGATGAGCACGGAGGCGCAGCGCCCTTCCGGCCCGCAGCCCCCGCCCCGCTCCCGCATCTCTGAGGCATTGCTGCCCCCGGACGCCGATGCCCCCGGCCCGCCCGTGACGCCTCCGGCCACGCCGCCCGCGCCGGGCTCTCCCGCGACTGCTTCCGGTACGCCCGCTCCCGGCTCGGCCACTCCCGGTGCTCCCGCCCCGACGGCTTCCGGCACTCCGGCCGCCCGCCCGGACGCCGTGGCACCGCCTGCCCGGCCCGGGGGCGGCGTGCCGCCGGCGCGTCCGAGCACCGGCGCCGCCCTCGACCGCCCTGTTTCCCCTCCGCCGCCCGCCGGGCACACCCAGGCCGCGCCGCCGCGCCCCGCCGCACCGGGACCTGCCGCACCCGCCCGGCCGCTGTCCCCGCCGCGTCCCCCGCCGTTCCCCCGTCCCGCCCTGCCCCGGGCACGGACCGGCCCTCCGTGCCGCCCACGGCCCCGCCCGCAGCGGTGCCGCAGCCCCGGCCCGGCCAGGCGGACGGACCCGCCGACGGCTCGATCCCGGAGGTCGAGACCACCACGCGGCTCCGGCCCGTCACCGACGGGCCCCGGCAGCAGGCCCCGGCGCGCCCCGCGCGGCCGCCGCGACCGGTCGGCAGCGTCGACATGACCCCGCGGCCCGATGCGCCGCGCCCACCCGCCCAGATGTGGATCCCGCCCGAGACGCCGGCCGAGATGACGACCCGGCTGCGTCCCGTACGCACCCGGCACCCCGCACGGACCGTCGGGGCCGTCACCGCCGTCGTGCTCGGACTCGGTCTGATCGGCGGAGCCGTCACCGGCACCTGGCTGACCGGCGACTCGAGCGCCGACACGGCCGAAGAGAACGTCTACGCCGAGGTGCGCATTGCCTGGCACAGCGTCCCCGTGGACACCATCTTCCCGCGGAGGATCGACGGCGACGGAGCCGGCCCCGGCGGGGCGGACCGCGTCTGGACGCGGATCGCCGTCGCGCCCGACAGCGACTGCGCCACCGCGCTCGACCCGCTGCTCACCAAGGCGCTGGAGCCCGTCGGCTGCACCCGCGTCCTGCGCGCCACGTACACCGACGCGACGTCCAGCAGCGTCACCACCGTCGGCCTCGTCTTCACCGAGGCGGACGAGAAGGGGATGCTCGCCCTGCACAACCGGTTCACGACCGAGTCGCTCGGCGAGCGCACCGACCTGATGCCCCGTACGTTCCCGGCCAAGAACACCGTCTCCGCCGGATTCGGCGACGAGCAGCGCGCCAGTTGGACGGTGGAGGTCCTCACCGAGGCCCCCGTCGTCGTCTACGCCGTCTCCGGCTTCGCCGACGGCCGTGCCGTGGCCGACCCGCAGCCGGCCGACGAGGCACAGGCCGAGGGCGCCACGAACCCGCCCGCCCAGGCGGGGCTCGGCCATGAGGCCACCGGGATCGCGGAACGCATCGAGAAGGGCCTGCGCGGGGCCGTGGGCACGCGCACGGAGGAGTCCCGATGAGACGACGCCATCGCCTGCGCCTCGTCGCCGTCCTCGCCGCCACCTCGTTCGTCGTGCTGCCGGCGACGCCCGCGCACGCGGACGGCATCCGGGCCCAGCAGTGGAGCCTCGAGGCCATGAACACCGAGGAGGCATGGCGGACCACCAAGGGCGAGGGCATCACCGTCGCCGTGCTCGACACCGGCGTGGACGACCAGCACCCCGACCTGGCCGGCTCCGTGCTGCCGGGCAAGGACTTCATCGGCTTCGGCGCTGAACGCGGCGACAGCACCTGGGCCCGGCACGGCACCGCGATGGCCGGCATCGTCGCCGCCCACGGCCACGGCCCGGGCCGGGAGTCGGGCGTCCTCGGCATCGCCCCCGAGGCGAAGATCCTGCCGGTCCGCGTCATCCTCGAGGGCAAGGACAAGGCCCGCGACAAGGCGCGCAAGAGCCGCGGCACGGCGCTGGCCCAGGGCATCCGCTGGGCCGCCGACCAGGGCGCCGACGTCATCAACCTCTCACTGGGCGACGACAGCGAGTCCGCGCACCCCGAGGCGGGCGAGGACGCGGCCGTCCAGTACGCCCTCTCCAAGGGATCGGTCGTCGTCGCCTCCGCCGGCAACGGCGGCGAGAAGGGCGACCGCGTCTCCTACCCCGCCGCCTACCCGGGCGTCATCGCGGTGACCGCCGTCGACCGCTGGGGCACCCACGCGTCGTTCTCCACCCGCCGCTGGTACGCCACCGTCAGCGCGCCGGGCGTCAACATCGTCATCGCCGACCCCGACCGCCGCTACTACGAGGGCTGGGGGACCAGCGCGGCGGCGGCCTTCGTGTCCGGCGCGGTCGCCCTGGTGCGCTCGGCCCACCCGGACCTCACACCCGCGCAGATCAAGAAGCTCCTCATCGACACCGCGCGCGACGCCCCCAAGGGGGGCCGTGACGACTCGAAGGGCTACGGCACGGTCGACCCCGCCGCGGCGATCAGCGAGGGCGCCCGGCTGCGCCCCGGCGACCCGAAGGCGGCCACCGCGGGCTACCGCGAGGAATACTTCGGCCCCGGCCCCCGGCCCGAGGGCGCGGACGGCGGCCCGGGCGGCTGGCTGGCCGTGGCCGCCGGCGGCGCCGGCGCGCTGCTCCTGGCCATGTCCGTGGTGCTCTGGCGCGGCGGCCGCACACGCCACTCCTGATTCGGCGCCCGGCAGCCGCCGACAGGCGTCCGCGAGCAGGGCGTTAGGCTCGGTGCGTGGCGCTCAAGAACATTCCCGACCCCGGTTTCTCCGACGACGACGGCACCGCCGACCCGGCCTTGCAGGCGGCGCTCGCCGCCTGGTCCGAGGACCGCAGTGCCGAACAGCCGGTCCTCGAGGCGCTCCGGGGCGCCCGGCTCCTGGTCCCGATCGTCGCCGTGCTCGGTGAGGTGGAGGAGGACCCGCAGACCGGTCTGCGGGTCGAGAAGACCAGCGACATGGCCGTGCCGACGCTCACGGCCGGCTCCCGCCGGGCACTGCCCGCGTTCACGTCGATCGCGTCGCTCGCCCGGTGGGACCCGAAGGCGCGTCCCGTCGCCGTGCCGCTGCACCAGGCGCTGCAGGCAGCGGCCCACGAGAAGGCGGACACCGTCGTGCTCGACCTGGCCGGGCCCGTCACGTACCAGCTCACCGGTCCCGCCCTGCTCGCCCTCGCGGAGGGCCGCAGCAGCACCGACCCGCTCGCCGACCCGGCGGTCACCGGGGCCGTACGTACGGCGGTCACCGCGGAACCGGCGGTGCTGCGCGCCCACCTCGGCCCCGGCCGGGACTCGGACGGCACGCTCGCGCTGGTGCTGGCCGCGGACGTGGAACCCGCGGAGGCGGGCGGCCGCGTGGCGCGGGCGCTCGCGGCGGACGACGTGCTGAGGGCCCGCCTGGTGCGGGGCCTCGATCTGGCGCTGCTGCCGGCCGGGGCCACCCCTCCGGGCGAGCCCTTCTACGTCAGGGAATAGGCCGGCCGCTCAGCCGTACACCGGCCCGGTGTACTTCTCGCCGGGGCCCTGGCCCGGCTCGTCCGGCACCAGCGACGCCTCACGGAAGGCGAGCTGCAGGGACTTCAGGCCGTCCCGCAGCGGCGCCGCGTGGAAGGAGCTGATCTCGGTGGTGCTCGCGTCGAGCAGCCCGGCCAGGGCGTGCACCAGCTTGCGTGCCTCGTCCAGGTCCTTGTGGTCCTCGCCGTCGTCGGTGAGGCCGAGCTTGACGGCTGCCGCGCTCATCAGGTTCACCGCGACCGTGACGATCACCTCGACGGCCGGGACCTCGGCGATGTCGCGCGCCATGGCGTCGAAGTCGGGTGATTCGGGTGTTTCGTTCGGGGAGGTCGCGTCACTCATGACGCACACGATATGCCCCGTCCCTCGCGCCCCCGCCCCGGCCACCGGTTAGCCCCGCCCCGGGGAGCTGCTAACCTTGTGTGACGACCGGCTGGACACGTCCGTGTCCGGCCCACAAGTGGAGGCTCCGATCTCCCACCTGGCTGTCCCTCGGGACGGCGGGTCACCGGTCAGGCGGCCACCATCGTTCCGTACGGACGATGGAGTCGCCCGATGTGCGCCCCGCGGTACACCGCGGCGGTGCTCCGGTATTCAAGGAGCTGCCGCCTGTGTCCCGTCCGGGGCATTTTTGACGTTCCGGTGCGGTTGGTCTGACGAAACAGACGTTACGCGGCTGTCTGCCAGACATCCGTGTGGTGCTACTTAGGAGGATCCATCAGCGCCGAGCCCCGCATCAACGACCGGATTCGCGTTCCCGAGGTGCGACTTGTCGGTCCCAGCGGCGAGCAGGTCGGGATTGTTCCGCTTGCCAAGGCCCTTGAGCTTGCTCAGGAGTACGACCTCGACCTCGTCGAGGTGGCGGCGAATGCCCGTCCGCCCGTCTGCAAGCTCATGGACTACGGGAAGTTCAAGTACGAGTCGGCCATGAAGGCCCGTGAGGCGCGCAAGAACCAGGCGCACACGGTCATCAAGGAAATGAAGCTCCGGCCGAAGATCGATCCGCACGACTACGACACCAAAAAGGGTCACGTCGTGCGGTTCCTCAAGCAGGGCGACAAGGTCAAGATCACGATCATGTTCCGTGGTCGTGAGCAGTCCCGCCCCGAACTTGGCTTCCGTCTGCTGCAGCGCCTCGCCGCGGACGTAGAGGATCTCGGCTTCATCGAGTCGAACCCGAAGCAGGACGGCCGGAACATGATCATGGTTCTCGGCCCCCACAAGAAGAAGACCGAGGCGATGGCCGAGGCGCGTGAGGCCCAGGCCGCACGCAAGGCGGAGCGCCAGGGCTCGCCGGAGGGCGAGGGCGTCGACGCCCCGACCGACACACCTTCCGAGGCGTGACCAAGGGGCTGCCCCTGTGGCAGCCCCGGGTCCTGCCCGGAAACCACAACCAAGATCTGACGCTCCCGTAGTCCGGTGCCCGCACCGGGGGAGCGCCACTGACGAGGAGATAACGGCGCGATGCCGAAGAACAAGACGCACAGCGGTGCCAAGAAGCGCTTCAAGATCACCGGCTCCGGCAAGGTGCTCCGTGAGCGCGCCGGCAAGCGCCACCTGCTCGAGCACAAGCCGTCCAAGCTGACGCGCCGCCTGACCGGCAACGCCGAGATGGCCCCGGGCGACTCGAAGACCATCAAGAAGCTTCTCGGCAAGTGACGTTCGTGTCCCTTCGCCGGGGACACGCGCCGAGACCGGGACCAATTCGTTTCCGGGCCGTGTGAGCACAACCACGGCCCCGCTACAAGGAGTTAACAAGTGGCACGCGTCAAGCGGGCAGTCAACGCCCACAAGAAGCGCCGGGCGATCCTCGAGCAGGCCAGCGGTTACCGCGGTCAGCGTTCGCGCCTGTACCGCAAGGCCAAGGAGCAGGTCACCCACTCCCTGGTCTACAACTACAACGACCGCAAGAAGCGCAAGGGCGACTTCCGTCAGCTGTGGATCCAGCGCATCAACGCCGCTGCCCGCCAGAACGGCATGACGTACAACCGCCTCATCCAGGGTCTGAAGGCCGCCAACATCGAGGTGGACCGCAAGATCCTGGCCGAGCTCGCCGTGAACGACGCGGGCGCGTTCGCCGCGCTCGTCGAGGTCGCGCAGAAGGCCCTGCCGAGCGACGTCAACGCCCCCAAGGCTGCCTGACACCCGCATCGAGCCGACCGGACCCGCAGGCCTCGGCCTGCGGGTCCGGTGCGTTTGCCCGCCCCCGTCGCACGTTCCGTCCGGGCGCGGTGGAGCGCCCTGCCGACCCCTTTTCGACCTTTCGCCCTGTCGACCTTTCGTACGCAGTCCCGTGAGAGAGAGCCGCCGAGCCGCATGCCGACCCCGAGCTGATCTCCCCCCGCTCCCCGCGCGTCACCGCCGCGCGGCGGCTCGCCAAGCGCAACTTCCGGGGCAAGGACCGTCTGTTCATCGCCGAGGGGCCGCAGGCCGTCCGGGAGGCGGTCGCCCACCGCGGGCCCGACGGCGAGGCGACCCTGGTGGAGCTGTTCACCACCGTCGAGGCCGCCGAGCGCTACGCCGACATCGTCGACGCCGCCCACGCCGCCGGAGCCCGCGTCCACCACGCCGCGGACACCGTGCTCGCCGAGGTGTCGCAGACCGTCACGCCGCAGGGACTCGTCGGCGTCTGCCGGTTCCTCGACTCGCCGTTCGAGGACATCCTGGCCGCCCGGCCCAAGCTCGTCGCCGTGCTCGCGAACGTACGCGACCCCGGGAACGCCGGCACCGTCCTGCGCTGCGCCGACGCGGCCGGAGCGGACGCGGTGATCCTCACCGACGCCTCCGTCGACCTGTACAACCCCAAATCGGTGCGGGCGTCGGTCGGCTCCCACTTCCACCTGCCGGTCGCCGTCGGCGTACCCGTCGAGCAGGCCGTCCAAGGGCTGCGCGACGCCGGCGTCCGCGTCCTCGCGGCGGACGGCGCCGGTGAGCAGGACCTCGACGGCGAACTCGACGCCGGCACCATGGGCGGCCCCACCGCATGGATCTTCGGCAACGAGGCCTGGGGCCTGCCGGAGGAGACCCGCGCCCTCGCCGACGCCGTCGTCCGCGTCCCGATCCACGGAAAGGCCGAGAGCCTGAACCTGGCGACCGCTGCCGCCGTATGTCTCTACGCGTCGGCGCGCGCCCAGCGCGCCGGGGCCAAGGGTGCCCCGGCAAGCTGACGGACCACTCGCTCAGGGGGTCGGCGACGTCACTTTCAGCTAGTAGGGTGACGCACTCGGGGGCCCACTGCGCCGGCGGAGAGGTGGGGTACGGGTACATGACGGTCACCAGCAGGCCGACACAGCCACAGGATTTCCACCTGGGCCCTTCCGGCTGCCCCGAGGCCCCCGGGATCGATCCCGACGACCTCCCGGACGGCCTCGTCGTGGCCGACGAGACGGGCCGGGTCGTCTGCTTCAACCGGGCCGCCGTCCGCATCACCGCCGTGGCACGGGCCGACGCGATCGGACGGCCACTGGAGCGGGTGCTCCCGCTGGAGGACCTCAAGGGGCGCCGCTGGTGGACCCTCACCGACCCCTACGGCGGACTCGCGACCCGCGTCGGCCAGCCCGAGCGGAACCTGCTGCTGCCCGGCGGCCGCGAGGTCCTCGTCTCCGCCCGCTACGTGCGCGACGTCCCCACCGGGCCGGTGCGCAGGCTCGTCGTCAGCCTCCGCGGCACGGAAGCCCGGCGCCGCAGCGAACGCAGCCACGCCGAACTGATCGCCACCGTCGCCCATGAGCTGCGCTCCCCGCTGACCTCCGTCAAAGGCTTCACGGCGACCCTCCTGGCCAAGTGGGAACGCTTCACCGACGACCAGAAGCGGCTGATGCTGGAGACCGTCGACGCCGACGCCAACCGCGTCACCCGCCTCATCGCGGAGCTCCTCGACATCTCCCGTATCGACTCCGGACGGCTCGAGGTGCGCCGCCAGCCCGTCGACCTCGCCGCCGCCGTGCGCCGCCACGTCGACGCGCACGTGGCCGCCGGCCAGACCCCGGACCGGTTCCGCGTCGACGTCACCGGGCCGCTGCCCGACCTGTGGGCCGACCCCGACAAGGTCGACCAGGTGCTCGGCAACCTGCTGGAAAACGCGGTGCGGCACGGCGAGGGAACTGTCACGATCGACATAGCACCCTCGCCGTCTGCCGGCGAGCAGAGCGGGAACGGCACCGCCGTCACCGTGAGCGACGAGGGGCCCGGCATTCCGGAGGAGTCGATGGCACGGGTCTTCACCCGCTTCTGGCGGGGGAGCAAGCGCGGTGGCACCGGCCTCGGGCTCTACATCGTGAAGGGCATCGTCGAGGCCCACGGCGGGACGATCACGGTCGGCCGTGGCCCCGGCGGTGGCGCCCGGTTCCGATTTATCCTGCCCGTCGGCACCCCGGCGCATCTCCAGTAGCGATCCTCCCGGATCGGCCGGCGAGAGCGTCCGAGCGGCCCGCGGGCTCATTCACCGTTCCACACCCCGTTAGACTCGACCTTTGGCACCTTTGCGTCCTCGGTCGTCCCTGGTCGACGTGCGGGGTCCCCAGCCAGCCCATCGGAAGTACGGGAAGAGATGTCCGCACCCAATAAGTCGTACGACCCTGTTGAGGTCGAGGCACTGAAACCGGAAGAGATCGAGCGCATGCGGGACGAGGCGCTCGCCGCCTTCGCCGCCGCAGACTCCCTCGAGGCGCTC
Source organism: Streptomyces sp. Tu 2975 (assembly GCF_009832925.1). GTDB lineage: Bacteria > Actinomycetota > Actinomycetes > Streptomycetales > Streptomycetaceae > Streptomyces. Next base: position 6,445,468 of record NZ_CP047140.1, read on the forward strand.
GCCCACGCGAAGTCCGCGCACACCTCCGGCACCTCGCCGCTCTCCCTCGCCAACCGTGAGATCGGGGCCCTGCCGCCGCAGGCCAAGGCCGAGGCCGGCAAGCGCGTGGGCCAGGCCCGCGCCGCCGTCGGCCGCGCGCTCGCCACCCGCCAGGCGGAGCTCGAGGCCGAGCGCGACGCCCGGGTGCTCGTCGAGGAGGCCGTCGACGTCACGCTGCCGCACGACCGCGTCCCCGCCGGTGCCCGCCACCCCCTCACCACGCTCTCCGAGCGCATCGAGGACGTCTTCGTGGCCATGGGCTACGAGGTCGCTGAAGGCCCGCAGGTCGAGGCCGAGTGGTTCAACTTCGACGCGCTCAACATCGGCCCCGACCACCCGGCCCGCGGCGAGCACGACACCTTCTTCGTGCAGGACGCCGAGGGAGGCGCGGACTCCGGCGTCGTGCTGCGCACCCACACCTCGCCGGTGCAGATCCGCTCCCTGATCGACCGTGAGCCGCCGGTCTACGTGATCTGCCCCGGCCGCGTGTACCGCACCGACGAGCTGGACGCCACGCACACCCCCGTCTTCCACCAGGTCGAGCTGCTCGCCGTCGACGAGGGCCTGACCATGGCCGACCTCAAGGGCACCCTCGACCACATGGTCCAGGCACTGTTCGGCGAGGGCATGAAGACCCGGCTGCGGCCGAACTTCTTCCCCTTCACCGAGCCGTCCGCCGAGATGGACATGGTCTGCTACGTGTGCCGTGGCGAGTCCGTCGGCAACCCCGACCGGCCCTGCCGCACCTGCTCCAGCGAGGGCTGGATCGAGCTCGGCGGCTGCGGAATGGTCAACCCCAAGGTGCTCACGGCCTGCGGCGTCGACCCCGCCAGGTACAGCGGGTTCGCCTTCGGGTTCGGCATCGAGCGGATGCTGATGTTCCGCCACAACGTCGAAGACATGCGAGACATGGTCGAGGGCGACGTCCGGTTCACCCGGCCGTTCGGGATGGAGATCTGATGCGGGTCCCGCTTTCTTGGCTGCGGGAGTACGTCGACCTGCCGGCGACGGAGACCGGTCGTGACGTGCAGGCCAAGCTCATCGCCGCCGGGCTCGAGGTCGAGACCGTCGAGCAGCTCGGCGCCGGGCTCAAGGGCCCGCTCGTCGTCGGCCAGGTGCTGACCATCGAGGAACTGACGGAGTTCAAGAAGCCCATCCGCTTCTGCACCGTCGACGTCGGCCAGGCCAACGGCACCGGTGAGCCGCAGGAGATCGTCTGCGGCGCCCGTAACTTCTCCGTCGGCGACAAGGTCGTCGTGGTCCTCCCCGGCGCCGTGCTGCCCGGCGACTTCGCCATCGCCGCACGAAAGACGTACGGCCGGACGTCCCACGGCATGATCTGCTCCGGCGACGAGCTCGGCATGGGCGACGACGGCAGCGGCGGCATCATCGTGCTCCCGCCCGAGCACGAGGTCGGCACCGACGCGATCAAGCTCCTCGAGCTCGTCGACGAGGTCCTCGACATCGCCGTCACCCCCGACCGCGGCTACGCCCTGTCGATGCGCGGCGTCGCCCGTGAGACGGCCACCGCCTACGGCCTGCCGCTGCGCGACCCGGCGCTGCTCGACGTGCCCGGACCCAACTCGTACGGCTACGGCGTCGAGGTGGCCGACCCGGTCGGCTGCGACAGCTTCACCGCGCGCACCGTCGTCGGCCTCGAGCCGGAGGCCCGCTCCCCGATCTGGCTGCAGCGCCGGCTGCAGAAGGCCGGGATGCGCCCGATCTCGCTCGCCGTCGACATCACCAACTACGTGATGCTCGAGCTCGGCCAGCCGCTGCACGCCTACGACCGGTCCCGCCTCGACGGGCCGATCGGGGTGCGCCGCGCGGAGCCCGGCGAGAAGCTCACCACCCTCGACGGCACCACCCGCGTCCTCGATGCCGAGGACCTCGTCATCACCGACAACCGCGGGCCGATCGGTCTCGCGGGCGTCATGGGCGGCGCGAACACCGAGATCGCCGACGCGGCCCCCGACCCGGAGACCGGCCGGATCAACGGCACCACCGACGTCGTCATCGAGGCCGCGCACTTCGACCCGGTCGCCATCGCCCGCACCGCGCGGCGGCACAAGCTGTCCTCCGAGGCGTCCAAGCGCTTCGAGCGCGGTGTCGACCCGCAGGCCGCCGCCGCGGCCGCGCAGCGCACCGTCGACCTGCTGGTGCTCCTCGCCGGCGGCACGGCGGAGGGCGGCGTCACCCAGGTCGTCGCCCCCAGCGCCCCACGCACCGTCGCCATGCCGGCGGACCACCCCGACCGCGTCGCCGGCGTCACCTACGGCCGCGAGACCGTGGTGCGCCGCCTCCAGGAGGTCGGCTGCGACGTCTACGGGCAGGACGACCTCGTCGTCACCGTCCCCTCGTGGCGGCCCGACCTCGCCGAGCCGAACGACCTCGCCGAAGAGGTCATCCGGCTCGAGGGCTACGAGAACCTCCCCTCGACCCTGCCCACCCCGCCGTCCGGCCGCGGTCTCACCGCACGCCAGCGGCTGCACCGCCGGGTAGGCCGCGCGCTCGCCGGCGCCGGCTACGTCGAGGCGCCGAACTACCCCTTCATCGGCGAACCGGTTCTCGACCAGCTCGGCCTCGAGGCCGACGACGCCCGCCGCCGGGTCGTCAGGCTCGTCAACCCGCTCTCCGACGAGGAGCCGGCGCTGCGCACGACGCTCCTGCCCGGCCTCCTCGGCGCGCTGCGGCGCAACGACGGGCGCGGCAGCCACGACCTGGCGCTCTTCGAGACCGGCCTCGTCTTCCGTCCGACCGGCGAGGAGCGGCAGGCGGTGACGCCGCCGGTGGACCGCAGGCCCACCGACGAGGAGATCGCCTCGCTGAACGCGGCGCTGCCGCGTCAGCCGCGCCGTGTCGCCGTCGTCCTCGCGGGCGCCCGCGAGCAGGACGGCTGGTGGGGCAAAGGACGTCCGGCCGACTGGGCCGACGCGATCGAGGCCGGCCGCCTCGTCGCCCGCGAGGCGGGTGTCGAGCTGACGATCCGCGCCGACCGGCACGCGCCGTGGCACCCCGGTCGCTGCGCCGCGCTGTACGCGACGGTGGACGGCGAGGAGACCCTCGTCGGCCACGCGGGCGAACTGCACCCGCGCGTCGTCAAGGCACTGCACCTGCCGGACCGCACCTGCGCGATGGAGCTGGAGCTCGACGTGCTGGAGCAGGCGTCGGACGGTGTCGTCCAGGCACCGCGGATCTCCACCTTCCCGGTGGCCACGCAGGACGTCGCGCTCGTCGTCGCTGACGACGTGCCCACGGCCGACGTGGAATCGGCGCTGCGCGATGGCGCGGGCCAACTGCTGGAGTCCATCCGGCTGTTCGACGTCTTCACGGGCGAGCAGATCGGCGAGGGCCGCAAGTCGCTCGCGTACGCGCTGCGCTTCCGCGCGGCGGACCGCACGCTGACCGTCGACGAGGCGTCGGCCGCACGGGACGCGGCGGTGTCCCTGGCGACGGAACGCACGGGAGCGGTGTTGCGGGGCGCGTGAGCCGTGCCGCGTGTCGCGTACAGGGCCCGTCCGGAGCGATCCGGGCGGGCCCTTCCGCGTGGCGCCTGCGGCGGGCCTTCCGACTTCTCGCCCGGCCGGCCACCGGTTCCTTGGGCGGTCACGCGCCGTTTTACGTCGATCGCGTGGCCGCGACGCGGTGCGGGTGTCCAGTGGTGTCCTTAAGGCGCCGCGCCCGTAGAGGCGCAGCGGTGCCGGCACGACGGCTCCGGCCTCCGGCGGGCCGCGCCGGCAGGAGTGAGCGCACACCCGGCCGTGCAGCGCCTCGGACAGGGCGAGCAGCGGTGGGGGCCTGCGGAGACCGACGAGCGCGTCGTTTCAACTGGACTGTTCGTCGGGGCCGCTCCAGTCGAAGGGAAAGTGCTTGCTCGACTTCCCTGAGCGCTCCCAGGTGAAGCCGTAGGCATCGGCGCGGTCGGTGGTGGCCCGCCCCCAGGTCGCGACCTGGCCGGGACCGACCTCGGCGCCCGGTGGGTTGTGCACCTGCACGCGTGCGCCCTCCGGAGTGGTCGGCCCGGTCAGCGCCTCGGCACGTGCCGTGACCCGCCCTGGGATCTCCGCGCGCCAGGCGCCCAGGCCCTCGTCGATCTCGATCCGGATGGGAGCGAACTCCATGCCCCGCATCTCGGGGCCGAACATCTCACCGAACTCCGCGGGCCATCCGCCCGCCTCACCGCCGAAGATGCTCTGAAGGGCGGCGCGCTGCCGTTCGTCGGCGCGCTCGTCGAAGAACACCGCAGCGTACGCGTCGGTGTGCTGGCGGGCCCATGCGTTGCCGACGAAGGAGCCGAGCATCAGCACGTTGAGATCGTCCAGCCGCACGTCGCCGAAGGTGCCTTCCCGGATGTGCCAGGCCAGCACGCCCTCGCAGTCGCCGTACGTAGGGGGCTGGGCGAACGTGCAGGGGCACGGAATGGCGCACTTGCACACGTCGAACCAGTCGCCGGTCAGGTGCCAGCGCGTACCGGTGGTGGCCTGTTCTGTCATCTCCGCTTCCCTCCTGACGAGCCCGTACGAGCTCACTCGGAGTGGCGAGACCAGGTGTCCCGAGCCCACTCTCCGGATCGGGAAGCGGCCTCCCTTCCAGAGTGCGCCTTACCGACCCAGGAGGAAAAGGGCTACATCGGGGGCTCGGACATCCGGAGGCCGGGCAGCAGCCATTCCTGGAAGGGTGCGAGTGCGGCCAGGACCAAGAAGGCGATGCCGACCGCCCACGTGAGCCATGGGCCCCACCGCCACAGCTTCTCCAGGAAGACGACAGCCGCCAGGGCGGCCATGGCCGCCACGTTCATCACGCCGAGCGGGACGAGGACGATCATCAGGCCCCAGCAGCAGCCCACGCAGTAGAGCCCGTGATGCGCCCCCACGCGCAGATCACGGGCCCACGGCCGGAAGCGCGCGTACCGGACGAGGTGCGACAGCGGATTGCGGCAATGCAGCAGACAAACGCGCTTCAGCGGCCCGAACTGGTACAGCCCCGCGAGCAGGAACGCGGCGGCACCCAGCCAGCGACCTGCCTCGGGACTGCCGTCCACCAGCCTCGCGGTCGCCGCCAATGCCCCGTACGCGACGAGACCGAAGGCCGTCCAGGCGATCAGATAGCCCCCGGCGAACTGGGCGATCCGAGCAGCGCGGGCGGCGCCTGCCGACTGCCGGCCGATCGCCCGCGCCCAGGTGATCGCCACCGGCGCCATGGAGGGGAACATCATCGCGACCATCATGGTCACCCACAGCAGCAGGAAGAGCGGCAGCTCCAGACCCATGGTTCCCGGCTCCATGGCCATGTCGCGGGACCGGGCGACGGTGAGTACCCATGCCGATCCGGCGAGCAGGACCATGAGGATCCAGGCGGCAGCGAGATCACGCCGCGGCAGGAGGTTGCCCGACTGTGCCGGCGAGGGGCTTGCAATGCGGTTGTGCAGCATGGAAATCCTCCCAGGGGCCGTCCCGCCGCCCCGCTGCGACCGCCCGGCGCTTCACCACGGGCTCCCGACTGCCGCATCGACCGCTTTCGGCCGCGAGATGACGGACCCTGCCCGACTCCTCCAGCACAGCACAGAAACATGCGCCGGAGAAGCCGGGTCGGGTCCGGACCGCCTCCGCCCTGCCGCCCCCGCCCGCCCCGCCACGCGAAACGGCGCGGGCCGGAGGGGGAAGCCGGTCCGCGCCGTGCGAGGGGCGGGCCGGGAAGGGTCCGACGGACCGGCCTGGCCGCCCGCGGCCTGGCGCCGCCCGCCCTGCCGCGGAGTGTCGGGCAGATCAGCAGGACGGACGACGCAATCGGGGCCGCCGCACTGTACGAGGGGGAGCCGGCGGCCCGGCCGCCTCTATGAGAGGCAGTTCAGTCAACAGGCCCCGGCCGCACGCCGGGAGCGCACGCAAGGCGTGGAAAAGCGCACTTGTTTCACACCCCGTGCGAAACGGTCTCCACTACCCTGAGCGGACGCAAGTCACCGGAGGTGGCCGTGCAGGCGAACACCCTTCTCGACGCCCTGCTCGAAGAGGCGGGCTTCTCCCACGCGGGCCTCGCCGCCCGCGTCAATCGGGCAGGCTCGGCCAGGGGGTTGTCGCTGCGCTACGAACACACCGCGGTGGCACGGTGGTTGAAAGGTCAGCGCCCCCGCGGCCGGGTTCCCGATCTGATCTGCGAGGTGCTCGCGGAGCGGCTGCGGCGCGCGGTCACTCTCGACGACGTCGGGCTCGGCGTACCGGACGGGTCCGCCTCGCCCCGGAGTTCGTCGCTGTCCGGGTTCGTGGAGCGGGCCACCGCCCTGTGGCGCTTCGACGCCCAGCAGCGGCCACGGGACGCCGGTGCGCCCGCGGTCACCGGCACTCCCGCGGTGATGCCGGTGTGGGAGTGGGAGAACCCGCCGGAGGACTCGGACGTCTCACGCGACGGGCGTACCCGCGTCGACATGGCCGACGTCCAGATGCTCAGATCCGCCCGCGCACACTACGAGTTGATGTACCGGCGGGCCGGCGGCATCGCGACCCGCTCGCGCGTCGTCGGCTTCCTCCACGCGGAGGCGGCGCCGCTCCTGCGCGGCTCGTACAGCGACGCGCTCGGCCGCCAACTGCACCGCGCCGCCGGGGGCCTGGTGGCGGTGGCCGGCATCTGCGCCTACGACTCCGACGCGCAGGGCCCGGCCCAGCGCTACTTCCATCAGGCGCTGCGGCTGGCCAAGGCGAGCGGTGACCGGGGGCTCGGCGCCTATGTGATCGCGCTGCTGGTCAACCAGTCGCTGTTCATGTCGGAGCACCGGCAGGCGGTCGCCTTCGCGGAGGCGGCGCTGCGGACGGCGGGCCGCCAGATCACTCCGGCGCTGGCGGCCGACCTGTACGCGATGCAGGCCAAGGCGTACGCGCACTTGGGGGACGGTCCGGGCGCCCGGCGCTGTATCGGGCGTGCCGAGTCGGAGGCGGAGCGGATCCGTCCCGGCCACGAGCCGGACGAGACCGGTTACGTCCAGCCGGGCCTCGTCAACGTCCAGGTGGCGGAGGCACTGCTCGGTCTCGGTGAGCTGGCGGCGGCGCGGGAGCACGCGGCTGCCGCCGTCGGCACGCCGGCGCACGACCGTGGCCGGGTGCACCGGCTCGCCATGCTCAGTCAGATCGAGCTGCGTCAGGGTGAGGTGGACCGTGCGGCGCGGACGGCGGCGGAGATGGTGGAACGTGCCCGGGGGATGGAGTCGCAGCGGCTGAGGGACCGGATGCGGGCGGTGCGCGAGCATCTGGCGGCGAGCGGCTGTGCCGGTGCGGAGGAGGCCGCCGAACTCATCGATGGGGCGCTCCGCGTTCCCCTCTGACCGAGCTCCTGCTGCCATGTTGGCCATCTACTTGTCGGAAGGTGGCAGAAACGTGCAGTGGACAAACTTGAGCGAACAAACCGTGTACGAGAACCGGTGGTTCAGGGTCAACCTCGCGGATGTCGAGCTGCCCGACGGCCGGCACCTGGACCATTTCCTGGTCCGCCTCCGCCCGGTCGCCGTCGCGACCGTGGTCAACGAAGCCAACGAGGTGCTGATGCTGTGGCGGCACCGTTTCATCACCGACAGCTGGGGCTGGGAACTCGCCGCGGGCGTCGTCGAGGACGGCGAGGACGTGGCGGCAGCGGCGGCCAGGGAGATGGAGGAGGAGACCGGCTGGCGGCCCGGCACCCTCCAGCACCTGATGACCGTGGAGCCGTCCAACGGCCTCACCGACGCCCGCCATCACCTCTACTGGGCCGAGGACGCCGCCTACACGGGGTTCCCGGAGGACGACTTCGAGTCTTCGCGCCGCGAGTGGATACCGCTGAAGCTGGTGCCCGACATGATCGCCCGGGGCGAGGTCCCGGCCGCCGCGATGGCGGCCGGGCTGCTGATGCTGTACCACCTGCGGCTCGGCTGAGGCCGGGCCGGCTCGGCGGCGGGGCTCAGTAGGTGTAGAAGCCCGAGCCCGTCTTGCGGCCGAGCCGGCCCGCGTCCACCATCCGCTGGAGCAGCGGGGGAGCGGCGTACAGCGGCTCCTTGTACTCCGCGTACATGCTGTCGGCGACCGAGGCCACGGTGTCGAGGCCGATCAGGTCGGACAGCTTCAGCGGGCCCATGGGGTGGGCGCAGCCCATCTCCATGCCGTTGTCGATGTCCTCACGCGACGCGATGCCCGACTCGAACATCCGGATCGCCGAGAGGAGGTACGGGATGAGCAGCGCGTTGACCACGAAGCCCGAGCGGTCCTGGGCGCGGATCGGGTGCTTGTCCAGCACCTGCTGCACCACGGCCTCCGAGCGCTTGATGGTCTCCTCGGAGGTGGTCAGCGCCGGGATCAGCTCGACGAGCCGCTGCACCGGGGCCGGATTGAAGAAGTGGATGCCGATGACCTGGTCCGGACGCGAGGTCGCGACGGCCAGCTTCACCAGCGGGATCGAGGAGGTGTTGGAGGCGAGGATCGCGTCCTGCCGCGTCACCACCTGGTCCAGCACCTGGAAGATCTCCGTCTTGACCTGCTCGTTCTCCACCACGGCCTCGATGACGAGGTCGCGGTCGGCGAACTCCCCGAGGTCGGTCGTGAAGCTCAGCCTCTCCAGGGTGGTGTCCCGCTCCTCGTCCGTGATCTTGCCGCGTTCGGCGGCCTTGGACAGGGAGTTGAACAACCGGGTGCGACCGATCTCCAGGGCCTCGCCCGTGGTCTCGGCCACCTTCACCTCGAGGCCGCTGCGGGCGCACACCTCCGCGATGCCCGCGCCCATCTGGCCGCAACCCACCACTCCGACGCGTGCAATGTCGGCCATTGAGTCCGTCACCTCGTGCCTTTCGCTGATCTTTCGGCCGGCAGGTCCCCCGTATGGTTCCGGCGCCCGCCCGACGCCCCGACGTTACTCCGAACGCGTGGGTGGCCGAGCGCCCGGGGCGGGCATGCTCTGCGGATACGACGGCGGACTCCGAGCCCGACAGGGGTAGAAATATGGGGCGAATCGGTAGAAGAGGGTTCGTGGCGACGGCGGCTGGGGTGCTCGCCGCTTTCGCGACGGCGGGTGACGCGGCGGCCCGTGTCCCGTCCGAGGCGGCGTCCCGGGGGCGCGGGCGTGGCCGCCGGACCGGGCGCGAGTTCCGTGGGATGTGGCTCGCCACCGTGGGCAACCGCGACTGGCCCTCCCGGCCCGGCCTCACCGCCGACCGGCAGCGCGCGGAACTGCTCGCCTACTTCGACACCGCCGTGGAGCGCCGCCTGAACGCCGTGGTCCTCCAGGTGCGGCCCACGGCGGACGCGCTGTGGCCGTCGCCGCACGAGCCGTGGAGCCAGTGTCTGACCGGGGTCCAGGGCCAGGACCCGGGCTGGGACCCGCTCGGCACGGCCGTGCGGGAGGCCCACCGGCGGGGGCTGGAGCTGCATGCCTGGTTCAATCCATACCGGGTGGCCGGCCACACCGACCCGTCCCGTCTCGTCGAGACCCACCCGGCCCGGCTGCACCCGGACTGGGTCATCGCGTACGGCGGGAAGCTCTACTACGACCCGGGCATCCCGGAGGTCCGGCGCTTCGTCGAGGACGCGATGATGGACGCGGTGGTCCGGTACGACATCGACGCCGTCCACTTCGACGACTACTTCTACCCGTATCCGGTCCCCGACCAGGTCTTCGACGACGACGCGACCTTCGCCCGGTACGGCGACGGGTTCCCCGACAAGGCCGCCTGGCGGCGCGACAACATCAACCGGCTGGTGCTGGAGATGGCGGCCCGGATCAAGGCCGCCAAGAAGCACGTCCGCTTCGGGATCAGCCCCTTCGGCGTGTGGCGCAACGCCACCACGGACCCTTTGGGGTCCCGTACGGCGGCCGGGGTGCAGACATACGACGACCTGCACGCGGACACCCGCCGCTGGGTGAGGGAGGGCTGGATCGACTATGTCGTCCCCCAGGTCTACTGGAACATGGGCTTCCCGCCCGCGGACTACGAGGCGCTCGTGCCCTGGTGGGCGGAGGTCGCGAACGGCACCGGCGTCGACCTCTTCATCGGGGAGGCCCTGTACAAGGTGGGTATGGCGGGACAGCCGGAGGCCTGGCACGACCCGGCCGAGCTCTCGCGGCATCTGACGTACGCGAAGAGGTACCCGGCGGTCGGCGGTCACTGCTACTTCTCGGCGATGGAGGTCGTGGCGGACCCGATCGGGGCGATGACCAGGGTGGTGGCCGACCACTACCCGACCAGGGTCCGGCCGCCGGCCTGACGCACCGGGTGGCGTCAGGTCTTCTCGTGGTGCCTGACGACGGTGTCGGGTCCGGGGGACATCAGTGCTTCGTGCCCGTCCTCGAAGCGGACGCGGAACGGCGGATTGCCTTCGGACCCCAGCACCTCGACGACTTCGGCGACCTTGTCGTGCTGTCCCACGGTCCTGCCGTGCACCAGCAGCGTGTCGCCCACGTTCGCTTGCATCGCGACTGACCTCCTCGGAGCGGCTCGATCTATGGATTTGTCCGTTTTCTCGAGTCTACGGCCGGGGGAGTCCGCCGCGCCTGGTACGCCTCAGGTGCGCGAGCGCTGGGTGACCGCGATGCACACCAGCACGGCCACGGCGGCGAGCGGCGCCGCGGGGGAGAGCTCCTCACCGAGCAGCAGCACCGACCAGACGAGCGTCAGCAGCGGCTGGGCCAGCTGGAGCTGACTGGCCCTGGCGATCCCGATGCCGGCCATTCCGCGGTACCAGACGTACAGCCCGAAGAACGTGGATCCGGCGGCCACCCAGACCAGCCCGATCACTCCGCGCACACCGAGGTGTACCGGCTCGTACGCCAGGGCCACGGCGGAACCGGCGACCGCGACCGGCAGGCAGAGGATCAGGGCCCAGCCGATCACCTGCCAGCCCGGCATCTGCCGCGCGAGCCGGCCGCCCTCCGTGTAGCCCGCCGCGCAGACCAGCAGCGCGCCGAACAGATACAGGTCGCCGGTGTGCAGCGCACCGCCGCTCTGCTGCACCGTGAACGCGATCACGACCGCAGCGCCCGCGAGGGCCGCGGCCCAGAACGTACGGGACGGCCGGCGGCCCGTACGCAGGGCGGCGAACGCGGCGGTGGTCAGGGGCAGCAGGCCGACCACCACGGCGGCGTGCGAGGAGGTCGACGTCTGCAGCGCGAGCGTCGTCAGCAACGGGAATCCCACCACCACGCCGGCGGCGACCGTCGCCAGAGACGCCCAGTGGCGGCGGTCCGGCAGCGGGACGCGGAGGGCCAGCAGGAACGTGCCCGCGATGGTCGCGGCGAGAGCGCTGCGCACGGCCACCAGCGACCAGGGGCCGAAGCCCTCGAGCCCCCAGACCGTGGACGGGAACGTCAGGGAGAAGGCGACCACGCCCAGCGCGGCGAGAAGTGTGCCGTTGCTGACCGCTATCGAGGTGGAGTCGGTAGCGCTATCCTGTGCTGTCATGCAAGAGCGTAGCAGTGTGGCTGAACTGGCGCATTCCCTCAGAGCGGAGCTCGACCGCTACCCGACGGGTGGAAAACTGCCGTCGAGCCGGGCCCTCGTCGAGCGTTTCCGGGTGTCCCCGGTGACCGTCTCCCGCGCCCTCGCGCAACTCGCCGCGGAAGGCCTCGTCGTCACCCGGCCCGGCGCCGGCGCGTACCGGGCCGAACCGCGGCCCGACGTGCGTCCCGCGGGCGACACCTCCTGGCAGGAGGTGGCCCTCAGCGCCGACGCCGCGGCCGAGATCGTGCCACGCGCGGTCGACGCCTCCGGTGTGCTCGTCACGCTCGCCGCCCCGCCGCCGGGCGTTGTCGAGTTCAACGGGGGCTACCTGCACCCGGGCCTCCAGCCGGAGAGCGCCATGGCCGCCGCGCTGGCCCGGGCCGGCCGGCGTCCCGGAGCATGGGGACGCCCGCCCATCGACGGGCTCCCCGAACTCCGGGAATGGTTCGCCCGCGGTCTCGGCGGCTCCGTCACCGCCGCCGACGTACTGGTCACCGCGGGCGGCCAGTCCGCGCTGACCACCGCGTTGCGGGCGCTCGCACCGCCCGGCGCGCCCGTCCTCGTCGAGTCGCCCACTTATCCGGGCATGCTCGCCATCGCCCGCGCCGCCGGAGTCCGGCCCGTCCCCGTCCCGCTGGACACCGAAGGTGTCCGGCCCGAACTGCTCACCGCCGCCTTCCGTGCGACCGGCGCGCGGGTCTTCGTCTGCCAGCCGCTCTTCCAGAACCCGACCGGTGCGGTATCGGCACCCGCGCGGCGCAGCGCCGTCCTGCGTATCGCGCGGGAGGCCGGAGCCTTCGTCGTCGAGGACGACTTCGCCCGCCGGCTCGTGCATGAGGACGCGGGGCCGCTGCCGCCTCCGCTGGTCGCCGACGACCAGGACGGAGCCGTCGTCCATGTGAGCTCGCTCACCAAGGCGACCTCGCCCAGCCTGAGGGTGGGCATGCTCGCCGCCCGCGGCCCGGTCCTCGAACGGCTCCGCGCCATCCATGTCGTCGACAGCTTCTTCGTCCCCGCCCCCTCCAGGAAGCGGCCCTGGAACTGGTGGGCGCGCCCGCGTGGAGCAGGCATCTGCGCGGCGTGGCCGCCGAACTGAAAAGCCGACGGGACACCATGACCGCCGCACTGCGGCTCCAGGTGCCCGAACTGGCACTGCCTCACATCCCTTCCGGCGGCTACCACTTGTGGCTGCGGCTGCCGGAGGGCAGCGAGGAGTCCGCCTTCGTCGCCGCCGCCCTCCGCGCGGGCGTCGCCGTGGCGCCAGGCCGCCCCTACTTCTCCGCCGAACCCCCGGCGGACACGTCCGGGTGAGCTTCGCGGGCGTCGCAGGGCCGGCCGAGATCGCCGAGGGCGTGCGCAGACTGCGTACGGCGTGCGACGAAGTGCTGCGCTGAGGCCGTCGTACGGCCGGGACCGGCCCCCACTCGTGGGGGCACTCCTCTGCCGGCGTGCGAGTCCCTGCCCGAGGGCGGCCGTGCCGGCCGGGAGCCGGACGATCTTCACGGCCCGGCCGCCCGACACCCGCGGCGGCCCCCGGCGCTGACACGGGCGGCGGAAGCGGGGGGTGACCGGGGGACCGTCCGGCGCTCTCCCGCTGCGCCCGCCCTCGGGAAACCCTTGACCTGCGAGGCTCCGGCCAGCACCATCACGCCATGAGTGTCCGGGTCACACTGATCGCCGCCGCGCGCACGTCCTCGCTGCTCACCGAGCGCTTCGACGACGACCGGCCGCTCGACCAGGCGGGCTGGCACGAAGTGCAGGTCGCCGCCCACGCACTCGTGCCGCTCAGCGCCGCGGAGCTGCGCTACTGCTCGCCGACGCCGCGCAGCCGCGCGACCGGGGAGGCCCTGGGCTTCGCGCCGCTGGCACAGCCCGCGCTGCGCGACTGCGACATGGGCCGCTGGCGCGGCTACACCCTCGCGGAGGTCACCGCCAGGGAACCCGCCGCCGTCGACGTGTGGCTCTGCGACCCGCGCAGCGCACCGCACGGCGGGGAGCCGCTGCTCGCCTTCATCTCCCGCATAGGGGGCTGGCTGGACACCCGCCCGGCGGACGACGGAGGCTCGATCGTCGCCGTCGCGGAGCCCGCGGTCGTACGGGCCGCGTTCGTGTACGCGCTGCGGGCGCACCCCTCGATGTACTGGAACGTGGACGTCCGACCGCTGTCGACGGTGACCCTGACCGGTGTGCCCGGGCGCTGGAGCCTGCGCCTGGAGGCGGTCGCCTGAACGCGGGCGCGTCCGCCGGTGACGGGGCGCCGCGTTCCCCGCGGCTGCTGCGGCTGCTGCGGCTTCTCGGGTACTGCGGCTTCTGCGGTTTCGGTGGGGTGGCCGGCCGGTCGAGCACCAGGAAGCCGGCTCCTCAGGCCGCACTTCTCCACGGCGGCGCTCTGCGGCCATCGCTGGTCGCGGGGCGCGCTGGGAGCGGCTGTCGGGCCGGCCGTCGAGGTTCGGTGCGGGAGTGGGCGCGGAAGTGCTCCGGCGGTCCGGCGACTCCGGCCGGCCGGCTCGCTACGAGTTGCGGCGAGGCTTGCCGCGCCTGCCGGCCTTCGCGCCGGCGGAACCGCTCCGCGGCCGCTTCCCGGCAGCATTGCCCGCGGCCTTGCCCGCCGTCCGGCCGCCGGAGGACTTTCCGCCCGACGATCCGCCGGACGCCTTGCCGCCCGAGGTCTTGGCGCCGGTGGCCTTCCGCCGTGCGTCGCCCGCTTCGGGGCGCTTGCCCTTCGGCTGTTCCTGGGCCGGGCGTCCGCGTGAGCTGTTGACGGTCCGGCCACGGACGATGCCGATGAACTGCTCCACGAGATCGGTGGTCCCGTCCTGCGGCCAGGACAGGGCGACACCCGACACCGGGGCGTCGGAGACCGGCCGGTAGGTGAGGTCCTTACGGTGGTGCAGCCGGGCCAGCGACTGCGGCACGACGAGCACTCCCACTCCCGCCGCCACCAGTTCGACGGCGTCCGCCGTCGAGGCGGGACGCTCGACCGCGGGCATCCCCGGCCGCTGCTCCCATTCGAGGGTGTCGTCGAGAGGGTGCAGAACGATGTCGTCGGCGAGGTCCTCGGCGGTCACCTCGTCGACGGCGGCCACGGCGTGGTCCTTCGGGACGACCACCACGGTGGTCTCGGTGTAGAGGGGGATCGCGCTGAGATCGGTCCGGTCGATCGGTGACCGCACGAAACCGGCGTCGGCGTCACCGCTGCGCAGCATCCCGGGAGCATCGGCCGCGGAGACCGCGACAAGCGTCAGCGGGACGTCCGGGAGCCGCTCGTGCCAGATCCGTACCCACTTGGTCGGCGTCACGCCGGGGACGTACGCGAGCCGGAACGAAGGGGATGTGTCGGAGCCTGTCACCCCGCCAGGTTACCGGTCGTGGTCAGAGGCATCGAACACCTCTCGATACCCTTGACCCCATGACGTCGCACCAGACCACCCAGACGATGAAGCCCGCAACCGCGGCGAAGAAGCTGGGTGTGTACCTCCCGGCCACACCCACCGAGTTCCAGGAGGGTGTCGTCTCGCGCAGCGAGCTCAATGCTCTGCAGGCCGACCCGCCGCAGTGGCTGCTGGACCTGCGCCGCGACGGACCGCACCCCCGGCCGGTGGTCGCGGCGAAGCTCGGCGTCTCCATCGCCGGCCTCGCGCGCGGCGGAGTCACCGAGGCCCTCACCACGGAGCAGATCGACGAGCTGAAGCGGGAGTTCCCGGCCTGGCTCCGGCAGGAGCGCGCCACCCAGGCCGAGGTCCGCAAGGAAGCCGCCCGCATCAAGGAGAAGAACGCCGCCAGGGCCGAGCAGCCCGGCGAGCCGCGTTCCTGACCCGCACCGAGCGGCGCCGGTCGCCTACTGCCGCACCGGCTCCATCAGGCCCGAGAGCTCGGCCCGGTCGCCGGCGAGCCCCTCCCTGCGGATCCGCCGCCGCGCCTGAGCCGGGCGGCGGGGACCTTCCACCTCTTCATTCCGTGTCGAGCGCGGCAGGGAGGTCCAGGACGGCGAGGAAGGCGGTCGCCGCGGGCGTGCGGCCGACGCGGTTCCACACGACGTACTCGACGCGGGCCGGCGCGTCGGTGACCTCGATGGTGGTCACGCCGGTCAGCCGGGGCACGTAGGCGGCGGGGAGCATGGCGATGCCCAGGCCCTGCCCGACCAGTCGAGCCATGAAGTCCGCCGTGGTCACTTCGAAGGCGACGTCGCGGCTGAGACCGGCGGCAGCGAAGGCCTGGTCGGACTGGATCCGCCCGGCCGTCCCGGCCGGAAGGTCCACGAACACCTCGGAGGAGAGCCGGCGCAGGTCGACCGTCGGCTCGTCGGCGAGTGGATGGTCCGGCGCGACCACGGCGACGAGCCGGTCACGGGCGAGTTCGTGGGCGGCGACACCCTGCGGTCGCGCTGTGGTCGGCAACCCTAGGAAGGCCACGTCGACGACCCCTTGCTCGACCTGCTCGGCGAGGTCCTCGCTCGCGCCCACACGCAGGCCGATGCGCACGTGCGGGTACTGCCGGCGGAAGTCGTGCAGCGCGGCGGGGACGTCGACCGCGGCGACGGTGGGGATCAGGCCCACGGCGAGCCGTCCGCGTACCTCGCCGACAGCCGCGGCCACTTCGGCGGCCGCGCGCTCGGCGGCGTCCAGGCACTGGCGGGCGGCGGGGAGGAACGCCGCGCCGGCCGGTGTCAGGCGGACCCGGCGGCTGGTGCGCTCGAAGAGCCTCGCGCCGAGTTCCTGTTCCAGACGCGCGATCTGGTGGCTGAGGGCGGACTGGACCACGTGACACCGCTCGGCGGCCCGCGTGAAGCTGTTCGTCTCGGCGACGGCGATGACGTAGCGCATCTGCTGGAGCTCCATCGATCCATCGTGATTCGAGATCGGTGAGGTGACAAGCATGTGTTGGACTCATTGATCGCGGCGGCGCAAGACTGCGGGCGTGACAACTCCAGGCGCACAAAGGGTTCTCGGCCGAGCCGCCAGCGATGTTTCCCGTGGCGGCCTGCCGGGGGCGGTCCTGACAGCGCTCGTTCCGACGGCATGGGGTACGACCTACGTCGTCACCACCGAGCTTCTCCCGCCCGGGCACCCTCTGTTCGCGGGACTGCTGCGGGCGTTGCCCGCCGGTCTGATCGCGCTGACGATCACCCGGACGCTGCCCCGTGGGGCGTGGTGGTGGAAGGCCGCGGTGCTCGGCGTGCTGAACATCGGCGTGTTCTTCCCGCTTCTGTTCATCGCGGCCGAACGCCTGCCGGGAGGCGTCGCCGCCACGTTGGCGGCGGCTCAGCCGCTCGTCGTCGCCGCCCTCGCCGTGCCGGTCCTCCGTGAGGGCCTGTCCGCGTGGCGCCTTTTCTGGGGTACGACCGGGGCCGCCGGCGTCGGCCTGGTGGTGATCGGTCCGAACGCGGCATTCGACACCGTCGGGGTGGTGGCCGGCCTGGCGAGCGCGGCGACGATGGCATTCGGGGTGACGCTCACCAAGCGCTGGGGACGACCTGCCGAGGCCGGTCCCACCGCCTTCGCCGGCTGGCAGCTCACCGCAGGCGGACTGTTCCTGGTGCCTGTCACATTCCTCGCCGAGGGGGCACCTCCTCACATCGATCCGACCGCCGCCCTCGGCTACCTCTGGCTCGGTCTCGTCGGTGGTCTCGCCGCCTATGTCCTGTGGTTCCGCGGCGTCACCGCGCTGCCCGTCACCTCTGTCGCGGTGCTCGTCCTCCTCTCGCCCCTGGTCGCCGCGGTCCTCGGTGCCGTCCTGCTCGGCGAGACGTTCGGGCCGGTCCAGCTCGTGGGGTTCGGCCTCTCGCTCGCCGCGATCGTCGCGGGGCAGCTCCCCGCCCCTGCCCGCCGGCGACAGGGTGCCGCGACGTCCCGCCGGGAGTGACACGTGGTCGAGAACGGACGCCGTCCTAACGCACGGGGGTTCGCCGACCGAGCAGCCCTGAACACGCGTGGGAAAGGGTTTCGCCCTGAACAGCCGGTCCGGGCATGATTCGGACCGTGCATGCGAACGTGGGCCAGGGCGGGCGCGGACGGTACAGGCTGACGGAGACGGAGCACGGACACGTCTGGGGGGTCTGCGCCGCCGTGGAGGGACTCTTCGGAGAGCCCCGGCGCGGGACGTACGAACTGTTCGACTGGGTCCCGGAAGGCCCCGAGCTGCGCGGCTGGGTGGGCAGCCGGCTGTGGCTGGTGCCGGAGCACGAGGCACTCGACCCCTGGCTGCTCGAGGACGCGGAGAGCATGGGGCAGCTTCCCGGGGTGGACGGTGTGGTGGTCACCGGCCTGGACGACTACGAAGGTCCACCCGAGGGACACAGGGGTCGTGTACGCCTGCACGACGGGCGCCGGTGGCTGGGCTCCTGTCGCGAATTCGCCCGCGTCCCGGCGCCCGAGCGGGTGGCGCACCCGCTCGTCCTGCGCGGCCTCGCCCGGAGTGAGCGGTTGAGGGCGGCACTGGCGAAGGGCACCCGGAGGGCGCTGTACCTGGGGGAGGCCGCTCTGGAGATACAGGACGACCGGGGCGAGCCACTCACCGACCGACTGCTTCAGGCCCGAGTCAGCACCTGGCGCCCGTCCTCCTACGGGACGGATCTGATCGACCTGGAGCTCGACGGAGAGCACTTCACGCCCGTTCCCGAGTACGCCCGGCCCCTCTGGGAGCGGTGGCTCGCCGGGCCACCGGACACCTCGGGTGCCTGGGCCGGTCTCGACACCCGGCGCCGCGGGGCCTGGCACGACCTGGTCCGGGAGCGGGGCTGCCGGCGCGTCGACCGTGACCGGTCCGCCGGTCACGCGTACGAACTCGACGGGCGGCACATGAGCGACGAAGCGGGGCTCTACCTGGCGCTCGGCGAGGCCGTCAACGGGCCGGGCGGCTACTTCGGCGGCTGCCTCGCTGCCCTCGACGACTGCCTGCGCGGGAACTTCGGTCACACCGCCCCCGCCACCCTGCTCTGGCGGGACGCCGAGACGGCGCGCGAGCACCTGTCCGAGGCGCTGACACCGGAAGGCGAGCCCTACGACCTCCTCGCCGGGGTCCTGGAGGTACTCGCCGCGGGCGGCGTGCACGTCACCCTGGCGTGAACCGCGGCCCACCGGGCTTCGCGGTCGACCAGCCCCGGCGTACTCCCGTTGATTGCATAAACCTGCATAGCTGCGTATAGTCATGCCATCGATGAGGAGGATTTTCGATGACCGTACGAGCAGCAGTGGCAGGGGCGAGCGGGTACGCGGGCGGAGAGCTGCTCCGGCTGCTCCTGGCGCACCCCGAGGTCGAGATCGGCGCCGTCACCGGCAACTCCAACGCCGGACGCCCCCTCGGCGCCATGCAGCCGCATCTGCTGCCGCTGGCCGACCGCGTGCTCATGCCGACCACCGCCGAGGTGCTCTCCGGGCACGACGTCGTGTTCCTCGCGCTCCCGCACGGGGAGTCCGCCGCCGTCGCCGAGCAGCTCGGCGACGATGTGCTGGTCATCGACATGGGGGCCGACTTCCGGCTGAAGGACGCCGGCGACTGGGAGCAGTTCTACGGCTCCGAGCACGCCGGTACCTGGCCCTACGGCCTGCCGGAACTGCCGGGCGCCCGCGCCGCGTTGGAGGGGTCCAGGCGTGTCGCGGTGCCCGGCTGCTATCCCACCGCCGTCTCGCTCGCGCTGTTCCCCGTGTACCAGGCGGGGATCGCCGAGCCGGAAGCGGTGATCACCGCCGCCACCGGGACCTCCGGCGCCGGCAAGGCGCTCAAGCCGCATCTGCTGGGCTCCGAGGTCATGGGCTCCATGAGCCCCTACGGCGTCGGTGGCGGCCACCGCCACACCCCCGAGATGATCCAGAACCTGAGCGCGGTCGCGGGGGAGCGGGTCACCGTGTCGTTCACGCCCACCCTCGCGCCCATGGCGCGGGGCATCCTCGCCACCTGCTCCGTGAAGGCGAAGCCGGGCACGACGGCGCACGACGTTCGGGCCGCGTACGAGAAGGCGCTGGCCGACGAGGAGTTCGTGCACCTGCTGCCCGAGGGGCAGTGGCCCGCCACCGCCTCCGTGTACGGGTCGAACGCGGCGCAGCTCCAGGTCGCGTACGACGAGAACGCCGGACGCGTCATCGCCGTCAGCGCCATCGACAACCTCACCAAGGGCACCGCCGGCGGCGCGGTGCAGAGCATGAACATCGCCCTCGGACTCCCCGAGAGCACCGGTCTTTCCACGATTGGAGTTGCGCCGTGAGCGTGACCGCAGCGAAGGGATTCACGGCAGCGGGCATCGCCGCCGGGATCAAGGCGAACGGCAACCCGGACCTGGCCCTCGTGGTCAACACCGGGCCCCGCCGCGCCGCCGCCGGTGTCTTCACCTCCAACCGTGTCAAGGCCGCGCCCGTACTGTGGTCCGAGCAGGTCCTCACCGGCGGCGAGGTCAGCGCGGTGGTCCTCAACTCCGGCGGCGCCAACGCCTGTACGGGCCCGAAGGGCTTCCAGGACACCCACGCCACCGCGGAGAAGGTCGCCGAGGTGCTCGGGCACAGCGCCGGCGAGGTCGCCGTCGCGTCCACCGGGCTGATCGGCGTCCTGCTCCCCATGGACAAGCTGCTCCCCGGCATCGAACAGGCCGCCACCCAGCTCTCCGAGCACGGCGGCGAGAAGGCCGCCATCGCCATCAAGACCACGGACACCGTCCACAAGACCGCGGTCGCCCAGGGCGACGGCTGGACCGTCGGCGGCATGGCCAAGGGCGCCGGCATGCTCGCACCGGGCCTCGCCACGATGCTCGTCGTCCTCACCACCGACGCCGACCTCGAGCCCGCCGCCCTGGACAAGGCACTGCGCGACGCCACCCGGCAGACCTTCGACCGGGTCGACTCCGACGGCTGCATGTCCACCAACGACACCGTGCTGCTCCTCGCCTCCGGCGCGAGCACGACCACCCCCCGTTACGAGGAGTTCGCAGAGGCCGTACGGGCCGTCTGCGACGACCTCGGCCGGCAGCTGATCGGCGACGCGGAAGGCGCGAGCAAGGACATCAAGATCGAGGTGATCAACGCGGCCACGGAGGACGACGCCGTGGAGGTCGGCCGTTCCATCGCCCGCAACAACCTCCTCAAGTGCGCCATCCACGGCGAGGACCCCAACTGGGGCCGGGTGCTGTCCGCCATCGGCACCACCCGTGCCGCGTTCGAGCCGGACCGGCTCAACGTCGCCATCAACGACGTCTGGGTCTGCAGGAACGGCTCGGTCGGCGAGGACCGCGACCTCGTCGACATGCGCTACCGCGAGGTCCGGATCACCGCCGACCTTGCCGCAGGCACAGAGTCCGCGGTCATCTGGACCAACGACCTCACCGCCGACTACGTCCACGAGAACAGCGCGTACAGCTCATGAGTACGACCAGGAAGCACACCGCGCTGCCCAAGGCCCAGATCCTCATCGAGGCCCTGCCGTGGCTGACCCGCCACAACGGCAAGACCGTCGTCATCAAGTTCGGCGGGAACGCCATGATCGACGAGGACCTGAAGGCGGCCTTCGCCCAGGACGTCGTCTTCCTGCGCCACGCCGGGCTCAAGCCGGTCGTCGTGCACGGCGGCGGCCCGCAGATCTCCGCGGCGCTCGATCGGCACGGCCTGGTCAGCGAGTTCAAGGCGGGACTGCGGGTCACCACCCCGGAGGCGATGGACGTCGTACGGATGGTGCTCGCCGGGCAGGTCCAGCGCGAACTGGTGGGCCTGCTCAACCAGCACGGCCCGTTCGCCGTCGGCCTCACCGGCGAGGACGCCCACACCATCACCGCGACCAAGCACCAGCCGCAGATCGACGGCGAGCTCGTCGACATCGGCCGGGTCGGCGAGATCACCGAGATCGACACCGGCGCCATCACGGCGCTCCTCGCCGACGGCCGGATCCCGGTCATCTCCTCGATCGCTCGCTCACAGGACGACGGACATGTCTACAACGTCAATGCTGATACGGCGGCTGCGGCACTCGCTGCGGCGCTGGGCGCAGAGACCCTGATGGTCCTCACCGACGTCGAGGGGCTCTACGAGGACTGGCCCGACAGCGACGAGGTGATCAGCCGGCTCACCGCCACCCAGCTGGAGAAACTGCTGCCCGAGCTGTCCAGCGGCATGGTCCCCAAGATGGAGGGCTGCCTGCACGCCGTGCGCAACGGGGTCAACACCGCCCGTGTGATCGACGGCCGCGTCCAGCACTCGATCCTGTTGGAGATCTTCACGGACGAAGGTATCGGCACCATGGTCGTGCCCGACGACGTACAGAGGGAAGCATGAGCAGCAACGGGAACGAGCAACTCGCCCAGCGGTGGCAGGGCGTCATGTCCGACAACTACGGCACGCCGAAGCTGTCGCTGGTCCGCGGCGAGGGCTCCACGGTCTGGGACGCGGACGGCACCGAGTACACCGACTTCGTCGGCGGCATCGCCGTCAACGCGCTCGGCCACGCGCATCCCGCCGTCGTCGAGGCCGTCACCCGCCAGATCTCCCGTCTCGGCCACGTCTCCAACCTGTACGTCGCCGAGCCGCCCGTAGCCCTCGCCGAGCGGCTGCTCCAGCTCTTCGGCCGGCCGGGCAGGGTCTACTTCGCCAACTCCGGCGCCGAGGCGAACGAAGCCGCCTTCAAGATCGGCCGGCTGACTGGCCGCCCGCACATGGTGGCCACCACCGGAGGGTTCCACGGACGCACGATGGGCGCCCTCGCGCTCACCGGGCAGCCCGCGAAGCGGGGCCCGTTCCTGCCTCTGCCGTCGGACGTCACGCACGTCCCGTACGGCGACGTGGAGGCGCTGCGTGCCGCGGTCACCGAGGACACCGCCTTCGTGATCATCGAGCCGATCCAGGGCGAGAACGGCGTGGTCGTGCCGCCCAAGGGCTACCTCGAGGCCGCACGCGAGATCACCCGCGCCACCGGCACACTGCTCGTCCTCGACGAGGTGCAGACCGGCATCGGACGCACCGGCCACTGGTTCGAGCACCAGGCGCACCAAGGCGTCGAGCCCGACATCGTCACCCTGGCCAAGGGTCTCGGCGGCGGGCTGCCCATCGGCGCGGCCGTCGTCTTCGGTGAGGCGGCGGAGCTGCTGAAGCCCGGCCACCACGGCACCACGTTCGGCGGGAACCCCGTCGCCTGCGCGGCCGGACTCGCCGTCCTCGACACGCTCGGGGCGGACGGAGCGCTCGACACCGTCAAGCGGCTGGGCGAGAAGCTGCGCGCGGAAATCGAGGGTCTCGGTCATCCGCTGGTCTCCCACGTCCGCGGCAGCGGCCTGCTGCTGGGTATCGTGCTCACCGGGCCCCTCGCACCGAACGTGCAGCAGGCGGCCCAGGATGCAGGGTTCCTGGTGAACGCTCCCGCGCCCGATGTCGTACGGCTCATGCCGGCACTGACCATCGCCGACGCGGAGGTCGACGCGTTCCTCCATGCGCTGCCCGGCATCCTCGACGCGAGCACGCCGGCCACGGCGGGCAACGGGGAAGGACGATCCGGAGAATGAGACGACGATGACCGACGCGAACGGCACCGAGCACGGCGGGCCCGCCGTACCGCAGACCCGCACGGCTCGCCACCGCCAGATCGTGGACATCCTCAACCGGCAGCCGGTGCGCTCCCAGAGCCAGTTGGCGAAACTCCTCGCGGACAACGGACTGCACGTCACCCAGGCGACGCTCTCCCGCGACCTCGACGAGCTGGGCGCGGTGAAGATCCGCAACACCGGCGGCGAGCTCATTTACGCGGTGCCCAGCGAGGGCGGCTTCCGCACCCCGCAGGCGCCGCTGGGCGAGTCGGCGAAGGAGGAGCGCATGCGGCGCCTCTCCGGCGAACTGCTGATCTCCGCGGAGGCGTCGGCGAACCTCGTGGTCCTGCGCACCCCGCCGGGCGCGGCACAGTTCCTCGCGTCTGCCATCGACCAGGCGGAACTGCACGATGTGCTCGGCACGATCGCGGGGGACGACACACTGATGCTGATCAGCCGCGACCCGGCGGGTGGGCAGGCGCTGGCGGACCACATGCTGCGGTTGGCGCAGAACGACCGCTAGGCCCTTGCGGGGCGTTTCCGTACCCGCCCCTTACGGCCTGGCGGCCGTGGGGGCCACTTCCCGCGACGGGGCCGGGCCCCTCCCCGAACCGGGCTCCCCCGGACCCGACCCCGTGCTCCGCGCGGCGTTCCAGGGGCGCTGTCCCCGCACCCCCGCGCCTCAATCGCCGGCGGGGCTGGAGAAGCCCCGTCGAGAGGCCGCTGCCACCGGCGTGACCGCGGCCACCGGCAGGGCTGGAGCCGCCGACGGGGACGGAGTTGCCCGGTGTCCGCGCCGACGGGCTGAAGTGCCGCGCAGCGGCATTGTCGGCCCGTCCGGCTATTGACGACACCGCGCGGAGCGCCGTACGGGATCCGGGGCTGCCCCGGCTCCGGGAAGGGGCGGGGTGGGGAGCAGGCCCGCCGCAGGCGTCACGCGCCCGCAGGCGTCACGCATCGGCAGGGCGTCACGCACGGGCAGCCCACGCGCCCCCTGGGTCCGTGCGGGCCGGCAGGGGCAACGGCAGGGCCGGGAGGCCGTCCAGGCTCACGCCGATGTGCTCCTTCTTCTCGCAGTACGCCGCGAACTCCTCCTCCGACTTCCGCCCGAAGTGCTCGGCGTGCTGCGTCCGTTCCTCCCGGTACTCCATGAACGGCACGGCGAAGCCGCAGACCTGGCTGATGCGGCGGGCGTGGACGACGATGATCGCGCGGGCGGCCGGGCCGTCGACGTCCTTGAAGAGGCGGATCAGTCCGGCCCAGCGCGGATCGTCGCGGAAGACCGCCTCGCCCCGGCCGTGCACCCGCACCACCTGCGGCGGCCCGGAGAACGCGCACCACATGAGGGTGATCCGCCCGTTCCCCTCCTCCCGCACGTGCGCGATCGTCTCGGCGCCGCTGCCGCCGAAGTCGAGGTACGCGAGCGTCGTCTCGTCGATGACGACGAGCGTGCCGCTGCGCCCCTTGGGCGACAGATTGACGTGCCCGTCACCGGCCAGCGGCGCGGTCGCAGTGAAGAAGACCGGCTGCTGTTCGATGAAGTCCCGGAGCCGGCCCTCGATGCGTTCAAATGTTTTCCCCATGAAGGGATTATCGGCCCCCTGGCCGAGTGATCCCTCACAACCGGCCCCCGGCCGGGCTCCGCGCCGGAGTCGTCAGGCGCCCGCGAGGCCGATCCGCGTGCGCGTCACCGCCATGACGTCGTCGCTGAACAGGTGCGCGCAGCGCCGGAGCAGCCGGTTCACCTCCGCGGCACCCGGCGGGATCTGATGGGTCCACGTCCGCTGCTGCACCGAGACCTCCGCGGTGCGCCGCAACTTGGGGTCGGCGTCCGCCAACAGGGCCACCGATGCGCGGAGTTGGACGAGGCCGCCTCGTTCCCGCAGCAGCCGGAACGCGGCCCGGCGGGTGGGGGTGGGCCACCGTGGCGACAGCCGCTCCGTGAGCCGGTCCGCACGGAGCCGGCGTGCGTACGGGAGCAGCGCCCGTGCCGCCTCGCGGACGACGGCCGCCGCCGGGTCGTCCACCAGCGGGAGCACGGTCTCGACGGACGCCGATTCGAGCAGCCGCAGTCCCGCCACGGCCTGCGCCCGCACGCCGTCGGCGGGATGCGTCAGCAGCCGGCGGAGCAGTGCGGCATCCTCCCGCCGACCGCACTCCGCGAGTCCGGTGAGGGCGTACGGCGCAACGGTGTCGAGGTGTTCGCACAGTTCGAGATGACGGGCGTGCGGATCTCCGCCGTCCTGGCTGATGACCCACCGGGCGCAGGCCCGCACCAGTCCCGACCGGTCGGCGAGGTGGTGCACCGCCTCCTGCGCCCGCCCCGCCCGCCGCAGCGCCGTGACCCCGGCCGACCGTACGAACGGCATGCGCCCGCCGAGCAGGATGTCGACGGCGCGGTCGTCGGATCCGTCGGCCGCCATCGCGGCGAGCACGGCGTCCGACCACAGCCGCGCGAGGACGGGATCCGGGTCCTCGGCGGCGTGGCGCGCCAGCGCCCGCACGTCCAGCTGTCCGTGGTCCAGCATGATCCGTGCTGCGAGGCGCCGTGTCGCGTTGTCCCGCGTCTCCCGGAGGAGGTTCGGGGCCAAGTGCGGAACGGCGCGCAGCGCTTCCTCGAAGAGGCCGTGCGCCCAGACGCCCTCCTCGCGGCGGCCCAGACGCAGCACCAGCGGCGTGAGAGCGCGCAACGTCTCCTCCGGTCCGCTCCGCAGCCGCTCCGTGAGCAGGTCGCGGGCGCGTAGCCGCACCGGCTCCGCCCAGTCGGTGCAGCGCACGACGACGAGGTGCCAGAAGGAGGGCGTACGGGGTCCGGAGGCGAGCGCGTCCTCGCGTACCCGGCCGTCCGGGTGGCACAGGGCGGTCTCCGGGCGCTGCCGCAGCCGGTCGGACGTCCGCGGGTCGTAGTCCTCCCACCCGTACCGTCCGAAGGCCCGGGCGGCCTGGTCCACTGCCGTCCAGCAGGCAGGGTCGTCGAAGTCCAGCACCTGGCTCGCCGTGCGCCCCTCCAGCAGAAGCCTCACAGCCTCCCTGGCCGCCGCGTCGTTCCACCGCTCGCCCATGCCCCGCACCCCTCCCGCGCTGATGACGCGGCCCACCCTAGGAGCGGAGGGATGGCGCCGACCAGCGGGTTTCCACGTCGATTGACAAACCATACGGAGGACTGCATAGTTATACCCATCAGCGTATGCACCGTAAGGAGAAACCCGTGACCGAGCGCGTCGTACTCGCCTACTCGGGCGGCCTGGACACCTCCGTCGCCATCGGCTGGATCGCCGAGGAGACGGGCGCCGAGGTCATCGCCGTTGCCGTGGACGTCGGCCAGGGCGGCGAGGACCTGGACGTCATCCGCAAGCGCGCGCTCGCCTGCGGTGCGGTGGAGGCCGAGGTGGCCGACGCCAAGGACGAGTTCGCCGAGGAGTACTGCCTCCCCGCGATCAAGGCCAACGCCCTCTACATGGACCGCTACCCGCTGGTCTCCGCCCTCTCCCGGCCGACGATCGTCAAGCACCTCGTCGCCGCCGCCGAGAAGCACGGCGCCACCACCGTCGCCCACGGCTGCACCGGCAAGGGCAACGACCAGGTGCGGTTCGAGGCCGGAATCGTCGCCCTCGCGCCCGAGCTGAAGTGCATCGCCCCGGTCCGTGACTACGCGATGACCCGGGACAAGGCGATCGCCTTCTGCGAGGAGAAGCAGCTCCCGATCGCCACCACCAAGAAGTCGCCGTACTCCATCGACCAGAACGTCTTCGGCCGGGCCGTCGAGACCGGCTTCCTCGAGGACATCTGGAACGCGCCGATCGAGGACATCTACGAGTACACCTCGAACCCGGCCGAGCAGCGCGAGGCCGACGAGGTCGTCATCTCCTTCAAGGCCGGCGTCCCGGTGGCCATCGACGGCAAGCCCGTCACCGTCCTCCAGGCCATCCAGCAGCTCAACGAGCGGGCCGGCGCCCAGGGCATCGGCCGGATCGACATGGTCGAGGACCGGCTCGTCGGCATCAAGTCCCGTGAGGTCTACGAGGCCCCCGGCGCCATCGCGCTGATCACCGCGCACCAGGAGCTGGAGAACGTCACCGTCGAGCGCGAGCTCGCCCGGTACAAGCGGCAGGTCGAGCAGCGCTGGGGCGAGCTGGTCTACGACGGCCTGTGGTTCTCCCCGCTCAAGCGCGCCCTGGACGGCTTCATCAACGAGGCCAACCAGCACGTCACCGGCGACATCCGGATGACCCTGCACGGCGGCCGGGCCGTCGTCACCGGCCGGAAGTCCGACGAGTCGCTGTACGACTTCAACCTCGCCACCTACGACTCGGGCGACACGTTCGACCAGTCGAAGGCGCAGGGCTTCATCGAGATCTTCGGCCTGTCGCAGAAGATCGCCGCCAAGCGGGACCTGGCGTAACCCGCCTGCGTTGAACAGTGCGCCTCCTCGTCGCGGCGGGGAGGCGTCTTCACACCCTCATCCAAGGAGCTCGAGCTGTGAGCAGCAACAACGGTGACGTCCGGCTCTGGGGCGGCCGCTTCGCCGACGGTCCGGCAGAGGCGCTGGCGAAGCTGTCCGCGTCCGTGCACTTCGACTGGCGGCTCGCGCCGTACGACATCGCCGGCTCCCGTGCCCACGCCCGCGTCCTGAAGAAGGCGGGCCTGCTCACCGACGACGAGCTGACGCGGATGCTCGACGGACTCGACCGGCTCGAGGCCGACGTGGCGTCCGGCGACTTCACCGGCACCATCGCCGACGAGGACGTCCACACCGCCCTCGAGCGCGGCCTGCTCGAGCGTCTCGGCCCCGACCTCGGCGGCAAGCTCCGTGCCGGCCGGTCCCGCAACGACCAGGTCGCCACGCTGTTCCGGATGTACCTGCGCGACCACGCCCGGATCATCGGCGGCCTGATCGCCGACCTCCAGGACGCCCTCGTCGGCCTGGCCGAGACCCACCCGGACGTGGCCATGCCCGGCCGTACGCACCTCCAGCACGCGCAGCCGGTCCTCTTCGCCCACCACGTCCTGGCGCACGTCCAGTCGCTGTCCCGGGACGCCGAGCGGCTGCGCCAGTGGGACACCCGCACGGCCGTTTCGCCGTACGGCTCCGGTGCTCTGGCCGGTTCCTCCCTCGGGCTCGACCCGGAGGCGGTCGCGGCCGACCTCGGCTTCGAGCGCGGCTCGGCCGGCAACTCCATCGACGGCACCGCGTCGCGGGACTTCGTCGCCGAGTTCGCCTTCATCACCGCGATGATCGGTGTGAACCTCTCGCGGATCGCCGAGGAGATCATCATCTGGAACACGAAGGAGTTCTCCTTCGTGACCCTGCACGACGCCTTCTCCACCGGCTCGTCGATCATGCCGCAGAAGAAGAACCCGGACATCGCGGAACTGGCACGTGGCAAGTCCGGTCGGCTCATCGGCAACCTGACCGGGCTGCTCGCCACGCTCAAGGCCCTCCCGCTCGCGTACAACCGCGACCTCCAGGAGGACAAGGAGCCTGTCTTCGACTCCTGCGACACGCTCGAGGTCCTGCTCCCGGCCTTCACGGGCATGATGGCCACGCTCACCGTCAACCGCGAGCGGATGGAGGAGCTCGCCCCGGCCGGCTTCTCGCTCGCCACGGACATCGCCGAGTGGCTGGTCAAGCAGGGTGTGCCGTTCCGTGTGGCGCACGAGGTCGCGGGTGAGTGCGTCAAGGAGTGCGAGCAGCTGGGCATCGAGCTGGACCAGCTGACGGACGAGCAGTTCGCCAAGATCTCCGAGCACCTCACGCCCGAGGTCCGTACCGTCCTGAACGTGCCCGGCGCGCTGGCCTCCCGCAACAGTCGCGGCGGCACCGCCCCTTCGGCGGTCGCCACCCAGCTCAACGAGGTGAAGGCCGACCTGGTGATACAGCACGCCTGGGCCACGGCCAAGCAGTAGCGCGGGGGCGTCAGGGCGCCGCCGCCCCTGGCGGCGCATCGACGCGGGACCGGTCGTCCCGGTCCCACGTCGATGCGCCGCTTCCGTCCGGCCGACGTCAGGAACTCGTGAGGACGACGAGTTGCCGGGTCGCCCGGGTCATCGCGACGTAGCGGTCGACCGCTCCTTCGATGCCCTCGCCGAACTCCTCCGGGTCGACGAGGACGACCAGGTCGAACTCGAGGCCCTTCGACAGCTCCGGTGTCAGCGACCGGACGCGGGACGTCGACCGGAACGTGCCCTCTTCGACGTCTCCGGCGCCGATGACGCAGGCGATCCCGTCGGCATGCTCGGCGAGCCAGCCGTCCAGGATCGCCTCCAGTTCCGCGACGGATCCGTGCTCGACGGGGACGCCGCTGCTGCGGATGGACGTCGGCACGTTGGCGTCGGGGAGCGCGGCCCGGATCACCGGCTGGGCCTCTGCCATGATCTCTTCCGGCGTACGGTAGTTGACGTTCAGGGACGCCAGGGTGACCCGGTCGAGCCCGACCCGCTCGAGCCGTTCCTGCCACGACTCCGTGAACCCGTGCCTGGCCTGGGCACGGTCCCCGACGATGGTGAAGCTCCGGGACGGGCACCGCAGCAGCAGCATCTGCCACTCGGCGTCGGTGAGTTCCTGGGCCTCGTCCACGACGACGTGCGCGAACGGACCGGCGAGCAGGTCCGGTTCGACGGTCGACAGTTCGGACTCGTCGACCAGGCTGACCTTGGCGTCGGCGCCCCGGAGCATCGTCACCAGGCCTTCGCCGTCGTCACCGTCGGCGCCCGAATCGGCCGCGGCCTGGATCAGGTTGTCGACGACCTGCTCCGTGCGCTCGCGCTGGGCGGCGAGGACGGCCTCGTGCCGGCGCCTGCGCCGCGACTCCTCCGGGTCGCCGAGCCGCTGCCGTGCGGCGTCCAGGAGCGGCAGGTCGGACACCGTCCAGGCCTGGGGTTCCTCGCGCTGCAGCTTGTGGACCTCCTCGCGGCCGAGCCAGGGCGCGCACATCCGCAGGTAGGCGGGCACCGACCACAGGTCCCCGACGAGGTCGGCCGCCTCGAGCAGCGGCCACGCGCGGTCGAAGGCCGTGACCAGTTCCCTGTTCCCCCGCAGCGACTTGCGGAGCAGTTCGGGCGGGACGTCGTCGTCCTCGCCGTCCTCACCGTGCTTGTCCACCAGGATCGTCAGCAGCTCCTCCCACACCTGGTCGCGCGCCTCGTTGTGCGGGGTACCCGGCTCCGCCGCTTCGAACGCCGCGGCCCAGTCGTGGGCGCTCAGCCGGATGTCGGACCAGTGGGTCGTGACCGTCATGCCCTTGGCGGGCGGTTCCTCGTAGAAGGCGACGGCCTTCTCGATCGCGTGCACCAGGTCCGCGGACGACTTCAGGCGGGCCACCTCCGGATCGGTCTCGACCTCTGCTGCGGCCCCTTCGGCGACGAGGTCACGCAGGGTGCAGGTCTGTACGCCCTCCTCTCCGAGGCTGGGGAGGACGTCGGCGACGTAGCTCAGGTAGGGCCGGCTCGGACCGACGAACAGCACGCCGCCCCGGCGGTGACCGAGGCGAGGGTCGGAGTACAGGAGGTAGGCGGAGCGGTGCAGCGCGACGACGGTCTTCCCCGTACCCGGACCACCGTCGACGACGAGAGCGCCGCGGGACCCCGCGCGGATGACGGCGTCCTGGTCCGCCTGGATGGTGCCGAGCACGTCCCGCATCCGCGACGACCGGTTGCTGCCCAGGCTGGCGATGAAGGCGGACTGGTCGTCGAGCGCGGCGTGCCCGGCGAACCCGTCCGCCGTGAACACCTCGTCCCAGTAGTCGCTGATCCGGCCGCGGGTCCAGCGGTATCTGCGGCGGCTCGCCAGACCCATCGGGTCGGCGTGGGTGGCTCCGAAGAACGGCTCGGCCGCGGGGGAGCGCCAGTCGACTAGTAGCCGGCGGCCGGTGCTGTCCTTGAGGCCGAGTCGTCCGATGTACACCGGCTCCGGGTCGTCCGCGCCGACCATGTGCCCGAGGCACAGGTCCAGCCCGAAGCGGCGCAGTGCGCGCAGGCGAGCGGTCAGCCGGTGGATCTCCATGTCGCGGTCCATCGCCTGCCGGCCGGTGCCGCCGGGCGCCCTGCGCTCGGTGTCGAGGCGGTCGGTCAGTTCGGCGATCGACTCCTCCAGGCACGTCGCGATGGCCGCGAAGTGCTGCTCGTCGCCGGCGATCAGCGTCGGGTCGGCCTTGGGGGAGAGGCGGTCGGGAAGGTCGAAGGCGCTGGTGGTCAGGGAATTCAAGTCCTTGGCTCCGATGTGAGGCAGCTTGCAGTCATTGCGCGCGGCAAGGGGTCCGGGCCGGCGTGACGCACCTGGTGGCGTGGCGGCAACAGCCGTGAGGGCCACGTTCGCAGGTTGTCGTGTTCCGGTTCCCGGCTCGGTGATCATGTGATGTTCACGCGGACTTGGGCGGCCTTTCCTGGCCGGCCGTGTCGAGCAGCAGCTTCGCGGCCACCGTCGCTCCGTCGGTGCGGACCATGCCGGCCACGGCCCTCGCCCGGTCGCGGGTCCCGGGCGTCAGGGCCGTCCTGAGCGCGGCCGACAGGGACTCGAAGGTCGGAGTCGGGCCGTCGTGCGCCGCGCCGATGCCCAGCTCGGCCACCCGGCCCGCCCAGTAGGGCTGGTCCACAGACTGAGGCACGACCACCTGCGGTGCGCCGGAACGGGTGGCCGTGGTCGTGGTGCCCGCGCCGCCGTGGTGCACGACGGCGGCCACCCGGCCGAACAGTGCTTGGTGGTTGACCTCGCCCACGGCGAAGCAGTCGTCCTGGTCGTCGATCAGAGCCAGGTCGGCCCAGCCGCCGGAGACGAGTACGCGGCGGCCCTGCGCGCGGACCGCCTCGACGGCCACGCGGGCGGCGTCCGGCGAGCCGTGCAGGGGCATGCTGCCGAAGCCCACGTACACCGGCGGCTCGCCCGCGTCGAGGAACGCCGCCAACGGGTCCGGGAGCGGGCGTTCGTCCGGCAGGAACCATGCGCCGGTCTGCACCACGTCGAGGTCCGCCGGCTCCAGCCACGGGTCCAGGACCGGGTCCGTCGCCAGCCACGGGCGGTCCCCGACGACGTAGTCGCGGACGTGGTCCACCGGGGGCAGGCCGATCGACGCCCGGTTGGTGTTGAGCGCCTCACCGAACAGCGTGTCGATGCTCTGCGCGTCCATGTCCCACAGCACCCGGTTGTCGGTCACGTCCGGCGGGAACGGCCTGCCCGCGTACGCCAGCGGAGAGTGGTAGGGCGACGGGAGGGTGAGCTGCTGGAAGGTCACGGACACGGAGCGGATGCCCAGTTTCTCGGCCACCGACAGCGCGCCGGCCGCGGCCGGCATCGCACCCGTCGCCACCAACACGTCACATCCCTCGGCGACCGCGGGGATCGCGTCGAACTGACCGGCGATCACCGCGGCCGCGCGCTCGGGCAGGGACGAGGGCGGCGGCGCGGCCGTCGTCAGCGCACGCGCCGACGGGCCGAACGGCACCAGCGGCACGCCCACATCGGCCAGCCGCTGCGCGAAGTCCTCGTCCGGCGGCGCGCACACGCGCACCTCCGCGCCGTGTTCCCGTAGCCGCACCGCGAGTCCCACCAGCGGTTCGACGTCACCGCGCGACCCGTACGTCGACAACAACACTCGCATTTCGTGACTCTCGCTTCCGCAGATCCGGCTCAGGCCGGAGATTCTGCGGCACGACGGGGGCCTTGCCGCAAGCCCCCCAGTGCGCTATACCTTGAGAGTGGCAAGGAGTGGGCACAGCCCCCTTGCCCTTTTTCGTACTTCGGGACGGACAGCCCATCGGGCAGGGATCCGGTCGCGGCATCCGTCGCGGCGCCGGTCAGCCGATCCGTTCGCAGATGTCCGTCGTCGATCCGTGGGCCATGGTGACCTTCTTGTAGCCGGACGGGCTGATCTCCATGGTGTAGACGCCGTCCACGATGTACAGGCCCCGGCCGAGATTGCCGCCGCCCTCGCCGACCCCGACCAGTACCGGGCCGAGCACCGACCAGAACTGGGAGCCGTCGGCGCGGTGGTCGACGACGGCCGTGCCGCTGACGTCCGCGTCGTGCGAGTCGCCCGTCTCCTTGTTGGTGACCCGCACGATCAGATCGCCCTTGTAGGCGACCAGTTCGGGAGACCCGTCGGGGTGGGTGTCCAGCACGCGCCGGACCACCTCGTCCACGACGGGCTCGCCGTGGACGGGGAAGTCGCAACGCAGGCCCGCCGCGACGTCCCACGGCGCGGACGGCGCCGGCTTCCAGCCGGTGTCGAGGCCGGTGCCGAACCCGAGGGCGGGCCCGGCGTCGAAGCCGGCTGATGGCGCGGCGGGCCCGCCGGCGGACGCGGGCGCGGCGCCCATGAGTGGGGCCGCGGCAACTGCCGCCAGAGCAACGGCGGTTCGTCGCATGGTGACTCCCTGAAGAAGTGATCGGCCGAGACGTGACCGGGCCGAGAAGGATCGGACCGGGGAAGCCGTCCCGCTGTCCGCCCCAGCCTGTCCCTGCCGTCTGACCACCGGCTCACCACCGCTGTGCACCGCCGCGCCCGCCGGTTAGGCTCGCGGCTGCCATGGAGTTCCAGCTGCTGGGTCCGTTCGAGGCCCGTCACGAGGGAGACCGGGTCCTGGTCGGCAGCCGCCGCCAGGAGCGCTGCCTGCTCGCGATCCTCCTGCTGGAGGCGGGCCGGGTCGTGAGCACCGGCCGGCTCATCGAGCTGCTGTGGGACGGCGACACGCCCGCTTCCGCGCGGGGCACCGTCCACACGTACATAGGACGGCTCCGCGCCCGGCTGGGCCCGTACGGGGTGCGCGTCGAGACCCGCCACGACGGTTACGTCCTCGACCCGGGCGTCCACGCGGTCGACGCCCACGAGTTCACGGACCTCGCCCGCCGCGCCGGGGGCGTCGCCGACGCGGCGCAGCGGGTGCGCCTGTACGACCGGGCCCTCGCGCTGTGGCGGGGACCGCTGCTCGCCGACGTCGCGGACGACGGACTGCGTGAGCGGCTCGGCGCCCCGCTCGCCGAACTCCGGCTGTCCGCTCTGGAACTGCGGGCCGAGGCCCACTTGGAGCTCGGTCTGCACGACGGCGTCGTCACCGACCTGACGCCGCTGGCCCGCGCACATCCCGGCAGGGAACGGCTCGTCGCCGCACAGATGACCGCCCTGTACCGGAGCGGCCGGCAGGCCGAGGCGCTCGAGCTGTACCGCGCCACCCGGAAGGCGCTGGTGACCGGCCTGGGCATCGAGCCCGGCGCCGGGCTGAACACCCTGCACGAACGCATGCTGCGGGGCGATCCCCGGCTGCACCGCCCGCCCGCGCCCCTCTACGCGGTACGGGTCGGCGAGGAGTGGCTGCCCTGGACCACCAGCGGCCACCCGGCGCTCGAGTTCTGCAACACCTACGCCGGCTGGGGCGGGCCCGGCCTGCCGGGATCGGAGTGGCTGCGCACGTACCGCACGCTCGCCGTCTGGGCCGGGCACCTGGACCTCGTCGAGGAGCGGCTGGTGAGCGGGCTGCTCAAGCGGGCGCGGCAGTGTCCCGAAGAGGCCGCGGCCGTTCTCGGGGAGGCCCGGGAGTTGCGTACCCAGCTGTATGCCGCTCTGACCGGTCCCGACGACGTGAGGGCGTTCAAGGCGGTCGCCGGAGTCGCGGAGGACGCCGCGAAGGCGTCGGCGTTCGTCCGCGGCGAGGACGGCCTCGGCCGCTGGCGGCTGTCCCCGTCCGCCGGTCTGCGGCTGCCCGTGCTCGCCGTGGCCCGCAGCGCCGCCGAGTTGCTGGCGGACCCGGGGCGATTCACCGTACGTGCCTGCCCGGGGGCCGACTGCGGCTGGCTGTTCCGTGACGGGAGCGGCCGGCGTAGATGGTGCAGCCTCCGGACCTGCGGAGAAGAGACGTCGACGTACTGAATGAGACATCAACGTCTCACATGGTCTATGGTTGTCCCATGGCCATGGATCGAGACCACGTGCTGCGTGCCGCCGCCGCCCTCCTCGCCCGGAAATCGACCGCCACGATGGACGAGGTCGCCCGGGCCGCGGGCATCGGCCGCGCCACCCTGCACCGTCACTTCGCCGGCCGGGACGCGCTCGTCAGGGCCTTGGAACAGCTGGGCATCCAGGAGTTCGAAGCGGCGATCGACCGGGCGCGTCTCGACGAGGACGGCGCCGGCGAGGCCCTGCGCCGGCTGATCAGCGAGACGCAGCCGGCCGCGGACCTGCTGGCCTTCCTCTACACCGAGAACCAGCTCTTCGAGGGCGACGAGATCAACGAGGGCTGGGCCCGGCTCGACGCCCGCGTCTCCGACCTGTTCCGGCGCGGACAGAACGAGGGCGAGTTCCGCATCGACCTGACACCGGCCTGGCTGACGGAGGCGCTCTACGCCCTCGTCGGCTCCTGCGCCTGGGCCGTCATGGACGGCCGCGTCGCCAAGAAGGACTTCCAGCACATGACCGCCGAGCTGCTGCTCGGCGGAGCACTACGGAGAGTGGATCAATGAGCAGCACCGTCCAGCCCGCGACCGGGACGGACGAGACCGTGTACCGCCCCGGCCGCTGGCTGGCCCTCGCGGTCCTGGTCCTCGCCGTCCTGCTGGTGGCCGTCGACGCCACTGTGCTCGGCCTCGCCACCCCGTTCCTCAGCGAGGACCTGGCACCGACCGGCACCCAGCTGCTGTGGATCGGCGACGTCTACTCGTTCGTCATCGCCGGCCTGCTCGTGTCCATGGGCAGCCTCGGCGACCGCATCGGGCGCAAGAAGCTGCTGCTGACAGGAGCCGTCGCCTTCGGCGCCGTGTCGGTGCTCAACGCGTACGCCACCAGCCCGGAAATGATGATCCTCGCGCGGGCACTGCTCGGGGTCGCCGGCGCGACCCTGATGCCCTCCACGCTGGCACTGATCCGCAACATCTTCCACGACCCCAGGGAACGCAGTTTCGCCATCGGTATCTGGGGCGCCACGGCGTCCGCGGGTGCGGCGGTGGGCCCCGTCGTCGGCGGACTGCTGCTGGAGCACTTCTGGTGGGGCTCCGTCTTCCTGATCAACCTGCCCGTGATGGCGGTCCTCGTCGTCGTCGGCGTCAAGCTCCTGCCGGAGTCGAAGAACCCGGTCGCCGGCCCGTGGGACCTGCTCAGCGTGGCGCTGTCCCTCGTCGGCATGGTCGCCGTTGTCTACGCCGTCAAGGAGGCCGCCACGCACGGGGCGAGCTGGGCAGCGGGCGCGGCGGCGCTCGTGGGCGCCGCCGGCCTGTACGGCTTCTACCGTCGGCAGCTCACCCTGAGCGCGCCCCTGCTCGACATGCGGCTGTTCCGGCACCGCGGGTTCTCGGGCGCGGTGCTCGCCGACCTGCTGACCATCCTCGGCCTGTCGGGTCTCGTGTTCTTCCTGTCCCAGTTCCTGCAACTGGTCCAGGGGCGCGCGCCGTTCGAGGCGGGACTCGCCGAACTGCCTGCCGCGATCGGCGCGGTGGCGACCGGGCTGGTCGCGGGCAGGGCCGCCCGCCGGTTCTCGGTTCGTTCCGTCGTCGCCGGCGGCCTGGCCGCCGTCGGACTCTCCCTCGCCGTGCTGACGCTCCTCACCGGGTCGACCGGCTACCCGCTGCTCGGCGCCGCGCTGCTGATCGTCGGCGCGGGCGCGGGCTTCTCGTTCACGGTCACCGCGGACGTCATCCTCTCCAGCGTTCCCAAGGAACAGGCCGGAGCCGCCTCCGCGGTCTCGGAGACGGCGTACGAGCTGGGCGCTGCGCTCGGCATCGCGCTGCTGGGCTCGATCGTCACCGGCGTCTACCGCGCCTTCACCGCGCCGGACGGTACGCCGCCGGACGTGGCCGCGGCCGCCCACGAGTCGCTCGGCGGCGCGGTCGAGGCCTCGGCCTCGCTCCCGCCGGCCCGCGCGGAAGCCCTGGTCACGGCGGCGCAGGAGGCGTTCACCGAGGGCCTGCGGATGGCGGCGGGGGTCGGAGCGGTCGTGCTGCTCACCACGGCGGTGGCGGCGTGGTTCCTGCTGAGGGGCCAGAAGCTGGCGGAGGACGTCGAGCACTGACGGGCTGTGGGGGCGGGGGTGGCCGCTCGCGAGCTTGTCCCCTGCCCGCTCCCTCGATCGCCGGCGGGGCTTGAATGCCTCCGTCGGCGAGGCCGGTTACGCGGAGCGAAATCCAGCCCGTCCGGGGGCACCTCCCACGCCGCCAGGCCGTAGGGAGGGTTTGAGGAGACCGCCGAAGGCGGGACGGGTCCGGGGTCTGCCCCGGTTCCGTGCAGGGGCGGGGGCGGGGTGGGGAAACGGCCCCGCGCAGCGGCTTACGCTTACGCCGCCTTCGCCTTGGTCGCGTACATGTCCACGTACTCCTGCCCCGACAGCCGCATGACCTCCGACATCACCGAATCCGTCACCGCCCGCAGTACATAGCGGTCACGGTCCATCCCCTCGTAGCGCGAGAACTCCATCGGCTCGCCGAAGCGGAGCGTGACCCGGCCGGGCCGGGGCAGGCCCGCGCCGCCGGGCTGGAGCTTGTCGGTGCCGATGACGGCGAAGGGGACCACCGGCGCGCCGGTCATCAGTGTGAGGCGGGCGATGCCGGTACGGCCGCGGTAGAGGCGGCCGTCGGGAGAGCGGGTGCCCTCGGGGTAGATGCCGAAGATCTTGCCCTCCTCCAGCACCCGGCGACCGGTCATCAGCGCGGCCACACCGCCGTTGGCGCCGTCCCGGTCGACCGGGATCATGCCGCAGCCGGTGAAGAACCAGGCCATGGCGCGGCCCTTGATGCCCTTGCCCGTGACGTACTCGTCCTTGCCGATGAAGTACACCGGGCGGTCGCAGACCAGCGGCAGGATCATGGAGTCGATGAAGGTGAGATGGTTCCCGGCGAGAATCACGGCCCCCGTCCCGGGGATGTTCTCCGCCCCTTCCACACGCGGGCGGAACATCAGGCGCAGGATCGGCCCGAGCACTGCCTTGATGAGCGTCAAGCGGGACAACGGGTCCTCCGGTGTCATGGGACGGGCGGTTATGACCGGTGAAGTCTTTGCAGGTGAGGACGATACTCGCGGGTCACCCTCTGTCGCACATCGGGTTCACCGAGGAGATACGCAGTGTTGACGTGTGTTTCCGCCGTGTTCGTGCAGGGTCTGCCGCAGGTAAGAGGTAACTGCCTACCATCGGGCGTCGCTTGGCAGGTGCGGGACATCACACGCGGTACACCACATGGAGGAACGTTTCATGACACAGGGTGCGAGCAGCAGTCCGGCGCGTCGGAGCGTGCTGGGAGCCGCGGTCCTCACCACCGCGGCCCTCGGGGCCGGCGTGGGCGCGGCGCAGGCGGGTGAGCGCACCGACGGCGTCCGCACGTCCGGCAAGGACCGGGGTGGCCTGCCCGTTCCCACCGTGATCGCCCACCGCGGCGCCAGCGGATACCGCCCCGAGCACACCATCGGCGCGTACCAGTTCGCCCTCGACATGGGTGCGCACGTCATCGAGCAGGACCTGGTGCCCACGAAGGACGGGCACCTTGTATGCCGTCACGAGAACGACATCACGGGCACGACCGACGTCGCCGCGCACCCCGAGTTCGCCTCTCGCCGGACCACCAAGTCGGTCGACGGAGTCAGCCTGACCGGCTGGTTCACCGAGGACTTCACGCTGGCCGAGCTGAAGACGCTGCGCGCCAAGGAGCGGATCCCTGGCACCCGCCAGGAGAACACCCTCTACGACGGCCGCTGGACGGTGCCCACCTTCGAGGAGGTGCTGCAGTGGGCCGAGAAGGAGGGGCGCCGCCGCGGCCGCCCGGTGTGGCTCTACGTCGAGACCAAGCACCCCACCTACTTCCGGAGCATCGGCCTCGGTTCGGAGGAGCGGCTGGCGAAGCTGCTGCGCCGGTACGGGCGGCACCGCGCGAACTCCCCGACGTTCCTCCAGTCCTTCGAGCCGACGAGCATGGAACGCATGGCCCGGCTGGTGAGCACTCCGCGTGTCGTCCTGCTGTGGACCCCGGACGACCGCCCGTGGGACTTCCGCCAGTCGGGCGACCCGCGCACGGTGGCCGACCTGGTCCAGCCGGACGGCCTGGAGTGGATCGCGGGCTTCGCCCAGGGGATCGGCCCGCTGCTGGACCTCGTCATCCCCAAGGACGCGAACGGCCGGCTCACCGAGCCGACGACGCTGGTGCGGGACGCGCACGCGCGGGGCCTGGTCCTGCACCCGTACACGATGCGCAACGAGAACACCTTCCTGCCCGCCGACTTCCGGCGCGGCACCGATCCGAACGCCTACGGCGACGTCTTCGGCGCGTACAAGGCGTACTTCGCTACGGGCATCGACGGCATCTTCACGGACAACCCGGACACCGGCCTGCTGGCCGCCTCCGACTTCACCGCCTGACACCGGCCGTCCGGGGCGTCAACCTCGCGCGGCTGGTGCATGCCGCGCGAGGTTGACGCCCTGTCACGGGCACGGCAGGGGAAGAAGGCGCCGACGGCACCCCCGTACGGGTGATCGGGCCCCCGCCGGGCAACCACGGCCGGGCCCCGGGCCGTCCCGCCCGGCATGACCGTTCTCGAAGAGATCCCCACCTCCGGACAGGTCGTCGGCGCGCTGAAGGCGCTGGTGACCGCGGAGGCGACGGCGGAAGCGCCCGGCGCCGCCATGGAAGCCGGCGACCTCGAACAGGCCGTGTGGGTGCGGCTCCTGGAGCGCCTCGGCGACGGCGGCCCGCCGCCCGACGCCGCCCGCTGGGTCAGGGCCGCCGTACGGGCGGAGGCCCGCCGGGCCCGCCGGACGGCCGCACGCGAACTCCCCTACCGCCACGAGCCCTCTGCCGACCCCGCGGGCGGTCCCGAGCGCGCCGCGCTGCTGGGCGAGCGGCGTCGGGTGCTGCGGGCCGCCGTGGCCCGCACCCCCGGCAACTGCCCCCGCCTGCTGGCTGCGATGTTGTCGCCGCACGACCCCACCTACCGGGAAATCGCAGGGACGTTGGGTATCTCACAAGGAAGTCTGGGGCCGATGCGTTCCCGTTGCCTGGGATGTCTGCGCAGAATGCTGGCGGCAGAGGTTGCAGCTCCTGAACATCGGGGAAAGGAGCGGTAGACAACCGGCGGTGACAGGTGAGCGGGAGGCGTGCGCACATGGGCATGAGCGTGACCATCTCGGCGGCGGCGGAGACCGACGCGGAGAACATCCTCAAGCTGCAGTATCTGTGCTATCAGACCGAGGCCGAGCTCTACGGCGACTACGGCATCGAGCCCCTGACCCAGTCGCTCGCCGACCTCCGCGCCGAGATCACCCAGGGGCCGGCGCTCGTGGCCAGGCTCGGTGACGAGGTGGTCGCCTCCGTGCGCGCCGGCATCGACGCCACCGGGACGGCCCGTATCACCAAGCTCATCGTGCACCCGCGGATGCAGCGCCACGGACTGGGCGGCAGGCTGCTCGACGCGATCGAGGCGCGCTTCGCCGGGGACCCGGCGGCCAAGCGGTTCCAGCTGTTCACCGGCCACCGCAGCGAGAGCAATCTGCGGCTGTACCGCAGCAGGGGATACGTCCCGGTCTCCCGCGAGGAGGTCGGACCGCGGCTGACGCTGGTCACCCTGGAGAAGGAGACCTCCGCCGGCGCGTACGTCGCCAGCGCCTGACGGCTTCCGCTGCGTCCCGCTTCGTCCCGCTGTGGGTCAGGCGCGTGCGCGGCGCAGCCAGAGCATCCCGGTGACGGGAAGCAGCACCGGGATGAAGACGTAGCCCATCCCGTACTCGGACCACACGGTCGAGTCGGGGAACGCCGACGGGTCGAGGACCGTCCACGTCCCGACGATCAGGACGCCCGCCAACTCGGCGGCGCAGCACACCAGTGCCGCCTTGCGGGCCGTCTCGCCGCCCCGCACCAGGGTGTAGGTGATGAACGCGTACACGACGGCGGCGACGGCCGAGAGCACATGAGCGAGCGGTGCGCTGCCGAAGTCGGTGAGGATCTGGTACACGGAGCGGGACACGGCGCCGACGGACATCACGCCGTAGAGCCAGACCAGCAGCAGTCCGGGGCCCGCGACCAGTTTCGCGGGCCTCTTGGCGTCCGTGGTGGGCTCGGCCATCGTCAGCCTCCCCAGATGTCGTGGAGCCGGACCTCGAGCACGGCCAGCACCACCGCGCCGGCCGCCACCGTCGCGGAGCCCCATCGGGTCCGCTCCGCCAGCGAGAGGAAACCGGCCGCCGGTACCGCGAGGGCCGAACCGATCAGGTACGACACAAAGATCGCGGTGCCCTCCGAGGCCTCGTCGCCCTGCGCCAGCCGCACGATTCCCACGACCAGCTGTGCGAGCGCCAGCACCGTCACCACGGCCATGCCGATGAAGTGCCAGTCCTTGGTGGGCTGGTCCTTGTATGCGGCGAAACCGCACCAGGCGGCGAGGGCGAGCGCGGTCACACCGACCGCGACCGTCAGGGCGTCAAGCATGGGCTCGAGGGTATTACGGGCCGAAGGCCGCGATGCGTCCGGCCCCGGGCGGCGGCCGGGAGGGACCTGCCGACGTCGGCACGGTCACGGGCGAGCAGCCGGTGCCGCGACCGTGGTCTTGACCACAGCCGGCGACCGCCACGGGCCCCCGGCCGACGTGCGGGCCTCGGGTGCAGGTGCCTTATCTGTGCAGCTCACGACCGGGGAAGCGGGTATCGCCGGGACCGGAGGCGGGGATCACCGGGGCGGACCGATCCGTCCACATGGTGCAACTCATCTGTCCGCTATGCGGACGGTCCCGCTGTCGTCGTCCGCCCTTCTGTTTTACTTGCAGCCATGACCACGACGAGCAGCCGCACCCTTGCGACCGAGGCGAACACGACGCCCGGTGCTCGCCGCATGTGTCGAATGTGCGCCATCTGAGGGCCCCTGCCTGAGCCTCGCGCCCCGAAGCGAGACCGACAGCCGCGCCGCGTCCGAACGTCCCCGGAGATCTGGAACGCCTCGGACCGAGCCTGCCCCGCGCACGCGTTGCCCCGGCCACCAGCCGAACCAGCCGTGCCGCGTCGGAACCGAAATGCCCCGTGCCCGGCGGACACCTCGCCGTGCACTCGACAGTGAC
Source organism: Streptomyces sp. Tu 2975 (assembly GCF_009832925.1). GTDB lineage: Bacteria > Actinomycetota > Actinomycetes > Streptomycetales > Streptomycetaceae > Streptomyces. The sequence continues at coordinate 6,487,448 of NZ_CP047140.1, forward strand.
GGATACCCCTGTGATCACCACTACGGGCCTTACCAAGGTCTACCAGTCGCGAGGCGGCCGCGAGGTCACCGCTCTGGACGGCGTCGACCTGCACGTCCGTGAAGGCGAAGTCTTCGGCGTCATCGGTCAGAGCGGCGCCGGCAAGTCCTCGCTGATCCGCTGCGTCAACCTCCTCGAGCGCCCCACCTCCGGCACCGTGACGGTCGCCGGAACGGATCTCACCGCCCTCGCCGGCCGCGGCCGGCGCGCCTCCAAGGAACTGCGCGAGGCACGCAGCCGCATCGGCATGGTCTTCCAGCACTTCAACCTGCTGTCCTCGCGCACCGTCAAGGACAACGTCGAACTGCCCCTGGAGATCCTCGGCGTCCCCGGCGCCCAGCGCTCCCGCAAAGCCCTGGAACTGCTCGACCTGGTCGGTCTCGCCGACAAGGCCAAGGCCTATCCGGGCCAGCTCTCCGGCGGTCAGAAGCAGCGCGTGGGCATCGCCCGTGCCCTCGCCGGTGACCCCAAGGTGCTGCTCTCCGACGAGGCGACCAGCGCCCTCGACCCCGAGACCACCCGCTCGATCCTCCAGCTGCTGCGCGACCTCAACCGGCAGCTCGGCCTCACCGTGCTGCTGATCACGCACGAGATGGACGTCGTCAAGACGATCTGCGACTCGGCGGCGCTGATGAAGAAGGGCAAGATCATCGAATCCGGAACGGTGAGCGAACTGCTCGCCACCCCAGGCTCCGAGCTGGCCCGCGAGCTCTTCCCGGTGGGCGGCGACGCCTCCGGCCCCGGCCGCACCGTCATCGACGTCACCTTCCACGGCGAGGCCGCCACCCAGCCGGTCATCTCCCAGCTCTCGCGCACGTACAACATCGACATCTCGATCCTCGGCGCCGCGATGGACACCGTCGGCGGAAAGCAGATCGGCCGCATGCGCATCGAACTCCCCGGCCGTTACGAGGAGAACGTCGTCCCCGTCGGCTTCCTGCGCGAGCAGGGACTCCAGGTCGAGGTCGTCGGCCCCGGATCCGCGCACGTCCCGGCGCAGCACGCCCCCGAGCCGGTCAAGGAGGTCGCGAAGTGACCTGGTCCGAGATGCAGCCCCTGCTGAGCCAGGGCACCTTCGACACCCTCTACATGGTGCTCTGGTCCACCCTCGTCACCGTCGCCGGCGGCCTGCCGCTCGGCGTGCTCCTAGTCCTCACCGACAAGGGCGGACTGCTGCAGAACACCCCGGTGAACAAGGTCGTCGGCGTGATCGTGAACATCGGCCGCTCGCTGCCGTTCATCATCCTGCTGATCGCGCTGATCCCCTTCACGACGCTCGTCGTCGGCACCTTCATCGGCCCCACCGCGATGATCGTGCCCCTCGCCGTCGGCGCCATCCCCTTCTTCGCGCGCCTCGTCGAGACGGCGATCCGCGAGGTCGACCACGGGCTCGTAGAGGCCGTCCAGTCCATGGGCGGCTCCGTCCCCACCATCGTGCGCAAGGTGCTGCTCCCGCAGGCCCTGCCCTCGCTGGTCTCCGCCGTCACCACCACCGTGATCGTCCTCGTCGGATACTCCGCGATGGCCGGCGCCGTCGGCGGCGAAGGCCTCGGATCCAAGGCCGTCACCTACGGATTCCAGCGCTTCGAGACGCAGTTCATGCTCATCACGGTCGTGATCCTCATCGCCATCGTCACCGTCGTCCAGCTCATCGGCGACGGAGCCGTACGGCTGCTGGCCCGCCGGGGCCGCGCCGCGAGCTGAACCCCCGAACCTTCTCCCCACACAGCCCGCACTCCTTGTCCGGGCGTTGTTCCACCACCAGAAAGAGGCACTCTTCGTGCGTACGAACATCAAGCTCACCGCGGCGACCGCCGCCACCGCCGCGCTCGCCCTCGGTCTCACCGCCTGCGGCACGGCCTCCGACCCGGGAGCCGGCGCGGACAGCGGCGGCAAGGCCGACGAGTCCAAGGCGCTCGTCGTCGCCGCGTCCCCGACGCCGCACGCCGACATCCTGAACTACGTCAAGGACAACCTGGCGAAGAAGGAAGGCCTCACCCTCGAGGTCAAGGAGTTCACGGACTACGTCCTGCCCAACACCGCCACCCAGCAGGGCCAGGTCGACGCCAACTTCTTCCAGCACAAGCCGTACCTGGACGACTTCAACAAGAAGAACAAGACGACCATCGTCCCGGTCGTCGACGTCCACCTCGAGCCCCTCGGCCTCTACTCCAAGAAGGCCAAGGACCTCAAGGACATCAAGGCCGGCCAGACGATCGCCGTCCCCAACGACACCACCAACGAAGGCCGCGCGCTGGCGCTGCTCGCCGACAACGGGCTGATCACCCTGAAGGACGGCGCCGGCACCGACGCCAAGCTGTCCGACATCGCCGACGCCAAGGGCCTGAAGTTCAAGGAGCTCGAGGCGGCGACGCTGCCCCGCGCCCTGAACGACGTCGACGCCGCCGTCATCAACGGCAACTACGCCATCGAGGCCGACCTCAAGCCCGCCCAGGACTCCCTGGCCCTCGAGAAGGCCGAAGGCAACCCGTACGCCAACTTCCTCGCCGTCAAGGAGGGCAACGAGGACGACGCCCGCGTGCGGAAGCTCGCGAAGCTCCTCAACTCGCCCGAGGTGAAGAAGTACATCGAGGACACGTACGACGGTTCCGTCGTCGCCGCCTTCGGCGCCGCGGGCTGAGACCCCCGTGTACCCGTCAAGTGACGCTCGAGGGAAGCCACTTGACTGAGGCCCCGTGCACCTACCAAGGTGCGCGGGGCCGCCTCGTACCGGCACCCGGCCATGCACGGCCCGCACCCGATGTTGCATGCTGTGCCTTTACGGCCAATACGCCGTCAGGTTCGACCCGTATACGACAGTCTTCGGCATGGAGCTGCGCATGACTACCACCTTCCCGGACGTGTCCATCAGCACGGAGCGGTTGGTGCTGCGCCCCTACGAGGAAGCCGACATCGCGGCCCACACCGAGATGATGAACGACGAGATGGTCACCGCCTGGACCTCCGTGCCCCACCCCTACACGGCGGCAGACTCCGAGGCCTGGGTGCGCAGGATCGCTCCTGCAGAGCGCACGGAAGGCCGCGGCATCGTGCTCGCCGTCACCGAGTTCCTCACCCAGCGGCTCGTCGGCGTCGTGCACCTGCAGAACACCGACTGGCGCACCCTCTCCACCGAGGTCTCCTACGTCACGGCCCCCTGGGCGCGCGGCGAGGGCTACGCGACCGAGTCCGTGCTCGCCGTGGCCCGGTGGCTGTTCCGCAACCAGAAGTTCGAGCGCATGGAACTGCGCACCGCCGCCGACAACACCGCCTCCCAGCAGGTGGCACAGAAGATCGGCTGCATCAGCGAAGGCGTCCTGCGCAACGCGTGGATAGCCCGCACCCGGCCCGACGACGGCTCCGGCGCCTGGGTGGACATCCGCACCGACCTGATCGTCTGGAGCCTCCTCCCGGAAGACCTCGAGGCCGACCGGCTCGCGGAGGCGGGCTACGCCTCCTACACCGACTGGAACTGACCTTCCGGGCGGGAACGACGCCCCTCCCGAGGGCAGCCCGACAGGTCCGCCAGGTACCCTCACGTGCGACGCGTACCCGCGGAACTGCTCCGACCTGCGACAACCCCAGGAGACTGACGACGATGGCCGACCGGGTCACGGTGATCGGCTGGGACGGTTCGCCACTCACCCGAGCGGCCAGGTCCGCCCTCTCCGCGGCCACCCTGGTCGCCGGCGCCGCCCATCATCTGGCGCTGCCGGAAGTCCCGCCCGACGCCGAGCGCATCCGCCTCGGCAGCGTCGGCCTCGCCGCCCGGCGGATCGCCGGACACCGCGGCAGCGCCGTCGTCCTCGCCGACGGCGACCCCGGCCTCTTCGGCGTCGTACGCACCCTGCGCGCGCCCGAGTACGGCCTCGAGGTGGAGGTCGTCCCCGCCGTCTCCTCCGTGGCGGCCGCCTTCGCCAGGGCGGGCATGCCGTGGGACGACGCCCAGATCGTCGTCGCACACCGCCGCACGCTGCGCCAGGCCGTCAATGTGTGCCGCGCGCACAGCAAGGTCGCCGTCCTCACCTCCCCGGGCGCCGGCCCCGCCGAACTCGCGCTGCTGCTCGAGGGCATCCATCGCACCTTCGTCATCTGCGAGGAGCTGGGCACCGACCGTGAGCAGGTCACCGTCCTCACCTCCGACAAGGTCGCCGACCACATGTGGCGCGACCCCAACGTCGTCATCGTCATCGGCGGCACCGCCGGCCCCGTCCCTCTCACCGGGACCGGCGGCTGGATCGCCGGACGGGATCCCGGCTACCCCCCGGCCGTACGCGGCTGGGGCCTGCCGCCGACCGAGGCGCCCGCACGCGGCGAGGGCGAGTTCGCCGGCCTGCGGGCCGCCCAGCTGGCCCGGCTCGGCCCACGCACCGGCGACCTCGTGTGGGACATCGGCTCCGGCAGCGGCGCCCTCGCCGCGGAGGCGGGGCGGTTCGGTGCCGCGGTGATCGCCGTCGACAGCGACCCTGAGGCATGCCGCCGCACCGAGGCGGCGGCCCGGCGCCTCGGCGTCCAGCTCCAGGTGGTGCACGGGCGGGCCCCCCACGTTCTCGAGCGGCTCCCCGAGCCCGATGTCGTACGGATCGGCGGCGGGGGAGTGCCGGTCGTCACCGCCGTCGCCGACCGCAGGCCGCAGCGCATCGTCACCCACGCCTCCACCCGGGACGAGGCGGAAGCCATCGGCGCGGCCCTCGCCGCCGGCGGATACAGCGTCGAATGCGCCCTCCTCCAGTCCGTCGAGCTGGACACGTCCGACTGGTCGGAACGTGAACGCTGCGTGGTCTTCCTGCTGTGCGGAAGGCAGCCCGACCCTCGGCCCCGGCCCCCTCGACGGACGGGCCGGGGTAGGCTGGCCGATTGTTGTACCGCAGCCGGACGTTCGTCGCTTCGTTCGTCAATGTCCGGAAAAGGGAGCCACTTTGGTTCCCGTATGTGGTACGTCGATACCGGGGGGTCGCGCGACGTGGCGCAGCCCACAGCGAACCGCGGCGGATCTTGCTGCCGCAGTGGCGAACGACCGCGACAATGCTTTGGTCCGTGGGTCGATCGTGCCGCGCGGCGCACACGCTCGTTCTTGTTCAAGGGCGTCAGGTGTGCCGCTGTCGGACGCCCCGGGCGAAGGGCGAAGGAGCAACCGATGGGCGAGGGGTACGCGCATGACTGACACCGGCCAGATCCCGGGCGAGGGGCTGCCGGAGGACGCAGGCATGGTGGAGCAGCCGGGCGTCCCCGCTCCCGGCACGTACACCTTCCTCGAACCCTCCGAGAACAGCCCGGAAGAGGACGACCTCCTGCTGATGCCCGGCGCGCAGGGGGCGTGGAGCGATTCGCATCAGCCCGCGCCCGCAGCCCAGGCGGCGCCCGTCGCCGACCAGTACGCGGGCGCGCCCGCACCGGTGACGACGCACCACGACGCGGCGACGCAGCACCACAGCGGCGAGTACCAGGTGGACTACGCCGCCGCCGGTTACCCGGCACAGGACTACGCGGCCGCCCCGGCCGTGCACCAGGTCGAGCAGGCCGCGCCCGCCCCGGCCGGTACGGCGTACGCGGAGGAGCCGGCGGTGCAGAATGCCGCAGCACCGGCGCCGGCGTTCGTCGACGTGACCCCGGCGGCCCAGGCGGCCGACGCCGCCCTGCCGCAGGAGCCGCAGTTCCACGAGGTCCGCTCGGCGGAGCCGCAGGAACAGGGTTTCCAGCCCCACGACCCCCAGCAGGCCCAGGCGGTTGCCGCGCAGGAGCCTTTGGCGCAGGTGCAGGGCACCATGTCCGTCGTCCCCGGCGTGGCTCCGGCGGACGCCGAGGCCGTCGCGGGCGAGCCGGTCTCCGCCGCCGCCCATGCGGCCCCGGTCACGCAGGAGGCGCCGGCCGCACAGCAGGAACAGGCCCCCGCGGCGCAGGAGAGCGGTGCCCACGAGGCGGGCGGCCGTGATTCCGGGGCCGTGGACCTCGGCGCCGTACGGACTCCGGCCGCCGCCACCTCGGCCATGCCGACGCCCGCACGCAGGCCGCTCCACATGGGTCCGCCCGTGCCCGACCAGTCGAGCGGCGTGGTCCGTTCGCTCGCCGATCGCGGCCCGGCCGGTACGCCGCCGCACCCGATGGTCGTCCGCTCGGCTGCGGCCCAGTCCGCCGCCACCGGCGTGGAGTACCTCGACGTGCCGCGTGAGCCCGCCGCCGAGCTGCCCGGACCGCAGCTCGGTGAGATCCCTCCGCAGGCCGGGGCCCCGTGGGACCCGCAGCCGCAGCAGCACCAGACGCCCGTCGCCGCGCCGGCGGCCCCCGCAGAAACGGTCGTCCCGTCGGACGCGGCGACCGGACCGGCCGACGTGGAAGCCACCGTGCCCGCGCCCCGGACCGGCGACTTCGAGCAACAGCCCGCCGCGGAGGCGGAGCAGGCCGTGGCGCCCGAGCCCGCCGAGCCGCAGCAGCAGGCCGAGGCCGAGGTCGCGAACCAGGCCGTCGTGCAGGAGCCCGCACCCGGGTCCGCCGAGCCCGCCGCGTTCGAGGCCGCCGTGCAGGAAGCCGTGACGGAGCCGGTCGCCGAGCAGCTTGCCGTCGAGCCGGCGATCGAGCCCGCGGTCGCCGAGCAGGAGCAGGCCGTGGCTCCCGAGGCCCCGCAGGCCCCGGCGCCCGCAGTCGTGTCCGAGCCCGAGCAGGTGGCCGTCGCGCCCGAGGCGGTCGAGCCCGCCGAAGCCGCCGTGCAAGCGGTGCCGGCCGAGACGGGTGTCCCGTCCGCGGAGGCCGCGACGGTGCCGGTCGAGGCACCGGAGACCGGCGACGGCCCCGCCCCGGCCGTCCCGGCCGCCCCGGCCGAGGAAGCCGCCACCGCACCGGCCGCCGAAGCCCCTCAGGACGAAGCTCTTCCGACCGAGGCCCCTCAGGTCGAAGCCCTTCCGACCGAAGCCCTTCCGACCCAAGCCCCTCAGGCCGACGTCCCGCAGGAGCAAACTCCGCAGGAGCAAGGTCCGCAGGCCCAGGCCCCTCGGACCGACGTCCCGCAGGAGGAAGCGCCGCAGGACGACGTGAGCCCCGCCCCGGTGGACGCTGCCCCGTCGGCGCAGTCCGTCGCGGACGACGCCGCCCCGGCCGGAGCGGGCGCGCCCGAGGAGGGCGGGTCGCCCGAGCCGCAGCCCGCCGCGTCGGCCCCCGCCCCGGGTTACGACGACGCCGAACGTGAAGCCGTCCTGCGCGTGATGCGCGAACGCCGCGACATCCGCAACGGCTTCCGCAGCGACCCCATCCCGCACGAGGTCCTCCTCCGGGTCCTCGAAGCGGCGCACACCGCGCCCAGCGTCGGCCACTCCCAGCCCTGGGACTTCGTCGTCATCCGCTCCGCGGAGACCCGCCGCACCATGCACGAACTGGCGCAGCGTCAGCGTGAGGCGTACGCCAAGTCGCTGCCCAAGGGCCGGGCCAAGCAGTTCAAGGAACTGAAGATCGAGGCCATCCTCGACACCCCGGTGAACATCGTCGTCACCGCCGACCCCACCCGCGGCGGCCGCCACACCCTCGGCCGGCACACCCAGCCGCAGATGGCGCCCTACTCGTCCGCCCTGGCCGTGGAGAACCTGTGGCTCGCGGCCCGCGCAGAGGGCCTCGGCGTGGGCTGGGTCTCCTTCTTCGACGAGCGCGAGATGGTGCGCACGCTCGGTCTGCCCGAGCACCTCGAGGTCGTCGCCTACCTCTGCGTGGGGTACGTCGACGAGTTCCCGGAGGAGCCCGAGCTGATGCAGGCGGGCTGGTCCAAGCGCCGCCCCCTGTCCTGGGTCGTGCACGAGGAGACGTACGGACGCCGTGCGCTGCCCGGGGAGGAGCCGCACGACCTGCTCCAGGAGACCGTCACCAACATCCGCCCGCTCGACGCCAAGGCGCTCGGCGAGGCCTGGGAACGCCAGAAGCGGATGACGAAGCCCTCCGGTGCACTGGGCATGCTGGAGATCATCTCCGCGCAGCTCTCCGGCCTCTCCCGGATGTGCCCGCCGCCGATCCCCGAGCCCGCGGCCGTCGCCATCTTCGCCGGCGACCACGGGGTGCACGCCCAGGGCGTCACCGCCTGGCCGCAGGAGGTCACGGGCCAGATGGTGGCCAACTTCCTCGGCGGCGGGGCGGTCTGCAACGCCTTCGCGAACCAGGTCGGCGCCGAGGTCTGCGTCATCGACGTCGGCGTGGCCTCCGACCTGCCGGCCACCCCCGGTCTGCTGCCGCGCAAGGTGCGGCCCGGCACCGCCGACTTCACCACCGGTCCCGCCCTGACCCGCGAGGATGTCCTCTCCGCGATCGAGGTCGGCATCGAGACCGCCCGCGACCTGGTGGCCGCCGGCAACAAGGCGCTGCTGACCGGTGAGATGGGCATCGCCAACACCACCGCGTCCGCGGCCCTCATCTCCGTCTACACGGGCGCCGACCCGTCGGAGATCACCGGGCGCGGCACCGGCATCAACGACGAGATGCACGCCCGCAAGGTCGACGTCGTCCGCCGTGCCCTCGAGCTCCACCAGCCCGACCCGGCGGACCCGATCGGCGTCCTGGCTGCCGTCGGCGGCCTCGAGCACTGCGCGCTCGTCGGACTGATCCTCGGCGGCGCCTCCCTGCGGACCCCGGTCATCCTCGACGGCGTCAGCACAGGCGCGGCGGCCCTGGTCGCCCGCGCCGTCGCACCGGAAGCGCTGGCTGCCTGCATCGCGGGCCACCGCAGTGCGGAGCCCGGCCATGTGGCGGCGCTCAACAAGCTGGGTCTGCGCCCCCTGGTCGACCTGGACCTCCGCCTCGGCGAGGGCACCGGCGCCCTGCTGGCGCTCCCGGTGGTCCAGAGCGCCGCCCGCGCGATGCACGAGGTGGCGACGTTCGACTCTGCAGGCGTCACGGAGAAGTAGTCCGGGCCCGGTGCGTCCGGCCCGCGCATCCGGTCCGCGCATCCGGCCCGCAGCGGACCGGACGCGCGGGGGCGCAGGCGCCGGAGGCAACCGTTCCGCAACGGTCCGGGCCCGCCGCCGCGCCGGGGCCGTATCGTGTTCGCCAGGACCCTCACCCGTTCCCACCAGCCGCTTCACCGTCGCAGCGGCCTCACTCCCGCACCGCATCGCCCGAGGAGCCGCACCGCCATGGCCGAGCACGTCCCGCACGCCGAGCACCCCGCCTACCCCGTCGGCCTCCGACTCGCCGGGCGCCGCGTCGTCGTCATCGGCGGTGGGCAGGTCGCCCAGCGAAGGCTCCCCGCCCTGGTCGCGGCCGGTGCCGATGTCACCCTGATCTCCCCTTCCGCGACGCCGTCCGTCGAGGCCATGGCAGAGTCCGGCGAGATCACCTGGACCCGCCGCCGCTACGAGGACGGTGACATCGCCGACGCCTGGTACGCCCTGGTGGCCACCAGCGACGCCGACGCCAACGCCCGCGCCTCCGCGGAGGCCGAGCGCACCAGGACGTGGTGCGTCCGCAGCGACGACGCCGAAGCCGCCACCGCCTGGACCCCGGCGACGGGCCGCAGCGACGGTGTGACCGTCGCCGTCCTCACCGGCCGCGACCCGCGACGCTCGGCCGCGGTGCGCGACGCGATCGTCGAGGGCCTGCGCGACGGCACCCTCGCCGCGCCCCACCACCGCAGCCGCGCCCCGTTCGTCGCCCTCGTCGGCGGCGGCCCCGGCGACCCGGACCTGATCACCGTCCGCGGCCGCCGGCTGCTCGCAGAGGCGGACGTCGTCATCGCCGACCGGCTCGGCCCGCGCGACCTCCTCGACGAACTCCCGCCGCACGTGGAGGTCATCGACGCCGCCAAGATCCCGTACGGGCGGTTCATGGCCCAGGAGGCCATCAACAACGCGCTCGTCGAGCACGCGAAGGCCGGCAAGGCCGTCGTCCGGCTCAAGGGCGGCGACCCGTACGTCTTCGGCCGCGGCATGGAGGAGGCGCAGGCGCTCGCAGAAGCCGGCATCCCGTACACGGTCGTGCCCGGCATCTCCAGCTCCATCTCCGTCCCCTCCGCCGCCGGCATCCCGGTGACCCATCGGGGGGTCGCCCACGAGTTCACCGTCGTCAGCGGCCATGTGGCGCCCGACGACCCGCGTTCGCTCGTCGACTGGAAGTCCCTTGCCCGTCTGCGCGGCACGCTGGTGATCCTCATGGGTGTCGACAAGATCGGCGCCATCGCCGAGGCCCTCATCGCGCACGGCAAGTCCCCCGAGACGCCGCTCGCCCTCGTCCAGGAGGGCACGACCGCTGCCCAGCGCCGGGTGGACGCCACCCTCGCCACCGTCGCCGAGACCGTCAGGGCCGAGGACGTGCGTCCCCCGGCCGTCATCGTCATCGGGGACGTCGTCGCCGTCGGCCCGCGCAAGTAACCACCGGTAACCCGACCTTGCGGGAACCGTTGGCACCGCACATCCAAGAAGGCAGTATCACCCTGTGGCCGATCTCATCACCATCGACGACCCCGACGACCCCCGCCTGCGGGACTACACGGGCCTGACCGACGTCGAACTGCGCCGCCGCCGCGAACCGGAAGAGGGCCTGTTCATCGCGGAGGGCGAGAAGGTCATCCGCCGCGCGAGACAGACCGGCTACGAGATGCGCTCCATGCTGCTCTCCGCCAAATGGATCGACGTGATGCGCGACGTCATCGACGAGGTCCCCGCGCCCGTCTACGCGGTCGACCCGGCCCTCGCCGAACGCGTCACCGGCTACCACGTCCACCGCGGCGCGCTCGCCTCCATGCAGCGCAAGCCGCTGCCGGACGCGGCCGAACTGCTCGGCACGGCCCGCCGGGTGGTCGTCATGGAGTCCGTCAACGACCACACCAACATCGGCGCCATCTTCCGCAGTGCGGCCGCCCTCGGCATGGACGCCGTGCTGCTCTCACCGGACTGTGCCGACCCGCTCTACCGCCGTTCCGTGAAGGTCTCCATGGGAGCGGTCTTCTCCGTGCCGTACGCACGCCTCGACGCCTGGCCGAAGGGCCTCGAAGCGGTCCGCGAAGCGGGCTTCCGCCTGCTCGCCCTGACCCCCGACGAGAAGGCCACCTCGATCGACGAGGCGGCCCCGCACCGGCTGGAGCGGGTGGCGCTGATGCTCGGCGCCGAAGGGGACGGGCTGTCCACCAAGGCCCTCATGGCCGCCGACGAGTGGGTGCGTATCCCCATGGCCCACGGCGTCGACTCGCTCAACGTGGGCGCGGCGGCCGCGGTCGCCTTCTATGCGGTAGCCACCGGCCGCCCGGGAGCCTGACCCGTCACAGCTTCTGGGCGGCCGCGATGCCCAGCGCCACGATCAGCGTCACCACGAAGAAGACGGTGATCCGCTGACGCAGCAGCCGCGGGTTGGCGGGCCGCCGGCCCGTCGACGTGGTCCGCACCCCGGGCCTGGTGCCGGGCCGGCCGTTCGTACGGGCGGTGCCGCGCGGCTGCTGGGGCCGGGACCCGCCACCGGTACGGGACGGCGTCTGCGGCCTGGGCGCCGACGACCCGCCCGTACGCCGCTCCATGCGCTCGGTACGGTCCGTACGCTCCGGATAGCGCGCCGTCGGCCGGTTGAGCTCGGCCCGCTCCCGCTGCACGGGCGGCCGGGCGTCGTGCAGCCCCTGGGCCTCCCTGGCAGCGATCTCCTTGAGCCGCATGGACAGTTGCAGCGTGCTCGGCCGCTCCTCCGGGTCCTTCGCGAGACACGCGGAGACCAGCGGCGCCAGCGCGTCGTGGACCCCGTGCAGCTGCGGCTCCTCGTGCACCACCCGGTACAGCATCACCTCGGAACTGCCGTGCCCGAAGGGCGAGTCGCCCATCGCCGCGTACGCGAGAGTCGCACCCAGCGCGAACACGTCGGTCGCCGGCGTCACCGCCGCACCCCGCACCTGCTCGGGCGCGAGGAAACCGGGCGACCCCACGGCCGTGCCCACATGCGTCAGGGTGCTCGCACCGGTGGCCCAGGCGATACCGAAGTCGATGATCCGCGGCCCCTTGGGCGACAGCAGAATGTTGGACGGCTTCAGGTCACGGTGCACCACACCGGCCTCATGGACCGCCACCAGCCCCTCGGAGAGCGCGGCGCCCACCGCGGCCACGTCGGCGGCCCGCAGCGGCCCCTCCTCGACCACCTTGTCGTGCAGCGACGGCCCCGGCACGTACTGGGTGGCGAACCACGGCCGGTCCGCCTCCAGGTCCGCCGCGACCAGCCGGGCCGTGCAGCCGCCGCGGATACGCCGCGCCGCCGACACCTCGCGCGCGAAACGCGAACGGAACTCCTGGTCCTCGGCGAGGTCGGGCCTGATCACTTTCAGCGCGACGCGCTGCCCTCTGCGGTCGGACCCCAGGTAGACGACGCCCATACCGCCCGCGCCCAGCCGCCTGTGCAACCTGAACGAGCCGACGACACGCGGGTCCTCGCGCCGGAGCCGCATCATCGCCATGTCCGTCCCCTACCTACGGTGGGGAGGCCCCACCCCGCTGCCCGGTCGTCCGCTTTTGACGTGGCACAGCTTACGTACCCCCGCGCCGGTGCGCTCATAGGCCGCGCCCTCCCGTCCGGATCGTTTGTCAGTGCCAGGTGGGAGAATTGACCAGTGGTCAGCGGAGGGCGGATCCATCCTCCCTGACCCGTGCGTGATCTCAACGGTCAGTCGCAGAAGGGGGATTGGATCGATGAAGGGTGACCGCGTGGAGATAGTCGTGGACGCGGGAGACACGACCCGTACGTATGAAGTGGTGGCAAGCCGGGCGGGCCGCAGGGTGGAAACGGCGGTGCGCAGAGGGGTGGTCGAAGTGAGCGAAGTCACCCGTTCCGGGTCCGTCGTCCGGACGGCCCGATTCATGGCCACTCGGGTGCTTGCCCTGGTGGAGCAGCCCGTGCCGCGGGCCGACCCAGTGGAGTGACGCACGACCCCTCCGGGAAGACCCCAACTCCCCGCCCCTCGTCTCCACCCAGGGGAGTACGCCGGGGGGTGACGGCTCATCCTCGGGGAGGCCCGGTAATCGGTACGAGGGCATGACGTCCCGGGCCCTCGGTTTCCCTAATGTTGATGTCAAGCGGCGGGTGCAGCACTCGTCCCCCGAGGTCAGACACCCGCCGCTGCCAACCACGACAGGAGAAGGACCATGGCGGACACGGCAACGCGGACACTGATCCGCACGCAGGGACGCAAGGCATCCGCCGCGTTCGGCGGCCGCCAGTCCGGCACGCGCCACCCCTTGGTGGCGACGGCCATGGTCCTTCCCCTCGCGGCACTGCTGGTGGTCGTCTTCGGCGGCTGGGACGCAGTGGTCACACAGGCGTCGTCCGTAGGCGTGATGCTGGGGCGCTGAACGGCGCCCCGGGCCCGGAAGAGCGGTCCGGGCCGGGGACATCCGGCCAACAACCCCGTGGGGACGGGGGTGCGGCGGACGGCAGCGATCGGCCGGTCAGCTGGGGAGCTGACCGGCCATCGCGCATACCAGCACCACTGCGGCGCCCGGCCGTCCCGCTACCCGGTGTGCCTTCAGCCACGCCCCGCAGGGGCGAAACGCACCGGGCCCGCGCCCGGCCGGGGACGTCACGCAACGCACCGGGCCGCGCCCGAGATGCCACGCGCTCGATACGCTCCACCCGTGACCGCCTCAGTCGTACGCGCCCTCGCCACCGTCGCCCGCGACGCCGCTCACCTGGCCACACCACGCGGCTCCTGCCCCGCCTGCGGCGCCCACGACGCCGAGCCGCAGACGCTCGCCGACCGCCCCGACGGCATCGTCGTGCGCCACGGCGCGGCCGTGGCGAAGGCCCACGCTCCCGGCACCGACCGGGCGGCGCACGAGGTACGGGTCGCCCTGGCGGCCCACCCCGCGCTGGCGGGGATCCTGCTGCCTCCTCTCGCGGCCGGCCACCGCACGGGGCGGGCCCGCTCCCGAACGACTCCCGCCCGGTTACGACCTGGCCCTACGGCGTCCCCGTGGATCCCGCGGACCCGGACGCCGCGCCCTGGGAGGAGGCGGCGGTCCTGCTGGCGCGTCTTCACCGCGTCACGCCGGCCCAACTGTCGGGCACACGCCCGGGCAGCGCCACCCCAGCCGCCCCAGCCAAAGGCACCGCCACCGCCACCGGCACCCGCACCGCAACGGGAACCAGCGCCGGCACCGCAACCGGCCCCGGCACGGCCCTGCTCCCACCGATGCGCGGCCCCGCCAAGGCCGCCGCCGCCGTGGCCCGCATGGAGGCGGCGGCACCGGACCACCCGGCCGCGCCGGACGTACGACGCGCCTGGGAGCGCCTGCCGGCCTGGGCGCGGGGCGAGGCGCCGTCCCCGCGCCGGGACGCGGTGTGCCACGGCGACCTGCACCTCGGCCAGCTGGTGCGCCACCCCGCCCCGGACGGCCCGTGGTTGCTGATCGACGTGGACGACATGGGGCTGGGCGACCCGGCCTGGGACCTGGCCCGCCCCGCTGCCTGGTTCGCGACCGGGCTGCTGCCGCCGGAGATCTGGCAGCGGTTCCTCGGCGCCTACACCGCCGCGGAGGGCAGTGCCGTTCCTACCGTCGGTGATCCGTGGCCCCAACTGGATGTGCCCGCGCGGGCGCTGACCGTGCAGACCGCGGCGCTCGCTCTGGCGAAGTCGGCAGCGGAGGGGCGCCGAGCGGACGAGGTCGAGCGGGCGGTGCTGGACGCCTGTACCCGAATCGGGACACTGTGACCCGAGTTGGAGTTCGATGCTCCGTCGTAGGGTGAAGTCATCGTCGCCGGGCATGCATCCGGGCGACGTCGACCGAACGGCGAGGAGCTGACCAGACGATGCAGTGTCCCAAGTGCCATGCAGCGATGCACACGTACAACCGCAATGGTGTTCAGATCGAGCAGTGCAGCGGCTGCCGGGGCATATTTCTCGACTACGGCGAGCTGGAGTCGCTGACCCGGCTGGAGTCGCAGTGGACCCAGCAGGCCCCGCCCGTGCCGCCGGCCCCGCACGCCCCGCAGGCCTACCCGGCCGCGCCCCCGGCTCCGGCGTGGGGCGCGCCGCACCATGGTGGTCACCACGGGCATCACCGTCAGCGGAGCTTCGGCCGGATGCTGTTCTCTTCCTGAGCGCCTGAGCGCCTGAGCGCCACTCACGGATTGCCGGCGGGTGCGGCGGGCCGGGCCCTTGGCCCGGCCCGCCGCTGCCGGCCCCGCCGCGCCCCCCGCGGGGCGCACGACGAAGCCCCCGGCCGTCGAGACGGCCAGGGGCTCCGGGTGATGGTGCGCGATACTGGGATTGAACCAGTGACCTCTTCCGTGTCAGGGAAGCGCTCTCCCGCTGAGCTAATCGCGCGGGGTGATCTGCGTTACTGCACTACGTACTACCGATCGGCATCACTCATCGAGTGCTGCCGATCACTGCGTACTGCGTGCGCGATACTGGGATTGAACCAGTGACCTCTTCCGTGTCAGGGAAGCGCTCTCCCGCTGAGCTAATCGCGCTCGGACCCTCGCGGATCCAGTGGACGATACTGGGATTGAACCAGTGACCTCTTCCGTGTCAGGGAAGCGCTCTCCCGCTGAGCTAATCGTCCTTGGAGGTGGAGACGGGATTTGAACCCGTGTAGACGGCTTTGCAGGCCGTTGCCTCGCCTCTCGGCCACTCCACCCGGAGTGCAGGGGGTTCGGGAAGATCCCCCACTTTCTCGAGCGGACGACGAGATTCGAACTCGCGACCCTCACCTTGGCAAGGTGATGCTCTACCAACTGAGCCACGTCCGCTTGTCGTTTCCGTTCCGCTTGCGCGTCCCGGCGACGTGTTGAACTCTAGCGGATTCCTGGGCCAGTACAAAAACGCGTTTGTGCAGCTTGCCGCCGTGTGTTCACGTCGCAGCAGCTCACCGGCGGCGCACCGGTGGCTCACCGACGGCTCAGTGGCAGCTCACCGCCACCCCTCGGGCAGCTCACCCCCACCCCTCCGGCGGCTCGCCGGACGGCCCGCGGGCCGGGCCATCCGCACCCCGTCCCCGCCGGTCATACACTCACAGACGTGCACGACCTCGCTCCGCTGGCCCGCTTCGGCCCCCTCGTCGCCACCGACCTCCGGGACGTCACAAGCGACCCCGCGGCCCTCGACTCCACCGGCTTCTGGGCCGTCGCCGCCGACTTCGAGGGCGGTCTGACCTGTGCCCGCTTCGGCGATGTCCGCAGTGAGCCGGTTCCCGAACCCGTCCCGGGCCGCTGGCGGGGGCCGGCCGCGGAGGAGTGGACGTCGTCCCTGGACCGGGCCGCCTACACCGCCGGTGTGCGGCGCATCCGCGAGCACATCGCGGCCGGCGAGGTCTATCAGGCCAATTTGTGCCGGGTCCTGTCGGCGCCGCTGCCCGACCCGGCCGCGGCCGATGTCGACGAGCTGACCGCGCTGCTGGCGCGGGGCAACCCGGCGCCGTACGCAGGAACGATCCGCCTGCCCGCGCACGGCGTGGCGATCGCGACCGCGTCCCCCGAGCTGTATCTGAGCCGCGACGGAGGCACCGTCGAGTCCGGCCCCATCAAGGGCACGGGCAGGACGGCGGACGATCTCCTCGAGAAGGACCACGCGGAGAACGTGATGATCGTGGACCTGGTCCGCAACGATCTGGGCCGGGTCTGCACCACCGGCAGCGTCACCGTGCCCGCGCTCTGCGCGGTCGAGCCGCACCCCGGCCTCGTGCACCTGGTCTCCACCGTCCGCGGAGAGCTCGCCCCCGGAGCGGGCTGGGGCGAGCTGCTCGCGGCGACCTTCCCGCCGGGCTCGGTCACAGGCGCCCCCAAGTCCAGCGCGCTGAAGATCATCGACGCGCTGGAGACCGCCCCGCGCGGCCCGTACTGCGGCGGTGTCGGCTGGGTCGACGCCGACCGGCGCACCGCGCAGCTCGCCGTCGGCATACGGACCTTCTGGATCGACCGCGAGGCGAACGTCCTGCGGTTCGGCACAGGCGCCGGTATCACCTGGGGCTCCGACCCGGAACGGGAATGGGCGGAGACGGAACTGAAGGCATCGCGACTGCTGGCGGTAGCGTCGGGCGCGTACGCGGCAATCGGAAGGACAGCTCGATGAAGGTTTGGGTCAACGGCGCGCTCTCGGAGATCGAGGACGCCCGGGTGTCCGTGCTCGACCACGGAATGACCGTCGGCGACGGTGTCTTCGAGACCGTCAAGGCGGTCCACGGTCAGCCCTTCGCGCTCACCCGCCACCTGGAACGGCTGGCCCGCTCCGCCGACGGCCTGGGGCTGCCGGAACCCGATCTCGACGAGGTCCGGCACGCCTGCGCCGCCGTACTCACCGCGAACCCGATGGCGCTCGGCCGGCTGCGCATCACCTACACCGGCGGACTGTCGCCGCTCGGCTCCGACCGGGGGACCGACGGTCCGACGCTGGTCGTCGCGCTCGGCTCGACCACCCGTCGCCCCGACACCACATCGGTGATCACCGTCCCCTGGACCCGCAACGAACGCGGCGCGCTGACCGGGCTGAAGACCACCTCGTACGCCGAGAACGTCATCGCGCTCGCCAGGGCTCACCAGCAGGGCGCCTCCGAGGCCCTGTTCGCGAACACCGTCGGACGGCTCTGCGAAGGCACCGGCTCGAACGTCTTCGTCGTCCTCGACGGTGAGCTGCACACCCCGCCCGTCTCCTCCGGCTGCCTGGCGGGCATCACCCGCGCCCTGACCGTCGAGTGGACGGGTGCCAAGGAGACTGACCTGCCCATGGACGTCCTCGACAGCGCGGAGGAGATCTTCCTGACCTCCACGCTCCGCGACGTCCAGTCGGTCGCACGCGTCGACGGCCGCGACGTCAGCGCCGCCCCGGGGCCCGTGACGACGAAGGCGATGCGCGTCTTCGAGGAGCGCGCGGCGGCCGACCCCGACCCGAGGTCCCTGTAACCGGCCCGGGAGCCGGGGAAAACCTGGTGTCGCAGGGTCGCGGGGCAGGTAGAAACACCTCGATGACCACAACCCTGCGGCCCACGGGGCCGATCCAGTACGACGCCGACGGCGGTGCCTCCCGCGGCTACGACGTCTGCGTCAACGGCCGGCCCGTCGGGACGGTCGAGCTCGCCACGGACACCGGCGGCGGCCGTCCGGTCGGCTCCATGAGGTCGCTGCACATCGACGAGGCCGACCGCAGACGGGGCCGCGGCACCGTCGCGGCCCTCGCCGCGGAGGAAGTGCTGCGCGGCTGGGACTGCACCGAGGTCCGTGTGGCCGTCCCGGCCGACGCCGGCCCGGCCCTGCGCCTGGTCACGGCGCTCGGCTACACCGAACGCGGCCGCAACATGATCAAGGAGACGTCCCAGCCGCTGCCGGCGCTTCCCGAAGGCGTCGAGAGCCGCCCGATGGACGAGGACGAGTTCGGCCGCTGGCTGTCGCACGCCGTACGCCACTTCGCCCAGGACTGGGTCGCGCGCGGGGTGCCGGAGGACGAAGCACTCGCCCGCTCCGAGGCCGTCCACGCCCGCCTGCTCCCCGAGGGCCGCGCGACCCCCGGCGTCCACGTCCACAACCTGCTCGCCGAGGGCACCGCCGTGGGGCACGTCTGGGTCTCGGAGTGCGAGGTGCGCCCCGGCGAGGACGGTGCGTACGTCTTCGACGTCGAGGTGGCGGAGGCCTTCCGGGGCAGGGGCCACGGAAGGGCCCTGATGCTGCTCGCGGAGCGGATCGCGGGCGAGGCCGGCCGGCCGCTGATCGCCCTGCACGTCTTCGAGGGCAATCGTCCCGCGCTCGCGCTCTACGAGTCCCTCGGCTACCGCACCACCCACCGCAACTTCGTCAAGCGGCTCCTGTGACGGGGCCCGGCCGGGTCACTCCCCGGCCAGGAGCCGGTCGGCGATCTCCTCGATACGCGCCCGCAGCCCTTCCTGGCTCTTGCCGCCGTCGAGCCGCTCGCCGCCGATGACGTACGTGGGCGTACCGGTCACGTCGATCGCCTTGCCTTCGGCCTGGTCGGCGTCGACGATCAGGATGTGCCGGCCGTCGATCAGCGCGGTGTCGAACTCCTCCTCGTCCAGGCCCAGTTCGCCGGCGACTTCCAGGAGGAACGGCTCACCCTTGGCCGCCAGCTCCTCGGCGCGCGCCAGCACGGCCTCCGCGTACGGCCAGGCCTTGCCCTGTGCCGCGGCCTCCTCGGCGGCCTGCGCGGCGGCGAACGCGTGCTTGTGCTTGTCGAGGGGGAAGTGCCGCAGCCGCAGCTCGAGCCGGTCACCGTAGCGGTCGCGAAGGGCCCGCAGGTCCTCCAGCGCGGTGCGGCAGTCGGTGCACTGGAGCTCGCACCACACGTCGAGGACGGCGGGGGAGCCGGTCGGGGAGTCACTCATGCGGCCAGTCTCCCAGCCCGGCGTTGCTCGCCCCAACCGGGACCTGGGGAGGAGAGCGTCCCGGAGATCTCCCCCAGATTCGCGCACGCCCGCCTCGCACCGTGGCCCGGAACGGCCGGGGCGGTGCAGGATGGAGGGGACGAACCGCTCAAGCCGCCAACGCCTGGAGGACCGGATGCTTGCCGAGACCATTTGTTCCGCGGTGTCCGCGGCGGGCCTGGGCATCGCCGCGATCACGGCGTACCGCAGGCGTTTCCTGTCCGCGGCGCGTATCGCGGCCTACTCGCTGCTGCCGCTCGGCCTCGTCCTCACCGGGGCGGTCGAGTGGGCGGTCGGCACGGCGTTCAGCCTGACCGCCTGGGTCGGCTTCGGCCTCCTCGGCGCCGCCTGGCTGCTCTTCCTGACGACCAGGGCGCTGGAGCGCCGGAAGGGCGGCACCCGCAAGGAGCGCAGGGCAGCCGCCGCGGCCGCCCGCCGCGAGGCCGCCGAACCGGCCGCCTCCCGGCCTTCGCTCGGCCGGTCCGCACCGGCGGCCGACCCGGCCACGTCCGCCGCGCCGGCCAAACCGAAGGCGTCCGGCGCGGACGACGACTTCAGCGACATCGAGGCGATCCTCAAGAAACACGGCATCTGACGGAAGCACGGCCTCCGACCGCCCTCGGGCCGACCCTGGCCGGGGCAGCCGTTCTCATCGCCTTCCGCGGCCGACGCCGCGCGCCGGGGCCCGTTCGCGGGCGACGGAAGCGGGCCACGGGATGTGATGAACCACCTTTGCCGCAGGGCGTGTTGGTCGATCATCCCCGCCCGGGCTACGCCATGATCACCCCGAGATGCTCGATACCTCGCGGGGCCAGGCCCCCGTACCGACCCAGGAGCCGCGCGGATGTCTTTTCGCGCTCTCCCAGCCGCCCCTGATGATCTTCCTCGGGGTGATCGGCGTCCTGCTGCTGATGGCCGCTGTGCACGACCTCTTCTGGCTGTGAGATACGCGGCGGGACACGACGGTCCACTCAGCCCGCGGCCTCCTTGCGGCGCGCCCGGTAGGCGGCGACATGCAGTCGGTTGCCGCATGTGCGGCTGTCGCAGTAGCGGCGCGACCGGTTGCGCGACAGGTCCACGAACGCGCGCCCGCAGTCCGGCGCCTCACAGCGCCGCAGCCGTTCCTGCTCGCCCGCGACGACGATGAACGCCAGCGCCATCCCGCAGTCGGCCGCGAGATGGTCGGCGACCGACGCGCCCGGTGCGAAGTAGTGCACATGCCAGTCATAACCGTCGTGGTCCGTCAGCTGCGGGGTCGTGCCCGCCGCCGCCACCAGGCGGTTGATGACCTCCGCGGCCGTCCTGCTGTCCGGCGCGGCGAACACCTGGGCGAACAGCGTCCGGATCGCCTGCACGGCCTTGATGTCCCGCTGGGTCAGCTCCCCCACTCCGCTGACCTTGTGGCCGCGTACGAAGTCGTACAGCGCCGCGACGTCCGTCAGCCTGTCGTCCTGCCCGCTCTCCGGTGCGGTGTTCACCAGATCGACGACGGTGTCGAGGGCGATACGGGTGTCGTGGGGGATCAGCACGAATTCGCTCCCTGGCCGGATGCGGGCCGGTGCCCGCCGAATTGCGCTGACTCTAGCGGTTCGTGCCGAGAGCGCACCGGCGCCGTCGCCGCGGTGGATTCCGCGACGACGGCGTCGGTGTGTTCCGTATGAGGTTGTCCGCGCGGCGCCGTCTCCCCGAGACGGACAGCGCCGTGCGGTTTTCCGCCGGCCGGACCGGGCTCAGCTCTCGGCCAGAATGTGCGACAGCTCCGTGTCGAGATCGAAGTGCCGGTGCTCGGTGCCTGGCGGCACCGCTGCGTCCGTCCGCTTGAGGAACGATTCCAGGGCCCGCGCCGGGGCCTCCAGCAGGGCTTCGCCCTCCGGGGAGCTCAGCGCGATGCAGACGACGCCCTGGCCATGGCTGCGTGAGGGCCAGACCCGTACGTCGCCCGTGCCGGTGGGCCGGTGCAGGCCCTCGGCGAGAAGGTCGCGGGCGAAGACCCATTCGACCGTCTCTTCGGCTCCGGTGTGGAAGGTGGCGTGCACGGCATAGGGATCGGCCGTGTCATACCGCAGGCCCGCGGGTACAGGCAGTGAGGACTCGCTCGATACAACGAGGCGCAGGTGCAGCTCGCAGCTGACCGTGGTGTTCATAAGCGCCAGGGCCTTTCGCTCAGTGTGCGCTCGGGGATTCGCACGTCGGCGAAATCGACATGCCACCTACGGTGCCGTTGTAAACCCCTCTGACCGTTTTGGGATCCTTCAGGTCGCTCGTACGGCGGTGCATTACTTTGCGTTATACGGCCATTCCGGTGACGGAGTTCAATCCGGTAGGTTTGGATTCATGAACGCGCAGAGTGACGAGCGGGACGAGGTCGTCGCGGCGACGACGGCCGACCCCGCCACGGGGGACGTGACGGACGGTGCGGCGCAGCCGCTCCCGGATCCCGCGAAGGAGGAACCGGCGCTCGGCTCGAGGGCGCCGCACTTCATCAAGCGATCCAGAACACTGCACGTGAGCTGGCAGGTCGGCGTCTTCATCGTCGGCCTGGCCGTCGTCGGCGCCGGTGTGTCCATGCTGGTGCTGCCCGGACCCGGCTGGGTCGTGATCTTCGGTGGCATGGCGATCTGGGCGACCGAGTTCGTCTGGGCCCAGCTCGTGCTGCGCTGGACCAAGCGCAAGGTCACGGAGGCGGCCCAGCGGGCACTCGACCCGAAGGTCCGGCGGCGCAACATCATCCTCACGACGGTCGGTCTCGTCATCGTCGCGGCGCTCTGCGGTATCTATCTCTGGAAGTTCGGGCTCGCCCTGCCGTGGAACATCGACGAGTGACCGCCAAGTGGTCCGGGGCACCGGCTGACATGGGGTAATGTTTGCCGTGCGCCCGGGCGATTAGCTCAGTGGGAGAGCGCTTCGTTCACACCGAAGAGGTCACTGGTTCGAACCCAGTATCGCCCACCCGGCACGGATGCCCCGGAGACTTGACGGTCTCCGGGGCATCCGTCGTTTCCCCTGCCGTCACCGCATGCGGCCCAGGCTCTCCCGCAGCCTGCGGGCGTCCCGGAGCCGCTGCTCGTACGTCGCGCCCACCGCGAGCAGCAGCAGGCCGGCGAGCGCGGGCGGCAGCCAGCGGGGCAGCGCTCCGACGACCTGCGCCACGTACGGGGCGAGCTCGTGCAGCGCGTCCAGGGCAAGCACCGCTCCGCCGAGGACGAGCAGCGCCTGCAGCTTGAGCCGGGCACCGGCCAGGGTCACCGCCAGGGCCGCGAGCCCCAGCAGCAGCGGGCGCAGCCAGTGCTCGTCGCCCCAGGCGGCGACAAGGCTCGGCACCAGGGTCGCGGCCAGGCCCGGGCCGTACGCCGTCCAGGACGACGCCTGCGGGTCCTTCCGGCGGCGCAGCACCCCGAGGGCCAGCGCCGAGGCGGTGACGGGCAGGGTGTACGCCTCCGGGGACGTCACGTCGGAGGCCGCCAGCCGTACCCAGGTGGCCGCCACGAAGCACACCGCGCCCAGGTAGCCCGCCACCGGGCGTCGCTCCTCCCGCACGGCCGTGCCGGCGGCGACGACGCCGCAGAGGGCCAGGACCAGGGCCAGCGTCGGCGCGTGGTCCGCCGCGAGCGGCAGCGCGACCAGGCCGGTAGCCGCGCCGGTGATCTCCACCGGCAGTGCGGCGGGGTGGCGGCGCAGCACGGCGCCGAGCACCGCGGTGAGCGCCGGCACGGCCAGCAGCACCAGAGCGGCGCGGTGCGCCGGGAGGCCGAACGCCGCGGCGCCCGCTCCGGCGAGGACGGCCGCGTAGAAGGTCGCGGCGCAGCCGAGCAGTGCCTGTACCGGGCCCTTGGTCCGCAGGGCCGCGAGGACGAGGGCCCCGACGAGCACGCCGAGGACGACGAAGGTCGCCGGCCGCGTCGCGAGCGACAGCAGTGCCACGCTCACCGAACCGCCGAGCCCGCACGCCAGTGCGGTGAACGAGACGTCCCTCAGCCGCACGGCGGTGGCGAGGGCGAGGACCCCGAGGGTGACGACCAGCTGCCAGGCGACGGCCGCGGAGTGACCGAGGCCCAACACGACCGGCACCGTGACCACGGCGGCCCAGGCGGCCGCGACGGCGCCGCACCGGGCGGCCGCCCGGGTCCCATCGCCGTGAGCGCGCCGGGCCGCCGCCGGGGACCACGGAGTTCTGGGCAGCCAGGCCGCCGCACCGGGAGGCGTGCCGGGGCCGGCGGCAGCGGGCGGGACGGGGGTGCCCTGCCCGGCCGCGTCCGTGCCCTGGTCCGGGGCGTCGCCCCGGTAGCGGGCCACGGCCGCCAGGACCGCCCCGACGGTCAGGAGCGTCAGCGGGGCCGGGAGCAAGGTCGTCGTCGTGGCGTCCAGGTCCGGCAGGCCGGACCCACCGGACCAGATGTCGGTCAGCGTCGTCGCCGGACCCGCCAGCGCCAGCGCCGTCAGCGGAAGCGCCACGAGGAGCGCCGCCGCGTGCACCGCCGCCGCCGCGCCGGCAAGGCCGGGAAGCAGCCGCCGTGGCAGCGGGGTCCGTACGGCGCCCAGCAGAACCACCGCGCACAGCAGGTACCCGGGCACCGCCCAGCCGCCCGGCACCGCGGCGCGGATCACGCCGCCGACGCCCGCCACCACGGCGAGGCCCGCGACGGCGGAGACCCAGGCGGCGGAGGTGCGCCACGCGGCGAAGAGGGCGACGGCCGCCGCCACGGTCAGCAGCACCGCCGGGCCGGCGGCAACAGCGGCATCGTCCGCCGTCAGCGACCGGAGCACGCCGGTCAGCAGCGCCCCGCCGCCCATCGTCGCGGCCGCGGTCCAGGCGACCACCTTCACGGCGGCCGGCCGCGTCCACAGCACGACGGCGACGTCCAGTGCGGCGGTCAGCAGCAGCGCCCACTCGATCGGCGGCGCGGCGGCGTCAGCGGTCAGCGCCCAGAGCGGCAGCGGAAGCTGCGCGGCCACGACTGCGGCCGGCAACGGGGTCCGCAGCCGGGGGAGCGCGACGCCGTACGACGACCACAGCGTGGCGAGCGCCGCCGATGCCAGGGCCGAGTATCCGAGCCCGTCCGCCGTCGGCAGCCCCACCCGGTGCAGGGCGTACGCGTCGAGCACCGTCAGCACCAGCCCCAGCACGGCCACGGACTCGGCGGTCGCGAAGAGACCCCTGCGCAGCAGGACCACCGGCGTGCCGAGGGCGGCGACCGTCACGGCGCCGAGCACCGCGGAACGGCCGCCGATGCCCATCTCGCCCCAGCTGACGAGGGTGAACGCGATCGCCGCGATCGCCAGCAGCAGCCCGCCCAGCGTCAGCAGCAGGTTCTGCACGCCGGGCGGCGACGTCTCGGCCGCGGCGGGCGCCGCGAAGGGCCGGCCGAAACCGGCGGACGGCGGGGCGGCGGGCGCGGCGAAGGGGGCGGCGGGCCGCAGCACGGCGAGCAGCCAGGCCCTGCGGGCCAGCAACTGCGCGCGGCGCGCGTCGAGTTGGCGCAGCTCACGGTCGAGTGTCGCCAGTTCCTCGGCCGGTGGTGGCACGTTGTCCATGGCCGAAGTGTGGCCCCGGCCACAGCCTGCGGCATGGGTGCGGATACTCAATTTCCGGTGAGTACCGAGCGGCTGGTGGCGCAGACTGGCCCCATGGACTGGTGCCGCTACCGCTTCCGCAGCGTCTGGGACCTGCCCGCCGCGCCCGGCGACGTCTACGAGGCGCTGTCACGGGTGGAGGACTATCCCCGGTGGTGGCCACAGGTGCGTGAGGTGACGGAGGTCGAGGAAGGGGTGGGCACCGCCCGGTTCCGCTCGTTCCTTCCGTACGACCTGCGCGTCACCGGCCGCACACAGCGCAGCGATCCGGTGGGCGGGGTGCTGGAGGTGCGGATGACGGGGGACCTCGACGGCTGGTCGCGATGGACCGTGCGGGCCGGCGGCAGGGGCACCCGCGCACTGTACGAGCAGGAGGTCGTCGTACGAAGGCCCCTGATGAGACGGCTCTCCATCCCGTGCCGCCCGGTGTTCCGGGCCAATCACGCGTTCATGATGCGCAGCGGGAGGCGTGGCCTGGAGGCCTACCTGGAAGGAGTTTGAACCCAGCCCGCGGTGCCCTGTATTGTTCAGTCCGTTCCCGGGCGATTAGCTCAGTGGGAGAGCGCTTCGTTCACACCGAAGAGGTCACTGGTTCGAACCCAGTATCGCCCACCGGGAGAGGCCGGTCCGTCGACGACGGACCGGCCTCACATGTTCCACCGTCAGGCCGCGGCCGCCAGCCCCGGCCGCAGTGGCCACGCGGGATCGACCGTCTCCGGTGTACCGCTGCGGGCGAACCACGCCTGGAGACCGCGTGCCTGAGCCGCGTGCCACACCGCCTGGAGCGTGTGCAGTTCCGCAGGCGACAGCCGCTCCAGCCGGGCGTTGAAACGCCGTCCCACCGCCCGCACGACCTCCAGCGCCGCCAGTGCGTCGGCCGCCGCGTCGTGCGCCCCGTCGAGCACCACCTCGTACTGCGCGCACAGGTCCGTGAGCGTCCGCCGCCCCTTGCGATAGCGGTCCAAATGCTTGTCCAGCACCCGCGGATCCAGGACGCACAGCGGTGAACGGTCCAGGTAGCGGCTCAGCGACGACGCCCGATGCCGCCTCAACTCCCGGTCCAGCAGCGTCAGATCGAACGGCGCGTTCATCACCACCAGCGGCCGGCCCGCCGCGCACTGCTCGGCCAGCGACCTGCCTATCTCCTCCATCACCGGCGCGGGCCAACGGCCGTTGCGCTGTAGGTGGTCGTCGGTGAGCCCGTGCACCTCGATGGCGCCCGGCGGCACGGGCACCCCCGGGTTCACCAGCCAGCGCGTGATCCTCGGCCGCCCACCGGGCGAATCCTGGACCACGACCGCCGCGGACACGATGCGGTCCTCCTCG
The DNA here is from genome assembly GCF_009832925.1 of Streptomyces sp. Tu 2975. GTDB lineage: Bacteria > Actinomycetota > Actinomycetes > Streptomycetales > Streptomycetaceae > Streptomyces. The sequence goes on from NZ_CP047140.1 coordinate 6,513,685, forward strand.
ACGTCCACTCCGGTTGTCTCTGTGTCAAATGCGGCCAGGGGGCCGTCATACCAGTGCGTCATCCGCGAACTCCTCGCACGTACCCGGCAGATGGCGACAACCCCTGCCCGAATCGGTGATACCCGGGCTGTTTGCACCGTACGCAGGCCGGTGACAACACAGGTGACGGGGAAGGAAATTGCCATGGCGATCGCCCAGCCCGAGCCGGGAGGGCTGTCCCCCGCAAGCGGGAGGTGCCCCCAGCAGCGGACGCCCCCGCTGCGCGGAGCACTCGCCACCACCGCCTGCATGGAGACGCTCCAGGTGGGCTATCTGCACGCCGTCGCGGCCGCGGCGGGGTGCTCGCTCTCCCAGCCGTTCCCTGACAACGGAATCGACTGGCACCTCAGCCACAGCTCGGCCGGGCACACGGTCGACGACGAAGTGACCATCAAGGTGCAGCTCAAGTGCACCTACCAGATCCCACCGCACCCGCCGGGGCCCGCGTTCTCCTTCACCCTCGACAACGACCACCTGGTGAAGCTGGCCCGCACCCCCGTCTCGGTGCACAAGATCCTGGTCGTGATGCTCGTCCCGAGGACCCAGGAGGAATGGCTGCGGGCCGGCCACGACCGGCTCGACCTGAGGCACTGCTGCTACTGGACCAACCTGGCCGGCCACGCGGTGACCGGCAGGCACCGGACCACCGTGCGCATCCCGACCTCGCGGATCTTCGACGACCGGGCGCTCTGCGAGATCATGACGCGCGTCGGGGCGGGAGGGAGACCCTGATGCACCGGCCCTTCGACGACCATGTGCGTGCGCACCCGAGCGCCACGGAGCCCCCGGGCCCCTGGCGCGGGGCGGCGGAACCCGATCCGGCGGAGGTCGACCCCGTCGTCCTCGGCGCGCTCCTGGACCGGCACGGCTGGCGCCGCCGCGGCGGCGCCGCGGGCCGCTACACACGCTGGACCCCGCCCGGACATCTGACCGGCGGCACCAGCCTGCTCGTACCGGAGAGCAAGGCCTTCCCCGACTGCGAGGATCTGCTCGGCGAGGCCATCACCGCGCTCGTCCGCAGCGCCGCGCCCTCCGCCAAGGACGTCCTCGTCGGACTCACCGTCCCCAGCGACGAGATCCGCTGGTGGCGCGACACCCCCGCGGGCGGCCCTCCGGGCACCGCCTCATGGACCGTCCAGGAACAGCTCCGCTCCGCCGCCCGGCAGATGCTGCTCGCCGGCGCGCTCGCCGCCCGCGAACGCGCCGGCTATTACGGCGGGCGCCACCGCAGGCAGGCGCAGGCACTGCTCGACGGCGTCCTCGTCGGACCGGCGCCGGGCGGCCGTTCCCTGACCGCCTTCGTGCCCGTCGACTCCGGGCGGGCACTGGCCGTACGCCTCGGTCACGCACTGCAGGCCACCAGGGAGGCCATCGACTACCAGCGGGCGACGGGAGGCACCGAGGCGTTCGACGCGGCGGTGAGGGCCGGGGTGAGCCGCGAACTCACCGAAGCGGTCATCGCCCTCGTGCGCGGCTCGGAAGGCGCCCGCGTCGCCGTCGAGTGGTCACCGGCCGCCGGGGTGCCGCAGGGCTGCGCCGCCCGCATGGAACCGGTCGAGTTCTCCCCGGGCGACCTGCCCGTGCTGCGCGCTGCCGGTGCCCGTTACCTCCAGGACGAGCCGTCCGTGCCGGTTAGGATCACCGGCACGGTGGTGCGGATGCGGCGCTCGGGACCGCGTGGCGCAGGCACCGTGCGGCTGCGGGTGCTGGCCGGCGCCGACGTCCCGCACGTGCGCGTGGCGCTCGACGAGGACGCCTACCGCACAGCCGGCGAGGCCCACCTCGTGGGACTGCCGATCCGGGTGGCGGGACGGCTGGAGAGCCGGGGCGGTTTCCGCCGGCTCAGCGACGCGTCAGGGGTGGCGCCCGTGCCGGTCGACGAGGCGGAGCGCGACCGGCTGATGAAGTCGCTCCAGGAGAATCCGGACTTCTTCGAGGAGGCGGGCGGGCAGGAGGGCGAGGGGACGCCGCCGTAACCGTTTCGCGAGTGGTCCCTCCGGCTCGGTACGATTCCGAGTGCGTACGCACTACGAATCGGGTACGCGCCCGCCTTCAGTCAGGAGAGACCGGTGTCAGACGTCCGTGTGATCATCCATCGCGATTCCGAGCGGGAAGAGCGCGTGGTGACAACGGGCACTACGGCCGCCGACCTCTTTCCCGAGCGCACCGTCGTCGCCGCCCGCGTGGGCGGGGAGCTGAAGGACCTCGCGTACGAGCCGAAGGACGGCGAGGAGGTCGAGCCCGTCGAGATCTCCTCGGAGGACGGCCTCAACATCCTGCGCCACTCCACCGCGCACGTCATGGCCCAGGCCGTTCAGGAGCTCTTCCCCGAGGCGAAGCTCGGCATCGGCCCGCCGGTCAAGGACGGCTTCTACTACGACTTCGACGTCGAGAAGCCCTTCCACCCCGATGACCTCAAGGCCATCGAGAAGAAGATGCAGGAGATCCAGAAGCGCGGCCAGCGCTTCTCGCGCCGTGTCGTCACCGACGAGGCGGCCCGCGAGGAGCTCGCCGACGAGCCGTACAAGCTGGAGCTCATCGGCCTCAAGGGCTCGGCGTCCTCGGACGACGGCGCGGACGTGGAGGTCGGCGCGGGTGAGCTGACCATCTACGACAACCTGGACGCCAAGACCGGCGAGCTGTGCTGGAAGGACCTCTGCCGCGGTCCGCACCTGCCCACGACCCGGAACATCCCGGCGTTCAAGCTGATGCGCAACGCCGCCGCGTACTGGCGCGGCAGCGAGAAGAACCCGATGCTCCAGCGCATCTACGGCACCGCCTGGCCGTCGAAGGACGAGCTCAAGGCGCACCTGGAGTTCCTCGCGGAGGCGGAGAAGCGCGACCACCGCAAGCTGGGCAACGAGCTCGATCTCTTCTCGGTCCCCGAGCAGATCGGTTCCGGCCTCGCGGTCTTCCACCCCAAGGGCGGCATCATCCGCCGGGTCATGGAGGACTACAGCCGCAAGCGGCACGAGGAGGAGGGCTACGAGTTCGTCTACACCCCCCACGCCACCAAGGGGAAGCTCTTCGAGACCTCGGGCCACCTGGACTGGTACGCCGACGGCATGTACCCGCCCATGCAGCTCGACGAGGGCGTGGACTACTACCTCAAGCCCATGAACTGCCCGATGCACAACCTGATCTTCGACGCGCGCGGGCGTTCGTACCGTGAACTGCCGCTGCGCCTCTTCGAGTTCGGGACCGTGTACCGGTACGAGAAGTCGGGCGTCGTGCACGGCCTCACCCGCGCCCGCGGTTTCACGCAGGACGACGCGCACATCTACTGCACCAAGGAGCAGATGGCGGACGAGCTCGACTCGACGCTGACCTTCGTGCTGAACCTGCTGCGCGACTACGGTCTGACCGACTTCTACCTGGAGCTGTCCACCAAGGACCCGGAGAAGTTCGTCGGCTCCGACGAGGTCTGGGAAGAGGCCACGGAGACGCTGCGGCAGGTGGCCGAGAAGCAGGGCCTCCCGCTGGTCCCGGACCCGGGCGGCGCCGCGTTCTACGGCCCGAAGATCTCCGTCCAGGCGAAGGACGCCATCGGCCGGACCTGGCAGATGTCGACGGTGCAGCTCGACTTCAACCTGCCGGAGCGCTTCGACCTGGAGTACACCGGCCCGGACGGCACCAAGCAGCGTCCAGTGATGATCCACCGCGCGCTGTTCGGGTCGATCGAGCGGTTCTTCGCCGTGCTGCTGGAGCACTACGCGGGCGCGATGCCGCCGTGGCTGGCCCCGGTGCAGGCGGTCGGCATCCCGATCGGCGACGCGCACGTCGAGTATCTGCAGGCCTTCGCGGCGGACGCCAGGAAGAAGGGCCTGCGGGTCGAGGTGGACTCCTCCTCGGACCGGATGCAGAAGAAGATCCGCAACCACCAGAAGCTGAAGGTTCCGTTCATGATCATCGTCGGTGACGACGACATGAACGCCGGCACGGTCTCCTTCCGCTACCGCGACGGCTCGCAGGAGAACGGCATCCCGCGCGAGGACGCCCTGGCGAAGATCGCCGACGTGGTGGAGCGCCGCGTCCAGGTCTGAGTCGAGCAGCGAGGGGCGGTCCTCCCTTTTATGGGGGCCGCCCCTCGCCGCATGCCGCGAGCAGCGCCGAATATGCTGGCCCGCATGACGACAGAGCAGCCGGAGCAGCAGATCGGAGTCGGGACGCCTGACGCGTTCCAGCGACTGTGGACGCCCCATCGGATGGCGTACATCCAGGGCGAGAACAAGCCCACGGGTCCCGGTTCCGGGGACGGCTGCCCGTTCTGCTCGATCCCCTCCAAGAGCGACGAGGACGGCCTGGTCATCGCCCGTGGGGAGCGCGTCTACGCCGTGCTCAACCTCTACCCGTACAACGGCGGGCACCTGATGATCGTCCCGTTCCGTCACGTCGCCGACTACACGGACCTGGACGACGGCGAGACCGCCGAACTCGCCAAGCTGACCAAGCAGGCGATGGCCGCGCTGCGCGCGGCGTCCGGCGCGCACGGGTTCAACATCGGCCTGAACCAGGGCTCCGCGGCGGGCGCCGGTATCGCCGCCCATCTGCATCAGCACATCGTGCCCCGCTGGGGCGGCGACACCAACTTCATGCCGGTCATCGGCAACACCAAGGTGCTTCCGCAGCTGCTCGGCGACACCCGCAGGATGCTCGCCGAGCACTGGCCGAAGGGCTGACGCTCAGGCGTCGTAGACGTCCGCCTTGCCGGGCGTCGGGTCCTGGACGAAGCCGCTGACGACGGTGGCGCGGTTGCCGAACTTCGAGGTGTCCACGCCGTTGTCCTCGAGGACCTTCAGCGCGGCCGTGTGCGCCACACGCAGCACGGGTGCGGCGGCGCGCATCGCGTCGTCGGCCATGAACCGGTGGCGCCACGGCTTCTCGGCCCAGGCGTGCCGCAGGCCGAAGGGCTCGGGGAGCACCAGCTTGCCGCCGAGGAAGTCGAGCAGCGGCGGATACCAGGTGAAGGGGGCCCGCACGGCGAGGCGGACGACCTCCTTGGCGTCCACCAGGGGCAGGACCCGGTCCACGGTCTCCCAGAACCGGACGGTCTTGCCGACGGTGACCGTCTTGGGCTCGGGCTTCGTGGTGAACAGCGAGTGCACGGGACCGAGTGCGTGGCCGGTGACCTCGACGCGCAGCGTCTCGTGGAGCACGGTGACGGTGATCATCATGGTGATGACCAGCTGGCCGTCCCAGAGGGTGAACTGCACGCCCAGGTAGTGGCGGTTGCCGCTGCCGAACTGCTGGTGGTTGCAGATGCGCTGTATCTCGTGGCCCTTGATCTGGAAGGTCTCGACCTCCTGGCCCTCCGGCCGGGCGACGGCTGCGGCGTTCTCGCCGACGGGGGAGACGATCCAGTGCTTGACGGAGGGGGGCGGGAAGCCGCCGGAGTTCAGCGGGCCGCGTTCCAGGAGCTTGAGCTTGTCGTGGATGGCCCGTACGACGTCCCAGCTGCGGAACTGGTTGATCTCCTTGGCGGGGTCCTGGGAGACGAGCTCCTCCGCCATCTGCCAGCTGCCCCAGCGGGTCCCCATGCCGAGTATGCCCTTGGGGCCGGCGTAGAAGACGATGTTGGACTGCTGCTCGGCGGTGAGCTTCTCCAGCCCTTGGCGGAGCTGCTCGCGGGCGGCGTCGCCGGGGTTCCCCGGTACGGCTTCCGGCACCTTGGCGCCGATGCCGCCGCCGGAGAGGAGGGCGTCCCAGCGGGCGCGCATGTCCTTGGCGGAGGACTCGCAGATGCGTTTGGCGAGGAACCAGCCGAGGACCGGTGCGACGAGCATCGCGCGGATGTAGTACGCCCAGAAGCCACCGAAGGGGAGCCGGACGAGGAAGATCACGGCGAGGATGCCGATCGCCGCCAGCAGCAGGCTGCCGAGGGCGCCCGCGCCCCTGTTCTGTGAGCCGGCGAGGGTACGGCGGAGCTGGAAGACGCCCAGCCACAGGAGCAGGCCGGGCAGGAAGAGCAGCCCGCACACGGCCGTCACGGCGGTGAGCCTGCTGTCGCGTTCGCGCCGCAGCCGGTTGGCGGCCAGGCAGTGTTCGACGACGGACTGGGGTTCGGTGCCGAAGGACTGGACGAGGGCCTTGCGGGCGCCGCCGAGCATCCGGACCTGGACGGCCCGGGAGAAGGCCTCTCCGAGGTTGGGTTCGAAGAGCGAGATCTTTCCCGGTGTCACCTCGGACTTGTGCCACTCGCTGTTGGCTTTGAGGATCTCCTTCAGCTCGGTGTCCCGGTAGGCGGCCGATGCGAGGGCGTGCGTCGCCGCGGTCTGTCCGGCCGCCCCCATGAGCGGGACCTGTGCCCCGGGCGTGAAATCGAATACGTCGTTGGCCACTACCGCCCCCATCGCCGCGTGCTTCCGCACTGCGGCCTGTTCCCAACTACCGTGCCCCGCACACCTTCTGAGCTGGGCAGCCCAGTCGGTGCGCTCAGCCTATCGAGGGTGCGGCCCTCGGTTAAGGGGGCGTCCGGCCGTCCGCCCGCCACCGGCGGCCGAGGCAGGCCGGGGGCGGGCGGCGGGGCGAAGAGGCGGGGCGTCAGGCGCCGTTCGTCCGTTCGCGGACCTTGTCGGCGACCTGCTGGGGCATCGGTTCGTGCCGGGCGTAGCGGCGGCTGAACCGGCCGGTGCCGTGGGAGATGGAGCGGAGGTCCACGGCGTATCTGCCGATCTCGAGTTCCGGCACCTCCGCGCGTACGAGGGTGCGCGAGCCGGGTGTCTGTTCCGTGCCGACGACTCTGCCGCGGCGGCCGGACAGGTCGCTCATGACCGGGCCGACGTATTCGTCGGAGACGAGTACCTGAAGTTCGGCGACCGGTTCGAGGAGGTTGATCCGGCTGTCCGCGGCGGCCTCCCGCAGGGCGAGGGCTCCCGCCGTCTGGAAGGCGGCGTCGGAGGAGTCGACGGAATGCGCCTTGCCGTCGCGCAGCGTGATCCGCACGTCGACCAGGGGATAGCCGGCGGCGACACCGCGGGCCGCCTGGGCGCGTACGCCCTTCTCCACGGAGGGGATGAACTGGCGCGGCACCGCGCCGCCGACGACCTTGTCGACGAACTCGATCCCGGAGCCCGGGGGCAGGGGATCGACGTCGATCTCGCAGATTGCGTACTGGCCGTGCCCGCCGGACTGCTTGACGTGGCGGCCCCGGCCCGCGGAGCTGTCGCTGAACGTCTCCCGGAGCGACACCTTGTACGGGACGGTGTCGACCTGCACGCCGTAACGGTTGCGGAGCCGTTCCAGGGCGACGTCGGCGTGCGCCTCGCCGAGGCACCACAGGACGACCTGGTGGGTGTCCTGGTTCTGCTCCAGCCGCATCGTCGGATCCTCCGCGACGAGGCGGGAGAGCCCCTGGGAGAGTTTGTCCTCGTCCGCCTTGCTGTGGGCCTGGATGGCGAGGGGGAGCAGCGGGTCGGGCATGGCCCACGGCTCCATCAGGAGCGGCCGGTCCTTGGCGGAGAGTGTGTCGCCGGTCTCCGCACGGGACAGCTTCGCGACGCAGGCCATGTCCCCGGCGATGGCGTGGGGGAGGGGGCGCTGCTGCTTGCCGAAGGGGGCGGACAGGGCACCGACGCGTTCGTCGACGTCATGGTCCTCATGTCCGCGGTCGGCGAGTCCGTGCCCCGACACATGGACCGTGTCGTCGGGCCGAAGTGTCCCGGAGAAGACGCGGACGAGCGATATCCGGCCCACGTAGGGGTCGGACGCGGTCTTGACGACCTCGGCCACGAGCGGGCCGTTCGGATCGCAGGTGATCTGCGGGCCCGGTGCGCCGTCGGGAGTGGTGACCGTCGGCGGTTCGGGTTCGAGGGGTGTGGGGAAGCCGCCGGTGATCAGGTCCAGCAGTTCGACGGTGCCGAGGCCCTTCTTCGCGCCGTTCACGGCGGGTGCGGCGGCCAGGACCGGATGGAAGGTGCCGCGTGCGACGGCCTTCTCCAGGTCGTCGATGAGCGTCTTGAGGTCGATCTCCTCGCCGCCGAGGTAGCGGTCCATGAGGGTCTCGTCCTCGCTCTCGGCGATGATCCCTTCGATGAGGCGGCCGCGGGCCTCCTCGATCAACGGCGCCTGCTCGGCGTCCGGCGGGTTCTCCTTCCGCTCGCCGGACGAGTAGTCGAAGATCTTCTGCGTGAGCAGGCCGACCAGGCCGGTTACGGGCGCGTGCCCGTCCGTGTGCTGGGGTCCGTACTGCGGCAGGTACAGCGGCAGCACGGCGTCGGGGTCGTCGCCCCCGAAGATCCCGGCGCAGACGGCGGTGAGTTCGTCGAAGTCCGTGCGTGCGGTCTCCAGGTGTGTCACGACGATCGCGCGTGGCATGCCGACCGCGGCGCACTCCTCCCAGACCATGCGGGTCGCGCCCGCCACGGCGTCCGCCTCCTGCGCGGCCGAGACGACGAAGAGGGCCGCGTCCGCGGCACGCAGACCGGCCCGCAGCTCGCCGACGAAGTCGGCGTACCCGGGGGTGTCCAGCAGGTTGATCTTGCACCCGCCCCATTCGAGGGGAACGAGCGAGAGCTGTACGGAGCGTTGCTGACGGTGTTCGATCTCGTCGTGGTCGGAGACGGTCGTACCGTCCTCGACGCGGCCGGCCCGGTTGACCGCTCCCGCGGTCTGCGCCAGCGCCTCCACGAGGGTCGTCTTGCCTGATCCGCTGTGGCCGACCAGCACCACATTCCGTACGGATGCGGGGCGGTCGGCCGTTACTGCTCTGCCGGCGGCCCCGGGGTGGTGTGCATGCGCCTTGTCGCCCATGATCTTGCCTCCCGATCGATTCACGCTCGACTGCACGGTGAGGGAAGGAAGCCGCGGGCGGCGGGGGAGCCATGAAGGCGTCCCGAAGGGCGTCCGGGGCAGCTCCGGCGTTGCCCGCGGTGGTCTTTCGAGCTTTCCACTCCCGTCACTGTGCGTCCATACGTCCGACGCCGCCTCCCGGGACGGGTGCGCGGCGCTGCGCCCGGACGGTCGTGGCTACGATGGGCCAGCCGGTGGCCGTAGGGGCCACGCGGCCCACCGAACCCTCGGGAAGGCCATGCTGAACAAGTACGCGCGTGCATTCTTCACGCGTGTCCTCACACCGTTCGCCGCGTTTCTGCTCCGCCGCGGGGTCAGCCCCGACGCGGTGACTCTCATCGGCACGGCCGGAGTGATGGCGGGAGCACTGGTCTTCTTCCCCGCGGGGAGTTCTTCTGGGGCACGATCGTCATCACACTGTTCGTCTTCTCCGACCTGGTCGACGGCAACATGGCGCGCCAGGCGGGGGTTTCGAGCCGGTGGGGCGCCTTCCTCGACTCGACGCTGGACCGGGTCGCCGACGGGGCGATCTTCGGCGGCTTCGCGCTCTGGTACGCCGGCCTCGGCGACGACAACGTGCTGTGCGCGGTGGCCATCTTCTGCCTCGCCAGCGGCCAGGTGGTCTCGTACACCAAGGCACGCGGAGAATCGATCGGCCTCCCCGTGGCCGTCAACGGGCTCGTGGAGCGCGCCGAGCGACTCGTGATCTCGCTGGTCGCGGCGGGCCTCGCGGGCCTCCACGGCTTCGGCGTCCCCGGCATCGACATCCTGCTGCCGATCGCGCTGTGGATCGTCGCCGTGGGCAGCCTCGTGACGCTCGGGCAGCGGGTCGTCACCGTACGGCGCGAGTCGGCAGAGGCCGACGCAGCGGCGGCACAGGGAAGCGGGGCCGAGGCGTCATGATGCGGGACAGGCTGACGGACGCCCTCTACGGGCTCGGCTGGAGCGCCGTCAAGAAGATGCCGGAACCGATGGCCGCCCGCCTCGGCCGCACCATCGCGGACACCGCGTGGAAGCGGCGCGGCAAGGGCGTGCTGCGGCTCGAGGCCAACCTCGCGAGGGTCGTGTCCGACGCCACCCCCGAGCGGCTCAAGGCGCTGTCCCAGGCCGGTATGCGCTCGTACATGCGCTACTGGATGGAGTCGTTCCGCCTGCCGACCTGGAGCAGGGAACGCGTCGAACGCAATGTCGCGATCCAGGACGTGCACCACCTGACCGACGGCCTCGCCTCCGGCCGCGGCGTGATCCTGGCGCTGCCGCACCTGGCCAACTGGGACCTCGCCGGAGTGTGGGTGACCAGAACCCTCGGCGTGCCCTTCACCACGGTCGCCGAACGCCTGCGGCCCGAGTCGCTGTACGACCGGTTCGTCGCCTACCGCGAGAGCCTCGGCATGGAGGTCCTTCCGCACTCGGGAGGCGCGGCCTTCGGCACCCTCGCACGCCGGCTGCGCGCCGGCGGCCTGGTGTGCCTGGTCGCCGACCGCGACCTGTCGGCCTCCGGGATCGAGGTCAAGTACTTCGGCGAGACGGCACGCATGCCGGCCGGACCTGCGCTGCTCGCGCAGCAGACCGGGGCGCTGCTGCTGCCCGTGACCCTCTGGTACGGCGAGGAGCCCGTCATGCACGGGCGGGTCCACGCTCCCGTCGACGTACCGGAGACAGGTACGCGCGCCGAGAAGACGTCCTCCATGACACAGGCGCTGGCCGACGCCTACGCCACCGGCATCGCCGAACACCCGGAGGACTGGCACATGTTGCAACGGCTGTGGCTCGCGGACCTCGAGGAGCGCCGGGCGTGAAGATCGGCATCGTCTGCCCGTACTCGTGGGACGTACCCGGCGGTGTGCAGTTCCACATCCGCGACCTCGCCGAGCATCTGATCCGGCTCGGCCACGACGTGTCCGTGCTCGCCCCCGCCGACGACGAGACCCCGCTGCCGCCGTACGTCGTCTCGGCCGGACGGGCCGTACCCGTCCCGTACAACGGTTCCGTGGCGCGGCTGAACTTCGGGTTCCTCTCCGCGGCCCGGGTACGCCGCTGGCTGCACGACGGCACCTTCGACGTGATCCACATCCACGAGCCCGCGTCGCCCTCACTCGGGCTGCTCTCGTGCTGGGCGGCCCAAGGCCCCATCGTGGCCACGTTCCACACATCCAACCCGCGCTCCCGTGCCATGATCGCCGCGTATCCGATCCTCCAGCCGGCGCTGGAGAAGATCAGCGCGCGCATCGCCGTCAGCGAGTACGCGCGGCGGACGCTCGTCGAGCACCTCGGCGGCGACGCCGTCGTCATCCCGAACGGCGTCGACGTCGGCTTCTTCGAGAAGGCCGAGCCGAAGAAGGAATGGCAAGGGAACACGATCGGCTTCATCGGCCGCATCGACGAACCCCGCAAGGGGCTGCCGGTCCTGATGAAGGCGCTCCCCACGATCCTGGAACAGTGCCCCGGCACACGGCTGTTGGTCGCCGGACGCGGCGACGAGGAAGAGGCCGTCGCGACCCTGCCGGCCGCCATGCGCTCCCAGGTCGAATTCCTCGGCATGATCAGCGACGAGGACAAGGCGCGGCTGCTGCGCAGCGTCGACGTGTACGTGGCGCCCAACACCGGCGGCGAGAGCTTCGGCATCATCCTCGTCGAGGCGATGTCGGCGGGCGCGCCGGTGCTCGCCGCCGATCTCGACGCGTTCGCTCAGGTACTCGACCAGGGCGCCGCCGGCGGGCTCTTCGCCAACGAGGACGCGGACGCGCTGGCGGCCGCGGCGGTCGCGCTGCTGCGCGACCCGGAGCGGCGGGCGGAACTCCGTGAGCGGGGCAGCGCGCACGTGCGGCGGTTCGACTGGTCGACGGTCGGCGCGGACATCCTCGCGGTGTACGAAACCGTGACGGACGGGGCGGCGTCGGTGGCGACGGACGAACGCACGGGGCTCCGGGCGCGGTTCGGGCTGGCGGCCCGGGACTGAACGATCTGGGGGCGGGGCCCGATGTCGTCGCCCCTGCGGGGTGTAGCTCGGTCCGGTCGCGTGTCGCCCCTACGGGCCGGCCCTGGTCCGGTTGTGTGTCGCCTCCTCGGCGGGTGGCGCCGGGCACGTGGTGGTGTGGGCCCGCAGGCGTGGCCGGCATGGGGGTGTGTCGCCGCTGCGGGCGCGGGCGCGGGCCGGGCCGGTGCGTGTCGCCCCTGCGGTCCGTTGCGTGGGGCCCTGGCGGGGCGTGGTCTGGTCCTGGTGCGTGCGCCCCTGCGGCTGGGCCCGGTCGGGCCCCGGTGTGTGGCGCCCCTACGGGCCGGGCCTGGTCCGGCGGCGTGGCGCCCGTGCGAGGCGGGGCTGGCTCGGGGCGCCCCTTGCGGGGCGTGGCTGCGCCGGTGGTGGGTGCCGGTGGCCGGGGCCTCCGGAGGGGGTGTCCGGAATGGCTGTCCTCACCGCGCTGCGCGCGAGTTGCGACGCTTTACTTCCGGACACCCCCTCCTACGACCCGGCCCCCCTCCCGCCGGTGGGGCCTCGGGCCGGTGGCCGACTTCACACGGGGCGACGGTTCGGCCTTGGGGCGGATGCAGCTCGGTGGGACCGCCCGTGGGGTGCCCGCCGGTGTCCGTTCCGGGGCGGCCCCTGAGCTCGGCAGGTGTCCGTTCCCGGCGGGCGTGCTGCTGGGGCGGGCGGCAGGGGACTTTCGCGGCGCGAAGCTGCCGTCCTAGGGGTGTGGGGGCGCCAGCCCCCACCAACTTCCCCTCGCCGGGGAGGGGCCGGGTGCGTCAGCCCCCTGGGGTCCGGGGCTTGCCCCGGTTCGGGAAGGGGCGGGGTGGGGAAGGGCTCCCGCGCAGCGGCACAGGGCCGGGTCGCGCATGGGGTGTTCAGGGGCGTCAGGCCTCCATCGAAACCCCTTCCCCTCACCGGGGAGGGGCCGGAGGCGTCAGCACCCATGGGTTCCGGGGCTTGTCCCCACGCGGCGGAGTCGCACATCGATACAGCGGGTGGGTCGGGAGAGGCCGCGCAAGCGGCACGGGGTCGGGGGCGGCAGCCCCCGGGGCGTTCGGGGGTGGAGCCGCCGGAAGGGGGAAGGGGCGGGCAGCGGTAGCCTTGCCGCCCGTGAGCACCCTGATCTGGATCGTCGTGGCCCTCGTCGCCATCGGCATGTACCTCAGCTGGACCGCCGGGCGGCTCGACCGGCTGCACGCGCGGATCGACGCGGCCCGTGCAGCGCTCGACGCCCAGCTCCTGCGGCGGGCCTCCGTCGCGCAGGAGCTTGCGACCGCCGGCGTGCTCGATCCCGCCGCGTCGATCGTGCTCTACGAGGCCGCCCACGAGGCCCGTCAGGCCGAGGAGGAGCACCGTGAGGTCGCCGAGAGCGAGTTGAGTGCCGCGCTGCGTGCCGTGTTCGGCGCGCAGGAGCAGGTCGAGGCCGTGCGTCAGGTGCCGGGCGGTGAGGAAGCCGCCGGGGAGCTCGCGCAGGCGGTGCGCCGGGTGCCGATGGCGCGTCGTTTCCACAACGACTCCGTGCGTGCGGCGCGTGCGCTGCGACGGCACCGGACGGTCCGCTGGTTCCGGCTGGCGGGCCACGCCCCGTTCCCGCTGGCCTTCGAAATGGATGATGAACCGCCCGCAGCGCTGGCGGACCGGCCCACCTGACAGGCGAAAACGATCCACCGGCTCTCCATTGGCCCTTGCAGTGGACTGGTCGGTGGATGTTCCATCGGGGACGCATCGCAACGTCGTCATCGAGTGAGGTCCCCGTGTCCACCAGCCCCCTCCCGCAGACTGCTGACTCTTCGGCGATCGGCACCTCTCGCGTCAAGCGCGGCATGGCCGAGCAGCTCAAGGGCGGCGTGATCATGGACGTGGTCAACGCCGAGCAGGCGAAGATCGCCGAGGATGCCGGCGCCGTCGCCGTCATGGCCCTGGAGCGCGTGCCCGCCGACATCCGCAAGGACGGTGGCGTGGCGCGGATGTCCGACCCGAACATGATCGAGGAGATCATCGACGCGGTCTCCATCCCGGTCATGGCCAAGTCCCGTATCGGCCACTTCGTCGAGGCGCAGGTCCTCCAGTCGCTCGGTGTCGACTACATCGACGAGTCCGAGGTGCTGACCCCGGCCGACGAGGTCAACCACAGCGACAAGTGGGCGTTCACCACGCCGTTCGTGTGCGGTGCCACCAACCTCGGTGAGGCCCTGCGCCGTATCGCCGAGGGCGCGGCCATGATCCGCTCCAAGGGCGAGGCCGGCACCGGAAACGTCGTCGAGGCCGTCCGCCACCTGCGCCAGATCAAGAACGAGATCGCCAAGCTGCGCGGCTTCGACAACAACGAGCTGTACGCCGCCGCCAAGGAGCTCCGCGCCCCGTACGAGCTGGTCAAGGAGGTCTCCGAGCTGGGCAAGCTGCCGGTCGTGCTGTTCTCCGCCGGCGGTGTGGCCACCCCCGCGGACGCCGCGCTGATGCGCCAGCTCGGCGCCGAGGGCGTCTTCGTCGGCTCGGGCATCTTCAAGTCGGGCGACCCGGCCAAGCGCGCCGCGGCCATCGTGAAGGCCACCACCTTCTACGACGACCCGAAGATCATCGCGGACGCGTCCCGCAACCTGGGCGAGGCCATGGTCGGCATCAACTGCGACACCCTGCCCGAGACCGAGCGCTACGCCAACCGGGGCTGGTGATGACCACTCCCGTGATCGGTGTCCTGGCGCTCCAGGGCGACGTACGGGAGCACCTGATCGCCCTGGCCGCGGCCGATGCCGTGGCCAGGCCGGTCCGGCGCCCCGAGGAGCTGGCGGAGATCGACGCCCTGGTGATCCCGGGCGGCGAGTCCACCACCATCTCCAAGTTGGCCGTGCTGTTCGGTCTGATGGAGCCGCTGCGCGAGCGACTGCGGGCGGGCATGCCGGTCTACGGCACCTGCGCCGGTCTGATCATGCTCGCCGACAAGATCCTCGACCCGCGGTCGGGCCAGGAGACGTTCGGCGGCATCGACATGATCGTCCGCCGCAACGCCTTCGGGCGGCAGAACGAGTCCTTCGAGGCCGCCGTCGCGCTCGAGGGAGTGGAGGGCGCCCCGGTCGAGGGCGTCTTCATCCGCGCCCCCTGGGTCGAGTCGGTCGGCGCGGAGGTCGAGGTGCTGGCGGAGCACGACGGGCACATCGTCGCCGTACGCCAGGGCAACGCGCTGGCGACGTCCTTCCACCCCGAACTGACGGGCGACCACCGGGTGCACGCGCTTTTCGTGGACATGGTGCGCGATACCGCCTGACGGGATCCCGGTAGGATCTCTCGGGTTCGTTCAGTAAAGGGTTACGCGAAGGAGACAGGCAGATGTCCGGCCACTCTAAATGGGCTACGACGAAGCACAAGAAGGCCGTGATCGATGCCAAGCGCGGCAAGCTCTTCGCGAAGCTGATCAAGAACATCGAGGTGGCGGCCCGTACCGGCGGCGCCGACATCGACGGCAACCCGACGCTCTTCGACGCCATCCAGAAGGCCAAGAAGAGCTCCGTGCCCAACAAGAACATCGACTCCGCGGTCAAGCGCGGCGGCGGTCTCGAGGCCGGCGGCGTCGACTACGAGACGATCATGTACGAGGGTTACGGCCCGAACGGTGTCGCGGTGCTCATCGAGTGCCTCACCGACAACCGCAACCGTGCCGCCTCCGACGTCCGTGTCGCCATGACCCGCAACGGCGGTTCCATGGCCGACCCCGGCTCGGTGTCGTACCTCTTCAACCGCAAGGGCGTCGTGATCGTCCCCAAGGGCGAGCTGACCGAGGACGACGTCCTCGGAGCGGTCCTCGACGCCGGCGCGGAAGAGGTCAACGACCTCGGTGAGTCGTTCGAGGTGCTCAGCGAGGCCACCGACCTGGTCGCGGTCCGCACCGCCCTCCAGGAGAACGGCATCGACTACGACTCGGCCGAGGCCAACTTCGTCCCGACCATGCAGGTCGAGCTGGACGAAGAGGGCGCGCGCAAGATCTTCAAGCTCATCGACGCGCTCGAGGACAGCGACGACGTCCAGAACGTCTTCGCCAACTTCGACGTCTCCGACGAGGTCATGGAGAAGGTCGACGCCTGACGCACAGTCATACGGCGCACACGGACGGGCCGACGGGACACGCTCCCGTCGGCCCGTCCGTGCTCTGTCGGTGGCAGCCGATAGCCTGCACAAACAGATGAACGATGGGAGGGGCGCGTGCGCGTACTGGGCGTGGACCCGGGGCTGACCCGGTGCGGCGTGGGCGTGGTGGAAGGCGTCGCCGGCCGACCGCTGACGATGCGCGGAGTCGGCGTCGTGCGGACCCCGCCGGACGCCGAACTCGGTGCCCGGCTCGTCGCCATCGAGCAGGGCATCGAACAGTGGCTCGATGAGCACCGGCCCGAATTCGTGGCCGTGGAGCGGGTGTTCAGCCAGCACAATGTGCGCACGGTGATGGGCACCGCCCAGGCCAGCGCCGTCGCCATGCTGTGCGCGTCACGGCGCGGCATCCCCGTGGCCCTGCACACCCCCAGCGAGGTCAAGGCCGCCGTCACCGGCAGCGGCCGGGCCGACAAGGCACAGGTCGGTGCGATGGTGACCCGGCTGCTGCGGCTCGACGCCCCGCCGAAGCCGGCCGACGCCGCGGACGCCCTCGCCCTCGCCATCTGCCACATCTGGCGCGCCCCCGCGCAGAACCGCCTCCAGCAAGCCGTCGCCGCGCACCGCACGACGTACGCATCGAAAGGACGTACCGCATGATCGCCTTCGTGAGCGGCCCCGTCGCCGCGCTCGCACCGACCACCGCGGTGATCGAGGTCGGCGGCATCGGCATGGCCGTCCAGTGCACCCCGAACACCCTCTCCGAGCTGCGGATCGGCCAGGAGGCGAAGCTCGCCACCTCGCTCGTCGTCCGTGAGGACTCGCTCACGCTGTACGGCTTCGCCGACGACGACGAGCGCCAGGTGTTCGAGCTGCTGCAGACGGCGAGCGGCGTCGGACCGAGACTGGCGCAGGCCATGCTCGCCGTGCACAGCCCCGACGCGCTGCGGATCGCCGTCGCCACCGGCGACGAGAAGGCACTCACGGCAGTGCCCGGCATCGGCAAGAAGGGCGCGCAGAAGCTGCTGCTCGAACTGAAGGACCGGCTGGGCGAGCCGCTCGGCTCCGGCCCCGCCGTCGGCGCCCCGGTCAGCCAGTCGTGGCGCGACCAGCTGCACGCCGCGCTGATCGGCCTCGGCTATGCCACGAGGGAGGCGGACGAGGCGGTCGCCGCGGTGGCACCGCAGGCGGAGGCGATGGGGGCGGCCCCGGAGGTGGGCCCGCTGCTGCGGGCGGCGCTCCAGTCGCTGAGCCGGGCGCGGTGACCTGTCCGAGAGGGGCCGTTTCCCCTGCCCGTCCCACCCACCACCGAGAAGGCAGACACACGTGAACTGGGAAGACGAGACCACCACCGCCGCGGACGCCCGGCTGGTCGCGCCCTCCGCCGACACCGACGACAGTGCCGTCGAGGCGGCCCTTCGGCCGAGGACGCTCGACGAGTTCGTCGGCCAGGAACGGGTCCGCCAGCAGCTGGACCTCGTCCTGCGGGCCGCCCGGCAACGTGGCGCCACCGCAGACCATGTCCTTCTCTCCGGGGCGCCAGGCCTCGGCAAGACCACCCTGTCCATGATCATCGCGTCGGAGATGAACGCGCCGATCCGCATCACATCCGGCCCCGCCATCCAGCACGCGGGCGACCTGGCGGCCATCCTCTCCTCCCTCCAGGAGGGCGAGGTCCTCTTCCTCGACGAGATCCACCGGATGTCCCGGCCCGCCGAGGAGATGCTCTACATGGCGATGGAGGATTTCCGGGTCGACGTCATCGTCGGCAAGGGTCCCGGCGCCACCGCCATCCCGCTGGAGCTGCCGCCGTTCACCCTGGTCGGGGCCACGACCAGGGCCGGTCTGCTGCCGCCGCCGCTCCGGGACAGGTTCGGCTTCACCGGGCACATGGAGTTCTACGAGCCGGTCGAGCTCGAACGCGTCATCCACCGCTCCGCGCAGCTCCTCGACGTCGAGATCGACCCCGACGGCGCCGCCGAGATCGCCGGCCGTTCCCGCGGCACGCCCCGTATCGCCAACCGCCTGCTGCGCCGGGTGCGCGACTACGCGCAGGTGGAGGCCGACGGCAGGGTCGACCGCGAGGTGGCCGCCGCGGCACTGCAGGTGTACGAGGTGGACACCCGCGGTCTGGACCGCCTCGACCGGGCCGTGCTCCAGGCACTGCTCAAGCTGTTCGGCGGGGGCCCGTCGGCCTGTCGACGCTGGCGGTGGCCGTGGGGGAGGAGCGGGAGACCGTCGAGGAGGTCGCCGAGCCGTTCCTTGTGAGGGAGGGACTGCTGGCCCGTACTCCCCGTGGCCGGGTGGCCACGCCCGCGGCCTGGACACACCTCGGGCTGACCCCGCCCCAGCAGGCGCAGGGCGCAAGCGGACAACAGGGTCTGTTCGGGACGTGACGGCGAGGAGACTCGCACGTCCAGGAACCACGGTGGGATGCTGGGCGTTGTTCCATCGATGCGGACTCGCTTAGACTCCGCCGATGCCGCCCGTACAGGTCGGCGTGCCCACCCCCGTAGATCGGCCGCTCACACAGCGCGGTCATGCGAAGGAATTCCCCCGTGGATATCTTGACCCTCCTCCCTTTCATCGTGCTCATCGGGGCCATGTTCCTGATGACCCGCTCCGCCAAGAAGAAGCAGCAGGCGGCCGCCAGCATGCGCGACCAGATGCAGCCCGGAACCGGCGTGCGGACCATCGGTGGCCTCTACGCCACCGTCAAGGAGGTCAATGACGACATGGTCCTCCTCGAGGCCGCTCCCGGCGTCCACCTGGTGTTCGCGAAGAACGCGATCGGTGCCGTGCTCTCCGACGAGGAGTACAACCGCATCGTCCACGGCGACGACCCTTCGGCCGACACCGAGGTCGTGCCCGACGACGCCTCCTCGCTGACCGGCGCCGACGACGCGGACCAGCCCGCGGACGACGCCAAGCTCGACCTCGGCAAGAAGACCGAGAAGGCCGACAGCGGCGACGAGGCCGACAAGGACGGCGTCGAGCCGAAGGACGGCAAGGCCGACGGCGAGGCCGACGCGAAGTAGCCACGATTCGGGGACCGCGGCGGCGCCGGAAGGCGTCCGTGCGGTCCCCCGGGCGTGCCGACTGATCGCGGGGGCAGGCCCCCACAACACTTCGTGGCCGCCCCGGGCGCACACCCTGCGCCGTGGGCGGTTGGACAGGGAGAAACGAGAAGGTGGCAGCACCGAACAGGGGCCGAAGGCCCGCGGGGGCTCAGGGCAAGCCGGGGCGCGCCCTGGCTCTGATCCTGATCGCCATGGTCGCGCTCACGGGCGGGATGTTCTGGGCCGGTCAGCTCACGCCGCGTCTGGGCATCGATCTGGCGGGCGGTACGACCATCACGCTCGAGGCCAAGAACCAGCCTGGCCAGGAGAACGCGGTCAACGAGACCAACATGAACACCGCGGTCGGCATCATCGAGCGCCGTGTCAACGGTCTCGGCGTCTCCGAGGCCGAGGTTCAGACCCAGGGCAACAGTCACATCATTGTGAACATCCCCAAGGGCACGAACTCCGAGCAGGCTCGTGAGCAGGTCGGTACCACCGCCCAGCTGTTCTTCCGGCCCGTTCTGACGGTCGCCGCCGGCGGTCCGGCCGCCCCGGAGCCCTCGCCGAGCGCCTCGACCAGCGGCGCGCCCAAGGACGACAAGGAGACGGCCACCCCGCCGTCCGGTTCCCCGTCCGGCACACCGTCGGCCGGTGCCACCACCCAGGGCCGCGCGGTCACCGAGGGCCTCAAGGCCCCGGCCGCCACTCCCAGCCCGTCGGCGTCCGGATCGCCCAAGGCGTCCGAGAGCCCCAAGCCCGGTGAGAGCCCCGCGCCGACGCCGTCGGCCGACCCGGCCACCGCGGCGCTGGAGAAGCAGTTCACCACGTTGGACTGCACCGACGACAAGGCCCGCGGCACGCTCGGCGACAACGTCAAGCCGACCGAGCCGACCGTCGCCTGCGGCAAGAACGGCGCCGGCGAGTGGGAGAAGTACATCCTCGGCCCCGCCGAGGTGAACGGCAAGGACGTCGACGACGCCAAGGGCCAGCTCGACCAGCAGCGCGGCATGTGGATCGTCACCATGGACTTCACCGAGGCCGGTGCCAAGAAGTTCCAGAAGATCACCAGTCGGCTGTCGCAGCAGCAGCCCCCGATGAACCAGTTCGCCATCGTCCTCGACGGTGAAGTGGTCTCGGCCCCGCAGGTCAACCAGACCCTGAGCGCCAGCGCCGAGATCACCGGCAACTTCGACCAGGACTCCGCCCAGAACCTGGGCAACATCCTGTCCTACGGCGCCCTGCCGCTGTCCTTCGAGGAGGACAGCGTCACCACCGTCACCGCCGCCCTCGGCGGCGAGCAGCTCAAGGCCGGTCTGATCGCCGGTGCGATCGGTCTCGCCCTGGTCGTCATCTACCTCGTCGTGTACTACCGCGGGCTGTCGATGATCGCTCTGCTGAGCCTCGGCGTCTCGGCGATCCTCACGTATACGATCATGACGCTGCTCGGCCCGGCCATCGGCTTCGCGCTCAACCTGCCGGCGGTCTGCGGCGCCATCGTCGCCATCGGTATCACCGCGGACTCGTTCATCGTCTACTTCGAACGCATCCGGGACGAGATCAGGGAAGGACGCACCCTGCGTCCCGCCGTCGAGCGCGCCTGGCCGCGCGCCCGCCGCACCGTCCTGGTCTCCGACTTCGTGTCGTTCCTCGCCGCCGCGGTGCTGTTCGTCGTCACCGTCGGAAAGGTCCAGGGCTTCGCGTTCACGCTGGGTCTGACCACCTTGCTCGACGTGGTCGTGGTCTTCTTCTTCACCAAGCCGGTGATGACGCTCATGGCCCGCCGGAAGTTTTTCGCCAGCGGCCACCCGTGGTCCGGACTCGACCCGAAGCGGCTGGGCGCCAAGCCGCCGCTGCGCCGTTCGCGCCGTGCCACCGCCCCGACGACCGAACCGAAGGAGGCGTGAGATGTCGCGACTCGGCAATCTCGGCGCCAGGCTCTACCAGGGCGAGGTCGGATACGACTTCGTCGGCAAGCGCAAGGTCTGGTACGGCGTCTCCATCCTGATCACGATCACCGCGATCGTCGCCCTCGCCGTCCAGGGCCTCAACATGGGCATCGAGTTCAAGGGCGGAGCCGTCTTCACGACTCCGAAGGCGGACGTGAGCGTCACCCAGGCCACGGAGGTGGCCGAGGAGATCTCCGACCACATCCCGATCGTCCAGGAACTGGGCACCGGCGGTCTGCGGATCCAGATCAGCGGCGTGGACACGGCCGAGGCCGACCGCGTCCAGGCTGAGCTCGCCAAGGCCCTGAACATCGAGGCCGCCAGCATCAACGCCGACCTCGTGGGCCCCAGCTGGGGTGAGCAGATCGCCAACAAGGCCTGGACCGGCCTCGGCGTCTTCATGCTCCTGGTCGTGATCTACCTGGCCATCGCCTTCGAGTGGCGGATGGCCGTGGCGGCCCTGGTCGCACTGATCCACGACATCACCATCACCGTCGGCATCTACTCGCTCGTCGGGTTCGAGGTCACCGTCGGTACGGTCATCGGTCTGCTGACCATCCTCGGTTACTCGCTGTACGACACGGTGGTCGTCTTCGACAGCCTCAAGGAAGGCCAGAAGGACATCACCAAGCAGACCCGCTTCACCTACAGCGAGATCGCCAACCGCAGCATCAACAGCACCCTGGTGCGTTCCATCAACACCACGGTCGTGGCGCTGCTGCCGGTCGCCGGCCTGCTGTTCATCGGCGGCGGGTTCCTCGGCGCCGGCATGCTCAACGACATCTCGCTGTCGCTGTTCGTCGGCCTCGCGGCCGGTGCCTACTCCTCGATCTTCATCGCCACTCCGCTCGTCGCCGACCTCAAGGAGCGCGACCCGCAGATGAAGGCCCTGAAGAAGCGGGTGCTCGCCAAGCGCGCGGCCGCCGAGGCCAGGGGCGAAGCCGGCGAGGACCAGCAGGGCGAGGCGCCGGACGACGCGGTGCCGGACGGCACAGCGCCCGCCGGTGCGGTCGTCGGACCCCGCGGCCGTGGCCGTGGCCGCCCCTCGGGCAGGCGTTGATGACGCTCAGCACCCAGGAGCTGCTGCTCAGCCGCATCCGCGACGTCGCCGACTATCCGAAGCCGGGGGTGATGTTCAAGGACATCACGCCCCTGCTCGCGGACCCGGTCGCCTTCACGGCGCTGACCGAGGCGTTCACCGAGTTCTGCGTCCGGCACGGCGCGACGAAGATCGTGGGTCTGGAGGCCCGCGGCTTCATCCTGGCCGCGCCGGTCGCCGTCCGCGCAGGCATGGGATTCATCCCGGTCCGCAAGGCGGGCAAGCTCCCCGGTGCGACGCTTTCCCAGGCGTACGAGCTGGAGTACGGCACCGCCGAGATCGAGGTGCACGCCGAGGACCTCAGCGCGGGTGACCGCGTCATGGTCATCGACGACGTCCTCGCCACCGGAGGCACGGCGGAGGCGTCCCTCGAGCTGATCCGCCGGGCCGGAGCCGAGGTCGCAGGCGTCGCCGTCCTGATGGAGCTGGGATTCCTCGGCGGCCGGGCCCGGCTCGAGCCGGCGCTCGCCGGGGCCCCACTGGAGTCCTTGATCACCATCTGACGCGCCTGTGAGCTGCGGATTCACCCGCAGCTTCGGCCGCTCACCCGCCGAGACGGGCACCCGGGAAGAACCGGGTGCCCGTCTCGCGTTGTGAGCAGCCTCCCCTCCCCGCGCGATCGGGACGGCGGAGGTCGATACCATGGCCTTTCCGGGCCTGACCCGGGGGACCCGGACCCTCCCCCAGACTCCGTCTGGGGGGACCCCCAAGGAGCGCTCTTGCCAGACGAGGCCCAGCCCGCCGCCGCGCAGCCCGACGAGAAGGCCGAGAAGGCCGCGGCATCCCCTGTCACGCCCGAGCCGAAGCGGGCGGAGAGGCCGGGGCCGGCCGCGCCCGAGCGAGTGAGCCAGGTCCCCGTCACGGCGCCCAAGCCGTTGCCCCCGAGCGCGGCGCGTACCGGCGGCTCCTCGAACCGGGTACGCGCCCGTCTCGCGCGCCTGGGCGTGCAGCGTTCGTCCCCGTACAACCCGGTGCTCGAGCCGCTGCTGCGGATCGTGCGCAGCAACGACCCCAAGATCGAGACGTCGACGCTCCGCCAGATCGAGCGCGCCTACCAGGTCGCCGAGCGCTGGCACCGCGGCCAGAAGCGCAAGAGCGGCGACCCGTACATCACGCATCCGCTGGCCGTCACCACCATCCTCGCCGAGCTGGGCATGGACCCGGCGACGCTTATGGCCGGGCTTCTGCACGACACGGTCGAGGACACCGAGTACGGCCTCGACCAGCTGCGCCGGGACTTCGGTGACTCGGTCGCGCTGCTCGTCGACGGCGTCACCAAGCTCGACAAGGTCAAGTTCGGTGAGGCCGCCCAGGCGGAGACCGTGCGCAAGATGGTCGTCGCCATGGCCAAGGACCCGCGTGTCCTGGTCATCAAGCTCGCCGACCGGCTGCACAACATGCGCACCATGCGCTATCTCAAGCGGGAGAAGCAGGAGAAGAAGGCCCGCGAGACGCTCGAGATCTACGCGCCCCTGGCCCACCGCCTGGGCATGAACACCATCAAGTGGGAGCTCGAGGACCTCGCCTTCGCGATCCTCTACCCCAAGATGTACGACGAGATCGTCCGTCTCGTCGCCGAACGGGCGCCCAAGCGCGACGAGTACCTCGCCATAGTGACCGACGAGGTCCAGTCCGATCTGCGCGCCGCCCGCATCAAGGCCACCGTCACCGGCAGGCCCAAGCACTACTACAGCGTCTACCAGAAGATGATCGTCCGCGGCCGGGACTTCGCGGAGATCTACGACCTGGTGGGCATCCGCGTCCTCGTCGACACGGTCCGCGACTGCTATGCGGCACTGGGCACCGTCCATGCCCGCTGGAACCCGGTTCCGGGGCGGTTCAAGGACTACATCGCGATGCCCAAGTTCAACATGTACCAGTCGCTGCACACGACGGTCATCGGTCCGAACGGCAAGCCCGTCGAACTGCAGATCCGCACCTTCGACATGCACCGCCGCGCCGAGTACGGCATCGCCGCGCACTGGAAGTACAAGCAGGAGACCGTCGCCGGCGCCTCCAAGATCCGCACCGACGTCCCCAAGGCCGGCAAGGGCACGGCCGGCCAGGACACCGTCAACGACATGGCGTGGCTCCGGCAGTTGCTGGACTGGCAGAAGGAGACGGAGGACCCCGGCGAGTTCCTGGAGTCGCTGCGCTTCGACCTCTCCCGCAACGAGGTCTTCGTCTTCACGCCCAAGGGCGACGTCATAGCGCTGCCCGCGGGCGCCACCCCGGTCGACTTCGCCTACGCGGTGCACACCGAGGTCGGGCACCGCACCATAGGGGCGCGGGTCAACGGGCGTCTCGTGCCGCTCGAGTCGACCCTCGACAACGGCGACCTGGTGGAGGTCTTCACCTCCAAGGCCGAGGGTGCGGGCCCGTCCCGTGACTGGCTGGGCTTTGTCAAGTCGCCGAGGGCGCGCAACAAGATCCGCGCGTGGTTCTCCAAGGAACGCCGCGACGAGGCCATCGAGCAGGGCAAGGACGCCATCGCGCGCGCCATGCGCAAGCAGAACCTGCCGATCCAGCGGATCCTCACCGGGGACTCCCTGGTCACCCTCGCCCACGAGATGCGCTACCCCGACATCTCGTCGCTGTACGCGGCGATCGGTGAAGGCCATGTGGCCGCGCAGGGCGTCGTGCAGAAGCTGGTGCAGGCCCTCGGCGGCGAAGAGGCCGCCAGCGAGGATCTCGCCGAGTCCACCCCGCCGTCCCACGGCCGCAGCAAGCGCCGCAAGAGCGCCGACCCGGGTGTGGTGGTCAAGGGCGTCGAGGACGTGTGGGTCAAACTGGCCCGCTGCTGCACACCGGTGCCGGGCGACCCGATCATCGGGTTCGTCACCCGCGGCAGCGGCGTGTCCGTGCACCGCGCGGACTGCGTCAACGTGGACTCGCTCTCGCAGCAGCCCGAACGGATCCTCGACGTCGAGTGGGCCCCCACGCAGTCGTCGGTGTTCCTCGTCGCCATCCAGGTCGAGGCGCTCGACCGGTCCCGCCTGCTGTCCGACGTGACCCGGGTCCTGTCCGACCAGCACGTCAACATCCTCTCCGCGGCCGTGCAGACCTCACGCGACCGGGTGGCCACCTCCCGCTTCACCTTCGAGATGGGCGACCCCAAGCATCTGGGTCATGTCCTGAAGGCGGTTCGCGGCGTGGAGGGCGTCTACGACGTCTACCGTGTGACCTCGGCACGCAGGCCGTAGACAGCGGGCACGGGGGTCGGCAGGACAAGTCCCGCCAGGACGCTGAACGGCAGGAGCCCGGCGACGGTACGTCGCCGGGCTCCGGACCACCGGGGCAGGGTGCGGTCAGCCGCCGAACTCGTGCAGGCCCTTCAGCGCCTGGTCCAGCAGCGCCTGACGGCCCTCGAGCTCCTTGGCGAGCTTGTCGGCCCGTGCGTTGTTGCCCGAGGCGCGGGCCGTGTCGATCTGGCCGCGCAGCTTGTCGACGGCGGCCTGGAGCTGGCCGGTCAGACCCTCGGCACGCGCACGCGCCTCCGGGTTCGTCCGGCGCCACTCGTTCTCCTCGGACTCCTGGAGAGCGCGCTCCACCGCGTGCATCCGGCCCTCGACCTTGGGACGGGCGTCCCGCGGCACATGGCCGACGGCCTCCCAGCGCTCGTTGATCGAACGGAAGGCGGCACGGGCGGCCTTCAGGTCGGTCACCGGCACCAGCTTCTCCGCCTCGGCCGCGAGCTCCTCCTTGAGCTTGAGGTTCTCCGCCTGTTCGGCGTCACGCTCGGCGAAGACGCCGCTGCGTGCGGCGAAGAACACGTCCTGGGCGCCGCGGAAGCGGTTCCACAGATCGTCCTCGGCCTCCCGCTGGGCACGGCCGGCGGCCTTCCACTGCGCCATCAGGTCCCGGTAACGGGCCGCGGTGACGCCCCAGTCCGTGGAACCGGAGAGCGCCTCTGCCTCCGCGACCAGCTTCTCCTTCGCCCTGCGGGCCTCCTCGCGCTGCGCGTCCAGCGACGCGAAGTGCGCCTTGCGGCGCTTGGAGAACGCGGAACGCGCGTGCGAGAACCGGTGCCACAGTTCGTCGTCGGACTTCCGGTCGAGCCGGGGCAGGCCCTTCCAGGTGTCCACGAGCGCACGCAGCCGCTCGCCCGCCGACCGCCACTGCTCGCTCTGGGCCAGCTCCTCCGCCTCGGCGACCAGGGCCTCCTTGGCCTTGCGCGCCTCGTCGGTCTGCTTCGCCCGCTGTGCCTTTCGCTCCTCACGGCGCTTCTCGACCGTCGCCACGAGTGCGTCGAGCCGCACCCGGAGCGCCTGGAGGTCGCCCACCGCGTGGTGCTCGTCCACCTGCTGACGCAGATGGTCGATGGCGGCCTGGGCGTCCTTGGCCGACAGGTCGGTGGTCTTCACG
The DNA here is from genome assembly GCF_009832925.1 of Streptomyces sp. Tu 2975. Lineage (GTDB taxonomy): Bacteria > Actinomycetota > Actinomycetes > Streptomycetales > Streptomycetaceae > Streptomyces. Next base: position 6,540,028 of record NZ_CP047140.1, read on the forward strand.
CGCCGCTCGAGGAGGCCGATCTCGACCACCAGGCCCTCGTACTTGCGCTCGAAGTAGGCCAGAGCCTCCTCTGGAGTCCCGGCCTGCCACGATCCGACGACCTGCTCGCCCTCGGCAGTACGCACGTACACGGTGCCCGTCTCGTCGACGCGGCCCCACGGGTCGCTGCTCACAGCGCCTCCTCAACCTGATGCCGACGAGGGGTTCGTCCCCCGGGCATCGTCCACAGTTTCCCGGACGGGCCTCGCCCGCCCTCCACGGCGCGCGTCCAGCACGCGCCGTACAACGCCCAATCTAGGCGACCGGCCACCCGGCTGTCCGCACTCAGCGCGGCCGAAATTGCCCGGCTACGCCTTCGGTACGGTGGCCTTCTCGATGGTCACGGCCTTCTTCGGCGGACCGTCCGCGCCGCCGCCCTCGACGCCTGCCTTCGCCACGTCCTGAACGGCCTTGAGGCTCTTCGCGTCCAGGGTGCCGAACGGCGTGTAGGTGGGCGGGAGTTTGGTGTCCTTGTAGACGAGGAAGAACTGGCTGCCGCCCGTGTCGGGCTGACTGGTGTTCGCCATCGCGACCGTGCCCGCAGGGAACGTGACCGTGCCGTCCGCGCCGGCCTTGCCGAGCGCGTCGAGGTTCTCGTCGGGGATCGTGTAGCCGGGACCGCCGGTGCCGTCGCCCTTCGGGTCGCCGCACTGCAGCACGAAGATGTTCTCCGTGGTCAGACGGTGACACTTCGTGCCGTCGAAGTAGCCCTTGTCCGCCAGCGACTTGAACGAGTTGACCGTGTGCGGCGTCTTCGCGGCATCCATCGCGATCGCGATGTCACCCTGGTCGGTCTTCAGCCGGAACGAGTACGTGGCCTTCTTGTCGATCGCCATCGCCGGTGCCGGCGTGCTGCTCTCGGAAGGGGAAGCGCTCGGCGGGGGATCGAGCGGCGCGGCGTCGTCCTTCTTGTCCTCCCCGGTGAGGCCCAAGGCATAGACGGCGCCGCCGCCCGCGAGCACCACGGCGAGCGCCGCCGCGATCACGGAGTTGCGGACCTTCGCCTTCTTCCGCGCCTGCTCCCTGCGCTGCTGCTGGCGCTCGAACTTCTCCCTGGCGAGCTGCCGCCGTCGCTGATCGCTGCTGACCACCGGGTCTTCTCCTTGTAACTCGTGGGTCGAAGGCCGTTCAAGGCGCGTACGTCGGATGAGGCCGACCGCCGGGCTTGCCCGTACCGTATACGGGTTGGCTGTGTGATGAGCAGCGCCGGTAGGCTCTGATCTGCTGCAATCCACTGCAAACCACGCAGCGGCCGACCGACGACGACCGAACTGAGGACGATCGTGCTTATTGCCGGGTTCCCCGCCGGGGCCTGGGGGACCAATTGCTATCTGGTCGCCCCCGCCGCAGGCGAGGAGTGCGTGATCATCGACCCGGGCCACCAGGCCACCGAGGGTGTCGAGGAAGCGCTGAAGAAGCATCGGCTCAAGCCCGTCGCCGTCGTCCTCACCCATGGGCACATCGACCACGTCGCCTCCGTCGTGCCTGTGTGCGGTGCCCATGACGTCCCGGCCTGGATCCACCCCGAGGACCGTTACATGATGAGCGACCCGGAGAAGGCACTCGGCCGCTCCATCGGGATGCCGCTCATGGGCGAGCTCACCGTCGGGGAGCCCGACGACGTCAAGGAGCTCACCGACGGCGCCGCGCTCAGCCTGGCGGGCCTCGATTTCTCCGTCTCGCATGCGCCCGGCCATACCAAGGGGTCGGTGACCTTCCAGATGCCCGAGTCGGCGGACGTCCCGTCCGTCTTCTTCTCGGGCGACCTGCTGTTCGCCGGCTCCATCGGACGCACGGACCTGCCCGGCGGCGACATGGACGAGATGCTCGAGTCGCTGGCACGGGTGTGCCTGCCCCTCGACGACTCGACCGTGGTGCTGTCCGGCCACGGCCCCCAGACGACCATCGGCCGCGAGCGCGCCACCAATCCGTATCTGCGTGAGGTGGCCGCCGGCCACGGGAGCGGTCGGCCCGCTCCCCGACGAGGAATGTGACGAGACTTCACAGGTGAATACCTTCCAGGCCCCCAAGGGCACGTACGACCTGATCCCGCCGCGGTCCGCGACGTACCTCGCGGTGCGCGACGCGATCTCCACCCCGCTGAAGAACTCGGGCTACGGCTACATCGAGACGCCCGGCTTCGAGAACGTCGAGCTGTTCGCGCGCGGCGTCGGTGAGTCCACCGACATCGTGACCAAGGAGATGTACGCCTTCGAGACCAAGGGCGGCGACAGGCTCGCCCTGCGGCCCGAGGGCACGGCGTCGGTGCTGCGCGCGGCGCTGGAGGCCAACCTCCACAAGGCCGGCAACCTGCCGGTGAAGCTCTGGTACTCGGGCTCGTACTACCGCTACGAGCGCCCGCAGGCGGGCCGCTACCGGCACTTCTCCCAGGTCGGTGCGGAGGCGATCGGTACCGAGGACCCGGCGCTGGACGCGGAGCTGATCATTCTGGCCGATCAGGCGTACCGCTCGCTCGGTCTGCGCACCTTCCGCATCCTGCTCAACTCGCTCGGTGACAAGGAGTGCCGCCCCGTCTACCGCGAGGCGCTGCAGAACTTCCTGCGCGACCTGGACCTCGACGAGGACACCCGCCGCCGTATCGAGATCAACCCGCTGCGGGTCCTCGACGACAAGCGCGACGCGGTGCAGAAGCAGCTGACCGGCGCGCCCATGCTGCGCGACTACCTGTGCGACGCGTGCAAGGCGTACCACGAGCAGGTGCGTGAGCTGCTGACCGCGGCGGGCGTCGCCTTCGAGGACGACGAGAAGCTGGTGCGGGGCCTCGACTACTACACGCGCACGACCTTCGAGTTCGTCCACGACGGACTCGGCTCGCAGTCCGCGGTGGGCGGCGGCGGCCGCTACGACGGCCTGTCCGAGATGATCGGCGGCCCCGCGCTGCCGTCCGTCGGCTGGGCTCTCGGCGTGGACCGCACGGTCCTGGCCCTGGAGGCGGAGGGCGTCGAGCTCGACATCCCGGCCGCCACCAGCGTGTACGCGGTGCCGTTGGGCGACGAGGCCAGGCGTGTCCTGTTCGGCGTCGTGACCGAGCTGCGCAAGGCGGGCGTCGCGGCCGACTTCTCGTACGGCGGGAAGGGCCTCAAGGGCGCGATGAAGAACGCCAACCGCAGCGGGGCCCGGTACGCGATCGTGGCGGGCGAGCGTGATCTCGCCGACGGCGTGGTCCAGCTCAAGGACATGGAGTCGGGCGAGCAGGAGCCGGTGCCGGTCGCCGAGGTGCTCACCCGGCTGAGCGCCCTGCTCGGCTGAGACGCTGCGCGGTCCTGCCGGCAACGGCGGGCGCCGGGGCCCGGGGCGGACACAACTGCCCCGGGCCTCCGCGCTGTTACGGGTCCGGCGGGCCGGCCGGTCCGGATCTTCCTTATCCGGATCGAACGGAGAAGATCCGTACCGGTGCGGCAGAATGGCCGTGCCCAACAGCCCCGGAGCGATGGAACGGCGACATGACGAGTGCAGCGGCCAAAGACGTGTCCCCCGACGAGGAGGCACCCGGTGGGCGCAGGGTCGGCGCAAGCAGGGCCTTCGCCTGGATGCTCGTCGTCACCGGCGCCGCCGGTGTGCTGGCCGCGTGGGTCATCACGATCGACAAGTTCAAGATCCTCGAGGCGAAGATCGCCGGCACCACCTTCACACCGGGGTGCAGCCTCAACCCGGTGGTCTCCTGCGGCAGCGTCATGGAGAGCGACCAGGCCGCGGCCTTCGGCTTCCCCAACCCGATGCTCGGACTGGTGACCTACGGCATCGTGGTCTGCGTCGGCATGAGCCTGCTCGCCGGTGCCCGGTTCCGCCGCTGGTACTGGCTGACCTTCTATGCGGGCACCCTCTTCGGCGTCGGCTTCTGCACCTGGCTGATGCAGCAGTCGCTGTACGAGATCAACGCGCTGTGCCTGTGGTGCTGCCTGGCCTGGGTCGCCACGATCTTCATGTTCTGGTACGTGACCTCGCACAACGTCCGCCACGGGCTGCTGCCCGCGCCGCCCTGGCTGCGCGGCTTCCTCGACGAGTTCACCTGGGTGCTGCCCGTCCTGCACGCCGGCGTGATCGGCATGCTGATCCTGACCCGCTGGTGGGACTTCTGGACCTCCTGACCGGATCCGGCGCTGTCAGTGGGCTGACATAGGCTTCACAGCGTGGAGCCCGACCTCTTTACCGCCGCAGCCGAAGAACGCCAGGAGAAGGACCCGACCAGCAGTCCACTGGCGGTCCGGATGCGCCCGCGCACCCTCGACGAGGTCGTCGGCCAGCGGCATCTGCTCAAGCCCGGTTCACCGCTGCGTCGCCTCGTCGGCGAGGCCGACGGCGGGGGAGGGCCGGCCGGCGTCTCGTCCGTGATCCTCTGGGGCCCGCCCGGCACGGGCAAGACCACGCTGGCCTACGTGGTCTCCAAGGCGACGAACAAGCGCTTCGTCGAGCTCTCCGCGATCACCGCGGGCGTCAAGGAGGTCCGGGCCGTCATCGAGGGCGCCAAGCGCGCCGCGGGCGGCTTCGGCAAGGAGACCGTCCTCTTCCTCGACGAGATCCACCGCTTCTCCAAGGCCCAGCAGGACTCACTGCTGCCCGCTGTCGAGAACCGCTGGGTCACGCTGATCGCCGCCACCACCGAGAATCCGTACTTCTCGGTGATCTCCCCGCTGCTCTCCCGTTCGCTGCTCCTCACCCTGGAGCCGCTGACCGACGACGACGTACGCGGCCTGCTGCGCCGTGCGCTCACCGAGGAGCGGGGGCTCGGCGGCGCGGTGTCGCTCCCCGAGGACGCGGAGGCGCATCTGCTGCGCATCGCGGGCGGCGACGCCCGACGGGCGCTGACGGCCCTGGAGGCCGCGGCCGGTGCGGCCCTCGACAAGGGCGAGGACGGGATCAGCCTGGTGACCGTGGAGGAGACGGTCGACCGGGCGGCGGTGAAGTACGACCGCGACGGCGACCAGCACTACGACGTCGCCAGCGCGCTCATCAAGTCGATCCGCGGTTCCGACGTGGACGCGGCGCTGCACTATCTGGCGCGGATGATCGAGGCGGGGGAGGATCCGCGGTTCATCGCCCGGCGGCTGATGATCTCGGCGAGCGAGGACATCGGTCTGGCCGATCCGACCGCCCTGCCGACGGCGGTGGCGGCGGCCCAGGCCGTCGCCATGATCGGTTTCCCCGAGGCGGCGCTGACCCTCAGCCACGCCACGATCGCCCTCGCGCTCGCCCCGAAGTCGAACGCGGCGACGACGGCGATCTCAGCGGCCCAGCAGGACGTGCGCAACGGCCTGGCCGGCCCGGTCCCGCGTCATCTGCGCGACGGCCACTACAAGGGGGCCGCGAAGCTGGGCCACGCCCAGGGCTACGTCTATCCGCACGACGTCCCCGGCGGTATCGCGGCCCAGCAGTACGCACCGGACGCCGTTCACGGCAAGCGCTACTACGAACCGACGCGCTACGGCGCGGAGGCGCGGTACGCGGACGTGGTGGAGAAGGTGCGCGCGCGCCTGCGCGGCGAGGAGGACTGAGCGGCGTCAGTGGGACGCCGCCTCGAAGAGGGTGTGCATCGCGCGGCGCAGCTCGGTGACGTCCCCCACGGGTGAGGGGAAGTCGAAGCGGGCGTCGAAGCAGCGCTCGCCGGTGAACCGCACCCGCAGCCCGAACCGGTCCAGCGCCAGAGGTACCGCTCGGCGTCCTTCCTCGGCGGCCGTCCCCTCCCGCTCGCCGAGCAGTGAGCCCAGCGCCTGCACCTGGTCGCTGTGCGCGGAGTGCAGATGCTGGAGCAGTTCGGTCTCGTGGGAGACGAGCGGGTCGACGGCCGCGTTCGCGAACTGCTCCGGTTCCACGCGGGCGGCGCCCCACAGGTCGTCGACGCTCGCCTCGCCGACCTCCAGCCGCAGCATCATGTACCCGGGCTCGGCCGCGAGGCCGGGGACGCTGGTCAGCCAGCCGGAGACCCAGGCGCGGCCCCGGATACGGTCGCGCACGGCGACGGGCGCGACGTCGGTGAGCTCCAGCACCGCCGACAGCTCGTCGTCCTGTGCGTGGGTCGCGGCCCGTACGGCGGGCGAGTCGGCGGCGAACAGCAGGAAGATCTCGCCGTCGGTGCCGACGGCCCTGGCGTGGGGGCTCAACTGCTCCGGCCGGGCGCCCTCCAGCCCCGGGACGAGCAGTACCGCTGAGCATGTACTCTGTACGAGAGTTCGTGTGCGCTCGGCTGCTGACGGCATTCGAGTGATTTCAAGCCCGCTGGGACGCGGCTGACCATGAGCTGATCGGACCTCCGTCACCTCGATGCCCGAAGAGGCATCGGCGTTGTTTGTGCTGTCCGTGATGCGCTTGGTGTTCCCAGGGCGAGACATGCGATCTCCTTGAGTAAGGTGAGCCTAACCTAACCTACAACGGAGGTCTGGAGAACGTGCCTAACCAGTCGCGTCCCAAGGTCAAGAAGTCGCGTGCGCTCGGTATTGCGCTGACGCCGAAGGCTGTCAAGTACTTCGAAGCCCGCCCCTACCCGCCGGGCGAGCACGGCCGTGGCCGCAAGCAGAACTCGGACTACAAGGTCCGTCTGCTCGAGAAGCAGCGCCTGCGTGCGCAGTACGACATCAGCGAGAAGCAGATGGCCCGCGCCTACGACCGCGCGCGTAAGGCCGAGGGCAAGACCGGCGAGGCGCTGGTCATCGAGCTCGAGCGCCGCCTCGACGCCCTGGTCCTGCGTTCGGGCATCGCCCGCACCATCTACCAGGCCCGTCAGATGGTCGTCCACGGCCACATCGAGGTCAACGGCGGCAAGGTCGACAAGCCGTCCTTCCGCGTCCGTCCCGACGACGTCGTGATGGTCCGCGAGCGCTCCCGCGAGAAGACCCTCTTCCAGGTCGCCCGCGAGGGTGGCTTCGCCGCCGACGGTGAGACCCCGCGCTACCTGCAGGTCAACCTCAAGGCCCTGGCGTTCCGCCTGGACCGTGACCCGCAGCGCAAGGAAGTTCCGGTCATCTGCGACGAGCAGCTCGTCGTCGAGTACTACGCCCGCTGATCCTGGCGGCCCCTCCCGGCAGTAGCCGGGGGAGGTGGCCGCTCGCAGCGCTTCAGCCCGCCGCTTCCCCACCGTTCCCGGTGGGGGAGCCGGCGGGCTCACGCGTTTCCCGGGGCCGTACCCGCTGCGTCCCCACCAGACCCGACGGCGAGGTCCTGGGTGCCGCGAGCGCACGCTGCACCGCCGCGTCGAGGGACAGTTGGCGACCGTCGCGGAGGCACTCCTCGAACCGCTCGTCACCCAGCAGCCCTCTCGCCCGCTCCTCGGACAGCGCACGTGGCGCACCGAAGTAGCTGGATCCGAACAGGGACGGGCCCACCGAACCCCAGAGCGTGCCTGCCGCGCCCTGCAGGACCGCCGCCTCCGCCGGGTCCCCCTCGCTCGCCGTCACCAGGGCCATCAGTTCGAGAGCCAGGACCAGGCCCACGAGGTCGTTGAACCGGTGGTCGATGGCGACGCACCGGTTCAGCAGCTCCCGCGCCCGGTCGTACTCGTCCGACTCCCAGGCCGCGTAGGCGAGCACGTAGAGGGCGTACGCGCGTGCCCACTGCTCGCCGTGGTCCTCGCAGACCTCCTTGACGGCCTCGCACAGTGCGACCGCCGCGTCCAGCCGGTCCTGGAATACCAGCGTCATCGCCAGTTCGACCCGGCCCATCAGGACGTTGCTGTTGAGTTCGCCCAGCTCCTCGTACGAGGCGAGCGCCGAGCGCAGCAGCCCCTCGGCGCGCGGCATCTCGTCGGCGAGCAGGGCCAGGCAGCCCTTGCGGTGCGTCGCGTAGGCGGCGGCGAGCCGGTCCTCCGCCCGGTCCGCCCGCTCGGCGCACTCGTGCAGCGCGGCCGCCGCGGCAGCCGGGTCGCCCTGCAGGATCGCCACGTAGCCGAGCACCCACAGTGCCTTGAGCCGTGTCTCCTCGTGCCCCGAGTCGTGGGCGAGACACCGGTCGAGCCAGTGCCGGCCCTCGGCGAGCCGGCCGCAGCCGACCCAGTAGAACCAGAGGGTCCCCGCCAGGTGCCGGCCCAGATGGGCCTCTTCCGGTTGTTCCAGGCACAGTTCGAGCGCTGCCCGCAGATTGGGGAGCGCGCTGTCGGCGCAGGCCGCCACCTCCGCCTGGCGGGGGCTGAACCACTCCAGTTCGCACCAGGTGGCGAGCCCCATGTACCAGTCGCGGTGCCGTCTGCGCAGCCGCTCCGCGTCGCCGATCGCGCGCAGCCACTCCGCCCCGTACTCACGGACCGTGTCCAGCAGGCGGTAACGGAGGCCGGCCGGCGTCTCCTCGCGGCAGACCACGGACTGGGCGACCAGCTCGCCGAGCACATCGAGGACGCCGTCGGCGGGCAGGTCCGGGCCGGTGCAGATGTACTCGACGGCGTCCAGGTCGAACTGCCCGGCGAAGACGGACAGTCGCGCCCACAGCAGCCGTTCCTCCGGTGAGCACAGCTCATGGCTCCAGCCGACGGCGGTGCGCAGGGTGCGATGGCGCGGCAGGGCGCCCCGGTAGCCGCCGGTGAGCAGTGCGAAGCGGTCGTCGAGCCGGTGCAGCAGTTGGTCCAGGGAGAGTGCCGGCAGGCGTCCGGCGGCGAGTTCGAGCGCCAGCGGGATGTCCTCGAGGCGGCGGCACACCTCGAGGACCGCGCGCCGCTCGGCGTCGGTGGCACGGTGGTTCGGCAGCACGGCCGCGGCCCTGGCCTCGAAGAGCGCCGCGGCGTCCTCCTCGTTCATCGAGGCCAGCTCGAAGATCTGCTCCCCGTCGAGCCGCAGCGGTCTGCGGCCCACCGCGAGGACCTGCACCCCGGGAGCGCGGCGCAGCACGTCCCGTACGAGTTCGGCGCACTCGTCGACGATCTGCTCGAAGCCGTCCACGACGAGCAGCAGGCTGCTGCCCGCGAGTTCGTCGGTCACGACCTCGCGGGGCGGCCTGGTGGTGTGGTCGGTGACACCGAGCGTCTCCGCCATGGCGTGGGCCAGGAGATCGGGATCCCGTAACAGGGACAGCTCGCACAGGCGCACCCCGTCGGCGTACCGATTCTGCACGGCCGCCGCGGCGTGCACCGCCAAGCGGGACTTGCCGACGCCGCCCGGTCCGACGACGGTGATCAGACGGGAGCTGTCGAGGGCGCCGATGAGCGCGGTCAACTCGTCGTTGCGACCCACGAAACGGTTCAGTTCCGCAGGAAGGCTGCTGTGGCGACGTCGCATAGGACACGCAGAGTACTCATGCGTAAGCACTGCGTACAATCGGCCCGGAGAACCGGTCGGGAGCGCGCCGGTAATGCGGTACGGGCCGCCGTCGAGGGCGCGATAGGCTCGGAGGGCGATTTCCCGTACACCCGAAGACGATGCAGAGAGCGGTGCGCAGTGACCGGTGGAGAGGTTGCCGGGATTCTGGTGGCCGTCTTCTGGGCGATCTTGGTCTCCTTCCTCGCCGTGGTGCTCGTGAGGCTGGCCCAGACGCTCAAGGCGACCACCCAACTCGTGGCGGACGTGACCGAACAGGCGGTGCCCCTGCTGGCCGACGCCTCGGCGACCGTGCGCTCGGCGCAGACCCAGCTCGAGCGGGTGGACGCCATCGCGACCGACGTCCAGGAGGTCACCTCCAACGCCTCCGCGCTCTCCACGACGGTCGCCTCCACCTTCGGCGGCCCGCTGGTCAAGGTGGCCGCCTTCGGCTACGGCGTCCGCCGTGCCATGAGCCGCAAGGGCGACGACAAGCCTGCCGCGCCGTCGCGCCGTTCGGTGATCGTCGGCCGCACCGTGCCGGCCGCCCGGCGCAGGAACCGGAAGGGCTGAAGCACCATGTTCCGCCGCACGTTCTGGTTCACCGCCGGCGCAGCAGCCGGCGTATGGGCCACCACCAAGGTCAACCGCAAGCTCAAGCAGCTCACCCCGGAGAGCCTTGCCGCGCAGGCCGCGAACAAGGCCGTCGACGCGGGCCACAGGCTCAAGGACTTCGCACTCGACGTCCGCGCCGGGATGGTGCAGCGCGAGGGTGAACTCGCCGAGGTGCTGGGGCTGCACGCCCCCGTCGACGGCGAGCTGCCGGCCCAGCGGGGACGGGCGGCGGTCGGGCGTGGGGAGCCCGCGCAGATCACCTACCTGCACGGCGGGAAGCCGGGCGGGAAGTCGTACCCCAAGCATTCGAACACCGAGCAGCCGCACGGCGAAGAGCCGCACGGCGAGCATTCGTACAACCGGAATGAGGACCACTGATGGAGTCGGCTGAAATCCGCCGCCGCTGGCTGAGCTTCTTCGAGGAGCGCGGGCACGCCGTCGTGCCTTCGGCGTCGCTCATCGCGGACGACCCGACTCTGCTCCTCGTCCCCGCGGGCATGGTCCCCTTCAAGCCGTATTTCCTCGGTGAGGTCAAGCCGCCCGCCCCGCGCGTGACCAGCGTGCAGAAGTGCGTGCGCACGCCGGACATCGAAGAGGTCGGCAAGACCACCCGGCACGGCACGTTCTTCCAGATGTGCGGCAACTTCTCCTTCGGCGACTACTTCAAGGAAGGCGCCATCGAGCTCGCCTGGGAGCTGCTCACCAGCCCCCAGGACAAGGGCGGTTACGGCCTCGAGCCGGAGAAGCTCTGGATCACCGTCTACCTCGACGACGACGAGGCCGAACAGATCTGGCGCGAGAAGATCGGCGTGCCCGCCGAGCGCATCCAGCGCCTCGGCAAGAAGGACAACTTCTGGTCGATGGGCGTCCCCGGCCCCTGCGGACCCTGCTCCGAGATCAACTACGACCGCGGTCCCGAGTTCGGCCCCGAGGGCGGCCCCGCCGTCAACGACGAGCGCTACGTGGAGATCTGGAACCTGGTCTTCATGCAGTACGAGCGCGGCGCCGGCGACGGCAAGGAGGACTTCCCGATCCTCGGGGACCTGCCGAGCAAGAACATCGACACCGGTCTCGGCCTCGAGCGTCTCGCCATGATCCTGCAGGGCGTGCAGAACATGTACGAGACCGACACCCTGCGCGTCGTCATGGACAAGGCCACCGAGCTGACCGGCGTCCGCTACGGCGACAAGCACGAGTCCGACGTCTCCATGCGTGTGGTCGCCGACCACATCCGCACCTCCACGATGCTCATCGGCGACGGCGTCACCCCCGGCAACGAGGGCCGCGGCTACGTGCTGCGCCGCATCATGCGCCGCGCCATCCGCAACATGCGGCTCATGGGCGCCACCGGCCCGGTCGTGAAGGACCTCGTCGACGTCGTGATCGACACCATGGGGCAGCAGTACCCGGAGCTGATCACCGATCGCAAGCGGATCGAGACCGTCGCCCTCGCCGAGGAGGCCGCCTTCCTCAAGGCCCTCAAGAGCGGCACCAACATCCTCGACACCGCGGTCACGGAGACCAAGGCCAAGGGCAGCACCGTCCTGCCCGGCGACAAGGCGTTCCTGCTCCACGACACCTGGGGCTTCCCCATCGACCTCACCCTCGAGATGGCCGCCGAGCAGGGCCTGACCGTGGACGAGGACGGCTTCCGCCGCCTGATGAAGGAGCAGCGGGACAAGGCCAAGGCCGACGCCAAGGCCAAGAAGACCGGCCACGCCAACCTCACGGCCTACCGCGAGATCGCCGACACCTCGGGCAACACCGAGTTCACCGGCTACACCGCCACCGAGGGCGAGTCCACCGTCGTCGGCCTGCTGGTCGACGGCGTCTCCTCCCCGGCCGCCTCCGAGGGTGACGAGGTCGAGGTCGTCCTGGACCGCACGCCGTTCTACGCCGAGGGCGGCGGTCAGCTCGCCGACCAGGGTCGGATCAAGCTGCACTCGGGCGCCGTCATCCAGATCCGCGACGTGCAGCAGCCGGTCCCGGGCGTCAGCGTCCACAAGGGCGTCGTCCAGGTGGGCGAGGTCACCGTCGGCTCCTCCGCCTATGCCGTCATCGACGTGCGCCGCCGCCGGGCCATCGCCCGCGCCCACAGCGCCACCCACCTGACGCACCAGGCCCTGCGCGACGCTCTCGGCCCGACGGCCGCCCAGGCCGGCTCGGAGAACTCCCCGGGCCGCTTCCGCTTCGACTTCGGCTCGCCGAACGCCGTCCCCGGCACGGTCCTCACCGACGTCGAGCAGAAGATCAACGAGGTCCTCGCCCGTGAACTCGACGTGCACGCCGAGGTCATGAGCATCGACGAGGCCAAGAAGCAGGGCGCCATCGCCGAGTTCGGCGAGAAGTACGGCGAGCGGGTCCGCGTCGTGACCATCGGCGACTTCTCCAAGGAGCTGTGCGGCGGCACGCACGTCCACAACACCGCCCAGCTGGGCCTGGTGAAGCTGCTCGGCGAGTCCTCCATCGGCTCCGGCGTGCGCCGGGTCGAGGCCCTCGTCGGCGTCGACGCGTACAACTTCCTCGCCAAGGAGCACACGGTCGTCGCCCAGCTCCAGGAGCTGGTCAAGGGCCGCTCCGAGGAACTGCCGGAGAAGATCGCCGCCATGCTCGGCAAGCTGAAGGACGCCGAGAAGGAGATCGAGAAGTTCCGCGCGGAGAAGGTGCTCGGCGCCGCCGCCGGGCTCGCCGAGGGCGCCAAGGACGTCCGCGGCGTCGCCCTGGTCACGGGCACCGTCCCGGACGGCACGTCCGCCGACGACCTGCGCAAGCTGGTCCTCGACGTGCGCGGCCGGCTGAATCAGATGTCGGGGGCGGGCGACCGTCCGGCCGTCGTGGCCGTGTTCACGACGGCCAACGGCCGTCCGCTCACGGTCATCGCCACCAACGAGGCCGCCCGCGAGCGCGGCCTCAAGGCCGGCGACCTGGTCCGTACCGCCGCCAAGACGCTGGGCGGTGGCGGAGGCGGCAAGCCGGACGTCGCCCAGGGCGGCGGCCAGAACCCGGACGCCATCGGCGACGCCGTGGCCGCCGTCGAGCGCCTCGTCGCCGAGACCGCGTGACCGAGGAGAGGCCGCAGATGCGCCGCGGACGTCGCCTCGCGATCGACGTCGGGGACGCCCGGATCGGGGTCGCCTCGTGCGACCCCGACGGGCTCCTCGCCACGCCGGTGGAGACCGTCCCGGGACGTGACGTCCCGGCCGCCCACCGGCGGCTGCGCCAACTGGTGGAGGAGTACGAGCCCATCGAGGTCGTGGTCGGCCTGCCCCGTTCCCTCAGCGGGCGGGAAGGGCCGGCGGCCAAGAAGATCCGGGGCTTCGCACAGACGCTCGCACAAGGCGTCAAGCCGGTGCCCGTCCGGTTGGTCGACGAGAGGATGACCACAGTGACGGCCACTCAGGGACTCCGCGCTTCGGGCGTGAAGTCCAAAAAGGGCAGGTCCGTCATCGACCAGGCTGCCGCTGTGGTGATTCTTCAGAACGCTCTGGAGTCCGAACGGGCGTCGGGCAATGCCCCGGGTGAGGGCGTCGAACCGATTGTCTGATCGCGATACGGTAACGTTCCGCGCGATGCGGCGGTGTTCGAACAGCCGCCGCACAGAAAAGAGGCGGAACGTTCCGCGCCGTCTCGCGGCCCTAGGGGATCGATGACTGAGTATGGCCGGGGCCCGGCTCCGAACCGTGGCACCCTGAGGACCCTTTGTACGGGGACCAGGGGTGGGGAGGACAGCAGCCCGCGGCCGGTCATGCTCCGTACGCCGGCGAACCGCAGCAGCAGTATCCGCAGGACCAGTACCAGCAGGGTCAGCAGTACCAGGAGGGCCAGCAGGGCCAGCAGGGCCAGCAGTACCAGTACGGGCAGGACCAGTACGGCCAGGGCCAGTACGACACCGGGCAGGGTCAGTACGACACGGGGCAGGGTCAGTACGACACGGGGCAGGGCCAGTACCACGACCCGTACCGGCAGGGCGGTCAGCAGCAGTACCAGGACCCCTACGGGCAGCAGCCTCAGAACCAGCAGCAACAGCCCTACGACGGCGGCGGCTGGGACACCGGTCAGCACTCCGCGGTGCCGTACGGCACCGACCCGTCGGCAACCTACGGCGGCGAGCCCGCCGGATACACCACCCGCCAGGAAGCCGACTACTACGGCACCCCCGACGCCTACCCGCCGCCGCAGCCGCCTGCCCGGCGTCGCGCCGAGCCGGAGCCGGCCACCGACTGGGACGCCGAAGCCGCGAAGGAGGAGACCCACCCCTTCTTCACCGGCGACGACGGCCGTGACGAGGACGACGGCTACGACGACGAAGCGCGTGGCGGCGGCGACGATGGCGGCCGCGACCGCCGCGGGAAGCCGAAGACCAAGAAGAAGGGCGGCCGCAACGGCCTGGCCTGCCTGGTGGTCGCGGCGGTCCTCGCGGGCGGCCTCGGCGCCGTCGGATACTTCGGATACCAGTTCTGGCAGGGCCAGTTCGGCGAGGCTCCCGACTTCTCCGGCACGGGTGTCGCGGAAACGGTCGAGGTGACCATCCCCAAGGGCGCCGGCGGTTACGAGATCGGCGGCATCCTCAAGGAGAAGGGGGTCGTCAAGAGCGTCGAGGCGTTCGTCTCCGCACAGACGAAGAACCCCAAGGGCCCCACCATCCAGGACGGCGTCTACCTCCTGAAGAAGGAGCAGTCGGCCGAGAGCGCGGTCGAGTCGATGCTCAACCCCGCCAGCCGCAACAACCTGACGATCCCCGAGGGCACCCGCAACGCCGCGGTCTACACGTCGATCGACAAGAAGCTCAAACTCAAGCCGGGAACGACGGAGTCGGTCGCGGAGACCAGGGCCGACAACCTCGGGCTGCCCGACTGGGCGAAGAACCACAAGGACGTCAAGGACCCGCTCGAGGGCTTCCTCTTCCCGGCCGCCTACCCGGTCTCGCGGGGCGACAAGCCGGAGGCGATCCTCAAGAAGATGGTCGCCCGGGCCAACCAGGAGTACGAGAAGGCCGGCCTGGAGTCCAAGGCCAAGGGCCTCGGCCTCGAAAGTCCGTGGGAGCTGCTCACCCTCGCCAGCCTGGTCCAGGTCGAGGGGAAGACGGAAGACGACTTCCGCAAGATGTCCGAGGTCATCTACAACCGTCTCAAGCCCGAGAACACCGAGACCAACCAGCTGCTCCAGTTCGACTCCGCCTTCAACTACCTCAAGGGTCAGAGCAAGATCGACATCTCTGAGGACGAGATCAACAGCAACCAGGACCCGTACAACACGTACACCCAGAGGGGTCTGACGCCGGGGCCCATCAGCAACCCCGGGAACGAGGCCCTGACGGCGGCCCTCAACCCGACGGACGACGGCTGGCTGTACTTCGTGGCGACGGACGGCATGAACAAGACAGAGTTCGCGAAGACACTCGCCGAGCACCAGAAGCTGGTGGACAAGTTCAACGACTCGCGGGGCAACTGATGGCGCCGTCCCCCGATCCCTCTCCGTCCCGTCACCGGGCGGCGGTCCTCGGCTCGCCCATCGCGCACTCGCTGTCCCCGGTGCTGCACCGCGCCGCCTACGCCGAACTCGGCCTCGGCGACTGGTCCTACGACCGGTTCGAGGTCGACGAGGCGGCGCTGCCGGGCTTCGTCGCGGAGCTCGACGCGTCGTGGGCAGGCCTGTCGCTGACGATGCCGCTCAAGCGGGCGATCATCCCGCTTCTCGACGGGATCAGTGACACCGCTGCCTCCGTCGAGGCCGTCAACACCGTCGTGTTCACCGGCGACGGCCGCCGGGTCGGCGACAACACCGACATCCCCGGCATGGTCGCGGCGCTGCGTGAGCGAGGTGTCGAGGAGGTGGACTCCGCCGCGATCCTCGGCGCCGGGGCCACCGCGTCCTCCGCCGTCGCCGCTCTGGCCCGCGTCTGCAACGGCCGGGTGACCGCGTATGTGCGCAGCGAGGCGCGGGCCGCGGAGATGCGCGGCTGGGGCGAGCGACTGGGCGTCGACGTCCGCACCGCCGACTGGTCGGACGCGGCCGAGGCACTGCACGCGCCCCTCGTGATCGCCACCACGCCCGCCGGCACGACCGACGCCCTCGCGGCCGCCGTCCCTGTCGCGCCCGGCACCCTCTTCGACGTGCTGTACGACCCGTGGCCGACGGCCCTGGCGGCGGCCTGGTCGAAGAACGGCGGCAGCGTCGTGGGCGGTCTCGACCTCCTGGTGCACCAGGCGGTGTTCCAGGTCGAGCAGATGACGGGCCGCTCACCCGCGCCGCTGCGGGAGATGCGTACCGCTGGTCAACACGCGCTCGAAGCCCGCTAGGATCGGCGCGTTCGATCAGGAGCACGTCAACAGCACAGGGGGAGTCCGGCCATGGAAACCGGTCAGCCGCAGGCGTCGATCGCCAAGAACATCTTCGAGGGCATCGTCTCGTTCCTGCCCGACTGGCTGCAGATCCCGATTCTGTGCCTGATCGTCCTGCTGGTCGTCCTCGGCTGGGCGGCCTCGATCCGCAGGAAGATCGCCCGGCGCCGTGCCGCGCGCAACCCGCAGCCGGTGCCCGTGGCGGCCGGCAACCAGGGCAGCGGCGCGGACTTCCTCGGCCCGTACGCCCCCGCGCAGCAGGTACAGCAGGCTCCGCAGCAGTCCAGCGGCGCCGACTTCCTGGGGACGTACGCGCCGCAGCAGCGCCGCGACGGCGACTGACCGGCTCGGGACCGACTGCGCACGGGCGTCCGCCAGGTGGACCGGTGGCCGGGCGCGGGGCGCGGCCGTGGGAGGATCGGGGGAGGCGGGCCAGGGCCGCGCCTCCCCGGCCGCTGCCGGGAGGTTCCCCCAGGCCGAGCCGTCGCAGTTCCACGCGCGAGCATGAGGAGCACCGTTGAGCAGGTTGCGTTGGCTGACCGCGGGCGAGTCGCACGGACCCGCACTGGTGGCGACGCTGGAGGGTCTTCCCGCCGGTGTGCCGATCACCACCGACATGGTGGCGGACCACCTCGCGAGGCGGCGCCTCGGTTACGGTCGCGGTGCCCGGATGAAGTTCGAACGCGACGAGGTCACCTTCATCGGCGGCGTGCGCCACGGCCTGACCATGGGCTCGCCGGTGGCGGTCATGGTCGGCAACACCGAGTGGCCGAAGTGGGAGAAGGTCATGGCGGCCGACCCCGTCGACCCCGACGAGCTCGCCCAGCTGGCCCGTAACGCCCCGCTGACACGCCCCCGGCCCGGTCACGCCGACCTTGCCGGTATGCAGAAGTACGCGCTCGACGAGGCCCGCCCGATCCTGGAGCGCGCGAGCGCCCGCGAGACGGCGGCCCGGGTCGCGCTGGGCGCGGTGGCCCGCTCCTACCTGAAGGAGACGACGGGCATCGAGATCGTCTCCCACGTGGTCGAGCTGGCCGCGGCCAAGGCCCCGTACGGTGTCGTTCCCGTCCCCGCCGACGAGGAGCGCCTGGACGCCGACCCGGTCCGCTGCCTGGACGCCGACGCGAGCAAGGCGATGGTCGCCGAGATCGACCAGGCCCACAAGGACGGCGACACCCTCGGCGGCGTCGTGGAGGTCCTCGCGTACAACGTGCCGGTCGGCCTCGGCTCGCACGTCCACTGGGACCGCCGGCTCGACGCGCGTCTCGCCGCCGCCCTCATGGGCATCCAGGCCATCAAGGGCGTCGAGGTCGGCGACGGCTTCGACCTGGCCCGCGTGCCCGGTTCCAAGGCGCACGACGAGATCGTGTCCACCGACGAGGGCATCCGCCGCACGTCCGGCCGGTCCGGCGGGACCGAGGGCGGCATGTCCACCGGTGAGCTGCTGCGCGTCCGCGCCGCGATGAAGCCGATCGCGACCGTGCCGCGCGCCCTGCGCACCATCGACGTCGAGACCGGCGAGCCCGCGGCCGCCCACCACCAGCGCTCCGACGTCTGCGCCGTGCCCGCCGCGGGCATCGTCGCCGAGGCGATGGTGGCGCTGGTCCTCGCCGACGCCGTCGCGGAGAAGTTCGGCGGCGACAGCGTCACGGAGACCCGCCGCAACGTCCGCTCGTACCTCGACAACCTGCACATCCGATGAGCGCCCCGCTGATCGTCCTCGTCGGGCCGATGGGCTCGGGCAAGTCCACGGTCGGCGAGCTCCTCGCCGGCCGGCTCGGCGTGGCCTTCCGGGACACCGACGCGGACATCGTCGCCGCCGAGGGCCGCGAGATCTCCGACATCTTCGTCGAGGACGGCGAGGACCACTTCCGTGACCTCGAGCGTGCGGCCGTCCGGTCCGCCCTCGCGGAGCACCCGGGCGTACTCGCCCTCGGGGGCGGCGCGATCCTCGACGAGGGGACCCGCGAGCTGCTCACCGGCCTGCCCGTCGCCTACCTGTCGATGGACGTGGAGGAGGCGGTGAAGCGCGTCGGGCTCAACGCGGCCCGTCCGCTGCTCGCCGTCAACCCCCGCCGGCAGTGGCGCGAGCTGATGGACGCCCGCCGGCCCCTCTACAACGAAGTGGCCCGCGTCGTCGTGGCCACCGACGACCGGACCCCCGAAGAGGTCGCACAGGCGGTCCTCGACGCACTGGAGCTGAAGGACGCATGACTGACCAGGCAGTGACCCGTATCCAGATCGGCGGAACGGCCGGTACGGACCCGTACGAGGTGCTGGTCGGCCGGCAGTTGCTCGGCGAACTGCCGGGCCTGATCGGGACCAGGGCCCAGCGGGTGGCGGTGCTCCACCCCGAGGCGCTCGCGGAGACCGGTGAGGCGCTGCGCGCGGACCTCGCCGATCAGGGCTACGAGGCCGTCGCGATCCAGGTGCCGAACGCGGAGGAGGCCAAGACCGTCGAGGTCGCGGCGTACTGCTGGAAGGCGCTCGGCCAGACCGGGTTCACCCGCACCGACGTCATCGTCGGCGTCGGCGGCGGCGCCACGACCGACCTCGCCGGGTTCGTCGCGGCCAGCTGGCTGCGCGGCGTGCGCTGGATCGCCGTGCCCACCACCGTGCTCGCCATGGTCGACGCGGCCGTGGGCGGCAAGACCGGCATCAACACCGCGGAGGGCAAGAACCTCGTCGGCGCGTTCCACCCGCCCGCCGGCGTGCTGTGCGACCTGGCGGCGCTGGACTCGCTGCCGGTCAACGACTACGTCAGCGGCATGGCGGAGATCATCAAGGCCGGCTTCATCGCCGACCCGGTCATCCTCGACCTCGTCGAGGCCGACCCGCAGGGCGCCCGCACACCCGCCGGTCCGCACACGGCCGAGCTGATCGTGCGCTCCATCCAGGTCAAGGCCGACGTCGTCTCCAGCGACCTCAAGGAGTCCGGACTCCGCGAGATCCTGAACTACGGGCACACCCTCGCGCACGCCATCGAGAAGAACGAGCGCTACAAGTGGCGGCACGGCGCGGCCGTCTCCGTCGGCATGGTCTTCGCCGCCGAACTCGGCCGCCTCGCCGGGCGGCTGGACGACGCGACCGCCGACCGGCACCGCACGGTCCTCGAGTCCGTCGGACTCCCGCTGACCTACCGCGGCGACCAGTGGCCCAAGCTGCTGGAGACCATGAAGGTCGACAAGAAGTCCCGCGGCAACCTGCTGCGCTTCATCGTCCTCGACGGCCTCGGAAAGCCGACCGTTCTCGAAGGGCCCGACCCGGCCGTCCTGCTCGCCGCCTACGGCGAGGTCTCCGCATGACCCGCCGGGTGCTCGTGCTCAACGGCCCCAACCTCGGCCGCCTCGGCTCCCGCGAGCCGGACGTCTACGGCGCGACCTCCTACGCCGGTCTGGTGGACACCTGCCGAACCCTCGGCAAGGAGCTCGGTTTCGACGTCGACGTGCGCGAGACGAACGACGAGGGCGAGATGATCCGCTGGCTGCACGAGGCCGCGGACGGTTCAATTCCGGTCGTTCTCAACCCCGGTGCGTTCACGCACTACTCGTACGGGATGCGCGACGCCGCCGCTCAGCGCACGGCCCCGCTCATCGAGGTGCACATCTCCAACCCGTACACGCGCGAGGCGTTCCGCCACACCTCTGTGGTGGCCGCGGTCGCCAGTGGCACGGTGGCCGGCTTCGGCATCGGCTCCTACCGGCTCGCGCTGCGCGCGCTGGCGGAGGAAGTCGGCGGCTGACGGGCCGACGGGTGGAGCGGGGCACTTCTAGCCGCCCCGGACCGTTGTCGCTACGGCGGCCGGGCCCGGTCGCACATCCGGGCGGCACCGGGAGGGTACCGTTCGGTAGCACGGCGGCCGTCGGCCGTCCGACAGAACGTCAGTCGTACGAGACGGAGTGGCACCGGATGCAGCACGCAGTGGGGGCTCCGCTGCCGCCGCCCCACGGACCGGGGCGGGGACCGACCGGATGGATGCACGGTGCGCAGCACCCGGGCCCCGGCCCGGGGCTTCCCGCGGGGCCGCCACCGCCGCCCGCGGCGCCTGCCGGGCCTCCGCCACCCCCGCAAGGCTCTCCGGGGCCCGTGACGCCTCCTGGCCCGCCCGGCCCGGCACCGCACGGCGCCCCGCCGCAACCCTCCCGTGAGACGACGGGCCACATCCAGCTCCCGCCCGGCGGGCTGGTCCCCATACCCGCCCCGCCCCCGGCGGACAGCGGCACAGGCACCGCCATGCTCGCCGTGCTCCTGATCGGCCCGGCCGGCGCGGGAAAGACCACGGTGGCCCGCCACTGGGCCGACCACCGGCGGGTGCCGACGGCGCACATCAGCCTCGACGACGTCCGGGAATGGGTGTGCTCCGGCTTCGCCGACCCACAGTCCGGCTGGAACGACAACTCCGAGGCCCAGTACCGCCTCGCTCGCCGCACCTGCGGCTTCGCCGCCCGCAACTTCCTGGCCAACGGCATCTCCTGCATCCTCGACGACGCGGTCTTCCCCGACCGTCCCGCCGTCGGCCTCGGCGGCTGGAAGCGCCACGTCGGCCCCGGCCTGCTGCCCGTGGTGCTCCTGCCGGGCCTCGAGATCGTCCTCGAACGCAACGCGGAGCGCAGCGGTAACCGGCGCCTCTCGGACGAGGAGGTCGCCGGCATCCACGGGCGGATGGCCGGGTGGTACGGGTCCGGCCTGCCGATCATCGACAACTCGAAGTACGACGTGGAGACGACGGCGCGCGTCCTCGACGACGTGCTCGCGCGAGCGATCGCGAGCCCCCCGAGCTGGTAGGCGGGGCGGGCTGTGCCCGATGCGTCACGGACCGCGGCCCGGTGGGCTTTCGCGCCCCCTGCGGCGGCTGAGGTTCCAACGCCGGGCGGGCGTTCCGCATCGGCCCACGGCGGCAGAGGAGCCTTCGCACGGCGCCCGGCGGGAGCTGTCCGGCCTCGCTGCGGGTACGCCCGGCCGTAGGGGAGTGTGAGGCGTGGGCCCGCCGGGCGCAGGGGGGAGCCCCCGAAGCGCCCCACGGAGCGCGGTGCGAGGCCGTGCGGCGCCCGGCTCGGGGAAGTGGGGGACTTCCCCGCTGCCATAGGGCCGCGGGGACTTTCGCTGCCGTAGGGCCGGCGGAACGCGTTCCGCCGGCCGGACCCGCTCGGCCGCGTCACCGGGCCCGCAGCCTCCCGCGCTCGTACGCTCGAAGAATGTCTGAGGTGTATGGGGTTCGTCGTGGCCGACTGCGCGATCGATGCGCCGCTACCGGCAGCGCGGCGGCCCTGATCTCCCGGCCCGCGAACGTCCGCTATCTCGCCGGAGGGGCTCCGCCCGGCGCTGTGCTGCTCCTCGGTCCCGCCGACGACGTGCTCGTCTGTCCCCGCACGCCGACCGGCGATCCCGCCGACGGCCGCCCCGACGAGGGGCTGCGGCTCGTCGTCATGCAGACGTCCGCCGGCGACGCGGCGGTCGCCGCCGCCGAGCTGGCGCGTACGGAGGGCGTCGAGTCGCTGGCCGTCGAGGAGCACCATCTGACGGTCGCCCGGCACCGTGCGCTCGGATCGGTCGCGCCCCGGCTGCGCCTCGCCGATCTCGGGCTCGCCGTCGAGCAGCAGCGGATCGTCAAGGACGAGGACGAGATCGCCTGTCTGCGTATCGCGGCGGAGATCACCGACCAGGCCCTCGGGGAACTGCTCGAGTCCATCCTCGTGGGCCGCACCGAGCGGCATCTCGCCCTCGAGCTGGAACGTCGTCTGGTCGACCACGGCGCCGACGGCCCCGCGTTCGCGACCTCTGTCGCCACAGGCCCGAACTCGGGGCGAACTGGACACCGTCCGGGTGACCGGCGCGTGGAGGAGGGTGATTTCCTCTCCGTCTGCCTCGGCGCGAACTACCGCGGCTACCGGTGCGAGATCGGCCGTACCTTCGTGATCGGCACGACTCCGGCCGACTGGCAGATCGAGCTCTACGAGCTCGTCTTCGCCGCTCAGCGGGCCGGCCGGGAGGCCCTGCTCCCCGGGACCGCGTACCGCGACGTCGATCACGCGGCACGGCAGATCCTGGATGTCGCGGGCCACGGTGAGGAGCTCCCGCCCCGTACCGGGCACGGTGTCGGGCTCGAAATCGACGAGGACCCGCAGCTCGCCCCTGCGGCCATGGGTAAACTGGACGCTTGTGTGCCGGTCACCGTCGAACCGGGGGTCCACCTCCCGGGCCGGGGCGGGGTCCGGATCGATGACACGCTCGTCGTGCGCCAGGAGGCGGACGGCGGACCCGAGCTACTCACCATCACGACCAAGGAGCTGCTCGCGCTGTAGCGAGCCGCGGTGCGAAAGACTTGGTCGTCCACCCAGCGTCAGTCCAGGAGATTCCGCAACCGTGGCTTCCACGAACGACCTCAAGAACGGCATGGTGCTCAAGCTCGACGGAGGCCAGCTCTGGTCCGTCGTCGAGTTCCAGCACGTCAAGCCCGGCAAGGGCCCGGCCTTCGTGCGCACCAAGCTCAAGAACGTGCTCTCCGGCAAGGTCGTCGACAAGACCTTCAACGCCGGCGTGAAGGTCGAGACGGCCACCGTCGACCGCCGCGACATGCAGTTCTCTTACATGGACGGCGAGTACTTCGTCTTCATGGACATGCAGACCTACGACCAGCTGATGGTCGACCGCAAGCAGGTCGGCGACGCCGCGAACTTCCTCATCGAGGGCTTCACCGCCAGCGTCGCGCAGCACGAGGGCGAGGTGCTCTACGTGGAGCTCCCGGCCGCCGTCGAGCTGACCGTCCAGCACACCGAGCCCGGCGTGCAGGGCGACCGTTCCACCGGTGGTTCCAAGCCCGCCACCCTGGAGACCGGCTACGAGATCCAGGTCCCGCTCTTCATCACCACTGGTGAGAAGATCAAGGTCGACACCCGCTCGGGCGACTACCTCGGCCGGGTGAACAGCTAACCGTGGCTGCCCGTAACAAGGCCCGCAAGCGCGCCTTTCAGATCCTCTTCGAGGCCGACCAGCGCGGGGCGACCGTGCACACGGTCCTCGCGGACTGGGTCCGGCACGCCCGTACCGACGAGCGGCAGCCGCCGGTCGCCGAGTACACGATGGACCTCGTCGAGGGGTACGCGGAGCACGCGGACCGCATCGACGAGCTCATCGCCACCTACGCCGTCGGATGGACCATCGACCGCATGCCGGTCGTGGACCGGAACATCCTCCGGCTCGGCGCGTACGAGCTGGTCTGGAAGGACGAGACCCCTGACGCGGTGGTGATCGACGAGGCGGTGCAGCTCGCCAAGGAGTTCTCCACGGACGAGTCTCCGGCCTTCGTGAACGGCCTGCTGGGCCGTTTCAAGGACCTCAAGCCGAGCCTTCGACGCGACTGATCCGCGTCCCGGTCGGTTTCACCAGGCCCGGGGCGGAAGACGAGAGTCTTCCGCCCCGGGCCTGGTGTTTTCCCGGCAGGCAGGCAGGCAGGCAGGCCGGGCGGGGGCGTGGCGCCTGCGGTGTCAGCCGCGCCGGGGTCGCGGGGGAGCGGACCCGAGGAATGCCCGGGGGCCGGAACGCCGGAGGGCGGGGCCGGTGGAATCCGGCCCCGCCCTCCGGCGTGACGTTTTTTCAGAAGTGCGGCGGAGCTCCGGGTCAGCTCTCCTCGTGCGCCACCGCACGGCGCGCGTCCGCGTCCAGCACACCCCAGCTGATGAGCTGCTCGGTCAGGACCGACGGCGACTGGTCGTAGATCACGGCCAGGGTGCGCAGGTCGTCCTGGCGGATCGACAGCACCTTGCCGTTGTAGTCGCCGCGCTGCGACTGGATCGTCGCCGCGTACCGCTGGAGGGGGCCGGCCTTCTCCTGGGGGACGTGCGCCAGGCGCTCCAGGTCGAGCACGAGCTTCGGCGGCGGCTCGGCGGCACCGCCGGGCGTGGTGCCGGGCAGCAGTTCCTGCACCGGGACGCCGTAGAAGTCCGCCAGCTCGGCGAGGCGCTGCACCGTGACGGCACGGTCGCCGCGCTCGTAGGAACCCACGACAACGGCCTTCCAGCGGCCCTGCGACTTCTCCTCGACGCCGTGGAGGGACAGCCCCTGCTGGGTGCGGATGGCGCGGAGCTTGGCCCCGAGCTGTTTTGCGTATTCGCTGGACATATAGCTCCCCGGACGCAGTGACGACGTGCGGCTCCGCCGCGTGGCTGGTAACTCACTGTGAGGTTACGCAGCGTTACTTGGATGAGTCAAGCCGAATGGGTCCGGACCGGTTCCGGCCGGCGGCCGGGGGACCCGGATCAGTTCATCCATCAAGCCCTGGTAACGTGGAGCGCGCAATTCCGACGTCCTTTAAGGTCCGTCCCGTGAGGCGGAGAAGGAGGTCCGTTTCCTATGGACGCTTCCAGTAGTTCCGATGCCGCCAGGCCCGTTCTCGAAGGCCCCGACATCGCGCGGGTACTGACCCGTATCGCCCATGAGATCGTCGAGCGCGCCAAGGGCGCCGACGACGTGGTTCTCCTCGGCATCCCGACCCGCGGTGTGTATCTGGCCCGCCGGCTCGCCCAGAAGCTCGAAGGCATCACCGGCCGCAAGATCCCGGTCGGCTCCCTCGACATCACCATGTACCGCGACGACCTGCGGATGAAGCCCGCCCGTGCGCTGGCCCGCACCGAGATCCCCGGTGACGGCATCGACGGCCGTCTCGTCGTCCTCGTCGACGACGTGCTCTTCTCCGGCCGCACCATCCGCGCCGCGCTCGACGCCCTCGGCGACCTCGGCCGGCCCCGGGCCGTGCAGCTCGCCGTCCTGGTCGACCGGGGCCACCGCGAGCTGCCCATCCGCGCCGACTACGTCGGCAAGAACCTCCCCACCTCGCTGCGCGAGACGGTCAAGGTCCAGCTCTCGGAGGAGGACGGCCGCGACACCGTCCTGCTCGGTGTGCGGGAGACCGCCCCCGCCGCGGAGCGCTAGCGCCCCCGTACGGCCACCCATTCGTACGGCGTGCCCTTCCGCGCGCCCGCATGCCTCGCAAACCTCCACAGACCTGGAGAAACCCTCCGATGATGCGTCACCTCATCTCGGCCGCCGACCTCACCCGCGACGAAGCCGTCCTCATCCTCGACACCGCAGAGGAGATGGCCCGGGTCGCCGACCGGCCGATCAAGAAGCTTCCCGCCCTGCGCGGCCGTACCGTCTGCAACCTCTTCTTCGAGGACTCCACCCGCACCCGGATCTCCTTCGAGGCCGCCGAGAAGCGCCTCTCCGCCGACGTCATCAACTTCGCGGCCAAGGGCTCGTCCGTCTCCAAGGGCGAGTCTCTGAAGGACACCGCCCAGACGCTGGAGGCGATGGGCGTCGACGCCGTCGTCATCCGGCACGGCGCGTCCGGCGCTCCCTACCGCCTCGCCAACTCCGGCTGGATCGACGCCCCCGTCATCAACGCCGGCGACGGCACCCACCAGCACCCGACCCAGGCCCTGCTCGACGCCTTCACGATGCGCCGCCGCCTCGTCGGCAAGGACGACGGGATCGGGCAGGACCTGGCCGGCAGGCGCATCACGATCGTGGGCGACGTACTGCACAGCCGGGTCGCCCGCTCCAACGTGGACCTGCTGCACACCCTCGGCGCCGAGGTCACCCTCGTCGCCCCGCCGACCCTGGTGCCGGTCGGCGTGGAGACCTGGCCCTGCGAGGTCTCCTACGACCTGGACTCGACCCTGACCAAGTCCGACGCGGTGATGATGCTGCGCGTCCAGCGCGAGCGGATGAACGCCGCGTTCTTCCCCACCGAGCGCGAGTACTCCCGGCGCTACGGCCTGGACGGCGAGCGGATGGCGCGGATGCCGGAGCACGCGATCGTGATGCACCCGGGGCCGATGGTCCGCGGCATGGAGATCACCGCCGAGGTCGCCGACTCGCCCCGCTGCACCGTCATCGAGCAGGTCGCCAACGGCGTGTCGATCCGCATGGCGGTGCTCTACCTGCTGCTCGGCGGCAACGAGTCCGACGCCCCCACCACGAACACCCGTACCGAGGAGAAGTAAGACGATGAGCAAGACCCTGATCCGCGGTGCGAAGGTACTCGGCGGCGAGCCCCAGGACGTACTGATCGACGGCGCGACCGTCGAGCGTGTCGGCACCGGCCTCGAGGCCGGCGACGCGACCGTGATCGAGGCCCAGGGGCAGATCCTGCTGCCGGGCCTGGTCGACCTGCACACCCACCTGCGCGAGCCGGGCCGTGAGGACTCCGAGACGGTCCTCACCGGCACCCGCGCCGCGGCGAGCGGCGGTTACACGGCCGTGTTCGCCATGGCCAACACCTTCCCCGTCGCCGACACCGCCGGCGTGGTGGAGCAGGTCTACCGGCTCGGCAAGGAGTCCGGCTACTGCGACGTCCAGCCCATCGGCGCGGTCACCGTCGGCCTCGAAGGCAAGAAGCTCGCCGAGCTCGGTGCCATGCACGAGTCCGCGGCCGGCGTCACCGTCTTCTCCGACGACGGCAAGTGCGTCGACGACGCCGTGATGATGCGGCGCGCGCTGGAGTACGTGAAGGCCTTCGGCGGCGTCATCGCCCAGCACGCCCAGGAGCCCCGCCTCACCGAGGGCGCCCAGATGAACGAGGGCATCGTCTCCGCCGAGCTCGGACTCGGCGGCTGGCCGGCCGTCGCGGAGGAGTCGATCATCGCCCGCGACGTCCTCCTCGCCGAGCACGTCGGCTCCCGCGTCCACATCTGCCACCTCTCCACCGCCGGCTCCGTCGAGATCGTGCGCTGGGCCAAGTCCCGCGGCATCGACGTCACCGCCGAGGTCACCCCGCACCACCTGCTGCTGACCGACGAACTGGTCCGCTCGTACAACCCGGTCTACAAGGTCAACCCGCCGCTTCGCACCGAGCGCGACGTCATGGCGCTGCGTGAGGCGCTCGCCGACGGCACGATCGACATCGTCGCCACCGACCACGCCCCCCACCCGCACGAGGACAAGGACTGCGAGTGGGCCGCCGCCGCCATGGGCATGGTCGGCCTGGAGACCGCGCTGTCCGTCGTCCAGCAGACGATGGTCGAGACGGGACTGCTCGACTGGGCCGGCGTCGCCGACCGGATGTCCTTCAAGCCCGCGGTCATCGGCGGGGCCAAGGGCCACGGACGGCCCGTCTCGGCTGGTGAGCCCGCGAACCTCACCCTGGTCGATCCGGCATACCGTGGAGCGGTGGACCCCGCGGGCTTCGCCTCCCGCAGCCGCAACACCCCGTACGAGGGCCGTGAGCTGCCGGGACGCGTCACGCACACCTTCCTGCGGGGCCGGGCAACGGTTGTGGACGGGAAGCTGGCGTGACACCTGCACTGATGATTCTGGCCGCCGAGCAGAAGTCGGCGGAGGTGACGGACTGGGCCGCCCGCATCGGCTGGGTCGTCGGACTGCTGGCCTTCGTCGCGTTCGTCTACTGGCTGATGCGCCAGGGATGGAAGTGGCGCGGCAGCCTCCAGTCGGACCTGCCCGAGCTGCCCACCGCGCCCGCGGAGCCCGGCGAGGCCAGACTGACGATGACGGGCCGCTACCACGGCTCCACCACCGCCGGGCAGTGGCTCGACCGGATCGTCGCCCACGGACTCGGCACCCGCAGCCGCGTCGAGCTCACGCTCACCGACGCGGGACTGGCCGTGGTACGTCCCGGCGCGCAGGACTTCTTCGTACCGGTCCAGGCACTGCGCGAGGCCCGGCTCGACAAGGGCATCGCCGGCAAGGTCCTCGCGGAGGGCGGTCTGCTGATCGTCACCTGGGCGCACGGCGACAAGCTGATCGACTCCGGCTTCCGCTCCGACCACGCGGCCGGGCAGAGCGAGTGGGTCGACACCCTGACACACATGATCAAGACGACGGAAGGCACCGCACGATGACGACCTCCACCCGGGGAGCCGCCAAAGCTCCCGCCGTACTCGTCCTGGAGGACGGCCGCACCTTCCGCGGCCGTGCTTACGGGGCCGTGGGGGAGACCTTCGGCGAGGCGGTGTTCAACACCGGCATGACGGGCTACCAGGAGACGCTGACGGACCCGTCGTACCACCGCCAGGTCGTGGTCATGACCGCGCCGCACGTCGGCAACACCGGCGTCAACGACGAGGACGACGAGTCGAAGAAGATCTGGGTCGCCGGCTATGTCGTGCGCGACCCCGCCCGTATCCCCTCGAACTGGCGCTCCCGCCGCACCCTCGACGACGAACTGGAGGCCCAGGGCGTCGTCGGCATCAGCGGCATCGACACCCGCGCCCTCACCCGCCACCTGCGTGAGCGCGGCGCGATGCGCGTCGGCATCTTCTCCGGTGACGCCCTGGCGGACGACGCCACGCTGCTCGCCCGGGTCCTCGAAGCGCCCGAGATGAAGGGTGCCGACCTTTCCGCGGAGGTCGCCACCACCGAGGCGTACGTCGTCCCGGCGATCGGCGAGAAGAAGTTCACCGTCGCCGCGCTCGACCTGGGCATCAAGGGCATGACGCCGCACCGCATGGCGGAGCGCGGCATAGAGGTCCATGTCCTGCCCGGCACGGCCACCGCGGAGGACGTCTACGCCGTGAACCCCGACGGAGTCTTCCTCTCCAACGGCCCGGGCGACCCGGCCACCGCCGACCTGACCGTCATCAAGGCGGTGCTGGAGCGCAGGACGCCGCTGTTCGGCATCTGCTTCGGGAACCAGCTGCTCGGCCGCGCCCTCGGCTTCGGCACCTACAAGCTGAAGTACGGCCACCGCGGCATCAACCAGCCCGTGCAGGACCGCACGACCGGCAAGGTCGAGGTCACCGCTCACAACCACGGATTCGCCGTCGAGGCCCCTCTCGACAAGGTCTCCGAGACACCCTACGGACGCGCGGAGGTCTCCCACGTCTGCCTCAACGACAACGTCGTGGAGGGGCTGAGGCTGCTCGACCAGCCCGCCTTCAGCGTCCAGTACCACCCCGAGGCGGCCGCCGGCCCGCACGACGCCGCGTACCTCTTCGACCGCTTCACGTCTTTGATGAACACCGCCCTGATGGAGGCCGAGCGTGCCTAAGCGCACCGATATCCAGTCCGTCCTGGTCATCGGCTCCGGCCCGATCGTCATCGGCCAGGCCGCCGAGTTCGACTACTCCGGCACCCAGGCCTGCCGCGTCCTCAAGGCAGAGGGCCTTCGCGTCATCCTGGTGAACTCCAACCCGGCGACGATCATGACCGACCCGGAGATCGCCGACGCCACCTACGTCGAGCCGATCACCCCCGAGTTCGTCGAGAAGATCATCGCCAAGGAGCGCCCCGACGCGCTGCTGCCCACCCTCGGCGGCCAGACCGCGCTCAACACCGCCATCTCCATGCACGAGCAGGGTGTGCTGGAGAAGTACGGCGTCGAGCTGATCGGCGCCAATGTCGAGGCGATCAACAAGGGCGAGGACCGCGACCTCTTCAAGGGCGTCGTCGAGGCCGTCAAGGCCAAGATCGGTTACGGCGAGTCCGCCCGGTCCGTGATCTGCCACTCCATGGACGACGTCCTCAAGGGCGTAGAGACGCTCGGCGGCTACCCCGTCGTCGTCCGCCCCTCCTTCACCATGGGCGGCGCCGGCTCCGGCTTCGCCCACGACGAGGAGGAGCTGCGCCGCATCGCCGGCCAGGGCCTCACCCTCTCGCCGACCACCGAAGTGCTCCTCGAGGAGTCCATCCTCGGCTGGAAGGAGTACGAGCTGGAGCTGATGCGCGACAAGCACGACAACGTCGTGGTCGTCTGCTCCATCGAGAACTTCGACCCGATGGGCGTCCACACCGGCGACTCGATCACCGTCGCCCCGGCGATGACGCTGACCGACCGCGAGTACCAGCGGCTGCGGGACATCGGCATCGCGATCATCCGCGAGGTCGGCGTCGACACCGGTGGCTGCAACATCCAGTTCGCGGTGAACCCGGACGACGGCCGGATCATCGTCATCGAGATGAACCCGCGTGTCTCGCGGTCCTCGGCGCTCGCGTCCAAGGCCACCGGCTTCCCGATCGCCAAGATCGCCGCGAAGCTCGCCGTCGGCTACACGCTGGACGAGATCCCGAACGACATCACCGAGAAGACCCCGGCCTCCTTCGAGCCGACCCTCGACTACGTCGTCGTCAAGGCGCCGCGGTTCGCGTTCGAGAAGTTCCCCTCGGCCGACGCCACCCTCACCACGACCATGAAGTCCGTCGGCGAGGCCATGGCCATCGGCAGGAACTTCACGGAGGCGCTGCAGAAGGCCCTGCGCTCGCTGGAGAAGAAGGGCAGCCAGTTCGCCTTCACCGGTGAGACCGGCGACAAGGACGAGCTGCTGCGGGAGGCGGTCCGCCCCACCGACGGCCGGATCAACACCGTCATGCAGGCCATCCGCGCCGGAGCCACCCCGGAGGAGGTCTTCGACGCGACGAAGATCGACCCGTGGTTCGTCGACCAGCTGTTCCTGATCAAGGAGCACGCGGACGAGCTCGCGGCCGCGGAGAAGCTCGACCCCGAGCTGCTCGCCGACGCCAAGCGCCACGGCTTCTCCGACGCCCAGATCGCCGAGATCCGCGGCCTGCGCGAGGACGTCGTGCGCGAGGTCCGCCACGCGCTCGGCATCCGCCCGGTCTACAAGACGGTCGACACCTGCGCCGCCGAGTTCGCCGCCCGCACCCCGTACTTCTACTCGTCCTACGACGAGGAGTCCGAGGTCGCGCCGCGCACCAAGCCCGCCGTGATCATCCTCGGCTCCGGTCCGAACCGCATCGGCCAGGGCATCGAGTTCGACTACTCCTGCGTCCACGCCTCCTTCGCGCTGCACGACGCCGGGTACGAGACCGTGATGGTCAACTGCAACCCGGAGACCGTCTCCACCGACTACGACACCTCCGACCGCCTGTACTTCGAGCCGCTGACGCTCGAGGACGTGCTGGAGATCGTGCACGCCGAGTCGCTGGCCGGCCCGATCGCCGGTGTCGTCGTCCAGCTCGGCGGCCAGACCCCGCTGGGCCTGGCCCAGGCGCTCAAGGACAACGGCGTCCCGGTCGTCGGCACCCCGCCGGAGGCCATCCACGCCGCTGAGGACCGCGGCGCGTTCGGCCGGGTGCTCGCCGAGGCCGGTCTCCCGGCGCCGAAGCACGGCACCGCCACCACCTTCGCGGGCGCCAAGGCCATCGCCGACGAGATCGGCTACCCGGTCCTGGTCCGCCCGTCGTACGTGCTCGGCGGCCGCGGCATGGAGATCGTGTACGATGAGGCGCGCCTCGAGGCGTACATCGCCGAGTCCACCGAGATCTCCCCGACCCGCCCGGTGCTGGTCGACCGCTTCCTCGACGACGCCATCGAGATCGACGTCGACGCCCTCTACGACGGCACCGAGCTCTACCTCGGCGGCGTGATGGAGCACATCGAGGAGGCCGGCATCCACTCCGGCGACTCGGCCTGCGCCCTGCCCCCGATCACGCTCGGCGGCTTCGACATCAAGCGCCTGCGCGCCTCCACCGAGGCCATCGCCAAGGGTGTCGGCGTGCGCGGACTGATCAACATCCAGTTCGCGATGGCCGGCGACATCCTCTACGTCCTCGAGGCCAACCCGCGTGCCTCCCGGACCGTGCCCTTCACCTCGAAGGCGACCGCGGTCCCGCTCGCCAAGGCCGCCGCCCGCATCTCGCTCGGCGCCACCGTCGCCGAACTGCGCGAGGAGGG
Organism: Streptomyces sp. Tu 2975; assembly: GCF_009832925.1. Lineage (GTDB taxonomy): Bacteria > Actinomycetota > Actinomycetes > Streptomycetales > Streptomycetaceae > Streptomyces. The sequence continues at coordinate 6,571,902 of NZ_CP047140.1, forward strand.
CCTGCTGCCGAAGAACGGCGACGGCGGCACCCTGCCGCTCGACGCGCCGATCTCCGTCAAGGAGGCCGTCATGCCGTGGTCGCGCTTCCGTGACGTGCACGGCCGCGGCGTGGACACCGTCCTCGGCCCGGAGATGCGCTCCACCGGCGAGGTCATGGGCATCGACACGGTCTTCGGCACGGCGTACGCCAAGTCGCAGGCCGGCGCGTACGGCCCGCTGCCCACCAAGGGCCGCGCGTTCGTCTCCGTGGCCAACCGCGACAAGCGCTCGATGATCTTCCCGGCCCGCGAGCTGGTCGCCCACGGCTTCGAGCTGCTGGCCACCTCGGGGACCGCCGAGGTCCTCAAGCGCAACGGCATCAACGCGACCGTGGTGCGCAAGCAGTCGGAAGGTGAGGGGCCGGGCGGTGAGAAGACCATCGTCCAGCTGATCCACGACGGTGAGGTCGACCTCATCGTCAACACCCCCTACGGCACCGGCGGCCGCCTCGACGGCTACGAGATCCGCACCGCCGCCGTCGCGCGGGGCGTCCCGTGCCTGACGACGGTGCAGGCGCTCGCCGCCGCCGTCCAGGGCATCGACGCGCTCAACCGCGGTGACGTCGGCGTCCGTTCACTGCAGGAACACGCGGAACACCTGACCGCGGCCCGCGACTAGCAACGACGAGGGGGACACCGGAAACGGTGTCCCCCTCCTCATGAGGACACCACTTCCCATGTACAAGTTCTTCTTCGACCTGGTCTTCAAGCGGATGGACCCGGAGCAGGCCCACCACCTCGCCTTCCGATGGATCCGGCTCGCGGTCCGCGTCCCCGTCCTGCGTACCTTCGCCGCCGCGTTCCTGGCGCCCCGCTACAAGGAACTGCGCATCGAGGCGCTCGGCCTGCGGATGCACGGCCCCTTCGGTCTCGCGGCCGGCTTCGACAAGAACGCCGTCGCCGTCGACGGCATGTCGATGCTCGGCTTCGACCACGTCGAGATCGGCACCGTCACGGCGCAGCCGCAGCCCGGCAACCCCAAGAAGCGCCTCTTCCGGCTCGTCCCCGACCGCGCCCTGATCAACCGGATGGGCTTCAACAACGACGGCTCGGCCGCCGTGGCCGAGCGGCTCGCGGCCCGCCGCGAGATCTTCCGCACGGTCGTCGGCGTCAACATCGGCAAGACCAAGGTGGTCCCGGAGGAGGAGGCGGTCGGCGACTACGTGACCTCCACCGAGCGCCTGGCCGCCCACGCCGACTACCTCGTCGTCAACGTCTCCTCGCCGAACACCCCCGGCCTGCGCAACCTCCAAGCCACCGAGTCGCTGCGCCCGCTGCTGACCGCCGTGCGCGAGGCCGCCGACAGCACCGTGACGGACCGCCGTGTACCGCTGCTGGTCAAGATCGCCCCCGACCTCGCGGACGAGGACGTGGACGCCGTCGCCGACCTCGCCCTGGAGCTGGGCCTGGACGGCATCATCGCCACGAACACCACCATCGCGCGCGAGGGCCTCGGCCTGAAGTCCTCTGCCGAGCTGGTCAAGGAGACCGGCGGGCTGTCCGGCCGGCCCGTCAAGGAGCGTTCCCTGGAGGTCCTGCGCCGCCTGTACGCCCGTGTGGGCGACCGCATCACCCTCGTCGGCGTCGGCGGCATCGAGAACGCCGAGGACGCCTGGCAGCGCATCCTCGCCGGCGCCACCCTCGTCCAGGGCTACAGCGCCTTCATCTACGAGGGCCCCTGCTACGCCCGCGCCATCCACAAGGGCCTCGCCGCGCGCCTCGCCGCGAGCCCCTACGCCACCCTCGCCGAGGCCGTCGGCGCCGAGACGCGAAAGGCCGCTTCATGACCCTCCCGGAAACCTTCGGCGCACGGCTGCGCCACGCCATGGACACCCGCGGCCCGCTGTGTGTCGGCATCGACCCGCACGCCTCGCTGCTCACCGCTTGGGGGCTGAACGACGACGTCGACGGTCTCGAGCGGTTCACCCGCACCACGGTCGAGGCGCTCGCCGACCGGGTCGCCGTCCTCAAGCCGCAGTCGGCGTTCTTCGAGCGCTTCGGCTCACGCGGCATCGCCGTGCTGGAGAAGGCCGTGGCGGAGGCGCGAGCGGCCGGTGCGCTGGTCCTGATGGACGCCAAGCGGGGCGACATCGGCTCGACCATGGGCGCGTACGCGGAGACCTACCTCCGCAAGGACTCCCCGCTGTTCTCCGACGCCGTCACCGTCTCCCCGTACCTGGGCTTCGGATCGCTGCGCCCGGCCCTGGACCAGGCCGTGCTGAGCGGCTGCGGTGTGTTCGTCCTGGCGCTCACCTCCAACCCGGAGGGCGCGGAGGTGCAGCGCTCGACCGCGGCCGGCGGGAAGTCGCTGGCCCAGGTGATGCTCGACCACATGGCCGCGGAGAACGCCGGGGCGCAGCCCCTCGGACCGGTCGGCGCGGTAGTGGGCGCGACACTCGGCGACGCGGGCGTGGACCTCGACATCAACGGGCCGCTGCTGGCCCCCGGCATCGGCGCCCAGGGCGCGACGCCGGCGGACCTCCCCGGGGTCTTCGGCGCGGCCGTCCGCAATGTGGTGCCGAGCGTCAGCCGCGGTGTCCTTCGGCACGGACCGGACGTGCGGGGGCTGCGCGAGTCGGCCGCTCGCTTCGCCGATGAGATCCGCGCGGCGGTCGCCTCGGTCTGACGGCCGCCGGAGCGTCCGCCGCGGAAGCTCTCCGTGCACATGGCGTCGGCTCTGCGTAACGCCGTCACCAGCGGCGGACGCGCGGAAGGCTGCCTTCAGGGCCGTCGGGCACCCCTCGCGCGGCGGTCGGAGAGTGGCGTCAGGGAGCGGCCGGAAGATTCTTTGACGGTTTCTTCACGCAAATCCCGGTTGTTTTGCCCGAATTGTCCTGGTCGGTCGATGCTGACCAGGACTTTTCGTCTGTTCTCGCTGACTGGAGCGGCCATGGCCGCTAGTCTCCGTCGAAGAGAACGTGCAGGGCAGAAGCGCTGCGTTGCTCGTTGCTCCCCCTGGTGTGGGGCGATCAGGTTCCTCACCGGTCCGTATCCGACAGTTCGACATCCGAGGTGACGTAGGCGTGGCTCTTCCGCCCCTTACCCCTGAACAGCGCGCAGCCGCGCTCGAAAAGGCCGCCGCGGCTCGCCGGGAGCGGGCCGAGGTCAAGAATCGACTCAAGCACTCCGGCGCCTCCCTCCACGAGGTCATCAAGCAGGGCCAGGAGAACGACGTCATCGGCAAGATGAAGGTCTCCGCCCTCCTCGAGTCCCTGCCGGGCGTGGGCAAGGTCCGCGCCAAGCAGATCATGGAGAGGCTCGGCATCTCCGAGAGCCGCCGGGTCCGTGGTCTCGGCTCCAACCAGATCGCCTCCTTGGAGCGCGAGTTCGGCGGCGGTGCCGCCTGACGTTCCCGGGCACTCCCGAGAACCTGGATAATCGCTGCATGGCAGCAGAGGTACGTCCGCGGCTGACCGTGCTCTCCGGCCCCTCCGGGGTCGGCAAGAGCACGGTCGTCGCTCATATGCGCAAGGTCCACCCCGAGGTCTGGCTCTCGGTGTCGGCAACCACCCGGAAGCCGCGACCCGGCGAGAAGCACGGCGTCCAGTACTTCTTCGTCAGTGACGAGGAGTTCGACAAGCTGGTCGCCAACGGCGAGCTGCTGGAGTGGGCCGAGTTCGCGGGCAACCGCTACGGCACGCCCCGTCGCGCGGTTCTCGACCGCCTGGAGGCGGGCGAGCCGGTGCTGCTGGAGATCGATCTCCAGGGCGCCCGGCAGGTGAAGGAGTCCATGCCGGATTCCCGGCTGGTCTTCCTCGCCCCGCCGAGCTGGGAGGAGTTGGTCCGCCGCCTCACCGGGCGCGGCACCGAGTCCCCCGAGGTCATCGAGCGCCGGCTGACGGTCGCCAAGGTGGAGCTGGCGGCCGAGTCGGAGTTCGACACCACCCTGGTCAACACCTCCGTCGAGGACGTGGCCCGTGAGCTGCTAGCCTTGATGGCAGTTGTTTGATCTTTTGTCCGATCTTTCTGCAAGTTCTTCGGAAGGCATAGCGTGTCCTCTTCCATCACCGCGCCCGAGGGCATCATCAACCCTCCGATCGACGAGCTGCTCGAGGCGACCGACTCGAAGTACAGCCTCGTGATCTACGCCGCCAAGCGCGCGCGTCAGATCAACGCGTACTACTCGCAGCTCGGTGAGGGCCTGCTCGAGTACGTCGGGCCGCTCGTGGACACCCACGTCCACGAGAAGCCGCTCTCGATCGCCCTGCGTGAGATCAACGCGGGTCTGCTGACCTCCGAGGCCATCGAGGGCCCGGCCCAGTAAGCGCGGCAAGCTTCTCCCACAGGCCCGGCGGACTGTCCGCCGGGCCTGTGGCGTGCATCAAGGGTGGTGCGAGACGCTCGTCCGTGAGTGATGCAGCATGAGGACGTAACGATCCGGGCCCAACGACCGGTGGGCACCAGTGGAGGGCGGGAGACGCGGTGGTGGACTCAGTGGACGGCTCGGTGGACGCGGCGGTCAGGCCGAAGGTGGTTCTGGGCGTGAGCGGGGGCATCGCCGCCTACAAGGCGTGCGAGCTGCTGCGCAGGCTCACGGAATCCGGCCACGAGGTCCGGGTCGTGCCGACCGCGTCGGCACTGCAGTTCGTCGGCGCGCCGACCTGGTCCGCGCTCTCCGGGCAGCCCGTCCACACCGACGTCTGGTCGGACGTCCACGAGGTCCCGCACGTACGCATCGGTCAGCACGCCGACCTGGTCGTCGTCGCGCCCGCCACCGCGGACATGCTCGCCAAGGCCGCCCACGGCCTCGCCGACGACCTCCTCACCAACACCCTCCTCACCGCCCGCTGCCCGGTCGTCTTCGCCCCGGCGATGCACACCGAGATGTGGGAGCACCCTGCCACCCAGGAGAACGTCGCCACCCTGCGCCGCCGCGGCGCCGTCGTGATCGAGCCGGCCGTGGGCCGGCTCACCGGCGTCGACACCGGCAAGGGCCGGCTGCCCGACCCGGGTGAGATCTTCGAGATCTGCCGCCGCGTCCTCGCCCGTGGGGTCGAGGCACCCGACCTGGCAGGCCGCCATGTCGTCGTCAGCGCGGGCGGCACCCGCGAACCCCTCGACCCGGTCCGCTACCTCGGCAACCGCTCCTCCGGCAAGCAGGGCTACGCGCTCGCACGCACCGCCGCCGCCCGCGGGGCACGCGTCACCCTCGTCGAGGCGAACACCGGGATGCCGGACCCGGCAGGCGTCGACGTCGTCCACGTCGGCACGGCGGTGCAACTGCGCGAGGCCGTGCTCAAGGCTGCCGCGGACGCCGACGCCGTCGTCATGGCCGCCGCCGTCGCGGACTTCCGCCCCGCCGCCTACGCCGAGGGCAAGATCAAGAAGAAGGACGGCGTGGAGGCCCCGGTCGTCACCCTGGTGCGCAACCCCGACATCCTCGCCGAGATCTCCGCGGACCGTGCCCGTCCCGGCCAGGTGATCGTCGGCTTCGCCGCCGAGACCGACGACGTACTGGCCAACGGCCGCGACAAGCTGCGCCGCAAGGGCTGCGACCTGCTCGTCGTCAACGAGGTGGGGGAGCACAGGACATTCGGGGCCGAGGTCAACGAGGCCGTCGTGCTGTCCGCGGACGGCGGCGAGACGCCGGTTCCGCACGGCCCCAAGGAGGCCCTCGCCGACACGGTCTGGGACCTCGTCGTACCCCGGCTCGCCTGAGGCCTCTCCCGCGCTCTCCCACAGGTACCGCGAGGGTCCCGTGAGCACCGGGCGACACGGGATCGACGGGCCGGCCACGGAAACCTGCGAAATGTGGCGAATCGCTCACCACCAGGCGCTATCGTCGTACCGTCTCGGCCGTGGCCCCAGGTCAGCGGACTCCCAGCCTGCGAGACGGGTTGTCCGGTCCCGGAGCGCGACCGATAAACTGGTTGCGGAACGTCGCGGGGCGCAGCCCCCTGCCGGTCCGTCAATGATCAGCCAGCAGCCGCTGCAACCCCAGGGAGCGATGTGTCCCGCCGTCTCTTCACCTCGGAGTCCGTGACCGAGGGTCACCCCGACAAGATCGCCGACCAGATCAGCGACACGATTCTCGACGCCCTCCTCCGGGAGGACCCCACTTCCCGGGTAGCCGTGGAGACCTTGATCACCACCGGCCTTGTGCACGTCGCCGGTGAAGTGACCACCAAGGCTTACGCCGACATCCCCACGCTCGTGCGCAACAAGATCCTGGAGATCGGCTACGACTCCTCGAAGAAGGGCTTCGACGGGGCCTCCTGCGGAGTGTCGGTCTCCATCGGCGCGCAGTCCCCGGACATCGCGCAGGGCGTCGACACCGCGTACGAGAAGCGCGTCGAGGGCGACGAGGACGAGCTCGACAAGCAGGGCGCCGGCGACCAGGGCCTGATGTTCGGTTACGCCTGCGACGAGACGCCCGAGCTGATGCCGCTGCCGATCCACCTGGCGCACCGGCTCTCCCGCCGCCTGTCCGAGGTCCGCAAGAACGGCACCATCCCCTACCTGCGCCCGGACGGTAAGACCCAGGTCACCATCGAGTACGACGGCGACAAGGCCGTCCGCCTCGACACCGTGGTCGTCTCCTCGCAGCACGCCTCCGACATCGACCTGGACTCGCTGCTCGCCCCCGACATCCGCGAGTTCGTCGTCGAGCACGTGCTGAAGCAACTCGTCGAGGACGGCATCAAGCTCGACACCGACGGCTACCGTCTCCTGGTGAACCCGACCGGCCGCTTCGAGATCGGCGGCCCGATGGGCGACGCCGGACTGACCGGCCGCAAGATCATCATCGACACGTACGGCGGCATGGCCCGCCACGGCGGCGGCGCGTTCTCCGGCAAGGACCCGTCCAAGGTCGACCGCTCCGCCGCGTACGCCATGCGCTGGGTCGCCAAGAACGTCGTCGCCGCCGGGCTCGCCGCCCGCTGCGAGGTCCAGGTCGCCTACGCCATCGGCAAGGCCGAGCCCGTCGGCCTGTTCGTCGAGACGTTCGGCACCGCGACGGTCGACGTCGAGAAGATCGAGCAGGCCATCGCCGCGGTCTTCGACCTCCGGCCGGCCGCGATCATCCGTGACCTCGACCTGCTGCGCCCGATCTACGCCCAGACCGCGGCGTACGGCCACTTCGGCCGCGAGCTGCCCGACTACACGTGGGAGCGCACGGACCGCGTGGACGCTCTGCGCGCGGCGGCGGGCCTGTAGACCAGCCCGCACACGGCTCCACGAGGGGCCCCGGACCGTTCCCGGTCCGGGGCCCCTCTCGTGCCGCGCGGACGGGTCCCGGACAGGTGCCGGGCGAGCGGCGCTGTCAGTGGTCTCTGGCAGGATTTGCCTGTGAGCAGCGATGACAAGCAGCCTTCCGAGCCCGTCGGTGACGGGCCGGAGCAGCTTGCGCTCATCCGCGAGAGCGTCCGCAAGGCCAAGGTCCCCAAGGCGAAACCACGTACGTGGCGCGGAGCCGCGCTCGCCGAGGACCTCCCCGTCGCCCGCGTCATGGTCAACAAGGGCGCCCTCCACCTCGACCAGTTCTTCGACTACGCCGTCCCCGAGGAGCTCGACGCCGACGCCAGGCCCGGAGTGCGGGTGCGCGTGCGCTTCGGCGCCGGAGCGCACCGCGTCCGCGGCGGACGCCGCGAAGGCGGCGGCCTGATCGACGGCTTCCTCATCGAGCGGCGCGCCGAATCCGACTACCAGGGAGCGCTCGCCGCACTCGCCTACGTCGTCTCGCCCGAGCCGGTCCTCAGCCCCGAGATCCTCTCCCTCGCCCGCGCCGTCGCGGACCGGTACGCGGGCAGCCTCGCCGACGTGCTGCAGCTCGCCGTACCCCCGAGGAACGGGAGGGCCGAGGCCGCCCCCTCCCCGGAGCCACTCCCGCCGCCCCCGCGCCCGTCCCCGCCACATGGCAGCGGTACGTACGGGGCCCCGCCTTCATCGAGTCCCTCGCGGCCGGCGGATCACCACGCGCCGTCTGGACCGCGCTGCCCGGACCGCACTGGCCCGACGAACTCGCCCGGGCCGTCGCCGCGACCCTCGCGTCCGGGCGGGGCGCCCTCGTCGTCGTCCCCGACGGCCGCCGCGCCGCCCGTGTGGACACCGCGCTCACCACCGTGCTCGGCGAAGGGCGCCACGCACTGCTGACCGCCGAATCCGGCCCCGAGAAGCGGTACCGGCAATGGCTCGCCGTCCGCCGCGGCTCCGTCCGCGCGGTCGTCGGCACCCGCGCCGCCATGTTCGCCCCCGTGCAGAACCTCGGGCTCGTCGTCGTCTGGGACGACGGCGACTCCAGCCACAGCGACGACCGCGCCCCCTTCCCCCACGTCCGCGAAGTCCTCGAACTGCGGGCCAGCCACGACCGGTGCGGATTCCTGCTCGGCAGCACCAGTTGCACCGTCGAAGCCGCCCAGCTCGTCGAGAGCGGCTGGGCGGCACCGCTCGTCGCCGACCGGGCCCAGGTGCGGGCCGCCGCCCCCGTCGTACGGACGGTCGGTGACCACGACCTGGCACGGGACGAGGCCGCTCGCGCGGCACGCCTGCCCAGCATCGCCTGGCAGGCGGTCAGGGACGGGCTCGCCGACGGGCCCGTCCTCGTCCAGGTCCCGAGACGCGGCTACGTACCGCGGCTCGCCTGCGAGCGCTGCCGCACGCCCGCCCGTTGCCGCCACTGCGCCGGGCCGCTCGAAGCGCCCGACGAACGCGACCTGCGGTGCGGCTGGTGCGGGAGCGCGGAGCCCCAATGGCACTGCGGCGCCTGCGGTGCCACCCGGCTGCGGGCCCAGATCGTCGGTGCCCGGCGCACCGCCGAAGAACTCGGCCGCGCGTTTCCGGCCGTGCCGGTCCGGACCTCCGGTCGCGACCACATCCTCGACAGCGTCCCGGCGCGCCCCGCGCTCGTCGTCTCCACCCCCGGCGCCGAGCCCGTCGCCGACGGCGGCTACACGGCCGCGGCGCTCCTCGACGGTTGGGCCATGCTCGGCCGGCCCGACCTGCGCGCCGGCGAGGAAGCGCTGCGCCGCTGGATCGCCGCCGCCGCGCTCGTGCGGCCCCAGTCGGACGGCGGAGTGGTCGTCGTCGTCGCCGAACCGACCCTGCGGCCCGTGCAGGCCCTCGTCCGCTGGGACCCGGTCGGGCATGCGCTGCGAGAGCTCGCGGAACGGGCCGAGCTCGGCTTTCCGCCGGTGTCGCGGATGGCGGAGGTCGTCGGAGCGGCGCCGTCCGTGGCGGCGTTCCTCGCGGACGTGGCACTGCCCCCGGACGCGGAGGTCCTCGGGCCCGTCCCGCTGCCGGTCCCCGAGCGCCCCGGTGCGCGCCGGCCCGACGCGCCCGCGGAGGCCGCCCGGGCGCTGCTCCGGGTGCCACCGGGGAGCGGGGCGGCGCTGGCCGCGGCGCTCAAGTCGGCACAGGCGGCGCGCTTGGCACGGGGCGGCCAGGACCAGGTACGCATCCGCATCGACCCGCCCGACATCGGCTGACCCGGCGGGGGCCGCGTCTCGGGCGCGGCCCGGTGCGGGTACGTGTCGCCCCTGGCGGGGCTTCGGCCCGGTGTCGCTGCGTGTCGCCCCTGCGGGCGCGGCCTCCCCCGGGGGCGTGTCGCCCTGCGGGCGCGGCCTCGTCCGGTCGCGTGTCCTCCTGCGGGCGCGGCCTCGTCCGGTCGCGTGTCGCCTCCTCGGCGGGTGGCGCCGGGCACGTGGTGGTGTGGCCGCAGGCGTGGCCGGCATGGGGGTGTGTCGCCGCTGCGGGCGCGGGCGCGGGCCGGGGAGGTGCGTGTCGCCCCTGTGGTCCGTTGCGTGGGGCCCTGGCGGGGCGTGGTCTGGTCCTGGTGCGTGGGCCCCTGCGGGCTGGGGCCCGGTCGGGCCCCGGTGTGTGGCGTCCCTACGGGCCGGGCCTGGTCCGGTGGGGTGGCGCCCGTGCGAGGCGGGGCTTGCCCGGGGCGCCCCCCTGCGTGGCGCCCCTGGCGGGGTGTGGCTGCGCGGGTGGTGGGTGCCGGTGGTCGGGGCCTCCGGAGGGGGGTGTCCGGAATGGCTGTCCTCACCGCGCTGCGCGCGAGTTGCGACGCTTTACTTCCGGACACCCCCCTCCTACGACCCCGCCCCCCTCCCGCAGGTGGGGCCAACTCGGGCCGGTGGCCGTTGCATGCGGGGCGACGGTCCGGCCTCTGGGCGTGAGCTCGAGGGTGTTCGCGGCGCGAAGCTACCGGCCTTGGGGGCGTGGGGGCGTCAGCCCCCACCGAATCTTCCCTCTGCGGAGGGGAAAGGGCGTCGGCCCCCATCGGGTCGGGGGCGTGCGCCGGTGTTGGGAATGGCCGGGCCGGGCCGTTTCCGTCGGGTGGGGCGGGCGGGCACGTGCCTGTCGCGGCGCGAAGCTGCCGTCCTTGGGGTTGTGGGGGCCTCAGCCCCCACCAAACCTCCCCCTCCGGGGGCAGCCCCGGCGGGGCCGGGGCCTGTCCCGGTTCGGGAAGGGGCGGGGTGGGGAAGGGCCACGCGCAGCGGCATGGCGCCGGACCGCGCATGGGGCCGGTGCGAACCCCCACGAGGGCGGGACTTGGCCCGCGATGGGAGGGCCGGCCTGGGGCCAGGGGCGCGTGGCCCCAGGCCCCCGGGGTGGGCGTCAGCCGTTGCGGGGGCCCGGGAAGGCGCTCGGGCGGGTGTCGCTCGGCTGCGGCGGCATCGAGCGGGCCGCCGGGACCGCCGGGACGGCGGACAGGCCCGGCGGCGGCAGCGTGCGCGTCGCGGCGCCCTCCGGCTCCGCCGGCGCCGCGGCAGCCTGCCGTCGCGAGCCGTAACGGCGGTGCACCGCCTGCTTGGTGACGCCGAGGGCCGAGCCGACCGCGTCCCAGGAGAAGCCGAGGGAGCGGTCGAAGTCCACGGCCGCGGTCACGAGGGTTTCGACGCTGTCCCGCAGTTCCTGCGCGAGGCGGACGGTCGGGGCGGGTGCCCTGCCATAGACGACGAAGCCCGTGGACGGGCCGGAGCGGCGGGGGCGGTAGACGTTCCCCAGCTGGGCGGTGAGCGTGCGCAATGCGTCCACCTGCCGGCGGACCCGCTCGATGTCCCGCACCAGCAGATGCAGGCTGGCCCGGGCTTGGGCGTCGTGGGTTGCGTGGTCGGCCATTGACAAGCCTCTCGAACCGGCGGTTAAAAGGGGTCGGGTCGCGTCCGGGGCGGCCCGCTTCGGTCAATCTCTCTTGACCAACGCGCCGGTGGGTGGTCTGGTCACGCTTCGGGGCGTATGTGCCTGTGCGCGGGGCGCGCGGGCTCCCGTACGCCCCCTGCTGCCACGGCTCATAGACTGGTGTGCTGCTCGTCACCGCACGTCCCAGTCTGAGAGGCAGTCAGCCACCGATGAAGCTCGTCTTCGCAGGTACTCCCGAGGTCGCCGTCCCCGCCCTGGACGCCCTGATCGCCTCCGACCGGCACGAGGTCGCCGCCGTCGTCACCCGGCCCGACGCGCCGGCGGGCCGCGGGCGGCGGCTGGTCGCCAGCCCCGTCGCGCAGCGCGCCGCCGATGCCGGGATCGAGGTGCTCAAGCCGGCGAGGCCTCGCGACGAGGAGTTCCTCGCGCGGCTGCGGGAGATCGACCCCGACTGCTGTCCCGTCGTCGCCTACGGCGCCCTGCTGCCCAAGGCTGCCCTCGACGTGCCCGCCCACGGCTGGGTGAACCTGCACTTCTCGCTGCTGCCCGCCTGGCGTGGCGCCGCCCCGGTGCAGCACGCGATCCTCGCCGGTGACGAGATGACCGGCGCGGCGACGTTCCGGATCGAGGAAGGGCTCGACACGGGACCGGTGTACGGCGTGATCACGGAGCCCGTGCGCCCCACGGACACGAGCGGCGATCTGCTGACGCGGCTGGCCTTCGCCGGTGCCGGACTGCTCGCGGCGACGATGGACGGCATCGAGGACGGCACCCTGCGGCCCGTGCCGCAGCCCGCGGACGGTGTCACGCTGGCCCCGAAGATCACCGTCGAGGACGCCCACGTCGACTGGACCGCTCCCGCGCTGCGGGTCGACCGGGTCGTGCGGGGCTGCACTCCCGCGCCGGGCGCGTGGACGGCCTTCCGTGGCGAGCGCCTCAAGCTCGTCCAGGTCGCGCTGCTGCCCGACCGCAAGGACCTCGGACCGGGCGAGCTCGACGCCGGCAAGAACCACGTGCACGTGGGCACCGGGTCCCACGCCGTGGAGCTGTTGTGGGTCCAGCCGCAGGGCAAGAAGCCGATGCGTGCGGCGGACTGGGCGCGGGGTGTGCGGATCGCACCTGGCGAGAGGGTCGGCGCACCGGTCGTAGGCTGAGAGGGATCACGTTTCATCGAACGCGGAGCACCTTTTGAGTGAGCAGTCCCGTCACCGTCCCGCCAAGCCGTACCGCCGCCCCAAGAAGGACCCCGTGCGGATCCTCGCCTTCGAGGCGCTGCGGGCCGTCGACGAGAGGGACGCGTACGCCAACCTCGTCCTGCCGCCGCTGCTGAAGAAGGCACGCGAGAAGGACGACTTCGACGGGCGGGACGCGGCGCTCGCGACGGAACTCGTGTACGGGACACTGCGCCGCCAGGGCACCTACGACGCGATCATCGCGGCCTGCATCGACCGGCCGCTGCGGGAGGTCGACCCGCCGGTGCTGGACGTCCTCGCGCTCGGCGCGCACCAGCTGCTGGGGACGCGCATCCCCACGCACGCGGCCGTCTCCGCGAGCGTGGAACTGGCGAGGGTGGTGCTCGGCGACGGGCGCGCGAAGTTCGTGAACGCCGTGCTCCGCAAGATCTCGCAGCACGACATGGACGCCTGGCTGGAGAAGGTCGCACCGCCCTACGACGAGGACGCGGAAGATCATCTGGCGGTCGTCCACTCGCACCCCCGGTGGGTCGTCTCCGCCCTGTGGGACTCGCTCGGCGGCGGCCGCGCCGGCATCGAGGACCTGCTGGAGGCCGACAACGAGCGGCCCGAGGTGACGCTCGTGGCGCGGCCGGGCCGGTCGACCACCGGCGAGCTGACGGACCTCCTGGGTGCGGACTCCGTCCTGCCCGGCCGCTGGTCCCCCTACGCCGTCCGGCTGGCCGAGGGCGGCGAGCCGGGCGCCATCGAGGCCGTGCGGGACGGACGCGCGGGCGTCCAGGACGAAGGCAGCCAGCTGGTGGCGATCGCCCTCGCCGACGCGCCGCTGGAAGGCAGCGACGAGCGCTGGCTCGACGGGTGCGCGGGGCCCGGCGGCAAGGCGGCGCTCCTCGGCGCACTCGCGGCCGGCCGTGGCGCGTCCCTGCTTGCCGCTGAGAAGCAGCCGCACCGCGCCCGGCTGGTGGAGCGGGCACTCGCCGGCAACCCGGGGCCGTACCAGGTGGTCGCGGCGGACGGCACGCGCCCGCCGTGGCGTGAGGGCGTGTTCGACCGGGTGCTCGTCGACGTCCCCTGCTCGGGACTCGGCGCGCTGCGCCGCCGCCCCGAAGCCCGCTGGCGCCGCCGCCCCTCGGACCTCGAGGGCTTCGCCCCGCTCCAGCGGGAGCTGCTGCGTGAGGCACTGAAGGCCGTACGGGTCGGTGGAGTGGTCGGGTACGCGACCTGTTCGCCGCATCTCGCCGAGACACGCGTCGTCGTGGAGGACGTCCTGCGCGGCCGCGGCGGTCCCGCCGTCGAGGCGGAGTGGGTGGACGCCCGCCCGCTGATGCCCGGCGTCCCGGCGCTGGGCGACGGCCCCGATGTGCAGCTGTGGCCGCATCTGCACGGCACGGACGCGATGTACCTGGCCCTGCTGCGGCGCACCGCCTAGGACAGAGTCCGGCGGTCCCCGGCCGGCTCACGGCCGCGGGGCCGTCTGCCGGGCCTCCTCGCGGGCCAGCCTGTGGGGCCACCACACCTTCGGGCCCACGTCCAGGAACAGCGACGTGACCAGCACGGAGCGGACGACCAGGGTGTCCAGCAGGACGCCCAGCGCCACCGCGAAGCCGATCTCGGCGAACGCGACCATGGGCAGCGTCCCGAGGGCGGCGAACGTACCCGCGAGGACCAGACCCGCCGAGGTGATCACCGCGCCCGTCGCGGCGAGGCCCGTGACCACGCCGCGCGCGGTGCCCTGCCGGCGGGCCTCCTCACGGATACGGGTCGTGAGGAAGATGTTGTAGTCGATGCCCAGCGCCACCAGGAACACGAAGACGAACAGCGGGAAGTCCGTCGACTCGCCGGCATAGTCGAAGAGGTACCGGAAGGCGAGTGCGCTCAGCCCGAGCGCGGCGGCGAACGACAGCACCACAGTGCCGATCAGCAGCAGCGGCGCGACCAGGGATCTCAGCAGCACCATCAGGATCAGCAGCACCACGAGCAGCACGAGCGGGATGATCAGCATGTTGTCGTGGGTCGTCGCTGCGTCCATGTCCAGCAGCGCCGCCGTGCCACCGCCCACCTGCGCGTCCGCGTCGGGGACGGCGTGCACGGCGTCCCTGACCTGCTCGACGGTGTCCTTGGCGGCCTGGCTGTCGGCGGGATCCTCCAGCGTGGCCTCGAAGAGCACCCGGCCCTCGTGCACCGGCGCGGTACCGGGCGGCAGCCCGAGCGACGTGGGCACCACACCGGGTGTCGCGGCCACCGCCTCGCCCACCTGACGGGCCTGCCCCGCGTTGCTGATGACCACCAGAGGATCGCCGCTGCCCGCCGGGAAGTACCTGGCCTGGACCTCCTGGCCGGTGATCGAGTCGGGCTTGCCGGTGAAGGCATCGGCGTTGCTGATGCCCTCCGCGCGCAACTGCGTGAGCCCCAGGGCGCACACCGCGAGAGCGACCGCCGTGCCGGCCCACACCGCTCGGGGACGACGGGAGATCGACCGTCCGGTACGGGCCCAGAAGCCGCGCTCGGTGGGCTCGGGGGAGCCCAGGTGCGGGACCACCGGCCAGAAGATCCAGCGGCCGAAGATCACCAGGAGCGCGGGGAACAGCGTCAGCATGGCGACGAGGGCGACGGCGACGCCGATGGCGGCCACGGGACCGAGACCGCGCGTGGAGTTCATCTCCGCGGCCATCAGCACCAGCATGCCGAGGACCACCGTCGCACCGCTCGCGAGCACCGCCGGGCCCGCCCGGTGCAGTGCCAGCGCCATCGCCTCGTGCCGGTCGTCGTGGCGGCGCAGCTCCTCCCGGTAGCGGGCGACCAGCAACAGGGCGTAGTCCGTGCCCGCGCCGAAAACGAGGACGGTCAGGATGCCCGCACTCTGGCCGTTGACCGTCAGACCGGCATGCTCCGCCATCAGATAGATCACGGCCTGAGCGGCGCCGAGGGCCGCGATCACCGAGAACAACGGGACCAGCAGCAGGGTCGGGCTGCGATAGGTGATCAACAGCATCACGATCACGACGGCCATCGCGGAGAACAGCAGCGTCGAATCGATGCCCTCGAAGGCCTCGGAGAAGTCGGCCGAAGTGCCGCCCGGGCCGGTGACGTGCACCGACATGCCGTCGCCGCCCGTGCCCGTCTCCGCGCGGATCGAGTCGACTGCCGGGGCGATCCGTTCCCACCCCTCCTCGTCCATGGTGATCGGGACGAAGACCTGGGCGGCCCGTGGATCCACCGGCCGGTCGAAGACCGGGCCGCGGGTCTCGGCGCCGCGCACGCCGTGGTCGCGCAGCTCCTTGACGGCCGCGACGTCCGCGCTGATCCGCTCGCGGTCGGCGGCGGTGAGACCGTCCTCGCGCGCGTAGACGACGATCGCGGGAATCACCTCGGGCCGGAAGCCCTCCGCCTCGGCCAGCACCTGGGTGGACTCGGCGCTGCCCGGCAGCCAGGAAGCGGCGTCGTTGTCCTGCGCGTCCGTGAGTTTCTGCGCAAGGGGGAAGGCCAGCACCATGACCGCGAGCCACAGGACCAGCACGATCCACTTGCTGCGCCGTCCGCAGACAAGGTGCGCGATTCCCTTGCCGGCAGCCCCTGAAGGTGCCGTGTCGTGTTCCGCCTCCGCCATGACGCTCCCGTATCTGCCTCTGCGGGGACCGAATCGCCGGAATTGCGGGGGGCTGGGCCGGTCCGGTGTGTCGTTGGTCCATACCGAGTGCCGTCCCGGGGAGGGGAAGTGCCCGAGGACATGGCAGTCTTGGCGCATGGCCGTTCAGATCAACCCCAGTATCCTCTCCGCGGACTTCTCGCGCCTGGCGGAAGAGGCCAAGGCCGTCGAGGGTGCCGACTGGCTCCATGTCGACGTGATGGACAACCACTTCGTGCCCAACCTGACGTTGGGCGTGCCGGTCGTGGAGTCGCTCGCCAAGGCGACGGGCACCCCGCTGGACTGCCATCTGATGATCGAGGACCCCGACCGCTGGGCTCCCCAGTACATCGAGGCGGGGGCCGGGTCCGTCACCTTCCACGTCGAGGCCGCCGCCGCGCCCGTGCGGCTGGCCCGCGAGATCCGGGCGAAGGGCGCGCGGGCCTCGATGGCCCTCAGGCCGGCCACCCCGATCGAGCCGTACGAGGATCTGCTCCCCGAGCTCGACATGCTCCTGATCATGACCGTGGAGCCGGGCTTCGGCGGTCAGGCGTTCCTCGACATCATGCTGCCGAAGATCCGCCGCACCCGGGAGCTCATCTCCAAGCACGGCCTCCAGCTGTGGCTGCAGGTCGACGGCGGGGTGTCGGCGTCGACCATCGAGCAGTGCGCGGAGGCGGGCGCCGACGTGTTCGTGGCGGGTTCCGCGGTCTACGGCGCGGACGATCCGGCGGAGGCGGTGCGGAAACTTCGTGACCAGGCGGCGGCGGTGACCGCTTCCGCGGCCTGGGCGTGCGGGCACTGAAACGTGCCCGTGCTTGTTCAACCGATGTTGGCCCGGCAGGGCTGATCAAGGGCGCACGGATCTGACAGGATGGCGGATCCGGAGTGTGTACAACGGCAAGTTCGTACGGCATGAACAGCAGTGAGGAGATCGCGGTGTCTGCTAGGTCGGCGGGACGGTCTGCCCTGCGGATGGGGCCCGCTGAGCTTGTGCAGGCGGCGGCCATGGCCCGTCGCTTCTACCTCGAGGGCAAGTCCAAGATCCAGATCGCCGAGGAGTTCGGCGTCAGCCGCTTCAAGGTCGCCAGGGTCCTGGAGACCGCTCTCGAGCGTGATCTCGTCCGCATCGAGATCCGCGTCCCCGCCGAGCTCGACGCCGAACGCTCCGACGCGTTGCGCGCCCACTTCGGGCTGCGGCACGCGGTCGTCGTCGAGTCGCCCTCGGAGGGCGCGGACGAGTCGCCCGACCCGGAGAACCTGGGCGAGGTCGCCGCCGATCTGCTCGGCGAACTGGTGGCCGAGGGCGATGTGCTGGGCCTGGCGTGGGGCCGGTCCACCATTCACATGGCCGCGGCCCTCGACCGGCTGCCGCCGTGCACGGTCGTCCAGCTCACCGGCGTGTACGACGCGGGAACCGCGGAGCGCGGCTCCGTCGAGGCGGTACGAAGAGCGGCCCAGGTGTCCGGTGGCGAGGCCCACCCCATCTACGCCCCGATGCTGCTGCCCGACCCCGCGACGGCGGCGGCGCTGCGCCACCAGACGGGCATCGCGCGGGCCTTCGACTACTTCGACAAGGTCACCGTCGCCTGTGTCTCGATCGGCTCCTGGGAGCCCGGCATCTCCACCGTCCACGACATGCTCTCCGACGAGGAGCGCGCCCACTACGCCTCCCTCGGTGTGGCCGCCGAGATGTCCGCCCACCTCTTCGACACCCAGGGCCGCCGGGTCGGCCGTGACCTGGGAGAGCGCTGCATCACGGTCGAGGCCGACCGGCTGCGCCGCATTCCCGAGGTCGTGGCCATCGCGGGCGGTCCCCGCAAGGCGGAGGCGATCGGCGCCGTGCTCCGTTCCGGTCTGGTCACCAGCCTCGTGACGGACACGGCGGCGGCCGATCTGCTGCTGACCGCGGCGCCCGGTCCGCGCCCGGCGCTGGAGCGAGCCGACCCGGACGACTGAGCGAGCCCGGGCCCGTGGCCCGCTGCCGACGGCTTGGTGCGATCGCACCAAGGCACCCGTTCTGACCTGGACGATTGTCCTGAGCCGTTCAGGGGTGCCGGCATGGGAGAATGAAGTACGTGCGATTTCCTCCGGCTGCATCGCCGGGGGGCCGACTCCGATCGACTGGGATGTTAAGCACGTGCGTTTCCTCAACGACATCAAGCCGCCGTACGACCTGACGTACGACGATGTGTTCATGGTGCCGAGCCGCTCGGCCGTCGGTTCGCGGCAGGGCGTGGACCTCTCCTCCCCGGACGGGACCGGCACGACGGTGCCGCTGGTCGTGGCAAACATGACCGCCATCGCGGGCCGCCGGATGGCCGAGACCGTCGCCCGCCGCGGCGGCCTCGTCGTCATCCCCCAGGACATCCCGATCGACGTCGTCACCGACGTCATCTCCTGGGTGAAGACCCGCCACCACGTGCTGGACACCCCGATCGTGCTGGTCCCGCACCAGACCGTCGCCGATGCCCTGTCCCTGCTGCCGAAGCGGGCGCACGGCGCGGGCGTCGTCGTGGACGAGGAGCGCCGGCCCGTCGGCATCGTCACCGACCACGACCTGGCCGGGGTCGACCGGTTCACCCAGCTCTCCGAGGTCATGTCGAAGGACCTGCTGCTCCTCGACGCGGACATCGACCCCCGCGAGGCGTTCAACACCCTCGACGGCGCCAACCGGCGCTACGCGCCCGCCGTGGACGGCTCCGGCAGGCTCGCCGGTGTGCTGACCCGCAAGGGCGCCCTGCGCGCGACGCTGTACACCCCTGCGGTCGACGCCGCCGGCCGGCTGCGGATCGCCGCGGCCGTCGGCATCAACGGCGATGTGGCGGGCAAGGCCAAGCAGTTGCTCGACGCGGGTGTCGACACGCTGGTCGTCGACACCGCGCACGGCCACCAGGAGTCGATGATCAGCGCCGTCAAGGCCGTTCGCGCCCTCGACCCGCAGGTGCCGATCGTCGCCGGCAACGTCGTCGCGGCGGAGGGCGTGCGCGACCTGATCGAGGCCGGCGCTGACATCGTCAAGGTCGGTGTGGGTCCCGGCGCCATGTGCACCACCCGCATGATGACCGGTGTGGGCCGGCCCCAGTTCTCGGCCGTCCTGGAATGTGCCGCGGAGGCGAAGAAGTTCGGCAAGCACGTCTGGGCGGACGGCGGTGTACGCCACCCCCGCGACGTGGCGATGGCGCTGGCCGCTGGTGCGTCCAACGTCATGATCGGCTCGTGGTTCGCCGGCACGTACGAGTCCCCGGGTGACCTTCAGCAGGCCCCCGACGGGCGGTTCTACAAGGAGTCCTTCGGCATGGCGTCGAAGCGCGCCGTGCGCAACCGCACCAGCGAGGAGTCCGCGTACGACCGGGCCCGTAAGGGCCTGTTCGAAGAGGGGATCTCGCACTCGCGGATGTTCCTCGACGCGAGCCGTCCGGGCGTGGAGGACCTGATCGACTCGATCATCGCGGGCGTCCGCTCCTCGTGCACGTACGCCGGCGCGGGCTCCCTGGAGGAGTTCGCGGAGAAGGCGATCGTCGGCATCCAGAGCGCCGCCGGATACGCGGAGGGCAAGCCCCTGCACGCCAGCTGGAACTGACCCGCAGTCATATGGTCCGGCCCCCGTAGGACGTGGGGGCCGGACCATGTCGGTTTTCGGCCAACTCAACTTCGTACGCATGCGGCACGGCGTCGCGGGTAGGCGCGTTCTCGCACTGACATCGGAGCAGGGGAGGACGAAGTGTCCACGGCGAGCACGGTCCCGACCGAACTCACTCGGCCTGAAGCACAGCGCCCGGAAATTCTGGAGCTCGAGCTTCCGGAAGTGGAGAACCCGGGGGAGGTTGCACCCAAGGACGCACGTGAGATCTCGAAGACATTCTTCGCGCGGCTGGCCTCTCTCGAGGAGGGCACCCACGAATACCAATACGTGCGCAACACCCTGATCGAGCTCAACCTGGCCCTCGTGAAGTACGCCGCGGGCCGGTTCCGCAACCGCGCGGAGCAGATGGAGGACATCATCCAGGTCGGTACGATCGGCCTGATCAAGGCGATCGACCGCTTCGAGCTGAGCCGTGAGGTGGAGTTCGCGACGTTCGCCGTCCCGTACATCATCGGTGAGATCAAGCGCTTCTTCCGCGACACCAGTTGGGCCGTCCACGTCCCGCGGCGGCTTCAGGAACTGAGGATCGACCTCGCCAAGGCCGTCGACGAGCTCTCGCAGAAGCTCGACCACGCACCCACCACGGCCGAACTCGCGGAGCACCTCGGGATGGACGAGGAGGAGATCATCGAGGGTGTCGTCGCGAGCAACGGCTACACGGCCGGTTCGATCGACATGCCGATGGACGACGCCTCCGACCATGGGGCCGTGCCGCTGTCCGACCGGCTGGGCGCGCCGGACGCCGAGCTGGAGATCGCGGAGAACGTGCAGGCGCTCAAGCCGCTGATCGAGGAGCTCGACGAGCGCGACCGGCGCATCCTGCAGATGCGGTTCGGCGAGGAGATGACGCAGTCGGAGATCGGCGCGGAGCTCGGCGTCTCCCAGATGCATGTCTCCCGGCTGCTGTCGCGGATCACCGCACGTCTGCGTGAAGGGCTGCTCGTCGTGGAGTGACTTCCGCGGTGCCGGCGGGCGGCCGTGGCCGCCCGCCGTGGACCGCGCCCGGGCCCGGCCCCTCGAAGGCCCGGGCCCGTCAAGAGACCGGAGCCCCCACGGGCAGAAGCGGCGTCCTGCCCGTCAGGACGCCGCTTCTGTTTCCCGGTCCGTCGTGCGCGGTCGTGAGCGAGGACATCAGCTCGCGGCGGGCACGCGAGGAGAGGATGGCGGTCAGCAGCTTGCCGTGGCGGGGCGCGCCCAAGTCGCCCGTATGCTCTTGCCGTAGGGGAGCTCACGGACCTCCACGCGGCCGGCGAGCCGCTGCACCATGTGCCATCCGAAGCCGCCGCCGCCGGCGAAGTCCGGCTGCCGGGGGACCGGTGGCAGCGGACTGGAGTCGTCCATCTGGACGACCAGGGTGTCGTGTCCGGCCGTCAGGCGCAGCCGCCACCAGCCGGCGGTGTGGCGCACGGCGTTGGTGACGAGTTCGGAGACGACCAGCAGCACGGCGTCGGCGTCGGCCCACGCGCAGTGCTGCAGCAGGAACTCCGCGGTGGCCGCACGTGCGCCCGCGCTGTCCCTGCTCTCCTTGTGGGGCGATTCCTCGATCACCACCTGCGGCTGTGCGTTCATCATCGCTCGCATACCCAGAAGTCGCGCGAGTATCAACCCCGCCCACCGGTATCTCACACGGTGACGGGAGCGCCGGGGTTTCCCACGGTTCGGGACGCGATCCGGCCGAGGCCGTCATGACACTCCTGTTTCGCCGTAGCGCAATGTTTCCCCGTGGCTCCCGTCAGCGCGCAATGATCGTCCGCTGATGCGCAACAACGGTGCATTACGGCTGTGAGCAGCGGACTCGTAGGCTCGACCCCCGTACCAGGAGTGGCGGTGACCGTCTGCTCGGCGGTCCCTCACCCATGCGCGGGCTTCTTCTGCCTGCCCGCGGGCCGCCGTCGGGCCGCCCGCCGAGCCGCAGCGATGAAGGAGCCGACGACGTGCTGGACCAAGGCGCAGCGCCACCGACGACCGAGCCGTCGAACGGAAGGGGCCGGGGGACCGGTGCCCGGCTGATGAGAAGGAAGCCGGTCGAGCGGCTGGTCGCGGAAGGTGGGCAGGGCGAGGGCGGAGCGCTGCGCCGCTCGCTGTCCATGTGGCAGCTGACCATGATCAGCATCGGTGCCACACTCGGCACCGGCATTTTCGTCGTGCTCGGCGAGGCCGTTCCCGAGGCGGGCCCCGCCGTCACCGTCTCGTTCGTGATCGCCGGTCTGACCGCGCTGTTCTCGGCGCTCTCGTACGCGGAGCTGGCCGGCACCATTCCGGTCTCCGGATCGTCCTACTCGTACGCCTACGCCACGATGGGCGAGCTCGTCGCCTGGGTCTGCGGCTGGTGTCTCATCCTCGAGTACGGGGTCTCCGTCGCCGCCGTGGCGGTCGGCTGGGGCGAGTACCTCAACGAACTCCTCGCCGGCACCATCGGTGTCACCATCCCGCAGGCCCTGTCGGCGCCGCCCGGCGACGGCGGGTTCTTCAACCTGCCCGCCCTCCTCGTCGTACTGCTCGCCATGGTGTTCCTGCTCGGAGGGGCCCGCGAGAGCGCCCGCGCCAACACCGTCATGGTCGTGGTGAAGATCGCCGCTCTGGTGCTGTTCTGCGCCGTCGGGATCCAGGGCTTCCGCAGCGGCAACTACGAGAACTTCATGCCGCTGGGCATGGCGGGCGTCAGCGCCGCCGGAGCGTCCCTGTTCTTCTCGTACATCGGTTTCGACGCCGCCTCCACGGCCGGCGAGGAGGCCAAGAACCCTCAGCGTGACCTGCCGCGTGCCATCATGCTGTCCCTGCTGATCGTCACCGCGCTGTACGTGCTGGTCGCCGCGGTAGCCGTCGGCGCCCGCCCGTGGGAGGGCTTCGGCGAGTCCGAGGCCGCGCTCGCCGGGATCATGGAGGACGTCACCGGGCAGAGCTTCTGGGCCGTGCTGCTCGCCGCGGGAGCCGTCATCGCCATCGCCAGCGTCGTGCTGACGGTGCTGTACGGGCAGACCCGCATCCTGTTCGCCATGTCGCGCGACGGCCTGGTGCCCAAGGTGTTCTCCCGCGTGCACGCCAAGAGCGGTGCGCCCCGCGCCAACACGGTGATCGTCTCGCTGTTCTGCGGCGTGCTCGCCGCCGCCGTGCCGCTGGGCCGGCTGGCCGACGCCACGAGCATCGGAACCTTGTTCGCGTTCGCGCTGGTCAACGTGGCCGTCGTCGTGCTGCGCCGGACCCGCCCGGACATGAAGCGGACCTTCCGGGTGCCACTGTCGCCGCTCTTCCCGGTGATCGGCTTCGCGTTCTGCGTCTGGATGATGTTCAGCCTCGACACCATCACCTGGATCGTCTTCGGGGTCTGGATGGCGGTGGGCCTGGCCGTCTACTTCGGCTACGGAATGCGCAGGTCCGCACTGCGGTGAGGCCGCGCCAGGGGCACGTGCCCGTATCCCTGATGGATACTGTCTTGACCAGGGAGCCGCTGCTCCCCGGCACGGACCGAGCATGGTGTGAAAGTTGCTGAACGACCTCGACGAGCGCATCGTCCATGCCCTGGCGGAGGACGCCCGCCGCTCCTACGCGGACATCGGCTCGATGGTGGGGCTCTCCGCCCCGGCGGTGAAACGACGGGTGGACCGGCTGCGCGCCGAGGGCGCCATCACCGGTTTCACCGTGCGGGTCGACCCCAAGGCGCTCGGCTGGGCCACCGAAGGGTTCATCGAGATCTTCTGCAGCCGCAACACCTCTCCCGAGGCGATCGAGCGCGGCCTCAAGCGCTACCCGGAGATCGCGTCGGCCTCCACCGTCACCGGTGAGGCGGACGCGATCGTCCAGGTCTTCGCCTCCGACATGCGCCACTTCGAGCGGGTGCTCGAACGCATCGCGGGGGAGCCTTTCGTGGAGCGCACCAAGTCGGTCCTGGTGCTCTCCCCGCTGCTGCGGCGGTTCTCCTCCGGCGCTCCCGCGTAGCGCCCACGGCTCCTCGGGCCGGCCCCGCTTCCCGGGGCCGGCCCGTCCGCGTGATCCCGCTGGTGAGTGCTGTGCCATGACCCCGGGGGTGACCGGAGCGCGACGCACGGTGGCATGTCGGGGCGTGCCGTCGGAGCGGGCCTCGGGCGGCGCAACGAATCGACGGACTGGGCGGGAACGACGCAACACATCGACCGTCCGCGCGCAACGCTCGCGCCTTGTCCCGGCCGATTGCCGGACCGTACCTTCATAGATGTCTCCCGTTCACCAGCCCCATGCCCGAGGTCACCCATGCCCCTGCGCACCGCCCTGCTCCAGAGTTCCGGCCGTCCGGGCTCGGTCGCGGAGAATCTGAAGGTGCTCGACGAGGCCGCGGACCGGGCCGCCGAGGCCGGTGCGGGGCTGCTCGTCTGCCCCGAGATGTTCCTCACCGGATACGCGATCGGTGACGATGTGCCGATGCTCGCCGAGCGTGCGGACGGGCCCGGCGCGCTCGCCGTCGCCGACATCGCCGTACGCCACGGCATCGCGGTGCTCTACGGCTACCCCGAGCGGGCGGACGAGGGCAGCGGCACGGCCGGCGATCCGGGCACGATCCACAACTCCGCCCAGCTGATCGACGCCTCCGGGCAGCGCCTCGCGAACTACCGCAAGACGCACCTCTTCGGCTGCTTCGAGCAGCGATGGTTCACCCCGGGCGAGGAGACCGTCGTCCAGGCCGAGCTCGACGGCATCCGCATCGGCATGCTGATCTGCTACGACGTGGAGTTCCCCGAGAACGTCCGCGCCCACGCCCTGGCCGGCACCGACCTGCTGCTGGTGCCCACCGCGCAGATGCACCCCTTCCAGTTCGTCGCCGAATCGCTGGTGCCGGTCCGCGCCTTCGAGAGCCAGATGTACGTCGCGTACGTCAACAGGACCGGCCCGGAAGGCGAGTTCGAGTTCGTCGGCCTCAGCTGTCTCGCCGCCCCCGACGGGACGGTGCGCACCCGCGCCGGCCGCGGGGAGGAGCTCGTCATCGGCGAGGTGGACCCCGAGCTGCTCAGCGCATCGCGCGAGAACAACCCGTACCTGCGTGACCGGCGGCCGGGCCTGTACGGCTCGCTGACCTGACGCCCGCCGACCCCTGCCTCACCGCCCCACCGCTTCGCCTTTCCCCGCAAGGAGTCCGTACCCCATGACGTCCACGGTGCCCACCACCGCCGTCCAGCACAGCGACGCGCAGCCGCCGATCACCATGTTCGGTCCGGACTTCCCCTACGCCTACGACGACTTCCTCGCGCATCCCGCGGGCCTCGGCCAGATACCCGCGACCGAGCACGGCGCCGAGGTCGCGGTCATCGGCGGCGGCCTCTCCGGCATCGTCGCCGCCTACGAGCTGATGAAGATGGGCCTGAAGCCCGTCGTCTACGAGGCCGACCGGATCGGCGGCCGGCTGCGCACCGTCGGCTTCGAGGGCACCGGCACGGACGAGCTGACCGCCGAGATGGGCGCGATGCGCTTCCCGCCCTCCTCCACGGCGCTCCAGCACTACATCGACCTCGTGGGCCTGACCACCCGGCCGTTCCCCAACCCGCTCGCCCCCTCCACCCCGTCGACCGTCGTCGACCTCAAGGGCGAGTCGCACTACGCGGAGACCATCGACGACCTGCCGCAGGTCTACCGCGACGTGATGAACGCCTGGAACGCCTGCCTGGAGGAGGGCGCCGACTTCTCCGACATGAACCAGGCCATGCGCGAGCGCGACGTCCCGCGCATCCGCGAGATCTGGGCCAAGCTTGTCGAGAAGCTCGACAACCAGACCTTCTACGGCTTCCTGTGCGACTCGGAGGCCTTCAAGTCCTTCCGGCACCGGGAGATCTTCGGGCAGGTCGGCTTCGGCACCGGCGGCTGGGACACCGACTTCCCCAACTCCATCCTGGAGATCCTGCGCGTCGTCTACTCGGAGGCCGACGACCACCACCGCGGCATCGTCGAGGGCAGCCAGCAGTTGCCGCTGCGCCTGTGGGAGCGCGAGCCGCAGAAGATCGTCCACTGGCCGCTCGGCACCTCGCTGTCCTCGCTGCACGACGGCACCCCCCGCCCGGCGGTGACCCGGCTGTCCCGCACGGCGGGCAACCGCATCACGGTCACCGACGCGGCCGGCGACATCCGCACCTACCGGGCGGCGATCTTCACCGCCCAGTCGTGGATGCTGCTGTCCAAGATCGCCTGTGACGACGCGCTGTTCCCCATCGACCACTGGACGGCGATGGAGCGCACCCACTACATGGAGTCCTCCAAGCTGTTCGTGCCGGTGGACCGGCCGTTCTGGCTGGACAAGGACGAGCTCACCGGACGCGACACCATGTCGATGACGCTGACCGACCGGATGACCCGCGGCACGTACCTGCTGGACAACGGCCCGGACGAGCCGGCCGTCATCTGCCTGTCGTACACCTGGTGCGACGACAGCCTGAAGTGGCTGCCGCTGTCCGCGAACGAGCGGATGGAGGTCATGCTGAAGTCGCTCGGCGAGATCTACCCGAACGTCGACATCCGCAGCCACATCATCGGTAACCCGGTGACCGTGTCGTGGGAGAACGAGCCGTACTTCATGGGCGCGTTCAAGGCCAACCTGCCCGGCCACTACCGCTACCAGCGCCGGCTGTTCACCCACTTCATGCAGGACCGGCTGCCCGAGGACAAGCGCGGCATCTTCCTCGCCGGCGACGACATCTCGTGGACGGCGGGCTGGGCCGAGGGCGCCGTGCAGACCGCGCTCAACGCCGTGTGGGGCGTGATGGCCCACTTCGGCGGCGCGACCGACCCCTCCAACCCGGGTCCGGGCGACCTCTACGACGAGATCGCGCCGGTCGAACTGCCGGAGGACTGAGTCCCCGACCTCAGCGCCAGGGCGTCAGAAGACAGCGTCCGACCAGGCCGACACCGGCGTCCAGACGCTCGGTGAACTCCTCGGCCAGGTCGGGCAGGTCCCGCAGTCCCCACAGCAGCCGGGCCGCCGACCAGGCGCTGTCGCGGGCCCGCTCGAGGCTCCACGAGCCGACCAGATGGGTCAGCGGATCGGCGATCTCGAGCATGTCGGGGCCGGGCATCAGATCCTCGCGGATGTGTTCCTCCAACTGTACGAGGATGTCGCCGACCCGGTCGAACCCGCTTTCCAGGTCGGCCGGTTCACGGCCGAGCGCACGGCAGGTGTCCACGACGGCGAGCGCCAGGTCGTGTCCGATGTGGGCGTTGATCCCGGCGAGCGCGAACTGCAGCGGCCGCACGCCGGGATGGCGGCGGTACTGGAACAACGGCCGCCAGCACGCGGGCGGCCGCCGGTCCTCGGCCGCGTCGTCCACGGCCGCCAGATATCGGCGGGCGAAGAGCACGGCGAGCGTGTCGGCGGCCGGCCGGTCGGTGAAGTGCCCGGCCTCGGCATGCCGGCCGAACTCCTCCGTGACCGCCAGGTAGACCCGGTTGAACACCGCGAGCCCGTCGCCCGGGGGCAGGGCGGAACGCAGCGAGCGCATCCGCTCCACCACGGACCCGACCGGGGAAGGACCGTGGGCCGCCCGCACCGCGAACTGTTCCGTCTGCGCCATGGGGGCCAGGGTCCCAGCCCTGGGCCCGTCCGCGCGGTGACGGGCCGGGGCTTCCCCGGAAAGAGGGACGTTTCCGCAGTGACTACCGGCCGGTCGTCGGACCCGCGGTGACTACCGGCCGGCCGTCGGGCCCGGCCCCCGGCCGTTCGGCGTCCCCGGTGCCTCGGAAGCGGCGTCGTACGAGGAGGTGCCGGCGTCCAGCAGGGGCTCCTCGTCCTTCATCCGCTCCTTCATGTGGGCAGGGGCGAAGGCGCGCAGCACGTGGTAGCCGGTGATGACCACGATGGTGCCGAGCGCGATGCCGCTGAGTTCGAAGTTGTCGGTGATCTTCAAGCTGACGCCGCCGACGCCGATGATGATGCCCGCAGCGGCCGGCACCAGGTTCAGCGGATTACGCAGATCCACCTTGGCGTTGATCCAGATCTGCGCGCCGAGCAGGCCGATCATGCCGTAGAGGATCACGGTGATCCCGCCGAGGACGCCCCCGGGAATCGCGGCGACCACCGCGCCGAACTTGGGGCACAGGCCGAAGAGCAGGGCGAAGCCCGCGGCGGCCCAGTAGGCGGCCGTGGAGTAGACGCGGGTCGCGGCCATGACGCCGATGTTCTCGGAGTACGTGGTGTTCGGGGGCCCGCCCACGGCGGTGGACAGCACGGAGGCGGCGCCGTCCGCGGCGATCGCGGTGCCCAGCTTGTCGTCGAGGGGCTCACCGGTCATCTCACCGACGGCCTTGACGTGGCCCGCGTTCTCCGCGATGAGCGCGATCACCACGGGCAGGGCGACCAGGATCGCCGACCACTCGAAGCTCGGCGCGTGGAACGACGGCAGGCCGATCCAGTCGGCCTGGGCGACACCGGACAGGTCGAGTCGCCAGTGGTCCACGGCCTCCGCGCCGCCGGCGGGGGAGTGGATCTTCCCGAAGATCCGGTCGAGCGCCCAGGACAGGACGTAACCGAAGATCAGGCCGAGGAAGATCGCGATACGGGAGAAGAAGCCACGCAGGCACACCACCGCGAGACCGGTGAAGAGCATGACCAGCAGCGCGGTCCACTGGTCCTGCGGCCAGTACGTCGAGGCGGTCACCGGAGCGAGGTTGAACCCGATCAGCATGACGACCGCGCCGGTGACGATCGGCGGCATCGCGGCGTGGATGATCCGCGCCCCGAAGCGCTGCACGGCCAGGCCGGCGACGAAGAGCGCGGCGCCGACGACCAGGACCGCGCCGGTCACGGTGGCGCTGTCCCCGCCGGAGGCCCGGATGGTGGCGGCCACGCCGACGAAGGAGAGCGAGCAGCCCAGGTAGCTGGGCACCTTGCCGCGGGTCGCGAGCAGGAAGATCACGGTCGCGACGCCGGACATCATGATCGCGAGATTGGGGTCCAGCCCCATCAGCACCGGAGCGACGAAGCTCGCCCCGAACATGGCCACCACATGCTGGGCGCCGAGGCCCGCCGTACGCGGCCAGGACAGCCGCTCGTCGGGTCGTACGACGGCACCGGGAGCGGGTGTCCGCCCGTCGCCGTGCAGGGTCCAGCGCACGCCGAGGTTCACGGGCCGCTCCACTTCGTGTAGTCGTCAACGATCGGCGTAATGGTAGTGCCCCTCCGGATGGTCCCGGCAGCCGTGAGCGGGCGCTTAGGATGAGTTGTTTTCGGCCAGCACTGTCCAGGAGCCCGACCGTGCCCACGCAAGCCCCTCCGACCCCCACCGCCGCACTCGCCTCCGTCGTCGAGCACGGCGTGCTCGTCCCGGCGGTCGTGCACTTCGACGACCTCGACGCGCTCGGGCTGCTGCACAACGCCCGGTACCCGCTGATGGTCGAGCGTGCCTGGGTGACGTACTGGCAGGAGCGCGGATTCGCCTTCGAGGGCGACTGGGCAGCGGCCGGCGACGCCTGCAACGCCGTCAAGGAACTGCGCATCGGCTACGAGCGCCCCGTGCACCGGACCGGCGACTACGCCGTTCACCTGTGGCTGGAAAGGCTCGGGCGCACCGGCCTCACCTATGGTTTCCGCTTCTGTTCCGCGGACGGCTCGGTGACCTACGCGCAGGGCCTCCGGGTCCTCGTCCGGCTGGACCCGGACACCATGCGGCCCGCACCTTGGAGCGAGCGGTTCAGGGCCGCGGGTCGTGCACTGCTGGCGCCGGCCGGGTGACCTTCACGCTCTCCCGCCCGGCCGAGCGCAGCACACCGGCGCCCACGACCAACCCGAGGGCGAGCGCCGTCACCAGGCCGAAGGAGACCACCAGGCTCGTCGCGTCGGCGACCGCGCCGATCGCCGACGGGGCGATCAGCCCCGACGTGTAGGTGATGGTGGCGACACCGGCGATCGCCTGACTCGGGTTCGGCCCGCTGCGTCCGGCCGCGGCGAAGGCCAGGGGGACGACCACGGCGACACCGAACCCGATGAGCGCGAAGCCGCACAGCGCGACCGCCGGATGCGGGGCCAGGACCACCAGCAGCCCGCCGATCGTCGCCAGCACCCCGCCGACCCGCACGGTCCGCACAGGCCCGAAACGGTCGACGATCCGGTCGCCCGCGAGCCGTGCCACCGCCATCGTCAGCGCGAACGCCGTGGTCGACGCGGCCGCGAGACCCGGCGAGGTGTCCAGCACGTCCCGCAGATAGACGGCCGACCAGTCCAGGCTCGCTCCCTCGGCGAACACCGCGCAGAATCCGACCGCGCCGATGATCAGCGCCGACTTCGGTGGCAGGGCGAACCGCGGCGGCGGCTCCTCGTCGGCGGAACTGCGCAGGTCCAGTACGCCCTGACAGGCGATCAGCCCGAGTGCGGTCAGCGTCAGGGCCGCCAGGGTGTGGTGCAGTCGTGCGTCGCTGCCGAGGTGGGCGGCGAGTGTGCCGCCCGCCGAGCCGATCAGCGCACCGGCACTCCACATGCCGTGCAGCCCCGACATGATCGACCGGTCGAGACGGTTCTCGACCTCCACGCCCAGGGCGTTCATCGCCACGTCGGACATGCCGGAGGTGGCGCCGTAGACGAACAGTGCCCCGCACAGGGTGAGCAGGTTCGGGGCGAACGCCGGCAGGACCAGGCTCAGCGTCCACAGCGCCAGCAGTCCGCGCAGCGCCGTGCGCGCGCCGAACCGGTGGCTGACGGCTCCGGCCAGCGGCATGGCCACCGACGCCCCGAGCGCCGGGAACGCCAGGGCGAGCCCCAGTTGACCGGCACTGACCCCGGCATGGTCCTGGATCCACGGGATCCGGGTGGCGAAGCTGCCGGTCACCGCGCCGTGCACGCAGAACACGGCTGCCACGGCGAAGCGGGCGCGCCGCAACTGGGGCAGCCCGACCGTTCGGCTCGATGCGCTGGACATGCGTGTACCCCTCCCCGAGAACGTGAGCGGTAAACTATCAGGAACCCTGCCTGATAAATAGGCGGCAGGCGTCTGGAAGGATTCCGGCATGCGCGCTTCCCCGAGCACCGCCCGGGCCATCAACGACCGGCTCGCCCTGGAACTCCTCCAGCAGAAGGGTCCGTTGACGGCAGGACAGCTGAAAACCATGACCGGCCTCTCCCGGCCCACCGTCGCCGACCTCGTGGAGCGGTTGCAGGGCTCGGGGCTCATCCAGGTGGTCGGCGAGGCGGGCGCCGACCGGCGCGGACCGAACGCCCGGCTGTACGGGATCGTCGCCGACCGCGCGCATCTCGCAGCGCTCGACGTACGCACCGAGAGCGTGTCCGTCGTCGTCGCGGACCTGCTCGGGACACGTCTCGCCGAAGCGTCTCTTCCCATCGGCGGCGACAGCGAGCCCGATCCCGTCGTGCAGCGTGCCGCCGCGCTGGTGGAGAGCACGTCCCGGAACGCCGGAGCCGCCGCACTGCACAGCGTCTGCGTCGGCGCGCCCGGTCTCATCGACCCGTCGACCGGCGAACTCCGCGACACGACCGGCCTGCCGGCCTGGCACCGCATGCTGGTGGCCGCGCTGCAGCAGCGGCTGCCCGCCAGGGTGATCGTCGAGAACGAGACCAACCTCGCGGCCGTGGCCGAACAGCGCCTCGGAGCCGCGGGCGACCGCGAATCGTTCGCGTTCCTCTGGCTGGGGCAGGGGGTCGGCGCGGGAATCTTCCTCGACGGACGGCTGAGGAGAGGGGCGTCCGGCGGGGCGGGCGAGATCGGCTTCCTGCCGGTGCCGGGCACGGCCGGCATCCCCTCCGCCGTCGACTGCGCCGGTGGCTTCCACTCGCTGGCCGGGGCGGCGGCGATCCGCGAACTGGGGGAGCGGCACGGGCTCGTGGGCGAGACGGCGGCAGGCGTGGTGGCGGCGGCCGTCGCCAAGGACCGCGGCGACTTCCTCGACGCCCTCGCCGACCGGCTCGCCCTCGGCGCGGCGGCGGTCGCCGCGGTCCTGGACCCCGGATGCGTGGTCCTCGGCGGCGAGACGGGCCACGCGGGCGGCGAGGCGCTGGCGTCGCGCGTCGGGTCCCGGGTGGCCGCCCTGTCCCCGCTGCCTACTCAGGTCCGGGCCGGTGTACTGGGCGACGCGGCCGTCCTGAGCGGCGCACTGCTGACGGCGGGGGAGTCTGCGCGGGGGGAGCTGTTCGGCTGACGGCCACCGTGATCCGCACGGTCATCCGGTGCCGCCGGCGGCGGCCGACCGGCCCCTGGTGTCGTCCGAGCGGAAGGCTCCGAGGGCGGCGGCTGCGGGCCGTCGCCCTAGGGCCCGGCGGCGGCAAGGGCCGGTGACCGCCGCCGGGCTGCTCTGCGAGAGGGAGATCAGCAGGCGCCGAGGTCCTGCCAGACACCCCATTCCCCGGTCGTACCGGGCTCCTCGCCCTTCGTCCACCACTTCGACTTCCACTGGTGCGACGCGTGGGAGACGGTCACCCCGCCCCCGTACTCGGACGTCGCGTTCCACGCCGGCGCGGTGCACGCCCCTGGCGTGGCCGGGTCGGACGGGGTGGGGGACGGCGAGGGGGAGGAGTCGGAACCGGGCTCGACCAGCTTCGTGCCGCGGCCCAGGTCACCGGCAAGGGCGTACGTCGTGCCGGCGATGTTCACCGTCCAGTTCGACGGGGTCGAGACCGGCAGGTAGTAGTTGAAGGACAGCTCGACCGTGCCGCCGGGAGCCAGCGACTGCCAGGCCGGGAGCTTCAGCGACACCCGGTGGAAGTCGCCCTTCAGACCGCCGATGTTGCCACCGGTGTGATCGCTCTTGATCACCTTGGTGCCGAACCCGGACTGGTCGGAGGCGTTGGCCGGTGCGGCGGTCGCATGGTCGAACTGGAACTCCGTGCCGCCGGGCAGCGTGGCCGTGGTGTTGTTGGTGATCTTCAACTTGGGCGTGATGGGGTAGTTGGAGTCGCCCAGCTTGAAGTCGGTGAAGTCCACGGCGAGGTCCACCACGTCGGTGGGCAGCGGCGTGTTGGACTTCTTCGCCCCGTACGGAGCGGCCGACTTGAACTTCTCGTACATCGAGGTGGTGAGCGTGTCGCCGATCTCGTACTGGCCCTTCGCCGCGTTCCAGCCGTAGTCGCCCGCGAGTTCCCAGACCATCGTGCCGCCGATGCCGCGGTCGACCACGTAGTCCGCCTTCGCGGCCACGGACTGCTCGTCCTCGGTGGAGAGGAAGACCTTCTTCTCGGCGTTCCAGAGCCAGGGCGCGACCAGTGTGGAGTTGTACTTGCGCACGTAGCTGCCGGTCAGCCGGGTGTCCGCGGGGAAGCCGTACTGCGTGACGTAGTCGCCGACGATCCCCTTCTCCAGGTTCTTGGCGTGCCACATCGGGTTGGAGCCCGCCGGCGACTCCGTGCCGTTGTCGTCCTTGTCGTGCCACAGGTTGTCGATGCCGACGGCGCCGTCACCGCACTTGGTGAGGCCGGAGCCGGCCGGGCAGGAGGCCGCGGCGGCCTTGCCCCACAGGCCGTCCGTGCCGCCCTGCACGTTCTTGTGGCCGCGGGTGTAGTACGGCAGGCCGATGTTGATGCGGCCGGCCGGCATGGAGCCGCGGAAGTAGTGGTAGGCCCAGTCGGTGTTGAGGTAGCCGATGCCGCCGTACTGCGCGCTGCCGTAGACGTTCGCCGAGGCCAGTTCGGCGTCCTTGCCGTCGTCGAAGAGCGAGGCGTTCGGCCCGACGTACTCGTTCCAGGCGCCGTGCAGGTCGTACGACATGATGTTGACGTAGTCCAGGTACTTCTGGACCTGGAAGGTCTCCATGCCGCGCAGCAGATAGCCGGACGAGGGTGCTGCCACCGTGAGCATGTAGTGCTTGCCGTCCGCCGCGCCGGCCCGGTCGAGCTTCTCGCGCAGGGTCCTCATCAGCGCCGCGTAGCCTTTGTTGAGGCCGCCCCGGCGGGCGTTGGAGACGGGGAAGTCGGCCGGGTGGCCGGCGTCCTTCATCGAGGTCGGGTACTCGTAGTCGATGTCGACGCCGTTGAAGCCGTACTTCTTGATGAAGGCGACGGCCGAGTCGGCGAAGGTGTCGATACCCCCCTGGTTGACCGAGCCGTCGGCGTTGGTGGCCATCGAGTAGAAGCCGCCCGAGTTCACCCGTACGCCGTTGTCGTCGAAGTAGCCGCCGGTCTCCGCCCACCCGCCGACGGAGATCAGCGTCTTCACGTCCGGGTGCTGCTTCTTGAACTTGTTGAGCAGGTTGAAGTGGCCCTTGTACGGCGTGGCCGGGTCCATCTCCGCCCCGGCCACGCCGGGCCAGGTCATCCCCGTCGCTGCGTTCTTCTCCCCGTCGGCGCCGACCGAGAGCCTGTTGGACCCGTCGATGTGGCCGAAGGCGTAGTTGATGTGGGTGACCTTGTCCCACGGGATGTCGGACGCGAGATAGGCGGGCTGCCCGTTCTTGCCGGTGCGCCAGCCGGTGAAGTAGCCGATGACCCGGCGCTGGTGGTCCGCGCCCATCTTCTCGCGGCCCTCGGTGTCGTAGACCGAGCAGTACGGGACGTCGACGCCGGGGGTGGCGTGGAGCCCGTCGGGCCGGCAGTTCTCCTGCGACGCGGCGTGGGAGACGCCGGGGGAGAGCATGCCGGCCAGCAGCGCGGCTGCGGCAGCGCCGGCTGCGAGCAGGGACGCCCCGGCTCTGGTACGGGTGGGGGACTGCACGATCAGTTCCTCCTGGTGGGGATCCCCCTGCATCGCCCGCCAGGAGCGCAGGGGGGTTCGGCCTCGCACAACTGACGGATGGGGGAAAGGGGTTGGCCCTGGTGTGCGCACACCGGCGGGCCTGGTCCGCGGAGGTGTCGCAGACATTAAGAGGACTAGACCAGTGCGTCAATAGGTCTGGACCAATGGGCGTCCGAACATGACGCCGGGTGACGCCGCGTGCCCGTATGTGAGCGAGTCCACAGGCATCACCCGCATGGCTCATCGCCGGCCGTGGCACACTGGCCCTGTATCAGCAGCAGCGCACTCCGGGGTCGGTGCAATTCCGAACCGGCGGTTACAGTCCGCGACCCGTCCGCAGCCAGCGGCCGGTTGACCAGGTGAGATTCCTGGACCGACGGTTAAAGTCCGGATGGGAGGCAGTGCGCGGCGGATGGCACCGTCAGGTGCGTCGGCCGTCTGTCGATCGCCGTTCACGATGCGGCGATCGCCGTTCAGGCATCGGCGTCCCCCTGTGGTGTTCCTCCGCTCTCTGTCGTCATCGACAGGCCCCGGAGTCCGTGCCCGAAGAGGCAGGAGGACCCGGTGGCCACCGCAGCCGAAGCAGACGCCATGCGTCGGGCGATCACGCTCGCCGCCCGCGGACTCGGCTCCACCAGCCCCAACCCGGTCGTCGGATGCGTCATCACCGACGCCTCCGGACATGTGGTCGGCGAAGGCTTCCACCAGCGCGCCGGCGGACCGCACGCCGAGATCCACGCCCTGCGCGCCGCCGGGGTACTCGCCCGCGGCGGCACCGCGTACGTCACCCTCGAGCCCTGCAACCACACCGGCCGCACCGGCCCCTGCGCACAGGCGCTCGCCGAGGCAGGCGTCGCCCGTGTCGTCTACGCGGTCGCCGACCCGAACCCCGAGGCCACCGGAGGCGCCGACACCCTGCGCGCCGCCGGGATCGAGGTCGAACAGGGACTCCTCGCCGACGAGGCGGCCGCGGGCAACGCCGGCTGGCTGACCTCCGTACGCCTCGGCCGTCCCCACGTCACCTGGAAGTACGCGGCCACACTCGACGGCCGCGTCGCCGCCGCCGACGGTACGAGCCGCTGGATCAGCTCGCCCGAGTCCCGCGCCGACGTCCACCGGCTGCGCGCCGAGGCCGACGCCGTCCTCGTCGGCTCCGGCACCGCCCGCGCCGACGACCCGCACCTCGCCGTCCGCGACATCGCGGGCGCCACCCAGCCGCTGCGTGTCGTGATCGACACCGAGGCGGTCGCCGTGAAGCCGGGCGCGCGGGTCCTCGACGACGCCGCGGCAACCGTCGTCGCGGTGGCCGAGGACGTCCTGCCCGACGCCACCGCGCATCTCGGCGAGGTCTGGCGGCTGCCCCGCGCGTCCGGCGGCGGCCTGGACACGGCCGCCCTGCTGGCCACGCTGCACGCGCGCGGCGTGCGGTCCGTACTCCTCGAAGGCGGCCCGACGCTCGCCGGCGCCTTCGTCTCCGCCGGAGCCGTGGACCGCGTCATCGGCTATCTCGCCCCCGTACTCCTCGGAGCGGGCCCCGCCGCCCTCGCCGACGCCGGAATCACCACCATCACCGACGCGTTGCGGCTCGACGTCACAGAGACCGTCCGTATCGGAACCGACCTGCGCATCACCGCCACCGTCCTCAAGGGAGCCTGAGTGTTCACCGGAATCGTCGAAGAGCTGGGCGAGGTCACCGCCGTCGAGGACCTCGGCGACGCGTCCCGCTTCCGTCTGCGCGGCCCGATCGTCACCGAGGACGCGAAGCACGGCGACTCCATCGCCGTCAACGGCGTCTGCCTGACCGTCGTCGAGACCGGCGACGGGGAGTTCACCGCCGACGTGATGGCCGAGACGCTGAAACGCTCCAGCCTGGGCGTGCTCCAGGCCGGTTCCCGCGTCAACCTCGAGCGGCCCACCGCGGTCGGCGCCCGGCTCGGCGGCCACATCGTCCAGGGCCACGTCGACGGCACCGGCACCGTCGTCGAGCGCACCCCGTCGGAGAACTGGGAGATCGTCAAGATCTCACTGCCCTCCGGCCTCGCTCGATACGTTGTCGAGAAGGGCTCGATCACGGTTGACGGTGTGAGCCTTACCGTGGTCGACGCGGGCACCGACCACTTCACCATCAGCCTCATCCCCACCACCCTCGCCCTGACCACGCTCGGGATCAAGCAGCCCGGCGACCCGGTCAACCTCGAGGTGGACGTCATCGCCAAGTACGTCGAGCGGCTGCTCGGCACACAGGCCGAGGAGAGTGCCGAGTGAGCGCCATCGACTGGCTGAACGGCGAGGCCTTCACGGCCTTCGGACAGCACATCAAGTGGTCGGACATGATCGGCAACACGGTCGGGCTGATCGCCCTCGCCCTCGGCTGGCGCCGCTCTATATGGACCTGGCCCGCCCAGTTCCTCTCCGGTGTCATCCTCTTCGCCGCCTTCGCCACGTCCCACCTCACCGGCAGCGCCGGCAAGCAGGTCGTGGTCATGGCCGTGGCCGCATGGGGCTACCGGCAGTGGACCCGCGGCCGGCAGCAGGCGCAGGACGGCTCGATCGCCGTCCGGTTCGCGACCTGGCGTGAGCGGGCCTACCTGATCGGC
Organism: Streptomyces sp. Tu 2975; assembly: GCF_009832925.1. GTDB lineage: Bacteria > Actinomycetota > Actinomycetes > Streptomycetales > Streptomycetaceae > Streptomyces. The sequence continues at coordinate 6,608,708 of NZ_CP047140.1, forward strand.
GGCGCCGTCCTCGGCACCGCCGCCGTCGGCGGACTGTTCACGCTGTACCCGTCGCTCTCCTGGGACCCGTGGCCCGACGCGTACATCTTCGTCGGCACCCTCGTGGCGATGATCGCCCAGGCCCGCGGCATGGTCGAGTTCTGGTTCGCCTGGCTGCTCGTCGACCTGGTCGGCGTCCCGCTCAACTTCGCCAACGGCTTCGCCTTCTCCGGCTTCGTCTACGTCCTCTACGGCGCGCTCGTCCTGTGGGGCCTGCGCGACTGGTGGCTGCGCTCGCGGACGAGCGACCGGCCCGCACTGGAAGGAGCGGCAGCATGACCGCCCGCCCGTCACCCGGCACCACCCTGCCCGAGGCCCTTCGGGCCGCCCCCACGGCCCGAACCTGGTTCGCCGCCGACAGCGTCGAGGACCTCTCCCTCGACCCGGTCGAGCAGGCCGTCCGCGACATCGCGGCGGGCCGCCCGTCGTGGTCGTCGACGACGAGGACCGCGAGAACGAGGGCGACCTCGTCATCGCCGCCGAGAAGGCCACGCCCGAGGTCGTCGCCTTCATGATGAGCGAGTGCCGCGGCCTGATCTGCGCCCCCATGGAGGGCGACGAGCTGGAGCGGCTCGAGCTGCCCCAGATGGTCGGCAACAACACCGAGTCGATGCAGACCGCCTTCACCGTCTCCGTCGACGCCGGTCCCGCCTACGGGGTGACCACCGGCATCTCCGCCGCCGACCGCGCCGTCACCCTTCAGCTGCTGGCCGGCGGGGAGGCCGGCCCCGCCGACTTCGTACGCCCGGGTCATGTCTTCCCGCTGCGCGCCAAGCCCGGCGGCGTCCTCACCCGCCCCGGCCACACAGAGGCCGCCGTGGACCTCGCCCGGCTCGCGGGCCTGCGCCCCGCCGGCGCGATCGTCGAGATCGCCGGCGAGGACGGCGTGATGCTGCGGCTGCCGGAACTCGTGCCGTTCGCCCGCAAGCACGGCCTGACGATCATCTCCATCGAGGACCTGATCGCCTACCGCCGCAGCGAGGAGCCCACCGTGAAGCGCGAGGCCGAGGTGCATCTGCCCACCGCGGCCGGTGAGTTCACCGCCTACGGCTACCGCTCCACCGTCGACGGCGTCGAGCACGTCGCCCTGGTGCACGGCGACATCGGTGACGGCGAGGACGTCCTCGTGCGCGTCCACTCCGAATGCCTCACCGGCGACATCTTCCACTCGCTGCGCTGCGACTGCGGTCCCCAGCTCAACGCCTCCATGGAGAGCATCACGCGGGCCGGGCGGGGTGTCGTCGTCTATCTGCGCGGGCACGAGGGCCGCGGCATCGGACTGCTGTCCAAGCTGCGCGCGTACGAACTCCAGGAGCGGGGGAGGGACACCCTCGACGCCAACCTCGAGCTCGGCCTGCCCGCCGACGCCCGCGACTATGCGGCCGGCGCCCAGATCCTCGCCGACCTCGGCGTGCGCAGCGTGCGGCTGATGACCAACAACCCGGACAAGTCGACCGCGCTCGTCAGGTACGGGATCACCGTCCTCGGACGCGAACCGATGCCCGTCCAGGCGGGCGAGCACAACCTGACGTACCTGCGCACCAAGCGCGACCGGATGGGCCACGACCTGCCGTGGCTCGACACGGTCCCGGCCACGACGTGCGGCAACCAGTAGAACCCCGTCATCAGCGGAACCGCGTGCGGTGAGAACCGTGCGCGACCGGTAGTACTTCGCAACCAGTGAGAAACGCTCCGCCGGCAGGACCGTGCAACCGACAGGACTGCGCAAGGCGGTGAAGAACGGCTTAGGGAGAAACATGAGTGGCAAGGGTGCGCCCGAACTGTCCGTCCGCAACTGCGGAGACCTGCGGGTCGCGGTGATCGCGGCCCAGTGGCACGAGAAGGTCATGGACGGTCTCGTCGACGGCGCGCTGCGTGCACTGCACGAGCTCGGCATCGACGAGCCGACGCTGCTGCGCGTCCCGGGCAGCTTCGAGCTGCCGGTGGTGGCCAAGGTGCTCGCGGGCCGCGGCTACGACGCGATCGTCGCCCTCGGCGTCGTCATCCGCGGCGGCACGCCGCACTTCGAGTACGTGTGCCAGGGCGTCACCCAGGGCCTGACCCAGGTCTCCATCGACACCGGCGTCCCCGTCGGCTTCGGCGTGCTGACCTGTGACACCGAGGAGCAGGCCCTCGACCGGGCAGGGCTCGAGGGCTCGAACGAGGACAAGGGGCACGAGGCGGTCACGGCAGCCGTCGCCACCGCGACCATCCTCCGTTCAGTATCCGAACCCTGGCGCTGAGCAGCGGCCGCTTCCGCGTAGTCTGGGACCACCATGTCCAATAAGACGTTCGAGGAGCTCTTCGCCGAGCTCCAGCAGAAGGCCGCCGAGGGCGACCCCGCCACCTCCCGCACCGCCGAGCTGGTCGGCAAGGGCGTCCATGCCATCGGCAAGAAGGTCGTCGAGGAGGCCGCCGAGGTGTGGATGGCCGCCGAGTACGAGGGCAAGGAAGCCGCCGCGGAGGAGATCTCGCAACTGCTGTACCACGTCCAGGTGATGATGGTCGCGCGCGGAATCTCCCTCGACGACGTCTACGCCCACCTCTGAGCCAGCCCACCCCTCCGCAACAGACACCATCACGCGAACAAAGGAAGCCCGTCTCATGCTGCGCATCGCCGTCCCCAACAAGGGTTCACTGTCCGGACCTGCGTCGGCGATGCTCCATGAGGCCGGCTACCAGCAGCGCAAGGAGTCCAAGGAGCTCGTCCTCGTCGACCCCGAGAACGAGGTCGAGTTCTTCTACCTGCGCCCGCGTGACATCGCGATCTACGTCAGCTCAGGCAAGCTCGACATCGGCATCACCGGCCGTGACCTGCTGCTCGACTCCGGCGCCGACGCCGAGGAGATCCTCCAGCTCGGCTTCGCCCGTTCCACCTTCCGCTACGCCACCAAGCCGGGCACCGCGGGCGACGTCGAGGACTTCGGCGGCATGACGATCGCCACCTCCTACGAGGGCATCGTCGCCGCGCACCTCGCGGAAAGCGGCATCGACGCTTCCGTGGTCCACCTCGACGGTGCCGTCGAGACCGCCATCGAGCTCGGTGTCGCCCAGGTCATCGCCGACGTCGTCGAGACCGGCACCAGCCTGCGCAACGCGGGGCTCGAGGTCATCGGCAAGCCGATCATGACCTCGGAGGCCGTCGTCATCCGCCGCACCGGCGCCGACGGCGAGGACCCGAAGGTGCAGCAGTTCCTGCGCCGCCTCCAGGGCGTCCTGGTCGCGCGCAGCTACGTGATGATGGACTACGACTGCCGGGTCGAGCACCTGGAGCAGGCCGTCGCGCTGACCCCCGGCCTCGAGTCCCCGACGATCTCCCCGTTGCACCACGAGGGCTGGGTCGCCGTCCGTTCCATGGTCGCGGCCAAGGAGGCCCAGCGGATCATGGACGACCTGTACGCGCTCGGCGCGCGGGCCATCCTCACCACGGCCATCCACGCCTGCCGCCTCTGAGAGACCGACGACACACCATGTCCGCACCTGCTCCGGCGCCTCGGCCGCCCGCGCTCCCGGTCACCTTCAGGCCGACCCGTACCCGGATCGTCCTGCTGACCGTGGGCGTGGCCATGTTCGCCGCCGTCACCACCGTCACCCTGCTCCTCGACAAGCTCAGCCCGCCCGAGCAGGTCAGCTTCATCTTCACGGCCCTGCTCTTCCTCGCGGTCCTCGCCCTGCTGAGCCGGCCGAAGGTGGTCGCCGACGACGACGGGGTCACCGTCGTCAACCTCACCCGTACACGACGGCTGGCGTGGGCGGAGATCCTGCGGGTGAATCTGCGCGCCGGCGACCCCTGGGTCTTCCTCGACCTCAGCGACGGCACCAGCCTTCCTGTGCTGGGCATCCAGCCCGGTATCGCCAGGGCGCGCGCCGTCGAGGACGCCCGCGCCCTGCGGGCCCTCGCCGAGACGCGCGGTACCCGGCCGGAGCAACCCGGCGGTACCCGGCCGGACCAACACTGAGGACAGCGACCGACATGTGGGGCAGCGCCCTGCCCTCGACAGCCCCGGCTTGACTACTCTGGTGGCGGCGGCGCCGAGTGCGCCCCGCCCCGCATCGCACGGCCCGTCGGCCGGCGGGGCCACCCTGCGACCCGAGGAGTGACTCCCTCCAGCAATGGACGGATCGTCCGGTAGTACCTGCGCCGCCCCCTCTCAGGAGGCGGCGGCATGATCGTCCCACTTCTGCTGCTCGCCGCAGCATTCCTTCTCATCCTGGCCAACGGCTTCTTCGTGGCCGCCGAGTTCGGACTCGTCACCGTCGAACGCCCGGACGCCGAACGCGCCGCGGCCGAAGGAGACCGCCGGGCCCGCCGCGTCGTCGGCGCGCTGCGCGAGCTGTCCTTCCAGCTCTCCGGCACCCAGCTCGGCATCACCATCACCTCCCTCGTCGTCGGTATGCTCGCGCAGCCCGCGCTCGCCGGGCTGCTCGGCGGACCCCTGACCGCGACCGGGCTGCCCGAAGGCGCAGTGCCGGGTGTGGCGGTGGTCATCGGCATGTTGCTGGCGTCCGCCGTCCAGATGGTGATCGGCGAACTGGTCCCCAAGAACTGGGCGGTGTCCAGGCCGCTCCAGGTGGCGAGGTTCGTGGCAGGCCCGCAGACCGCCTTCTCGTCCGCCTTCCGCCCCGTCATCACACTGCTGAACGCCGCCGCCAACCGTCTTGTACGGCTGGCGGGCGTGGAGCCCGCCGAGGAACTGGCCTCCGCGCGCACCCCGGTCGAGCTGATGTCGCTGGCCCGCCATTCGGCGCGGGCCGGCACGCTGGAGCAGGACACCGCGGACCTGTTCGTCCGCACCCTGTCGCTCGGCCACCTCACCGCGCAGCATGTGATGACCCCGCGGGTGAAGGTGAGCGCTCTCCAGTCCGACGCCACGGCGGCGGACGTCCTCAACCTCACCCGGGCCACGGGCCTCTCCCGCTTCCCCGTCTACCGGGAGCGCATCGACGAGATCGTGGGCATGGTGCACCTCAAGGACGCCCTCGCGGTGCGGGCGGAGGAACGCCGGCGGGTCGGCGTGGAGCGGATCGCCGTCGTCCCGCTGATGGTGCCGGAGACCCTCCCGGTGCAGCAGCTGCTCGAACAGCTGCGCAGCGAGCAGCCCATAGCCGTCGTCGTCGACGAGTACGGCGGCACGGCCGGTGTCGTCACCCTCGAGGACATCATCGAGGAACTGGTCGGCGAGGTCCGGGACGAGCACGACTCCGATTCGGACGCCCGTCCGGAGCTGGCGCCCGTCGCCCCGGAGGACGGACGGCCCGCGTGGGAGGCCGACGGCAGCTGCCGTGTGCTGACGCTCCGGCGGATTGGCCTCGAGGTGCCCGACGGTCCGTACGAGACCCTCGCCGGCCTCGTCGCCGACCTGCTGGGACGCATTCCCGCCCCCGGCGACCGCGCCGAACTCCCCGGCTGGCGGCTTTCCGTGCGCCAGGTCGACCGCTACCGGGCGGAACGCGTCCGCCTCGTGCGCACCGCCGATACCGTCACGCAGACCGAGGCCATGACGGGGGCCACCCGGTGAGCGCTCTCCAACTGCTCTTCGCCCTGCTGCTCGTCGTGGCCAACGGGTTCTTCGTCGGTGCCGAGTTCGCCCTGGTGTCCGTACGCCGCAGCCAGATCGAGCCGCTCGCCGCGGCCGGCTCCACGCGGGCCCGCCGGGTCCTGCACGGTCTGGAGAACCTGCCGCAGATGATGGCCGCCGCGCAGTTCGGCATCACCGTCTGCTCCCTCACTCTCGGCGCCGTCGCGGAACCGACCGTCGCCCGCCTGCTGGAGCCGGTCTTCCACGCGGCACATGTCCCCGAGGGGATCATCCATCCGCTCGGCTACGCGATCGCCCTGGCAGTCGTGGTGTTCCTGCACCTCGTCGTCGGCGAGATGCTGCCGAAGAACCTCGCCATGGCGGCGCCCGAGCGCACCGCCCTGTGGCTCAGCCCGGGCCTGGTCGGCTTCGCCCGGCTCTGCCGCCCCGTCACCACCGCGCTCGGGGCCTGCTCCCGGCTGGTGCTGCGGGCCTTCCGGGTCGAACCCAAGGACGAGGTCGAGGCCGTCTTCACCAGCGTGCAGCTGGGCCGGCTCGTCGAGGACGCGGGCCACGCCGGACTGCTGGCGCCCGCGGAGCAGGAACGGCTCGAGGACGCCCTCGAGCTCGGCAGCCGTCCGGTCACCGACGTGCTGATCCCGCGCCCGGCGCTGGTCACCGTCGCGCCGTCGGTCACCCCCCGGCAACTGGAGGAACTGACCGTACGCACCGGCTACTCGCGCTTCCCGGTCTGTGCTGACGGCGAGAGCCCGTTCATGGGATATCTGCACGTCAAGGATGTCCTCGATCTCGAGGACGGGGAGCGTGCCGTACCGCAGCACGTCTGGCGGCCGATGGCGACCCTGCGCGCCGAGCTGCCGCTCGACGACGCTCTCACCGTGATGCGCCGTGCGGCCACCCATCTCGCGCAGGTCGCCGACGCCTCCGGACGGGTACTGGGACTCGTCGCGATGGAGGACGTACTGGAGATGCTCGTCGGCGAGGTGCGCGATCCTTCCCACCGGGTCGCGGTGCCGGGCACTCCCCGGCCGGCGACCGCGCCGGCGGTGAGCACCGGTCCCGCGCCCGCCGTCGACGACACGCAGGACAGCGACGCCGGAGCGCTCGTGAACGGCTGAGCAGCGTACGGATCACCCGAAGGGAGGCTCCTGCGGGCCGCGGCCGGCCGGACCGCGGCCCGACAGAACCTCCCCGTACGCCTGCATCAGATCGGGCAGCCGCAGCGTCGACAGGTCCTCGCGGGTCGGCGGTCCGGGACAGCCGGACAGCCGCAGATCGCGGTACGCACAGCTCTTCTCGTACAGCGTGCGCAGGAAGCGGCCGTTGCCCAGCTCGTCGATCCAGCCCTGGTCGACCACATGGCCGCTGATCGAGCGGAGCTCGTCGCGTGCCTCCTCGTCCCACACGTCGCCGTTGTCGGCGGCCAGCACCCCGCCGATCGCGGTCAGTTCCAGCGGCCGGTACGACGGGAAGTCGACGCGGGTGGTGAAACGGGACGACAGCCCGGGGTTGGCGGCGAGCAGCCGGTCCATGCCCTCCGGATAGCCGGCCAGTATGACGACGAGGTGATCGCGATTGTCCTCGGCACGCTTGAGCAGCACCTGCAAGGCCTCGTCGCCGTACGCGTCGCCCTTGCTGTAACCGGAGTTGGACAGGCTGTACGCCTCGTCGACGAAGAGCACACCACCCAGCGCCGAGTCGATCAGCTCGTTGGCCTTGACCGCCGTCTGGCCGAGGAACTCTCCGACCAGATCGGACCGTTGGGCCTCCACGAGATGATCGCCGCCCAGCAGGCCGAGGGCGTAGAAGACCCGGCCGAGAATACGGGCAACGGTCGTCTTGCCCGTCCCCGACGGACCGGAGAAGACGAAGTGTCGCTTCGGCGGCTGTACGGGCAACCCCTGCACGGCCCGCAGCCGGGCCATTTCCAACTGTGCGGACAGCGCCTTCACCTGCCGCTTCACCGGTTCGAGTCCCACCATCCGCTCCAGCTCCGCCAGCGCCTGGGCGAGCAGGGCCGGGTCGGTGGGCCCGGCCGGGAACTGCGGGGGAGAGAACGGCGACGGCGCGGCCGACCTGCGACGCGGACCGTCGGCCGGTACGACCGGCGCGGGCCCCGGCACGGTGACACCGGGGTCGCCGCCGAACCGCGACTCAGGCCCCTGGGCCGCCTCGCCCTCCGCCTGGACGTCCGCCACGTCACCGCCGTATCCGGCCAGGGACACGGCGGCCAGACCGACGGAGTCGTCGTACACGTCGATGCCGTCGTACTCGGCGATGGCCGCCAGGCGGGCCGCGGTGTCCATGAAGGCCGGATCGATGCGGTGCACCGCGCGGTACAGGGGCAGTGCCGCCGCGCTGCGACCGGTGCCCTCGTGCGCCCGCGCCAGCCAGTACCGCAGCTCCTTGCGCTGCGGCTGCTCACTGCGACAGCGCATCAGTGCGGCGGACAGCAGCGGCTCCGCCTGCCCGTACATTTCCAGCCGCACGCGCGCCATGCCGCCGAAGAGCCCGGCTTCGATGCCCAGCAGCGGGTCGTCGACCAGCGGCTCCGTATGGCGTACGAGCTGCTCCCAGTCCTTGACGAGATAGGCCCGGCACGCGTGCAGGAAGCGCACCTGCGGATCGGTGTCCACCGGTGGCAGCGCGGCGAGCGCCCGGTCGAGCTCGGGCACATGGCGGCCGTCGAGCCAGTGGGAGGCGTGCGCGAGCAGCAGATCGCGTCCGCTCTCCAGCACCGGCTGTACCCACCAGCCGAGCCAGTACCAGGAGTTGAGGGTACGGCGGTGACGTGCCCGCTGCTCGCCGAAGCGGTCGCGGCCGCGGTACATGTGGATCAGCGCCGTCGAGGTGTCGACCCGCAGCGCGTGCAGCCCGAGCCAGGCGTCGGCCATTCCGGGATCCAGCCGGACGGCCGTGCGGAACTCCTCCTCGGCCTGCGGGTACGCGCCCATGGTGCAGGCGTCCACGCCACGCACCCAGGCCAGGTCCGCCGGCGACCGTGACCCTTGCGTGCCGATGTCCATAGGGTCCCCCCACTCCCCCCTACAAACCGTGCACCAGTGTTGTCGCGCCGGGCGGAGGCCCACGACCGCTGCCGGAACAGCCGTGCCACGAGGGGGAGTTGGGCGCCCGCTGTGGCGTGGCAGCCGTCGGAGGCTTCCAGTCGTGCATCGTACCCGCGCACGGGGCGGCGATTAAGAGCGCCACAACGACCCGGTGACGGCGCGGAGATGGTGACCCTGGGTGAGCGGAAGCGGCTCGCAGGGGGTGGAAGAAGAAGGAAAACGGGCAGAACGAAGCCCCCGATCACGGGGGAACAACCGGGGGCTTCGCGTCTGCGACGGCTTCGGAAAGCCGCACATTGAGAACGTAAGACCTGTACGCCCCGTCGGTCAAGCAGAGTTGAGGCACCTTTGAGACGTAATCGCGACACCCCGGAAGGCCGGGGGAAGGCCATTACTACGAGTGATCGATTGGGTGCGAACCTGCAGTCCCGGCGGGCACCTGTAGCCACTCGTAGCCCTTCGAGCACTCGCGTATCAGGGCATCGGCGAACGGTGCCGAAGGATCGGACAAGAAATGGCGCATCTCCGCCGTTGTCCACCCGTCCCAGAAGCCGGAGAGCGCCGCACCGTCACGCGCTCTGCCCCGTGCCCAGGACTCCTCGGCACCCCGGGCCATCCACAGCAGCGCCGCGAGATACGGGCGCAGCGCCCGCCGCCCCGCCCCGACGCCCTCCACCAGAACCACGGGCGCGGCCGGCAGCACGCGCGGCGCGAGGAAGCGCCGGAGGTTCCAGTCGTACGGGTGATAGGCCGCGTCCCGGCCGTGCGCCAAGGGCTCGACCACCTGGCTCAGCATCCGCCCCGTCCAGTCGAACAGCTCCTCGTGGGTGGCCAGATCGTCGAGGTGCAGAACGGGCACGTCGGCGCCGAGCGCGTCGGCCAGCCGGCCGGCGAACGTGCTCTTCCCCGAGCCCGCGTGGCCGTCGACCGCGACCAGGCGTACGGGGCCGCAGGAAGGCGGCAGCGCGCGCAGTCCGGCGGCCCGGCGGTCGAGGTCGTCCATGGGGCCACCCTAAGAGGCGGTCGTCCGGTGCGGGAGGCCGGTCCGGTGCGGTGCCCCAGGTCACCTGCCTGGCCCCGACGGCCGAACCGCCGGTGGACCAGACCAATATTGGTTCCGCGACGCGAGGCGGATCCCTGGCAGAAGCGAGCCGCGAACCGCGATAGTGGCCCCACTGTCGCGCTCCTGACTTGGGGGTCCCATGGCCAGACCTACTTCGCGCAGAGACGTTCTGGGTGCCGCGCTCGCGGTAGCCGCCACCGCCGGAACCCTGTCCCTCGCCGCCGGCCGGGCGGCCGCCGTGAGCGGTACGGCCGCCGTTCCAGCGGCACCCGCCAGGCGCCCGCAGCCGCTCGTCGACAACCGCTTCTGGTCCTCCTACACGGACTGGCGCTGCGGCGACCGCGCCGGCACGAAGGCCGCCGCCGGCCGCCGCCCCGGAGTGGTGATCGCTCAGCCCGTCGGCACCACCGACTACACCGACCCGCACACCGGCACGACCGCGAGTTGGGAGTACGCGACCTGGACCTCGCCGATGCACCGCTCACGCGTGCCCGCCACCGAGGCCATCGCCTCGTGGAACGCGGACACCCCCGCCGGGACGTGGCTCCAGGTGGAGCTGAGCGGCCGGTACTCGGACGGCACCGCGACGCCCTGGTTCGTGATGGGCCGCTGGGCCGCGGGCGACCGGGACATCCGCCGGACCTCGGTGGACGACCAGGGCGACGGCAGGGCGAGCATCTGGACGGACACCTTCTCCGTCGACGACGCCGCGAGCGGGCTGCGCCTCGACTCGTACCGGCTGCGACTCACGCTCTACCGCCGGCCGGGGACCTCGCTCACGCCCACGGTGTGGCGGCTGGGCGCGATGACCTCGGACGTCCCGGACCGCTTCGGCGTGCCGGCGTCGGAGCCGGGCCTCGCCCGTGAGCTGATCGTGCCGCGGTACTCCCAGAACACGCACGTGGGCCAGTACCCGGAGTACGACAACGGCGGCGAGGCATGGTGCAGCCCCACGTCGTCGCAGATGATCATCGAGTACTGGGGCCGCAGGCCCACCACCGACGACCTGGCGTGGGTCGACCCCGCGTTCGCCGATCCGCAGGTCTGTCACGCCGCCCGTTCCACCTTCGACCACCAGTACGAAGGCTGCGGCAACTGGCCCTTCAACGCCGCCTATGCCGCGACCTACCGCGACATGAGCGCCGTCGTCACCCGGCTGACCTCGCTGACCGATCTGGAGACGCTGATCGCCGCCGGTATCCCGGCCATAACGTCCCAGTCGTTCCTGAAGGAGGAGCTGACGGGAGCCGGCTACGGCACCGCCGGCCACCTCATGACGGTGATCGGCTTCACCGCCGACGGTGACGTGATCGCCAACGACCCGGCTTCCGCGAGCAACGAGGCGGTGCGCCGCGTCTACCGCCGCGCCGAGTGGGAGAAGATCTGGCTCCGTACCAAGCGCTACAACGCGAGCGGGAAAGTGGTCTCCGGCACAGGAGGCGTCTGCTATCTGTACTGGCCCGCGCACCCGACGGCCGCCCAGCGTGCGGCTCTGGCGGCCGTCGGCGTCCACTGACGCACCGCGCCGGCCCCCGCGGCAGTGACGAACGTCTCTACCCCGGGGCCGCTGCCGCTGGCACTGTTGTGTGGCCAGGACCTTCCGCCCGATCGGGACGAAGGATCCCGGGGGGAGCCACCTGCCGGACGACCGAACGAGACGCACCATGACCTCGAACGCAGCAACCGCCGACCGCACCCTGCCGACGACCCGCACCGGCGGCCCGGACGACGGACCCGATTTCCTCGAGCACGTCCTCGGCTGGACGCTCGTCGTGGTCCTGGCCATGCTCATCACCCAGGTCGGCCTGCTCTAGGGTCTCCCCGCCCGCGACGCCCCCACCTCCCGGGAAGTGCGCCGCGGTCTGCGGCTTCCGCCTCCGGCACACCCGTGACGCCCGCGTTCCGATCGGGCATACTCATGCGCGCCACAAGCCGCCGTGCAGCCTCTTTCGTGACCCGGAAGGGCACCATCGGCCTGGCAGAACAACCGGCGGCGCGCCCACACCCTTCGCGCGTGACCGCCGCAGCGCCCGACAGGGAGGAGAGCGCCGCCATGCCCGACCGCGCCCCGCAGCCGGTGGACCGTCAGCTGCCCACCGAAGAGGCCAGGGACCTGATCACCCTGGTCCGCGACATCGTCCAGCGGGAGATCGCCCCGCGCGCGGCCGAGGAGGAGGACGCCGGGCACTTCCCGCGCGAGATCTTCTCGCTGCTGTCCGAATCAGGACTGCTCGGCCTTCCCTACGACTCCGAGTTCGGCGGCGGGGACCAGCCGTACGAGGTCTATCTCCAGGTCCTCGAGGAACTCGCGGCGGCCCGCCTCACCGTCGGTCTCGGCGTGAGCGTCCATTCCCTGTCCTGTCATGCGCTCGCCGGATACGGCACCAAGGAGCAGCAGGGCGAGCATCTGCCCGCGATGCTCGGCGGCGGTCTGCTCGGTGCCTACTGCCTCTCCGAGCCCGCCTCCGGGTCCGACGCCGCGTCGCTGCGCACCAAGGCGGTCCGCGACGGCGACGACTGGGTCATCGACGGGACGAAGGCCTGGATCACCCACGGCGGCGTCGCCGACTTCTACACGGTCCTCGCCCGCACCGGCGTGGAAGGCCCGCGCGGCATCACCGCGTTCCTGGTGCCGGGCGACGCGCCGGGGCTGAATCCCGCGGTACCCGAGAAGAAGATGGGCATGAAGGGATCGCCCACCGCCCAGCTCCACTTCGACGGGGTCCGGATCCCCGACTCGCGCCGTATCGGTGAGGAGGGCCAGGGCTTCGCCATCGCGCTGTCCGCCCTCGACTCGGGCCGTCTCGGCATCGCCGCCTGTGCCATCGGTGTCGCGCAGGCCGCGCTGGACGAGTCGCTCGACTACGCCACCGGACGCAAGCAGTTCGGGCGTCCCATCGCCGACTTCCAGGGCCTGCGATTCATGCTCGCGGACATGGCCACCCGGATCGAGGCGGGGCGCGCGCTCTACCTCGCCGCTGCCCGGCTGAGGGACGCGGGACAGCCGTTCTCCCGGCAGGCCGCCATGGCGAAGCTGTTCTGCACGGACGCGGCGATGAGCGTCACCACCGACGCCGTCCAGGTCCTCGGCGGCTACGGCTACACGCAGGACTTCCCGGTGGAGCGCTTCATGCGCGAGGCCAAGGTGCTGCAGATCGTCGAAGGGACGAACCAGATCCAGCGGATGGTCATCGCCCGCCACCTGGCCGGCCCTGAGACGCGCTGACCCGCCCGCTTTGCGCAGGCGGCGCCGCGAGTCTGACCCATTCGGGGTCGCGGCGCCCCGGCAGGGTTCTGCCCCGGCTCGCCCAGAGTTGGAGGAGCTCACGGTAGATGGGCGGATCGGCCGGGTGCGGAACCGATTCTTCACGAACGGGCAGGACCAGGCGCCGACGGCCTTGCGTGGTCGGGGGGTGCAGGCTCATGTCCCGCCAACGCGCCACGCGCGGAAGCGGTTACCGGCAGGACTATTCGAGCGCCAGTGCAGGGGCTACACGGTTCGCCGACTGGGGCGCGGGGACCTGCGCGGTCGTGCTCGTCCGGCGCGGGAGTGTGTCCGCTCACGGAACACTGCGTGGTCGCGCTCCTACGGCGCCGGGAGCGCGTGCGGCCCCCGGGGCACGTGTGCGGTCACGCTCGCTGTCCGGGGAGCGCGTCGGGCTCCCCGGGGCACGTTCTTCAGGCGGCCCGCCGCATCGGCGGCACCTTCAGCGGCCGTGAGCCGGGGCCGCCGACGTGCGAGAACGGCTGGGTGCGCCAGTCCAGGCCCTGCGGCAGTGTCAACAGGAGCGCGGTGTCCTGCTCCTGGACCTCCAGCGACTCGTCGGCGGGACGGGCGAGGGAGGCGTCCCGGCCGGTCCCCGAGCAGACCGTCAGGCCGAACGGGTTCCACGGGGTGGGGCACAGCGCGTGCTCGGGCAGTACGTCCTCGTCCGCCAGAAGCGCGATCGGCTGAGCGCAGTCCGGGCAGATCACCCGGTACATCTCGAAGGTGTCGTACGCGTCCAGGATGTCCGTCTCCGCAGGCTCGGCCTGATCAACAGGCTCCGGTTCGGTACGTCCGGTCTTGGATGACACAGTCTTGACACTCTGCATGGAGAATCTCCCCCTTGGATGGGCCCGACCAGGCATGTGCGGCCTCGACCACAGCAAGCAATGCCCACCGTGCCGGTCGGGTAACCGTGGGGTCACGGCGCATCGGCCGGGCAAACCTGTGGCGTTGGTCACATGAGGGCCTCTGGTGCCCGTCCGGACGCTCCGGGACTGTGCCGGAAGGGATCCAGGGCCATAGGTTGATCCGCATGGAGGAGCTGGATCGTCAGATCGTGGACCTGCTCGTCAAGGACGGGCGGATGAGCTACACCGACCTGGGCAAGGCCACCGGCCTGTCCACATCGGCGGTGCACCAGCGCGTCCGCCGCCTCGAGCAGCGGGGCGTCATCCGCGGCTACGCGGCGGTCGTCGACCCGGAGGCGGTCGGGCTGCCGCTCACCGCGTTCATCTCGGTGAAGCCGTTCGACCCCAGCGCTCCCGACGACATCGCGGACCGGCTCGCCGGGGTGCCGGAGATCGAGGCCTGCCACAGCGTCGCCGGCGACGAGAACTACATCCTAAAGGTGCGCGTCTCGACGCCCCTCGAACTGGAGCACCTGCTCACCCGTATCCGCTCGCTCTCCGGCGTCTCCACCCGTACCACGGTCGTCCTCTCCACCCCGTACGAGGCCCGTCCGCCGCGGATCTGACACCCGGTGGTCCAAGCCCGCGGCCGCGGAGACCACCGGCCCGGTACGGGGCGTGGTCCACGGCTCTCTAGGCTTGCCCCATGACCGAGAGCACCGCCCCCCAGAGCGAACACCGCACCGTGCTGCTGCGCGGTGGAGAAGTCCACAGCCCCGCCGACCCCTTCGCCACCGCGATGGTCGTCGAGAAGGGGCACGTCGCCTGGGTGGGCTCGGAAGGCGCAGCCGACGCCTTCGCCACCGGGGTCGACGAAGTGGTCGACCTCGAAGGGGCCCTGGTCACCCCCGCGTTCACCGACGCCCATGTGCACACCACCTCGACCGGCCTCGCGCTCACCGGCCTCGACCTGTCGGGTGCGACCTCCCTCGCCGAGGCCCTCCGCCTCGTCCGGGAGTACGGCGCCGCCCACCCCGCTGCCGGACAGGTCCTCCTCGGGCACGGCTGGGACGCGACGCGCTGGCCCGAGCAGCGGCCCCCGAGCCGCGCCGAACTCGACGAGGCGGCCGGCGGACGGCCGCTCTACCTGCCGCGGGTCGACGTCCACTCGGCGGTCGTCACCACCGCGCTGCTCGACCTCGTTCCCGGCGTCACCGGCCTGGCCGGCTTCCACCCCGACGCTCCGCTGACCGCGGCGGCCCACCACGCCGTGCGCGCCGCGGCCCACGCGGCCGTCACTCCCGCCCAACGGCGGGCGGCGCAGCGGGAAGCGCTCTCCCGTGCCGCGTCCCTCGGCATCGGCAGCATCCACGAGTGCGCGGGCCCCGAGATCTCCGACGAGGCCGACTTCACCTCCCTGCTCGCGCTCTCCCGTTCCGAGCCCGGTCCCCGGGTCGTGGGTTACTGGGCCGAACAGGTCACCGACGAGAAGGACGCCCGGCGCATCCGCGAACTCGGCGCCTCCGGCGCGGCAGGGGACCTGTTCGTCGACGGCTCGCTCGGCTCGCACACCGCGTGCCTGCACGCCCCGTACGCCGACGCTCCCACCACTACCGGAAGCGCCCATCTCGATGCGGCGGCCGTCGCCGCCCATGTGACCGCGTGCACCCGGGCGGGGCTGCAGGCCGGGTTCCACGCCATCGGCGACGCCGCCCTGAGCACGGTCGTCCACGGGGTCCGTGAGGCGGCCGACCGGCTCGGGCTCGAGCGGGTCCGTGCCGCGAGGCACAGGATCGAACACGCCGAGATGCTCACCCCGGAAACCATCGCCGCCTTCGCCGAGTTCGGCCTCACCGCATCCGTCCAGCCGGCCTTCGACGAGGCCTGGGGCGGCGAGGACGGCATGTACGCCCAGCGCCTGGGCGTCGAGCGGGCCCGCACCCTCAACCCGTACGCGGCGCTGCTGCGCGCCGGGGTGCCGCTCGCCTTCGGCTCCGACAGCCCGGTGACCCCCCTCGACCCGTGGGGCACGGTACGGGCCGCCGCCTTCCACCGGACGCCCGAGCACCGCATCTCCGTACGGGCGGCCTTCACCGCCCATACGCGCGGGGGCTGGCGTGCCGTCGGCCACGACGACGCCGGCGTGCTCGTCCCGGGCGCCCCGGCCGACTACGCGGTCTGGCGCACGGGGGCGCTGATCGTCCAGGCGCCCGACGACCGGGTCGCCCGCTGGTCCACCGACCCGCGCTCCGGCACGCCCGGTCTGCCCGACCTCGGACCCGGTGCCGAACTGCCCGTTTGCGTGCGGACAGTGGTTGGCGGACAAACCGTCTTCGAGGGACCGAACGGGTGACGTAAGGACATTTCGCACCGCCGGGCCGCATTCCCGTCGTTCCGCCTCGACCTGCGGATCTTCGCCTCTGACCTGGCGGTTCCGGTAATTCTCGCTGATCAGGTGACTGTTGACAGCGAGCGCCCACCGGCCGGTAGGTTCGGGACAGTCCACCGAAGAACTCCGACCGGCAACCTCCACGCAAGTCGTCGAACGCCGCTGGGTCATGGGGTGGTGTGCCGCACCGGCGCACCACCACTGGGAGCCAGGTTCAGCGCCCGCGCCTCGGGGGCAGAGGGAAGGTTTCCGCCGGTCGGCAGGTGAGACCCGGGTGGGGCCCGGCGTTCAGTAGACAACGGCTCTCGGTCGACCCGCAGCCAGCGGGCCCCAGGTCGGCCCGAAGGACGCCGGGCCCGATCCGCTGCGTCCGGCCGGGCCCGCGCCGTTCCGTCCCGACAGCGGCGTCCTCGTCGTTCCGCCGTCGCTCCGAAGATCCGTGCCACCGGGAGCGCCCCACAGGGGCTCGCTATGGTTGGGCTCTGCGACGGACTTTAAGGGGCAGCAGTGAACGACGGTGGTGCGGTTCCCCATGGTGGACCCCAGGGGAGGCGGTACGGCCCGCTCGGCCGAGCGTTGGTGATCATCCCCACCTACAACGAAGCCGAGAACATCCGGTCGATCGTCTCCCGGGTGCGCGCCGCCGTGCCCGACGCGGACGTGCTCGTCGCCGACGACAACAGCCCCGACGGCACGGGCAAGTTCGCCGACGAGCTCGCGGTGCAGGACGAGCAGGTGCACGTCCTGCACCGCAAGGGCAAGGAAGGGCTCGGCGCGGCCTACCTGGCCGGCTTCCGCTGGGGCATCGAGCACGACTACGGCGTCCTGGTCGAGATGGACGCCGACGGCTCCCATCAGCCCGAGGAACTGCCCAGGCTGCTGACCGCCCTCAAGGGCGCCGATCTCGTCCTCGGGTCCCGCTGGGTGCCCGGCGGGCGTGTCGTCAACTGGCCCAAGCACCGCGAGATCCTCTCCCGCGGCGGCAGTACCTACTCCCGTCTGCTGCTCGGTGTGCCGCTGCGGGACGTCACTGGCGGCTTCCGGGCCTTCCGCGCCGAGACCCTGGAGGGCCTCGGTCTCGGCGACGTCGCGTCCCAGGGCTACTGCTTCCAGGTCGACCTGGCCCGGCGGGCCGTGGCCGCCGGATTCCATGTCGTCGAGGTCCCGATCACCTTCGTCGAGCGGGAGCTGGGCGACTCGAAGATGAACAGGGACATCGTCGTCGAGGCCCTCTGGCGCGTCACCGCGTGGGGCGTGGAGGAGCGGGCCGGCCGCCTCCTCGGCCGCAGGCCGTCGCCGCCGCGGCCGCCTCGATCTTCCTGACATCCCCCTTATGCCGCTCCGGCGGGCGCCCAGGCACACTGGGAGCATGACGACCGGCGCACCGCCCCCGACCGCCCCGAGGCGCTCTCGCGCCCGCACTTTCGTCCCCCTGGCGATCGCCGCCTGGCTGGTCCTGGAGATCTGGCTGCTGACTGTCGTGGCGGACGCGGCGGGTGGCTTCGCCGTCCTCGGGCTGCTCGTCGGCGCCGCGGTGCTCGGTGCCGTGGTGGTCAAGAGGGCGGGGCGGCGGGCCTTCGCCAATCTCACCGCGACGCTTCAGCAGCAGACGGGCAGCCAGGAGGCCGTGCCGCCCGGGCGCGCCGAGGGCAACGGCCTGCTGATGCTCGGCGGTCTGCTGCTGATGCTGCCGGGCCTCGTCTCGGACGTGGCCGGGCTGCTGCTCCTGGTGCCGCCGGTCCGGGCACGGCTCGGCCGGGCCGCCGAACGCTCGCTGGAGCGGCGGATGAACGCCGCGGGGGCCGGAGGCCTCGGCGACGCGTTCCAGCAGGCCCGCATGCGCCGCCCGGACGGCAAGGTCGTCCAGGGCGAGGTCGTCCGCGAGGACGTCACGCGGCCCCACGACGAGGAACCCGGCCGGCGGCCCCCGCTCACCCCCTGATCCATGCCGCACCGGTGCGGCCCCTTCCGTACGGCTGGGTGCCGCACCGGTCCGCGCGAAGACCAGTAGGTCCAGGGTGCGAACACGACGCGTGAAGGCCCCAGGGCCAGGGGTGAGAACACGACGAGAGCCGCGGCCGGCCCACACGGTGTGTGGGCCGGCCGCGGCTCTCGTGCTACTCGCTTCGCGCGCCTGAACGCGCTACGCGGACTTGCGGCTGTCGCGCGGATGCACCGCGATGTTCATGGCGCCGGAACGAAGGACCGCCAGCCGTTCGGCCAGCACCTCTTCCAGCTCCTCGCGGGTACGCCGCTCCATCAGCATGTCCCAGTGCGTGCGCGCCGGCTTGCCCTTCTTCTCTTCGGGGCCGTCCCCGTCGACCAGGAGTGCCTGGGCGCCACACGCCTTGCACTCCCACTCCGGCGGAATTTCCGCCTCGACCGAGAACGGCATCTCAAAACGATGTCCGTTCTGGCATGCGTACTCCACCGCCTGGCGCGGGGCCAGGTCGATGCCGCGGTCCGTCTCGTAGCTGGTAACCACAAGTCGCGTGCCGCGGAGAGCTCGCTCACTCATGAATCGTGCCTCCCGGGCTTGTCGCCCACAGGACAGGTGTCGCTGTCGTCGTCATCCGGTCAACGTCCGGTCGGCGGTAAAGATTCCCGTTCCGGGTCATGCGTCGCCCGTCGTGCCGCTGCTTTGCCATTGGTTGGGGTACCCACCAGTGCCCGGTTTGTCACATCTGACAGAAAGTGTCACCCACTGATTTCACTGTTCCGGCACGCAGTAACGGTCCGCCTGGCAAGCCAAAGGCGTACACTACCGGCCTTTCACTCAGGCGTCTAAATCCGCTCCGGTACGGGGTTCCCCGCGGCGGCCACCGCACGCCTCACGGGAACCCTCGCGAGCAGTACGAATCCCGCTCCGAAGAAGATCACCAAAGAGATGATCGCGTCACGGTAGCTGCCCGACATCTGATACGCCAGGCCGAAGACTAGCGGTCCGAGCCAGCTCAGTCCCCGATCGCTCATCTCGTAGGCCGAAAAGTACTCCGCCTCCTTGCCCCGCGGCACGAGATGCGAGAACAGCGACCGCGACAGCGCCTGGCTGCCGCCCAGGACCAGTCCGATGCCGGCCGCGAGGCAGTAGAACCACACCGGCTCCCCGGCGGGCAGGAAGTATCCGGCCGCCAGGATCAGCGTCCACACCGCGAGCGAGGCGAGGATCGTGCGCTTCGCCCCGTACGTACGGGCCAGCCGGCCCATGCTCAGCGCCCCCGCGACCGCCAGCACCTGTACCAGCAGCACCGCTGTGATCAGGGTGGTCTGGTCCAGGCCCAGCTCCTCCGAGCCGTAGACGGAGGCCTGCGAGATGACCGTCTGCACGCCGTCGTTGTAGACGAGGTAGGCGAGCAGGAACGAGAGGGTGAGGGGGTGCCGGCGCATGTCCCGAAGCGTCGCGACGAGCTGACGCCATCCCGAGTCGACCGCGCCCTCGCCGGACGGCGTGATCCTGCGGTCGCGGAGCCGGCGCAGCGGGATCAGCGTGAAGGCGCCCCACCACACACCGGCCGAGGCCAGGCAGATGCGGACCGCGTCGCCCTCGGAGAGGCCGAACGACTCGTGGCCCGAGTAGACGATCAGGTTCAGCACCAGCACGAGGGCGCCGGACGTGTAGCCGAAGGCCCAGCCGCGCGACGACACCGCGTCACGCTCCTCGGGGCCGGAGATCTGCGGTAGATACGCGTTGTAGAGGACCATCGACACGGCCAGCGCGGCGTTCGCCACGATCAGCAGGAGCGCGCCCAGCAGGTAGCGGTCGCCGTCCAGGAAGAACATCCCGGTCGTCGCCGCCGCTCCCACGTACGCGGCGACGGCGAGCATCGGCTTCTTGCGGCCCGTACGGTCCGCGGCCGCTCCGGCCAACGGCATGATCAGCACCGCGAGAAGCATCGAGACCGACACCGCGTACGGGAAGACGGAACCAGCGCGCACCGGGATGCCCAGGGGATGCACGAAACCTTCGGCGTCCGCCGCGGCCTTCGCCACCGACGTCAGATAGGGCCCGAGGAAGACGGTGAGCACGCTCGTCGAGTAGACGGAGCACGCGAAGTCGTAGAAGTACCAGCCCCGTTGCTCACGTCTGCGAGCGCCGTCGTCCTCGCCGGTGCCCTCGGTGCTGTCCGCCGTCTCCGCACTCACGCGGCGCCCCCTCGCTCATGCCGTCGCAGACGCCGGTGCCCCCGCGGCCGCGCGGGCGCGATCAGACCCACACTCCCCGGTCGGTCAGCACCGTGCGCAACGTCTCAAGATGATCGGTCATGATGCCATCCACGCCAAGGTCCAGGAGCCGGGCCATCCGGTCGGCGTCGTTCACCGTCCACACATGGACCTGCAGACCCCGGGCGTGGGCCGCGCGCACGAAACGCCGGTCCACCACGCGGATCCCGCCCTGCGTCTCCGGCACCTGCGCACACACCGCCCCGCTGCGCACCGCCGCCGGTATCCCGTACGAGCCGAGCCGCAGGCCGAGCACGCCCCGCACCCCGTACGAGGTCGCCAGACGCGGACCCGCGAGACGGGTCGCCCGGGCCACCCTGGCCTCGGAGAACGAGCCGACGCACACCCGGTCCCAGGCCGCGGTCCGGCGGATCAGCTCCACCAGCGGCACCAGCGCGGACTCCGCCTTGAGGTCCACGTTCCACCGGGCCTCGGGGAACTCCTCCAGCAGCTCCTCGAACAGCGCCAGCGGCTCGCGGCCCGCCACCTTCGCCCTGCGCACCTCGCTCCACGGCAGGGCGGCGATACGCCCTCCGGCGTCGGTCACCCGGTCCAGTGTGGTGTCGTGGAAGGCGACGAGCTGTCCGTCCGCCGTCGTGTGCACATCGGTCTCGAAGTAGCGGTATCCGGCCGCGGCCGCCCGCCGGAAGGCCTCGGCGGTGTTCTCGATGCCGTCGGCCGCCCCGCCGCGGTGGGCGAAGGCGAGCGTCGCGGGGTGGTCCAGGTAGGGGTGGCGTATGAGGGTCACCGCGGCAGTATTGCCTGCGGGGGTGACCCGGCGGCGACCACGGTGCTGCGTCCGCCCCCCTCGGAGACGGCGAACAGCCGCAGGAACAGCTGCGCCAGCGGCCCGATCGCCAGCGCGTACGCCACCGTCCCGATGCCGACGGAACCGCCGAGTGCGAACCCGGTCGCGACGACGGCGACCTCGATCGCGGTGCGCACCAGCCGGATCGAGCGGCCGGTCAGCCGGTGCAGGCCGGTCATCAGGCCGTCCCGCGGGCCCGGCCCGAAACGGGCCGCGATGTAGAGGCCCGTCGCGGCACCGTTGAGCAGGATGCCCGCGGCCATCAGCGGGATCTGCCCGACGAGCGTCGTCACCTGCGGTACGAGGGACAGGGTGGCGTCCATGGCGATGCCGATGACGAACACGTTGGACACGGTCCCGAGGCCGGGCCGCTGCCGGATCGGTATCCACAGCAGCAGCACCACGGCGCCCACGATGATCGACACCACGCCGATCGTCAGCCCGGTCAGCTCGGCCAGCCCCTGATGCAGCACCCCCCACGGCTCGAGGCCGAGCCCGGCGCGCACCAGCAAGGCGGAGCTCGCTCCGTACAGCGCGAGGCCGACGTACAGCTGAAGCAGTCGGCGGGTGAGATGCGCGGACACGATGGCGCCCCCTGTCTGGTGTTCGTGGACTGATGCATGACACTCTGTGGCTATGGAACGACCGGCAACCATGGCCAATTCGAGGAAGGTGGACCGACTTCCATGACGCAGTGGACCTCAGCCGTGGGTGCGGCCCAGCTCGCCCGACAGCTCACCTCCCAGCAGGCACGCCCCGCAGGCCCCGGCACCCGCAAGCCGCCCGCCTACCGCGCGCTCGCCGACGGCATCCGCCTGCTCGTCCTCGAGGGCCGCGTCCCGGTCGCGGCACGGCTGCCCGCGGAACGTGAACTGGCGCTGTCCCTCTCGGTCAGCCGCACCACCGTCGCCGCCGCGTACGAGGCGCTGCGCGCCGAGGGCTTCCTCGAGTCCCGCAGGGGCGCCGGCAGCTGGACCGCCGTGCCCGCCGGGAACCCGCTGCCCGCCCGCGGTCTCGAGCCCCTGCCGCCGGAGTCGCTCGGCTCCATGATCGACCTGGGCTGTGCCGCCCTGCCGGCACCGGAGCCGTGGCTGACCCGGTCCGTCCAGGGCGCCCTGGAGGAGCTGCCGCCCTACGCCCACACCCACGGCGACTACCCCGCCGGTCTGCCCGCCCTGCGCCAGATGCTCGCCGACCGCTACACGGAACGCGGCATCCCGACCATGCCGGAACAGATCATGGTCACCACCGGCGCGATGGGCGCAATCGACGCGATCTGCCACCTGTTCGCCGGCCGCGGCGAACGCATCGCCGTCGAATCGCCCTCCTACGCCAACATCCTCCAACTGATGCGCGAGGCCGGCGCGCGGCTCGTGCCCGTCGCCATGGCCGAAGGCCTCACCGGCTGGGATGTGAACCGCTGGCGCCAGGTGCTGCGCGACGCCGCGCCCCGGCTCGCGTACGTGGTCGCCGACTTCCACAACCCCACCGGCGCGCTCGCCGACGAGCACCAGCGCCGCGCCCTGGTCGAGGCCGCCCGTTCGGCAGGGACGGTGCTCGTCGTCGACGAGACCATGTCGGAACTGCACCTCGACCCCGACATCGAGATGCCCCCGCCCGTCTGCTCGTTCGACCCGGCGGGCTCCACGGTCCTCACCGTCGGCTCGGCCAGCAAGGCCTTCTGGGCCGGCATGCGGATCGGCTGGGTCCGCGCCGCCCCCGACGTGATCCGCTCACTCGTCGCCGCCCGCGCCTACGCCGACCTCGGCACGCCGGTCCTGGAGCAGCTCGCCATCAACTGGCTGATGCGCACCGGTGGCTGGGCCGAGGCCGTCACCATCCGCAGGGAGCAGGCCCGCGACAACCGTGACGCGCTCGTCGCCGCGGTGCGCAGGGAACTGCCGGCCTGGGAGTTCGACGTGCCGCGCGGCGGCCTCACCCTCTGGGTCCGCACCGGTGGCCTGTCCGGCTCCCGCCTCGCCGAGGTCGGCGAGCGCGTCGGCGTCCGGGTGCCGTCGGGGCCGCGCTTCGGGGTCGACGGTGCTTTCGAGGGCTACGTGCGTCTGCCGTTCACCGTGGGCGGCCCGGTGGCGGAGGAGGCGGCGGCCCGCCTCGCCGCGGCGGCGCGCCTGGTCTCCAAGGGGGCGACGACGGGTACGGAGGCCCCGCGCACCTTCGTGGCGTAGCGGCCCGGATCGATGCACAACGCAGTCGGACGGGCGATCGCCCGGTCCGACTGCGTTGTGCATACCGCCTCAGGGCTCCGCGGGGACCGTGGGCGGGCAGAGCGGCTTCGCCGGGATCGCCGGCGTCGGGGGAGCCTTCGGAGTGTCCGGCCCGGCGGGCAGGAGGGCCAGGACCGCCTGCCGGTGGGCCTCCGTCGTCGCGTCGTCGTACGGGTCGGGCGTCGCCGGGACCTGGAGCCGCAGGACCGGGCCGTTGCCCAGCCGTGCGTAACCCCGGCCGGCCGGGACGTCGGAGACGGGCGTGGTGCGCGGGGTCTCCCCGAGCACGGACCGGATGTCGTCGACGCCGACCCCGCCGAGCACCACCCGGGCACGGGTGTGGGTGCGTACCGCCTCGGTCAGCGCGTCGACGCTGTCGAACTGCTCGGCCACGACCACCGTCACCTGCGCGGCCCGCCCGTGCCGCAGCGGTACGGAGAGCAGCTCCTGGGGATCCATGTGGCCGTCGGCCGCGGCCAGGTGCCCGAAGACGCCGGGCCGGTCCACCAGGATCCACAGCGGCCGCCTGGTGTCCTCGGGGGCCGGCTGCCCGGCCTGCCGGGCCCGGTTGGCGGCGATGAGCCGCCGCTCCGTCTCGTGGGCGGCCCATTCCAGGCTCGACAGCGCGCCGGAGAGACCGCATTCGACGGCCAGCACCCCCGCGCGGCCGGTGAGACAGGCGTATTCGCCGGTGCCGCTGCCCTCCACGATCAGGACGTCCCCGTGCTGCAGCGCCTGCAGGGCGATGGAGCGGAGAAGGGTCGTGGTGCCGCTGCCGGGTTCGCCGACGGCCAGCAGGTGCGGCTCCGTGGAGCGGGGGCCGGTGCGCCAGACGACCGGAGGTGCCTGGGCGGTCTCGTCGCCCAGCACGACCGGCACCGTGCGCTGGACCGCGTCGGCGTCGGTGAAGCCGAGGACGGTCTCGCCGGGGACGGTGACGAAGCGCTGGGCGGCGATGCCCGTGGACAGGGCGGGCAGCACGCTCATCACGAGCTCGTTGCCCTCCTCGTCCCAGGTGAAGAGGTATTCGCGCCCGCGCCCGGACTTCGCGTGCAGCAGCTGCTCGATCCGGGCCCGGGCAGCGGCCTCGCCGTCGGTGAAGTAGGCGGGGTAGGTGACGCGCAACCGGGTGAGGCGGCCGTTGCCGTCGAACTCGTACTCACTGAAGGCCTTGCCCCACTCCCCGCCGTGGGCGAACAGCGGAGCCGGGTCCTCGGGGACGGAGAAGTGCGGGACGAGTGCCTCGTACAGCGCCCGCAACCGGGCGGTCTCCGCCTCGTCGGGTCCGGTCCTGACCGGGGTTCTGACGCGGCCCTCCCAGGCGGCCGCGCCCATCACCGTGATCAGGGCGACCAGTGGCCCGTACGGGATGAGCGCGACCACCAGGATGCAGGCGGCGACAAGGAACAGGGTCGGACCACGCCGCTCCTTGGGGGTGCCGGCCCACTTCTGCCGACCCTTCGCGGCGAGCTTCCGCAGACCGCGGGAGACCGTGATCAGCGGATGGAGGACGTCCGTGGCGCTGTCGGCGGCCGTGCGCGCGATCTCTCGGCTGCGGGTGATCTGGGCGCTGCCGCTGCTCAGAATGCGGGGGAGTGGACGCCGGGCCACATCGTCTCCTGTAGGTGCCGAAGGGACAGGCGGTCAGAACTTGATCCCGCCCAGCAGACCGGCCAGGCTCGTCGTGCCTGCCTGGATGCTGGGAGCGATCGCGGTGCCGGCGAGGAAGAAGCCGAACAGCGCGGAGACGAGCGCGTGCGAGGCCTTGAGACCGTCCTTCCTGAAGAACAGGAAGACGATGATGCCGAGCAGCACGACGCCTGACATGGACAGAATCATGAGGTTCTCCTGGGTGAGGGGACAGTCACCATGAGTTCTTCCAGGCTTACCGAAAGTATCTATGCGACAAAAGGTGCAAAAGAGTGAAATTCTGAGCATTTCACTTCACTGGCGGACAGCCGGTCGTTGCCCGGCGGGCAGAGGGCCGGACCGCGCGGCACAGTGCCTCCCCGGCGGGATCCATTGCCACCGCCGCGCCGCGTCATGTCGGCCGCCGGGCAGTACCCTGTCGATTCACTCGTACGGCTGCTTCTGCCGTGCGGGCCAGGTCAAACGGTGAAAGGCGGTACGTCCGATGAGTGAGGTCCCGGACCCCGAGGTGATCGAACTCGCGACCAAGGTCTTCGACCTGGCGCGTCAGGGGGAGACCGAGGCGCTTGCCGCGTACGTGGACGCCGGCGTCCCGGCCGACCTCACCAACGACAAGGGCGACACGCTCGTCATGCTCGCCGCCTACCACGGCCACGCGGCCGCGGTGGAGGCGCTCCTCGCCCGCGGCGCGGAACCGAACCGGGCCAACGACCGCGGGCAGACCCCACTCGCCGGCGCAGTCTTCAAGGGTGAGGGCGCGGTCATCCGCGCCCTGCTCGCCGGAGGCGCCGACCCCGAGGCAGGCACCCCGTCCGCGGCGGATACGGCCCGGATGTTCGGGAAGACGGATCTTCTGGAGCTGTTCCAAGGCCGCTGAGCGGCTCGTGGGCAGCTGTGCGAGGGCCACCGCGGGGGGCGCCGTAAATGTGGTCGCGGTGGCGAAATGGGTGGGTCATCATGACGTCAGCCCCATCCCGGACGACATCAACCGGGAGTTTCCCCTGGGGCCACCGAAGAGAGGCAGAGGAAGATGGTCTACACCGAGCGGAAGACGCGTACGACGACGGGCGGCCCTGCATGCTGCTGCGTGGCCCAGGCACACCAGTCCCCGGTTGCGTCGACAGCTTGATGTGAGGCATTTTCCATGTTCGATCCAGTCATAGCGCCGAGCGGCACCTTGCTCGGCCTGCTGCAGAGGGGCCGTGGCGACGGCACGCTGCACGCGCTCGCAGCCCCGCGGGCCGAAGCCCTCGCCGCCCTCAACCACTGCGTGCTCAACGACCCCCGCCACGACTGGCAGGTCGAGAACCGCTCCCTCTACTACGCACGCCTCTACCTCGATCTCCACGGCAGTCTGGAGGAGATCGAACGGCACCTGTGCGACGCCGACGACCACCTCGACACCGAGGAGTGCCGGACCGGTCTGGCCCTGGCGGTGCTCGGGCATCTCGCCTCCTACGGCAGGGGCGACGCACTCGCCCTGCTGCGGCAGTACGCGAGGAACGGCGCCAACTGGGCCTGGGCGCTCGACGAGCTCGCCCTCCGCGACGACGACGCGGGGCTGCGGGCGCTGGCACTCCCCGTCCTGTCCCGGTTCCCCGCGACCCCCGAAGGCGACGCCGAGCTGGCCGCCGCGGTGCGGGACTCCTTCGAACCGCGGCCCTGGCGGCTGTGGGCGGAGGACCCGCGGGAAGCCGTGGGCGCCAGGATCAGGACCGCGCAGGAAGCGGGCTCCTTCGACCGCTGGCAACGCCAGATGCGCCCCTCCGGGCCCCGGCCCGGCTGGAGCGTCCAGGCGGTCCTGGACTGGGCGGACGAGGGCCTGGAGCGGGGCAGCTCCTTGCACGTCCCGGCAGCCCGGTGCCTGACCGCCGTCGCGGGGCCGGAGGACCGGCCCGTCATCGTCGAAGCCGCCCGCAGCGGCTCGGACGGCGCGCGCTGCGCCGCCCTCCACTACCTCGCCGAGTCACGCGACGCCGTCGTCCTCGACCTGATCGAGACCGCGGTGGGCGCCGGTTCGAGCACCGTCGCCGAAGCCGCCGTCGCCGCCTTCGAGCGGATGTGCGGCGAGGAGGCCGTCGACCGCGCACGGGCCTGGGTGCACCGCCCCGACGCCCTGGGCGCCTCCGCGGCCGGCGTGCTCGCCTGCCGGGGCGTCCCCGCCGACTCGCAGCTCGTCCTCGGCGCCCTGCGCGAGACGGTGCGGGGCGACGGACCCGACTCACCCCGGCTGTGGACCCTGGTCGACGGGGCGGGACGGCTCGGCATCGCCTGCGCCGCCCCCGTCCTGCGCCATGTGTACCGGGAAACGGCCTCCTCCCATCTGCGGGGCCGCGCCGCCCGGGCCCTCGCCACGACCGACCCCTCCTTCGCCACCGGCTTTGCCGTCGAATGCCTGTGGGACTGCGAGGAGACCACCAGAGAAGTCGCCGCACTCCACGCGGAGACAGGTGACGTACGCGTCGCCGACCGGCTGCGCCGG
This sequence comes from Streptomyces sp. Tu 2975, assembly GCF_009832925.1. Classification (GTDB taxonomy): domain Bacteria; phylum Actinomycetota; class Actinomycetes; order Streptomycetales; family Streptomycetaceae; genus Streptomyces. The sequence continues at coordinate 6,636,309 of NZ_CP047140.1, forward strand.
CTCGCCGCCGACCCGGCGGAGGAGGCCGAGGTGCAGACCGCCGTACGGAGCCGGATCGGCCCGGACCGGCCGACGGTGTGACACACGGCCCGTGACGGACCCCGGCGTTCCGGGGTCCGGGAACGGCGGCATCCCCGGCCCGGCCGACGTCTGCGGGGGAAGGCGATCGGCGGCGATCGCGGCAGCTGACCCGGTCGACACCCGGCCCGGACACAAACGTTCATGGGACGTTCCACACACGGGCTGACGGCGTGCCTGCCCGACCCCGGCGCCATGCTCGGCCTGCCGTCCCCGCTCGCCCGCCCGGCGGCCAGACGCCGGCCGGCGGTCAACGCCGTGGTGCACGCGCTGTCCGACCGCTACGCCAACGTCCACCTGCACGGGGCCGACGCGGCGTGGGTGGCGGACCGCGCCATGTGGAGTGCCGACCGGCTGCACCCGGGCGAGCGCGGCCACCGGATGCTCGCCCGGCGCTTCCCCACACTGCTTGCCGCCCACGGTCTCGCCGAGGGCCGCCCACCGGACACCGAGCCCGACCGACCGCATCCGACGACGGCGGCGGCGTTGCTGTGGCTGGCGACGGCGGGCACCGCCTTGGTGGGCCGCCGCTGCACCGACCTGCTGCCACAGTTGCTGAGGCTCGCCGGCGACGAGGTGCACCACTGGGCCCGTGGCACGAGCGCCCGCCTCGACCGCAGCGCGGACATCGCCCTGTCGGCGGCGCTCGCGGCGATGTCACCGGCCGTCTTCGGCGCACACCTCGGGCCGGGAACGGGAGACTGACGGGCCGCGTGGCAGATGGCGGAGCACCTGCCGAGCCGCCGAGCCGCCGCGCGGCGGGTCAGAGGAGTTCGCGGTCGCGCGTCTCCGGCAGGCCGGTCAGGGCGAGCACGGCGAGGCCGTATCCGGCGGCGCCGAGGACCAGGGCACCGCCCACGCCCCAGCTGTCGGACAGGAAACCGACGAGCGTGGGCAGGAACGCGCCCACCGCGCGGCCGCTGTTGTAGGTGAAGCCCTGCCCGGTGCCGCGCACCGCCGTCGGGTACAGCTCGCTCAGGAACGAACCGAAGCCGCTGAAGATGGCCGACATGCAGAACCCGAGCGGGAAACCGAGCACGAGCAGCAGGCCGTTGGAGCCCGGAGGAATGTTGGTGTAGGCGAGGATCCCTACCGAGGACAGCACGGCGAACAGCGCGATGTTCTTCTTCCGGCCGATCCGGTCGGTGAGGTAGCCGCCGGTCAGATAGCCGATGAAGGCGCCGGAGATGAGGAACGTCAGGTACCCGCCGGTGCCGACGACCGTCAGCCCACGCTCGGTCTTCAGATAGGTGGGGACCCAGGTGGCGAGCGTGTAGTAGCCGCCCTGGACGCCCGTGGACAGCATTGTGGCGAACAGCGTGGTGCGCAGGAGGTCCTTCTTGAAGATCGTGGTGAACGATCCGCGCGCGGCGCCGGCACGGCGCAGTTCCGCCGCCTTCGGGGCGTCGCTCACATTGCGGCGCACGTAGATCACCAGCAGTGCGGGCAGTGCGCCGGTCCAGAACAGCACGCGCCACGCGGTGTCGGCGTCGACGAACCGGAAGACGAGTGTGTAGACGATCACGGCGAGCGCCCAGCCCGCCGCCCAGGCGCTCTGGACCGCGCCGAGCGTGCGGCCGCGGTGCTTGGCCGTGGCGTACTCGGCGACGAGGATCGCGCCGACCGCCCACTCACCGCCGAAGCCGAGGCCCTGAAGGGCACGGAAGACGAGCAGCGTCTCGTAGTTGGGCGCGAAGCCGCAGAGCACGGTGAACACGGCGTACGTGATCACCGTCGCCATCAGTGCCTTCACCCGGCCGACGCGGTCCGCGAGGATGCCGGCGAGGGCGCCGCCGACGGCGGAGACGACCAGGGTGACGGTGGTGAGCAGCCCGGTCCTGCCGTTGTCGAGGCTGAAGTACGCGGAGATCGCCACCATGCTCAGCGGCAGGGTGAAGTAGTCGTACGAGTCGAGGGCGTAACCGCCGAACGCGCCGCCGAAGGCGCGCCGGCCGCGTGGACCGAGGGCCCGCAGCCAGGCGAACGCGCCGGCGTCATCGGGGAGTTGGGCGTGCTTCTGCCGGACCTGTGGCGTGCTCATCTGCACCTCGCTGGGGGAGGAGAGCGGGAGGGGAGCATCTGGCGGTGTACGGTCACGCCAAGGTAGGGGATTGTTGAACGATACGGCAAGAGGTGTGTTGAGCGTTCCTGCGCTCGCTCCGCGGTCCGTGCCCGCAGCGGCGTGCGTGGACTCGTACTGCCTCGCTTCCGGAGTACAACCCGCCCTCCGCACAGGCAGGTTGAAGCGAGCACGCGAGGTCCGCCGCGGCGCCTTCGTGCAGGGAGCGCCGACGCCGGCGAGACGGGGCGGGCTTTTGCGGCACGGCCGGCCCGGGCGGCGGGTACCGAAGGGCGCTCTGCGTCGTTTCGACCGTTGTCGGTGCGAGGACCTAATCTGTGCTCCGTGACTTCGCCTGCCTCGACGGACCTCGCTCCGCCCCAGCTCAGTGCGGGGCCGCGCCCCGCGCAGGGCCCGGCCGCCGACGAAGGGCTCGCGCGGCGGCTCCGCGCGCTCGCGTGCACCGCGCCCCTGCACGACCTGGACGTGCGCAAGGCGAACCTCGCCGGCGAGTACTCGGTCTACGCCATGGCGGAGGTCGCCCTCGCGGCCATCGACCTCGTCACGCTCAACATGGACTTCGACACCGGCGCCGACCACGACCAGATAGTCGCCCGCCTCCTTCCGCGCGTCGCCGCCCAGGCCCCGGGGCGGCCGGCCGCGGAGCACGAGCGCGTCGCCCGCTGGGTGCTGGAGAACCTGATCAACGTGGGCAGCGTGGACCGCGGCTTCCGCGCCGTGTACGGCACCTTCGGCCCGGACGGTGTCTACACCCGCCGTGACTACGACTTCAAGCTCATCGAGGAAGTCCCCGGCCGTGACGGCACGGTCTATCTGCGCACCACCGACGAAGCGGTCAACGTGCTGGTCGGCGCACTCGACACCGATGTCACCAGCGCGCAGATCGCCGCCGAGGTGAAGCTCGAGGTGCTCATCAACCGCGGCCGCCTCGCCGACGCGCAACTCGCCGCCGAACAGGCCCGCTACCGGACCGTGCAGTACAGCGAGACACTGCGCCGCACCCTGGAGGCCACCCGCCGCAACGTCCGCGCCGTCGACTGGCTCCGGACCGTCCCCGACATGATCGCCGAGGCGCTCGACCACGTCGCCGACCGCTACCGCCACGAGAACGCGATCCTCACCAACATCCGCAAGGCCCGCGACGAGGCCGAGACCGGCGCCGATCCGAAGACGGCCGAGCACAAGCGGCGCGCCGCCGAGCTCGTGGACATAGTCAAGGACTGCATCCGGCGGCACACACAGCTCCAGTCCCGGCTGCTGGAGGCCGGACCCCTTTTCCGTGCCGAGCAGGACCGGCAGGCTTTCGCCCGGCCCGCCGCCCGCAGCGGCCTCGACCTGTACGGCCAGCTGCTGGCTCCGCTGCTGCCGCTGCCCGTGGAGTCGGCGATCCACGTCACCGACGCGTTCTTCGCGAGCGGCACCGGGCTGCGCACGCCGTCCTCCGTACGGGTCGGCGATCTGGTCGACCTGCTGCTGACCCCGCCGGCGGAGCGCGAACACCTCGGCGCGGAGATGCCGGAACCGGACCTGATCGCCACCCCCGACGACAGCCGCTTCAGCGAGGAGCAGCTCGCGAGCGCCATGGAACTGCTGGACCTCGAGCACGACGCGCCGCGCCGCCTTTCCGGGCTGCTCGCGGAGGCCCGCCGCCGGGACCCCGACCTGCCGTACCTGGTCGCGCTGCTGGCCGTCCACGCGGCGAGCCCACCGGTCGGCACCGCCTACCGCCAGGGCGAGCAGCGACTGCTGTTCGCCGTCGACGACGGCACCGAGCTCGACGATGCGGAGTTCGGCGGCGCCGACCTCATCGTCGGCACCGCCCTGCTCGACACGGTGGGCATGGCGGCGGCGCGCGCGGAGGCGACATGACCTCCGGCCGCACCGCCCGGCCCGCCGCCGCACCGCCGTGCCCGGCCCCTACCTCCGCCCCGACCACCCCCCATCGAGGAGCCCCGTGAGCGACCACCACGCCGAGCCCCCCGCCGCGTGGAGCGACCGGGCCACCCCGCAGGGACCCCCCTCCGGCCCGATGTCCACCACCGCGCCCGGGGCCGGCGGCGTCACGCCCGCCGACGCGGCAGATGCCGCGCGGCTCGTCTCCTTCGGCCTCCAACCCAAGCTGCTGCCGGCCCGCGACGCCGAGTACGCCGAACTGCTGCGGCGCTACCGCGAGGACCCCGCCTTCGCCCGCCTCGCCGACGCGGTCGCCACCGGCCTCGGCCTGGTCGTGCTCGAGGTGTCGCCCCGGGCGGGCATGGCCGTCACCGCCGGCGAGGACTCGGTGTTCGCCGTACGGATGGGCGACTACGCCCGCCGGGCCTCCGCCGAGTCCGCCGACCGCTTCCTGCACGGCCTGGCCCACCTCGCCGTCGCCGCCATGGCCTTCCCGCGCCCCGAGGACCTCGCCGACGACGGGTACATCGGCCGGATCACCGTCAACGGCGTCGACGCCTTCGTGCGTCAGGCCTGCCGGCGTCTCGAGGAGCGCGCCGACGAGCAGGGCGACAACACCGACCCGGCGAGCGACGCCCCCGGCCTGGAGGCGGCGTGGCGGGTCTACGCGCGCCGCAGCGCCACCGGCGCAACGAAAGACGCCCGCCGCCTCGCGGGCTCGACCACCGGCATCGTCGGAAAGGCCGTCGCCTTCCTCACCGACTCCGGCTTCCTCCAGCGGACCGGCGACGACGCCGGCGGTGCGTACCGCACCACCGCCCGCTACCAGTTGCAGGTGCGCGACATGGCGGGCAGCGCCGCGATGGCCGAGCTGCTGGAGCTGGGCGTCGTCCCGGTCGGTGACGGCTCCGCCACGCTCGTGGCTCCGCCCGACGGCGACGACCTCGACCTGGCCGCCGACGCCGGCCTGCCCTTCCACGCGTAACTTCCCCCGCGCACAGTTAGACGACTGAGAGTCCGCCGCCATGTACGAGTTGTCCCGGGTCCGCCTTTACTCCATCGGCCCCGCCGGTGCGCGCTACGCCGACACCGTGCTCGATCTGCGCGGAGTCGGCGAGCCCGTGCCCGATCCCGCCCCCACGCAGGCGGAGTTCTTCGAGGAGGAGCCGGTCGGCCCGCCGCGCCGGCCCGCGCCCGCGGGTGTGCTCTTCCTCGAGAACGGCGGGGGCAAGTCCGTCCTGCTGAAGCTGATCTTCTCCGTGATGCTGCCGGGCCACCGCAACACCCTGGGCGGCGCCAGCTCGGGCGTGCTGCGCAAGTTCCTGCTCGCGGACGACTGCGGGCACGTCGCGCTCGAATGGCAGCACACGCTCACCGGCGAACTGGTCGTCGTCGGCAAGGTCAGCGAGTGGCGCGGTCGCCAGGTGTCCAACGACCCCCGCAAGTTCGCCGAGGCCTGGTACTCGTTCCGGCCGGGCCCCGGCCTCGGTCTCGACTCGCTCCCCGTGGCCGAGTCCACCGCCGTCCGTCCCCCCGTCGAGGGAGTCTCCGGCGCCCAGGGCCGCCGCCGCACCATGAAGGGTTTCCGGGACGCGATCACCGAGGCGGGCAAGGCGTATCCGCATCTCGACGTGTACTGGGAAGAGATCCACGACCGCTGGAACGAGCACCTGGGCGACCTCGGCCTCGACCCCGAACTGTTCCGCTACCAGCGGGAGATGAACGCCGACGAGGGCGAGGCGGCCGGCCTGTTCGCGGTGAAGAAGGACTCCGACTTCACCGACCTGCTGCTGCGCGCCGTCACCGACACCCGCGACACGGACGGCCTCGCCGACCTCGTCAGCTCGTTCGGCAACAAGCTGGGCCGCCGGGCGGAGCTCACCGCGGAACGGGACTTCACCGCAGGCTCCGTCGACCTCCTCGGCCGGATCGTCGACGCGGCGGAGGCCAGGGCCCGGGCCCGGGACGTCCACACCGGCGCGGAGCGCCGAACCCGCACCCTGGCACGCCGTCTCTCCGCCCGCGGCGCGGACGAGCGCTCCCGCGCCGCGGACCTCGCTCAGCAGGTCACCGCCGCCGCGCACACCGTCACCGGCGCCGAGAAGGAACGCGACCGCAGCTCCCTCGTCGCCGCCGAACTGGCCTACCGGCACGCCTCACTGGCACTCGCCGCCGCGGAGAAGGGAGCCGCGGCACAGCGCCGTGAGCTGATCGACGCACGCACGCTGCACTCCGCATGGCTCGCCGCGGAGGCGGTGCTGCGCCATCGGGCGGCCGCCGACCGGTCCGCCCGCGTGGCCGCGGCCATTCGCGAGGCCGAACGCGACGCCGCCCCCGCGCTCGCCGCCCGGGCCAAGGCCGCCGGCGACCTGGTGCGCGCCCTGCACACCGCCGCGGAGGACGGCGAACGCGTCGCCAACGAGGAGGAGGAGCGTTCCCGCGCACTCCAGGAGACGGGCGAAGCCGCCCACCGCGACGCCACCGTCGCCGCGACCGAGGCGCAGCGCGCCCGCAGCGAGATCGGCCACCTTCGCCAGCGGCTGAGCGAGGTCGAGCAGGAGACCGCCGAGGCGGTGCGGGCCGGATGGCTCGACGACACCGCCCCCGACGCCGATCCGGCCCGTGCCGCGCTGGCGGCGAGCGACGCGGAGAAGACCGCCGTCGCCGCATGGGACGAGGCCCGTGAGGCGGCCCGCTCGACGGCGGACCGGGCGAAGGAGGCAGCCGGCGCGGAGTCCCGCGCGGAACTGGCCGCGGCCCGCGCCGCGGACGCCGAGCGCGCCGCCGACCACGCCTACGAAGCGGAGCGCCGCGCCGCGGAGTCCATCGCGGCGGACGAGCGCCTCGCGGACCTGCTGAGCCTCGCCCCCGCGCTGCCCGTTCCGGTCCCCTCTCCGCGCACCCCGGCGGCCGACGGGCAGAGCCCCGCGACGGACGCACCGGACACCGGTCACGACCTCCGCCCGGCCGCCGCGGCCGACGGGGACGCCGACGCCCCCGCGGGCAGCCCTTCCGGCCAGGCCTCCGGCGGCCGCCGCGGCCCCCGCCGCACCGGCGAAGGGCCCCTCACCGTCGAGGAGTTCGACGGGTTCGCCGGCGAGCTGCGCGAACTGCTCGAGCAGTCCGTCTCCTCCGCGGAACGACAGCTGTTCGACCTGCGTACCGCCGCCGCCGACGACGCCCGCATCCTCGGGGCCCTCGGCGACGGCGGCCTGCTCCCGCCCGGCCCGGACGTCCTCGCCACCGTCGAATACCTGGGCGAGCACGGCATCCCCGCTCTGCCCGGCTGGCGCTATCTCGCCCAGTCCGTCGACCCCGCCGACCACGCCGCCGTGCTCGCGGCGCGACCGGAACTGGTCGACGGTGTCGTGATCACCGACCCTGCCTCACACACCCGCGCACGCGAAGTCCTCGCAGGAGCGGCCCTGTTGCCCCGGTCCGCCGTGGCCGTCGGGACCGCCGCCGCGCTGCTCGCCCCCGTACCGCAGGGAAACGCCGACGGGGACGAAGGCGTCTTCCTCGTGCCGCCGAACCCGGCTATGCACGACGAGCACGCCGCCGACGAGGAGCGTCACGCGCTGCGCGCCAGGGCGGCCGCGCGGGACGAGGAGATCCGCGTCCTCGCCGCACGCCTCGCCGCCGACCGGTCCCTCGCGGCCCGCATCGGCGCATGGCGGGCGGACTGCCCGCCCGGCATGCTCGCCGAGCTCGCCGAAGGCGCCCGTACGGCCCGCGAGGCGGTACGTGAAGCGCAGGAGACACTGGAAGAGGCCCGCACCGCCCGTGCCGAGGCGGAGGAGGCGGCGGCCGACGCCGCCCGCGTACGCGACGAGCGGCAGGAAGCGGCCCAGCGGGCCCGCCGCGTCGCGGACGCTCTCGCCGGCCTCGCCTTCCGGCTCCGCGAACGGGCCGGCTGGCAGGTGAAGCTCCGCGAACTGGCCGACGAGGCAGCCGAGTCGGAGGCCCGTGCCACGACCTGCCTGGAGCGGGCGAAGGCCGCCGACGAGGACCGCAGGGCCGCCCAGCGCGCTGCTGACGACGCACGCCGCACCGCCCGCGCGCTGCGGGCAGAGCGTGCCGAGATCGCCGGAGCGCCCGAAAGCCTGCCGGAGCAGGACGACCGGACCCCGCGCCCCTCGCTGCCCGCGCTGCGCGAGGCGTACCGCGCGGCCTCCCAGCTCTACGAGAAGGTCGGCGTCGGAGCGGACCTGCGCGCCGAACAGGCCCGCGCCGAGAGCGACGAGAGCGCTGCCGTCGCCGAACTCGACCGCCTCACCAACAAGGTCCGGACCCGCGCGGCCCAGCTCCTCGAGGGCACGGACGGCGCCGACGGCCCCTCACGCCAGGCGGCCGTCGTCCGCGCGGAGTCCCTGGTGCAGATGCTGGAGGCCCGTGCCTCGGAGGCCAGCGAGAAGCTGGGCCGGCTGCGCGGCGAGGCCGAGCGCCTCGCCCCCGTCGACGGCGAGTCGCACACCGAGCTGCCCGGCGACCTCGTCCCCGCCGACGCCGAACACGCGCAGACCCTCCTGCGCACGGCCACCGCGGGGCTGGCCGCCTGCAACGACACGCTGGAGACGGCCCGCGCCGCCCACGCCGGACTTCTCCACGCCCACCGGGCGGCGGAGGACGCGGCGGGCGGCTTCGACGAGACGGCCGCGCTGCTCCGGGACCTGCTGCGCGACCACCACCAGGAGGATGAGCCGGCGCAGAGCCCGGAGCCGTACCCCGGCACCCTGGAAGAGGCCCGCCACTCCGCCGCAGAGGCCCGCCGCTCGCTGCGCGGATGCGCCACCGACCTGTCCACCGCGGAGGCGGCGGTACGGGAGGCGAGCGACGTACTCGTACGGCACGCCAACTCCACCCGTTACGAGCAGGTGCGTACCCCGGCCCGGCAGCAGATCCGCGAACTGCCCGCCGCCGCGCTGCCCGAGCACGCCGCCAAGTGGGCCGAAGCGTTCGCGCCCAGGCTGCGCGTGCTCACCGACGAGCTGGAGCAGCTCGAGCGCAACCGCGACACCATCGTCGACCGGCTGCGCGGCCTCGTGGAGTCCGCGCTCGCGACGCTCCGCTCGGCCCAGCGGCTCTCCCGCCTGCCCGAAGGGCTCGGCGAGTGGTCGGGGCAGGAGTTCCTGCGGATCCGCTTCGAGGAGCCTGACCAGGCGACCTTGGCGGAGCGGCTCGGCGAGGTCATCGACGAGGCGACCCGCGCGGCGGTCAAGAAGAACTCGGACCTGCGCAGGGACGGGATGTCGCTGCTGCTGCGCGGAGTGCAGGCCGCCCTCGAACCGCGGGGCGTGGCCGTGGAGATCCTCAAGCCGGACGCGGTGCTGCGCGCCGAGCGGGTGCCGGTCGGGCAGATGGGCGACGTCTTCTCCGGCGGCCAGCTGCTGACCGCGGCCATCGCCCTGTACTGCACGATGGCCGCGCTGCGCAGCAACGACCGGGGCAGGGACAGGCACCGGCACGCCGGGACGCTCTTCCTCGACAATCCCATCGGCCGGGCGAACGCGACGTATCTGCTGGAGCTCCAGCGCGCGGTCTCCGATGCGCTGGGTGTGCAACTCCTGTACACCACCGGGCTGTTCGACACGACGGCGCTGGCAGAGTTCCCGCTGGTGATCCGGCTGCGCAACGACGCGGACCTGAGGGCGGGTCTGAAGTACATCAGCGTCGAGGAGCACCTGCGCCCCGGTCTGCCGCAGGTGGACCCGGCCGGCGCGACGGTGCACGGGGAGATCACCGCGACCCGTATGTTCAAGCGCGCGCCGCTGCCCGAGCAGGCGACGGGGGAGCAGCCGGCGACCCGCTCCCCGGACACGGCCGCACACGGCCAGGCATAGCGCCGCCCGCTACGCCGGTGCGGCCCTCGTCCCCTTGCCGCCGGGCGACGGCCGCAGCACCGTGCGGCGGTACAGGGCTACGCCCGGCCCCGCACGGCATACCGGGAACGCCTTGTGTTCCGCACGGCGCACCGGGAACGCCTTGTGTTCCGCACGGCGCACCGGCGCTACGCCTGGGAGAGCCGTCCGCCGGCCCGTTGCCGTATGCCTGACGCCCCTCGCGCGGCGGCGCGGGCGGCCCTGCGGGCCCGGCGGCGGTCGCGGCGCAACTGGCGCGCGGTGCTGCTGGGCACGGACACCACGCCGTTGCGCTGGTTCCACACCTGGCGGGTCACCCACACGTCGAGCACCGCCCATGTGGCGACCACCGTGCCGGCCACGGTGCTCAGCACCAGCGGGAAGGCCAGCCACGCGCCGGAGAGCGTGAAGAGCAAGGCCGTCATCGCCTGAATCATCGTCAGTGACACGATGATCACCGCGCGGACCGCGGCTCTGCGGACAGGCTCGGCCATACGCCTTCTGGTCGCCGGCTCCTCCACCCAGAGCTGCCGCGGCACATACAGGTCGTCCGCCGTCGGCGTCGCCTCACGACGCTCGTCCGTGTCCATGGATCGTGTCACTCCCCACCTCTGTCCGACATGACGGTGGCTGCCCGGATTCTGCCGTCCTACTCCGGTTGCCCGCACAACCGCGGCCCAACCGCGACGCGTCGCCGTGCACTTCAAGAGCCCCGAAGTGCACTTCAAGCGCTCCGGAACCGGATTCCCCCCGCCGACAACGGCCGGATCCGTGTGCGTGGCGACTGCGAACCCCCGGTGCCCCCGCAGGGAATGACGTACGACCAGGCGCGATGATTCCCGCAGAGCGAAGAGATCCAGCCATCTGCCCGGGTCCCGAAAACGACATGCCGACGCCGTCGCCCGGTACTCCCGGTAACGCCATCTCCACGAATACCAGGACATCCCATGATCAGACGGCGTGACGAAGGCCGAAAACCGTCCGGACGTGTCTTCGAGATGCCTGTGCGGCAGTAGTAGGCTCACGCCGTTTGCTGACGGAACACCACCCGCACCGTGCGGGTCGAGCAGGGGGAGGCCATGCGCTTTCGCGGGAAGTCCATCCGCCGGAAGATCGTGGCGCTGCTGCTCGTCCCGCTGCTGTCGCTGACGGCCCTGTGGAGCTTCGCCACCGTACTGACCGGTCGGGAGGCGAGCCAGCTGCTGGCGGCGAGTTCCGTCGCGGAGCAGGTCGGCAAGCCCGTCGAGGACACCATCGACGTCATCCAGAAGGAACGCCGGCAGACGCTCGTCTACCTCGCGGACCGGCGTGCCTCCGGCGCGCAGCAGACCATGAACACCCGCCGGTCGGCCACCGACAGCGCCGTCGCCGCCGTACGCCGCAACTCGGAGTCGTCCTCGGTCCGCGACGATTTGACCTCCGACTCGTCGCGCCGGCTGAGCTCCCTGATCGACGCGTTCGACGGGCTCGACGCGCTGCGCCGGTCCGTGGACACGAACACCGTGACCCGCGCACAGGCGCTGGAGTTCTACAACGGCCTCATCGACCCCTCCCACGGGTTCCTGCTGACGCTTCACGCCCTCGACGACGTCGAACTCGAACGTCAGGGCCGCGCGCTGGTCGGCCTCTCACGGGCCCGCGAGATGCTCTCCCGCGAAGACGCCCTGATCGCCTCCGCGCTGACGACACGGAAGACGACCGCCCGGGAGATCCGCGAACTCACCGACCACGCCGCGCACCGGCAGGTCTACTACGAGACCAACCTCGAGATGCTTCCCGCCCGCGACCGGGGGACGTTCCAGCAGTACTGGCGCAGTCCCGAGACGGCGCCCCTGCGCGACGCGGAGGAACGCCTCATCGCCGCGGGACCCGCCGAGGGGCTCCCGCCGTCGGAGGCCGAGCGCTGGCAGCAGGCCGCCACCCCGGTCCTCGACAACCTCGACCGCGAAGCCGCCGACGCCCGCGACCGCTACCAGGACCGGGTCGAACCCGCCGCGTACGGCGTCCTCGTCAAGGCGGGCGTGGCGGGCGTGCTCGGCTTCCTCGCCCTGCTCGTCTCCGTCATCGTGTCCGTCCGCATCGGCCGCGATCTCGTCCGCGACCTGTCCCGGCTGCGCAAGGAGGCCCACGAGGTGTCCGGCGTACGGCTGCCCAGCGTCATGCGCCGCCTCGCCGCCGGAGAGCACGTCGACGTCGAGACGGAGGCACCGCGGCTCGAGTACGAGAAGGACGAGATCGGCCAGGCCGGGCAGGCCCTCAACACCCTCCAGCGGGCGGCCGTCGAGGCCGCGGTCCGCCAGGCGGACATGCGGCGCGGCGTCTCCGAGGTGTTCGTCAACCTCGCCCGCCGCAACCAGGTCCTGCTCCACCGTCAGCTGTCGCTCCTCGACACCATGGAGCGACGCACGGAGGACACCGAGGAACTGGCCGACCTCTTCCGTCTGGACCACCTCACCACCCGCATGCGGCGCCACGCGGAAGGCCTGGTGATCCTCTCGGGTGCGGCGCCCTCACGGCAGTGGCGCAAGCCCATCCAGCTGATGGACGTGGTGCGTGCGGCGGTCGCGGAGGTCGAGGACTACGAGCGCATCGAGGTGCGCAGGCTGCCGCGCATCGGCGTCGGCGGCCCCGCCGTCGCCGACCTCACCCACCTCATAGCCGAACTCCTCGAGAACGCCACGGTGTTCTCGCCGCCGCACACCGGCGTCCAGGTGCTCGGCGAGCGGGTGGCCAACGGCTTCACCCTGGAGATCCACGACCGCGGTCTCGGCATGGCGGCCGACGCCCTCCTCGAGGCCAACCTCCGGCTCGCGGAAACACCCGAGTTCGAGCTCTCCGACACCGACCGGCTCGGGCTGTTCGTCGTCAGCCGCCTTGCCCAGCGCCAGAACGTCCGGGTCTCGCTCCAGCAGTCCCCGTACGGCGGCACGACCGCCGTGGTCTTCATACCGGCGGCCCTGCTCACAGAGGCGCCGGAGACCCAGGGCACCGGATTCCGGCTCGACCGCAAGAGTGAGAGCGCCGCCGGCCGGCGCGGCGAGGGCAGGCAGCCCGCCCTGTCGAAGCTGCCCAGCGGCCTCGGGGCCGCCGCCGTCCTGGACGGCCCCGTCGAACTGGAGGCCCCGATCGGCGCGCTGGGCCTCGAGGAGCGGGACCGCTCGCTCCTCGGCGACGACCGTCCCATGCCGGCGGACCCCGGCCGCCTCGCCGACATCGAGGACGGCGAGAGCGAGCGGGGCGGCATCTTCCGCCCGCGCCGCCGAGGCGACGCGACGGGCGAGCAGCACCAGCAGGCTCCCGAGCGGTCGGAGGAGCACCGTGCCGGCCCGGTGCCCCTCCCGAGGCGCAGGCCCCCGACGCTCGTGGCAGATCACGGCCGCAGGGTCGACGAGCGGGGCGCGGACGGTCGCGGCCATCCGGCCCCGGAGGCTCGGCGGGCCGTGGAGCCCACCCCGTTCGCGAGGCCGCCGCTCTCGGCGGCTCCCGCACCGCTCATGTCCGACCGCCGCGACCGCGGCAGGTCGGGGCCCGTGTCCGGTCCGACGCCCGTGCCGCCCTCCGGCGACGCGGCACGACCGTGGCCGGCGCAGCAGCCCGACGAAGGCCCCGCGGCCGCCGCTCGGCTGCTGGACGGCCTGCCACGCCGCGTACGGCAGGCCAGCCTCGCACCCCAGCTCCGGGCCTCCGCCGCCGCTGCCGCGGAGCAGAGCGCCGCCTCCCCGGCGGCGGGCGAACCGGAGCGTGACGCGGACGAGGTCCGCAGCCGCATGGCCTCCATGCAGCGCGGCTGGCAGCGTGGCCGCCGCCGCAACGCCGAGGAGGCCGCGGCAGAACAAGGCACCGACCCGGCCGTCGGCGACGGCCGGACCGCACCAGGATCGACATCGGAGGGGGACGGTCGATGACCGCACCGCACGCCGCAGCAACCGACGCCACAGGGGACCGGTTCGGGGCCCAGCGCCCGGGTGGCCTCAACTGGCTCCTCGACGAGCTGGTCGACCGCGTCGCCAGTATCCGCAAGGCCCTGGTGCTTTCCAGCGACGGCCTTGCCACCGGTACTTCCCGGGAACTCACCCGTGAGGACAGCGAGCATCTCGCCGCCGTCGCGTCCGGCTTCCACAGTCTCGCCAAGGGAGTCGGCCGCCACTTCGACGCGGGTCAGGTCCGCCAGACCGTCGTCGAGCTCGACGAGGCGTTCCTCTTCGTCACCGCGGCGGGGGACGGCAGTTGCCTGGCCGTCCTCGCGGACGCCGACTCCGACGTGGGGCAGGTGGCGTACGAGATGACGCTGATGGTCAAGCGCGTCGGAGCGCACCTCGTCACTGCGCCACGGACCGGTCAGGCCGCCGGAGGGTGAGGCCATGAGTGAATCGCTGCGGCACGGCCGCAGGTCGCACCACTGGATCGACGCCGACGCCGGCCCGGTCGTGCGCCCGTACGCGATGACCCGCGGCCGCACCAGCCATGCCGGCCGCCACCGGCTCGACCTGATCGCCCTGGTCGTGCCGGAGGCAGCGGCCGACGACCCGGGCCGTGACCAGACGCTCTCGCCGGAACACGTCGAGATCGTCGAACGCTGTGGCAGCACCCCCCAGTCCATCGCCGAACTGGCCGCCGGTCTCGACCTGCCCGTCGGCGTGGTCCGTGTCCTCGTCGGCGACCTCGTCGACGACGCACTCGTACACGTAACCCGTCCCGTTCCGCCGGCCGAACTGCCGGACGTGAGCATTCTCCGCGAGGTGATCAATGGTCTTCGGGCGCTCTAGCCGCCGCAAGGCGCCGATCGAGCCGGTGACGCTGAAGATCTTGGTGGCAGGCGGCTTCGGCGTCGGCAAGACCACCCTGGTGGGCGCGGTCAGCGAGATCAAACCGCTGCGCACAGAGGAGACGCTCACCGAGGCCGGGCGGCCGGTGGACGACATCGCCGGCGTCGAGGGCAAGACGACCACCACGGTCGCCATGGACTTCGGGCGCATCACGCTCCGCGAGGACCTGGTCCTCTATCTGTTCGGCACCCCCGGACAGGACCGGTTCTGGTTCCTGTGGGACGAGTTGGCGCAGGGCGCGCTCGGGGCGGTCGTCCTCGCGGACACCCGTCGGCTGGAGGACTGCTTCGCCGGCGTCGACTACTTCGAGCGCAGAGGCATCCCGTTCGCGGTCGCCGTCAACTGCTTCGAGGGGGCGAACCGCTTCCCGGAGGAGTCCGTACGGGCGGCCCTCGACCTCGACCCCGAGGTGCCGCTGCTGATGGGCGACGCGCGCTCCCGCGAATCGGTCAAGGACATCCTTGTCGCCGTCGTCGAGCACGCGCTGACCCGCGCCGACCAGGTCCGCGAACACGCCACGACCGCCGGCGCCTGAGGCCGGGGCCGTAGCTCGCCGGCCGCCTCGTACGGACACCGCCCGTGCTCCCGCCGGCACTTGGGGACATGCCGTACTTCTCCGGCACGTGAGACGGACACGGCCCGTACCCCCACCGACCGGGGTACGGGCCGTGAGCTCCTCGCCGCCGGGGTCTCCTGACGGCCGCCAGATCGCAGGGACCGGTCAGGACTCGGCGGGGCGAAAGACCCTAGTTCCCGCCGGCGTCCTCCTCCCAGCCGAAGCTCTTCTCCACCGCCTTGCGCCAGTTGTGGTACTCGCGTTCGCGCACCTCGGCCTCCATCCGCGGTGACCACTCGACATCGCGCTGCCAGTGGGTCTTCAGCTCGTCCAGATCCGCCCAGACACCCGTCGCGAGCCCGGCCGCGTAGGCCGCGCCCAGGCAGGTCGTCTCAGAGACCCTCGGCCGGATCACCGGCACCCCCAGCACGTCCGCCTGATGCTGCATCAGCAGATTGTTGGCGGTCATGCCCCCGTCGACCTTGAGCGTGGTGATCTGCACGCCGGAGTCCTGGTACATCGCGTCGACCACCTCCCGCGTCTGCCAGCTGGTCGCCTCCAGGACCGCCCGGGCCAGGTGGGCCTTCGTCACGTACCTGGTCAGGCCGGTGACGACGCCGCGTGCGTCGGAACGCCAGTAGGGCGCGTAGAGGCCGGAGAAGGCCGGCACGATGTACGCGCCGCCGTTGTCCTCCACACTCGCGGCGAGTGTCTCGATCTCGCCCGCCGAGCGGATGATGCCGAGCTGGTCGCGGAACCACTGCACGAGGGCGCCGGTGATGGCGATGGAGCCCTCCAGGCAGTAGACGGGTGACTCGTCGCCGATCTTGTAGCCGAGCGTGGTGATCAGCCCGCTCTTCGAGGGGACGGGACGGTTGCCGGTGTTGAGGAGCAGGAAGCTGCCGGTGCCGTAGGTGTTCTTGGCCGTTCCGGTGTCGTAGCAGGCCTGGCCGAAGATCGCGGCCTGCTGGTCGCCGAGCGCGGAGGCCACCGGCACGCCCGCGAGCTGCCCGACGGCCGTCCCGTACACCTCGGAGGAGGACCGGATCTCGGGCAGCACCGCCCTGGGCACGTTCATGGCGGCGAGGATTTCCTCGTCCCACTGGAGAGTCCGCAGGTCCATCAGCATCGTCCGGGACGCGTTGGTGACGTCGGTGACGTGCATTCCGCCGTCCGTGCCGCCGGTGAGGTTCCAGATCAGCCAGGAGTCGATGGTTCCGAAGGCGATCTCGCCCCGCTCGGCCCGTGCGCGGAGCCCGGGAACGTTGTCCAGCAACCAGGCGGCCTTGGGGCCGGAGAAGTAGCTGGCGAGCGGCAGGCCGGTGGTGTCGCGGAAGCGGTCCTGCCCGTCGGCGCCGCCCAGTTCGTGACAGAGGGCGGCGGTAC
This sequence comes from Streptomyces sp. Tu 2975, assembly GCF_009832925.1. Classification (GTDB taxonomy): domain Bacteria; phylum Actinomycetota; class Actinomycetes; order Streptomycetales; family Streptomycetaceae; genus Streptomyces. The sequence goes on from NZ_CP047140.1 coordinate 6,652,986, forward strand.
GGGTGTCCTGCCAGACGATGGCGTTGTGCACGGGCCTTCCGGTGGCCCGCTCCCACATGAGGGTCGTCTCACGCTGGTTGGTGATGCCGAGGGCGCTGAGCTGGTCGGCCCGCAGGCCGGCCTTGGCGACCGCCCCGGCGACGACCGCCTGCACCTTGGACCAGATCTCGGTGGCGTCGTGCTCCACCCACCCCGGCTTGGGGAAGATCTGGCGGTGTTCGCGCTGGTCGACGGCGACGATGGCGCCGTCCTGGTTGAAGATGATGCAGCGACTGGACGTGGTGCCCTGATCGATGGCGGCGACGAACCTGTCCGTCATGGCGTCCCCTTGTCGGACCTAGAAGGCTGCGTTGAAGATGACTCCGGCCAGTAGCCCGCCGATGATCGGTCCGGCCACCGGCACCCAGGCGTAACCCCAGTCGGAGGTCCCCTTGTTGGGGATCGGCAGCACGGCGTGCACGATGCGCGGGCCCAGGTCGCGGGCCGGGTTGATGGCGTAGCCGGTCGGGCCGCCGAGCGAGAGTCCGATGCCGACGACCAGCAGCGACACCAGCAGGATGGAGATGCCCGAGCCGTAGATCCCGGCGTCCTCCCCGGGGATCTGCCCGATGCCGATGCCGTCGTTCCTCCCGAACGCGAGGAGCGGGAGCACGAGTCCGATCGTGGCGATGACCTCGGTGAGGACGTTCGCCCACGGCTTGCGGATCTCCGGACCGGTCGCGAAGATCCCCAGCGTCGGCTGGGCGTCGGCGATGTTCGCGTTGGCCTGGAACTGTGCGAAGTAGACCAGGTAGGCGAGTACGGCGCCGAGGACCGCGCCCACCATCTGCGCCAGGATGTAGAGCGGTACCTTGGCCCATTCGCCGGTGTCGACGGCGAGTCCCACAGTCACGGCCGGGTTGAGGTGCCCGCCCGACAGCGGTGCGGCGGTGTACGCGCCGGCCAGTACGCCGAAGCCCCAGCCGAAGGCGATGACGACCCAGCCGGCCGCCCTGGCCTTCGAATGGTGCAGTGTGACGGCGGCGCAGACGCCCGCCCCGAAGAGGATGAGTATCGCGGTTCCTATGACCTCACCGAGAAATATGTCCGAGTTGCTCATGGCGGCTCCTTGGCCCTCACCCGGGACACCGGCCCCGGCCCTCCGTGCAGGGTTCGCGCTCCATGTGCGTTCCATGGATCCCATGGCTGCGGAGCCGAGGGCAGGGCGGGTCCCTGCCACGCCCGGCGTCCGTGACGAGCGTGTGAGCGTGTGCGGCGGCCGGCGGGGCTGCCGACGAACAGGCAGTTTTCACCTGCCGTGATGGGCCGTCAAGGCTGCGCACAGCGTGCGCAGTTCACGGGCGGTGCTGGACACCGGCGCCAGGAACGTCAAGCGGCTCAGGACCCTCCAGGGACGCCCCCGACCGCGAACCAAGGCGGAAGCGCCCCGGTTCGCGGTGTTCCCGGTACGCGCGGGGACTACCGGTGGCCGGCCGTGCGACGCACCCGCCGGGTCGGTTCACGGCGCGGCGAGCGTCCCAGCGCGTCAGGGGGGTCTGCCGCGGTGGAACGGGCCCTCAGCGGTTCTCCGCCAGCCACTTGGCCGCGATCTCGGCCAGTTCCCCGTCCCTGCCCGACAGCATCATCCGGATCATCTGCACGTCGCCACGGAGCGACCACGCGGGATGCCCGAACGTCGCCGGGTTGTTCTTCTCGATGAAGAAGTGGGCCGGCCACGCCGTCCCGTACCCGATGAGCGGCAGGGCGGCCAGATACCGCTTCCGCCCCCGCGCCAGCCCGTACACGCTGACCGCGAGCCCGGTCAGCGTGCCCGTCAGATGCACCCAGCGGGTCGCCGCCCGTGAGTGCATCGCGACGTAGTAGGGCCAGAACTCCTCGTACGACTCGAACGTCTGCTGTTGCGCCATTCCCGCACCGTAGCCGCCACGGCGCGCGGCGTCAGCCCACCCGGTGCCCCGCCACCGAACGCACGGCGACGGGGAAGTCGAAGTACGTGCCGGGGAACGGCTCCGGCTTGTACGTGAAGTGCCACCACTCCTCCGGCAGGTTGACGAACCCGACCGCCGCCAGCGTGCCCCGCAGCAGATCGCGGTTGGCGCGCTGCTCGCCCGTGACCCGCGGGTCGTCGGTGTGCGACAGCGTGTCGAAGCAGTCGTAGCCGGTCCCCATGTCGACGGAGTTGTCCGGGAAACGGTCGTCCTTCGGCGCGTAGCACGGCACGAGCGCCTCACCGGGGACGTGCGGACGGGTGGGCGCCGTCGGCAGCTTCACGAGCGTCAGGTCCACGGTGCTGCCCCGGCTGTGGCCGGACTTCTCCGCGATGTAACCGTCCGCGAACAGACGCGACTTGTCGACATGCGGATAGAACTCCTCCTTCATCGACTCGTCCTCGAGATCCTTGGCCCACCGGACGAAGTGGTCGACGGCGCGTTGCGGGCGGTAGCAGTCGTACACCTTCAGTGAATAGCCCTGCCGCAGCAGCTGTGACTGCGCCCTGCGCAGGGCCTCGGCCGCCGGGCGCGTGAGGATGCACAGCGGCTGCCGGTACCCGTCCACCGGCTCTCCCATGAAGTTGTGCTCCGTCGTGTAGCGCATCTCCTGGATGACGGTCGGCGCCACGGTGCGCAGCGCCACGAACTCCCGCGGCGCCTTCGGCTCCGGAGCGGCCTGGGCGGCGGGCGCCACCGAGGAGACGCAGAGCAGAGCCGCTGCCGCGGCGGTCAGAACACGGACGGCTGAACCAAGTCGAGTCATGGCCCCACCGTTTACCAGTAACCGCTCCGCGCGGAAAGGGTGATCGGGTACAGTCCGCGCGTGTCCAAGGACTCCTACTGCGGCCACTGCGGAGCGCCGTACGGCGCTGACACGGGCCGGCCGCGCACCTGCCCGGCCTGCGGTACGACTTCCTACCGCAATCCGCTGCCGGTCGCCGTCGCCCTCCAGCCCGTGCACGATCCTGCCCACGGCACCGGCCTCGTCGTCATCACGCGCACCATCGAACCCGTGCGCGGCGGCACCGCCCTGCCCGGCGGTTTCGTCGATCACCGCGAGGACTGGCGGCACGCGGTGGTCCGCGAACTGTGGGAGGAGACCGGCATCAAGGCCCCGGAGCACGAGGTGCGGCTCGCCGACGTCCTCAGCTCCCCGGGCGGCCACATGCTCGTGTTCGGGCTGCTGCCGGCACGCCCGGCGGCAGCCCTGCCGCCGTTCGTCCCCACCGACGAGACCGGCGAGCGGCGGCTCCTGCACGCCCCGGAGCCGTTGGCCTTCCCGCTGCACACCCTCGCGGCACGAAACTGGTTCGCCGGCGCCTACGACCGCTGAGACCGACCTCTCATTCGAGCCCCCGTACCCGCACCGGCCCCTCCACCGCCGACTGACCGTCGTCCGTGGCCCGTTCCACCACCACACGCCCGTCCGCCAGCCGTGACGTGTACCGCTCGATCTCCGGCTCCGCCCACCCCTCCCCGGCGTCCCGCACCACCAACCCGCCGCCCCTGCGTCCCGCGGCCGGGGCCCACACCTCCAGCCCGACCCGGTCCGCCCGCGTACCGCCGTCCTGGGCGCCGGCGCCCTGTGCGCCGCCGTCGTCGAGCACGGGAAGCACCGCCCCCGCCCGCGCGAGTACCGGGATCCGCGACAGCGGCGCGTCCACCAGCACCTGCCCGGGACCCTCGTACGGCCGGCCCGAATCCGTGTCGTACCACCGTCCGCGCGGCAGCCGCACGGCCCGCCGGTCGGCCCCGGGCTCCAGGACCGGTGCCACCAGCAGCGAGTCGCCCAGCAGGAAGGCGTCCTCGCAGTCCCGCAGCGCCCGGTCCCCGGCAGAACGCCACCACAGGGGACGCACATACGGCGCCCCCGTCAGCCGCGCCAGGTGCGCCAGGGTCATGAAGTACGGCGCGAGCCGCTCCCGCTCCACCAGTACGGCCCTCGCCTGCGCCGCCACCTCCGGCCCGTACGCCCAGGGCGCCGCGGAGTCCCGCAGCCGCAACAGCGGCAGATACGCCGACAGCTGGAGCCGGCGCAGGTACAGCTCGGCGGACAGCCCGTCGCCGCCCTCCACGTCCGTGCCCGTGAACGGGACGCCGCAGAGCCCGAGGCCCATCACCAGCGACAGCGCGGCACGCAGCCCCGGCCAGCCCGTCGTCACGTCCGCCGCCCAGGCACCCCCGTACTTCTGCATGCCCGCCCAGCCGGACCGGGAGACAAGAAGCGGCCGCTCCTCGGGAAGCGTCCCGCGCATCCCCTCGTACGCAGCCCGCGCCATGGCCAGCCCGTAGACGTTGTGGGCCTCACGGTGGTCGCCGCCGCGGCCCTCCAGCACGTGCCGTGACGAACGGGGGAGGGTCGCACCGGCGAACGCCGTACAGGACACCGGCTCGTTCCCGTCCAGCCACATACCGGCGAAACCCACCGCGGACACCTGCCCGGACAGCTCCCCCACCACTCGCGCACCCGCGGATCCGTGAAGTCCGGGAACACGCAGTCGCCCGGGCCGGCCGTTCCCCGCACCTCGGCACCGCCCGCGTCCCGGACGAACAGTCCCGCCGCGGAACCCTGCCCGTACAGCACGTCCTCGGGCCCGGCGCTCACCGCCGGACCCACCGCACGTACCAACCGCACCCCGTCCTCACGGAGATCCTTCGCCAGGACGGACAGCCGCGGAAATCCGTCGAGGTCCGCAGAGGGCCCGGACCGCGCACCGCGGGGGCCGCCGACATGGACCGCGGACAGCGGCAGCCCGCGTTCCCGATGAGCGTCGACCGTACGGCGCACGTCCTCCTCGCCCCCGGCCGGCCGGACATGCTGCGGGCCCAGCGCCCACGACGGAGGCAGCGCCGGCGCGCCGGTCAACTGCGCCCAGCCGCCGAGGACGCGTGCCGGTGTGCCCACCAGCACCCAGCTGCGCAGCGGCCCGCCGTCCATCCGCACCTCGACCGTGCCGGGCCTGTCGTGCCCGGAACCGGCGCCCTCCTGACCCTCGCGCACGACGACGCGGCCGTCCCACGTGTTGTCGTGGAACGCCAGATGGCAGCCGGCGTCGGCCACCACGGTCTGCACCGGCATCGTGATGTGCAGCGGATCGTCGCCGGGCCCGAACCCCGCCCGCGCCGCCCTGTTCCACAGCCGGTACGACCCGTCACGCAGCCGGGGCCCCGACGTCCGGCCGCCGAGGCCGAACAGCCGGGCGTCGGCCGAGATCTCGCTGCGCTGCACCCAGCGGGCAGGGCCCCCTTCCACCGGCTCCCACCAGCGCGGTGGCAGGTCCCGGCGCAGCACCACACCGCCGGGCGTACGGATCTCCACCACGCCGTGCCGTGAGACGGCGACCGTCAGACGCTCGGACACCACCTGCCACCCGCCGTCCTTGTCCGGCTCCAGCCCGGCCCGCGGGTCCGGCTCCGGGGGAGCACCGGCCAGCGCGTACGACGGCTCCGGCCGCGCACCGTCCCAGCCCCGGAACACCGCCCCGCCCACCGTCACCACGATGTGCAGCTCGGAACGGGCGAACCGAACGGTCCCGCCGCCCGGCAGCGGCTCCGCCCCCTCCGTCGGCCCCGGCACTCTTGCCCGCTCGGCGCCGCGGGGCGGCAGCCCCACGGAATCGGCCCGGTGCCGGCGCCACGCCGAGCGCATCGCCCGCAGCCCCTGTGCCGTACCGAGAGTTGTCACCGCGCGCACCAGATCACGACCGTCCATGCCCTTCACCCTGCCACCGGGGAGGAGGCGGCGATGCGCTGTTCAACTGCCGTTCACCCATGGTGGGAGCACATATTCGCCACGCCGACCATGGGGGATCCGCCCTGGTGCGAATGACGATCACATGGCATCGTCCTGTCAGCCGCGTCCGCGCACACCCCGCCCGTGCGCGGCGCACGCATACACCGCGTAGAGCCAGCCCGGGAGCCGCCCCATGACCTCAGCATCGAACCACGCCCCTCTCTGGCAGCCCGATCCCGACCGCATCGCCGCCGCCCGGATCACCCGCTTCCAGGCCTGGGCGGCCGAGCGGCACGGGGCTCCGGCCGAGGGGGTTACCAGGCGCTGCACCGCTGGTCCGTCGACGAGCTGGAGACGTTCTGGCAGGCGGTCGCCGAGTGGTTCGAGATCCGCTTCTCCACTCCGTACGCCCGCGTGCTCGCCGACCGCTCGATGCCCGGCGCCCAGTGGTTCTCCGGCGCCACCCTCAATTACGCGGAGCACGCCCTGCGCACGGCCGAGGACCCGGCGCGCGCACATGACCCCGCTCTGCTCCATGTGGACGAGACACATGAGCCGATGCCCATCAGCTGGTCGGAGCTCCGCCGCCAGGTCGGAGCGCTCGCCGCGGAACTGCGCGCCCTCGGCGTACGCCCCGGCGACCGCGTCAGCGGCTACCTCTCCAACATCCCGCAGGCAGTCACCGCCTTCCTCGCCACCGCGGCCGTCGGTGCCGTGTGGACGTCCTGCGCCCCCGACTTCGGGGCCCGCAGCGTCCTCGACCGTTTCCAGCAGGTCGAACCCGTCGTCCTGTTCACCGTCGACGGCTACCGCTACGGCGGCAAGGAGCACGACCGCACGCAGACGGTCGCCGAACTCCGGCGCGAACTGCCCACACTGCGCGCGGTCGTCCACATCCCGCTGCTCGGCACCGACGCCCCCGAGGGCGCCCTCGACTGGTCCGCCGTGACCTCGCAGGATGCCGAACCGGTCTTCGAACCGGTTCCCTTCGACCATCCCCTGTGGGTGCTCTACTCCTCCGGCACCACCGGCCTCCCCAAGGCCATCGTCCAGTCGCAGGGCGGGATCCTGCTGGAGCACTACAAGCAGATCGGCCTGCACTGCGACCTCGGTCCCGACGACCGCTTCTTCTGGTACACCTCCACCGGCTGGATGATGTGGAACTTCCTCGTCTCCGGCCTGCTCACCGGCACCACCGTGGTCCTGTACGACGGCAGCCCCGGCTACCCCGACACCGGCGCCCAGTGGCGCGTCGCCGAACGCACCGGCGCCACCCTGTTCGGGACCTCCGCGGCCTACGTCATGGCCTGCGCCAAGGCCGACGTCCACCCCGGCCGGGACTTCGACCTCTCCCGCGTCAAGTGCGTCGCCACCACCGGCTCCCCACTGCCGCCCGACGGCTTCCGATGGCTCCACGACGAGGTGGCGGACGACCTGTGGATCGCCTCCGTCAGCGGCGGAACGGACGTGTGCAGCTGTTTCGCCGGCGCCGTCCCCACCCTCCCGGTCGAGATCGGCGAACTCCAGGCCGCCTGCCTCGGCACCGACCTCCAGTCCTGGGACCCGCAGGGCAAACCGGTCATCGACGAGGTCGGCGAACTGGTGGTCACCAACCCGATGCCGTCGATGCCCATCCGCTTCTGGAACGACCCCGACGGCAGCCGCTACCGCGACAGCTACTTCGAGATGTACCCGGGCGTCTGGCGGCACGGCGACTGGATCACCATCACCGACCGCGGCTCCGTGATCATCCACGGCCGCTCCGACTCCACACTCAACCGCCAGGGCGTCCGCATGGGTTCCGCCGACATCTACGAAGTCGTCGAACGCCTTCCGGAGATCCGCGAGTCCCTCGTCATCGGCCTCGAGGAACCGGACGGCGGCTACTGGATGCCGCTCTTCGTCCACCTCGCGGAAGGCGCCGTCCTCGACGACGCCCTCCACGCCCGGATCAAGCAGTCCATCCGCGAGAACCTCTCCCCACGCCACGTACCGGACGACATCATCGAGGTTCCCGGCGTTCCCCACACCCTCACCGGCAAGCGCATCGAGGTCCCGGTCAAGCGGCTCCTCCAAGGCACCCCGCTCGCCAAGGCGGTCAACCCGGGCTCCGTCGACAACCTCGCGCTCCTCGGCTTCTACGAGGACATCGCTCGCAACCGCACGTGACCCCGGACCGCACCCCGGGCCCGGACCCGCTCGCACGACGGGTCCGGGCCGGGGCCGGAGCGCTGCCGCGGCCCATTGTCAGTGCCTCCCCCTACCGTGAGTCACGAGTGATCGACAGCTGATCGACAGCGCACTGGGGGAATCGGCATGGCGCACACCAAGCAGTCCAAGCGGACCGGCACGAACGCAGCACTTCGGCGCGCACTGCGCCGGGAAGTCCCGAGTACGGTCGGCATCCTCGCCGACGAACAGGACTTCGCACGGATGCGTCGCTACCGCACCTTCACCTTCGACGACTACCCGGCCTACCTCAGGCAGGCCGAGCACCTGCTGAAAACGCTGTCCGCCCAGCAACTGCACACGTCCGTCGCCCTCTTCGACCCCGACGAGTTCGCCGAGTACTGCGCGGAGGCCGGCATCGACGCCGACGCCCCCGCCGGCCGCAGCCGATTCACCGCGGAGCTCGCACGCCGCGGCGCGAACGTCCCCTACACCGGCCAGTCGCTGGGGAACCTGCTGCCCCAACTGATCAACAGGACCGTCCGCCAGGCCACCTGGGAGTACGCCACCCTGCTCCTCGCCGACCTCGGCATGTGCGCCGACTGCGGCCAGGACATCGGCAGGTCCGCCTTCGACCGGGCGTCGGGCATCCTGATGCGCCTCCTCGAAGTGGCCGGGCCGGGGGAACACCATCTCGTCTGCAGCGTCCCGGGCCCCGACGAGCAACTCCTCGCCGTGCTCCACGCCCAGGGCGGCACATCGTCCTCCGCCCGGATCGACGCGGAGGAAGGTGCCGAGTTCGTCACCGTCCTCGCAGCCGGCATCGCGCTCCGGAGCACCGGCGGACTTGTCCTGCGCACCAGCGCACCGGACACCGCCGACCACGTCCACGGCTGGCGCCTCGACCAAGGGAGCGTGGAGCCCCTCACCGCCGGAGAGGTGTTCAGCGCCTACTGCACCGACGCGGCCACCGGCGACCCGCTGTCACCGGAGCCGGGGGTCGAATACTGCGCGGGCTTCCCCGTGACCACGGACGACCCGGACCACCACCACTGACGGAGAAGGGGCTTCCCGCCATCGGCGGGAAGCCCCTTCTGCACCGTCGCCCGGGAGTTCCTACTCCCCGGAAAGAACCGCCTGCGCGGCCGTCCGGGCCTCCTCGGCGGTGTCCGACGCACGCGCCGCGGCGGCCGCACGCTCGCACTGCGCCAGCGTGTACTTCGCCAGCGTCGCCCGCACGTACGGGATCGACGCGGCGCCCATCGACAGCGACGTCACACCGAGGCCGGTGAGCACACAGGCCAGAAGCGGATCGGAGGCGGCCTCACCGCAGACACCACAGCTCTTGCCCTCGGCCTTGGCGGCCTCCGCGGACAGCGCCACCAGGTCGAGCAACGCCGGCTGCCACGGGTCCTGCAGCCGGGACACCGCACCCACCTGCCGATCGGCGGCGAAGGTGTACTGCGCGAGGTCGTTCGTGCCGAGGGACAGGAACTCGACCTCCTGCAGGATCGACCGTGCCCGCAAGGCCGCGGACGGGATCTCCACCATCGCCCCGAACTTCGCCTGGAGCCCCGCCTGCCGGCACGCGTCCGCGAACGCCTTCGCATCGGTACGGTCCGCCACCATCGGTGCCATGACCTCGAGGTAGACGGGCAGCCCCTGCGCCGCCTTCGACAGCGCCGACAACTGCGTCCGCAGCACCTCCGGGTGGTCCAGCAGCGAACGCAGCCCGCGCACACCCAACGCGGGGTTGGGCTCGTCGGCCGGCGTCAGGAAGTCGAGCGGCTTGTCCGCGCCGGCGTCCAGCACCCGCACGACCACGCGGCCATGGGGGAACGCCTCGAGCACCTTGCGGTACGCCTCGACCTGCTTCTCCTCGGACGGCGCCTGCTTGCTGTCGTCCAGGAAGAGGAACTCGGTACGGAACAGACCCACGCCCTCGGCCCCGGCGTCCACTGCCGCCGGAACGTCCGCGGGTCCCCCGACATTGGCCAGCAACGGCACCTTGTGCCCGTCCGAGGTCACCCCCGGCCCGCTGGACGCGGACAGCGCCGCCTTGCGCTCCGCGGCGGCACGCTCCATCTGCGCCCGCTTCTCGTCGCTCGGCTCCACGAAGATCTCGCCGGTGCTGCCGTCGACGGCGATCAGCGTGCCCTCGGCGAGCTCACCCGCTCCCGGCAGCGCGACCACGGCAGGCACCCCGAGTGCCCGCGCCAGGATGGCGCTGTGGCTCGTGGGCCCGCCCTCTTCCGTGACGAACCCGAGCACCAGGGCCGGATCCAGCAGCGCGGTGTCCGCCGGCGCCAGATCGCGCGCGATCAGTACATACGGCTCGTCGCTGTCCGGCACACCCGGCATCGGCACGCCCAGCAGCCGAGCCACGATCCGGTTCCGCACGTCGTCCAGATCCGCGACCCGACCGGCCAGGTACTCGCCGGCACCCGCCAGCAGGGCCCGGTAGGCCGCGAACGCGTCGTACACCGCACGCTCGGCGGTGCTGCCGACCGCGATACGGCGGTCGACGTCGGACATGAGCTCCGGGTCCTGCGCCATCATGGCCTGCGCCTCGAGCACGGCCTGCGCCTCACCACCGGCCAGGTTGCCCCGCGCGATCAGGTCGGCGGCCACCGCTTCCACGGCCTGGCGGGCGCGCCCCTGCTCACGCTCCGCGTCCTGGGCGGGGATCTGCTTGGCCGGCGGCTCGAGAACCGCCGTGCCCATGTGCCGCACCTCGCCGATCGCCACACCGTGGCTCACGCCGACGCCTCGCAGCGTTGTCTCCATTTCACCGTCTCCGATTGGGCGGCGGTCCAGCCGCCGCGATGGATGTCCGACTCGCCGTCACCGACGTCGGCGGGTCACTGCCAGCCGAAGAGGCTTTCCCCGGCCTTCACGTCCCCGTTCTCACGGACGTCGGACAGGGAGTCGGGTGTGGCCTCGAGAGCCACGACCGGGCAGATGGCGGACTTCCCCGCGGCCTCCACGGCCGCCGGGTCCCAGCGCACCACGGACTGGCCGCGCCGCACCGTGTCGCCCTTGTTGACGAGAAGCTCGAAGCCCTCGCCGTTGAGCTGCACCGTGTCGATACCGAGGTGCGTCAGCACACCGTGCCCCTCGTCGTCGACGACGACGAAGGCGTGCGGGTGGAGGGACACGATGATGCCGTCCACCGGAGAGACCGCCTCGGACGGCTCACGCACGGGGTCGATGGCCGTCCCGGGCCCGACCATCGCACCGGAGAACACCGGATCGGGAACGGCCGCGAGACCGATGGCCCGGCCGGCAAGAGGGGACGTCACTGTGGTCATGGAGCCTCCCATGGGCGGAGATTCGTCAGGCGCCGTCACTGCCTGTACCGGACGACGCGCTGACCTGAAGAGTAGGTCATGAGAAGTCCTAGTTCCGCCCGTGATCTACCAGTTGACGGACCTAGGTGTGCACCCGAAGGGGTTTGCGTCATCTGCCGGCGGAGTTGTAGGCTCGTACATCTGTTGGACCCCAACGCGACACTGAGTCGGGGGTTGCCGGCAGCACCTGTCAGGGCGAGATCCTAACTGGTCTAAACCACTGGACGTCCTCCGGGACGACCGCAGGGTGGTGGTCAGGAGGGCCGGAAAAGCCTGATAGTGTTTGAAACACCGAAGGGAAGCGCCCGGAGGGCCCCGAAGAAGGGTCCAAAGGAAGCGTCCGTTCCTTGAGAACTCAACAGTGTGCCAAAAATCAACGCCAGATATGTTGATACCCCGTCCATCTTCGGATGGTCGAGGTTCCTTTGAAAAAGTCCATCCCGCTTGCGGGGTGGCAATCACAGCGAGGACGCTGTGAACGACCGGTCTTATTCCGACCGGTTGTTCCGCTCTTCGGATGTGCACCCGATCACGGGTAATCATTCATGGAGAGTTTGATCCTGGCTCAGGACGAACGCTGGCGGCGTGCTTAACACATGCAAGTCGAACGATGAACCTCCTTCGGGAGGGGATTAGTGGCGAACGGGTGAGTAACACGTGGGCAATCTGCCCTTCACTCTGGGACAAGCCCTGGAAACGGGGTCTAATACCGGATAACACTGCGGATCGCATGGTCTGTGGTTGAAAGCTCCGGCGGTGAAGGATGAGCCCGCGGCCTATCAGCTTGTTGGTGGGGTGATGGCCTACCAAGGCGACGACGGGTAGCCGGCCTGAGAGGGCGACCGGCCACACTGGGACTGAGACACGGCCCAGACTCCTACGGGAGGCAGCAGTGGGGAATATTGCACAATGGGCGAAAGCCTGATGCAGCGACGCCGCGTGAGGGATGACGGCCTTCGGGTTGTAAACCTCTTTCAGCAGGGAAGAAGCGAAAGTGACGGTACCTGCAGAAGAAGCGCCGGCTAACTACGTGCCAGCAGCCGCGGTAATACGTAGGGCGCAAGCGTTGTCCGGAATTATTGGGCGTAAAGAGCTCGTAGGCGGCTTGTCACGTCGGATGTGAAAGCCCGGGGCTTAACCCCGGGTCTGCATTCGATACGGGCAGGCTAGAGTGTGGTAGGGGAGATCGGAATTCCTGGTGTAGCGGTGAAATGCGCAGATATCAGGAGGAACACCGGTGGCGAAGGCGGATCTCTGGGCCATTACTGACGCTGAGGAGCGAAAGCGTGGGGAGCGAACAGGATTAGATACCCTGGTAGTCCACGCCGTAAACGTTGGGAACTAGGTGTTGGCGACATTCCACGTCGTCGGTGCCGCAGCTAACGCATTAAGTTCCCCGCCTGGGGAGTACGGCCGCAAGGCTAAAACTCAAAGGAATTGACGGGGGCCCGCACAAGCAGCGGAGCATGTGGCTTAATTCGACGCAACGCGAAGAACCTTACCAAGGCTTGACATATACCGGAAAGCATCAGAGATGGTGCCCCCCTTGTGGTCGGTATACAGGTGGTGCATGGCTGTCGTCAGCTCGTGTCGTGAGATGTTGGGTTAAGTCCCGCAACGAGCGCAACCCTTGTTCTGTGTTGCCAGCATGCCCTTCGGGGTGATGGGGACTCACAGGAGACTGCCGGGGTCAACTCGGAGGAAGGTGGGGACGACGTCAAGTCATCATGCCCCTTATGTCTTGGGCTGCACACGTGCTACAATGGCCGGTACAAAGAGCTGCGAAGCCGTGAGGCGGAGCGAATCTCAAAAAGCCGGTCTCAGTTCGGATTGGGGTCTGCAACTCGACCCCATGAAGTCGGAGTTGCTAGTAATCGCAGATCAGCATTGCTGCGGTGAATACGTTCCCGGGCCTTGTACACACCGCCCGTCACGTCACGAAAGTCGGTAACACCCGAAGCCGGTGGCCCAACCCCTTGTGGGAGGGAGCTGTCGAAGGTGGGACTGGCGATTGGGACGAAGTCGTAACAAGGTAGCCGTACCGGAAGGTGCGGCTGGATCACCTCCTTTCTAAGGAGCACATGGCCGACTGCGAGCGAATGACTCGCACGGTCGCTCATGGGTGGAACGTTGATTATTCGGCACTCTTGACCGTTTCTGGTCTGTCAGTACTGCTTCGGCGTGGAACACAGACTTGGGGACGGCTGGAGGGCCGGGCACACTGTTGGGTGTCTGAGGGTGCGAGCGTTGCTCGTCCTTCGGGATGCCGGCCCCAGTGAACTCACCTGTCAGGGTGGGGTGGTGGGTGGCTGGTCGTTGCTTGAGAACTACACAGTGGACGCGAGCATCTGTGGCCAAGTTTTTAAGGGCGCACGGTGGATGCCTTGGCACCAGGAACCGATGAAGGACGTGGGAGGCCACGATAGTCCCCGGGGAGCCGTCAACCAGGCTTTGATCCGGGGGTTTCCGAATGGGGAAACCCGGCAGTCGTCATGGACTGTCACCCATGCCTGAACACATAGGGCATGTGGAGGGAACGAGGGGAAGTGAAACATCTCAGTACCCTCAGGAAGAGAAAACAACCGTGATTCCGGGAGTAGTGGCGAGCGAAACCGGATGAGGCCAAACCTACGACGTGTGATACCCGGCAGGGGTTGCGTCGTGGGGGTTGTGGGATCTCTCTTTCATTGTCTGCCGGCAATGAGACGAGTCAGAAACCGTATGGATAGGCGAAGGACATGCGAAAGGTCCGGCGTAGAGGGTAAGACCCCCGTAGCTGAAATTCATACGGCTCGTTTGAGAGACACCCAAGTAGCACGGGGCCCGAGAAATCCCGTGTGAATCTGGCGGGACCACCCGCTAAGCCTAAATATTCCCTGGTGACCGATAGCGGATAGTACCGTGAGGGAATGGTGAAAAGTACCGCGGGAGCGGAGTGAAATAGTACCTGAAACCGTGTGCCTACAAGCCGTGGGAGCGTCGCTGTATGTGCTTGCACATGCAGTCGTGACTGCGTGCCTTTTGAAGAATGAGCCTGCGAGTTAGCGGTGTGTAGCGAGGTTAACCCGTGTGGGGAAGCCGTAGCGAAAGCGAGTCCGAACAGGGCGATCGAGTTGCACGCTCTAGACCCGAAGCGGAGTGATCTAGCCATGGGCAGGTTGAAGCGGAGGTAAGACTTCGTGGAGGACCGAACCCACCAGGGTTGAAAACCTGGGGGATGACCTGTGGTTAGGGGTGAAAGGCCAATCAAACTCCGTGATAGCTGGTTCTCCCCGAAATGCATTTAGGTGCAGCGTCGTGTGTTTCTTGCCGGAGGTAGAGCACTGGATAGGCGATGGGCCCTACCGGGTTACTGACCTTAGCCAAACTCCGAATGCCGGTAAGTGAGAGCGCGGCAGTGAGACTGTGGGGGATAAGCTCCATGGTCGAGAGGGAAACAGCCCAGAGCATCGACTAAGGCCCCTAAGCGTACGCTAAGTGGGAAAGGATGTGGAGTCGCAGAGACAACCAGGAGGTTGGCTTAGAAGCAGCCACCCTTGAAAGAGTGCGTAATAGCTCACTGGTCAAGTGATTCCGCGCCGACAATGTAGCGGGGCTCAAGCGTACCGCCGAAGTCGTGTCATTCCAGCATGAGGGCCAACGCCCGCTGGGATGGGTAGGGGAGCGTCGTGTGCCGGGTGAAGCAGCCGCGGAAGCGAGTTGTGGACGGTTCACGAGTGAGAATGCAGGCATGAGTAGCGATACACACGTGAGAAACGTGTGCGCCGATTGACTAAGGGTTCCTGGGTCAAGCTGATCTGCCCAGGGTAAGTCGGGACCTAAGGCGAGGCCGACAGGCGTAGTCGATGGACAACCGGTTGATATTCCGGTACCCGCTTTGAAACGCCCAATATCGAATCAGGCGATGCTAAGTCCGTGAAGCCGCCGGCTGAGTCTTCGGACGAGGTCGGAGTGGTGGAGCCGACGGACCAGACTTGTAGTAGGTAAGCGATGGGGTGACGCAGGAAGGTAGTCCAGCCCGGGCGGTGGTTGTCCCGGGGTAAGGGTGTAGGCCGTGGGGTAGGCAAATCCGCCTCACGTTAAGGCTGAGACCTGATGCCGAGCCGATTGTGGTGAAGTGGATGATCCTATGCTGTCGAGAAAAGCCTCTAGCGAGTTTCATGGCGGCCCGTACCCTAAACCGACTCAGGTGGTCAGGTAGAGAATACCGAGGCGTTCGGGTGAACTATGGTTAAGGAACTCGGCAAAATGCCCCCGTAACTTCGGGAGAAGGGGGCCATCACTGGTGATCCGATTTACTCGGTGAGCTGGGGGTGGCCGCAGAGACCAGCGAGAAGCGACTGTTTACTAAAAACACAGGTCCGTGCGAAGCCGTAAGGCGATGTATACGGACTGACGCCTGCCCGGTGCTGGAACGTTAAGGGGACCGGTTAGTCACTCTTCGGGGTGGCGAAGCTGAGAACTTAAGCGCCAGTAAACGGCGGTGGTAACTATAACCATCCTAAGGTAGCGAAATTCCTTGTCGGGTAAGTTCCGACCTGCACGAATGGCGTAACGACTTCTCGACTGTCTCAACCATAGGCCCGGTGAAATTGCACTACGAGTAAAGATGCTCGTTTCGCGCAGCAGGACGGAAAGACCCCGGGACCTTTACTACAGTTTGATATTGGTGTTCGGTTCGGCTTGTGTAGGATAGGTGGGAGACTGTGAAGCTTGGACGCCAGTTCAGGTGGAGTCGTCGTTGAAATACCACTCTGGTCGTGCTGGATGTCTAACCTGGGTCCGTGATCCGGATCAGGGACAGTGTCTGATGGGTAGTTTAACTGGGGCGGTTGCCTCCCAAAGAGTAACGGAGGCGCCCAAAGGTTCCCTCAGCCTGGTTGGCAATCAGGTGTTGAGTGTAAGTGCACAAGGGAGCTTGACTGTGAGACCGACGGGTCGAGCAGGGACGAAAGTCGGGACTAGTGATCCGGCGGTGGCTTGTGGAAGCGCCGTCGCTCAACGGATAAAAGGTACCCCGGGGATAACAGGCTGATCTTCCCCAAGAGTCCATATCGACGGGATGGTTTGGCACCTCGATGTCGGCTCGTCGCATCCTGGGGCTGGAGTCGGTCCCAAGGGTTGGGCTGTTCGCCCATTAAAGCGGTACGCGAGCTGGGTTTAGAACGTCGTGAGACAGTTCGGTCCCTATCCGCTGTGCGCGTAGGAGTCTTGAGAAGGGCTGTCCCTAGTACGAGAGGACCGGGACGGACGAACCTCTGGTGTGCCAGTTGTCCTGCCAAGGGCATGGCTGGTTGGCTACGTTCGGAAAGGATAACCGCTGAAAGCATCTAAGCGGGAAGCCTGCTTCGAGATGAGGACTCCCACCTCCTTGAGAGGGTAAGGCTCCCAGTAGACGACTGGGTTGATAGGCCGGATATGGAAGCCCTGTAAGGGGTGGAGTTGACCGGTACTAATAGGCCGAGGGCTTGTCCTCAGTTGCTCGCGTCCACTGTGTTAGTTCTGAAGTAACGAACTCGCCCGACCCCTGTGTGGGGTTGCCGGCTGGTAGTTCGGACATCTTCATAGTGTTTCGGTGGTCATTGCGTTAGGGAAACGCCCGGTTACATTCCGAACCCGGAAGCTAAGCCTTTCAGCGCCGATGGTACTGCAGGGGGGACCCTGTGGGAGAGTAGGACGCCGCCGAACAATCATTGTGGGAAAGCCCCGCACCTCTGGTGCGGGGCTTTCCTGCGTTCAGGGGGCCCCTGCACAGGCCGGCACCCGCTGCAGGTAAGGTCAGGGAGCATCGTCGGCACGTTCCACACAGGAGGCCCCCGGGTGGAGGTCCAGGAGACCCGCGTTCAAACGGACCGGGTACTCACCATCCCCAACATCCTGAGCATGGCTCGCCTCGTCGGCGTGCCGCTGTTCCTGTGGCTGATTCTCCGCCCCGAGTTCGGCGGGCCCAAGAGTGACGGCTGGGCGTTGCTGGTCCTGATGCTCAGCGGCGTCAGTGACTATCTCGACGGCAAGCTGGCCCGACGATGGAACCAGATCAGCAGCCTGGGGCGCATCCTCGACCCGGCCGCCGACCGCCTCTACATCCTGTCGACGCTTGTCGGTCTCACCTGGCGGGAGATTCTTCCGCTCTGGCTGACGGCCGCCCTATTGGCACGTGAAGTGATGCTGCTGGTGATGGTGGGAATCCTCCGTCGCCACGGCTATCCGCCGCCCCAGGTGAACTTCCTGGGCAAGGCCGCCACCTTCAACCTCATGTACGCCTTCCCCTTGCTGCTCCTGAGTGACGGAACGGGGTGGCTTGCGTCACTCGCGGCGATTTTCGGATGGGCGTTCGCGGGATGGGGTACAACTCTGTATTGGTGGGCAGGGATCCTCTATGTGATTCAAGTCCGCCGTCTCGTCAAAGCGGACACTATGGCCGATTGACCTCGTCGGTGTGGGAGCGCGCTGTGTCGCCGGCCGCGCGTGTCACCACATGTCACCAGCGGTCACTCTTGGACGGGTGAAGTCGGCCAGACAGTCGTCTCTTCAAGGAGGACGCTTCCGACATGAAGGCCGTCGTGATGGCCGGCGGCGAAGGTACCCGACTTCGCCCCATGACCTCGAGCATGCCCAAGCCGCTCCTGCCGGTGGCCAACCGGCCGATCATGGAGCACGTGCTCAGGCTGCTCAAGCGGCACGGGCTCACCGAGACCGTTGTGACCGTGCAATTTCTCGCCTCACTTGTGAAGAATTACTTCGGTGACGGCGAAGAGCTCGGAATGGAGCTCACTTATGCCAACGAGGAGAAGCCGCTCGGCACTGCCGGCAGTGTGAAGAACGCAGAGGAAGCGCTGAAGGACGACGCGTTCCTCGTGATTTCCGGTGACGCCCTCACCGACTTCGACCTGACCGACCTCATCTCCTTCCACAAGGAGAAGGGCGCATTGGTCACCGTGTGTCTGACGCGGGTGCCGAATCCGCTGGAATTCGGCATCACGATCGTCGACGAAGAGGGAAAGGTCGAGCGCTTCCTCGAGAAGCCGACGTGGGGACAGGTCTTCTCCGACACGGTCAACACGGGCATTTACGTGATGGAGCCCGAGGTCTTCGACTACGTCCAGCCCGACGTTCCCGTCGACTGGTCCGGAGATGTCTTCCCCAGCTCATGAAGGAAGGCAAGCCGATCTACGGCTATGTCGCCGAGGGCTACTGGGAGGACGTCGGCACTCACGAGAGCTATGTGAAGGCCCAGGCCGACGTCCTGGAACGCAAGGTGGACGTCGAGCTCGACGGCTTCGAGATCTCTCCCGGTGTGTGGGTCGCGGAAGGCGCGGAGGTGCATCCCGACGCGACGCTGCGAGGCCCGCTCTACATCGGCGACTACGCCAAGGTCGAAGCAGGCGTCGAGATCCGCGAGCACACCGTCGTGGGATCCAACGTCGTTGTGAAGACGGGTGCGTTCCTGCACAAGGCCGTGGTCCACGACAACGTCTACATCGGTCCGCAGAGCAATCTTCGCGGCTGCGTCATCGGCAAGAACACCGACATCATGCGCGCCGCTCGCATCGAGGACGGCGCCGTCATCGGGGACGAGTGCCTCGTCGGCGAAGAATCGATCGTCCAGGGCAACGTCCGGGTCTATCCGTTCAAGACCGTCGAGGCCGGCGCGTTCGTCAACACGTCCGTCATCTGGGAGTCCCGGGGCCAGGCGCACCTCTTCGGTGCCAGAGGCGTGTCCGGCATCCTCAACGTGGAGATCACGCCAGAGGTCGTGGTGCGCCTGGCCGGTGCGTACGCCACCACGCTGAAGAAGGGCGCCACGGTCACCACCGCGCGTGACCACTCGCGTGGTGCCCGTGCCTTGAAGCGGGCGGTGATCTCGGCGCTTCAGGCCAGCGCCATCGACGTACGCGACCTGGAGAACGTGCCGCTGCCCGTGGCGCGCCAGCAGACGGCCCGCGGAAGTGCGGGCGGCATCATGATCCGGACGTCACCGGGTGTGCCCGACTCCGTCGACATCATGTTCTTCGACGAACGGGGGCGGACCTGTCGCAGGGCGGGCAGCGGAAGCTGGACCGGGTGTACGCGCGTCAGGAGTACCGGCGTGCGTTCCCGGGCGAGATCGGCGATCTCCACTTTCCGTCGAGCGTCTTCGACTCGTACACCGGCTCCCTGTTGCGGAACGTGGACACCACCGGGATCGCCGAGTCGGGCCTCAAGGTCGTCATCGACGCGTCCAACGGCAGCGCCGGTCTTGTGCTGCCGAGCCTGTTGGGACGCCTCGGAGTCGACGCACTGACGATCAATCCCGGCCTCGACGAGTCACGGCCGACGGAGTCCGCGGACACCCGGAGGTCCGGCCTGGTCCGGCTCGGGGAGATCGTCGCGTCCGCACGTGCGGCGTTCGGTGTCCGCTTCGACCCCGTCGGGGAACGGATCTCCCTGGTCGACGAGCGGGGCCGGATCGTCGAGGACGACCGTGCGCTGCTCGTGCTGCTCGACCTGGTGGCGGCGGAGCGGCGCAGCGGCGGTGTGGCGCTGCCGGTGACGACGACGAGGATCGCCGAGCAGGTCGCGGCCTATCACGGCACCCAGGTCGAGTGGACGACGACATCCCCTGACGACCTGACGAGGGTGTGCCGGGAGGAGACCACGATCTTCGGTGGCGACGGTCGCGGCGGTTTCATCGTGCCGGAGTTCAGCAGCGTCTTCGACGGTACGGCCGCGTTCGTTCGGCTGGTCGGCCTGGTCGCCCGTACGCAGCTCACGCTGAGCCAGATCGACGCCCGCATCCCGCGGGCCCATGTGCTCAGGCGGGACCTCGCGACGCCATGGGCGGTCAAGGGGCTCGTGATGCGGCGCGTGGTCGAGGCCGCCGGGGACAGGCACGTGGACACCACCGACGGTGTGCGCGTGGTCGAGGCCGACGGCCGGTGGGTGATGGTCCTCCCGGACCCGTCGGAAGCCGTCACCCATCTGTGGGCGGAGGGGCCCGACGACGCGTCGGCCCAGGCGCTCCTGGACGAATGGTCGTCCGTCGTGGACAGCGCAGGTCACTGACGCACTGCCGGTGTGCCGGCGGACGCCCCACGGGGCGTCCGCCGGCACACCGGTGGGGCCATTCGGCGGTAGCGGTTGCGACGTGCGACGATGTGCGGCATGTCGCAGCAGCCCCCCGTTCGGAGCACAGGTGCTCCGCCCGCGCGCCCTGATGCGTCCATGTCGCTGCTGAACAATGTCATGGAGCACAGCCTCGACGACGGTTACGCGGAGGCGGCGGCCCGCCGGGCCGAGGGCGGCGGCATGCCCCGCACGCTGCGCGCCAAGCTGGGACTGGCCGCCGGGCTCGTGCTCGCGGCCGCGGTCGTCACGCTCGGCGCCGCCGAGGCGCAGATCTCGGCGCCGGTGCTGGCCAAGGAGCGCGAGGAGCTCATCGACCGCGTCGAGGCCCGGACGAAGAAGGCCGACGCCGTGGAACGGGACGTCGAGGCTCTTCGGTCCGACGTCGAGGAGCGGCAGCGCAAGGCCCTCAACGCGGACGGCGAGGAGCAGGGCGCGACAATTCCCCTGCTGGCGGGCGCCACCGAGGTGCACGGCCCGGGCGTCAAACTCGTCGTGGACGATGCCAAGGGGACGGACCAGGGCGGCGACGGGCCGCGCGAGAGCAGCGGCTTCGCCGACACCGGCCGGGTACGGGACCGGGACATGCAGCGGGTCGTCAATGGCCTCTGGGAATCCGGCGCCGAGGCGATCGCGATCAACGGGCAGCGGCTGACCGCCCTGTCGGCGATCCGTGCGGCCGGCGACGCCATACTGGTCGACAACAGGCCGCTGGTGCCGCCGTACACGGTGCTCGCGGTGGGGGACGGCAGCAAGCTGCGTACCGCCTTCCAAGGCAGTGCCGACGGGCAGTATCTCCAGGTCCTCAAAGAGGACTTCGGAATCCGCACCAGCATGTCCGACGAGGAGTCGGTGCGACTGCCCGCGGCCCCGAGCTTGATCGTACGAACAGCTGAGCCGACGACCGCCGACTCCCCGCAGGGCAGTGGGCCGGGAGTGGCCGAATCAGAGAAGGGCACATCGTGATCGCCGTACTGGGCCTCGTCGTGGGAGTCGTGGTCGGGCTTTTGGTCCGGCCCGAAGTGCCGGCGGTGGTCGAGCCCTATCTGCCGATCGCGGTCGTCGCCGCGCTCGACGCGGTGTTCGGCGGTCTGCGGGCCATGCTCGACGGGATCTTCGTCGACAAGGTCTTCGTCGTGTCCTTCCTCTCGAACGTCGTGGTGGCCGCGCTGATCGTGTTCCTCGGCGACAAGCTGGGCGTCGGCGCGCAGTTGTCCACGGGCGTGGTCGTCGTGCTCGGCATCCGGATCTTCTCCAACGCCGCGGCCATCCGCCGGCACGTCTTCCGGGCGTGACGATGAGCAGCGAAGAGACCCCCAGGAACGAGTCGGCGCAGCCGCCGCGCGCCCAGCCGCTCCCGCAGGCGCAGCCGCCCTTGTCACCCGCCGCGCAGGAACCCGATCCGCAGGAGACAGAGGCCCGTACCGGGCGACAGCGGCTCGGTGCGGCGGTGTGGCCGCCGCGGGTGACCCGCGCCCAACTGATCGTCGCGGTGCTGCTGTTCGTCCTCGGTCTGGGCCTTGCCATCCAGGTCCGTTCCAACAGCGACGAGAGCGCGCTGCGCGGTGCCCGGCAGGAGGACCTGGTCCGCATCCTCGACGAGCTGGACAACCGCACCCAGCGGCTCGAGGACGAGAAGCA
The DNA here is from genome assembly GCF_009832925.1 of Streptomyces sp. Tu 2975. Lineage (GTDB taxonomy): Bacteria > Actinomycetota > Actinomycetes > Streptomycetales > Streptomycetaceae > Streptomyces. The sequence goes on from NZ_CP047140.1 coordinate 6,674,975, forward strand.
ACGCCTCGAGGATCAGCGCACCGAGCTCGAGAACAGCTCGGACCAGGCGGAAGAGGCCCGCAAGCAGACGCAGCAGAAGGAGCAGCAGCTCGGCATCCTGGCCGGTACGGTCGCCGCGCAGGGCCCTGGGATCACCCTCACGATCCAGGACCCGTCCGGCACCGTGGAGTCGGACATGCTCCTCGACACGATCCAGGAGCTGCGCGCGGCCGGGGCGGAGGCGGTCCAGGTGAACGGCACCCGGGTCGTCGCGAACACGTTCTTCTCGGGGAGCGCCGGTGACATAGAGGTCGACGGCAAGAGGATCACCGCTCCGTACACCTTCGAGGTCATCGGCAAGCCACAGGACCTGGAGCCGGCGCTGAACATCCCCGGCGGTGTCGTGCAGACCCTGGAGAAGGAGCAGGCCACGGCTACTGTGGAGCGATCAGAGAAGATCATTGTCGACGCCTTGCGACCGGCGGAGCGGCCTGACTACGCTCGGTCGTCACCGCAGTGAAGCGGGGGGACATGGGGAGCGCCGGAGCCGGGCAGAGGACTGCAGGGGGGCGACGCATCACATATGTGGTGCGTGGTGGAAACTGTCCGGAGGGTACGGACGTTGTGAGGGTGTCCGGTTCGGCAGGTGTGTTGGTTGAGGGTTCGTCCTGCCCCACGGGCGGGTCTATTTCGGTCAAGGGGAAACGCCCGTGAAGTTGTTTGCGAAGTTGTTCGGCAAGAGCTCACGCGAGGACGGCAATGCCCGCCATCGCGCGCCGCGTCATGGTCAGAGCGAGGAGCAGGGCGGCGAGCGCCCGCTGTTCCGGGACGAGGTGGCCGGTGGTGACAATTCGGGCGGACAGGGCGCGTCGTCTGTTGACCCTGCCGGTGCCGGCGGCATAGGTTTCGGGGATCCATCAACCTCAAGTGCGGGTGGAGGGTTTGCCTCCGACCCGTATGCGACCAATCCCCACGCGGGGCAGCCGCGGCAGGAGGATCCGTCCATGGCGGGTTTGCCGGTTTGTTCGAGGTGCGGCCACCGGAACACCGAGGCCGGTCGATTCTGCTCCAACTGCGGTGCGCCGCTGAGGGGTGGCGCGCCGGCCGAGCGTGCGTCGGAGACGACGTCGACGATCTCCATCTCCGGCATCGAGGCCTACGACTCGGAGGTCACCGGCCAGACCGCCGTCCCCTCGCTCTCGCCGGAGGCCCAGGCCGCCGTCGAGGCGCTGCCGCTCGGCTCGGCCCTCCTGGTCGTCCGCCGCGGGCCCAACTCGGGCAGCCGCTTCCTGCTGGACGGCGAGCTGACCACGGCCGGGCGTCATCCGCAGAGCGACATCTTCCTCGACGACGTCACGGTGTCGAGGCGGCACGTGGAGTTCAGGCGCGGCCCGGACGGCGGTTTCACCGTCTCCGACGTCGGCAGCCTCAACGGCACGTACGTGAACCGTGAGCGGATCGACTCCGTGGTCCTGGCCAACGGCGACGAGGTTCAGATCGGCAAGTACCGGCTGGTCTTCTACGCGAGCCAGCGGGGCGTGTAACCCTCCCCAGACTCCGTCCGGGGTGACCCCCAGGGAAGGCACATGCTGCGAACACCGACGGGCGGTGCCGGTCACGGCACCGCCGCCGCGGGCGACCGCCCGATGAGCATCGGCGCGGTTCTCGGGCACCTGCGCGACGAGTTCCCGGAAGTCACGATCTCCAAGATCCGGTTCCTCGAGGCCGAGGGCCTGGTGGAGCCGAGCCGTACGCCCTCCGGGTACCGCAAATTCACGGCCCGGGACGTGGAGCGGCTCGCGCTCGTGCTGCGGATGCAGCGCGACCACTATCTGCCCCTGAAGGTGATCCGCGAACAGCTGGACGCCCTCGAACGGGGTGAGCAGGTGCAGCTGCCCGCACAGGGTCCCCAGCGGGACCTCTTCGACGGTTCCTGGGAGCCGGAGACCGAGCGTCCGCCCTCGGGACGTATCGGCCGCGCGGCACTGCTGGCCGCCGCCGAGGTCTCCGAGGAGGAGCTCACCGAGTGGGAGTCGTACGGCCTGCTCACCCCGGACGGGAGCGGCGCCTACGAGCCCGAGGCGGTCACGGTCGCACGGATGGTCGCGGAGCTGGGCAGATTCGGGCTCGAGCCTCGGCACCTGCGGGCCATGAAAGCGTCGGCGGACCGCGATGCCGGCCTGGTCGAACAGGTCGTCGCACCGCTGCGCCGGCACCGTAATCCGCAGACCAGAGCCCATGCGGAGGCAACCACGAAAGAGCTCGTGACGCTCTCCGTGAGGCTCCATGCGGCACTGGTGCAGACCGCCCTCGGAGTGCGGCTCCACTGATCTTGGACCAGCCCGACTACCCAAACCGGTCGCGCACGTCCTAGGGTTGCTGTGTGAACGAGCTCGACGTTGTGGGTGTCCGGGTCGAAATGCCCTCGAACCAACCGATCGTGCTCCTGCGTGAAGTGGGAGGCGATCGGTACCTCCCCATCTGGATCGGTCCCGGGGAGGCGACCGCCATTGCCTTCGCCCAGCAGGGCATGGCACCGGCCAGGCCGCTGACCCACGACCTTTTCAAGGACGTGCTGGAGGCGGTGGGCCAAGAACTCACCCAGGTCCGCATCACCGACCTGCGCGAAGGCGTCTTCTACGCGGAGCTGGTCTTCGCGAGCGGGATCGAGGTGAGCGCCAGGCCGTCCGACGCGATAGCGCTTGCCCTGCGCACCGGTACGCCGATCTACGGCAGTGACGGGGTGCTGGACGACGCGGGTATCGCCATCCCGGACGAGCAGGAGGACGAGGTGGAGAAGTTCCGCGAGTTCCTCGACCAGATCTCCCCCGAGGACTTCGGGTCCAGCAACCAGTAACGGTTCCGCCGACGCGTGGGCGGACCGCTCCCGCGTCGGCGCATTCGAGCAGCCTTTCCCCGGACGGGGTCACGGGAAACCACTCTCAGGGTGATTATCACTCGGCGTGCCGAGTGTGGCGATCGTTGACGCACCCCCGGTGACTCCCTACCTTCGAGGTGGCAGGTCAAGGACGGAGGTCGGCGTGAGAAGCAGCGGCGACAGTACGGTTGGGGGCGGCCCCGGACCCGGTCCGGTGGAAAGCGGGCCGTACCCGCTGCACGACAGCGCAGCCGCGCCCTCCACCGACACCATCGGCTACCGCGGGCCCACGGCCTGCGCCGCCGCCGGGATCACCTACCGGCAGCTCGACTACTGGGCGCGCACGGGTCTCGTCGAGCCGAGCGTCAGACCCGCGTACGGCTCCGGCACCCAGCGGCTCTACAGCTTTCGCGACGTGGTCGTCCTCAAGATCGTCAAGCGCTTCCTCGACACCGGAGTGGCGCTCCAGAACATCCGGGCGGCCGTCCAGCACCTGCGGGCCAGAGGGTTCCGGGACCTCGAACGCATGACACTGATGAGCGACGGCGCGACGGTCTACGAGTGCTCGTCGCCCGACGAGGTGGTCGGCCTGCTCCAAGGCGGCCAGGGTGTCTTCGGGATCGCCGTGGGCGTCGTGTGGCGGGACGTCGAGACGGCGCTGTCGCAGCTGCACGGCGAACGGATCGACACGGGGGAGACCCTGGTAGGCCACAACCCCGCGGACGAGCTGGCCAGACGCAGACGCGACCGGGCCGTCTGACGGCGCTCGCCACTCCCCGTTGTCAGTGCTGTGGGGGAGCATCGAACATGTGAGAACCGCGCCGACGATCCTGCATCTCGACATGGATGCCTTCTTCGCCGCCGCCGAGCAGGCGGCGAAGCCGTCGCTGCGCGGAAAGCCGGTGATCGTCGGCGGACTCGGTCCCCGCGGAGTGGTGGCCACGGCTTCCTACGAGGCCCGGCGCTTCGGTGTGCATTCGGCGATGCCGATGGCGCAGGCGAGACGGCTCGCACCGAACGCGGCCTGTCTCGTACCACGATTCTCGCTGTACCGCTCGGTGAGTGAGCAGGTCATGGAGCTGCTGGGGCGGTTGTCGCCGCTCGTGGAACCGCTGAGCCTCGACGAGGCATTCGTGGACCTGGAGGCCGGCGGCGCGGCCCATGACGCCCCGACGGCCCGTGCGACGGGCGAGCGGCTGCGCGCCGACATCCGGGCCGTCACGGGACTCACCGGGTCGGTCGGGCTGGCCGGCTCCAAGATGATCGCCAAGATCGCGTCCGAGCAGGCCAAGCCCGACGGCCTGGTGCTGATCGATCCCGGCACCGAGCGGGACCTGCTCGGGCCGATGCCCGTCCGGACGCTGCCCGGTGTGGGGCCCGCGACCGGTGAACATCTGCGGCGGGCCGGCATGACCACGGTCGCGGACCTCGCGGAGGCGGGCGAGGACGAGCTGGTACGCCTGCTCGGGAGGTCGCACGGGGCAGCCCTGTTCCGGATGGCTATGGGGCACGACGACCGGCCCGTAGTGGCCGAGAGGGACGCGAAGTCGGTGTCCGTGGAGGACACCTTCGACGTGGACCTGCACGACCGGGTGCGGGTGCGGCTCGAGGTGGACCGGCTCGCCGACCGGTGCGTGCAGCGGCTCCGCGGAAGCGGCCACTCCGGCCGGACCATCGTGCTGAAGGTGCGCCGGTACGACTTCTCGACGCTGACCCGGTCGGAGACGCTGCGCGGGCCGACGGACGACCCCACTGTGGTGCGGGAGGCAGCGGGCCGGCTGCTGGAGTCGGTGGACACCACCGGCGGCGTACGGCTGCTCGGTGTGGGAGTGACAGGGCTCGCGGACTACACCCAGGAGGACCTGTTCGCGCAGGCGGCGGCGGAGGCGGAGGCCGAGGCGCAGGCGGCCGCGGGGGCCGGGCCCGAGGAGGGTGCGCCCACCGTGCCGGAGGGCGCCGTGTCCGAGGCCGGCGATCCGCACGGCACCGAGCCCGGGCGGCCCGACCCGGCGGAGCGGCGCTGGGCGGCCGGGCAGGACGTGCGCCATGCGACGTACGGGCCCGGCTGGGTCCAGGGCAGCGGCGTCGGCAGGGTCACCGTGCGGTTCGAGGAGCCGTGGTCGGCGCCGGGCAGGGTGCGGACGTTCCGGGTGGACGACGAGGATCTGGAGGCCGCGGACCCACTGCCGCTGGTGCGGCCCGCCGGGCAGCAGGAGCCGCCGCAGACCGGGGCCGGCGGCGGGAGCGGTCAGGAGGGTCCGGCGTCGATCCCGGAGCCCGTCCCGGACCGGCGTCCGGGCTGACGGGCGCGGCGGGGGAGAGGCGACAGGAACGCGGCGGTGGAAGAGGCCATGCCTTGCGGCCGGGCTCCGGTGACGCCGGAGTGCGGTGGTCAGTCCTCCTGGCCCGCGACCCGGCCGAAGGACCGGTCGCCGGAGGCGGGCGCCGGTGCGGGAGGCGGTCCGGAGAGGTCGAGCCCGTAGTGGTGGTAGAGCTGGAGCTCCTGCTCGGGGGACAGATGGCGGCCCACGCCGAAGTCGGGTGCGTCCTTGATCAGCGCGCGCTCGTAGGGAACGTGCAGCGCGTTGTCGACGAGCTCGCTCGGTTCGAGAGGGACGAAGGCGTCACGGCTGAAGAGACCTGTGCGCACGGCTGCCCACTCGGGCACGCCCGTGGCGTCGTCCAGGTACACCTCGTCAACGGTTCCGATCTTGATGCCGTTGCGGTCGAACGCCTTGCGGCCGATCAGGCTGCGCGGATCGATGTCGGTCTGCACGGTCCCTCCAAATGGTCGCAGCTGCTCTCCAACGACTACAGAAGTCCACAATCCGGGTGTCGGCCACTCGAGCGATCCGGTGTGGTGCACGCTGGTACCCTGGCAAACGGCCGCTGACCCTGTGCGGGAGAGTCCTCCGGAGAGACGTCCGGAGGCGCCGAAGGAGCAAATCCTCCCCGGAATCTCTCAGGCACCTGTACCGCACGGACGAGGTCACTCTGGAAAGCAGAGCGGGCGTCGGACGGCATCCGCTCTCACCGACGGTGAAAGCCGGGATGTCGCTTCGTGACGCCCGGTGAAGCTCTCAGGTCGAGATGACAGAGGGGGAGGCCGTCCGGGCATCCGTGCCGTGATGCCCCTCGCAGGTCGCGAAGACCAGGAGGCCTCCCACCATGACCGCCAACCGCATTCCGCTCTCCCAGCTGGAGCGAGGGATTCCGTTCGAGCAGCGGCACATCGGGCCCGACGCCGGTGCCCAGGCCAAGATGCTCGCCCATGTGGGCTACGGCTCCCTCGACGAGCTCACCGCCGCCGCCGTGCCGGACGTCATCAAGAGCGCCGAGGCGCTGGACCTCCCTGACGCCCGCACCGAGGCGGACGTCCTCGCGGAGCTGCGCACCCTGGCGGACCGCAACCAGGTGCTCGCGCCCATGATCGGCCTGGGCTACTACGGGACGTTCACGCCGCCGGTCATCCTGCGGAACGTCATGGAGAACCCGGCCTGGTACACGGCGTACACCCCGTACCAGCCCGAGATCTCGCAGGGCCGGCTCGAGGCCCTGCTCAACTTCCAGACCGTCGTCGCCGACCTGACCGGGCTGCCCACCTCCGGCGCCTCGCTCCTCGACGAGGGCACGGCCGCCGCGGAGGCCATGTCGCTCGCCCGCCGGGTGGGGAAGGTCAAGAACGGCGTCTTCCTGGTCGACGCGGACGCGCTGCCCCAGACCGTGGCCGTGATAGAGACGCGTGCCGAGCCCACCGGCGTCGAGATCGTCACCGCCGACCTCAGCGAAGGCATCCCCGCCGAGATCGCCGAGCGCGGCGTGTTCGGCGTGCTGCTGCAGTACCCGGGCGCCTCCGGTGCCGTGCGCGACCTCAGGCCCGTGATCGAGCAGGCGCACGAGCTCGGCGCGATCGTCACGGTCGCCGCGGACCTGCTGGCCCTGACGCTGCTCACCTCGCCCGGCGAGCTCGGCGCGGACATCGCGGTCGGCACCACCCAGCGCTTCGGTGTCCCGATGGGCTTCGGCGGACCGCACGCCGGCTACATGGCCGTCCGGGAGAAGTTCGCCCGCAGCCTGCCCGGCCGCCTCGTGGGCGTCTCCGTCGACGCCGACGGCAACAAGGCCTACCGGCTGGCTCTGCAGACCCGCGAGCAGCACATCCGTCGCGAGAAGGCCACCAGCAACATCTGCACCGCACAGGTGCTGCTCGCCGTGATGGCGGGCATGTACGCCGTCTACCACGGCCCGGACGGGCTGCGTGCGATCGCCCGGCGCACCCACCGCTACGCCGCGATTCTCGCCGAAGGCCTGCGGGCCGGCGGCGTCGAGCTGCTGCACGGCTCGTACTTCGACACCCTGACCGCCCGCGTGCCCGGCAGGGCCGCGGACGTGGTCGCCGCCGCCCGCGAGCGGGGGGTCAACCTGTACCTGGTGGACGCCGATCACGTCTCGTTCGCCTGTGACGAGACCACCGGCCGCGAGCAGCTGGCCGCCGTGTGGGCCGCCTTCGGCGTGGACGGGGACATCGACGCCCTGGACGCTGCCGGCGTGGACGCCCTGCCGGCCGCGCTGCTGCGCGACGACGAGTACCTGACCCACCCCGTCTTCCACCAGCACCGGTCCGAGACCGCGATGCTGCGCTATCTGCGCCGGCTCGCCGACCGTGACTACGCGCTGGACCGCGGCATGATCCCGCTCGGCTCCTGCACCATGAAGCTGAACGCGACCACGGAGATGGAGCCGGTGACCTGGCCGGAGTTCGGCCAGATCCACCCCTTCGCCCCGGTGGAGCAGGTGCAGGGCTATCTGACCCTGATCCACGAGTTGGAGGAGCGCCTCGCCGAGGTCACCGGCTACGACAAGGTCTCCATCCAGCCCAACGCCGGGTCGCAGGGTGAGCTGGCGGGCCTGCTGGCCGTCCGCGCCTACCACCGGGCCAACGGGGACGCGGGCCGCACGGTCTGCCTGATTCCGTCCTCCGCGCACGGCACCAATGCCGCCAGCGCCGTGATGGCCGGCATGAAGGTCGTCGTGGTGAAGACCGCCGACGACGGCGAGATCGACGTCGACGACCTGCGCGCCAAGATCGAGCAGTACCGCGACGAACTGTCCGTGCTGATGATCACCTACCCGTCGACACACGGTGTGTTCGAGGAGCACGTCGCCGACATCTGCGCCCAGGTGCACGACGCGGGCGGCCAGGTGTACGTCGACGGCGCCAACCTCAACGCCCTCGTGGGCCTCGCCAAGCCGGGCCGGTTCGGCGGCGACGTCTCCCACCTGAACCTGCACAAGACCTTCTGCATCCCGCACGGCGGCGGCGGTCCCGGCGTCGGCCCGGTCGGTGTGCGCGCCCACCTCGCGCCCTACCTGCCGAACCACCCGCTGCAGCCGGCGGCCGGCCCACAGACGGGCGTGGGACCGATCTCCGCGGCTCCGTGGGGCTCGGCGGGCATCCTGCCGATCTCTTGGGCGTACGTGCGGCTGATGGGCGGAGAGGGCCTCAAGCGGGCGACGCAGGTCGCCGTGTTGGCGGCGAACTACATCGCCAAGCGCCTCGAGCCGCACTACCCGGTGCTCTACACCGGTCCGGCCGGGCTGGTCGCCCACGAGTGCATCGTCGACCTGCGGCCGTTGTCGAAGGCGACCGGTGTCAGCGTCGACGACATCGCCAAGCGTCTGATCGACTACGGCTTCCATGCGCCGACGATGTCCTTCCCGGTGGCCGGCACGCTGATGATCGAGCCGACCGAGAGCGAGGACCTCACGGAGCTCGACCGCTTCTGCGACACCATGATCGCGATCCGCGGCGAGATCGAGAAGGTCGCGTCGGGCGAGTGGTCCGCCGACGACAACCCGCTGCGCAACGCTCCGCACACGGCGTCCGCGCTCGGGGCGAGTGGGGCCACGCCTACAGCCGTGAGGAGGCCGTCTTCCCGGCGGGCGTGAACGCGGCCGACAAGTACTGGCCGCCGGTGCGCCGCATCGACGGTGCGTTCGGCGACCGTAACCTCGTGTGCTCCTGCCCGCCGCTGGAGGAGTACGACAACTGACGCGAGTCGCGCGGCACATGCGTCGGGGCCGGTCCGGAAGTTCTCCGGGCCGGCCCTTCTGTTTCCCGTGTTGCCGAAGAGGCCTAGGCGGCGGTCACCAGCGGGCCGGCGGCCGCTGAGCGGCGCGGGGCGATGATCTGGCCGTCGGGCAGCAGTTCGCCGGTGTCCTCGAAGAGGAGCACGCCGTTGCACAGCAGGCTCCAGCCCTGTTCCGGATGGTGCGCGACGAGGCGGGCCGCCTCACGGTCGGCGGAGTCGGACGTGGGACAGGCTGGCTGGTGCTGGCACATTGATGGGTTCTTTCGCTGTGATGTGGTGTGTGTCGTGCGGCTCGATGAGGTGTTCATGGCCGCTCCCCCGTATCTGTCGGTCGGTCCCCAGTGTTCACCTACGGAGGTCGCTCCGCAGGCATTTCACAGCAGCTCTTCCTACTGATTGATGACGCACCACCCGCTCGGGCGGTTCAGTTCAACCGGGCTGTCCTTTCGGGTGGTTCGCAGTGGCCCGGGCGGGCTAGTCAAAACGGGCCAGTACCAGGAGCACCGATACGCCCCGCGACCGGGAGGTCGCGGGGCGTATCAGGGTGTCTCCTGTGGGTGTGATGTCCGGAGTGTCCTCCTGTCAGGCGGCCGGCGAGTCCAGCAGCGGGGCCGGCGTCACCCGCAGGGTCATGAGGGGCAGCAGGTCCGCGACCCGGTGCGGCCGGTGGGCGGCTATGCCCGGTGGCGCGGGGGCGAGGGGGACGAGCACGTCGGAAGGCTGCGGAGTGCCGGACGCGGCGTCGGCCTCGACGTCGCCGTGCAGCCAGAGGGTCAGCATGTAGAGCTCGGGAACGGACAGCAGTCTGGGCTGGAACGGCGTCCCGGTCGACTCGGCCTGGCGCAGGGCGCGTTCGGTCGAGTCGAGGTAGGGGCCCTCGAAGAAGTGGGAGAAGGTCCAGCCGTCCGGCGTCAGCATGGTGTCCGCGGCGGCCACGGTGCGGTCGCCGCTGCGGATCAGGAAACGCCAGCCGGTGAGCCTGGTGTGCGGGGTGCGGCCGCTCGGCACGATCCGGTCCAGTACATGGACCGGCAGCGGCAGTTCGGCACTCAGGGGCCCCTGGACGGACCTCAGAGCGGGGTTCGGGCCTCGCGGACGGCTGTGGGGGAACCGAGTGCCGCGAGGACGCTTCGCAGGGCAGGCGCGGGGGCCGGGGGGACAAGCAGCGGCATGGTGGGTCGCCTCTCACTCAGGAGACACGGTGGAGCGTGAAGGTGCGGACGTCACTGTCTGCGTGCGGGGCGGCCAGCGGCCGGAAGACACCGGATACGAACTCACCGCCCTCGCGGAGTTTATACGACGCGTGTTCACGTAATGTTTCCGCTACCCGTCGAGGGTATTTCGGGCAAGGCGTGAACCAGCCCGTTTCATGCGGCATTTCTGCTGCTTTCCCGTGCTGTCGAGGCCGCGGGCCTGCGGTTTCGGCTCCGACGCGGTAGGCCGAATCCAGTCTGTGTTTTTCGCCGCCGTCCATGCCTGCAATTGCGGTTCGCCTCATGCCGGTGGAATGTGCCTGCCGGGCGTCTGTGTCCAGCCTACCGGCCGCAGAGTCCGCGCGGGACGTTATGGATCAATGAGGCTGGGCATTATCGTCCGTGACGTGAGCGGTCCTCGCCACGTGGACCCACTCGAGGAGGGACGCTTCGATGGGGAGAAGGTCGAGGCAGGCCGGTTCGACCTGTCCGATCGGCAGCGGTACAGAGGCAAGCTGCAACAGTGCCTGGCCGCCCTGGGGCGGCTTCTGGCGGAGAAGAGGTTCGACCGGCCCAAGAATCTGATGGGGCTCGAGATAGAGCTGAATCTCGCGGGCGCCGACGGGATGCCTCGGATGATGAATGCCGAAGTTCTCTCCCGTATCGCCAGCCCCGATTTCCAGACCGAGCTCGGCATGTTCAATCTGGAAGTAAACATCGTTCCCCACCGATTGGGCGGTCGTGTGCTCGATCAGCTGGCGGAGGAGTTGCATACCGGGCTGGGATATGCCGATCGCAAGGCGCAGGAGCTCGGTTCCGGGATCGTGATGATCGGCATTCTGCCGACGCTGGCGCAGCAGGATCTGGTGTCCGCGAACCTCTCCGACGTGGACCGTTACATGCTGCTCAACGATCAGATCGTGGCGGCCCGCGGGGAGGACTTCACCCTCGACATCGAGGGGTGGAACGGCTCACGTGCACGTCTGCGTCGATCGCGCCGGAAGCCGCCTGTACGTCGGTGCAGCTGCATCTCCAGGTCACCCCCGGCCGGTTCGCCGACGTGTGGAACGCGGCGCAGGCGGTGGCCGCCGTGCAGGTCGCGGTCGGCGCCAACGCGCCGTTCCTGTTCGGCAAGGAGCTGTGGCGCGAATCGCGGCCGCCGCTCTTCCAGCAGGCCACGGACACCCGCCCGCCGGAGCTCCAGGCACAGGGGGTCCGCCCGCGGACCTGGTTCGGTGAGCGCTGGGTGGAGTCGGCCTACGACCTCTTCGAGGAGAACATCCGGTACTTCCCCGCGCTGCTGCCCTTCTGCGACGACGAGGACCCGCTGCGGGTCCTCGAGGACGGCGGAGTGCCGCGGCTCCAGGAGCTTGTCCTGCACAACGGCACGATCTACCGCTGGAACCGTCCGGTGTACGCGGTCGTCGACGGCGTCCCCCACCTGCGGGTGGAGAACCGCGTGCTGCCCGCCGGCCCGACGGTGACCGATGTGATCGCCAATGCCGCGTTCTACTACGGTCTGGTGCGAGCGCTGGCGGAGGACGCTCGTCCGGTGTGGACGCGGCTGCCCTTCGCCGCCGCCGACGAGAACTTCGAGACCGCGTGCCGGCACGGTATCGACGCCGAGCTCCAGTGGCCCCGCCCGGGCCGTGGCGGCGTCACCCGGGTGCCGGTCGTCAAGCTCGTCCGGGACGAGTTGCTGCCGCTGGCCGCGGCGGGTCTCGACGCGTGGAACGTGGCGCCCGCCGATCGCGACCTGTATCTGGGCGTGATCGAGGAGCGGTGCCGTCGCCGGATGAACGGAGCCTCCTGGCAGGCGGACACCTATCACCGCGCCCGGGAGGCGGGGTTGGAGCGCGAGGTGGCGCTGGCGGCGATGACCCGTCGCTACTGCGAGCTGATGCGTGAGGGGCAGCCGGTGCACACATGGCCGGTGGGCTTCCCGGGGGCGCGCTCCTGACCGACCCGGGCGCGCGGCCGCACGGTGCTCGGCGCGGTCCCGGGCGCGTGCGCGGGACCTGGCTGCGACCGCCGTAGGTTCGTCGGGCAAGCTGTGACGTCCCATGCGGTGGAGCAACTGGAGGCTGTAGTGCAGGCGCAGGCGGGAGACGCGGCCGGGTCCTTTCCGCGGGAGGCGGTGTCGCGCAGGACCCTCCGGTCGGAGACGCTGCTCGTGCTCGCCCTGTCGCTCGGCGCCAGTGGCGTGTCCGCGCTGATCAGCTTCATCGGATCACTGACGAAGCCCGGCGGGCTGAAGGACCAGGCCGCGACACTCAACGGGTCCTTCGCGCCGGGGCGGCCGTGGCTCGATCTGGCCTGGCAGCTCTTCGGGATCGCGTCGGCGTTGGTGCCCGTCGCACTCGTCGCGCATCTGCTGATCCGGGAGCGCGCCGGGCTCTCCTCGATCGGTTTCGACCGGAGCCGGCCCTGGTCCGACATCGGCCGCGGCGCGCTCGTCGCCGCCGGCATCGGGAGCGCGGGGCTGGCCTTCTATCTGGTGGCGAGGGCCTCCGGGTTCAATCTCACCGTCGTGCCCGAGGCGCTGCCCGAGGTCTGGTGGAAGTATCCGGTGCTGATCCTCTCCGCGATCCAGAACTCCGTGGTGGAGGAGGTGATCGTCGTCGGGTACCTGCTGCGCAGGCTCGATCAGCTCGGCTGGACACCGATGGCGGCGCTGGTCGCGAGTTCGGTGCTGCGCGGCTCTTACCACCTGTACCAAGGCATCGGCGGGTTCATCGGCAACATGGTGATGGGCGTGGTCTTCGTCCTGTTGTACCGCAGGTGGGGCCGGGTGGGGCCGCTGGTGGCGGCGCACGCGCTGCTCGACATCGTCGCCTTCGTCGGATACGGACTGCTGTCCGGGAAGGTGGACTGGCTTCCCACGCCGTGACCGACGGCCGGGCGGCGCGACCGAGGGGGTGCACGGCAGACGCCGTGCACCCCCTCGGTCGTGGTGCGTTCAGGGAGTGGTGAGCAGTTCGCCGTCGATCACGGTCACCGCGCGCCCGGTCAGCAGGGTGCGCTCGCCGCGCAGGGCGGTGCGGACCAGGCCGGAGCGGGCCGAGGCCTGGAGGCCGGTCAGCTCGTCGCGGCCGAGGCGCGCGGACCAGAAGGGCGCGAGCGCCGTGTGGGCGCTTCCGGTGACCGGGTCCTCGTCGATGCCGACCCGGGGGAAGAAGCCGCGGGAGACGAAGTCGTAGCCGGTGGAGGCGTCCGCCGCGGCGGCGGTGGCGATGATGCCTCGCTCGGAATGCGCCACGAGGGCGGCGAAATCGGGGTCCAGGGAGCGTACGGACTGTTCGTCGGCCAGTTCGACGAGCAGGTCCCCGATGTGGGGCCCGGTGTCATGGGCGGCGAGCACCTTCGCGCCGAGCGCCTCGGCGACGCCGTCGGGGACCGCCACCTCTCGTAGCGGGGCCGTGGGGAAGTCGAGGGTGACCGTGCCGTCCTCGTGTGCGGTGGTCCGCAGGATGCCGCAACGCGCGGTGAAGCGCAGCGTGCCCGTCGCCGCTCCCGTCGTGTGCAGCACGTGTGCGGTGGCCAGCGTGGCGTGGCCGCACATGTCGACCTCCGTGGCCGGCGTGAACCAGCGCAGTGCCCAGTCCGCGTCGCTCCCGGCGGGCAGGGGGTGGGCGAAGGCGGTCTCGGAGAGGTTCAGCTCCGCGGCGACCTGCTGGAGCCAGGTGCCGGGAGGGAATCCGGTGGAGTCCAGCAGCAGCACTCCGGCGGGATTGCCCGCGAAGGGGCGGTCGGTGAAGGCGTCGACGATTCGAATCCGCATGGGCCGACCGTAGAGCTCCGGTGAACCGGCAGGCCAAGGCCAATTCGGGGTCGGCGGCCCGGTGGCCCTTGTCGTTCGATAGTTTCCGATATATCGTTGAAGCATCGCGACTGATCACGATGGAAGGAGCGTAGCGATGCGTTCACATGAGCACGGGCCGGAAGGCGGCCGCGGACACTGCGGGCCCGGCCATCACGGTTGGGGTGAGTACGAGGGCCGTCGCGCCGCGTTCGGGCCCTGGGGGCCGCCGTTCGGTGGGCCCTTCGGTGGTGGCCGGGGGCGTGGCGGCGGCCGGGGCAGGGCGCGGCGCGGCGATGTGCGCGCCTCGATCCTGGCCCTGCTGAAGATCCGCCCGATGCACGGCTACGAGATGATCCAGGAGATCGACGAGCGCAGCGGCGGGGCGTGGAAGCCCAGCCCCGGGTCCGTCTATCCGACCCTCCAGATGCTGGAGGACGAGGGTCTGATCGTCAGCGAGAGCGACGGCGGCAAGAAGCTGTTCACGCTGACCGACACCGGGCGTGCGGAGGCCGAATCGGGGCCGGAGGCTCCCTGGGAGGAGGCCGGCCGCGGTGTCGACTGGGACACGGTCAACGAGATCCGGCAGGCCGGCTTCGGTCTGATGGAGGCGTTCGGCCAGGTCTGGAAGTCGGGCAGCGCCGAGCAGCGGCAGAAGGCCGTCGCCGTGATCAACGAGGCCCGCAAGAAGCTCTACCTGATCCTGGCCGACGAGCACTGAGCCAAGGTGCGAAGGGCCCCGCGTCAGTGCGGGGCCCTTCTGCTGTCCTTGCGACCGGCTCCGTCGGCGAGGGCCGCTCGGGCGACCGGCCCGCCGGGCGTGGGCGAGGTCAGGCGACCAGTCCGCCCAGCTTGCGGAGCGACTCGTCGAGCGCCGCGGTCGCCGAGTCCTTCAGCTTGCCGGCCATGAGCGAGACGGCCGCGCCGGTGAACTCGCCGTCTATGCGCACGTCGGTCGCGCCGCCGGCCGGGGTGAGCGAGTAGCGGGTGCCGACGACGACGGACATCGGCCCCTTGCCCCTGATGGCGAGCACCCGCTCGGCCTCCAGTTCCTCCACGGTCCAGGTCACCTCGGCGGGGAAACCCATCAGCTTCATGTTCTCCGTGAAGGTGGCACCTGTCTCCAGCGGTTCGGGGCCGCCCTCGGGGAAGCTGGTGTGGGTGGCGTTCCAGCGGCCGTACGAGGCGAAGTCGGTGAGCTGGGCCCAGACCTTCGCGGCCGGTGCCTCGATGCGCGCCTCGGCGCTGACTTCGGCCATGCGACCACCCCTTCATGTCGGGTTCCGGTGCGCGGACCGTAGTCGTGCGTGCGGGAACATTCAATACTGATGGCTCGTCAGATTCGTGTGGTGCGGCCGGTCGTCACCGGCGGGACGCACGGGACGAGTCAGGGAAGGCCGGCACCTTCTCCTCCGTAAGGAGGAGGAATCGCCCGGGTGTGCCCAACTCCGGTGGGATGCCCAAATGCTTCCCCGCGTGGACGCCCGGGCCGCGGATGCCTGATGAGGTGGAAGACGTGCGAAGTCCTGCCCCGTGGCTGCCCCGGCAGCACCCTGCCGCCCCTGTCCGTGCCGATCTCGAAGCCGCGCTCACCGTGGAGCTGGCCTCGGTGGTCGCCGGTGCCCGAAGGCGGGTGTTGCGCGACGGTGACAGGCAGATCGACACCGCCCATCTCCTTCACTCCCTGATGGAACAGGACCCCGGGGTCCGGGCGGCGTTCGGGTCGCCCGCGCACGTGGCGCGTGTGCTCGGCTACCTCGTCCAGCGCAGCATCGGCTACGGGCTCGCCTGGAGGGGGTCCGTCGAGGACTCGGGCGCGCTGCCGGTGGTGCGCGAGGGGGGTGCGCCGTGGCTGCCGTGGCGGGACGCCGTAGCGCCCGATACGGCCCAGGCGCCCGGCGGGCAGGCCGGCGCCGCGCTGCCCGACCTGCCGGGCTGGTCGCCGTCGGCCGTGGCCGCCTTGGTGGGCGCGCTGGCCAGGGCGAGGAAGCGCGGTGACACCCGGGCCGAAGGGATCGACGTGCTGGCCCGCATCGCCGCTGATCGCGACTGCCGGGCCGCAGAAGTGCTGCGCAGGGCCGGGATCGACGTGTCGCTGCTGGCGGCGCGGATCGCGGAGCAGGTGTCCGCAGGGCCCGCCGCGTAGGGGTTCTCGAGGGCGGCCAGGACGCGTCTCGACATGTGTCACAGGGATGACGGTGCTGACGGCTGCTGACATGATGTGCCGATGCAAGCGTCTCAGGGAAGGAGCGCCGGCCTGGGACTCGCCCTGGGCTCGGCGTTCGCGTTCGGTGGATCGGGTGTCGCGGCCAAGCCGCTGATCGAGGCGGGACTCGACCCGCTCCATGTCGTGTGGCTACGGGTCGCGGGCGCCGCGCTCGTGATGCTCCCGTTGGCCTGGCGTCACCGCGGACTGCTGAGGCGCAGGCCCGCGCTGCTGGCCGGCTTCGGGCTGCTGGCCGTGGCGGGCGTGCAGGCGTGCTACTTCGCGGCGATCTCCCGCATCCCCGTCGGCGTCGCACTGCTCATCGAGTACCTGGCTCCCGCGCTCGTGCTCGGCTGGGTCCGCTTCGTCCAGCGCAGGCCGGTGACCAGGGCCGCCGCCGCGGGCGTCGTGCTGGCGGTCGCGGGCCTCGCGTGTGTCGTCGAGGTCTGGGCGGGCCTGCGGTTCGACGTGCTCGGGCTGCTGCTCGCCCTCGGCGCCGCCTGCTGTCAGGTGGGCTACTTCGTCCTGTCCGACCAGGGCGGCGACGGCGACGACGCCCCCGACCCGCTGGGCGTGATCGCCTACGGCCTTCTCATCGGCGCCGTGGTGCTGACGGTCGTGGCCCGGCCGTGGGGCATGGACTGGTCGCTGCTCGCCGGTACCGCCGACATGGGGCGAACCGCCCTCCCGGCCGCGCTGCTGCTGGGGTGGATCGTGCTGATCGCCACCGTGCTCGCGTACGTCACCGGTGTCGTGTCGGTGCGCAGGCTCTCGCCGCAGGTGGCCGGTGTCGTCGCGTGCCTGGAGGCGGTCATCGCCACCGTGCTGGCATGGGTGCTGCTGCGTGAGCATCTCTCGGCGCCGCAGATCTTCGGTGGCGCGGTCGTCCTGTTCGGGGCGTTCATCGCACAGTCCCAGGCGCCCCGGCCGCCGTCCGGACCGGTGGCGGCGGGTGGGCCGGAAGCCCTGCCCGCGGCGGCCGGCGACGGGTCGGTCGCGGGGGAGTTGCCCGCCGGCCACCGTGCGCCGTAGGGTGGCGATCATGCATTCGACCGTACTTCCGCCTCCCGCCGCCTAGCGCGGGCGGACGTTCTCAAGAAGACCTGGCTCGGGGTGTCTTCCCCGAGCGGTCGGTACTGCCCGTGTGACTGAGCCGAGCGATCAGCCGTCCCGTTCTTCATACGGAGAAGTCACGTGTCGAATTCCTCTTCAACTCCTGTCGGCGTGCCCGCCATCATGTCCGTGGGCCGTGGTCTGACCTTTCTCGTCTTCGCCGGGTTCGCCTGGGGGACCGCCGGCGCCGCCGCCTCACTCGTCTTCGCGGTGAGCGATCTGGGGCCGCTCGCCCTGTCGTTCTGGCGGTGCTTCGGCGGGCTCCTGCTGCTGCTTCCCGTCCTCGCGATGCGCGCCCGCCGTCGCCGGGGGACCACCGAGCCCGCCGAACCGCGCCGGCGGAGGGTGCTGCGGATCGTCGCCACGGGAGTCGGCCTCACCGTCTTCCAGAGCGCCTACTTCGCGGCCGTCGAGGCGACCGGCCTTGCCGTCGGCACCGTCGTGACGCTGGGCGCCGGTCCTGTGCTCATCGCCGTGGGGGCACGGCTCACCATGGGGGAGCGGCTCGGCCGCGGCGGGATCCTGGCCGTCGCGGGAGCGCTGGCAGGGCTCGGCGTCCTGGTCCTCGGCGGCCAGGGCGCCGAGGTACAGCCGTCCGGCGTCGCGCTCGCCGTGCTGTCGGCCGCCGGATACGCGGCGATCACGCTGCTGACGCGGTGGCTCGGCCGGGACGGCGGCGGCGGTGACTCGCTGTCCACGACCGCGTGGGCCTTCGCGATCGGGTCCGTGGGGCTGCTGCCGATGGCGCTCGGCGAGGGGCTGCTGCCGCACACGGCGGAAGCTGCCAGGGTGCTCGGCCTGCTGGTCTACGTCGCGGCTGTGCCGACGGCGCTCGCCTACGCCCTCTACTTCGCGGGCGCGGCCGTGGTCAGGGCGGCGACCGTCTCGGTGATCATGCTGCTGGAGCCGGTGAGCGCGGCGGTCATCGCGGTGACCCTGCTGGGCGAGCGCCTGACGCCGGCCACGGTGGCGGGGACGCTGCTGCTGCTCACGGCGGTCGCCGGTCTCGCGGCGGCGGAGGCGCGTGGCGCCGTGGTCCGGAGGCGGGTGCCGGCCACTGCGTGAGGCGACTCCTCGGGGCACGAGAAGCGGCCCTGCCGGCCCCCGTTCGGCAGGGCCGCTTCTCGTGACCGGCGCGGTGTGGCGCGTCAGAGGTAGTCGGGGAGCGGCGTGGCCGGGGACAGGTCCGGCGAGGGGTCCGCCAGGCCGCGGGTGGTGGTGACGGGGACGACGCCCGCCCAGTAGGGGAGGTCCAGATCGGCCGGGTCGTCGTTCGGGCCGCCCGTGCGGGTCTTCGCCGACACCTCTGCCAGATCGAGGCGGAGCACCGCCGTCGCCGCCAGTTCCTTGGCGTTCGCCGGGCGGGAGTCGGTGGAACGACCGGGGACGGCATGCTCCACGAGCGCGTCGAGCGCCGTGCGCTTCTCCGACGGGTCGGTGACCTGCCGGGCGGTGCCGTGGACCACAACCGAGCGGTAGTTGAGCGAGTGGTGGAAGGCGGAGCGCGCAAGGACGAGGCCGTCGACATGCGTCACCGTCAGGCACACCGGCAGCCCCGCGTCCGCCTCGCCCGCCATCCGCAGGGGGCGCGACCCTGTCGACCCGTGGACGTATAGCCGCTCGCCGACGCGGGCGTACAGCGTCGGCAGGACGACCGGGGCTCCGTCGCGGACGAACCCGAGGTGGCAGACGTACGCCGTGTCGAGTATCGAGTGCACCAGCTCGCGGTCGTACGATGCCCGCTCCCGGGATCGGGTGGGAATCGTTCGCTCGGTCGGCTCGTACGGGGCTTCCGCGGTCTCCGGCATTGCCGTCTCCATTGCACTAGTGCATAATGTCTTTTGTGCTAGGAGAGACTCGGATCGTTGGGCGGCGTGCATCCGAGATCGCCGCGAGCGTCGAGCGGGCAGTGGGCTCCGGGGAGCTGGAACCGGGCCGACTGCTCCCTCCCATGCGGGAGTTGGCCACGGAGCTGGGGGTGAACCCGAACACCGTCGCCGCCGCCTACCGGACCCTGCGGGAACGCGGAGTGATCGAGACCGACGGCCGCCGCGGCAGCCGGGTGCGCCACCGCCCGGCCAGTACCGTGCGCGGATCGATCCGGGTCGACGCACCCCCCGGCGTGCGCGATCTCGGCGAGGGCAACCCGGATCCGGCGCTCCTGCCGCCGCTGCACGAGGCGCTCGCCGCGGCGGCCGGACGGCACGCAAAGGCGCCCGGACTGTACGGAAGGGCGCCGCTCGACCCGGAGTTCGTGCGCCTCGCACGCGCATCGATGGACGCCGACGGGGTCCCCGCCGGGCCGCTCGCCGCCACCTCCGGATCGCTGGACGCCATCGAGCGGGTCCTCGTCGCACATCTGCGGCCCGGCGACGCCGTCGCCGTCGAGGACCCGGGCTGGGGGAGTCTGCTCGATCTCGTATCCGCGCTCGGCCTCAAGCCACTGCCCGTCGCACTCGACGACGACGGGCCGCTGCCCGGGGAGGTGGAGCAGGCGCTCGGCGCGGGAGCCCGGGCGATCGTCGTCACCGACCGGGCGCAGAACCCGACCGGCGCGGTCCTGAGCCGCAAGCGCGCGGACGAACTGCGCGCCGTGCTCGCGCGGTTCCCGCGCACCCTGCTCATCGAGGACGACCACGGACACGCCATCGTCGACCAGCCGCTGTACCCTCTCGCGGGGCCGACCGACAGTTGGGTGTTCGTGCGTTCCGCGGCCAAGGCCTACGGGCCCGATCTGCGGGTCGCCGTCCTCACCGGGGACACCGTCACCGTCGACCGCGTACAGGGACGGCTCGGTCTCGGGCCAGGTTGGGTCAGCCGGCTGCTGCAGCACACCGTTGCGCACCTCTGGGCCTCCGGCGCCGTCGACCCCGCCGCCGTGGCCCGTTCCTACGGCGAACGGCGCGACGCCCTGGTCGGCGCGCTGGCCGAGCGGGGCGTCGAGGCCCGCGGTCGCAGTGGGATGAACGTGTGGGTGCCCGTCCAGGACGAGACGGGAGTGGTGGCACGGCTGCTGCACGCCGGGTGGGCGGTGGCCCCCGGGGCGCGTTTCCGGATGTCGTCGCCGCCCGGTGTCCGCCTGACCGTCTCGGACCTGACGTCCGCCGACATCGAGCCGCTCGCCGACGCGGTGGCCTCGGCGGTCGGCCCGATGCCCGCCCGCAGCTACGGCTGATCCGGACGGTACGCGGCGCCGGCGGTCCCGGCGCCGGTGCGTACCGTGGCAGCGGGCCCGGCCGCCCGAGGCCACGGGAGCTCGGCCCGACTCACCTCCGCCTCGCCCGGCCGTCCGAGGCTCCCGGCGGTCGTCCGCCTCGGGGCGCCGGTGACCGGCCGGGCTCAGCCCCGCTTCGGTCGGCTCTGCGTCAGCGCCGCGCCCACCAGGACGATCAGCGCGCCCACCGGGGTGTTCCAGGCCAGGTGCTCGTCGAGCAGTGCCACGCCCGCCGCCGTGGCGATGACCGGGATGAAGTAGGTGACCATCTGTGCCGTCGTCGGTCCGACCTCCGCCACCAGCCCGTACTGGATGAGCAGCGCCAGTCCCGTTCCGAGGACGCCGAGCGCGATCACCGCGAGCAGGGGCACGAGCGGGAACGAGTCCGGCACCGTGGTGAACAGCGGGGTGACGACGGCGAGTTGGACGGTCGCCAGGCCCAGCTGGGCACCTGTCAGCGAGAGGTGGGAGTGGCTGGAGCCCGCCAGGGTGCGGCGTACGTAGATCCAGCCGATGGGATAGCTGAGCGAGGCGAGCAGCGCCATGGCAGTGCCGGAGAAGTCGAGCCCCGAGAAGCCCTGCCAGGCGCCGAGGACGGTCAGCACGCCGAGGAACCCGATGCCGAGACCCGCGACGCGCCGCCGGGTCGGCCGGTCCTCGGACAGTGCGACGAGGGAGAGCGCCATGCCCCACAGCGGCGAGGTGGCGTTGCAGATGCCGGCGAGCGTCGAGGGGATCGTGAGCTCGGAATAGGCGAAGAGCGAGAACGGCAGCGCGTTGAGCAGGAAGGCCGCGACCGTCAGATGACCCCAGGTGCGAAGGCCGCTCGGCAGCCGGTCACGGCGGACCGCCATCGCGACCGCGAGCACCGCCGTGCCGAAGAGGAGGCGGCCGAAGGTGACCTGGAACGGCGCGTACGCCCCCGTGCCCACCTTGATGAGAAGGAAGCTGAAGCCCCACACGGCGGAGAGCACCGCGAAGCGGATGCGCCAGTCCACGGCCCGGCGGGGCGGGCGAACGGCGGAGGCGGTCCCGGCGGGGGCGGGGCCGGGCGGGGCCGGGGGAAGGGTACGGGCGCGGGCCTCGTCGGCCTCGGTCGTTGCGCTGCTCATGGCCCCACGATCTCGCCTCTCACGTCTTAGAACAAGCGAGAATTCCTCGACCTCTTCGCTTAGTATTGCTTACATGTTGAACCTGGAGCGACTGCGCACCCTGGACGCGCTGGCCCGGCACGGCTCCGTCAGCGCCGCCGCCGACGGGCTGCACGTCACCACCTCGGCCGTCTCCCAGCAGATGGCGAAGCTGGAGCGGGAGGTCGGCCAGCAGCTGCTGGCGAAGAACGGCCGCGGTGTGCGCCTCACCGACGCCGGCCGGCTTCTGGCCGACCATGCCGCGCGCATTCTCTCCCAGGTCGAGCTCGCCCAGTCCGACATCGAGGCCCGGAGAGGGCAGGCGGTCGGTGAGGTCAGGATCGGCGCGTTCCCCACCGCGGCCCGCGGCCTGTTCCCGGCCTCGGTGTCCACCCTGCGCCGGGACCACCCCGAACTGCGCGTACTCTCCACGGAACTGGAGCCCGAGGCAGGGGTCAGGGCGGTGATCCGCGGGGATCTCGACCTCGCCGTGGTGCTCGACTGGAGCAACAAACGGCTTCCCGTCCCCGGCGGCCTGGCGCAGGTGCACCTGCTCGACGACGTGCCCGATGTCGCGATGTCCGCGAGTCATCCCCTGGCGGACCGCCCGGAGGTCGATCTGGAGGACTTCGCCGACGACGAGTGGGTGTCCTGGCCGGAGGGCGAGTTCTGCCACGAGTGGCTGATGTTCACCCTGCGCTCCAAGGGTTTCGAACCGCGGATCGGGCACAGGGCCGGCGAACACCACACCCAGCTCGCACTGATTGCCGCCGGACTCGGCGTCTGCGTGGCGCCCCGGCTCGGCCGGGGCCCCGTTCCCGAGGGTGTCGCGCTCGTCCCCGTACGGCAGCGGATGCGCCGCCACGTCTACGCGGTGTGGCGCACCGACGCCGACCGCAGGCCCTCCATCAGGGCGGCGGTGGAGGCGCTGCGCGCCGCCGCCGGGCCGGTCGAGGAGTCAGAGCGCTGACAGCTTGCGGAAGTCCCAGGACGCGACCGCGTCCGGGGTGAGCCGCAGCCAGGCGTGCCGGCCGTCGTGGGGCATCTCGTCGAGCCCGAAGTTCTTGCGGGCGAACAGGGCTTCGGGTGCGGCCAGTTCGGGGCAATGCTCGCCGGTCCGCGGGGATTCGCCCACGAACACGGCCGTGCCGGACAGCTCGACGCCCCGCAGCTCCCCGTACTCCTCGCCGGCGTCGACGACCACGGCGAGCCGGGGATCGCGGCGCAGCTCCGCCCAGCGCCTGCTGCGGGTGAGGGAGTAGAGCCACAGTGACGTGCCGTCCCAGGCGAACCACAGCGCGCTGACGTGCGGACGCCCGTCGGGCGACACCGTGGCCACCCGGCAGGTCCGCTGCTGCGTCAGGAACGCGTCCACTTCCGCGGGGGTCATCATGATGCGACGGCCCCGGCGCTGTACGGCGGTCATGTGCGGCCTCCCCGGCAACGGCTGACACGGCGGATCCATGGCTGACGACCCGTCAGGAATGTTGTCCCGCCAGCATGGAGGCTCTTCCCCTCGTACGCAACGGCGGCTACCGTCGCGCCTCCCGTACCGAAGGCCGGGACATCGAGGAGGAGCCGCGTGTCATCCTTCCATCAGCTTCTGGAGCAACTCGAGGCGCCCACCACCGCGCTCCTCACCGTCGAATGCCAGCAGGGCGTCGTAGGCAAGGACAGTGCCCTGCCGGAACTGGCCGCGGCGGCGAGTTCC
The DNA here is from genome assembly GCF_009832925.1 of Streptomyces sp. Tu 2975. Lineage (GTDB taxonomy): Bacteria > Actinomycetota > Actinomycetes > Streptomycetales > Streptomycetaceae > Streptomyces. The sequence continues at coordinate 6,698,290 of NZ_CP047140.1, forward strand.
TCAGGTGCCCTCCGCAACGTCGCCCGGCTGGTTGCCTCCGCCCACGACGCCGGAGTTCAGGTGCTGCACGCTGTGGCCGAGCGGCGGCCCGACGGCAGAGGATCCAACCGGAATGCACGGCTGTTCAGGGCCGCCGCACGGCTGCCCGTCCGGCAGCACACCGGCTCCGCGGCGGTGCGCATCGCCGCACCGATCGACGTGGCGCCAGAGGACATCGTCGTGCGCAGACTGCACGGCCTGTCGCCGCTGGCCGGCACGGACGTCGACCCGATCCTGCGCAACCTCGGCTGCCGCACCCTTGTCGTCACCGGGGTGTCGGCGAACGTGGCGGTGCCCAACGCCGTCTTCGACGCGGTGAACCTCGGCTACACCGCCGTCGTCGTGGCGGACGCCATCGCGGGAGTGCCCCCCGAGTACACCCCCGCGATGATCCGCAACACCCTGTCGGTGGTGGCGACGATCGCCACCACCGACGAGGTGGTCTCCTGCTGGGAAGGGCCGCGTCGCGTCACGCGAGCTTGATCGAGTCACCCTCCACCGTGATCGCGGCGGACGGCAGCGGCTTCGTCGCCGGACCTGCCTTGACGCTGCCGTCCGCGGCGTCGAACCGGCTGTTGTGGCAGGGGCAGTTGATGGTGCCGTCGGAGATGGCCGTCACCGCGCAGCCCTGATGTGTGCACTTGGACGAGAAGGCCTTGAACTCGCCCGCCACCGGCTGGGTGATCACCACGTCGCCGACGATCTTTCCGCCGCCTTCCGGGATGTCGGTGGTCTTGGCGATCACCGTGCCACCGCCGGTGCCGCCTCCCGACGCGGCGCCCTCGCCGGCCGGCTTGTCCGACACGGACTGCCCCGAGTCGTCCGAGCCGCCGCACGCCGTCAGGGCGACGGAGAGACCGGCCCCGCCCACGGCGGCGACGACGGTACGGCGCGCCACGGTCCGGGCGGTCCCCTGCGTTCCGGTCATGCTCGCTCCCTCGTCTCGTCCGGCCCTCGTACCGGCCGGTTCGTGATGTTGTACGCGCCGAGGGGCCGCGACGTTCAGGGAATCAGGAATTTCTCAGGGAGCCGTGGCTCAGATGCCTGCCGGGGGAGCCGGTGCCGGAGACCGCCCCGGCAGCCACGCGGGCCTTCTGCGTGGTGCCGGATCCGGATCGGCGCAACCGGATGCGGCCGGCGCGAGCAGGTGGTGGCTCACGGCCGTACGCACGGTGGCCGCCGTCGTCTCGGGGACTCGATCGGTGACGGCGACACGGGCGAACGGCGACGCCGCCGGTCGAAGGTCGACGCGCGCCACGGGACCGCGACGGGGGCGGATCGCGACGAAGTCCCGCACGTCCGCCTGCTCGCGCACGTCGCGCACGCCGAGATACAGCAGGTCAGCGATCCACGCGCCCCGGGAGGGCTCGCCGCGCACGGCGCGCCGCCAGTCGCGGTCCACCGTCACCTTCTCCACTGCCGCCAGGGGCACCCGGACGTCCGTGTGCCGTGCGGTGATCTTCTCCCACCAGGCCAGTTCGACGATCAGCTCCTCGCCCTTGACTGCAAGGCGGGCCATGGCGCTGCACCTCCTTCGGAACGTGTTCTCGCTCAGGGCCGCAGTGCCGCCCGCGCGGCCTTCCGCCGGTCGGGTCAGCGGGGCACGCGGGACTCGTCGCTGTTCTCGTCCGCCGGCGGCCCCAGCGGTTCGGGCTGGACGTGCGCGGACGACCCGAGGAGACGCGCCCCGTGCCGCTCCGAGCGGTGCCCGGACGTGTCGGCGATCTTCAGCCGGGGCGTATGGGCCGCCCCCGGAGGCGGGGGGACGGGCCGCCGCGCCAGGATGCGGCCCACCCATCGGCGGCCGCAGATCGGACACGGTGGTGCGCCCGCGGGCGTGTACGGGGAGGCCACCGGCGTGCCGTCACGGGAGAAGTACTCCCACTGCCCGCCGTGCTCGTCGCGGTACTGCTGGACGTCGTAGTCGGCGCTCCACTCGTGCCAGCACCTGCCGCAGGTGAACTCCACGCGCTCGACTGCCATCTCGGTGATCACGTCGTCCACCTCCATCCCGTCGGATGCGGCCTGCAGCTTCCATTCTAGGTATGTCCGCAGGGGATGCCTTGACAACACCCGACTCAAGTTTTAGGTACGTATGTGACGAGGATCAGCCGGTTCCATGGCCGCCCCGCTGGGAAAGGAGGTGGGCGAGATGCCGGGGCCGTCCCTCTTCCGTGACCATTACACGGTGCTCGGCGTCGAGCCGTCCGCGACGTCCCGCCAGATCACCACGGCGTACCGCCGGCAGATCCGGGCCCTGCACCCGGACTCCGGTCAGTCCTGGGAAGCGCGCTGCGAGGGCCGAGCGTGCGTGCGGGCCCTGTCCGGGTACACGTCCTTCCGAAGGAGGCCCCGTACTCCTCGGATCCGCTGACCCTGCTGCTGCGGTGGGCCATGGACGTGGACCCGTGGCAGTGGCCGTGAACCGCCGTCTCCGCACGTGCGGTGGCGCAGTGTCCACCGCGGTCGGACCTCCGGCACGGCGTGACCCCGGCGGGCGCGCCGACGAGGCTGTGCAGGAAGGAGAGCTGAGATGACCCGTGCAGTCGGAATCGACCTCGGTACGACGAACTCGGTGGTGTCCGTCCTCGAAGGCGGAGAGCCGACGGTCATCGCCAGTACCGAGGGTGCGCGGACCACGCCCTCGGTGGTCGCCTTCGCGAAGAGCGGCGAAGTGCTCGTCGGGGAGATCGCCAAGCGTCAGGCGGTGACCAACGTCGAACGCACCGCCCGCTCGGTCAAGCGGCACATGGGGGAGGCGCAGTGGCGCTTCCCGGACGAAGGCTCCATCGACGGCAAGCGCTACACCGCGCAGGAGATCTCCTCCCGTGTGCTGCAGAAGCTGAAGCGGGACGCGGAGGCATATCTCGGCGAGGACGTGACCGACGCCGTGATCACCGTACCCGCGTACTTCAACGACTCGCAGCGCACCGCCACGAAGGAGGCGGGGGAGATCGCCGGTCTCAAGGTGCTGCGGATCATCAACGAGCCCACCGCCGCAGCGCTCGCGTACGGCCTGGACAAGGAGAACGACCAGACGGTCCTCGTCTTCGACCTCGGTGGCGGCACTTTCGACGTCTCGCTGCTGGACATCGGCGAGGGCCTGGTGGAGGTGAAGGCCACCAACGGAGACACCCACCTCGGCGGTGACGACTGGGACCAGCGCGTCGTCGACCATCTGGTCACGCAGTTCAAGAACGGCTACGGCATCGACCTCTCGAAGGACAAGATGGCCCTGCAGCGACTGCGGGAAGCCGCCGAGCGGGCAAAGGTCGAACTCTCCTCCGCCACCGAGACGACGATCAACCTGCCCTACATCACGGCCTCCGCCGAGGGCCCGCTGCACCTGGACGAGAAGCTCACCCGCGCCCAGTTCCAGCAGCTGACGTCCGACCTGCTCGAGCGCTGCAAGACCCCGTTCCACAACGCGATCAAGGACGCCGGCATCAGCGTCGACGACATCGACCACGTGATCCTCGTCGGCGGCTCGACCCGTATGCCCGCCGTCACCGAGCTGGTCAAGGAACTGACCGGCAAGGAGCCGCACAAGGGTGTGAACCCGGACGAGGTCGTCGCCATCGGCGCCTCGCTCCAGGCCGGCGTGCTGCGGGGCGAGGTCAAGGACGTCCTTCTGCTGGACGTGACCCCGCTGTCCCTCGGTATCGAGACCAAGGGCGGCATCATGACCAAGCTCATCGAGCGCAACACCACGATCCCGACCAAGCGGTCCGAGGTCTTCACGACCGCCGAGGACAACCAGCCGTCCGTGCAGATCCAGGTCTTCCAGGGCGAGCGCGAGATCGCGGCGTACAACAAGAAGCTCGGGATGTTCGAGCTGACCGGTCTGCCGCCGGCCCCGCGCGGGGTGCCGCAGATCGAGGTCACGTTCGACATCGACGCCAACGGCATCATGCACGTGACCGCGAAGGACCTCGGCACGGGCAAGGAACAGAGGATGACCGTCACCGGCGGCTCCGCCCTGCCCAAGCAGGACATCGACCGCATGATGCGTGAGGCCGAGCAGCACGCGGAGGATGACCGGCGCCGCAAGGAGGCGGCCGAGACCCGGAACCAGGCGGAGGGCCTGGTGTACACCACCGAGAAGCTGCTGCGAGACCAGGCGGACCAGGTCCCGGAGGACGCCGGGCTGGAGGTCGGGACGGCTCTCACCGAGCTGAAGGAGAAGCTCGAGGGCGACGACACGACCGCGATCCGCGAGGCCACGGAAAAGGTCAGCGTGGCCGCCCAGAAGGTCGGCTCCGCCATCTACGCCAAGGCCCGGCCCGAGGGCGGAGCGGGCGCTACGGGGGCGTCGGGGTCCGCCGGCGACCAGGCGGCCGGCGAGGGACGGAGCCCGGCGGACGACGAGGTCGTCGACGCGGAGATCGTCGACGAGGACAAGCGGCAGGGAGGCGAAGGATGAGCGTCCCGAACGACCGACGCCCTCACGGGAAGGAGCAGCATCCGCCCGTGAATATCGCCGGCCGGCGCCGGATCGATCCGGTCCTCGAGCCGCGCGGGACGGCCGAGGCACCTGGGCCCGGGGCCCCGGGGAACACCGACGCCGTGGCGTCGCGGATGCCCGGGGCGGACGCCGCCGGGCACCCGCGCCCCCACCCGGAGCCGGAGCACGGCCAGGCTGCGGGACAGGAACACGGGCAGGGGCGGGTTCCGGCACCGGAACGGGCGCCGGAGGCCGACGCGCCCGGCGGCGACGAACCCTCGGAGGTCGCAAAGCTGCGCTCACAGCTGTCCGAACGGACCGCCGATCTGCAACGGACGAAGGCCGAGTACGACAACTACCGCAAGCGCGTGCGACGCGACCGCAGAGCGGTGCAGGAGATCGCCGTGTCCAACGTCCTCGGCGCCCTCCTGCCAGTCGTGGACACCGTCGTCCAGGCACGCGAGCACGGTGAGACGTCGAAGGGGTTCACGTCGGTCGCCGACCTCCTCGAGGACCGACTGGCCGCTCTCGGGCTGCAGTCCGTCGGAGAGGTGGGGGAGCCGTTCGATCCGACGGCCCATGAGGCGCTCGACTACACGGAATCGGAGCGGCAGGAGCACCCCGTCTGCAGCGCGGTGCTGCGGCCCGGTTACCGGGTCGGTGACCATCTCCTGCGGCCCGCGCAGGTCGTGGTCACCGGTCCGCCGACCACCGCCGCGGGCGGGCCGGGTCCCCGTGCGGACGGGGGCACCGGTTCGGACGGGGACGCCGCTCCGGCGGACGGCTCGCCGGTTGCCGGCGAGCGGGACACTCGTCCCGAACGGCCGGACGGCGGGGCGGGGGAGGGCGGCGAGCGGGGAATCCGGCCCGAGCACTGACCCGTTCCGGCCCCGGCGTCCGGTGCCGGCCCTGGCTTCCGGCCCGGACGCTACCGGTTTCCGGCCCGACCCCGCCGCCCGGAAAAGCAGGTGCGTGCGTCCACCGGCCCTGTCAGGCTGCGCCGGTGGACCGTCAACAGATCTCCCGACTCGCCCATGCCGATCATCCCGTAGCGTCCCCGCTGGACGACGACTCCGTACGCCTCCTGCTCCGGCACGGCATCCGGTCCGGCGCCGAGCGCGTGCTGGATCTGGGCTGCGGCGGCGGGGAATGGCTGCTGCGCGCGTTGGCCGCGCAGCCCCGTCTGAAGGGCGACGGCGTCGACGTCTCCGAGGACGCCCTGGCCCGAGCGAGGGAGACCGCGACCGAGCTCGGGGTTCACGAGCGCCTCGCCCTCCATCACCGCGACGCGGCCGGCTTCGACTCCCCGCACACTTTCGATCTTGTGATCAGTACGGGGGCGGCGCACGCCTTCGGCGGGCTGCTCCCCACCCTCGCGGCGGCCCGCACACACCTGGCGCCCGGGGGCCGCGTCCTGATCGGGGACGGTTTCTGGAAACGCGAGCCCTCGCAGGAGGCCGTCGAAATGCTCGGGGACCTCACTGACCTGGCGACCACCGTGGAGCGGGTCGTCGACGACGGATGGACCCCGGTCCACGGGCATGTGAGCACCCGTCAGGAGCTCGATGCCTACGAGTGGTCATGGACGGGATCGCTGGCCACCTGGGCTCTCGACCACCGTGACGATCCGGACAGTACGCAGGCGCTCGCGGCGGCCACTGCCCACCGGTCCGACTGGCTGCGCGTCTACCGCGACAGCTGGGGCTTCGTCTCCCTGGTCCTGCGGCGCACGACGGACTGAACCGGGCAAGCTACGACGGCCCCCGGTCGAGCTGTGCGACGGCCCACGTCGCCCGGGCCGGCAGATCACCCAGCGATGAGCGGAACTGCTTGGCGATCCTGTCCAGCAGGACCTTCCCGTGCCGCATCGTCTCCCGTGCGAGGTCCGTCTCACCGGCCTCCACGGCCGCGAGCACCAGCTCCAGATGCTGCTCCGTGATCATCCGGCCGAGGTTCCGGCGGTGCCACTCGAACACCGTTTCGTCCGGTGCGGCCCCGTCGAGTCCCACGGCCGCCCGTGCCCGCTCCAACGCCCGTCGCGCCGCCCTCAGGTCACCGTTGCGGCGCTCCAGCCGCGCAAGAACGTAGGCTTCCGCGGCCCGGTCCCACCCCGTGACCTGCAACGACAGCAGGCCGAACTGCGCCCGGGCCGCCTGCGCGTGGTCACCGAGCCGTTCCAGCGCGCGGCTCAACTCCTTGAGCCGCGCCGCGTCCGGGCCCGTGTCGTCGAGCATGCGGATCAGCGCGACGCGGGCGTGTTCAGTGCGGCCCTGCCGTCGGGCAAGCTCGATCCAGGTGAACTCGCACTGCCTCGACGGGTCCTGGCCGTAATGCTCCGCGTCCTCGGTCCGTGCCCGGTCCACGGCGCCGGCGGCATCCGTCACCTCGCCGCCGGTCGCCCTTCGCAGCAGCGGCACATCCTCCGCGCGGCCGTGCAGGCCGACGAGGACGGCGGCCAGGCGGCTCTCCTCGAACCATTCGGTCCGCTCGGTGCTCTCGCGTTCCAGCAGGAAGCGCAGCAACGGCAGGTCGTCCGCGCGGCGGTCGTACTGCGCGGCGCGGACCACCCCGGCCCGCAGCACCGCGTCGGCGCCCACCTCCTCCCACGAGCCGGGCACGCCGGACCGCATCCTCTCCAACGACTCCCGTCCCGGCGCCAGCACGACGTCACACAGCGAGCGGTGCGGCGGGTCGCCGGGCAGGCGGTACGCCCCCAGCTCCTCGGCGTTGAGCAGGACATGATCCGGCTCCGTGCGCCCCGCGGCGGCCTCCGCCCTGGCGGCCAGCTCGACGAGGGGACGCTCGGGCAGGCCCAGCCCGCTCAGCAACGCCGCCCGCTGGGCGTCCAGGTCGGGGGCGAACTGCTCGCGTGCCTCCTCGTCACCCTCGCGGACCGCGGCGAGCAACTGCTCCTCGTCGAGGCCCGGGCGGATCCCCTCGCACCACCAAGGCAGCCTGATGATCGTCTCCAGTGCCTCGGTGACACTGTCGGCGATCAGTACGGCGTCGCCCTCCGAGGACGCGTACAGCACCGCGCCGTCCCCGCATACGAAGAACGTGCCGCCGGTGTCGTCCCCGGCAATCGGTTCCAACGGGCCGCCGGACGCCAGCCGGACGTCCTCCACGTGGTCGGCACGGTCGAGGTCGAAGTTGAACGGGAAGGCGGCGAGTTCGGCGAGTTCCTGACGGGTGCGCAGCAGCTTCAGGGCGGGATCGTTCATGCGGCCGAACCCTACTGGGGCTGCTGAAGACCCCGACTGGTGCCGTGCGTCTCTCGCGAGGCCTGTGCCTCGCTCCGGCGAATCTCGGAGCGATACGCTGCCCGCCGAGGGGTCACGTCGAGTCGCGCACGACGAGTTCCGTGGGCAGGACCACGTGCTGACGCCGAGCGCCGGGGTCGGTGATTTCGGCCAGCAGGATGCGGGCGATGGTCCTTCCGATCTCCTCGACCGGCTGGCGCACGGTCGTCAGCGGAGGGTCGGTGTGCCGGGCGATGAACGAGTCGTCGAAGCCGATCACCGCCACGTCCTCCGGGATGCGCCGGCCCTGCGCGCGCAGCTCGCTCATAGCGCCGACGGCCATCACGTCCGACGCCGCGAAGACGGCGTCGAGATCCGGGACCCGTTCAAGAAGCGAACGCATGGCCTGTCTACCGCCCTCCTCGGTGAAGTCGGCGGCGGCGACGAGGTGTCCGCCGGAGTCCCGGCCGGCCGTGCCGAGGGCGTCGCGCCAGCCGTGCAGACGGCTCCGGCCGACGTCCATGTCCAGCGGACCGGTGATCGTCGTGATGGTCCGCCGTCCCCGTTCCACCAGGTGCCGCACGGCGGCGGCGGCGCCGCCCACGTTGTCGGAGTGCGCGTGGCTCAGCGACTCGGCGGGGGAGCGGCGGCCGGCGAGCACGGTGGGCAGCCCCATGTCCTCGAGGAGCCCCGGCAGGGGGTCGTGCTCGTGCACGGAGACCAGCAGTACGCCGTCCACCCGGCGCGCGGCGACAGAGTCGGTGAGCTGGTCCTGTTCGCCCTTGTCCCGTACGAGGACCAGCTGGAGCTGGGTCCGGGTGTCGGCCAGGCCGGTGCTGACCCCCCGGATGACCGCGGAGAAGTACGGCTCCGAGCCCAGTCGGCTCTCCGACTCCGGGATCACCAGGGCGATCGAGTCGGTCCTGCTGGTGACCAGGCCCCGGGCGACGGAGTTCGGCACGTAACCGAGTTCCGCGATCGCCGCCAGGACCGCGTCCCGCGCTTCGTCGCTGACGAGTTCCGAACCGTTGATGACGCGTGAAACCGTCGTGCGGCCCACACCGGCCCGCGCGGCCACGGTCTTGATGGTCGGCCGCCGGCTGCCCCCCATGGCTCCTCCCTCGTCGATCGGCGTGACACGCCGCCAGGCAGCGCATTTTGCCAGAAGTCCGCGCCGTGCCCTGCGATGAGTCCGGTTCGCCTCCGAGATGTGCCTCGGAAGACGATCTGGTTTCAAGTTCTTGACAGGCGCACAGCGAGGCCGTCAGTCTTCGTGCACCTTGGTGGGCACGTTCCCATCGTAGCTTGGGAACGTGCCCACCGATGAATCGGGCCGCTCGGCGGACCAAAAGGTCCGCATACCGGTGCGTCGGCACCGTCGCTGGGGAGGACACCCATGACCAGGAATCAGAAGCTGTTGCGTACAAGAATTACGGGCACCGTCTCCGGACTGGCCGCCCTCGGTCTGATCGTCGGCTGCAGCAGCGGCGGCGACTCCGGTACCGGCGGCGGCGTCAGGGACGGCAAGGTCACCATCACCATGGGCCTCTTCGGCGTCATGGGGTACAAGGAGACCGGTCTGCTGGACCGCTACATGAAGGAGAACCCGAACGTCACCATCAAGGCCGACGTGGCCGGTGACGAGCAGACCTACTACACGGCCCTGCAGACGCACCTGGCGGCGGGCAGCGGACTGAAGGACATCCAGGGCATAGAGATCGGGCGGGCCAAGGAGCTCGTGGACACCCAGGCCGACAAGTTCGTCGACCTCTCCGGCGTCCCCGGCATCGACCACTACCTGCCCTGGAAACTCAGCCAGGTCACCACCCCGGACAAGAAGCTCATCGGGCTCGGCACGGACATCGGCCCGATGGCCGTCTGCTACCGCAAGGACCTGTTCGAGCAGGCCGGACTGCCGACGGACCGGAACGAGGTGGCGAAGCTGTGGGCGGGCGACTGGTCGAAGTACGTCCAGGCCGGCAAGGACTTCAAGGCCGGTTCCAAGGGTGACGGCGTGTCCTTCATGGACAGCGCCAGCGGCCTGTTCAACGCGATGATCTACGGCAACTCGGAGCAGTTCTACGACAAGGACGGAGAGCTGATCTACCAGGACAGCCCCGCCGTCGCCGCGGCCTGGAACCTCGCCTCGCAGGCCGCGACGACCGGACTGACCGCCAAACTGCGTCAGTTCCAGCCCGGGTGGGACCCCGGCCTGTCCAACAGCACCTTCGCCACCACCGTCTGCCCGGCATGGATGCTCGGCCACATCACGGAGAAGGCCGGGCCGAAGAACAAGGGCAAGTGGGACGTCGCCAAGGCTCCCAAGGGCGCCAACTGGGGCGGTTCCTTCCTCGGCGTGATGGAGAAGAGCCCGGTCAAGGAGGAGGCGAAGAAGCTGGTCGCCTGGCTCACCGCGCCCGAGCAGCAGGAATTCGTCTTCCAGAAGCTCGGGAACTTCCCCTCCTCGCAGAAGGCGCTGACGTCGCCGGCCGTGACCGGGGCCGAGCAGGAGTACTTCGGTGGGGCGCCCATCGGCGAGATCTTCGGCGCAGCGGCCCAGGAGATCCCCGACGAGCAGGTCCTCGGACGCAAGGACGGCACGATCAAGGACATCTTCTCGCAGGGTCTGACGCTGATCGAGTCCCAGAACAAGAGCCCGGAAGAGGCCTGGAAGACCACCGACGAGCGGATCAAGAAGGCCACTGGCTGAGCCCGTCCCCGTCCGCCCGGTGACCGCGCCGCCCCGCACTGGGCAGGCGGTCACCGGGGTCGAGCCCTCCGTACCCAGGCCTCACAGGAAGGTTGTTCCCGTGGCCGCTTCCACCCCCGTCGCGCCGGCCGGCGGACCCGTCGGCAAGCCGGCGCCCGGCGCGCCCGATGCCCCCGCGCCCCCGCGCCGGCGCGCCCTGCTCCACCGCCTGGACGTGCGCGGCGCGCCCTACGCCTTCGTCGCCCCGTTCTTCGTCGTCTTCGCGGCCTTCAGCTTCTATCCGCTCGTGTACACCTCGTGGATCTCCCTGCACCGGGTCGAGCTCGCCACCATGAACGTCATGGAGTGGGTGGCCTTCGACAACTACGTCGCGCTGTGGGAGGACGAACGCTTCTGGAACGCGGTCGGCAACACCATCACCCTCGGCGTGATCTCCACCGTGCCGCAGCTGCTGATGGCCCTCGGCCTCGCCCACCTGCTCAACTACCGTATGCGCGGCTCGACCTTCTTCCGGGTCGCCGCCCTCACCCCGTACGCCACCTCGGTCGGTGCGGCCGCGCTCGTGTTCACCATGCTCTTCGAACGCGACTTCGGCATGATCAACTGGGTGCTGGGCCTGGCCGGCTTCGAGAACGTCGACTTCGAGAACAACAAGTGGGCCGCTCAGATCGCCATCTCCACGATCGTGATCTGGCGATGGACCGGCTACAACGCCCTGCTCTACCTCGCCGCCATGCAGGCCGTCCCGCGGGAGCGTTACGAAGCGGCCGCCATCGACGGCGCCTCCCGCTGGCAGCAGTTCCTCACCGTCACCGTCCCCGGAATCCGCTCCACCATCGTCTTCACCATCGTGCTGTCGACGATCGGCGCGACGCAGTTGTTCGGCGAACCGCTCATCTTCGGACAGGGCCCCAACGGCATCACCGGCGGCGCCGACAACCAGTACCAGACCCTCGGACTGCTGCTGTACGAGGAGGGCTGGAAGAACTACCAGATGGGCCGTGCCGCGACCGTCGCATGGGTCATGTTCCTCCTGCTGGTCCTCGTCTTCGTCGTGCAGCGCCTTGTCAGGCGCGCCGCGTCCCGCAGGTCCGGACCGACCAGGAGCACCGCATCATGACCACCGACAGTCTCCCGGCCCGGGCCGAACACGGGCCCGGCGCCGTGCAGGAATCCCCTGGCAGGGTCCGTCGCCGTCCGATGATGCGGATGCGGGCCGGCCGTCAGCACCACGCCGGCCCGCTCGCCTACGTGCTCCTCGCGATCGCGGCGCTCACCTCGCTGTTCCCGCTGTACTGGACGATGGTGGCGGCCTCTACGGACAACACGCGGGTGACCCAGACGCCGCCCCCGCTGCTGCCCGGACCGAACCTGTTCGAGAACCTGGCCAGGGCCTGGGACGAGGCCGCCATGGGCAAGGCGATGGTCAACAGCCTGATCGTCGCCGGCTGCATCGCGCTGGCGACGGTGCTCTTCGCCACGCTCGCCGGTTTCGCCTTCGCCAAGCTGCGGTTCAAGGCACGCAACGCGCTGCTGATGCTGGTCATCGGCACGATGATGGTGCCGCCCCAACTCAGCGTCGTACCGCTGTTCATGATGATGAGCGACCTTGGCTGGGGCAGAAGCTGCCCGCCGTCATCTTCCCGACCCTGGTGAGCGCCGTCGGTGTGTTCTTCATGCGGCAGTACCTCGCCGAGGCCCTGCCCGACGAACTCGTCGAGGCGGGCCGGGTGGACGGCGCCCACTCGCTCCGCATCTTCTGGAGCATCGTCCTGCCGATCGCCAGACCCGCGATGTCCGTGCTGTTCATGATCACGTTCGTGCACGCCTGGAACGACTTCTTCTGGCCGTTCATCGCCCTGGACATGAGCAACCCGACGGTGCCCGTCGCGCTCACCCAGCTCAGCGCCGGATACATCCGCGACCAGTCACTGATCATGGCCGGTGCCCTGCTGGGCACGCTGCCGCTCCTGGCGATGTTCGTCGTCTTCGGCCGCCAGATCGTCGGCGGCATCATGCAGGGCGCCGTCAAGGGCTGAGCGCCTTGGGGCCCGACACTCCTCTTCCCTTCTCCCGTTGTCTCCCGTCACCGGAAGGACCCACGTGACCACCGCAACCCGGCACGTCGCCCCCGCCGACCAGGCGCCCGCCACCCGCACCTTCCCGCAGGGCTTCCTGTGGGGAACGGCGACCGCCGCGTACCAGATCGAGGGAGCGGCCGCGCTGGACGGCCGCACCCCGTCCATCTGGGACACCTACGCCCGCACCCCGGGCAAGGTCCGCAACGGCGACACCGGCGACGTCGCCACCGACCACTACCACCGCTGGCGCGAGGACGTCGCCATCATGGCCGACCTCGGCGTCGGCGCGTACCGGTTCTCGATCTCCTGGCCCCGCGTGCAGCCCACCGGCCGCGGCCCGGCGGTGCAGAAGGGGCTGGACTTCTACCGCCGGCTCACCGACGAACTGCTGGACAGGGGCATCCAGCCGGTCGCCACGCTCTACCACTGGGACCTGCCTCAGGAGCTCGAGGACGCCGGCGGCTGGCCCGAGCGGGCCACCGCAGACCGATTCGCCGAGTACGCCGCACTCGCCGCCGACGCGCTCGGCGACCGGGTGCGCACCTGGACCACCCTCAACGAACCCTGGTGCAGCGCCTTCCTCGGCTACGGCTCCGGTGTGCACGCACCCGGCCGCACCGAGCCGGTGGCAGCCCTTCGCGCCGCGCACCATCTCAACCTGGCGCACGGCAAGGCGGTCCAGGCATTGCGCGCCGCGCTGCCCGGCGGGGCGCACGTGTCCGTCACCCTCAACATCCATCATGTGCGGCCGCTCACCGGGCAGTCGCCCGACGTCGACGCGGCGCGCCGCATCGACGCCCTCGCCAACCGGGTCTTCACCGGGCCGATGTTCGAAGGTGCCTACCCCGCCGACCTGTTGGAGGACACGGCCCGTCTGACGGACTGGTCCTTCGTACGCGACGGCGACACCGCCGAGATCAAGCAGCGGCTCGACTTCCTGGGCGTCAACTACTACACGCCGACACTGGTGTCCGCCGCGGCCGACGGGACGAGCCATGGCTCCGACGGCCACGGCAGAAGCGACCACAGCCCCTGGGTCGGCGCCGACAACGTGGCCTTCCACCTCCCACCCGGCAGCACCACCGCCATGGGCTGGGCGGTCGACCCGACCGGCATGCACGACCTCCTGCTGCGCCTGGGCGCGGACCTGCCGGGCCTCCCTCTCGTGATCACCGAGAACGGCGCGGCCTTCGACGACTACGTCGACCCGAGCGGCGAGGTCCGCGACCCGGACCGTATCGCCTACCTGCACGGACACCTCACAGCGGTGCACCGGGCGATCGAGGCGGGCGTGGACGTGCGCGGCTACTTCCTCTGGTCGCTGCTGGACAACTTCGAGTGGGGCTACGGGTTCAGCAAGCGCTTCGGCACGGTCTACGTCGACTACCCGACGGGCAGGCGCATCCCCAAGGTGAGCTCGCGCTGGTACGCGCAACTGGCGCGCACGAGCACGCTGACGCCGCTCGACTGACGTCCGCCACGGGTCAGGGTCCGGTGCTCGGCACCGGACCCTGACCCGCCGGTCGTCACGGGTCGACGAGGAGACCGCGATGCGCAACTCGCAGTCCGCACGAGTCATGCGGGAGGAGGCCGCTGAACAGCGGCTTCGACCGAACCTGCTCGACCAGGACGCGCCGTGAAGGCAATCATGTGCGAGTGAGCTCGACCGAAGCAGCAGCAACCGCCCTGCAGGACCATGCCGCCCTCTGGAGCTTGGGGGAGGTCCGTGCGAGCGACGTGGTCGATGCCGCCTGTGATGCGCTCGTCGCCGGACTCGACACTCCCGGCCTTCGAGTCCTCGCTGCCTGCACACGCGCCGAGGCGGACCACGACATCCACGCATTGCTTCCCGAAGCACTCGATGAACTCGGCCTCACCTTCTATCCGGTCGCAGGCGATGCCGGCCAAGAAGCCGCCGTCCGAGCGTTGGCACGCCGCATGCTCGCCGGCGAGCTGACACCCCGGCAATTCACTTTCCGGATTCACGAGCGCTTCGGCCATGAGCTGCCCCTGACGGAGCGGCTCGCCGAACTCGACGACGAGTACGACATCATCGACCACGGCGACAGAACAGTGGATCAGGTCGATGCCGAAGTCACGGCCGAAGCCGGTCGCCTCGCGGCCCAACCCCGTTCCACCGAACCCACGGACACGCCCTGCTGAGGCGTACGGACCGACCCGCGCATGCACGCTGAAAAAGTGTCAGTTCCATGAACCAACGGGCCTCCAGGCGTCGAGGACAACGGAGCGACAACCGGCGCTCGTACTCTCCGCGACGGCTCGGCGCGTGCCCCGCCGGCATCGTCGATGACAGAAGGCGGCTAGACACCGTCCGCGCCGCGGCTGATCTCGCCGCCGGTGAACGCGTCCACCACCAGCAGGATCAGCATCCTCACGCCGCCGAGCGAGCACAGGAGCAGGAACGAGCCGAGCACCGTGTTCAGAAGGCGCAGGTGCGGCGCCTGGGTACCAATACGTCCGCAGGATCGCGCGGGTCGTAGCTGACAGTGACGTACGGGCCGTCCTCACCGTGCACGAAGCCCCGATACGTGCCGGTGCCGTCCATGTATACGTACGCGCCCGGCGTCGCGGCCGCCGTGGCGGTCACCGTGATGCCGTGCCGGCGCAGCCACCGCTCGCGCAGCCCCCGCCGCACCGTGTACACGCCGATCCCCAGGCATACCCAGGTGATCCCGCCGATCAAAGCCATGATGACGACCGACACCGCGGTGCCCGCCAGGCCGGCGGCCACGGTGAAGGCGACGAGCGCCACGAAGAACCCGATCATGCCCCACAGGAGACGGCGCCCGCACCTCCGGTGCCAGGTCGGGGTGAGGGATCGGACGGCGGTCAGGGCGGTGCCGTCGATCTCGCCGTCCTCCTGGTCCGGGAGCAGCGCGTTCACTCCGTCGGCGAAGACGACGGCGGCCGCGCTCACGTCCTCCACCTGGTAGACGGTCGGGGCGGTCCCGTGCGGTGCCCGCAGTTCGATGGTGACCTCCGGCCCTCGGCGCGTACCCGCGCGGAGTGATCGACATGAGCATGATCGTAAGGCGGGCGATCCGGCCCGTCAGCCCCTCGTGGGGCACCGTGCCGGCCTGCGCTTCTCACTGCCGTGCCAGGTCGGCCGTCCTCATGTCGGCGTGATGAAGAAAATGACGCAAGAATTGAGAACCTGACAGTGCTCGGGGCCGTACTGGAGGTTGCTCATGCCCCGTCCCATCTGGTCCGGCGCCATCAGCTTCGGGCTGGTCACGATCCCGATCAAGGTCGTGCCCGCCACGGAGAACCACAACATCTCCTTCCGGCAGGTCCACCTGGAGGACATGGGCCGGGTGCGCTACCGCAAGGTCTGCGAGCTGGACGGGAAGCAGCTGTCCGACAACGAGATCGTCAAGGGCTACGAGGTCTCGAAGGACCAGTTGGTCGCCGTGACGGACGAGGACCTGGCGGAGATTCCGCTGCCGACGGCGAAGGCGATCGAGATCGTGGCGTTCGTGCCTGCTGGGTCGATCGACCCGGTACGGATCGGCGACTCGTACTACCTGGAGGGCGACGGTCAGGTCGCGGCCAAGCCGTACAAGCTGCTGCGGCAGGCACTGCAGCGGTCGTCGAAGGTCGCCGTGGCCAAGTTCGCGCTCCGCGGCCGCGAGCGCCTCGGACTGCTGCGGGTCAAGGACGAAGCCCTGGTCCTGCATTCGATGCACTGGCCGGACGAGATCAGATCCCCGGAGTCGCTGGCCCCGCCGGCGGTGGAGATCGACGATTCGGAGGTCGACGGGGCGATCGCCCTCATGGACGCGATGGGGGAGGAGGACGTCTCCCGCTACACCGACCATTACCGCGAGGCCCTCGAGGAGCTCATCGCCGCCAAGGCCGAAGGCAAGCAGCCCGCCCCCTCCGCGGAGGCGGCGGAGCCGGGCGGCCAGGTCGTCGACCTGATGGCCGCCCTCAACGCCTCCGTCACGCAGGCGCGCGAATCCAGGGGCGAGGGCGGGCACGCCACCGTGCACGAGATGCCCGAGCCGAAGAAGACGGCGGCCAAGAAGACGGCCAGGAAGACGCCGGCGCAGAAGACCGCGGAGAAGACCGGGAAGAAGACCGCGAAGAAGACCACCGCCGGGACCACGGCCAAGACCGCTGCAAAGAAGGCCACCCCCAAGAAGGCCACCGAACGGCGGAAGCCGAGGGCCTCCTAGGCGGCGCGCCCGTCCCGGTGACGCGGCCGCTCAGTACGCCCGGACCGGACAGGCCGGGGATCGGGCACCGGCGCCTTCCGCCAGTCGGTCACAGGCCGGTGCGCGAGGACCGCGTGAGGCTGTCGAAGGTCTCGCGGAGCCATGGGCTTCGGACGGCCGGCAGCCGCGCCAGAGTGCGGTGCCAGGAGAGTGGTTCGGCGTCGGCGTCGGCGCCGTCGACGCGGAGGCGGCGCACGGCCTTCGGGGCGAGCCACACCGCCTGCCAGAGCGAGCAGTCGTCGATCCTGGTGGCCACGAGGAGACCGCAGCCTTGGCAGACCATGTTGGGGCCGTCCGCCCTGTCGAGGCCGCAGCAGGCGCCACCGCGCTTCTCGGGGAGAACCAGAGCACCGCGGATGTCTCCGGGTGCGATGACGACCGCGCCGGGTGCGCCGTCGGACAGGGCGTGGACCGGCGCGTGGACACCGCGGACGGCTGCCTCATCCGCATCGATCTGTTCCCACATGCGCCACGGCGGCCCTCACGGCTCCGGGTCGACGGCGAAGGTCCCCGACTCCATGAGCACCGGGAGCTGGGACCCGTTCCCGTACTTCTGATGGGCGTGGGCCGGAAGGGAAACCTGGGACAACGGGGCGGTCAACTCGGCGCCGCACCCCGCACACACGAAAACGAACAAAGATCCTCCGCCGGGGAAACAGAGGCATCGTCTCAGCTCGGTGGCCGCCTGGGCCGATGTGTTCTCGTCCGTCACGGCTCCGCAGCGCCCTCACGGTCTCGGAGCGGCGCGGGCGGGTGAGGTCCGTCAGGCGAGCAAGGCGGACATCGCCGCCACCACGGACGGGGCGACCTGGTAGTAGACCCAGGTGCCACGCCGCTCGGAGGTCAGCAGACCGGCCTCGCGCAGCTTCTTCAGGTGGTGGGAGACGGTCGGCTGCGAGACGCCGACGTCGGCGATGTCGCACACGCACGCCTCACCGCCCGGATGCGAAGCCACCTTGGAGAACAGGCGCAGGCGCACCGGGTCCGACAGTGCCTTGAACATGCCGGCCATCTTCTCCGCGTCCGTCTGTGAGAGCTCCCCGGCGGTGATCGGAGGGCAGCACGGCACCACGCTTTCGCCTTCGAGGACGTGCAGCTCCACCACTTCTGAGTTCGACATGCGTCTATGTTGACACTCGTCGATATGAGGAGCAAGCTTTGGTGTATCGACAGACATCGAAACAGGGGGTTGTCGTGACGACAGCGATCCGCATCGTGCTCAGCGCCGCCAAGGCGCGCCGCACCGCCCGCCATATGGCCGGCGTCAGATTCTGTGACAGCCGCGCCCGGATCAGCGACAGCGCCGCCCGAGCAGCGGAGATCCGGGCGCGCACACAGCTGACCGCGCTCATGCACGCCCGCTGACCCGCCCGCACCGACCACCCTTCGCACCGAGGAGAACCACCACCATGAGCACCCAGCAGCTCCCCGTCGTCGTCGTCGGAGCCGGACCCGTCGGACTCGCAGCAGCCGCCCACCTGCTGGAGCGCGGCATCGAGCCCCTCGTCCTGGAAGCAGG
The DNA here is from genome assembly GCF_009832925.1 of Streptomyces sp. Tu 2975. Taxonomy (GTDB): domain Bacteria; phylum Actinomycetota; class Actinomycetes; order Streptomycetales; family Streptomycetaceae; genus Streptomyces. Next base: position 6,716,560 of record NZ_CP047140.1, read on the forward strand.
CGACGCCGCCGGTGCCGCGGTGCGCGAGTGGAGCCACGTGCGGCTGTTCTCCACCTGGGGCGAAGTCGTCGACCCCGCCGCGGAGAAGCTGCTGGCCCCGACCGGCTGGGTGCGGCCCGACCCGGCGACGTACCCCTCGGGTGGGGACTGGGCCGAGCAGTACCTCCGGCCGCTCGCGGACGTCCTCGGCGACCGGGTGCGTCCGGGCGCCACCGTCACCGGCGTCGCCCGCGCCGGCCGTGACCGCGTGGTCGACGCCGACCGCGAGAGCCGGCCCTTCGTCGTCCACGTCGAGCACGCCGACGGCCGCGAAGAGCGTCTGACCGCCCGTGCCGTGATCGACGCCTCCGGCACCTGGGCCACCCCCGGCCCGGCAGGCGGCAGCGGCCTGCCCGCCCTCGGCGAGAAGGCTGCGGCCGACCGCATCACCTATCGTGTCCCCGACCTCAAGAACCCGGCGGTACGGGCGCGTTATGCGGGCAGGCGTACCGCGGTCGTCGGCTCGGGCGCCTCCGCCTTCACCGCGCTCGCCGGTCTCGCCGACCTGGCGAAGTCCGACGACGGCGCCGGCACGCACGGCGTGTGGATCCTGCGCCGCGGTATCTCCGGCGCCACCTTCGGTGGCGGTGAGGCCGACCAGCTCCCCGCCCGCGGCGCCCTCGGCCTCGCCGCGAAGTCGGCCGTCGACGGTGGCTACGCCGAGGCGGTCACCGGCTTCCGCACCGACGCGATCGAACGCGACGGAGACGGCCGCCTGGTCCTCGTCGGCGACGACGGCCGCCGCCTCGATCCCGTCGACGAGGTCATCGTCCTCACCGGCCTGCGCCCCGACCTCACCTTCCTCGACGAGCTCCGGCTCGACCTGGACGAGCGCCTCCAGGCCCCGGTCGAGCTCGCCCCGCTGATCGATCCCAACCAGCACTCCTGCGGCACGGTCTACCCGCACGGCGTCAACGAGCTCTCCCACCCGGAGAAGGACGTCTACCTGGTCGGCATGAAGTCCTACGGCCGCGCCCCCACCTTCCTCGCCATGACCGGCTACGAGCAGGTCCGCTCCATCGCCGCCGCGATCGCCGGCGACCAGGAGGCCGCCGAGCGCGTGGAGCTGACGCTCCCCGAGACGGGCGTGTGCGGCGGAGCGGGGCTGTTCGACGAGCCCGAGACCGCGCCGGCCGACGGCGGCGGCTGCTGCGCGGCCCCCGCCACCGTCCAGATCGGCGTCGGCGCCCCGGCCGCCACCGGCGGCTGCTGACGCTCCACCACCCACCCGAGCAGGAGGACCGTCATGTCCCGCATACAGCTCGCTCTGCGCGTTCCCGACCTGGCCGCATCCATCGCCTTCTACACGAAGCTCTTCGGCACCGGGCCGGCCAAGCTCCGTGACGGTTATGCCAACTTCGCCGTCGCCGAGCCCCCGCTCAAGCTCGTCCTCATCGAAGGGCCGGTGGGTGAGGACACCCGTTTGGACCACCTCGGGGTGGAGGTCGACAGCACCGACGCCGTCCACGCTGCCACCGCCCGCCTGAGCGAGGCGGGGCTCGCGACGGCGGAGGAGAACGACACCAACTGCTGCTACGCCCTCCAGGACAAGGTGTGGGTCCACGGCCCGGGCCGGGAGCCGTGGGAGGTGTACGTCGTCAAGGCCGACGCCGGCACTCTGGCCAAGCAGCAGGGCAGCCCGTGTTGCTCAGGCCCGGCCGGCGCCGACACGGATGCCCGCGGCTCCGTAGCCGCCGGCGGCTGCTGCTGACGCTGCACCGACCTTCACACGCCGTGAGGCCGCGACCGGAACGGGGGACCGGTCGCGGCCTCTCGCTGTCCCGGGCACCGCAGGAGCAGGCCGGGCGGACGGGGGAGTGCCGCGCGTCCGACATACGAGGACCGCCCGAAGTCTCCGGCAGACCGCGGGCGGGCCCGTCCGTGTGCGGCACGGCCCGCACCCGACCCGGAGCGGAACCGCGGAGGCGGAGATGCGGAAGTGACCGTTCCGGCCACGCCGTTGATCCTGAAGTACAGCAACCGGATAGCCTGGGAAAATGCTTACAGAGGTCACCGCGACCCGCTACGTCACGCCCCTGCGCGAGGGCGGTTCGCTCCCCGGAATCGTCGAGGCCGACGATCTCGGCACGTACGTCATGAAGTTCACCGGCGCCGGGCAGGGCCGTAAGACCCTCGTCGCCGAGGTCATCTGCGGTGAGCTCGGGCGGCGGCTCGGGCTACGCGTGCCCGACCTCGTCACGATCCAGCTCGATCCGGTCATCGGTCTCTCGGAGCCGGACCAGGAGGTGCAGGAGCTGCTCAAGGCCAGCGGCGGGCTCAACCTCGGCATGGACTTCCTGCCGGGGTCGCTCGGATTCGATCCGCTCGCCTACGAGGTGGGCGCGGCCGAGGCCGGCAAGGTGGTCTGGTTCGACGCGTTGATCAACAACGTGGACCGGTCCTGGCGCAACCCCAACATGCTGGTGTGGCACGGGGACCTCTGGCTCATCGACCACGGCGCCACCATGATCTGGCACCACAACTGGCCCGGCGCCGCCGCCTCCGCCGCCAAGCCGTACGACGCCTCCGACCACGCGCTCGCCCCCTTCGGCCCCGACGTCCAGGCGGCCGCCGCCGAGCTCGCGCCGCTGGTCACGGAGGAACTGCTCACCGAGGTCGCGGCGGAGGTGCCCGACGAGTGGCTGGTCGACGAGCCGGGCTTCGACTCCACCGACGCGCTGCGTCGTTCCTACGTCGAGGCCCTGCTGCCGCGAGCCGCGACCATCCACGAGCGGATCACGCTGAACGCCCCGACGAAGACCCGGCCGTCCCAGGCGCCCGGCTGGCTGACCGACCACGCGACGCCGTGGCCGCACGCCGCGAAGAAGCACGCGCAGACGGACGAGAAGGACGCACGCCGGTGAACGACCGCGATGTTTTCGAGTACGCGCTGCTGCGCGTGGTGCCGCGGGTCGAGCGCGGGGAGTGCTTCAACGCGGGCGTCGTGGTCTACTGCCGCGCCAGGACCTTCGTGGCCGCCCGTACCCATCTGGACGAGGCGAAGCTGCGGGCGCTCGACCCGGCCGCCGACGTGACCGGGGTACGGGCGGCGCTCCACGCCGTGGAGGGCGTCTGCCGTGGCGGCGAGTACGCGGGACAGGCCTCCCGTGACGACGCGGGCCGGCGCTTCCGTTGGCTGATCGCGCCCCGGTCCACCGTCGTCCAGCCGGGACCGGTGCACACCGGGCTCACCGCCGATCCGGAGGCGGAGGTGGAGCGGCTGCTCGACCTGCTGGTGCGCTGACGGACGCGGCTGATCGATGTGACATGCGCCGTTGACCCCCGGTGCCGTTGACACCGAGTGCCAGGGCTTCTAGCGTCCTGTCTGCCGAAGGTACTAAGCGGTTGCTCAGTGAAGGGCCGTGAACGTCGGCACAGGGATTGACGGGCTTCAAGGGCGAGGAGAACCAGAATGTCCACCACCGAGCAGCGTGTGGCTGTCGTTACCGGGGGCGCGCGCGGCATCGGCGCTGCCACCGCCGTCCGGCTCGCGGCCGACGGCCGGGCCGTAGCCGTACTCGACCTCGACGAGGCGGCCTGCAAGGACACGGTCGAGAAGATCACCGCAGCCGGCGGCAAGGCGCTCGCGGTGGGCTGCGACGTCTCGGACGCCGCACAGGTGGAGGCCGCCGTGGCACGCGTCGCTGCCGAGCTCGGCGCGCCGACGATCCTGGTGAACAACGCCGGTGTGCTCCGCGACAACCTGCTCTTCAAGATGAGCGAGTCCGACTGGGACACCGTCGTCAACGTGCACCTCAAGGGCGCGTTCCTGATGGCCAAGGCCTGTCAGAAGCACATGGTCGACGCCGGCTTCGGCCGTGTCGTCTCCCTGTCCTCCTCCTCGGCGCTCGGCAACCGCGGGCAGGCGAACTACGCGGCGGTCAAGGCCGGCCTTCAGGGCTTCACCAAGACCCTGGCCAAGGAGCTGGGCAAGTTCGGCATCACGGCCAACGCCGTCGCCCCGGGCTTCATCGTCACCGAGATGACGGCGCAGACGGCGGCCCGCGTGGGTATGGGCTTCGAGGAGTTCCAGGCCGCCGCCGCGACCCAGATCCCCGTCCAGCGCGTCGGCCGGCCCGAGGACGTCGCTAATGCGATCGCCTTCTTCGCCGGTGAGGACGCCGGATTCGTCTCCGGCCAGGTCATGTACGTGGCCGGCGGCCCGCTCAACTGAATCGGGGTTCGAACGACATGGCAGCACAGACAGCAGGGGCGGGGCAGGTCGCGGACAGCGGCAAGGTCGCGCTGGTCACCGGTGCGAGCCGGGGCATCGGGTACGGCATCGCCGAGGCACTCGTCGCCCGTGGCGACCGGGTGTGCATCACCGGCCGCGGCGAGGAGGCCCTGAAGGAGGCCGTGGAGCGCCTCGGCGCAGACCGGGTCATCGCGGTGGCGGGCAAGGCCCACGACGAGGCCCACCAGGCGGCGGCGGTCGAGCGCACCATGGAGGCCTTCGGCCGCGTCGACTTCCTGGTCAACAACGCCGGCACGAATCCGGTCTTCGGCCCGATCGCCGAGCTCGACCTGAACGTGGCGCGCAAGGTCTACGAGACCAACGTGATCTCCGCCCTCGGCTTCGCGCAGCAGACGTGGAAGGCGTGGCAGAAGGAGAACGGCGGTGCGATCGTGAACATCGCCTCGGTCGCCGGTGTCTCCGCGTCGCCCTTCATCGGCGCGTACGGCATGAGCAAGGCGGCCATGGTCAACCTGACGCTCCAGCTGGCGCACGAGCTCGCGCCGTCCGTACGTGTCAACGCCATCGCACCCGCGGTGATCAAGACCAAGTTCGCGGAGGCGCTCTACGAGGGCAGGGAGGCCGAGGCGGCCGCCGCGTACCCGCTGGGGCGGCTCGGCGTGCCGGCGGACATCGGCGGGGCGGCCGCGTTCCTGACCTCCGAGCAGTCGGACTGGATCACGGGGCAGACGCTCGTCGTGGACGGCGGTATCTTCCTCAACGCGGGCGTCCACTGACGCCGAGCGGACCGCCCTGAGGCGGTTTGTTCCTGAATGATCCAAGTGCCCCGCCGGGCCGTCAGGTTGACCCGGCGGGGCGCTGCGGTATGGTTCGCCGACCCATGGCTGAACGAGGAGCGTGCACGTGTTCTACCGGACCTGTCTGCAGGCCGCTGCAGCCCTAGCGTCCATATCTCTGCTGGCGGGGTGCGGCCTGTTCTCGGACGAGGACGCCGACCGTGAACAGAAGATCTCCGTCGGTACGACCAGCGAGCCGAGCACTCTCGACCCGGCTGCCGCCTGGGACGGTTCGTGGGAGCTGTACCGGAACGTCTTCCAGACCCTGGTGAGCTTCCCGACGGGGAGCACCGTGCCGCAGTCCGACGCGGCCGAGTGCCGCTTCGCCGACAGCAGCAACAAGGTCTTCGAGTGCGAACTCAGGGAGGGCCTCACCTTCACCAACGGCGACAAGCTCGACGCCGCCGCGGTCAAGCACTCCATCGACCGCATCCGGACCATCGCCGTGCAGGGTGGTCCGAAGGGGCTGCTGGGGTCGCTCGACAAGGTGGAGACGACCGGTGACCGTATCGTGACCTTCCGGCTCACGACGTCCGACGCCACGTTCCCGTTCATCCTCGCCACCCCGGCCATGTCGATCGTGCCGCCCTCCGAGTACCCGGCCGACAAGCTTCGTGAGGACGGCAAGCTGACCGGCTCCGGTCCGTACGCCATGGCCTCGTACGAGAAGGGCGACCGGGCGGAGCTGACCCGCTTCGACAAGTACAAGGGCTTCGCGAAGATCAAGAACGAGGCGGTGACGATCCGCTACTTCCAGGACTCCGCTCTCATGATGACGGCCCTGAAGAAGCAGGAGATCGACGCGATCAACCGTGGTCTGACCGCGGAGCAGGTCGTCGAACTCCAGGAGAAGAAGCCGGAGAACGACCACCTCCAGCTGGTCGAGACGGTCGGCGCCGACATCCGCTACCTCGTCTTCAACCCGTCCGACCCCAACGCCGGCAAGCTGGCCGTGCGTCGCGCGATCGCGCAGATCGTCGACCGCGGCGCGCTCGTGGAGAAGGTCTACAAGGGCACCGCCGAGCCGCTGTACTCGATGGTCCCCAAGGGCATCGCCGGGCACACCACCGAGTTCTTCGACCGGTACGGCGAGCCGGACGTCAAGAAGGCGGAGGAGATCCTCGAGGACGCGGGCATCTCGGAGCCCGTGCCGCTGAACTTCTGGTACACCACCGACCGGTACGGCTCCGCCACGGCCCCGAGTTCGCCGAGATCAAGCGGCAGCTCGAGGCAACCGGCCTGTTCAAGGTCACGATCCAGGGCAAGCCGTGGGACGAGTTCCAGAAGGGCTACCAGGCGGGCCAGTACCCCGTCTTCGGCCGTGGCTGGTTCCCGGACTTCCCGGACCCGGACAACTTCATCGCACCTTTCGTCGGCCCGAACAACGTCCTCGGCACCCCGTACGACGCACCCGAGATCTCCGAGCAGCTCGTGCAGTCCCGGCGTGAGAGCGACCGTGGAGCGGTCACCAAGCAGTTCGAGAAGGCGCAGGAGATCCTCGTCGACGACGTTCGCCTGCTGCCGCTGTGGCAGGGCAAACTGTACGTGGCGGCCAGCGAGGAGATCGGCGGCGGCGAGCGTGCCCTCGACCCGCAGACCGTCATGCAGGTGTGGGAGCTGTACCGCAAGGCCAGCTGGTAGCGCTGTCAGTGCCCCCGGGTAGGTTCTGAGATCTCGGTTCCGGGATCTCGGAACCGGCCCATCGACGGAGGTTGTTGACGTGACCGACACCGACATGCTGCCCGAGTCCTGGCGCGGCGTCCTCGGCGAAGAGCTGCAGAAGCCGTACTTCAGGGAGCTCACCGAGTTCGTCGAGAAGGAGCGGGCCAACGGGCCGGTGTATCCGCCGAGCGCGGAGGTGTTCGCCGCACTGGAGGCCACGCCGTACGACCGGGTGAAGGTGCTCATCCTCGGCCAGGACCCGTACCACGGGGAGGGCCAGGGGCACGGCCTCTGCTTCTCCGTGCGGCCGGGCGTCAGGACCCCGCCGTCCCTGCGCAACATCTACAAGGAGATGCAGAGCGAGCTCGGCCATCCCGTCCCGGACAACGGCTATCTGATGCCGTGGGCGCGCCAGGGCGTGCTGCTGCTCAACGCGGTGCTGACCGTCCGGGCCGGCGAGGCCAATTCCCACAAGGGCAAGGGCTGGGAGAAGGTGACCGACGCGGTGATCCGCGCGGTGGCATCCCGGCCCGACCCGGCCGTCTTCGTCCTGTGGGGCAACTACGCGCAGAAGAAACTGCCGCTCATCGACGAGGAGCGGCATGTCGTGGTGAAGGGGGCGCACCCCTCACCGCTGTCCGCGAAGAAGTTCTTCGGCTCCCGGCCGTTCAGCCGGATCAACGAGGCCGTCGCGGCGCAGGGCCACGACCCCATCGACTGGCGCATCCCCGACCTCGGCTGAATCGGCCCACCCGGCTGACAGGCTCGGGCCGCAGCCCGAGCCTGTGCGGGATCGGCCCCCCTGGCGGATAGCGTCGGTGTCCTCAAGCAGCACTTCGCCGCGGACGAGGAGGCCACAGTGATGGAGCAGCAGGAGGCGTCGCAGGACATCGTCATGACCCGGATCGGGCAGGCGATGATGCTGCTGCACGGGGGCGACCGTGAGGAGGCGCGCAATCGCTTCGCGCTGCTGTGGTCGGAGATCGGCGAGGACGGTGACGCCCTGCACCGCTGCACCCTCGCCCATTGCATGGCGGACGTCCAGGACGACCCGGCGGACGAACTTGCCTGGGACCTGCGTGCCCTGTCGGCGGCCGACGGGCTGAGCGACGAACGGCTCGCCCGGCACCAGACACTCGCGGTACGGGCCCTGTACCCCTCGCTCCATCTGAATCTCGCGGCGGACTACGTCAAGCTGCATCGCCCCGAGGAGGCGCGCGCCCATCTGGAACGGGCACGCGCGTCCACGGACGCCCTGGGCGACGACGGTTACGGCCGCGGGGTGCGCGCCGCCATCGACCGCCTGGAACACACCCTGGGGGCCGGCTGAGCCGCCTGCTGCCCCCGCCCGGTCACTCGCCCGTGACGCCGTCGATGTGCTCGCGCAGCAGGTCGGCATGGCCGTTGTGGCGCGCGTACTCCTCGATCATGTGGGTGAGGATCCAGCGCAGGCTGAACGCCTCGCCGCCGCGGCTGCGCGACACGGACAGGTCGTCGAGCTCATGCGCTTCCGTGACCTTGCGGGCGTCGGCGACCTGGGTGAGCCAGGTCGTGTGCGCCTCGGCCCAGGTGTCCTCTTCTGTGACATGGAAGTCCCCGTCCCGGTCCTCCTCCGTGGAGTACAGGTCGGGCAGGTCCTCGTCGTCCATGATCTCGCGGAACCAGTAGCGCTCGACCTCGGCGAGGTGGCGTACGAGCCCCAGCAGGGTGAGCTTCGAGGGCGCCAGCGAGGCCGTCCGCAGCTGTGCGTCGTCCAGACCGGCGCACTTCATGATCAGGGTCTCGCGGTGGTAGTCCAAGAAGCCTTCCAGCATGGCGCGTTCGCCGGCGGTGGTGGAGGGCTCGGTACGTGTTTCAGTGGTCATGGCGATCATCCTGCGTCACCGTCCGCCGTGGTGCCAGGAGTTATTCGCTTTGTCCGGCTTGTGTGCCGAGCAGGCCGCGCAACAGCTCCTGGAAACCCTTGCGCAATTCTTCGAGGCTCGGTACCGCCGCGTGGTAGGAGCCGACGGCGCAGGCGAACATCAGCCCCTCGCACCATGCGACGAGGGACAGCGCGTGGCGTTCCGGCTCGGCCGAACCCGCCTCGGCCATCAGCGCGTTGAGCGGGGCGCGGAAGCGGCTGCCCGTCCGGTCGTAGAACTCCCGCAGCTCGGGGCGCCGGGTGGCCTCCAGGGCCAGTTCGTAGCGGGCGACGAGCAGTTCGGGGTGGCCGGTCAGATAGCGGTGCAGGGCGAGCGCCATGGCGTCCAGCAGGTCGCCCCTGCCGCCCGATGCGGCCGGCATCTCGGCCACGGTGAGGACGGCCGCCTCGCGGTCCGCCAGCCGGCGTACCGCCGCTTCGAGCAGGGCCTGGCGGGTGCGGGTGTGGTTGGAGGTCGAGCCCTGCGGCAGGCCCGCCGCCTCGTCCACGGCGCGGTGGGTGAGCCCGCGCATCCCGCGCTCGGCGAGGAGCGCGAGCGCGGTGTCGGCGATGAGTTCTGCCCGAGGGGCGCCGGGCGGGGCGGTGCGTGCGGCCATGCGGTCAATCTACCGCTGGAACTACAGATGTAGTAGCGTAGGTGGCGTCACTACAGGTGTAGTAACGAAGTGGAGGAGCAGCCATGCCCGTACCACGTCAAGCCGCTCACGCAGTCGTCGTCGGAAGCGGGATCGGCGGCCTCACCGCAGCCGTCGCCCTGCGGCAGCACGGCTGGCAGGTCACCGTCCTGGAAAGGGCCGCGTCCCTCGAACCCGTCGGCGCGGGCATCGGACTCGCCCCCAACTCCCAACGCGCACTGGACGTCATCGGACTCGGCGACGAGATCCGCGGCCTTGCCGCCTGGCAGGGCCCCGGCGGCATGCGGACCCCCGCCGGCCGCTGGCTGTCCCGCACCGACAGCGCCGCCGCCGCGGAACGGTTCGGTGGACCCCTCGTGCTCGTCCACCGTGCCACCCTGATCGACCGGATCGCCCGCAGGCTGCCGGAGGGCACCGTGCGCACCGGCTGCCCCGGCGAACTGGCCGACGCGGGGACCGCCGGCGGCCGCCCGGCCCGGGTGACGACACCCGACGGCGACATCGAGGCGGATCTCGTCATCGGCGCCGACGGCATCCACTCCGCGGTGCGCCGCGCCCTCTTCCCCGACCATCCGGGGCCCGCCTACTCCGGGATGACCACCTGGCGCGTGGTCGTACCCGCGCCGGAGCAGCCCTTCGAGCCGCACGAGACGTGGGGCCCCGGCTCCCTGTGGGGCACCCAGCCCCTCAAGGACGGCCGGATCTACGCCTACGCGGCCGTCATCACCCCGCAGGGAGGCACAGCGGCCGACGGTGAGAAGGCCGAACTGCTGCGCAGGTTCGGCGACTGGCACGACCCCGTCCCCGGCGTCATCGCCGCCGCCGCACCGGAGAGCGTGCTCCGCAACGACGTCCACCACATGATCCGGCCGCTGCCCGCCTACCACCGCGGCCGCACCGTGCTCCTCGGCGACGCCGCGCACGCCATGGCCCCGACGCTCGGTCAGGGCGGCAACCAGGCCATCGAGGACGCGATCGTCCTCGCCCACCACACGGCCACCGGCCTCGACCTCGGCGCCGGGCTCGCCGCCTACAGCGCGGAGCGGCAACCACGCACCGCGGCGATCGTCCGCAAGTCGGCACAGGTCGCCCGGCTGATGTCGCTGAGGAGCGCACCCGCGGTCGCCGTCCGCGACGCCCTCATGTCCACCGTCTCCCGCCTCGGCCCCGGCCTGGTGCTCCGCACCTTCGACGGGATCGCCGACTGGCAGCCACCACGGCGCACGTATGCTGCCGGAGCACAGGACGCGCACGGAGTGCCAGGCGCGCATGACGAACAACCGGCACGGCGGTGAGCCTGCCGGGCATGTGAGGGGGACCCGTGAAGGTCGGCTGCATCGGGCTCGGTGACATCGCGCGGAAGGCGTACCTGCCGGTGCTCACCACCCTGCCCGGCGTCGAACTGCACCTCCAGACCCGCACGCCGGCCACCCTGGCCCGCATCGCGGAGACCCACCACATCCCCGCCGAGCGGTGCCACACCGACCTGGGCTCCCTCCTCGCACAGGGACTGGACGCGGCCTTCGTCCACGCCTCGACCTCCGCCCACGCCGAGATCGTCACCCGGCTGCTCGAGGCGGGCGTGGCGACCTACGTCGACAAGCCGCTCGCCTACGAACTGGCCGACTCCGAGCGGCTGGTGGCGCTCGCGGAGGAACGCGGCACCAGCCTCGCCGTCGGCTTCAACCGCAGGCTGGCACCCGGCTACGCGCAGTGCCTCGAGCACCCGCGCGAACTGATCCTGATGCAGAAGAACCGCGTAGGCCTCCCGGAGGACCCACGCACCCTCGTCCTCGACGACTTCATCCATGTCGTCGACACCCTGCGCTTCCTCCTCCCGGGAACCGTCGAGCACACCGACGTACGCGCACGGATCGTCGACGGGCTGATGCACCACGTCGTGCTCCAGCTGTCGGGCGACGGATTCACCGCGATCGGCGTCATGAACCGGATGAGCGGCTCGACGGAGGAGATCCTCGAGGTCTCGGGCCAGGACTCCAAGCGCGAGGTCCGCAACCTTGCCGAGATCGTCGACCACAAGGGCCAGCCCAGCGTGCGGCGGCGGGGCGACTGGGTGCCGGTGGCCCGCCAGCGCGGCATCGAGCAGGTCGTGCACGCCTTCCTCGACTCCGTACGCGCGGGGAAGGTCCTCAGCGCACAGGACGCGTTGAGGACTCACGAGCTGTGCGAGCGTGTGGTCCGCCTGGCCCTGGAGCAGGCCGCCTGAGGGCACGTACACCGCCGACCGCGCCCAGCACGGAGAGCAGCGCCACCGACGCGTACACGGGCCAGTCGCCGAACCTGACGTACAGCGTGCTGCCGGACGCCAAGGGCACCTCGTAGACCGCCGCGGTGGTGCTCTCCGTCGAGAGCGGTGCTCCGACGCGGTCACCGCCCGCCGCGTACACCGCGCTCACGCCGGTGAGCGTGGCGTGCACCATCGGCCGGCCGCTCTCCGCCGCGCGCAGAGCCGCCAGCGACGCGTGCTGCTCAGGGGCCCAGCTCTCCTGGAACGACGACGTCGCCGACTGGGCCACCAGCACCTGTGCGCCGTCCCGTGTCAGCCGCCGACTCATGTCGGGGAACGCCGACTCGAAGCAGACCAGCGGCCCGAGCCGCAGACCGGGCGCCCGCGTGCCGTCACCCGGCAGCGCCATCACCACCGGGGCGTGCCCGCGCAGCCGGTCCTCGCCCGCCGCCCGGCCCACGGAGGTGGCCCAGCCGAGCAGCGACCTGGCAGGGATGTACTCACCGAACGGGACGAGCCGCATCTTGTCGTACCGGTCCCCGGTCGGGCCGTCCGGGCCGACGAGCACCGAACTCTTGTAGATCCCCGGCGCCCCCGAGGCGTTCTCGCTCCGCGCGTCGACATTGACCAGGATCGGTGCGCCGACCTCGCCGGACAGGGCGGCCAGGCGCTCCGCCAGATCGGGCCGCGCCCGCAGGTCCGCGCCGACGCTGCTCTCGCCCCAGACCACCAGATCGGGATCGCGGCCCTTCACTTCGCGCGTCAGCTCCTCGCCGCGGTCGAAACGCCGCTCCGCGCTCAGCATGCCGCCGACGACGCCCGGCTGGACCACCGCGATCCGCACCCGGCCCGCTTCGCGCGGTTGGGGCGCCCACGCCCACACCAGGGTCACGCCGGTCGCGCAGAGGACGACGGCCGCCACAGCCGCCCTGCGGGCACTCCTGACGGCCACCACGAGCACGACCACGGTGTTGACTGCCAGCACCAGCAGGCTCACCAGCCAGACACCGCCGACCGAGGCGAGCCGCAGGGCCGGAGCCACCTCCCACTGGCTCGCGCCCAGCAGGCCCCACGGGCCGCCGAGCCCCTCCCAGGAACGGACCAGTTCGATCATGAGCCAGCCCGCGGGGACGGCCCCGACGGCCACGACCGCACGGGCCGTCGAGGGCGTCCCGCCGAGCATGGCCCGCACGAGCACCCCCCACGGCGCACACAGCAGCCCCAGCAGCGCGGCCAGCACCAGCAGGAAGACATGCAGGCTCGGCAGCAGCCAGTGATGCATTGCGATCATGAAACCGGCACCACCGAGCCAGCCCTCGAACGCCGCACGGCGGGCGGTGGGCGCGGTGCGCAGCAGCAGCATCCACGGGACCAGGGCGAGATAGGCGAACCACCACAGCGACGGTTCCGGAAAGGCGAGCGCGGGCAGCGCACCGGCCACGAGAACGACAGCGCCGCGCGATCCCCGCGAACGAAGAAACCGTTGGTGCCACCCGTCGTGCCGCGTCGTGTCCCGCCTGCCGACCGGAATTCGCATGCAGCGCCTCCTCGTCCGGCCTCGAGGGGCCACGAGCCGTTCACCACCAGTGTGCGCGAAGATCGGCGCGGGCGAACAGTGCGCCTCACCCGCCCCAGGCGCCACCGAGGAGGCGCCTGGGGCGCGGCTTCGGCCGACACCACCTCTCCGTCACGTCCGGCGTCGCCGGGTCCCGCCCCGTGTCGCCGGCGCTCGTCCGCTGCCGCGTCAGACGTCGCCCGGCTTGTCGCCGCCGCGCCGCCACTTCTCCTCGATCACCACGGACCGCAGCCGCCAGCCGGCCTCCTCCCGGGTCAGAACGAACCCGTAGCGACCACCCGACACGAACTCGTCACCCGACTCCGTCCGCATCGGATTGAGGTAGTCGGCGCGCACCTCGGCCCGGTCACCCGGATACCCGCCCAGGTCCTGGACAGTCACCCGCCGGTTCACGATGAGGTGCTGGCGCACGGGAAAGAGCCGCATCGCACGCGCCAGCCAGTCGGCGACCTCGGCCGCCGGCCCTTCGATACCGCCGGAACCGCGGTAGTCCGCCCGGCCGTCGCCCGTGAACAGCGCACGGTAGGCGTCCCAGTCGCCGTCGTCGACCGCCACCGCGTAGTCGGTGACGACGTCGTCGACGGCAAGCCTGTCCATCACGGTCGCGAGATCCACGCGCTGTGTCATCGGGTCAGTGTCGGCCAGGCGGCGTGCCAGGCCAAGAGCCGTGCACACCCGTCACCCGCACGGCGTCGGCAACGAGCCATACTCCACCCATGCGCATCGACTTCGATCCCGCCCGCTGTGACCGCGACGCCTTCTACCGGCTGATGACGGCAACCGTCGTGCCACGCCCCATCGCCTGGGTGTCCACCACCTCCGCGGACGGCACCGACAATCTCGCCCCGCACTCGTTCTTCACGATCTCGTGCGTGGCACCGCCGGTCGTCCAGTTCACCTCCGTCGGGCGCAAGGACTCGTTGCGCAACATCGAGGAGACCGGGGAGTTCGTGGTCAACTTCGCGCCGGAGAGCATGTTCGAGCAGATCAACGCCACGGCGACGGATTTTCCCCGCGGGATCAGCGAGTTCGACGCCGTCGGCGTCGCCAGGGAGCCCGGTCTGCGGGTGAAGCCGCCGCGGGTCGCGGCGTCACCCGTGGTTCTCGAGTGCGAACTCCACAGCACGCTACGGCTCGGCGACTCGACCGTCGTCTTCGGCAGGGTGGTGCACGCCGCCGTCAGCGAGGAGGTCATGGCGGAAGGACACCCGGAGGTGACCCGGCTCGCGCCGCTGACCCGGCTCGGCAAGGACGAGTGGGGCACGCTCGGCGGCGTACGCGAGATCTCCCGTGTCCCGTACAGCCGTTGGCAGGAGGCGGAGGCCGAAGCGGCCCGCTGAGGATCAGCGCCGTACGGCCTTGAGCACGACGAACTTGGGATCGCCGGCGACCACTTCGCAGTTGCCGAACAGCCGCCGCAGCCGCACGTGGTAGCCGAGATGCCGGTTGCCGACGACCCAGAGCTCACCGCCGGGCCGCAGCGCGCGGCGCGCGTCGGCGAACATCCGCCGGGCCGCCGTGTCGGTCGTCGCCCGGTGGGAGTGGAACGGCGGGTTGTTCAGGACCAGGTCCACCGACGCGTCCGCGAGGGCGGACAGCCCGTCACCGACCAGGAACTCCGCTGTGCCGGACGGCACGTTGTCGTGGAAGGTGGCCTCCGCGGAGGCCACCGCGGAGTACGACTCGTCGACGAACGTCACCTGCGCGTCGGGATCGGCCAGTGCGGCCGCCGTGCCGACCACGCCGTTGCCGCAGCCCAGGTCCACGACCCGCTCCGGGCCATGGTCCTGGGGCAGGTGGCGCAGGAAGAAGCGGGTGCCGATGTCGAGGCGTTCCGCGCAGAAGATGCCCGCGTGGTTGGTGACGGTGCGGCCGGCGAGGACTCCGGTGTCGGACGGCAGGGCGTACCGCAGCGGCCACGGGCTCGGGAGCCGGGGGAGGGCCGGGTCGGGGCTGCAGAAGATCAGCCGGGCCTTCTTCGCCGCGAGGGACGTCCTGGTCGGCCCGAGGATGCGCTCGAACAGCTTCAGCGTGGACGTGTGGATCTCCGTCACCATGCCGGTGCCGACGACGAGGGTGTCCGCGTCCACGGACGGCGCCAGCCGGTGCAACTGGTCCTCGAGCAGCGCGAGGCTCTTCGGCACGCGGATCACGAGCACATCGACGTGCTCCGGTGGTTCGTCCCGCGCGGTGAGCAGCCTCACCCTGCCCGGCTCGACGCCGCCGCGGCGAAGATTGCCGCGGGTCGCCTCCTGGCCCAGGAACGAATCGGTGATCTGGACGATCTCCCCGGTCGCGTGGGCCGCGAGGGAGGTGACAAGGGCGCCCCACCGGTCGCCGACGACGGCCACCGTGCCGGAGAGGTCCGTCGGCGCGGCGTCGTCGATGCCGTGCAGATGGCGCAGCAGGTACTCGTCGGCGGCGTCCCAGGCGCGGAGCGTGTCGCGCGGGTCCTCGGGGAAGCGGGCGAGCTCGTACGCGCCCCATGGCGTGGTCAGACGGTTCATCGTGCACTCAGGCTAGCCGAGCGGGGGAAGGCCGCTGCCCGGCCTCGGGCGGCGGTGGCCGGGCATCGGCCTCGCGGGCCGGCGCTTCCGCCCGCTGTTCGCTACGCGGCGCGCTGTACGTCCTCGCGTGCCGCAGCGGCCCACTCCACCACCAGTGCCTCGTACTCCGGACGCCGGTCCTCGGGGAGTGCGCCGTCGGCCCACAGCTCTCGGATCCGTGCGTTCAGCTCGGATGCGGACGACAAGGTTTCGGATTCGGACTCGCGGGGAAAGGCGGACATGTTTGCCAGGTTACGGCCTCGGCCCCGCGCCCGTCTTCCCCGCGAACCGCTCGCTCAGCCCCCCGACTCACCCGCGTGCGGGCTCAGCACGTCCGTCCCCACCAGGATGTACAGCAGGATTCCGAGCAGAATCCGGTAGATCACGAAGGGCATGAAGCTCTTCGTAGTGATGAACTTCATGAACCAGTTCGCGGGAGCACCTTCTCCGCCGCTGTGATCTGCGTCTTCATCCACGTCGAAAGATCAACTGGGAGAGGGTTGGGAGAAGTTGGCAGCCAATCTGTGCCCAACGTCACCACGAACCGCAGCCACCTCGCCTGCAGCGCATCCATGATCTCGCGCTCCATGGCGCTTGTCACGTTGCTGTAGACGCCCTCCACGCCGGGCAGCTCGTGACCCATCCGGGCCTCCACCGCCACCCGCCGCGCCCCACCCTCGTCGAGCCACTCCTTGTGCCCGTGACGGAGCAGGTACAGCCGCTTCCCGGCATACGTCTTCACGGCCGGCCAGCCAGGCAGCGGACGCCACCCGCCGCGGCGCTGCTCCCGCGGCTCCTGCCCATCCGCGATCTTCCGCCAGTAGTGGTAGGTGAAGTTCGCCTTGGCCAGCGGCCCGCCATTGATTGAAGGGAACACCCACTCAGACTCGTGCGACGCGCACAGCGCATCGAGGAGCTCCGCCAGGAACGGCGGGATCACCAGCGTCCGGTAGGAGTCGTACTTCGGCGGCAGCAGCGTCAGCACGCTGTCCTTCCACTGGTGCTGGTGCTGCACGCGGATCGCCGGCATCGGCTCCTCGCCGCCGCGGTACCGCTCGAGGCTCTCCTCGCGCCGCTCCTCGTCCGGGTCGGCCGTGGGCCAGGCCGGGTGGCAGAACTCCTTGCGCAGGGCGTACAGCTCCGCCGGCCGCATGCCGGTCATCGCCATCGTCCACACGAACACATAGCCCGGGAAGCCCCAGAACGTGAGCGCGTTCAACGACAGCTGGTGCACGTCCTCGACGCGCATGTCGAGCTTCTTCTCCCGCGGCTTCTTCTTGTACTTGCCGCGGCGCCGCTTGTGGCTGACGGGGGAGGCCTTGCGCAGCTCGTCCTCGACCGCGTCCTCCATCATCATCGCGAACAGGCCCAGGATCTCGCGCGCGTAGTCGTCGCCGATGTTCGGCCGGGCGCGGAGGTCTTTCTCCCAGGCGCGGTACTGGGACGGTTTGATGTCGCCGACGGCGACCTCGCCCCAGCGGGGCACGATGTACAGCCGGGACATGGACCGGCATTGACGTTCTCTCAGGTGGCCGACGTCGATGCCGTCGAGCCAGTCGCGCGCGTAGTCCTTCATCAGGACGGAGCCGTCACGTCTGCTGATGTACCGGTCGTTGCGGACGTCGGACTCGCGGTCCAGTCCGTAGGCGTAGGCCTCGGCCTTGGTGTCGAACCCGGACTGGCTGTCGTACACCTTCTTGCCGGTGTCGGGGTGGATCCGGCCGGCGTCCCATCGGACCCGCCACTTGGTGCCGCGCTTCTCGGTGTACGGCATGGAGCTCCCTTACGAGCTGAAGGAGTTGGTGCGGAAGTCGGCGGGCACCCCTGCCGCCCGACTCCGCCAGATGAACTGCGCTCCTACTTTGCCGTGCCCACGATGCAGCCGAGGCACTCTTCGCAGTTCAGTCCTTCACCCCGCACAAGCCGCCGGACGCGTTCCTGAATACGCGTATCGGTGGCCACGTTGGGGCTCAGGACACACACCATCTCGCCGTTGATCTTGAAGACGTGGGCCTCGTGCCCGGCTCCGAGATCTAGTTCGACAACTGTGCTCATAGGTCCCCCCTGTCTGCTCGCGGAGAACCCCTCCAGGTGTCTCAAAGCGTGACACGTCGAACACGTATATGGCAGGGACTAGTTGAAAGTTTCCCATCCCTGGAAGGTCACAGTCGGATCACGACGGAATGGTTGTACGGAAGTTTGTGCAGATCATGAGCCGGAGGGCAGGATTCCGCGCCTTTGCAGTTCCTTCACAACCTCATCCGTCAGCTCATCGGTCTGGCCGAGCGTCAAGTTCGGCGCCGTCAGGCGCGCGGCAGACGTGATGGCCTGTTTCAGCGCGTCCGTCATCTCGTCGAACGAGGGGCGGCTGATCTGCCCGCCCGCGATCAACTCGGTGCCGTCGGTCAGCTTGATGGAATCCGCGCCGGCGAGGACCGCCTGGCACGACCCGGGCTCGAATCCGAACCGGGTCTCGATCTTCGCGTAGGTGGATTCGCTGACGGGCCGGCCGCCCTCGACGTTGCGGTACGGGACATGGGAGAGCCCGCACGCCTCCGCGGCCTTCTCCTTGCTGGAGAAGTTGAGCGCGCGTCGGCGCTGCGTCACCAGGGCACCCAGCAAGGTCAGCTGGCGGGTGGCGTGGTCGGTTAGGGCAGCCATACCGCGGAGTATCCCAGCTACATCTAGCTACCGCTAGCAGGGATAGCAGTCGTGGCCTGTTCTTGACCGTTGGCCAGGGCCTAACGTAGCGGTACATAGAGGTGACTAGAGATGTCTAGAAGTTACCGCCGCGTACCTATAGATTCCTCTATCGAAGAACGCTAGATTCTGTGCATGGAAGAACCCCCAGCCACCACCTACCTGGTGAAAGGGGCGGCAATCCGCACACGCCGTAAGGAGCTCGGCATGACGCAAGCCGAGTGCGCTGCCGCCGCCCGGATAAGCCGGCCCTACCTGAGCCAGCTCGAGACCAGAGCGCGGCAGAACCTCACACCCCCCACGTACAAGGCGCTCCGCACCGCCCTCGACGTGCAGCTTCACGACACCCAGCTCCTCGACCAGCAGGAGCCCCACCGAAAGGACTGACATGGCCACCCCCCAGGCCCCGGCTAAGCCCATCCTCGAGAACTTCTACAGCGTCGCCGAAGCCGCGATCCGCCTCGGACTCCGCGACCGGGACGACGACAGCAAGAAGGGCGAGAAGTGGCTCCGCGACGGAGTCAACCTGAGCGGCTGGCCCTGCCACCGCCTCGCCGGACAGCTGAAGTTCTCCGACTCGGACCTCGCCGCGATCGCGGAAATCCACCGCAACAAGGTCGACGGCAGGTCCGGCCCCCGCCGGACCCGCCGCACCCGCAAGCCGTCGGCCGGCACCCCGGCCCAGCGCGCCGCCTAAAGCGGCAAACGGCCCCAACCGCCAGTGACCAGACCGGCAATCGGGGCCTGGATCCACCACCCAGAACCCTGAAGAACAGGAGTGGACCGTGTCCACATTCTCGCAGAACCCTGAACTTCCCTCCGACTTCGACCAGATCATGTGCGGCGTCCCGGTGCTCTCCGCCTGGGAAGCGATGTTCACCGAGGCCGAGGAGACGCTGCTCGCGTCCCGGCTCGGCGAGTTCCAGGTCGAGGAGATCGGCCGCACCGCCTTCAACTCGCTGCCCGAGTCCGAGAAGGAAGCGGCGCTCGACGTCCTCTTCTACACGTACTGGTCCGCACGGCAGGACCAGCTCGACGCCCGTGCCCGGTCCCAGGCGGGTGAGTGACGTGGCGACTGTGACCCCGAAGCCCGCCGTCCCGGCGAGTGACGAGCTGGCCGGCTGCATCGCCGAGCAGGCGCACCTCCTCGACCCGGCCGACCCGCTGTTCGTCCGCCTCGTCTGCGAGCACGACGACTGCTGCAGCACGGATGCGGACTATCCGAACTGGACCCCCGGAGGCCAGGCATGAGCGCACGCGAGGATCTGGACGCGTACATCGCGCGTCACGTCGACCACGACCCCGAGTTCCCCGCGAAGCTCGACGCGTTCCAAGCGGCCGTCATCGCGGAACGTGACGCGCAGATCATCGCCTGGCTCGCCAAGAAGGCCGCCGAGTACGGCGTCTCCAACCGAGACGCCAGGTCGAAGGCCGAAGCCGTCGGACGCATGGCCGACAAGCTCAGCCGCGGAGCAGTCCGGTGACGGCCCGCACGGAGACGGTCGTGTCCCCGCTGCTGTCGGACCCGCCTCCCGCACCCGCGGCCCGCAAGTCCGGACGCATCGAGCCGTCCGCCGACTACCGGGCCACCGTCGCCGCCGGCTACCTCGAGACCGACGTCGACAAGTGGTTCGACAGCCTCCCCGGGACCGCGTCGTGACCGCCCCGGCGCCGTTCCTCAACGCACCGCTGCTGGCCCTGCTGCACCTGGCGATCGCCGTCTACGAGCAGCAGCTGAAGGCCACCAACCAGGCCATCGGCGACCTGAAACGAGGCCGCCGATGAGCCGCCTCCTCAACCCGCTCGGCGTCCTCGCCGCAGCCGCCATCTCCGCCGGGCTCATCGCCCTAGGCCGACACCTCTGGGGAACCTCATGACCGACCGCATCGCCGAGATCCAGAAGCGCGCCGACGCCGCCACCAGCGGACCGTGGTGCACCGACAGCTGGGAGATCTACCAGGGCACCGAGTACATGCCCGGGATCTCCATGTGGATCGGCGAGACCTGCCGCGGCATGACCAGCATGGAGCAGGACCGCGCCGACGCCGCATTCGTCGCCGCCGCCCGGACCGACATCCCGTGGCTGATCGCCGAAGTCACCCGCCTCCGGGGCGAGGTCGACAGCCTGGCCGCCGAGAACGCCGTCCTCGAGCGGGCCCTCGGCCTCAACGAGGAGGCGGCGGCATGAGCAGCACCATGGAATGGATCCGCCGCACCTACGACGTGCCCGCCCGACACGGCATGCGCATCGAGTACGACGGCAAGCCCGCCACGATCGTCGGGACTCGCGGACCGTACCTCGCCTTCCGCGTCGACGGCGAGAAGCGCATCGCGGCCGACCACCCGACCTACCGGATCGTCTATCCGGCCGTCCCGGAGCCTGTCCGGCCGCGCGGCTGGTGCAAGCACTGCATGCAGGACCGGGCCATGACTGCTGACGGGGTGATGGGCCGCCACCACTGGAGTGGCCGCAGTTACTCGGCGTACAGCAGCAAGAGCAAGCGCTGGTCCAAGCCGTGCCCCGGCACCGGCAAGGCGCCGTGGAAGCCCGTCCGTAACCAGACCCACCCCGGCGAGCAGCGGCAGGAGGCGGCGGCATGAGCCTCCTGCACCCGCTCGGCCGGCACCGGCTCGACCTCGCCGAGCAGCGCAACCAGCTCGAGCACCAGCTCGACCAGGCCGGCATCGAACTCTCCGGCATCCGCTACGACCTCGAGCAGGCCGTCGCCGAGATCCGCCGCCTCCAGAGGCAGCGCATCCGCGACGCCGCCGACAAGCAGCGCCTCCGCCAAGCCGTCATCGACGCCCGACCGCGCATAAGGGTCATCGACACCCAGCTCGTCAGGCCCTACGCGCCCGTCGTCCAGCTGCCCTACACCAGCCCGGCCGACGCCGCCTAAGACCGCCCGCCGGACTGACGGATGACACCGGCCCCAGCCGGCGGGCCCACAACCCCGGACGTCCCCGCCCGAAGGAAGCGGGCGGGGACGCCACCCCAGCATCCCAGAAGGAGCAGCAGTGACCACCACGACAGAGAGCACCATCACCGACCCCGAGATGGAAGCCACCCACTACGGCATCGCCGTTGCCTACATCGGCGACGACGGCGAAACCCTCATGGCACTCGGCCACCACGGCAAGCGCCGCACCTTCGCCGCGTTCAACCGGCACGCCCGCGTCTTCGTCGGCCTCATCAACCTCGCCGACGACCGGGCCGAGACGCTCGAAGGCTGGCTGGACGACATGAAGGAGACGCGGGCCGTGTTCCGGACCCCGGACCCCTCGCAGGGCGAACACCCCGACATGCAGTGGTACGCCGACTGGTCCGACCCCGACGCCCCCGGCGCCGTACCCGTCACCCTCCTCGACCTCTGACCCCCTGACCGGCCGCGTGACCACCACCGCGGCCAGGCCCGCCCCAAGCCCCCAGCGCGGGGCGGGCCACCCAAGACCCGCAAGGAGAGCCATGCTCATCCGCCTCGGCCGCTGGACGTTCGACGTCTTCCAGCGCGCCCTCCACATCACCCGCGAACCCGACCCGAACTGTGCTGACTGCAACGGCTCCGGCGGCGGATGGATGCCCATCACCCTCGGCGCCGACTGGGACGAATGCGGCTGCCTCGACCAGCTCCGCACCTGGCGCCTCCCCCTCGCACCCCGCCGCCGCGCCACCTACACGACGGAGCCCTTCTAGTGACCAGCGAAGAGTTCCCGGCGCCCCAGTGCCCGGAAGCCCTCTACAACCGCGACACCGGCGATCTCCTCCGCTGCGTCCAGCAAGGCCGACACGACTGGCACCGGACGCCCGGCGGTACCGAGTGGCGCGTCCCCGTCGACGTCGACCAGGAAACGGAGTGCCCGTTCTGATGATCATCTGCGCCCGCTGTCACAAGGAAGCCGACCCGTTCAAGCGCTGCCCCGAAGGCCCCGTCTGTGAGGACTGCCTCACTGAACAGGACGGTGCCGAGTGACCACCGCCCTCGACGCGCCCACCCTCGGCCTGCACACCGACCTGTCGAACGACGAATACCACGCCGACAAGACGTCGCTCTCCTCGTCCGGCGCCCGCAAGCTCCTCCCACCGTCCTGCCCTGCCAAATTCCGCCACGAGCAGGACCACCCCCAAGCACCGACCAAGACGTTCGACTACGGCAACGCCGCCCACAAGCTCGTCCTCGGCAACGGACCCGAGCTCACCGTCATCAGCCACGACACCTGGAACACCAGCGCCGCAAAGGCCGAAGTCGCCGAAGCCCGCGAGCGCGGCGCCATCCCACTCAAGCAAGCCGAGATGGACATGGTCACAGCCATGGCCGACGCCATCCGCCGCCACCCCCTCGCCGCAGCCCTCCTCGACCCCGCCTACGGAGCACCCGAACAGTCCGGCTTCTGGATCGACGGACCCACCGGAATCCGACGCCGAGTCCGCTTCGACTGGCTCCCCTCCATCCAAGGCGGCCGGCTGATCATCCCCGACTACAAGACCACCACCGACGCCAGCAACGACGCCATGCAGAAGGACATCGCCAAGTACGGCTACAACCAGCAAGCCGACTGGTACGAGGAAGCCGCCCGAGCCCTCGGCCTCGGCGGCACCGACGCCGAACTACTCCTCATCGCACAGGAGAAGAAGCCCCCGTACCTGGTCAACGTCATCGGCATCGAGTTCGGATCCCGCGTCATCGCCGGCGCCAAGAACCGCCGCGCCATCGAGACCTTCGCCGAATGCACCGCCACCGGCTACTGGCCCGGCTACGCCGACAACGAACCCAACTACCTCGCCCTCCCGGCTACGCCGAGAACACCGACAAGGAGCTCTACCTGTGAACTTCCCCGCCCAAGCGCCTGCCCCCACAAGCACCGATCGCATCGGCCAGAGCACGGCCGTCGAACAGTCCCGCGCCGTCGCCGAAGTCCAGGCCGCCATCTACGTGGCCCGCCAGTTCCCCCGCGAGATCGGCCGCTCCCGCAACGCCATGCAGTCCGCCTGCGCGTCCATGGCCCTCGCCGGGAAGGCGTTCTACCGCTTCCCGCGAGCGGGCGGCGCCGTCGAAGGCTCCACCATCCACCTCGCCAAGACCCTCGCCCAGACGTGGGGCAACATCCAGTACGGCGTCTCCGAGATGCGCCGCGACGACAGCTACCGCCAGTCCGAAATGCAGGCCTGGGCCTGGGACGTCGAGGCCAATACCCGGCACGTCCTCACCTTCATCGTCCCGCACGCCAAGTTCGCCGGCGGCAAGGTCAAGGCGCTCGAGGATCTGCGCGACATCTACGAGAACAACGCCAACAACGGCGCCCGCCGCCTGCGGGAAGCGATCTTCGCTGTAATCCCGGACTGGTTCATCGAAGAGGCCGAAGAGCTGTGCCGGGAGACCTTGAACAAGGGCGACGGCAAGCCGCTCGAGCAGCGCATCGAAGGCGCCATCCAGGTCTTCGCCGGACTCGGAGTCACCGCCGACCGACTCGAGCAGAAGCTCGGCCGCAAGCGCGACCAGTGGACCGGCGCCGACATCGCCCAGCTCCTCATCACCCACAAGTCGATCCAGCGCCGAGAGATCGCCGTCGACGACGAGTTCCCGCAGGCCCGCATCACCGCAGCGGAGATCAAGGGCAACGCCAGCCGCGGCACGCAGTCCACGCCGACACCGGACGACGACCCGTGGGCCGGCCAGCAAGTCGCTCAGCCCGGATCCGGCAAACCCCAGTAGCAGCACTCGGCCGCCCGCGCCGGAATCGCGGGCGGCCACCCCTCAGGAAACCACAGCGAGAGGACAAGCCATGACCTCCGTGCAGCCCGCCCTCGACGGCTCCATACCCGCACCCAAGGTGCCCGCGGCCCGCCGGCGTGTCGACGACTACGAAACGTGGGTCGACGAAGTGTGGCCCACCTTCGTCAAAGCCGCAGCCACCGGCCAGCCCTTCACCTCATGGGACATAGCCGACGCCCACAAACTCCCCGAGCCGCCGAACAGCCGCTCCCACTGGGGCAACCTGATCAGCCGCCTGCGGAACGAAGGGCTGATCACCCACTACGGGTGGACCAACAGCCACCGCCCCGGCGACAACGACTCCGGCGTCAAGGTCTGGAAAGGCACCCGCGCCGCCCGCCAGCAGCAGGGCAGGGCCGCCGCATGACCGCCGTCGACTTCCTCTTCGCCGCCGGCTACCTCGCCCTCGTCGGCCTCTTCGCCCGCGCCGTCTGCCGTCGCCTCCCCGGCGGCCGTGCCCACCGCCAAGCCGAACGCCGAGCCCAAGTCGCCCGCGAGCTCGCCGCATACCGACTCTGGCGCCTCAACCCACCCCGCATCGACACCACCCCCGGCGACCCCTACAGCGACCTCCGCCTCGAAGCCGAACTCATCGCAGCAGCCAGCAGGAAGGAGCAGGTCTCATGACCACCGCCCGCGAACTCCCGGCCCACGGGACCTACGCCCGAGCCCGCGGCAACCACCGCAGCGGCGCCCAGCGCTGCCGCTGCTACCCCTGCCGCGCAGCCGAAGGCGCCTACGCCAAGCGGCGCAAGTACCTCCAAGCATCCGGGCGCCCCCTCCTCGCCGACGCCGCCCCGATCGCAGCACACCTCAAGCGCCTCACCGCAGCCGGCGACTCCCTCACCGTCATCGCCGACCAGATCGGCTACTCCCGCAGCACCCTCGCCAACATCGTCAGCGGCCGAACCCGGCGAGTCCGCAGCGCCCTGGCCGACAAGATCCTTGCCATCCGGCCCGGCAAAGCCATGGCCAGCAACAAGTCAGTCCCCGCGATCGGCTCCGTCCGCCGGCTCCGGGCGCTCGCCGCCCTCGGCCACTACCTCAAGGACATCGCAGCAGCGGCAGGCATCGACCAGTCCACGGCCAGCTATGTGCTCAACGGCCACCCCGAGACGGTGCAGTACGACCTCGCACTCCGCATCGACCGCGGCTACCGGCAGCTCGGCACTCGCCGCGGAGGCTCCATCCGCATCCTGCGCCGAGCTGAGCGAGAGCAGTGGGCGCCGCCCGCGGCATGGGACGACGACCAGATCGACGACCCGAACGGCACGCCCGACGCCGGCGACAGCGCCGAGATGAACCGCGACGAGCTCGCCGAGTACCGCCGCCAGGAGATCGCCCACCTCGCCGCGTTCAACGTGCCCGAACACGAGATCGCCCAGCGCCTCGGCATGAGCCCCCACTACGTCCACGACCTCATCCGCGACCGGCTCACCGAAGCCGCCTGAACGCACGACAAAGGCCCCGCACAGCGGGGCCAGGAAGGAGGGGACGTGTCAGGACTTCGGAGCAGGCGCGATCTTCGCAACCCACTCGCGGGTGAAGCCGGTCAGCTTCGCCATGTGCGACGGGCCCTTGCCCTCGGCGCGCCCCTTCACCAGGAGCGCACGCAGCTCGGCGTCAGCGTCGTTGAAGGCCTTCTCGGCTCGAGCACGCTTCTTCGCTGCGGTCTGAATCTCCAGGTCGAGGGTGTCCATGCAGCACATGTTGGCATAGGCCACCCCATCCGCGCTACGCGAACGCGCATAGTGGTCGCGAATCTCGACCGCGAACGCTATTCTCATCTCGTGAGGGTGAACACCCCCACCGCATCGCCCCCATGAGGGCTGTCACGAATCACCAATCTCCAGCCGCGACACCCCTCACGAGAAGGAAGAACCCATGGGCTACCAGCTACGCCGCTGGTTCGAAGACCGGCTCCCACAGGAGATCTCCTCTGGCGAGCGCGTCGTCGCCCTGGCCATCGCCGACCTCGTGTGGGACGACAGTCGCATCGGCTATGGCAAGAAGTTCATGGCCAAGCTGCTCCACAAGACGGGCTTCGAGAACGAGGCCCAGCTCGGCAAGGTGCTCGGCAAGCTCGCCGGCCGGGGGATCGAGCTGCGCGTCCCGATCTGCGGGCAGGACGGCAAGCCCCTCAGGAACAAGCGCGGGCAGCTGGTGTACGCGCACCGAGGGCACCAGCGCACGTTCCGCGTGCCGCTGGAGTCCGAGTTCCCGGGACGGGCCGCACCGTACTGGAACGACGACGAAGAAAGGTCACCCGACAGGGAGACCAATAGCTGGTTCACCGACGAAAGGTCACCCGCTAGGGAGACCTTTAAGGCCGAAAGCTCACCCGCCAGGGAGGGCTATAGGGGAGAAAGGTCACCCGCTAGGGAGTCAATGGTCACCCAGGCGGGAGACCCTATCCCCCTAACCACACCTTCCTTCCCTCCCTCCGTGACCCCCCGCCCCCGCGCTGCTGAAGGGAAGGCCGGAAGCAGCAAGCAGCAGGACCCGGCACTCACCGCCGCTACTGCCTTCCTGCAGAACCTGCCTCAGCCGTGGTCCGTCGGCCGCGTCACCGCCAGCGCCATGGCCCCCCAACTGCTCGAGGTCATCACCGAGCAGGGCTGGCAGCTGGACGACGAGCTCGTCACGAAGCTCACCGAACGCCCAGAAGGCGTCAAGCAGCCGTCAGCTGTGCTGCGTCTCCGGATCAACGACCTGCCCAAGGCCCCGCGGCAGCACGCCCCCACGACCGGCCCGTCGCTGCCGCCCTGGTGCGGCGAATGCGGAGACGGCAACCCGGCTGCCGAGTTCAACGCCAAGTTCCGCAAGGCCCCCGGCTCCAGCAAGCCGTGCCTCAACTGCCACCCCGAAACCCAGACCGCTGAAGCGGCCTAGCCAAGGAATCCAGTGACCCTCTACGACGACGCCCCGCCCGTCACCCTCGACCGTGTACCGCCCCACGACCTCGACGCCGAATGCGCCGTCCTCGGCTCGATGATGCTCGCCCGTAACGCCACCCTCGACGTCGTCGAAGTCGTCGACGGAGTGAAGCAGCCCTTCTACAAGCCGGCTCACGAGACCATCTTCAACACGATGCTCGCCCTCTACGCGGGCGGGCAGCCCCTCGACCCGATCACCGTCACCAACCGGCTGCAGCAGGACGGCAGCCTCGAGCGCGTCGGCGGCGGCCTCTACATCCACGGCCTCGTCAACTCGGTCCCCACCGCCGCGCATGCCACCCACTACGCCGAGATTCTCCGCGACCACGCCCTCCTGCGAGCCGTCATCCAGACCGGCACGGAGCTCGTGCAGATGGGGTACCGCGCCCAGGCCGCCCACGACACTGCGGCACAGATCGTCGACACCGCCGCCGCGAACCTGCAGGAACTCACCACCGCCGCGAAGGGCGGCATCGAGTCCCGCGAGTGGATGCTCGACCGCGTCGTCGACGCCGTCCTCGATGAGTACGACAACCCCCGCGACGACGTCCTGCCCCTGCCGTGGGCCGACCTCCAGTCCGTCGCCCCGATGGAACCCGGCGACCTGGTCGTCATCGCGGGCCGCCCGGCCATGGGCAAGAGCCTCGTCCTCCTCGGCATCGGCCGGCACGTGTCCATCAAGCACCGCCGCGGCGTCCTCATCGCCTCGATGGAGATGTCCCACGTGCAGATGGGGCAGCGCCTCGTCGCAGCCGAGGCCCGCGTACCGCTGCACGGTCTGCGCGCCCGCACCCTCGACCGCCAGCAGTACGCAGCCGTGCGGGAAGCGCGCGAACGGATCCGCCGCTCGCCGCTGCGCATCGACGACACCCCGGCCGTGCCCGTCTCGAAGTGGCGCCGCAAGTTGCGGCAGCTGCAGGCGAAGGACGAACTGCCCGCGGCGCTGATCGTTGACTACCTGCAGATCGCGAAGGCCGAGACCAAGGCGCAGAACCGCGTCATCGAGGTCGACTCGATCGCGGTTGGGCTGAAGGCTCTGGCCCAGGAGTTCAAGATCGTGGTCATTGCTGCGGCTCAGCTCAACCGCGTGAGCGAGCACCGCACCGACAAGACCCCGACCCTGTCGGACCTCCGCGAATCCGGCGGCATCGAGAACAACGCCAACATCGTGATCCTCCTGCACCGCGAGGACTACTACGACCGCGAGTCCCCCCGCGCCGGCGAGTTCGACTTCATCGTCGCCAAGAACCGCATGGGCCACAACGCCACCGTCACCACCGCCTGGCAAGGCCACTACGCCCGAATTGTCGACATGGAGGCATCATGACCACCCGCGACACCGACCTTCAGGCGATCTGCGACACCTGCCTCACCGCCATCACGGATGGCGAAGGCCACGTCTGGATCGACCAAGACCTCACCCGCCGCGCAGCCCGTCGGCAGCAGGGCCAGCCCACCGACTGGGACGACTCCGACGACATCAAGGGCATCACCGTCGACGGCGGCATCCCCTGGAACACCACCCACACCGCCTGCGCACCGCAGAAGCCAGCCTGGGCCTACGCCATCCCCGTCGAACGGATCAATACCTGGCCCGCGTTCCTTCACTGGACGGCCCACTTGATGAACAAGGGCTGGGTCGAGGTCACCAACTGGGACATGTTCATCCTCCAGAGCGTCGAGCCGCAGCGCGGGGCTGTATCCGGTCTCCGCCCTGCCCGCCCGCAAGACCTTGAGTTCCGGGGGGTCGGCTCATGACGGACACCTGCCCGAACTGCCTGGCCCCGGCATACCGCCCGCGAAGGAACGGCGCCGCGGCGACCAGATCGCCCACGGCTACATCTGCCGCTGCGGACACCGCTGGGCCACCACCCGATCCGCCGCCGCATACGCCGAGCCGCGCCGACCCCAGGCCCGCGCCGCATGACCCCGGCCGGCCCCACACCCGTACCCACCACCCCGAAGGAGAACTGATGTACCGCAGCGACAACGACGCCCTCACGGTCATGGACTGGTTCTGCGGCGCCGGCGGATCCAGCCAGGGCGTGCACGCCGTCCCGGGCGTCCGCGTCGAGAGAGCCGCGAACCACTGGAAGCTCGCCATCGAATCCCACGCCGCGAACTTCCCCACCACCAGCCACTACCAGGGCGACATCCGTAAGGCGCCCGTCTGGGACTGGCCCGTCACCGACATCTTCTGGGCCAGCCCCGAGTGCACCAACTGGTCCGTGGCCAAGGGCAAGAAGCGGGACTTCTCCGGGGCGATGCAGGGCAGCCTCCTCGACCTGCTCGCCTCCGCCGAGGAGGACGAGGAGCCGTCCGCCGAGGAAGAGTCCCGCGCACTGATGGAGGAAGTGCCGCTGTACCTGCGCGGTGTGCAGGAGCGCGGCGGCCTCGTGAAGGCCGGCATCGTCGAGAACGTCACCGACGTCCGCGCCTGGGACCAGTGGGACCGGTGGATCGGCGAGATCCACAAGCTCGGCTACCGCACCCGAATCATCGCCCTCAACAGCATGCACGCGAACCCGAGGTCGGTGCACGCCGCGCCGCAGTCCCGCGACCGGCTGTACGTCGGCTACTGGCACGAGTCGCTGGGCCGCACGCCGGACTGGGACAAGTGGCTCCGGCCGCGCGCCTGGTGCTCCGGCTGCGACGCCTACGTGCAGGCGATGCAGGTGTTCAAGGACCCGAAGCGGGACATGGGCCGCTACCGGCAGCAGTACGTGTACCGCTGCCCCAACGTCTCCTGCCGGAACCAGATCGTCGAGCCGGAGGCCCTGCCTGCCGCCGCGGCGATCGACTGGTCACTCCCCGGGCAGCGGATCGGTGACCGGGCCAAGCCCCTCGCCGCGAAGACCATCGCCCGCATCGAGGCCGGGCTGAAGAAGTTCGCCCGCCCGGTGCCGATGATGGTCCCAGCCGGAGGCACGTGGCGCGACGCTGCGGTCAGCGTTGGCGAGCCGATGCCCGCGCGGACCACCCGCGAGAACGACGCCCTGATGGTGCCGCCGCTGTTGGTCCCCGTCGAGGGCCGGGAGGGAAAGAGCGCCGCCTCGGCCCACGCGCCGCTGCGCGCCATGACCACCCGCAACGAGACCGGCCTTGCCTGGCTCCCGTTCATCGCCGAGCTGCGCGGCGGTGGCAGCGTGGCCCGCTCCGTCTCCGAGTCCCTTGCCACCGTGACCGCATCCGGGAACCACCACGGGCTCGTCATGCCCGCGATGGTCATGCGGAACAACGGCTCCAAGGGCGACGGCGGCGAGCACTGCACCACGCCGGCCGAGCCGTTCCGCACGATGACGACCGCCGGCCACCAGTCGCTCCTCACGTGGGAGCACATGCTCGTCCCGTACTACGGCAACGGGGCGCCGAGGTCCGTCAATGACCCGATCGGCGCGCTCACGACCCGAGACCGGTACGCCCTGGTGCGCGGCGAAGTCGACATCAACGATGTCCTCTTCCGGATGCTTGAGCCCCACGAGATCGGCCGGGCCATGTCCTTCGCCGACGACTACGTCGTCCTCGGCAACAAGCGGGAGAAAGTGAGGCAATTCGGTAACGCCGTCACCCCCAACGCCGCCGAAATCCTCGTCTGTGCCCTCGTCGAAGCGATCACCGGCGAGGAGATAGACCGCCACACCCGCCCGGCCGTGTACGCCCCCGCCGCCTAGCAACCAGCGCCCACGACAACCCACCACCCGAAGGAGAAGACCGATGGCCGACAAGGACGAACCGCCCGGCGGCTACACGACTCGCATCTGCCGGAACTGCTGGACCGCCATCCATTGGACCGGCTCCGGCTGGACGCACGGCGAGGGTCTCGAGTTCCGCGACAGGGCCCACGTTCCGCAGCCCCCGATGTTGCCGACACCCCCCGCCCCGTGAACGACGAGCGCCCGCCGGGGGCTATCCGGCGGGCGCCCCGCCAGCATCCCACGAAGGAGACAAGCCATGGACCGTGACGAAGCCAAGCGCCTGACCCTCGACGCGCTACAGCACACCCTCGACGGCGACTTCGACCGTGCTTCGGAGAACGTCACCCGCCTCTTCGCCACCAAGAACCCGTCGACCCTGTACCTGGCCTGCGGCGGATGGGCCGGCTCGAGCGAGGTCGCCCTGGAGAGGGTGCACGGCGAGCGCGCCGAGGGCGAGTGGACGCTGGCCGATGTCCACCCCGGCGGACTGGGGGCCAGCCCGGAGGAGACGTTCGCGCTCCGGTTCATCACCGCCTACTGCAACGGCGACTGGCCGACCACCGCCGCCCTCTTCTCGGCCGCGGCCCGGGCGGAGGGCAAGCAGTTGGCCAAGTCCATGGCCGCCCTGCTGAAGATCTCCGCCTACCTCAACGCGAAGGCTCTCGGCACGGCGGTGCAGCAGTGACATCCAAGCGACTCATCGCCCGCACGACCGCCGTCGTCCTGGCGCTGTTCTTCATCGTCGCCGTCTCGGCCGGTGCCTACTACGACGCTGGCGGCTGGCCTGCCGTGGCCGTCGTCTGGGCCATGGGCGCCGTGCTCCTCGCCGCGGTCCGCGCGTTCGTTTGGGCCTTCGACAACTGGAACGCCCAGTGACCCCCGCCCCCGACCTGCCGCCGTTGTGGCCGGAGGGCTGGTGGGTGGAGCCGTGCGACACCGCCCCACCCCCAGCCCCGCCGCCGCCCCGCATCCCGCGGTGGATGAAACGAACCGTCACCGTCCGCCCGATCGACGACTACCCGGAAGGAGCCGAGACGTGAGCCGCCCGCCGACCGTGAAGCAGCTGCTCGTCCTCGCCGATCGTGCCGAACGCGGCCCACTGTCCGCCGCGGAGGCGAGCCGGCTGCGTGAAGGGATCGCCGCCCTCGAGACGTCGCGCCGATCCAAGGCCGGCCGGATCCATGCCGCGCTAGACCGGCAGCAGCAGGCCGAGGAGGAGATCGCCGCCGTCCGCCGGTTCATGGCCAGGGCCCGCCACCGGGGCGCCCGGGTCGTGCAGATGTGGGCCCTCGAGCGAATCCTCGATGGGACGGCCGACGACGAGCAGGAGGCGGCGTGACGCATCTGCCGCCTTGTCGTGGACCGCAACAGGCCCGAGAGAGGGCCTGAGCGCCCGTCTAAGCGCCTCGCAGCCTCCGGACGGACTCCGCGACGCACAGCCCCGAGAACGCCAGCGAGGCGCACAGCCCCGCCGAACCGCCAACCTCAGTCTGAAAGGCCCGAAATGACCCAGCCCGAGACCGCGCTCCCTGACTTCATCGACGTGTCCCGCTACCGGCACGACCACGGCCACCAAGCCTGGGCCTGGCGCTGCTGGGGCAACGGCGACTGCGTTGGCTGGCTCAGCCTCGACCACTCCAGCCAGGAGTCAGCCGACCGCTCCGCCCACAAGCACCTCTGCGAGAACCACGCCGACGTGGTCGCCGCCCTCGACCCGCAGGAGGCGTCGTGAGCTACGACATCAGCCTCCACGTCGAGATCGACACCGGAGGACCCGAGCCCGTCGACTACTGCGCCGACGACATCGGCAACTACACCAGCAACGTCGCCGGCATGTGGACCGAAGCCCTCGGCTACCGGCTCGCCGACCTCAAAGGCAAGACCGCAGCCGACTGTGCTGACGACCTCAAGCGCGCTGTCGCCGACATGGAAGCCGACCCCGGCAAGTACGAGCTCATGGAACCCGCGAACGGCTGGGGCGACTACGAGGGCGCCCTCGACTACCTGCGCCGCCTTCGCAACGCGTGCCTCGCCCACCCCAAAGCGCAGATCCGCATCAGCCACTGACCCACCCGCACGCCCTGCCGTACCGCCTGAACGGAGCCCGCCGTGACCGACACCTCGCCTTCGTGCTGCATCTGCGCCAGCGCCCTGTGGGACGACGAACAGGGCCGGTACATCTGCCGCCCCTGCGAGACCCGCATCGACCGCGACCTGATCGCCCTCGCCGGACCCAGCGGCCTCTACGCCCGCCTCTGCCTCCGCACCGGACCCAGCAAGCGAGCAGGCGGCCCGGCAGTCTCCGGCACCCGCAACTCCACCATGCCGCCCAACGAGCAGGTGCTGAACCTGATCGCCAACGGCGGCATCGTGTCCGACCTCGAGACCTGGGTCGCCGACTGGGCCACCTACGGACTCGCCCACCTCGCCACCGGCGGCCGGCTCCAGTACCGCGTCGACCAGGCCGTCGCCACCCTGCGCCTCAACCTGACCCAGGCGGCCCTCCGCCACCCCGCCCTCGATGAATTCGGGCGCGAGATCGGCAAGCTCAAGCGCACCTGCCACGCCATCATCGACGGCGAGCGGCAGCCCATCCGCATCCCCGTCCACTGCAACACGCCCGACTGCGACGGGATCCTCCGCGTCACCCTCGACACCGACAGCGAGACCTGCCGCAACTGCCGCCGCGAATACGGGCACACCGAAGCCCTCAAGCTCACACCCACCGAGAGGCGGGCCGCGGCATGAACGCCGAAGACCAGCTTCGATCCCAGGTGCGCGCGGCCCTCGAGCGAACGAACATCAGCCAGGCGGAGGCCGCCCGCCAGTTGGGACTCTCGACGAAGCACATGAGCCAGATGCTCACCGGCCGAGCGAC
The DNA here is from genome assembly GCF_009832925.1 of Streptomyces sp. Tu 2975. GTDB lineage: Bacteria > Actinomycetota > Actinomycetes > Streptomycetales > Streptomycetaceae > Streptomyces. The sequence continues at coordinate 6,750,201 of NZ_CP047140.1, forward strand.
GCTCACTCTCGACTGGGCGGAACGTATCGTCGCCCTCTGCGGCATGCGCATCGTCGTCCTCGCCCTGACCGGCACGCCCGATGAGGCAGCCGCCTAGTCTGCCGGCAGTCTGAGCGCCAGATCATGCGCGAGCCGTTCGGCCTCGACCGCCAGGTCGTCGCTCGGCTCGCCCCACGCCAGCAGCAGGCCGACCGCCTTCCGCAACTCATCCCGGGTGATCAAAGGCTCACGCTCATCCATGACCAGGACAACGAGAAGCCCCCCGCCTTCGTGGCGGGGGGCATCGTCGCGTCTGGGGTCAGGAGACCAGCGTCTCGTCCAAGTAGGCCTGCACTTGAGGGAACAGTCCCCAGGGCACGTAGGTCGGGATGTCCTCGAGCCGGATCCACGACACCTCGGCCAGCTCCTCCTCGTCGGCGACGAACGCCTCGCCCGCCACGACTTCGCAGGCGACGTAGGTCATGTGCCGGCCGGTTTGCGGGTGGACCCGGTCGCCGAGCGTGCGGACCGCCTTCACCTCGAGCCCGACCTCCTCCTGGGTCTCCCGTACTGCGGCCTGCTCCGGCGTTTCGCCCTGCTCGATGCCGCCGCCGGGGAACGCCCACAGCAGCTTCCCCTCCCGCTCCCGGCGCCGAATCATCAAGACCCGTCCGCCGTCGGTAATGATCGCCGTCGAGATGGGCTGTTCGGTCTGGGTCATGCGAGCGCCTCCAAGATCGGCGGGAAGATGCGGTCGGACGGAATGAACTTGGTGAGCTGGTCGATCGGAACCCATACGACCTCCGCGTTCTCGATCGGGTCGCGGTTCTCGGCTTCGCCCATCAGGTAGTCGGCGAGCGCGTACTCGGCGACCACGCCTGTGAGCGGGTGGACGCGGGAGCCGAGATGCTGCCGCACCGTGCAGCGGACCCCGGTCTCAGCGTGCGTCTCCTCGACCGCGACGACGGCCGGCGAGCGGCCCGGCTTCACCATCCCGGCCGGGAACTGCCAGGAGATCGACTCATCCCCGCGGCGACACACGAGAAGCACCTCCCGGTCACGCTGCACCACGGCGATCGCCACCCGCAGCGCCTGCGCGGTGACCGCCGTCGCGGGCCGTAGCCCGTCCCTGAACCTCAACCGCACTGATGCATCAGCCCTTTCCAGCATCGTGTCCAATGCCGCCTGGATCTCGGTGCGGGGAACGATCCCGGGTCGGCTGTGCCAGGTGGCGACCGTCCGCAGGTTGACGCCGAGACGGTCAGCGAACGCCTGATTCGTCATGCGGAGCGCGTCCTGCAGCTGGCTCGCTGCCTGGCCTGTCCACCTGTCGACGACGTCCACTCTCATGCTCCAGCCGGTCGGGTGCTGGGGAACTGCACTGCGGATGCACTGGGACAGCACTGCCACTGCATCACTGGCTCATTGGGCGATAAGCCGCTGGCAGCCAGGCTCGAAGGCATGACGAACCAGCTACTTCCCGCGGGAGATCTGCTCGGCGCGCTGGGCAGACACGCCGTCCATGACCTGGCCGATCTCGCGCCACGTCTTGCCGTGCTCGTGCTTCAGCTCGAGGGCAACGTCTTTGCGGACTTCTCGGAGTTGGTCGGTGACGGCGACCTCGACCATGCGACTCGCCCGGTACCGCTCGGTGGGATCGCTGATGTCCATGAGGGCTCTCAGCGATTCCACGACGTGCGCGACGGCGGTCTCCGGGGTCTGGGTCATTCCATGAGAGTAGGGGCGATTCGGGACTCGTTCAAGCTTGCGCTTGACGGGAACCCGGGATGCCTCTACCTTTCAAATCAGAGCTTGAAAGCGCGGCTCACTCCTACCGGACCACGTCCGTCGGGCTGCGCACCAACAACCGAAGACGGGCCGGACACCGCGACTCCTACATCGCAGGCCGGCCCTAACCACCAGGATCTTTGAGAGGACCCCTGATGGATGCTCGACAGTCTACGGCTGCCCATGTGCGCGCCGTCTCCAGCCCCTCCCGCCGGCTGATCGCTGCTGGCATCAAGCGCGGCTCCGGCCCGCTGGCCGTTCAGGTCCTGTCGGACGCCGACCGTGCCGCCCACGACGCCGCGTCCTACGTCCGCCCCCTCAAGGCCGCGGCGTGATGACCGCCGAGACGCCGGCGAAGGCCGAGCAGCCGGAGACGCCGGGCCCGAAGTTCGCCAAGTGCCCGATCTCCACGACGCCGGCGACCGTCGACCTGTGCCAGGCCGACTACCAGGCCGGCGCCGAGGATCGCCGCCTGTTCGACCAGCGCGCCAAGCGGCAGCACGGCCGCTGACCCCCTGACCGCCGCGCCCGGTCCCACCCCCGGCCGGGCGCGGCTCTCCACCCCATCCGCATGACCACCGGAAGGCACAGCCATGCCCAAGAACACCGCTGCCCAGCTCGCCGAGTCCGTCGACAAGGTCGTCGCCCACCTGAACCAGCAGGGCCCGCAGCTCACCGCCGACGAGGTCCGGGCCGCGCACCGGCAGCTCGACCAGGCCGCCGCGGACGGCACCACCGCCGACGACGTCCGCTGCTACCGCCGCAGCTAACCCCCAGACCGCCGGGGCGTGGACTCCAACCCCCGCCCCCACGCCCCGGCACCCCACCCCCGTCCGGATTGACCACCCGAAAGGCCACCGTCATGACCCGCACCGCCCTCCGCCTCGTCACTGCCGACCTCGACGCCTACGAGGCCGACCGCCGGGCCCGCCTCGACCTTCAGGCCCGCTACGAGGAGGCGCTCCAGTCCTGGGATCGCATCGAGATGGTCCGCATCGAGGCCCTCGCCGCGGACTACGACACCCGCCACCCCGGCGAGACGCCCGTCCTCGCCGGCCTCGAGCACGTCGACTACCCCGCCGCCGCCTGACCGGCTGCCTGTGGCCCCGGACCAGTCCGGGGCCGCGGGGAGCTGGGACAGCCCCGGTCACCACCCACAAGGAGACCCACATGTTCGGACGCAAGGCAGCCGAGACCAGCAACCCGGTCCGGCATGCACGGCACATCGAGCGCACCAAAGCGATCCGAGAGATCAACCCGGAGGCCGACGCGAAGATCGTCGCCAACTGCCTCGAAGTCTCGGAGTCGACCGCGGCCGAGTACCTCCGCGAGGCCGAAGCCCGCTAACTCACCCCGCCGCTACTGACCGGCTGTCCGATCCGCCCGTCTCGCACGGGCGGTGAGGAGAACCGGCGCAGACCCCGCCCGCCCCGACCCGAAGGAATCCGTCGTGATCCTCGACCTGACCGCCATCGCCCGCCGGGCCCGAGTCGCCGTCCTTGTCGCCGGACTGGCCTGGATGTTCGGCCTCACCCCGCCGCCCGGCACCCGCATCGGGCTCCTGCTCCTCGTCGCCGCCGCGTTCGTCATCGACCAGTGGCTCGACCAGAAGCAGCCCACCCGCACCATCCGCATCCCCGCCCCGCGCCACCGCCAGCACGCATAACCCGGAAAGGACCCGATCATCGTGAGCAGCTGGTTCGAAGAGCGCCGCGCCGACAAGGTTGCCGACGCCGAAGAGCAGCGCCGGACCCGCGCGTTCGAGGCCGAGCTGCGCCGCGAAGAGCGCCGCAAGGACCGCGACGAAGAGCGCGCCGACAAGGCCCAGGCCCGCCGCGACAAGGCGCTGCGCAAGCAGGCCCGCGCCGCCCGGCGGGAGAAAACCCTCACCCCCGGCAACGTGTACCGCAAAGGCACCCTGCTCCTCGTCGCCATGTCCGCGCTCGCCGCCATCCCCGCCCAGGTCGCGTACTTCGTCAAGAAGTCGCTCATGCTCCTGCCGGTGCCGTTCGCCCTCGAAGGCGCCGCCTGGGTCATGGCCGCCGGCGTCGCCTACGCCGACGAGCGGAAACTCCCGGCTTGGGTCCGGTGGCTGCTCCGGGCGTTCTGCCTCTCCGCCGCCGGGTTCGCCGCCCGCATCAACTACATCCACGGCTCCGAGCAGGGCGCGCTCGTCGGCTGGGGCCTCGCCGCGGTCACCATGCTCGGCCCGCTGTACTTCGAAGTGCGGCAGTGGGTCATCACTCTGTCGGCCGCGATCTCCAACCCGCGGCAGCAGGCTGAGGAGCGGGCCCGCCGGAAGCACGACCGCCGGCGCCGGCGTCACCACCGGGACGTTGCGAAGGTCGCCGACCGTCTCGTCTCCGCCGCGCCCTACGGCACGCTCAAGCCGGAGGAGGCCTGGGCCCGGGCGTGGGCCATCGTCCACGGCACCACGGAGCCCGGGATGACCCCTCGTATGCACGCCTGGGCAGTGAAGTCCGCCGCAGCGCTGGCTACCGCCCAGCAGCCGCTGCCGCTCGACTCCAAGACGATCCGGACTCGCATAGAGGGTCGCCTGCACGCTTCCGCATTCGTCCTCCCGACGGCCTCCGGGACGCCTCTCGGAATGACCAAGAGTGCGCAGGTCGTGACCGATCTCCCCCCTGCCTCGAAGACGCGCGAGAAGACCCCCGTCAAGCCGGCCCGCAGGCAGCCCCCGGCGCACCGCCGCAGCAAGGGCGACGCGCTGCCGTTCCACCCCATCGCCAAGACCGTCGCGGCCGACACCGCCCGCAAGGTCACCGCCGTCAACGGTCACCACTGAGGAGCCCGCCGTGACTACCGCCCCGTACACCGAGCACGCCCTCGCCCGGCCGGCGCTCAGCCTCGTCGAAGACCTGCCCGACGTCGTCGAAGGCACAGTCGTCGAGCACCAGGTCGAGAAGGTCCGCCCCGCATGGATCGAGTCCCAGACCGCACGCCTCAAGGCCGCGAAGCGCCACGTCGCCGACAACCGGGGCTACCTCCCGTGGGTGCCCCGCGGCTACGGCAACCTGGCCCAGCGCTGGCTCGACGCCCGCCGCGACGACTACCCGCAGATGATCCGATCCGCCCGCGCCGAACTGAAAGCCTCAGACGGCAAGGTCGACGACGAGTCGAAGCTGAAGGAGCTCGTCCAGCAGCGGCGCGCCGAATACCGCCGCCACAAGTGGATCCACACCGGCAAGACCGCCGCCTGGGGCAGCGTCATCGGCGCCAGCAGCACCGTCGGCCTGGCCGTCGGAGGCCTGTGGATCGACCTGGCCATCGGCCTTGCCGGGTATGCCACCGGCGTGTGGCACGGACGCCCCGGAGCGTGGAACCCCATCGGCGCTCCTGAGCTTGCCCCAGGCGAGCCGACCGTCGACCTCGACGGCGAAACGCTGCAGAAGGCTGTCAACGACGCCGGCTTCCCCGGCCGTATCGCCATCGTGCAGCCCACCCTTCAGCAGCCGGACGGCACCAGCGTCACCGTCTTCGACATGCCGTCCGGCGCCACCGTCGCCGCGCTGAGGAAGAAGCTCGAAGCTTTCGCCGCCGCCCTCGGCCGCGACGTGTCCATGGTCGACGTCACCAAAGCCGGCGCTGCCGGCCGGGTGTCACTGTGGATGTCCGACACCGACCCGTTCTTCACCCCCCGGCCCTCGCCGCTCCTCGATCTGCGCGGCCCGCTCGACGCCTTCGATGTCGGCGTACCCGTCGCCTGGGACAAGCGCGGCCAGGCCATCGTCCTGCCCCTCCACAACAGCTCCTTCGTCATCGCCGGCATGACCCGCTCCGGCAAGGGCGTCGGCGCCTCCAACCTGATCGCCGGTGCCGCCATGGACCCGCGGATCAACCTGCGGATCGTCGCCGGCAAGGAGAACGGCGAGTGGAACGCCTACGCCAAGGCTGGCGTCGCCGCCACCTACTTCAAGCCCAGCCCGGAACGTCTCCTCGCCCTGCTGAAGGCCGAGATCGGGGACATGGGCCGGCGGAACCGTGAGCTCGACAAGCTCGGCAAGTCGAAGGTCACCACCGACACCATCAGCGCAGTCGGCGGCCTCGAGGTTCTCGTCATCGACGAGGTCGCCACCTACACCCGCCCGGGAAAGCGGCTGCGCGAGGAGATCCTCGAAGCGCTGATCGAGCTCTCCGCAGTGGCGGCCGGCGCCGGCATCCTGCTCGTACTGATCACCCAGTATCCCGAGGTCGACGTCCTGCCCGCCGCGCTCGCCATGAACTGCGGTACACGCTGGGCGATGAAGGTCGACAACGCCACCCAGTCGAACGCCATCCTCGGCGGCGGAGCCTCCGGCATGGGCCGCGACGCCTCCAAGTTCGACCCGCCGCTCCCCGGCCTCGGCTGGCTCGTCAACGGCTTCGCCGGCATCACCGACCTCGCCCGGTCCTTCGACCTCGACGAGGACAAGCGCGGCGAGATCAGCCACCTCATGATGCGCGCCGCCCGGATCCGCGAGAAGGCCGGACGACTCGTCGGCCAGTGGAAGGACCCGATCGAGCAGCAGCTGCTCAACGAGACCGGCCTGTCCTCCGCCGCCGGGGGACCGGACCGCAACGGAACACCCGGCCGCGCCGTGCACGAGCTCACCCTCGAGCAGCGGCAGCAGCTCGAAGCGGTCCGCGGCGCGATGGCCGCCATGGACCACCTCGATCGCGACGAGGCCCAGTTGGACGAGATGGCCCGCTTCATCGGCGGCTCCATGACTCAGGACCGGCTCGGTGAGCTGCTCCGCGCGGCCGGGGCCGGCGGCACGGTGAAGGTCTCGGTCCCGCACAAGGCCGGCCGAGTGAACGGCTACCGACGGGCGGACATCGCGGACGCCCGGAGGTTCCTCGAAGGCGCCTGACCCCCTGTCCACCCCCGGACATCGGCCCAGTTTGACCCGGAATACCCCCTGGCCAGGGGGTGGACAGCACCCGGACACGACCCGGGTCACGTCCACCCCCTGACCACCCCCCGTCCAGGCGACATACCGGGGCAATCTGTGCGCCTGTCCGGGGACAAACCACCATGAAACACCACCCAAGGAGAAGGCTATGACCGTGTACCAGCGCAACAGGCGAGACGCCAAGCGAGCCGACCGAGAGGTCCGCAAGGGCCAGAAGCTGTACGTCCTCAAGAAGGTCGCCACCAACCTCGCCCCCTACGAGGACAGCCACCTGTACTCCGAGTACACCGTCTCCTACCGGCACCCGCTCATGCCCGGATGGATGATCTCCGGCTCGCTGTCCGTCGAAGGCCTCGTCCTCCGCGAAGGGCCCGTCTACACCAGCCCCCGAAGGGCGTCCGCAACATCGCGACCCCCGGCCCGCAGGTCGCCGCCCCCGACCCGCAGAAAGTCGCCGACCGGGCCAAGCGCGGAATGTTCGCCCGCCGATGACCACCACCCTCACGCCGGCCCGTGTCGAGGTCACCGTCGACCTCGACACGCGGCTCGCCATCGCCGACGCCGCCATGACCCTCCGACTCGAGCAGGCCCAGCTCCAGTTCGATGTGAACACTGCTCACCTGCCCGAGCCGGTCGTCGACTTCGTCACCCCGATCCTGCCCGTCGTCGAGCCGGCCCCGGCCGTGAGCCCGCTCGCCGACGTCCTGCACCGCGCCCGCACCATCCTCCAAGAGCGTGGCTGGACCCGCGGCGGCCTCCGCGACGAACAAGGCGCCGTCTGTGCCGTCGGAGCCATTCGGGCCGCCGCGCACAACCGAGGCCAGGCCGACGAAGCCTGCGCCGTACTCCTCGACGCCATCCAGCGCGAGTTCGCCAGCGCCGAAACCGTTCCCTCGTGGAACGACCAGCAGACCAGCGCTACCCCCGTCATTCGCATCCTCGGTATTGCCGCCGAGAGGATGATGGACGCATGAGCGATGACCTGGTGGCGTTCCTGCGGGCCCGACTCGACGAAGACGAAGCAATCGCGCGCGGCACGGCGAGGCCGCTCAACTGGCATCAGGGCCCTGGCGACGATGACCCGGAGTGGGTCAGTGACGAGATGGTCCTCATGTGGCCGCCCGAATTCCACACCCCCTACGAGCAGGACAAGCACTGGCGGGGTCTGACCGCTGATCCGGCAGGGCTGGCCGCGCACATCGCCCGCCATGACCCGGCCCGCGTCCTGGTCGAAGTCGAGGCGAAGCGCCGGATCCTTGACGAGCACCAGGAGGGCACCCTCGGGTGCGCGGTGTGCGCCGCTCCTGAGGACTTCGACGAAGACTCCGAAGGCAACGCCGAGTGGAGTCGGGCGGCGAAGTGGTGGCCGTGCCCGACGCTTCGCCTGCTCGCCCTGCCGTATGCCTACCACCCCGAGTACCGCGAGGAGTGGCGGCCCTGACCCCGCTCTACGTGCGGCCCTCGTCTTCAGCGGGGGCCGTCGGCGTGGCGCGGGCCATCCACCGGTCGCCGACCAGCTGCACGGGCTGCTGCGTGACAAGGATGTCGAACCCGAGAGCGCGGAGCGCGGCGAGCATCGCGAGGCCGGCGGCGCATTCCTGCTCCGACTCGGCGATCACCCCAAAGCGAACCCCCATGCGGGCAGTCTGCCGCACGGGGGCCGGGGTGGAGGGGGAATGGCGGGGCTACACCGGATCAGGCCGCCACTGGTCACGGTAGTCGGGGTGGCCCAGGAACTCCCAGCCGAGCAGACGTAGCTGTTCGGCAGCGACCCGCCCTGGCAAGCCGGCGGTGCCGAGGTACGGCATCACGGTCCGCTCCAGCAAAGCCTGCCGTGCTTCGGCCGCGTGGAGGAGGAGTCGGGCTCTCTTCTCTGCGACGTCCAGCGGCACGTTCATGGCGGGAGCCCCTTGGGTGACGAGCATGTTGCCACTCCAGCGGGCTTGTTCCACCCCTTCAGCGAGTCGGGCTCGGACGAAAGCCACCAGGTCGTCGGTCATTGCTACGCCTCCGTCTCGTTCCTCAGCTTCCCCACGGTCGGGGGCCGCTTCCGCTCGACGCCTTCGGCTCGGGCGATGCGCCGGAACACTTCGGGGGTTAGGCCTGTCAGTTCGGCGAGCTGGCCGACGCTGGCGCCGGCCTTGAGTTCGCGGGCGGCCATCTCACGCATGGCTGGCTTGAGGTCTCGTTCGGCTTCGTAGTGCCGCTTGTAGCGGGCGAAGAGGTCGGCTGCGTCCTTGTCGGGCTGGTAGCTGGGCATGGCCCCATCGTCCCACATCGCGTCGGCCTACGGGAATGCCTACGCGTAGCCCTATTGACAGGGCTACGTGTAGGCCTCAGACTGGAGGTACATCGCAAGGCAGCACAGCAAGGGGGAGTACCCGTGAACCGTCGTCACCGCACCGCCCGCCAGGCCATCACCGCCGCACTCCACACCAGCCGGCACCTCGCCTACCGCACCCTGAGCGGCATCGTCGCCGTCCACGTCGACCAAGGCCGCCTCATCCGCACCGGCGACCTCCTCGACCGCCTCGGCGCAGACCTCCCCGACGGACAGTGCAGCTGGTACGGCCGGCACGTCGCCAAGGCCTACCGAGCAGCGAACGACGGCGCCGCCGCCATCAAGGTCTGGGCGCAGCACCGCACCACCGGCCGCTGGATCCACGTCCACGTCTACTCCCCGGTCGAGCCCGCCCTCTATACGGCGCTCCACACGTACAAGGCCACCCGCCCCCTCGCCGCCCAGGCCGCCTACACGGAGGCCGCATAGACCGAGCTCGCCGCCTGGGAGCTCACCCCCGACGAGGAAGCCCGCCTCGACCGCGACTACTGGAACCGCGACTACGACGACCCGCCCGACCCCGACGACTGACGGAGCCCATCCATGTGCGACTGCGGCACCTGCTGCCACGCCTGCGGACACGACCCCAACTGCACCAGCCAGCAACAGGAGGACGACCAATGACCCACCAGCCGCACCCCTTCGTCATCACCGCCGACGGCACCGACGTCGACTGGACCCACCCCGACACCTGCCCCGCCGGCGACACCTGCCCCATCGCCATCCGCGCCGACCAGCTCACCCTCGATGACATGGCCGCGCTCGCCGAAGGCCGCCCCGACGGCACCTACCAGCTCAGCCTGTACGGCTTCCACGGCCTGTGCCTCACCGACGACCACGGCCACCTCCTCGCCGACGCCGCCTGACATTGGCCCACACGGCCCGCCCCACACCGCGCCGGTGGGGCGGGCCACTTGTATGCACCCTCTGGCATCCTGTCAACAGGAGGGAGGCCACCGTGAGTGACGACGACACGCGTGCCCGGGGCGCCAACGGCAAGTACATACGCACCCTTCAAGGCGCCGAAATGGACGCTGAAGCCGCCCGGCTGCGCTCCAAGGGCTGGTCGTTCCAGCGGATCGCCGACGAGCTCGGCTACAGCAACAAGGGCAACGCCTGGCGCGCAGTCGACGCAGTCCTCCAAGCCACCGTCCAAGAGGCCGGCGATGAACTGCGCCGCCTCGAGCGGGAACGCCTCGACCGCCTCGCCGAAGCCGCCTGGGGTGTTCTCGACCGGCAGCACGTCACCGTCTCCAACGGGCGCATCGTCTCCCTCGGTGGCGAACCCCTCCCCGACGACGGGCCGGTGCTGGCCGCGATCGACCGGCTGCTCCGCATATCCGAGTCCCGCCGCAAGCTCGAGGGCCTCGATGCCCCGTCCCGCGTGTCGGTGGATGCCGAGAGCCTTGGCAACGAGATCGGCGCGATCCTCGACCGGCTCGGGGGCGTCGATGGCGACAGCGCCTGACATCGACCGCATCCGCGCCCAGGTCAACGCCCTCGTCAAAGCTGGGGATACGAAGCAGCTGAAGGCTTTGCGGGACAAACTGAAGGCGCACACCGACCGGCAGCAGTTGGCAGCCCGCACCTCCATGTACGGGGATCAGCCGGTCCGCTGGGTGGAGGAACGGCTCCGGCAGACGGTGTGGTCGAAGCAGCGGGAAATTCTCCACGCCGTCCGTGACCACCGGCGTACCGCGGTCCGCTCCGGGCACGGTGTCGGCAAGTCGTGGACGGCGGCGCTGGTCGTCTGCTGGTGGCTCGACACACACCCGCCCGGGAGCGCGTTCGTCGTCTCCACCGCCCCGACCTTTTCGCAGGTGCGGGCGATCCTGTGGCGCTACATCCGCAAGCACCACAAGGCCGGTGACCTCGCCGGCCGCGTCAACCAAACCGAGTGGCTCATGGATGACGAGCTGGTCGGCTACGGCCGGAAGCCCGCCGACCATGACGAGTCCGGCTTCCAGGGCATCCACGCCCGGTACGTGCTGGTCGTCCTCGACGAGGCGTGCGGCATCCCCGAGCAACTGTGGGTCGCGGCCGATGCGCTGGCGACCGGGCCGGACTGCCGGATCCTCGCAATCGGCAACCCGGACAACCCCGCCTCCCACTTCCGCAAAGTCTGTACCCCGGGGAGCAGCTGGCATCAGATCAGCATCTCGGCTTTCGACTCCCCGAACCTGACCGGCGAGGACATCCCGGAGGAGATGGCCGTTTCTCTCGTCGGCCGCGAGTGGGTGGAGGAGAAGGCGAAGGAGTGGGGTGAGGAGAACCCCATCTACCGGTCGAAGGTGCTGGGGGAGTTCTCTGCGGACGCTCCGAACCAGGTCGTCAGGGCGTCCGACATTGCGAACTGCCGGATGGCGGAGGCGGAGAGGCCGAAGGTCCACGAGCTTGAGCCTGTCGAGCTGGGTGTCGACGTCGGCGGCGGCGGGGACGAGACTGTGATCCGTGAACGTCGCGGCCGGCGCGCCGGGCGGGAGTGGCGGGCGCACACCGACCGGCCGGAGAAGATCGCACCGTTGGTGCTGCAGGCGATCCGGGAGACCGGCGCCACCGCCGTAAAGATTGACTCCATCGGGATCGGGTTCGGCGTCATCGGCGAGCTCCGCAACGCCGCCGGCCGCGGCGAGCACGCGGCCCACATCCACGGCGTCAACGTCGCCACCGCCGCAAGCAGGCCCGACAAGTTCGTCAACCTCCGCGCGGAGATGTGGTGGGAGCTCGGCCGCGGCCTGTCAGCCGACTGCGGCTGGGACCTCGCCAAGATGGACAACGCCGACACCACGATCGCGCAGCTCCTCGAGCCGCGCTGGGAGGTCGACCCCAAGGGCCGCATCAAAGTCGAACCCAAGGAAGAGATCATCAAGCGTTTGGGCAGGTCACCGGACAACGCCGACGCCCTCTTGTTGGCTTTCTACAGTGCAGGACGAACCAGGGTGAGGTGGCTGTGAGCGTGCGCAAAGTACCAATCCGCAGGTGGGGCCAGAAGTTGAAGACCTGTATGCCTGTCCTTCTCGACTTGAATGCGGCTATTCTTTTGTCTATAGGAGCCAATAGGGTCTACGGGCCCGCGGGCTGGATCACTGCCGGACTCGCGGTCATCGCGATCAACTGGCGGATCCACCCCGACTAGTGCGGGCAGGAGGTGCGCGTGGCCAGGACCCTCCTCGGCGCCCTCCTCAACCGCACCGCCACCAGCACCCCCGTACCCTTCGCCCCCCGCAGCGCCCGCTACGCCCTCGGCCACGCCGGCCGGCGCGACGCCGTCGCACAGATGGCCGCCATGGGCTCCGTCGGCACCCTCTTCTCCATCGTCAACCGCACATCGAACGCCACGTCGCAGGTTGACTGGAAGCTTTGGCGCAAGGCGAAGTCCGGCCGCGACGAGGACCGTGTCGAGGTCACCTCCCACGCCGCGCTCGACCTGTGGCAACGCCCCAACGCGTTCATGCCCCGGCAGGAGTTCGTCGAGGCGTTCCAACAGCACATCGACCTCACCGGCGAAGGCTGGTGGGTCATCGCCCGCCACGAGCGCTCCGACATTCCGCTGGAGATGTGGTACGTCCGCCCCGACCGGATCCGGCCCGTGCCCGACCCGGAGCACTTCCTCATCGGCTACATGTACACGTCGCCCGACGGCACCGAAGTCCCGCTCGAGCTGGACCAGGTCATTCAGCTGCGGATGCCCAACCCGCTCGACCCGTACCGCGGGATGGGCCCCGTCCAGTCGATCCTGTCCGACCTCGACGCGACGAAGTACAGCGCCGAATGGAACCGCAACTTTTTCCTCAACAGTGCGGAGCCGGGCGGCATCATCGAAGTCCCCGAGACGCTGTCCGACCCCGACTTCGACCAGCTGCGCACCCGCTGGAACGAGCAGCACCGCGGCGTCGCGAACGCCCACAGGGTCGCCATCCTCGAGCACGGCAAGTGGGTCGACCGGAAGTACACCCAGCGCGACATGCAGTTCGCCGAACTCCGCAGCGTGTCCCGGGACGTGATCCGCGAGGCGTTCGGCATACCCGCCTTCGCGCTCGGCGAGGTCGCCGACGTCAACCGCGCCACCGCCGAAGCGTCGAAAACCTGGTTCGCGGAGATGCTCACCGTGCCCCGCCTCGAGCGCATCAAAGCCGCCCTCAACCACGACCTCCTGCCCCTCTTCGGCACGACCGCGCAGGGCCTCGAGTTCGACTACTGCGACCCCGTCCCGCCGGACGTGGAGACCGAAGCGGCGCAGCTCACCGCCCGCGCCAACGCCGCCGCCGCGCTGCGCACAGCAGGCTGGGACGCGGACGACATCCTCTCCGCCGTAGGCCTCCCCGACATGCGCCACACTCCGCCCCCTGCCCCGTCGCCGGCCCCCGCCGCGCGGCAGCCGCAGAACTGGCTTCCGGCCGGCTCAACGCTCCTTGCCGCAGCGGACGACGATGCCGCGCTCGAGCAGATACGGCAGCAGTACACGACCGTCCTCGAGCAGTTGCTCGCCGAATGGGAAGGCATAGCCGACGAGCAGATCGACCAGCTCGCCGACGCCATCACCGCCGCGATCGACGACGACGACCTGCCCGCCCTGGCCAGCATCACCGCCCCCGCCGACCGCAGCACCAGCGTTCTCGCCGCCGCCCTCGCACAGATGGCCACCACCGCCGCCGAGCAGATGGCCGCCGAAGCCGCGGACCAGGGCGTCAACATCACCGTGCCCGCCGTGTCTTCGGCGCTCACCAACCGGGCCTGGGCGTTCGGTGACGAGCTCCTCGGCATCGCGCAGGCCACCGCGGCGATCCTCGCCGACGACCTCGCCCGCCAGGCCGCCATCGAAGCCATGCGCCAGTACGCGCCCGGCGCGGTCGGCCGCCGAATCGCCGACGGCGTGAAGACGAAACTCCGCGGCCTGAAGAACCGGTTCCGCCGCGACCAGCTCGGCGCCGCCGTCCACCGCGCGCAAAACGTGGGCCGCATCGCCGTCGTCGAAGCCACCCCGGCCGCCGTCTACACGGCGACGGAGAAGCTCGACGGCAACACCTGCCCGCCCTGCCGGGAGATCGACGGCACCGAATACACCGACCTCGCCACCATCCGCGCCCTGTACGCGGCCGGCGGCTACCAGCAATGCGAAGGCGGCAGCCGGTGCCGCGGCACGTTCACGGCCCGATGGGAGGCGTCGTCATGAGGCTGCGTCGAGCAGTAGCGGCAGGCGGAGCACGGGCATTGGGCCCGCTGCCCCACCGTCTGCTGACCAACAGTGTGTCGGCAGGAGCAGCGAGGGCTGCGCTGTCGGCCGGCGCCGGTGACGGGCGCCCGGGTGGGGAGGAGAGGGGGGTTCGCGGTGGGCGTCCGCGGGCCTCCCTCCAGCCCGGCCGTGACTGGTACCGCATCACGAACAACGCCGGGTCGGTCGTCGTCGACATCTTCGATGAGATCGGCTACTGGGGTGTGACCGCCGCGGACTTTCAGCGGGAGCTCGCCGCTGTCACGGCGGCCGACATCACGGTCAACCTGAACAGCCCGGGTGGGGAGATTTTCGAGGGCATCGCGATCTACAACGCGCTGCGCTCCCACCCCGCGAACATCACGATCCGCGTGGCGGGTCTGGCCGCGTCGATCGCCTCCGTCATCGCCCAGGCCGGCGACCGGGTCGTCATGCAGCCCCACTCACAGATGATGATCCACGACGGGTCGGGGCTCGCGATCGGCAACGCGCAGGACATGCGCGACATGGCCGACCTGCTGGACCGCCAGTCCAACAACATCGCCGCCGTGTACGCGGAGAGGGCGGGCGGCATCGTCGAGGAGTGGCGCGCCCGGATGCTCGCCGAAACCTGGTACTCCGCCGACGAGGCCGTCGCTGCCGGGCTTGCGGACGAGGTCGACGCCCCGGCACGACAGGCCGAGCCGGAGCCGAAGCTGCAGCCCGCCGCCAACTGGGACCTGTCGGTGTTCCGCCACGCCGGCCGCGAACACGCACCCGCGCCGGTCCTCAACACCGCGCCCACCGTCGAGGCACCGGCCGCAGAGACGCCCGTCCTCGAGGAGCAGCCCCCGGCGGCCGAACCCACCGCCGAGGTGGAGCCCGTCGTCGAGCCGAACACCCCCGAACCTGAGCCCGTCCCCGATCCGTGGGCCGGACTCACTGCACAACTCCTCACCACGCCGTCATGGGACGACGTGACCGCACGCCTTAGGGAGGCATCCAAGTGACCACCACGATCACCCGAGGGCAGCGAGCGCGTCTGTCCGCCATGGGCATCGACCCCACCCGCGTGGGCCGCACCTTCAACACGGCCACCTCGATCGAGCCGAAGAACGTCCCGGTCCCGAAGAACGCCGACGAGCTCGCCGAAATGCTCGGCGACCCCGGCCGCATCGCCCCGGTCCTCGCCAACAAGGACTCCCTCGCCTCCTTCATCGACGCCTACGCCAAGGCGCAGCAGGGCGACGGCACGGACATGCAGCGGCAGATCGACGAGGGCGTGCAGCGCGGCCTCGCCAACATGCTGCGCGAGAACGGGCAGGACGCCAGCCGCGACGGCATTAAGCGCCTCAACCTCGACCCGCAGACGCGACCGACGAACATGCTCACCAGCCACAAGCAGGCCACGGCGCACAACCCGAAGGCCCCTGGTGCCCGCCTCGACAACGAGTTCGCCAGCGCTGGGGAGTTCATCCACGCCGCGTGGCACCTGAACGCCAACGCCGACCTGCAGGCCAAGATGCACCGCCTGCGCAACGAGTACTCGTCCCTCGTCCCTTCGGACGGCGGGTTCCTCGTCCCGGAGGTGCTGCGCTCGCAGCTGCTGCAGATCGCGCTGGAGATGGCGGTCGTCCGCTCCCGGGCGACGGTCGTCCCGATGGAGTCGGCCCGAGTCCCCATGCCGATGATCGACTCCACGACCAACGCCGGGTCCGTGTACGGCGGCATGATCGCCTACTGGGGCGAAGAGTCCGCCGCGTTGCAGGACTCCTCAGCGAAGTTCGGGCGGATCACCCTCGACGCGCAGAAGCTCACCGGCCTCAGCGTCGTCCCGAACGAGCTGCTCCAGGACTCCATCGTGTCCTTCGCCGCCCTGGTGGAGACCCTCTGGCCGCAGGCCCTCGCGTTCTTCGAGGACAACGCCTTCATGTCCGGCTCCGGCGTCGGCGAGCCCCTCGGCTTCCTCGGCGCGGGCAACCCCGGCGGCGTCGCCGTCGCCAAGGAGTCCGGCCAGGCCGCGGACACCATCGTCGTCGAGAACGTCATCAAGATGTACAGCCGGATGCTCCCCGCGTCGCTCGCCCGCGGCGTGTGGATCTGCTCCCCCGAGGCCATCCCCGAGCTGTTCACCATGGCCCTCTCCGTCGGCACCGGCGGCGGCCCGGTCATGCTCACCAACGTCGCCGGCCCCGCGCCGGTGACCATCTTCGGACGGCCGCTCATCGTCTCCGAGAAGGCCGGCCGCCTCGGCGACCGGTCCGACCTCAGCTTCGTCGACCTGTCGTACTACCTCGTCGGCGACCGCCAGACCATGACCGCCTCGTCGTCCACCGACTGGAAGTTCGGCAACGACCAGACCGCGTTCCGGATCATCCAGCGCGTCGACGGCAAGCCGTGGCTGAAGTCCCCCATCACCCCCGCCAACGGCGGCCCGGCCCTCTCCCCGTTCGTGGAGATCGCCAACCGCGCCTGATCTAGCCGGCCCGGCCGGGCAGTAACGCCCCCGGCCGGGCTCGCTCCGAAACGGCATTCAACCCCCGTAAGGAAGGCAAGACCATGGACGGACTCGGAAGGGTCTTCAACACCATCCCCGTCGCCGACGGTGTCCTCGTCCCGCTCAAGGACGCCAGCGCCGTCAGCTTCATCTGCTACCTCGCCGCCGGTGACACGTTCACCGTGCAGGAGGCGCAGGACGCGGCAGGAACCGGCGCCGCCGACCTCGACGTCGTCGACCACTACTACACCTCCGACGGCGTCGGCGGCGTGTGGACCGAGCGGACGCAGACCGCGGACGCCGCAGTCACCATCGCCGGTACCGCGGGCCTGGACGCTGCGGTGTTCACGATCAACGCCTCGTCCCTGTCGGACGGCTTCACGCACGTCAAGTGCACCTCCACCAGCACGGGCACCGTCACTGCTGTCCTCCACGACCTCACGGTTCAGCGCGCGCCGCAGAACCTGCCGGCCCTGGTCTGAGAGGGGACTGACTGATGAGCACGATCATTCAGGGAAACCAGGTCCGGGCCATCGCGCTCGGCGTCAAGGTCGACCGGGCAACCGCTGCGCTGCCCGCATCGACGACCGGCGCACTGTTCACCGTCACCGGCGGGCGGGTCCTCGTGACCTCCATCGTCGGCCGGGTGACCACGTCGATCCAGGCGCAGGCCAACGCGATCAAGCTCGTGGCCACACCGTCCGGCTCCGGCGCGGTCAACGACCTGTCCGGCACCGTCGAGTCGAACGGGCTCGCCGCTGGCGGCCTGCTCGGCATCACCGGCCTCGCAGCCGACGCCATGGTCAAGTCCACCGGCGGCGGCGTGTCCAACCTGCGCAACCCCGTCGTCGTCGCGGCCGGAGCGATTGGCCTCAACACCGCGGCCACGAACACCGGCAGCGTCGAGTGGACGCTGACCTACGTTCCGCTGGACGACGGCGCGTCCGTGGCGGCGGCCTAGCCATGGCCGGCCGGGTGTGTGTGGAGTGCACCGCCGTCTACACGGCGGGCGCTCCGCGCTGCCCTCACTGCCAGGCGACCGCCTCTGTCGAACAGGGAGAACCCATGTCCCCGAAGATCACCCGCCACGGCGGGCCCAGTAACGCCGGTGTCGCGGCCCAACCCCCCGAGGCTGCGGCACCGGTCACGGACCTTCGCGGTGAGCACGGGCCTGAGCTCGTCCACTTGGAAGGGGGCGATGACGTATCGCCTGGGAGCAACTCCTCTCCATCATCCGAGAGGCATCCGACGAGCAGCGAGCCGAGCGAGACACCCCGCCCGCGGCGTGCCCGAACGACGGCGAGCCGCTCGAAGAAGGACCGGGCGGAGGGCTCCACTGCCCCTTCGACGGATACCGCTGGTCCCGCTAAGGCCTGACCACGACATCACCATCTGAGAGGAGGACGGCAGCATGACCGCGACCGGATACACCAGCACCACGGGCGACGCCCGCAAGGTCGACGTTGCAGGCGACACCATGACCGGCGAGCTTGTGCTGCCCGACTCCGCCCCCGACACGTCGCTCGCCGCAGCCTCGAAGGGCTACGTCGACGGCGCGGTCACCGCACACTCCGCCGCCACGGACCCACACGGCGACCGCGCATGGGCGGACGGAAAGTTCGCCACCATCATCGTCGTCACCGACCTCAGCACTGACGTGACCACGCTCGACGCGTTCGTCCAGGACTGCCTCACCCGCGTGGCCGCCATCGAAGGCGGCACCGCGTTCCTCTCCGGGCTCCAAGTGGCCGGGAACGCCCAGGTGTCGGGCGGCAACCTCACCGTCACCGACTTCACCAAGGGGTACAGGTTCCGCCGCGACGGCGGCGCACTGGACCTTGAAGCCACGGGCGCCGACCTCATCGTCAGCAACTGGAGTGGGACCGGCTTCAACGGGACGCAGCGCAGCTACGACCGCTACGCCGCGGACGCCCTGGCGGCACAGCACGCTGGGAAGCGCGAGTACGTCGCCGCCCTGTACGGCGCCGTCGTCCACACCATCGACCCCGACGCCAACCAGCTCGGTTTTCACGGCGAGACCCCGGTCTCCCGGCAGACCGTCACCGGTAGCCGAGCGGACGGCAGCGCGCTCGCCTCACTGCTCACCGCTCTCGACGCCCTCGGACTGATCACGGATGGGAGCACCGCATGACGACCGTGATCGCAGGCCAGGCCCTGCCGCTCCTCTCCCAGTGGCTCGACTTCGAAGGCGGCACCCTCACCGACCTCGACGCCACCCCCACCATCAGCGTCACCAACATCGGCACCGGCACGACCGCGCTCGCAGCCACCACCACAGGCGTCACCCACCCCGGCATCGGCTCCTACGGCTACACGTGGACTCCGTCCGCCGCCCTCGCGGCCGGCGCGTACCTCGTCGAGTGGGCCGGCCTGTCCGACGCTGCTCCGGTCACCGCGACAGAGACGGTCACCGTCATCGCGCCCGCGACCGCCGCGGCCACCAACACCAGCCCGGCCGGTGTCTGGTACGCCACCCGCGAAGACGTCAAGGGGGCGCTGGACTTCAAGGAAACCGCCCGGGTCAACCGGCAAGTGGACAGGGCGATCGAGGCCGCGTCGAGGGACGTCGAGAAGCTGTGCCACCGCACCTTCTACCCCGTCGCCGCCACCCGCTACTTCAACTGGCCCAACGCGCAGACCGCCCGACCGTGGCGCCTGTGGCTGGACCAGAACGAACTGATCTCCCTCACCACCCTCACCGCAGGCGGCGACACGATCGCAGACACAGACTTCTTCCTCGAGCCCAACCAGTACGGCCCCCCGTACAACCGGATCGAGATCGACCTCGACAGCAACGCAGCCTTCAGCAGCGGCGACACCCACCAGCGGAGCATCGCCATCACCGGCCTGTACGGCTACCGCGACGACGAGACCACCGTCGGGACGCTCGCCGAAGCTCTCGACGCCTCCGAGACCACGGTCGGCGTAGACGGCGACACGAGCGCAGAAGTCGGCGTCGGCAGCGTCCTCCGCGTCGACTCCGAACGGATGATCGTCACCGCACGGGCGATGCTCGACACCGGCCAGAACCTCGGCGGCGCAGGGCTCACGATCCAGAACAGCGCGGTCACCGTCACCGTCGCCGACGCATCAGGCTTCGCCGTCGACGAGGTCATCCTCATCGACGCCGAACGGATGCGGATCGAAGACATCGCAGGCAACAACCTCATTGTCAAGCGCGCCTGGGACGGCAGCACCATCGCCGCCCACACCGCCGGCGCCGACATCTACGCCCCGCGAACGCTCAGCGTCCGGCGCGCAGCCCTCGGCACCACGGCGGCCACCCACGCCAGCGGCACCAGCATTCAGCGCTGGAACCCGCCCGGCGACGTGCGCACCCTCGTCATTGGCCAGGCGATCAGCACCCTCACGAACGAGCAGGCCGGCTACTCCCGGGTCAAGCGGAGTGGCGAGAGCACAGGCGAACGGGCACGGGACACCAGCGCGCTCGCCTCGCTGCGCCAGGCCACCTACGACGCCGTGGGCCGCAAGGCCCGGATCCGGGGGGTCTGATGACTGGCTTCCAGGTCCGCGTCAACGCCACCCGCTCAGGTCCGTTCCGGGACGGCCGCTTCCAGCGCGCAGCCTCCCAGTACTCCGACGCCCTCAACTACGCCGTCGCTGAGCACGGCGAAAAGTTGGTCGACCGGCGCCTGAACCAGGTCTTGCGGACCCAGACCCCGTACTACCGGCTGCGGGTTACCGTCCGGCGGGCCCGCGGCGGGTACGAGGTGTGGGACCAGGGCGTCGTCTACGGCCCGTGGCTCGAGGGCACCGGCTCCCGCAACGCACCCGTCACCCGCTTCCGCGGCTACCAGACGTTCCGCCGCACAAAGCCCCTGGTCGACCGCGACGCGAACCGGATCGCGATGCAACTGCTCCAGCGCTACCAGGCAAGGGGGCTGCTCCGATGAGCCTGGCAACCAGAGACGTGCTCGACGCCGTCGTCACCCACGCTCTAAGCCTGGGTGTCTTCGAACAGGTCAACGCCCACGAACCGAAGAACCCGCCCAGCAGCGGACTCAACTGCGCTGTCTGGACCGACCGCATCGGGGGCCTGCGCTCCTCGGGCCTCAGCTCCTTGTCCGCCCGGCTTGTGTTCAGTGTGCGGGTCTTTCAGTCGATGCAGGCCGAGCCGGTCGACGATGTCGACGTGGCGCTCCTCGATGCGGTCGACGCCCTGTTCACCGCCTACGCAGGCGACTTCACACTCGGCGGCATCGTCCGCAACGTCGACCTCATGGGCTCCGACGGCAGCGGCCTCGACGCAATCTTCGGCTACATCACCGTCGACGGCATCGAGTACAGGGTCGCCACGATCACCTTGCCGCTACTCATCAATGACGTGTGGACGGAGGCCTCCTGATGGCCAAGCAGAGTGGCCTCGGCGACAACCTGTACGTGGCGGGATACGACCTGTCCGGCGACATCGGCGCCCTCGGCAACATCGGCGGCGGCCCCGCACCCTTGGACTTCACCGCTATCAACAAGTCCGCCATGGAACGCAAAGGCGGCGTGAGGGACGGGCGGCTGCAGTTCACCAGCTTCTTCAACCCCGCCGCCGCGCAGGCTCACCCACGGCTCTCTTCCCTGCCCACCGGCGACGTCATTCTCTCCTACTTCCGGGGCACGGCGGCCGGCGGGCAGTCGGCGAACCTGGTCGCGAAGCAGGCCAACTACGACGGCACCCGCGGCGACGACGGGGCGTTCACGTTCGCGGTCGAGGCGCTCGCCAACGGGTACGGCGTCGAATGGGGCACGTCGATGACGGCCGGGAAGCGGACGGACACGACCGCCACCAACGGATCCTCCGTCGACTTCGGCGCCGGCTCCACCGACTTCGGACTGCAGGCCTACCTCCACGTCTTCGCCTTCACCGGCACCAGCGTCACGGTGAAGCTCCAGGAGTCCAGCGACGACGCAGCAGCAGACGCCTGGGCCGACGTCACCGGCGGCGGCTTCACCGCCGCGACAGGCATCACGAGCCAGCGGATCGCCACCGCCGCAGACCAGACCGTCGAACGCTACCTCCGCGTCGTCACGACCGGCACGTTCACCGAGGCCGTGTTCGCGCTGTCCGTCATCCGCAACGAAGTCGCCACCACCTTCTGAGAGGAGGAGCCTTGAGACCGATCAACCGCATCGACCCCCTGCACCCGGTGCACGCCTACCAGACGTACAGCATCACCCAGCCCGCCGACGTCCTCGTCAGAGCTGCTTGCGAGCGGGTCGCCTGCCCGGCGTGGATGCACGGCTGGGAGTCCGTCATCGACGAGACGACCCCCTCGGCCGCGACCAGGCCGCCTACATCCGCCACAAGGCCGGCCGCACCTTCCGCGAGCAGCGCCGCGGTGACGGGCTCACGGTGTTCCGGTTCGAGGCCCACCAGCGGTGCTTCGCCGAGCACAAGACCCGGCCTGAGCTGTACGCGGTCCGCGACGGCGACTGGCGCGGCAACCCGACCGGCCGCGCCCGACAGCATCAGCGCCCCATCGACTGGGTCGAAGACTTCGGCGAGCACCAGCAGCGCATCGCCGACCAGCAGCAGAAGGGATGACCAGCCATGGCCAAGGAGAGCGGCATCGGATGGACCACGTGCAGCGTCGATGACGCCTCTGGGTCCCCGCAGGTAATCAAGAACGACGTCACCAACCTCCAGTTCGCCACCCCCAGGGCGGTGCAGGACGTCACCGGCATCGACAAGTCCGCGATGGAGCGCATCCTGCTCCTCGCCGACTTTTCGATCACGCTCAACGGCGTCTACAACGACGCGGCGAACATGAGCCACGCCGTGTTCAAGACTGTCCCGTCGACCAGCGTCGCGCGGACCGTGACCCTCACCGTGAGCGGTCAGACCCTCGCAAACGAGTGCCTGTTCACCGACTACCCCCTGACCCGCGCCGACTCCGGCGAGCTCACGTGGGCCGTGCCCGGCGTCCTGTCCGACGGCACCGTCCCCACCTGGTCCTGACCCACTACGAGAAGGGGGGCCCGCCATGGCCGGCTACCGCCACAAGAAGAAGCGCATCGACATCGCCTTCGAGGAGGGCCACGAATACCACGGCCTCGAGGTGTCACTCCGGGGCATGAGCCTCGGAGGCTTCCTCGAAATCCAGGGCATCGGCGAAGTCGACAAAAGCGCCCTCGCCGACCAGCTCCGGCGGTTCGCCGAATCGCTCATCGAGTGGAACCTCGAAGACGAAGAGGGCGAGCCGGTGCCCGCCACCCCGAGGCGGTCTACGCGCAGGACCAAGAGCTGATGCTGCTCCTCGCCACCCACTGGATCAACGCCTTGAAGGGCGGGCCGTCGGCCCCTTTGGAGCAGCCATCGCCCGATGGCGAGCCGTCCCTGGAGGCATCGATTCCGATGGACAACCTGTCCAGCCCCCTCGCGAGCTGATCCACGCCCGCTTCATCCTCGGCCTCTGCGACCGCTTCAAGAAGCTGCCCAGCGAGGTGCTCGCCGAGGCATCCACCCTGTACGGGCTCCTGCAAATCGAGAAGCTCGGCGCCCCAGACACCGACGTTGATGGAGGTGAGCCATGGCCGACACCGTAAGCATCGTCGTCCGCGTCCGCGACCAGACCCGCGCCGGCATCATCTCCGTCAACGACAGCCTGAACCGGCTGACCCGCAGCGCAGGCGACATGGACAAGAGCCTCGGCTCAATGACCGGATCAGCCCTCAGCCTCGCTCCTGCGCTGATCCCCATTGCCGCGGCGACGGTGCCGATCGCGGCAGGGCTGGGCGCCGCCGGCGTAGCGGTGGCCGCTTTCGGCGCGGCCCTCGGACCGCAGATCGCAGCCATGGGCGAGGCAACCGACGCGGAGAAGAAGTACCAGGACGCGGTAGACGAGCACGGCCCCACCTCGAAGGAAGCCGCACAGGCGCAGGCCGCATACGCGGAGCAGATGAAGAAGCTCCCCCCGGCCACGCAGGAGGCTGCGGCGCAGCTGTCCGTCCTCAAGGACCAATACAAGGACTGGTCCAACGTGCTCGCCGCCGACACCATGCCCGTTGTCACCAAGGGCATGGCGACGTTCGGCGCGATCTTCCCCAAGCTCACGCCCGCCGTGAAGGGCGCCAGCCGAGAGCTGGACCGGTTCGTCACGATCGCGGCGGGCGGAGTGCAGTCGGCCGCGTTCGACCGGTTCATGAAGAGCTTCGCGGAGTTCTCCACCGGCACGCTGCAGAAGGCCAACAACGGACTGATCGAGTTGGTTCGCGCCATGAACACCGGCGAGGTCGGCGGCAACCTCAGGGAGTTCATGGACTACGCCAGGGAGGCCGGCCCCCTCGTCGGAGAGACGCTCGGGAACCTGGCACAGGCCCTCACGAAGCTCCTCGTCGCCGGGTCCGAAGTCGGCGTCGGCATGCTCCAGGTCGTCAACGTCTTCGCCGACCTCGTCGCATCCCTGCCCACCGGTCTCCTCAGCACGCTGCTCCAGGTGGCCATCGCGTTCAAGGCCATCAAGATTGCCGCCGCCGGGTTCGCCGTCGTGGGCGTCGGGATCCAGGCCATCACCACCCAGATCATCGCCATGCGCACTGCGGCCGGCACCGGCGCGACCCGCGTCGGGCAACTCGCTGCGGCGTTCATGGCCTTGTCCCGGACGGCGAAGCTCGCGCTCGCCGCCACCGGTATCGGTCTCCTGGTGGTGGCGGTCACCGAGCTGATGAACGTGGGCAAGCGGGCGCCGACGGACATGGACAAGCTGACGACGTCGCTGGCCAGGGTGGGCGATTCGGGGAAGCTGTCCGGCGAGACCTTGAAGGTGGTCGGCAAGGACTTCCGCGAGTTCGACGAGGCGCTCCGCGGCCTGGCTCGCCCGGACCAGTGGGACCAGATCCAGCAAGGCTTCACGAACTTCTTCGGCCAGGACTCCACCCCGGTCAAACGCTGGAAGACCGTCATCGACGACGTCGACCAGGGCCTCGCCAACCTCGTCAAGTCCGGCAACGCCAAGCAGGCCGCCGACGCCTTCGAACTCTTCGCCGCCCGGGCGCGGGAGAAGGGCCTCAGCACAGACGAGCTGCGGACCCGGCTCGACGCCTACAAAGATTCCCTCGCGGACCTGGCGTTCGAGGAGCAGCTCGCCGCACAGGCGATGGGCCTGTTCGGCACCGAGGCTCAGGCAGTGCAGGAGAAGCTCGCCGGGCAGAAGGCCAGCGCCGACGGCCTCGCCCAGTCCATCAACGCCCTGAGCAACCAGTACCTCATTGCCCGGGGCGGGATCCGCGGCATGGAGGCCGCGATCGACGCGGCCGACGAGGCGCTGAAGGAGAACGGCCGCACCCTCGACGAGAACACCGAGAAGGGGCGCGCGAACAACCAGGCGCTGGACGACATCGCAGCAGCCACGATCAAGGCGGCAGAGTCAGCCCGCGAGAACGGCGCCTCGTGGGAAGAGGTCAACGCCATCTACGACCGCGGCCGGGCTGCACTCCTCAAGGCCGGCGGCCAGATGGAGGACACGAAGGGCAAGGCCAAGAGCCTCGCTGATCAGATCCTCCGCACCCCGGACAAGACCGCACGCCTCAAGGGCAACCTGGAAGATTTGCGGAAGAAGTTGGCTGATGCGAAGGCGCGGCTGAAGAAGGGGCCGGGTGACGCCCGGAAGGCGAAGATCAATGCCGACATCTATCAGCTCGAGCAGGCCATCGCCAAGGCCCGCCGCCAACTCGACAACCTCGACGGCAAGACCGTGCGCACGTGGATCGTCACCACCCATTTGGAAGCCCGAGCGTCGGGCTCGCACGGTACGCAGCTGGGCGGCAAAGCGTCGGGCGGCATCATCGGCGCGGCCGGCGGCGGCCCCCGGTCCCGCATGACCCTCGTCGGCGAGCAGGGCCCCGAGCTCGTGGACCTGGCACCCGGCTCGCGAGTGCGCTCCAACCCGGACAGCCGTCGAATGCTCTCCAACTCCGGCGGCGCCGACAACCGCCCGATCGTGATCCAGCTGACCATCGCAGACAAATACCTGGGGGAGGTCATCATCGACCCGCTCAGCAAGTCCATCCGCGCACGCGGCGGGAACGTGCAGGCCGTCCTCGGACAGAAGGGGGCATAGCCCGTGGCATTCCCGGAAACGATCCTGCCGATCACGGTGGAGCTCGACATCAACGGCACATGGACAAACGTGTCGTCGGACGTGTACGAGCGGGACGAGATCCGCATCCGCCGCGGCCGGTCCGCCGAGACCGAAGCCATCGTCCCGAGCGCCTGCAACTTCACGCTCAACAACGCCCACGGAAAGTACTCGCCGAAGAACCCCCGCTCCCCGTACTACGGGGCGATCGGACGGAACACCCCCGTCAGGGTAAGCGTGGATGCCGGCTCCTCGTACCTGATGCTGCCCGGCGCGAGCGGCGACTCCGCCACGACCCCGGACGCGGCAGCCCTCGACATCACCGGCGACCTCGACATCCGGGTCGACTTCACCTCCGGCGCCCTCCAGGACGTCAACGTCGTCAACGAACTCGCGGGCAAGTACTTGACCACCGGGGACCAGCGGTCCTGGTAC
The DNA here is from genome assembly GCF_009832925.1 of Streptomyces sp. Tu 2975. GTDB lineage: Bacteria > Actinomycetota > Actinomycetes > Streptomycetales > Streptomycetaceae > Streptomyces. The sequence goes on from NZ_CP047140.1 coordinate 6,776,455, forward strand.
CTGACCACGTCCAACGGTTTCATCGTCTTCCGCTGGAGCAGCACCGGCACCCTCGCCACATCCATCGACGTCACCTCCACCGAAGGTTTCCCGATTCCCCGCTCCAACAGGATCGCGCTGCGGGTGACGCACGACGTGGACAATGGAGCAGGCGGATCGACGACCACGTTCTACACCTCGGACTCCATCGACGGCACATGGATCCAGCTTGGTGACCCGGTCATCAACTCGGGCGTCACCACCGTGTTCAGCAGCACCGCCAACCTCGAGATCGGCTCCCTGGCCGCCGTCGGCGGGCAGCCCCTCGACGGGCAAGTCCACGCCTTCCAGCTGCGGAACGGCATTGCGGGGTCGGTGGTCGCGAACCCGGACTTCGCCGCGCAGGCGGCCGGGGTCACGAGCTTCGCCGACTCGGCTGGCCGCACATGGACCGTCAACGGCGGGGCGTCGATCTCCAACCGCAAGATCCGCTTCCTCGGAGAGGTCTCGTCCTGGCCCGTTCGCTGGGGGACCGGCGGCGACGACGTGTACGTCGAAGTCGAAGCCGCTGGGATCCTCCGCCGACTCGGGCAGGGCGCGGCACCGCTCAAGTCCACGCTGCGCCGCACCATCCCGAACGAGTCGACGCTGTTGGCGTACTGGCCGTTCGAGGACGAGGAAGGGTCCACCCGTGTGGCGTCCGCGATGGCGGGCGGCCCATCGCTCAACGGGCAGGGCCTCGACTTCGCCGCCGACAGCGCCCTGGCCGGCTCATCGCCGTTGGCCAAGTTCGAAAGCGACTCCGGTGCGACGCGGGCCCTGTTCTTCGGCAGCGTCCCCGACTCCGCTGTCCCCGCGCCCCAGTGGAGCGTCGAATTCGCGTTCAACGCGGACAGCCTCGAGACCGCCTACCAGGACTTCATCCGCGTCGGCACCACCGGCACAGTCGACTCCTGGACCGTCGGCATGTCATCCACCGGCTTCCGGATCCTGGGCCAATTCGACGGCGCGGCAGCCGGTCTCTACAGCGTCACCGACACATGGGCCAACATCAGCGGCACAGCCCCCGTCGGGGACTGGTACCGGTGCGAGCTCTACATCCGACAGTTCCACGCCTCGATCGAGATCTACCTGCGTTGGAAGCAAGGCGACACGGTCGTCATGGACTTCTTTACTACCCGCAGCGATTCCATCGTCGGCCGGGTCACCGGCATCGGTGCACCTGTGGGTGGCTCCCAGGCCGACATGGACGGCATCAGCATCGGCCATGTCGCCGTCTTCTCCAACACACAGACCATCTTCAACGAGGCCGACCTCGGGTTCACCGGGGAGACCGCCGGGTTCCGCATGAAGCGGCTCTGCTCCGAGGAAGAGGTCAGCTTCTTCCTGCACGGCAACACGAACCAGGAAGTGTTCGTCGGCCCGCAGCGGCCCGCCCGGTTCCTCGACCTTCTCCAGGAAGCGGCGGACGCCGACCACGGCATCCTGTACGAGGAGCGCGACCAGACCGCGCTCGCCTTCCAGGACCGGCGTCGGCTCTACAACCAGACCCCGGACCTCACCCTCGATTACGCGGGCAGCGACGGCCTGGTCGTGCCGCTCGAGCCGGTCGACGACGACCGCTACCTCCGCAACGACGTCATGGTCCAGCGCCAGGGCGGGTCCTCAGCGCGTGCCGTGCAGGAGACCGGGCCGCTGTCCGTCCAGGCACCGCCGGACGGGGTCGGCATCTACAGCGAGCAGACCACCCTCACCCTCTACAACGACGACCAGCTGCCCCAGCACGCCTCGTGGCTGCTCCACATGGGCACCTGGGACGAGACCCGCTACCCGACCGTGACGGTCCTCCTGCAGAACGCCGTCCACCTGATCGACGACGTGGCACGCGTCGACATCGGCTCACGACTCGACATCACCAACCCGCCCACTTGGCTGCCTCCGGACACCATCGAGCTGATGGCGCAGGGCTACACGGAGATCCTGCATCAGTACCGGTGGGAGCTGTCGTTCGCGACCAGCCCAGCGGGCCCGTACCGCACGGCTGTGGTCGGCGCGGCCGCGTCCCGGATCGATACGGGCGGCTCTGAACTGGCGGCCGGGGTCACGAGCAGTGCGACCGCCCTGTCGGTGACCACCACCAGCGGCCCCCTCTGGACGACGAACGGCGCGCATGTCCCGTTCGACATCACCGTCGGCGGCGAACGGATGACCGTCACCGCCATCTCCGGTGCGTCGTCCCCGCAGGCGTTCACGGTCACCCGCTCCGTCAACAGCATCACGAAATCCCACAGTGCTGGGGCTGCGGTGCAGCTCTTTGCCCCCGTCGCCATCCCCTTGTAAGGAGAGCCCGCATGACCTACGCACCGCCCGCCGCCGGAGCCCCGCTCGACGCCGCCACCCTGGAGGGGATGGTCGGCCAGTGGCAGGACTACGTCGTCGCCTGGACGTCCTCCGGTACGGCCCCCGCCCCCGGCAACGGCACGCTCACCGGCCGGTACTGCGTGATCGGCGACACCGTGCATTTCAGCATCAAGCTGACCGGCGGCACGACGACCACGTGGGGCACCGGCAACTACAACTTTTCCCTCCCGGTGACAGCCGCGGCCACCGCGGATCATGTCGGAACGGTCTTCGTCGGCGACTCGTCCGTCGGCTCGGCCGGCTACTCCACCGGCGTGGCGTTCACCGGCGGCAGCGCGACGACGGTGCAGGGCTACACCGGCAACGAGGGCGCCGCCGCTGCGATCTCCAACGCGAATCCTCAGACGCTCGCCACCGGCGACCGGATCTGGATCCACGGCACCTACGAAGCTGCGTAAGGAGGCGTCATGGCCTGGTACCTGGGGGCCACCCGGTACGAGCTGCAACCCGAGAGCGATGCGCAACCGGCCATCCGGCCGACGCAGTTCATCGTCCACTCGGTTGTCGCCCCGTGGACCGCGAAGCGGATCTACGAATACTGGCGCGACAGCACCAACCTGGAAAGCCACTTCGGCCTCGGCTACGAAGGCGATTTGGGGCAGTTCATCGGGACGGAGACCCGCGCCGACGCGAACGCGGCCGCGAACCGCCGGCCCGACGGGACCGGCGCGGTGTCCATCGAGACCGCGTCGAACCTCAAGGGCTCCGACCCGTGGACCGACGCACAGATCCGCGTCCTCATCGAACTCGGCGCCTGGCTCCACGAGCGCCACGACATCCCCCTGCGGATCTGCCGCAGCGCCTCCGACCCCGGGTTCGGATACCACCGGCTCCACTCCGCCTGGGCCGTGGCCGGGACCGCCTGCCCCGGGGACGCCCGCGTCCGCCAGTTCACCCAGGTCGTGTTCCCGGGGATCGTCGCCCGCGCGAACGGGACCACCACCACACCCACGCCTCCCGAGGAGGACGACGAGATGCCCCTGACCGCCGACGACCTGAACCGCATCGCCCGCGCGGTGGCCGGCTACCAGAACGAGAAGGTCGAACCGTCACGCGACGTCTACCAGATCCAGCGCGACGCATCGACATACGCCAAGCAGGCCGCGGAGCAGACCAAGGGCCTGTCCTCCACCGGGCTCACCGAGGCCCAGCTCGACACCCTCGCCGACAAGGTCGCGGACAAGCTCGCCGCGCGCCTCGCCGAATGATCAGGAAGGACCCCTGTCATGGCTGCACCTGTTGAGAAGAAGGTCACCGTCGCCAGCGTCGGCGCGTACCTGGGAAGCGTCGGACTCCTCGCGATCCTGACGGCGATCCAGGGAGACGCCGGCCTGGTCGCCCCGCTGCCCGACGCGCTGGAGCCGTTCGCCCTGGGGCTCGTCCCCGCCGCCCTCACGTTCGTTGGCGGCTGGTACGCCAAGCACACCCCGCGCGTCTGATCGGAGCCACCCACATGCCCACTGAGCCGACGCTCGGCGAGGTAATGCGACGTCTCGAGGACGTCCGCACCGACCTCAAGGAAGACTTCCGCGAGCTCGGCTCACGGCTCGACAGCAAAGTCTCCATGGAGCGCTACCAGCTCGAGCAGGTGGCACGCGACGAGGCGCTCCGCGTAATTGTCGAGCGGGTCAAATCCATCGAGGACGCACGGGAGCAGGAAGAGAGGGACCGCCGCGACGAGGCGCAGCGGCTGGCCGACCGGCGGGCCGCTGACCGAAGGCTCATCTTCACCGCGATCATCGCCCCCGTGCTCATGCTGCTGCTCACCGTGTACATACAGACGCAGGGAGCCGCAGCGTGAGACAACACAGGAACCTCGAGTCGCTTCGGCGACGCCGCGATCTCGTGTTCACGGCGGCCGTCGCTATCGGCCTAGCCGGGTTCGCGTTCCTCGTCATCACGATGCAGGGACTGGCGCACGACCTGCGAGCGGCGAACGAGGCGCGGGACCAGTTGGCGGCGCAGGTGCAGCAGTTGGGGGAGAAGCCCGTTGCCGGGCCGCCAGGATCCCGCGGCGAACCCGGCAAGGGAATCGTCGGACCGACCGGCCAGCCGGGCGAGACGGGGGAACCTGGACCAACGGGCCCGCCTGGACCCGTCGGACCGACCGGGCCCACAGGAACTCCCGGCGCGGACGGTGTCGGCGAGAGCGGGGCACCCGGCCAGGACGGTACCGCCGGTGAACCTGGACCGCCCGGACCGCAAGGCGAACCCGGCCCCGCCGGACCCGCCGGACCGCAAGGTGAGCAAGGTCCCGCAGGAGAAGACGGGACCGACGGCCGCGACGGCCAGACCTGCCCCGCCGGATACAGCCTGCAGCCCGCGAAGGACGACCCGGACGCGCTCGTCTGCCGGCGCAACGGAGCGACCGCGCCGGATGAGCAGCCGGACGTGCCCGCCCCCTTGGCGCTCGACCCGCAGCGCCGCCAGTACCCGTAAGGGTCACTGTTCCGTCACACGGCTATCGCACCGTCTTCACAGGCCCGATGATGCACTCCATCATCCGCACGTCCTTGGGGGGACTATGCGCACCCGCACCACTATTCCGGCCATGCTGCTGGCCGCTGCTCTCGTCGGCTGCTCCGGTGGCGGGGGAGATGGCAAGCCGCCGCAGCCGACGGTCACCGTCACGAAGTCGCCGTCGCTGTCTGCCGAGGAGGCCCGAGCGGCGTGCGTGGACGCGTGGGCTGCCACCATCGGCGCTCGGCCGGACGACTTCAATGCGGAGACGGACAGCGATCCGGAGCCGGACGCGTGCAAGGGGCTGCCGGAGGACGAGTGGACGGACAGGTACATGGAAGGGCTGATGAAGTCCAACCAGGAAAACCTCGACGAGATGAAGGACTGTCTCGACGACCCGACGTGCACACGCTTCCCGGTGGACGGAAGCTGACCTCAACTCACAGGCCCTCACCGCTACGGCGGTGGGGGCCTTTCCGTTGTGCCCCATCCGGGCGTATCACTCGGGATACACTCTTCATATCCCGACCGACAAAAGGGTAGTGACGAGGCATCAAGGAGACCAGTGGACCAAGCCGTAGAAACCGTCAGTCGCGTACCCGCCGAGATCCGCAACTCTTGGGCCACCCGCCACGGAACCGAGGCAGCCGAACGACTCGCCGCCGCTGAAGACTTCGCCGACGCCATCAAGCAGGCCACCGTCCCACCCAACACCACCGACACCTACACCAAGGGCTGGAAGGTCTGGCAACGCTTCTGCGCGGAGAACGGTCTCCCGGAACTCGAAGGCTCCCGCGGCGCGCTCGTCGCCTACGTCGCCTGGCTCCTCGACCGTGGCCGCGCCACACCCGGACGAGACGGCACTCGCGGCTACGCCCCCACCTCCGCCCACTCCCACCTCACCGCCACGATCGTCGGCCTCCGCGAACGGGGCCACCCCGCCACCAAGGACGCTCACTCAGAAGCTCGCGCCCGCCTCGAAGCCATCGCCACCCAACTGGCCAAGCAGGGCGAACGCCGAGGCCGCGGCAAAGCACCGGCCGCCGACCTCGGCAACCTCCACCGCATCGCCGCCGCATGCGACGACACCCCCACCGGCCGCCGCGACCTCGCCCTCGTGCTCATCGGCTTCCACTTCGCCTCCCGCGCATCCGAGATCTCCGGCCTCCTCCTCGCCGACATCACCGTCCACGCCCGCGGCATCAAGGTCGCCGTCGTCACCGGCAAGACGAAGCGCTCCGTCCGCACCGTCGCCATCCCCTATAACAACGACGAGCCGGAGATCTGCGCGGCCCGCGCCTGGCAGCGCTGGCTCGACGCCTACGGCCGCACCAACCAGACCGCCCCGGCGTTCCCACGCATCGACCGGTGGGGCCACATCGGCGGCGCCATGGCACCCGACTCCGTCACCACCGCCGTCGCCCGCGTCGCCCAGCGATCCGGCGTACCCATCCGCTGGACCGGCCACAGCCTCCGCTCCGGCCTCGCCACCGAAGGCCGCAAGAACGGCAAGGACCCCGTCAACATCGCACGGCAGGGCGGCTGGGCACCGGGCAGCAAGGCCATGCTCGGCTACATGCAGCTCGCCGACGAATGGGACGACAACGCCGCCGCCGGCCTCCGCCGCACCGAGCACTGAAGGAGACGGATCCGCTGGTCGCTGCTTGCACTTCCGGACGGGCAGACGTACACACGCTCCCGCTCGGATCGCCGACCCGAAGGAGCGGGCATGCAGTGCAGGTACGACGTCGACGACGGATGCCAGAACGAGGCGGTGAAGGGCAGCACCTACTGTGCCCTTCACCCGCTGGATGACTACGACTTCCTCATGCGGGCAATCACGGAGCAGGTGTGCCCGTGGTGCGGGTGCCCCATCCCTGAGCCGCCATTTGAGCACGACTGCCCGCAGAGCTAACCGGACGCTCCGCCCTCGGGAAGGGCGTTCTGCTGTTTCCCCCCTTGTGTTGGTGCTGGTCGCTACCGTCTGAGCATGGTGAGGACTATGGAACGCCCGCTGGTCGAGCCGTCTGTCGCGCGTGCCGCCGTCGATGCAACAAGGGACGACCCGCTGCTCTATGCCGGCGTATCACTGATGCTGCTGGCTGGGCTGAGGCCGTCGGAGATGACGGGTCTGCTGGTGCGGGACTGGTCACCGGGCGATGATCCGCAGTTGACTGTTGGCGGGGTGCGCCGGCCTCGCACGATCTGGGTCGCCCAGTCGGCGGCTGACCGCATCGAGGCCTACCTGGGCGACGAGGAGACGGCTCCGGAGGAGCCGCTGCTCCTAGGGCTGAAGGCGCAGGGCATCTCGCACATGGTGCATCACGTGTTCCAGCACCGGATGCGGCGAGCGCAGCTGGGTGTAGACGTGCACGACCTTCGCCGGGCGGCGATCGCCACGGTGCTGGAAGACGGTGCACCAATGCAGCACGTAGAGGCGTACTTCGGCATCTCGAAGACGGAACCGGTCGGGAAGCAGCTGGTACCGCTCCGGGACGGCTATGACCGCGGTATTGCAGCGGTGCTCGAGGAGACGTTCGCCGGACGGTTGTGAAGCAACGTGCCTTGGAAGCCTGCTGTCAGCGCCTCGTGCCACACTGGCGTTAGCAGCTGAACCGGACCGCTGTCCGGTGTAGGCCGCTTCCGCGGTGGTGCTGCGTCCAGGGGACGTCGCCGGATCGGCCGCCTAGCCTTACGCCCCCTCTTCGGAGGGGGCGTTCGTGCGTTTCTGGCCAGCGTCTTCCCAGCCAGCTAGTTCGGGGTGCATGCTGTGCGGACCTCGCCCGCGAGTGCTACGTCCGGGCGGGGCCGCGCCCCTCCCGGCTCCCCACGGGAGGGCAGGCGCATGCTCAGGCCGCGTCCCATTGGTGTGCCGGTCTACGCTCGACATCGTGACCGTCGACGACATTCCCGAGCCCACCCCGGCACGCCCCTGGTCGCCCGACGACGGCGCCCGGCCCGAGGTGAGGACGTGGCCCACCGGGAACCGGCCCGCGCTCCGCGTATGGAGTGGTGGCAAGTGGCGCTACGCACCCGTCAAGGCCCGGCAGGACTGGGCCGACGGTCGCGTCGTCTACCAGGTCGAGGTCGACCTGCGAGGCGACACCCATGTCACGACCGTGCTCTACGAGTGGCCGCAGCCCGGCCTCCGCGTCGCCCACCCGCCCCGAGACGCCTGACCCTGTCAGCCCCGCCTGCGATCCTGGGGTCATGCCCGAGCCCGACCCGCCGCGGTTCCATCTGCTCCTCGCCATCCACGGCCGGCCCACGATGCACGGCTGGTGGGCAGACCAGGCCACCGCCGACCGCAAGTTCAGCAGCTGGATCGGCGACTACGGCAGCACCGACGGGGCCCGCATCACCCTCACCGACGAGACCGACGGGCAGCAACTGGCCGCCTGGCCGTAGCCCCCGGACTGTCAGCGGCGAGCGCGAGAGTTACGTCGTCCGTCCTCAGTGAGAGCAGGACGACCGAGGAGGATCCGAGATGAACACAGAGGAGACGGCGTACCAGCGGCTCCAGCGAGTAGCAGCCAAGGCCAGCCGCGATGCTGGGCTGCTCGCTCTACAAACAGTCCGTGCCATCCACTGGGAGTGCGCCGCCCTGGACGAGGAGCTGGCCGGGAAGGACACGGCCGAAACGGAGGCGGCACGCGACGTAATGCGCCGGATCCGCGTACACCTGGCCAAGTGTGTCGACCAGCCGCAGTAGCCCCGGGACTGTCAGTGGCGCCTGAGACACTGAGGTATCGATCCCACCGAGCAAGTCGGGATTGCTCCTGGCCCCGCCGCCCTCCCTTGATGCAGGAGGCGGCGGGGCTTGCTGCTGCCACGGGTTCGGGCGTGGCGTCGCTGCGCACGGCACAAAGACGCACACCTCCAGGGGTAGCGCCCCGGTCACTCCATGCACAAGATTGGCCCTGCAACTGTTGCTCAGAGCAAGAGTGGGTACACGGGTAGTGGTGAGCTCAGCCGATGAGGTCTCGCGGCTGGACGCGGAGGTGGCTGGCGATGATCAGAAGTTGGCTGACCTTAATGTCGGCCCCGCCTTCGATGCGCTGGATCGTCGACCGGTCGATCCCCGTCTCGTGGGCGAGGGCCTCCTGCGTGAGGTCGGCGTAGAGGCGGGCGTCACGGATGCGTAGGCCGATCTGCCGCCGGGCATCGAGGATCCACTGGGGCTGATCGGCGGGCACCTTTGAACGCTCGCCCGTCCTTGATCATCCGTCAGCAGCAAAAGTGAAGCATTCTTTGATCATGAACGTCGCGTGCGAACATGAGTTCGAGCCGGTACCGCCTCAAGTCTTCCGTCATATGACGGAAGCAGATTCAATGAGTAGCGGGCCGGTCACCAGACCGACCGGGCTGAGCGCCGGCCCGAGTCGCCGATGGCCGCCCGCCTGTCGCGCACCCCTTTAGCGGCGGGCGGGCGGTCCCCTCTTCTGTCCCGACGGAGGGCGAGGAAACTCATCCCTTCGACGGGCGCGGCCAGCCGTGCCGAAGGCGCGAGGCGGCCGTTGAACAAGTTGGCCAGGGTGGGGCACCAGTCCGCCCCTCCAGGTGGCAGCCCCACCCTGGTCCAACCCTCCACTGGGAGACTGGGAGAAAAGTGGGAGACGATCACCTCGATTGGGCTCGAAACGCCTCTAGATCACTCCAGAAACCTCTAGCCCAATCGAACCGGTGATAGCGGCCCAACCGCTCGCTCAGCCCCCCGACTCACCCGCGTGCGGGCTCAGCACGTCCGTCCCCACCAGGATGTACAGCAGGATTCCGAGCAGAATCCGGTAGATCACGAAGGGCATGAAGCTCTTCGTAGTGATGAACTTCATGAACCAGGCGATCACCGCGTAGCCCACCCCGAAGGCGATGATCGTCGCGAAGATGGTCGGCCCCCACGACACATGGCCGCCCTCGCCCGCGTCCTTCAGCTCGAACAGCCCCGACGCGAGCACGGCGGGGATCGCCAGCAGGAACGAGTAACGGGCCGCCGCCTCACGGGTGTAGCCCATCAGCAGACCGCCGCTGATGGTGGCGCCGGAGCGGGAGACGCCCGGGATCAGCGCCATCGCCTGGCAGAGGCCGTAGATCAGACCGTCCCGGACGCTCAGGTCCTTCAGTGTCTTGCGCTCCTTGACCACCCGGTGCCGGCCGCCCGCCTCGTCGCGGGCGGCGAGCCGGTCCGCGAAGCCGAGGACGATGCCCATCACGATCAGGGTCGTGGCGATGAGCCGCAGATCACGGAACGGGCCCTCGATCTGGTCCTTCAGCGTGACGCCGAGCACACCGATCGGGATGGAGCCGACGATCACGAGCCAGCCCATCTGCGCGTCGTGGTCGCTGCGCATCGCCTTGTCGGTGAGCGAGCGGAACCACGCGGAGACGATCCTCGCGATGTCCTTGCGGAAGTAGATGAGGACGGCCGTCTCCGTGCCGATCTGGGTGATCGCGGTGAACGCGGCTCCCGGGTCGTGCCAGCCGGCGAACGCGGCGGTGAGCCGGAGATGCGCGCTGGAGGAGATGGGAAGAAACTCCGTCAGCCCCTGGACGAGCCCGAGGATGAATGATTCGAACCAAGACATGAAAGCTACGCCACCCAAGAGCTGATCACGGTCTGTCAGGCGCGCGTGAAGGCACATGACCCGTGAGATACGACTCACGTACGTCATCGGGCCGGCGCCGGGTGGCAGCGTAGCGCCCCGAAATGAAGCGCTTGCCGCAGCCCCCGCCGGGGAGGCGGGAGACGTACCCGCCCGCGCCGTCACACGCGGGTGCGACGACGCGGCGGCGGGCCGGCGGACGGTGGTCCCGGCGCGTGAGCCTCAGCGGCCGGCGACTCGGCCTTCGCCGGCGCAGACTTCGCCGCTTCGGCCTTCGGTGGCGCCGACTTCGGTGCCTCGGACCTCGGTGCCGCGCAGGCGGTTGCGCTTGGTCCAGGCGACCGCGGCCGCGGCCAGGCCCGTCACCACGATGAAGCCCATCGCGATCAGGAAGGCGGGAGAGGTCGGCGAGCCGGCCCGGCTGCCGGCGACGACGTACGCCGCCGTGTTGGGGATCGAGCCCAGACCGGTCGCGAGAAGAAAGGGCAGGTAGCCCATGCGGGAGACGGCGGCGCAGTAGTTGGCGGCGGCGAACGGCACACCCGGGAACAACCGGATCGCCAGCATCGAACGGAAACCGTGCCGGCTGAGCTGGCCGTCGGCGGCCTTCAGCCAGCGGCCGCGCAGCAGCGGCCGGAGCGCCTCCTGACCGAGCAACCGGCCCAGCGTGAAGGCGATCCCGGCTCCCAGCACCGTGCCGGCGAGCGCCGCCGCGAGCCCGGCCTGGGAACCGAACAGCGCGCCCGCCGCCAGATTGAGGATCGGCCGCGGCACGAACGCCGCCGTGCACACCCCGTACCCGACGCCGAACAGGACCACCGCCGCCGGCCCGCCCAACTGCGGCGGCCAGCCCGCGGAGAGCAGCCGCTGTGGCTCGTAGAGCAGGACCGTCACCGCCGCGCAGGCCAGCACCACCGCGAGAAGGGACAGCCGCGACCAGGGCGAGAACAGGGCCCTGGAACAGCGGAGGGCGAGACCGGACGCCGGCCTGGGGACGGGGTCGAACATCCGGGGAGACTAACCGACAGCCGCCTGTGATCGCCTTATTGTGTGCCGTATGACGCACGTCGCACCGCGCAGCGATCTCGCCGACACCGTCATGGCCCGGCTCGTCGTCGTGTACCCGGCCGCGGGGGACGCCGACCGTGCCGCCAAGGCCGCCGCGTACATGAGGGGCGTCGCTCCGTTCCTCGGCATCCCCGCCCCGGAACGAAGGAACCTGTCCCGCACGGTGCTCGCCGGCACGCCCCGCCCGGACGAGGCGGACTGCACGGCCGTCGCCCTGCGCTGCTGGTCCCTGCCGGAGCGGGAGTACCACTACTTCGCCGCCGACTATCTCCGCCGCCACGCCGGCCGCTGCTCCTCCGGCTTCCTGCCCGTGGCACGCCGGCTCGTGCTCACCGTGCCCTGGTGGGACACCGTCGACGCGCTCGCCGCCCATGTCGTCGGGCCCTTGGTGGCCGCCGATCCGGAGCTCGGGGCAGTGATGGACGAATGGATCGACGACGAGGACATGTGGCTGGTGCGTACGGCGCTCCTGCACCAACTGCGCTTCCGGGCCGCGACGGACAGCGGCAGGCTGTTCGACCACTGTCTCCGCCGCGCCGGCCACCCGGACTTCTTCGTCCGCAAGGCGATCGGCTGGGCCCTGCGCGAGTACGCCAGGACCGACCCCGACGCCGTACGGCAGTTCGTCGACGGCGCCCGGGACCGTCTGTCGCCGCTGTCCGTCCGCGAGGCGCTCAAGCACCTGTGACGGGCGCCGGGGGCGGGCGTTCGTGACCGGTGCCCGCCGGTGCCCGCCGGTGACGGGCGCTCGTGATCCACGGCGACCGCTCGTGGCGGGCGCCCTGGCCGGGTGGTCCCGCCGGGTCGCTTTCGTGCGCACCGCGGTGCCGGGAAAACCGTTCGACGGCCGCACCGTCACCGGGCGATCATTCACTCATGTTCCGGTACGCCTTCCTCGCAGCGCCGTCCGCAGACGCGGACGCGCCGAAGGCTGCCGTTCTCCTCGCAGCCGATGCTGCCGCAGCGCCCCTCGACGGCGCCCGAAGCTGACCCTTCCCGGATCGTCCGGCGGACCCCGCAGGGGGAGGGTCGGCCAGGCCCAGGGGTCCCACACTTCGAGTTCCGGGAAGGAACCATCGCGCCATGCCCAAGACGGCATACGTGCGGACCAAGCCGCACCTCAACATCGGCACCATGGGCCACGTCGACCACGGCAAGACCACCCTGACCGCCGCCATCACCAAAGTCCTCAGCGAGCGGGGGAGCGGCACGTTCGTGCCCTTCGACAGGATCGACCGGGCGCCCGAGGAGGCCGCGCGCGGCATCACCATCAACATCGCGCACGTCGAGTACGAGACCGACACCCGCCACTACGCCCACGTCGACATGCCGGGCCACGCCGACTACGTCAAGAACATGGTCACCGGCGCCGCCCAACTGGACGGGGCGATCCTCGTCGTCTCCGCGCTCGACGGCGTCATGCCGCAGACGGCCGAGCACGTCCTGCTCGCCCGCCAGGTGGGCGTGGACCACATCGTCGTCGCCCTCAACAAGGCCGACGCGGGCGACGACGAGCTCACCGACCTCGTCGAGCTGGAGGTCCGGGACCTGCTGACCGCGCACGGGTACGGCGGCGACGCGGCGCCGGTGGTGCGCGTCTCGGGGTTGCGGGCGCTCGAGGGCGACCCGCGCTGGACGGCCGCCGTGGAGGCACTGCTCGACGCCGTCGACACCTACGTGCCGATGCCCGTCAGGTACACCGACGCGCCGTTCCTGCTGCCCGTGGAGAACGTGCTCACCATCACGGGGCGCGGGACCGTCGTCACCGGGGCCGTCGAGCGCGGCACCGTACGGGTCGGCGACCGTGTGCAGGTGCTCGGCGCGGACACCGAGAGCGTGGTGACAGGGCTGGAGACCTTCGGCAGGCCGATGGAGTCGGCGGAGGCGGGGGACAACGTGGCACTGCTGCTGCGCGGCCTCCAGCGGGACCGGGTCCGGCGCGGCCACGTCGTCGCCGCGCCCGGCAGCGTCGTGCCGAGCCGGCGCTTCACCGCGCAGGTGTACGTGCTGTCCGCCCGTGAGGGCGGCCGGACCACAGCGGTCTCCACCGGCTACCGGCCGCAGTTCTACATCCGCACCGCGGACGTCGTCGGCGACATCGACCTCGGCGGGACGGGCGTGGCACGTCCCGGCGAGACGGTCGCGCTGACCGTCGAGCTGGGCCGGGACGTCCCGCTCGAGCCGGGGCTCGGCTTCGCGATCCGCGAGGGCGGCCGCACGGTCGGCGCGGGCACGGTGACGACCGTGCTCTGAAGCGGTGGAGGGACGGGGACAATGGCCCGGTGAACGAGCCGATCCCCGTCCTGCGCGCCGTCGACGGCGGCACCGCCAAGCTCATGCCCGACGTGGACCATGAGCGGGCCTGGCTGCTGACCGTCGACGGCGCCCCGCAGTCGTACGTCGACCTGGACGATCCCACGCACCTCGAGTTCGAGTACCTGCGCCGGCTCGCCTACGTCGTCGACTGCGCGGCCGACGAGGGCACACCGCTCTCCGTGCTGCACCTCGGCGGCGGCGCCCTCACCCTGCCGCGCTACATCGCCGCGACAAGGCCCGGCTCCCGGCAGGACGTGGTCGAGTACGACGCCGGGCTCGTCGCCCTCGTCACCGAGCACCTGCCGATGCCCGACCGGTCCGCGGTCACCGTCCACCGGGAGGACGCGCGGAAGTGGGTCGAGGACGCGGCGGCGGACTCCGTGGACATGGTCGTCGCGGACGTCTTCGGCGGCTCACGGGTCCCGGCGCACCTGACCACGGTCGAGTACGCGAGAGCCGTGCAGAGGGTGCTCCGGCCGGGCGGCGTCTACGCCGCCAACCTCGCCGACGGCGCGCCGTTCGCCTTCCTCCGCTCCCAACTGGCCACTTTCGCGGAGGTCTTCGCCGAACTCGCCCTGATCGCGGAACCGTCCGTCCTGCGGGGGCGCCGCTTCGGCAACGCGGTGCTGCTCGCTTCGCAGTCGCCCATCGACACGGGGCCGCTGGCGCGGCGGACGGCGTCCGACGCGTTCCCGGCACGGGTCGAGCAGGGGGCGGCGCTCGCGCGGCTGAGGGGTGACGCGGGGCCGGTGGACGACACAAAGGCGGTCCGGTCGCCGGAGCCGCCGGACGGAGCGTTCACCGTGGGGTGACATGCCGCTGGGCTGGGGCCGTTCCTCCGGGCCGCTTCTTCCCGAACCGGGGTGGGCCCGGGCCCCGTACCGCGCTTCGCGCGGTGCTCCTCAAGCGCCGGGCGGGCCGAGATGCCGCTGCACGGTACTCCGGGCCGTGCCCTGGCGGCGGAGCCTTCGCTGCGCGAAATCAGCCCCCGGCAACGTAGGCCGAGCCGGCGACAGCGGCGCGGGGGTCCGGGGGCGGAGTCCCCGCACCACAGCGCGCAGCGCGGTGGCGGGTCCGGGCGGAGCCCGGTTCGGGAAGGGGCGGGTAGGGGAGGGGCGCGCCGGGCACCTGCCCCCTACGCCTGCGGCGCCGCTTCCTTCGGCACCGACGGCATCTGCGCCGACGGTCCGCCCCCCGCGACCGTCGCCCCCCGACGCCGCAGGTTCCGTACGTCCGGTACGAACAGCACCGCCGCCGTCACGACCACCACCAGCGCCGCGCACCCCAGCAGGGACGCCCGCCGTCCGAACAGGGATTCCGCCGGGCCGGCGAGCGCCGTGGCGAGCGGCAGCATCGCCACCGAGCCGAACCAGTCGTAGGCGGAGACCCGGGAAAGCATGTCCTCGGGGATCTCCTGGTGCAGCGCCGTCATCCATGCGACACCGAACACCTCGATCGCCACGCCGCTGACGAACATCACCACCGCGAGGCCCTCCACCTGCAGGGGCACCGCGAGCGCCGCGGACGGCGCCGCGAGCGGGAAGACGCACAGCGTCCCGGCGAGCAGCAGCCGCCGCGGTTTCCACCGCATCATCAGCAGCGCCCCGCCGAGCGTGCCCACGCCGAACGCCGCGAGCGCCACACCCCAGGGCGCCGCGCCGCCGAGTTCGTCCCTGGCGACCAGGGGCCCGTAGACGGATTCGGCCGCTCCCACGACGGCGACGACCACCGAGAACTGGGCCACGATCGCCCACAGCCACGGCCTGGCGACGAACTCCTTCCAGCCGTCGCGCAGGTCGGCCAGCAGCCCCCCGCCCGCTTCCCGGGGCCTGATGTGGCTCACGTCCAGGAACGCCCGCAGCGCGCCCGCGACCGCGAAGGCCGCCGCGTCCACGGCGAGGACCCAGCCCGGTCCGATCGCGGCGATCATCGCACCGCCGAGTGCGGCCCCGCCGATGGCCGCGCCGTGCATGGCCATCCGGAACAGGGCGAAGGCCCGGCTCGCCTGGTCGCCGCTGACGCTGGACATGAGCATGCCCTCTGCGGCGGGGTTGAAGAAGGCCTGGCCGGTGCCGCACAGCGCGGTCAGCAGCATCATCTGCCACAGCTGCGGTTCGCCGGACAGGACGACGAAGGCGAACAGCGCCTGCGAGACGCAGTTGAGGGCGTTGGCGGCGACCATCACCCGGTGCCTCGGCAGCCGGTCGGCGATCGCGCCGCCGATGAGCAGGAACAGCACCAGCGGGAGGGTGCGGGCGGCGGCCACCAGACCGACGTCCCCGCCGTCGCCGCCCGCCTGCAGCACCGCGAACGCCGCCGCGATCAGCGCACCATGGCTTCCCAGATTGGTGATGATCGCGGCGGCGGTCAGCAGTGTGTAGTTGCGGCCCGCCCATTCGGGGTGGCGCGATGTGCGGCGTGGCGCGGCAGCGGGAGATGTCACCGAAGGACTATCCCTGGTGCCGCCCGGACTTGCCAAACGACTTGTCGCGCCTCTGCCCGTGGACAGCCTTCAGCGGTTCAGCCGGAGCTGCCGGCCAGCCGTACGGTGCTGAGGATCTGCTGGATCGTGGCGTCGGGCACCTCGTCCGGCACGCCGGTGTTGGAGTACAGCACCCAGCTCGCGAAGTCGCCCTTGGTGTTCTTGAAGCTGAACGCGATCGACTTACCGTCGGTCTCGCACTTGTTGTCCTTCTTCACGCCCTTGGCCGTGGCGGTCGAGAGACTGCCCTTGAGGCCCGACTTCGTCGTGTAGTCCACGGCCTTGGTCACCTTGACGGTTCCCTTGGGCTCGGTCTGGGCGTAGGCGGCCCAGGCCCAGTTGCCGGCCTCGTTGTAGGCGGCCTCCGCGGTGCTCTTCGCGCCCTTTCCGCCCTTGGTGCCGGTGCTGGCCAGCCCGTAGTCCTCTTCGCTGCCGTCCTTGTCGGAGTCGAAGAGGCACCACTTGCTCTTGAAGTGGGCGGGCGCGGACATCATGACGACGGCCGAGCCGTCGCCCTTCTTCTCGTCCTCGAAGCCGGTGGCCATGCCGGAGCTCGCCACCTCCCACTCCGCCGGCACGTCGAACTGGGTGCCGTGCTTGGGGTTGGTGACGACCTTCCACCCGGCGATCGTGGGCTTGGCCTCGCCGCCGCGCGGGTTGTCCGTCGGTGCCGGGGCGGACTCTTCCGAGCCCTTCGGCTTGTCCGAGGCGTTCGGGTCGGCCGGCTTCGATGCCGCGACGTCACCGCCCTTGCCCGACGACTTCTCGTCCTCCGGCAGTACGACGATGCCGGTCACGACGGCGGTCGCGACGACTGCCGTGGCCGCCACGATCGCGATGATCGTCGTCTTCTTCTTCTCGTCACCTGCCGGCTGCGGCGCTCCCGGCGTCTGGCCGGGTACGGCGTACTGCGGCACGGTCGGCTGCTGGTACGGGTTGGGCTGCTGGTACCCCGGTTGCTGGTATCCCGGCTGCTGATAAGGATTCGGCTGCTGGTACCCCGGCTGCTGGTACGGGTTCTGGTCCTGCGGGTTCTGCTCGCCCCCGGGCGGCTGCTGTCCTGGCCACATGGCCAGTAACCATAGAGGTGCGGCCGTGGCTCTTCTACGCCCGGGCCCCGCGGGGGATGGCCAAGTGAGCCTACTGGTGGGTAACATTCCGGCATGAGCGCAGACCAGATGTCCATCGGCGAACTGCTCGCCGCCACCGTCCCCATGGTCAAGACCCTCAATCTCGAGTACTTGGAGACGACCGCGGAGCGAGCGGTGCTCCGGCTGCCCGACCAGCCGGAGTACCACAACCACGTCGGCGGGCCGCACGCCGGCGCCATGTTCACCCTCGCCGAGTCGGCGAGCGGCGCCGTCGTCCTCGCCGCGTTCGGCGACCAGCTGAGCCGCTCGGTGCCGCTGCCGGTGAAGGCGGAGACCAGCTACAGGAAGCTCGCCAAGGGCGTCCTCACGGCGACCGCGACGCTCGGCCGCCCCGTCGCCGACGTCGTCAAGGAGCTGGACGCGGGCGAGCGCCCCGAGTTCCCCGTCACGGTCGCCATCCAGCGCGCGGACGGCGCCGTGACCGGTGAGATGCACATCGTCTGGACCCTGCGCCCCAACAGCTGATCGCGGTCACGCACCGCACCGGGCCGCCCGGCACCCCTGTGGTGACCGGGCGGCCTCTCGTGTGCCGTGACGCGCCCGTGCGACCGGGTAGGCTGCCCGGCGTGCGCCGGCGGGGCGCGCGCCGGGCGAGCGGCCCGGTGGTAGCGGGAGGCACGGCGTTGCACGTCCAGGAATGGCTCGAGACTGTCCCGGCGGTCAGCATCTATCTCCTCGTGGGGGTGGTGATCGGGCTCGAGAGCCTCGGTATCCCGCTCCCCGGAGAGATCGTCCTCGTGAGCTCGGCGCTCCTCGCCTCCCAGCACGGAGACATCGATCCCTACATCCTCGGCGCCTGCGCGACCGCCGGTGCCATCATCGGCGACTCGATCGGGTACGCCATCGGCCGGAAGGGCGGCCGGCCGCTGCTGGCCTGGCTCGGCGGGAAATTCCCCAAGCACTTCGGTGAGGCCCAGATCGCCATGGCCGAGCGGTCGTTCGAGAAGTGGGGCATGTGGGCCGTCTTCTTCGGCCGCTTCGTCGCCCTGCTGAGGATCTTCGCCGGGCCGCTCGCCGGTGTGCTGCGGATGCCGTACTGGAAGTTCCTGATCGCCAACGTCTTCGGCGGCATCCTGTGGGCGGGCGGCACGACGGCCGTCGTCTACTCGGTCGGTGTCGTGGCCGAGGCCTGGCTCAAGCGCTTCTCCTGGCTCGGGCTCGTCCTCGCGGTGGCGGTCGGCGTCACCTCGATGCTGGTGCTCAAGAGCCGGGCGAAGAAGGCGGCGGCGGAGCAGCCGGCGGCCGCGTCGCCCCTGTCGGAGCCCGTCCCCGTCGCCGACTGACCCGCCGCCCGGGCCCGGACGTCAGTCCTTGTGCGCGTCCCGGTGCTGGGCGGCCAGGTCCAGATAGACCGCCGCGTTGAGCTTGATGCCCTCCTGCTCCTCCTGTGTCAGCTCACGCCGCACCTTCGCGGGTACCCCGGCCACCAGTGAGCCGGGCGGCACCTGCATGCCCTGCGGTACGAGGGCCTGTGCCGCGATGAGGGAACCGGAGCCGATGTGCGCCCCGTTGAGGACCGTGGCCCCCATGCCGACGAGGACGTCGTCGTCCACCGTGCAGCCGTGCAGGATCGCGTTGTGGCCGACCGATACGCGTTCGCCCACGGTGACGGGAAAGCCGGGGTCGCTGTGGACCGTGCAGTTGTCCTGGATGTTGCTCCCCGCGCCGATCACGATCGGTCCGCAGTCGCCGCGCAGCACCGTCTGGTACCAGACACTCGCCCCCGCGGCGACCGTCACGTCACCCATCACGACCGACGTCGGCGCTGCGAACGCCTCCGGGTCGACGTCGGGCTCCTTGCCGCCCACGCCCGCAACCAATGCCCGCTCCGTCATGCCTGCTCCCTCGTGCCTCACCGGTCGTCCCGCGCCTACCTGCACCGTAAGCCCCCCGCTCCCCTGACATGCGCCAGGGGGCGCGGGTGCGCGCACGGGGGCGCACCCGTGCGCGCCGTCTTGCTGTCTGTCGTCCTCGTCGGAGGCTCAATAGCCTTGCGGGCATTGCCCGTTGCTGACGAGGGAGCCCCATGGCCACCGCACAGCACATCCCTGACATCCTGTCGCCGGAGTTCGCCGCCGATCCGTACCCCGCCTACCGGTCGATGCGCGAGCATGCCCCGCTGATCTGGCACGAACCCACCGAGAGCTACCTGGTCTCCCGCTACGAGGACGTGGAGCGCGCCTTCAAGGACAAGGAGTCGGTGTTCACCACCGAGAACTACGACTGGCAGCTCGAGCCTGTGCACGGAAAGACGATCGTGCAGCTCAGTGGACGTGAACACGCCGTGCGCAGGGCGCTCGTCGCTCCCGCCTTCCGGGGAAGCGACCTCAGGGACAAGTTCCTGCCGGTCATCGAGAGCAACGCCCGTGAGCTGATCGACGCCTTCCGCCACAAGGGCGAGGTGGATCTCGTCGACGCCTTCGCCACCCGGTTCCCCGTCAACGTCATCGCCGACATGCTGGGTCTGGACAAGGCGGACCACGACCGCTTCCACGGCTGGTACACCTCCGTCGTCGCCTACTTCGGAAATCTCGCCAGGGATCCCGACGTCGCAGCGGCCGGCGAGCGGACCCGCGTCGAGTTCGCCGAGTACATGATCCCGATCATCCAGGAGCGCCGCGACAACCTGGGCGAGGACCTGCTCTCCACACTCTGCGCGGCAGAGGTGGACGGCGTGAGGATGAGCGACGAGGACATCAAGGCGTTCTGCAGCCTGCTGCTCGCCGCGGGCGGCGAGACCACCGACAAGGCCATCGCCGGCATGTTCGCCAACCTGCTGGCCCATCCCGACCAGTTGGCCGCGGTGCGCGAGGACCGGAACCTCATCGACCGCGCCCTTGCCGAGACACTGCGCTTCACACCCCCGGTTCATATGATCATGCGGCAGACCGCCGCGGAGGTCACCGTCAGTGGCGGCACCATCCCGGCCGGTGCCACGGTGACCTGCCTGATCGGCGCGGCCAACCGGGACGGCGAGCGGTACCGCGACCCCGACCGCTTCGACATCTTCCGCGACGACCTCACCGCGACGACCGCGTTCTCCGCGGCCGCCGACCATCTGGCCTTCGCGCTCGGCCGGCACTTCTGTGTGGGCGCGCTGCTCGCCAGGGCCGAGGTCAGGACCGGGGTCGGCCAACTGCTGGACGCCATGCCGGACATGCGCCTCGCAGACGGCTTCGTCCCCCGTGAGCAGGGGGTGTTCACGCGAGGGCCGAGGTCCTTGCCGGTGCGCTTCACGCCGGTGGCCGGCCGAGCCCCCGCTCGCTGAAGGGCGCCGCCCGGCGCGGCTCCTGCGGAGGAGGTGTGATCCACAGCTCTCCATTCTGGCAAACCTTGCTCTTGCCGTACTTCATCATGCAATCTTCCTCATTGACTGAATGTCATTCAGCATCTGAAGGGGAGTATTCGCATGGCCAGTGCACGCCCCGCGCTGTACGAGATGTTCGACGACCGGTTCAGAACCGGTCGTTGCATGAACGGCGACGACGACCTGGAGGTCCTGTACACCGGCTGCCGCTGGGCCGAGGGGCCGATCTACCTGCCCGCCTGGCGGCAGGTGGTCTGGAGCGACATCCCCAATGACCGGATGCTGCGCTGGGACGAGGAGACGGGCGCCGTCAGCGTCTTCCGCCGCACCGCCGGGCACACCAACGGCAACACCCTCGACCGGCAGAGCAGGCTGGTCACCTGTGAGCAGGGCAACCGCCGGGTGACCCGGACCGAGCACGACGGCACCGTCACGGTGCTGGCCGACCGCTGGCAGGGCAAGCGCCTCAACAGCCCGAACGACGCGGCCGTGAAGTCCGACGGCTCCGTCTGGTTCTCCGACCCGGACTTCGGTATCACCAGCGACTACGAGGGCTATCGCGCCGACAGCGAGATCGGCTCCAACAACGTCTACCGCGTCGATCCCGATTCCGGCGAAGTGCGGCTGGTCGCCGACTGCTTCGGCGCCCCGAACGGCCTCGTCTTCTCGGCCGACGAGCGGCAGCTGTTCGTCACCGACACCAGGGCAGGCTGCATCCGGGTCTTCGACGTACGCGAAGACGGCACGCTGTCGGACGGCGAGATCTTCGCCGAGGCCGGGGCCCGGCGGAAGGCCCGCTTCGACAACCTCCGCTTCGACGACGCCGGCCGGCTCTGGGCCGCGGCGATGGACGACGGCGTGCACTGCTACGACCCCGACGGCACGCTGATCGGGCGGCTCGAGGTCCCCGAGGCGGTCGCCAACATCGCCTGGGGCGGAGCCAAGCGCAACCGTCTCTTCATCGCCGCGGAGACCAGCCTCTACTCGGTGGTCATGGGCGTCACGGGCACGCACCCGACCGGACCGGGGCGCAGACCGTGGCTGGACCCGGAGTCCCGCGCCGGCGACAGCGCCGCTCCTCCAGGCGCACGGTGAGCCACCCCGGAAGCGGGCGGTCACCGCGGTCGCCCGGTCGGGGACCGTCGTCCCCCTACCGCTGATTCCCGGTCCGGCACTCCGCGAGGGCCGCTACCGGTGTGAAGATCACCGGTAGCGAGTCCAGTCCCCGCATCCAGACCGACGGCCGCCAGGTCAGTTCGTCCGGCTCCACGGCGAGGACCACGTCCGGAAGCCGCTCCAGCAGCGTCTCCACCGCGGTACGGGCGATCACATCGGCGAGCATCGGTGCCGGATACGGGCACCGGTGCTCGCCGTTGCCGAACGACAGGTGCGCCGAGTTCTCGGCGCCGATGTGCCCCTCCGGCCAGATCCGTGGATCGGTGTTGGCGGCCGCGAGCCCCAGCACCAGACAGTCGCCGGCACGGATCCGGCGCCCGCCGAGCGTGGTGTCGCGCACCGCCCAGCGGCCGATGACGTTCTGGGTCGGGGTGTCCAGCCACAGCACCTCGTTGAGCGCCTGGCCCACACTGAGCCGGCCACCCGACACGTTCAAGGCGAAGCGGTCGTCGGTCAGCAGCAGCCGCAGCGTGTTGCAGATCCAGTTGGCCGTCGGCTGCTGGGCCGCGGCGATGACCACGATCAGGTCCTGCACGGCCTCCTCGTCCGTCAGGCCGGCCGGGTGCGCCAGCATCCGCGACGTCACATCGGGCCCGGGCGCGCGGCGCTTGTCCTCCACCAGCCGCTGGATGCGCTCCTGGACACGGACGTACGCGGCGACCGGGTCGTCGTACTCCGCGGCGTCCAGCGAGATTCTCAGGTCCCGCACAAGGCCTTCGGTGTCCGCCCCGTGGGCCGGCATGCCGCACATCCGCACGGCGGCGCGCATCGGAAGCGCATGCGCGTAGGCCGTCATCAGCTCCGCCTGCCCGCTGCCGGCGAACGCGTCGATCAGCAGTTCCGCGATCTCGCGGCATCGATGGGCGAGTTCGAACTGGTCGACGCCCTCCAGCGCCTCCGTGACGACTCCGGCGCGCCGCTGGTGCTCCGTTCCCTCGGTGAAGAGCACGGACGGCTGATGCCCGACGAGCGGCAGCAGCGGCCAGTCGGCCGGAACGGCCCCCCACTGGTTCCAGCGCCGGGAGTCGCGGGCGAAGAGCTCGTCGTGGGCGGTGACGTACGTGACCTCGGTGTAGCCGAGGACCAGCCATACCGGAACGTCTCCTTCCAGCAGGACCGGCGCGACGGAGCCGTAGCGGCCGCGCAGGGAGCGGTACAGCTCCGACGGGCCTTGCCGGAACGCGAGGCCGCTCAGCCGGGCCGCCTCCTCATGGGCGGGACAGCCGGGCGGGTGGGGCGCGTGCGCCGCGGTGCCGATGGGGTCGTTCATGGTGTCGTCTCCCGGGCCGTTGCCAGTTCATGGAGGTGGTCGGCGAGGCTGAGCAGGACGTGCTTGCCGGAGGAGCGGATCCGCGCGTCGCACTCGACCAGCGGCACGTGCGGGTCGAGCGCCAGGGCCTGGCGGATCTCGGTCAGGGAGTAGACGGACGGGTCGTCGTCGAACCGGTTGACGGCGACGACGAACGGAGTCCCGCGGTGTTCGAGCCGGTCGATGGCGTACCAGGAGTCGCTCATGCGCCGGGTGTCGACGAGGACGACCGCGCCGAGCGTGCCGGCGAACAGCCTGTCCCACAGGAACCAGAAGCGTTCCTGGCCGGGTGCGCCGAACAGATAGAGGACCATGCGGTCGTTGAGGCTGATCCGGCCGAAGTCGAACGCGACGGTGGTGGTCGTCTTCGTCGTCGCCACGCCCGCGGTCTCGTCGATGCCGACGCCGGCCTGCGTCATCACCTCCTCCGTGTTCAGCGGGCGGATCTCGCTCACCGACCGGACGAGCGTCGTCTTGCCGACACCGAAACCCCCAAGATCACGATCTTGAGGCCGTTCTCCGAATCCCTGCCCAGCGGCGTGAAGCCGGGGAGCTCAGAGGTTGCGGAGTCCATCGAGCACCTCCTTCAAGAGGTCGGAGTCGGGCAGCGAGCCCCGGAAGCGGGCGACCGGCGGATGGCGGGCGGTGACGCGGCCCGTGACCAGCAGGTCGAACAGAAGGATCCGGACGACCGTCACGGGCAGCCGCAGCGCGGCCGAGATCTCCACGACCGCCGTGGGGGCGCGACACAGGTCGAGGATCCGGACGTGCTCCGACTGCATGCCGTGCGACGGCTCGCATTCGCTGACGATCAGCGTGACCAGGTCGAACGAGTCGTCGTCGGTACGGCTGCGTCCGCCGGTGACGGTGTAGAGCCGTTCCGGGTCACCCGTGTCGACGGGACGCCGGGTCATGAGCGCGGACTGTCCTGGGCCGGGAGCCTTGGCGCTGCCCCCAGACGTTCGCCGATCTGCTCGACCAGTTCGGTCATCCGGTGGCCGACCAGGCCAGGGTCGGCGCCGTCCGCCGCGACGACCGCGAGATGCGCGCCGGCGCCTGCCTCGACGATGAACAGCAGTCCGCCGTGGAACTCGGTCATCGAGTGCCGGACGCCGCCGGTGCCGCTGCCGAACTCGATCGACGCGCCTTGGGCGAGGGCCTGGATGCCCGA
Source organism: Streptomyces sp. Tu 2975 (assembly GCF_009832925.1). Lineage (GTDB taxonomy): Bacteria > Actinomycetota > Actinomycetes > Streptomycetales > Streptomycetaceae > Streptomyces. The sequence goes on from NZ_CP047140.1 coordinate 6,800,895, forward strand.
GCAGATCGCGGCCAGCTGATCGGCCTGGTCGCGGGTGAGATGCCTGGTCCAGCACAGCTTCAGCCCGTCGCGCGAGAGTACGAGGGCGTGCCGGGTGCCGGGCGTGCGCTCCAGCAAACCTTCCAGGAGCCAGGTGAGGCTGGTGTCGGTGGTCTGCATGATCGGGGTGGGCCGCGCGTCCGGTGAGGACCGGGTGTCGGCCTCTGCCTCCTGTCGGTTCCGGTGGTCCGCGTTGTACGGGATGGGGGCGGTCGGCGCCGGGCCCGGTTACGGCCCGGCCGTCCCGGACGCCTCTTGTGAGGGACCGCCGTCCGGCTCCGTGTGCGCCGGAGGCTCGGGCGGGAACGGGCCCGCTTCAGCGGCAGGGGGCCCGGAGTTCCCGGCACGGCACGAGCGGTGGAACTCGCCGAACTGCGTGCCCGCGTCCCGGCCGGTACCGGCGTAGCCCTCCGACGGGCCCGCCCCGGGGTCGCGGCCGCGGTCCGCCGCCGCCATCGTGCGGCCCGCGGGCCGCACCGGCAGACCGCCGGGCGTCGCCACGCGGCGCACCCCCTGTGGCGGGACGGCCATGCTGCCGCCGGCCGTGCCCGCATCCGTCGTGACCCCGTCCGCACCCGCCCAGGAGGTCGCTCCTGCCGTGTCCGGCCCGGCTGTGGGGGTTTCGGCCGTGTTGTTCCAGGAGGTCGTTCCGGCGGTGCCGTCCCCAACTGCGGCGGTGCCTGCCGCGGCCTCCCAGGACGTCGGTCCTACGGTGCCGCCGTCAGGCGCGGAGGCGACTGCCGTGGCCTCCCACGCTCCGACGGTGCCGGCCTCGGCTCCTGTTGCCGCTGCTGCGCCCTCCCACGAAGGCGTCCTCGCCGTGCCCGCCCCGGAGGTCGTCGGGGCGTCGGGCAGCGGGACCGTGATGCCGTGGGCCGGGGTGACATGCCCGGTCGCCGCCTGCTCCGGCAGGCCGCTGCGCGGCTGCGCGAGCAACTGCGGCGGCAACAGCACCACCACGCCCGTACCACCGCGCGACGACGGCCGGAAGCTGACGCTCATGCGGTATTTCACGGCCAGCCTGCCGACCACGGCCAGCCCGAGCCGGGTGCCCTGGAGGGTGGCGAGGTCGGTGATTCTGCCGGACACCGCCTCCTCGGCCCGGCGCATCGCCGCGTCGGACATCCTCAGGCCGCTGTCCTCGATGGTGACGACCAGTCCGGCCGTCCGCTCCTCGACGTAGACATGGACCTCGTCGACGGGTGGGGAGAAGTTCGCGGCGTTGTCCATCAGTTCGGCCAGCAGGTGCATCACACCCTCGGCGGCGAAACCGGCGACGGCGGCCGTGCCGGAGGAGTGCAGCCGCACCCGCTGGTACGCGGCGATGCGCCCGACCGCGCCGCGCAGGACGGATTCCATGGGGATCGGCCTGTTCCAGGCCCGACTGGCCCGGCCGCCCATGAGGAGCGCCAGACGGTCGGTCATCAGACCGAGCTGGGAGGCGCTGTGGTCGAGTTTCAGCAGATCGCCGAAGACCTCCTCGCCGTGCCGGTCCTGCATCTCCCGCAGATCGGCCAGCATGGTCACGGCCTTCGCCTGCACCCGGCTGAGGCCCTTAGCGCTCGCGCCCTGCGCGGCCGCGGCGCGTCGCTCGCTGAGCGCCAGTTCTCGCACGGTCGTCTCGAGAAGCACCCGCAGTCGGGAGTCCGCCGGCCGGTCCAGGCCCGCCATCACCGTCTCGGCCGACGCGCCGGTGCGCAGATGGGCCACCGCGGCCGGCAGGGCGACCGTCGTCATCCGGTCGACGCCGTCCGCGGCCAGTGCCAACTGCCGTACGGCAGCGGCGCAGTTCGCCGCAGAGGCCCGTGCGCGGTGTTCCGCCGCGCCGACCTCGGTGGCGAAAGCCTTCAGCATGCGACGCAGTTGGGCGTCCTTCGGGCCCGGCGTGCCGGTCAGGGCGTCCTCGACCGTGGCGCCGTCGCGCAGCCGTTTGACGACGGCGGGGACGGTGACATTGAGCAGGTGCGCGGATTCGGCGGCGAGCTGCGCCGACCGGGCCTGGAGCGTGCGCAGTTCGCCGCTCGCGGCGGCGCTCGCGCCCCGGCGTCGGCGCAGCGTCGCCGACGCGGCACCGGCGGTGGACGCGACGCCCAGCCAGGCGACGCAGACCGTCGCGGCCACCCATGCGCGGGCGGATGGGGGAGCGGCCACGATCACCGCTCCGCCGGCCAGGGCGGCAGCCAGCAGTGCGGTCAGCGGCAGGGGCACGGGGGAACGCCGAGACGTACGTGTCCGGTGTGGTGTGGGAGCCACTGACATTCCGCGATCCCTCGCTGCTCGAGTGCGGGAGGAGCTGTGGGAACAGGCGCCCGGCCGGCGCATCGGCCCGTATCGCCTGCCACGGGCGACGTGTTGACGCCGATCACTGAAGGTGATCCTCCGAAAGCGTGCGGTGCTCATGCTAGCCAGGGGTGAGGCCGCGGACCCCGGAGTGTGCCCACTGTCCACAGAACGGTGGAGTTGCGCGCGAAGTCGCCTGCGAGAGGCGCTCCACGTGGTAAACGGCGGGCGGTCGATGGCCCTTGAGGGGCGACGGGTGGGCCTTGGGGCGAACATCACAGCACGTCACGCCCTTCGTGCGGGGCCGGGCCGACTACCGTGGGCGGGTGCCGAAGAACAGAAACACGTTCTCATCCCCTGCCGCCTGGTGGCGCCGCGGACTCGCGCGCGCCGTCCATCGCGGCTGGCAGTGGGTGCAGGAGGCGGGCGCCGTCACGGCCGACCGTCCGGGGCGGCTCGACTTCCGGCGGATCGGGCCCGGCACCCGGCTCGCCTTTCCGCAGGGGACCGTCTTCGGTGAACCGTGGATCGAGCTGGGCGCGCACTGCATCATCGCCGAGCAGGTGACCCTGACCGCCGGGATGATGCCCGGCCTGGATCTCGGTCCCGATCCCATCCTGACGCTGGGGGACGGGGTGGTCCTGGGGCGCGGCAGTCACGTCATCGCCGACACCCGCGTGACCATCGGCTCCGACACGTACTGCGGTCCCTACGTCTACATCACCTCGACGAACCACAGCTACGACGACCCGCACGAGCCGGTCGGCAAGCAGTGGCCCCGCACCGACCCCGTCTCGATCGGCCCCGGCTGCTGGCTGGGGACGGGTGCGGTGATCCTTCCCGGCGCCCGGCTGGGCCGCAACGTGGTGGTAGCGGCGGGCGCGGTCGTGCGGGGCGAGGTGCCCGACCACTCGGTGGTCGCCGGAGCCCCCGCCCGCGTCGTACGCCGGTGGGACGAGGCCGAAGGCTGGCAGCCGCCGCTGCGCACGCCCGCGCCGGTGCCCATCCCGGACGGGGTCACCCGGAGCAACTGCGGGCGCTCGGGGAGCTCGAGAAGCAGCTGCCGCGGACGGGCGTCGACGGCGTGGCTCTGCAGCAGGCGGGTGTGGACGGCGGGACGCTGCCGGGGGCGGCGGCTCCCGGCCGGGCCGTGTCGGACCTCGAAGGGCGCTGATCAGCCGCTCGCCAGCAGGACCGTGCCCACCAGGGCCAGCCCGGCGCCGGCGGCCTGCACCGTGCGCAGCCGCTCCTTGAGGATCACCAGCGCCGCGAAGACCGTCACCACCGGATACAGATTGGCGAGGACCGCGGCCACCGTGACCGGCCCGGTCTGCGCGGCGATCGAGTACGTGCCGTTGGCCGCCACGTCCGCGAGGCCGACGAAGGCGAGCGCCGGCAGCGAGCGCAGGACGGTCCGGAGGCCGCCGTCCTCCGGCAGGGCCCGGCCGCCGCGCCTGACCGACACCCACAGGGCGGCCCCGCCGACGGCGACGTTGGTCACCCGCTGGACGAACAGTGCCAGGAACAGTCCGGTGAGCGTGGTCGACGCCTCCGCGATCAGGGCCAGTACGGCGCCGAACCCGAAGGCCGCGACGAGCGTCATCAAAACCGCCTGACGCTGCACCGGTGCGCCGCGCAGTTCGGGGCCGCCCGCGAGGACGATGCCGGCCACCGCCACCGCGATCCCCGCGAATTGGAGCACTCCGGGCCGCTCGCCCAGCAGGAGCCCGATGCCGACGGGGACGGCGACGCCGAGTGAACCGAGTGGCGAGACCACGCCCATCGGGCCGAGCGCGAGGGCCTTGTAGAAGCAGAGCATCGCCACCGGGCCCACCGCGCCGGCCGCGACGGCGTACCAGAGCCGCGGTCCGGCCTCCGCGAAGCCGCCGGTCGCGACGACGATCGCGCCGAGGACCACCACCGCGACGGACTGGGAGGCGACGACCACGGTGAGCGCGGGCGTGCGTCGCGTGAGCAGGCCGCCGCCGAAGTCGGCCAGTCCCCACAGGAGGCTGGTGGCCAGGGCGAACAGTGCGGTCATGCGATGCCTCGCAGTACAGTGCGGTGAACGATTCGGTGCACCACACGGTAGTGCAATTTATTGAACTCTGTCATCCAGGATATTGGACGGAATGTGTCGGACCTCGACCAGCTCACCCAGTCGCTCGCCCGGAACCTCAAGCACTGGCGCGGCGAACGTGGCCTCACCCTGGACGCTCTCGCCGCCCGTTCCGGGGTCAGCCGGGGAATGATCATCCAGATCGAGCAGGCGCGCACCAACCCCAGCGTCGGCACCACGGTGAAACTCGCCGACGCCCTCGGCGTCAGCATCACCACGCTCCTCGACTACGAGCAGGGCGCCCAGGTCCGCATCGTGCCCCCGGAGCAGGCCGTCCGTATGTGGTCCACCTCCACCGGCAGCTCCACCACGCTCCTCGTCGGCAACGAGCGCGGCGGGCCGCTGGAGCTGTGGTCATGGCGGCTGATGCCCGGTGACGAGAGCGCCTCCGACCCCCACCCCGACGGGACGACGGAACTGCTGCACGTCACCGCCGGTGAACTGACCCTCGTCGTCGACGGAGAGGCCCATGCCGTCCCCGCCGGCACCTCGGCCACCTTCGAGGCGAACGTCCCGCACGCCTACCGCAACGCGGGCGAGGCGGTCGTCGAAATGATGATGGCCGTCTCCGTCCCGCCCGTCCGCTGAGACGCCCGATCGCCGCCGTGCGGTGCGGTGTTACCGTGCGGCACATGCGCGCACCCATCGGGAATTTCGACGATGCCACCCCCGCACCCGACTGCCTGGACCTCCTTGTCGCACCCGTCGCGGCGGCCGTGCGTGCCTGGCACGGCGACGTGCCGGCCGAGCAGATCCTCTACGTCGACACGGACCCGGAGATCGCCGACACTTCCGTCTTCGTCGAGCACTACGGCCGCGAACTGCTCGAGCAGTCCGCGAACTGCGTCGTCGTCGCCGGGAAGCGGGGCGGCGCCACCTCGCTCGCCGGCTGCCTGGTCCTGTCCCGCACCCGTGTCGACGTCAATGGTGCCGTGCGCAGGCAACTGGGCGCCCGCAAGGCGTCGTTCGCGCCGAGGGAGGCCGCGACCGGCGAAAGCGGTATGGAATACGGCGGGATCACCCCGGTCGGGCTGCCCGCCGACTGGCCGCTGCTGGTGGACCCGGCCGTCGTCGACACCGAATGGGTCCTCGTCGGCAGCGGCCGCCGACGCGGCAAGCTGATCCTGCCGGGCAAGGCGTTCGCCGCCCTGCCCGGCGCCGTGGTCGTCGAAGGCCTCGGCATCTGACGGCGGACCGCCGGGGACGCCCGCCCCGCCGGGAACGACCGGCGGCTCAGCCGAGCCGCGGGATCTCGATGGCGGGGCATCGGTCCATCACCATGTCCACGCCGGCCGCCGTGGTGCGCGCGTACGCCTCCTCGTCGATCACGCCGAGCTGGAACCAGACGGCCTTCGCCCCGACGCCGACGGCCTCGTCGGCCACCGCGCCTGCCAGACCCGAGTTCACGAACACGTCGACGACGTCGACCGGGAACGGGATCTCGGAAAGGCTCGCGTACCCCTTCTCGCCGTGGACCGTCTCGGCCTTCGGGTGCACCGGCACGATGCGCTTGCCGTAGCGCTGGAGCACATCGGCCACGCCGTATGCCGCCCGCCGCTCGTTGTTGGACAGGCCGACCACCGCCCAGGTGTCACCGGTGACCGTCAGGATTCTGCGGATCGTCTCTGCATCTGCGTACATGCCACGAGAACGGGCGGGGGGTCCCCGCGATTCCCCGGTGGCCGAACCGGCCCCGGACGGCGCATAGGGTGGCCGGATGCAGGAGCAGTACCGGACGGTCGCCCGCGAGGGTGTCCACGAGACCGAGATCAACCGATCGCGCTTCATCTGCGCGCTCGCCCCGGCCGCCACGGAGGGGGAGGCCCAGGCCTTCGTCGCGCGCATCCGCAAGGAGCACCCGACCGCCACGCACAACTGCTTCGCCTACGTCGTCGGCGCCGACGCGGCCGTGCAGAAGGCGAGCGACGACGGCGAGCCCGGCGGCACGGCCGGGGTGCCCATGCTGCAGATGCTGATGCGCCGGGAGATCCGGTACGTCGCCGCCGTCGTCACCCGGTACTACGGGGGTGTCAAGCTCGGCGCGGGCGGACTGATCAGGGCGTACGGCGGCGTCGTCGGCGAGGCCCTGGACACTCTCGGCACCGTCACCCGCAAGCGGTTCAGGCTCGCCACCGTCACGGTCGACCACCAGCGTGCCGGGAAGCTGGAGAACGACCTCCGGGCGACCGGCCGTCAGGTGCGCGACGTCACATACACGGACACCGTCCGCATCGGGATCGGGCTGCCCGACGCCGACGTCGACGCTTTCCGCGCCTGGCTGGCGGACGTCACGGCGGGCACGGCCGGGCTGGAGCTCGGGGGCGAGGCGTACGGAGATGCGTGAACCCGCCCGCATTGTCCGACCCCACCGATACGCTCACGGATCATGAGACTCCTGCACACGTCGGACTGGCACCTGGGCCGGTCGTTCCACCGGGTGAGCATGCTCGACGCCCAAGCCGCGTTCCTCGACCACCTGGTGGCGACGGCGCGCGAGCGGGAGGTCGACGCGGTGCTGGTGGCGGGAGACGTGTACGACCGGGCCGTCCCGCCGCTCGCCGCCGTGGCACTGTTCGACGAGGCGCTGCACCGGCTCGCGGACGCCGGCGTGCCGACGGTGATGATCTCCGGGAACCACGACTCGGCGCGCCGCCTCGGCGTCGGAGCAGGACTCATCGACCGGGCCGGGATACATCTGCGCACGGACCCGGCGGGCTGCGGCACCCCCGTACTGCTCGCCGACGAACACGGCCCGGTGGCCTGCTACGGGCTGCCCTACCTCGAACCGTCCCTGGTCAGGAACGAGTTCGGCACGGAGAAGGCCGCCCATGAGACGGTGCTCGCCGCGGCGATGGAGCGGATACGGGACGACCTCGCCGCCCGCGAGGAGGGGACCCGGTCCGTCGTGCTCGCGCACGCCTTCGTGATGGGCGGCGAGGTGAGCGACAGCGAGCGGGACATCACCGTCGGCGGTGTCTGCGCCGTCCCCTCCGGCGTCTTCCATGGCGTGGACTACGTGGCCCTCGGACACCTGCACGGCTGTCAGACCATCACCGAGCGGATCCGCTACTCGGGCTCCCCGCTCGCCTACTCCTTCTCCGAGACCGACCACCGCAAGACGATGTGGCTGGTCGACCTCGATGCCTCGGGAGCCGTTACCGCCGAGCGGATCGACTGCCCCGTGCCACGCCCCCTCGCCCGGCTGCACGGCACCATCGAAGAGCTGCTGGAGAGCCCGGAGCTGGACCGGTACGAGGAGTCGTTCGTGGAGGCGACCCTCACGGACGCCGTGCGCCCTGCGGATCCGATGGCGCGGCTGGCCCGGCGCTTCCCGCACATCCTCAGCCTGGTGTTCGAGCCGGACCGCGCTCCGGAGGACTCGTCCGCCTCCTACGCCCAGCGGCTGCGCGGGCGCAGCGACCAGCAGATCGCGGAGGACTTCGTGGCCCATGTACGCGGCGGCAACGGCCCTGACGACGGCGAGCGCACCGTCCTGCGCGCCGCCTTCGAGGACGTACGGGTCGACGCCGGTGTGCGCGAGGTGGCCGGGTGAGACTGCACAGACTCGCCGTCACCGCGTTCGGTCCCTTCGGTGCCACCCAGGATGTCGACTTCGACACCCTCGCGAGCTCCGGGATCTTCCTGCTGCACGGGCCGACAGGAGCGGGCAAGACCTCCGTCCTCGATGCCGTCTGTTTCGCGCTGTACGGCGCGGTCCCCGGCGCGCGCCAGAGCCCCGGGACGTCGCTGCGCAGCGACCACGCCCCCGTCGGCACGCCGACCGAGGTCAGCCTCGAACTGACCGTCGCCGGACGGCGGCTGGAGATCACCCGACGTCCGGCACAGCCGCGCCCCAAGGCACGTGGCAAGGGTTTCGTCACCGAGCGGGCGCACAGCACGCTGCGCGAGTACGACACGGCGAGCGGTGAATGGCGGCCGCTCAGCACGTCGCACCAGGAGATCGGGGAGGAGATCACCCAGCTCCTCGGGATGAGTCGCGAGCAGTTCTGCCAGGTCGTCCTGTTGCCGCAGGGTGATTTCGCCCGATTCCTCCGATCCGATGCGGAGGCCCGCGGCAAGCTCCTCGGACGGCTCTTCGACACACGCCGGTTCGCCGCCGTCGAGGACCACCTCGCCGAGCTGCGGCGCGCCGCCGAGCACCAGGTGAAGGCCGGCGACGAACGGCTGCTCGCCGTCGCCCACCGGATCGAGCAGGCCGCCGGCCCGGCGGCCGCCGAGTGGACCCGCCCCGAGTACCAGCCCGGCGACCCGGGCCTCGCGGACGCCGTCCTGCAATGGGCGGCGGTGGCCCGCACCGGCGCCCGCGAGCGGCTCGACATCGCCGAGTACGCCCTCGCCGCTACCGAGAGCCGGCAGGCAGCCGCCCGCCGGACCCTCGAGGCCGAACAGGAACTGGACCGGCTCCAGCGGCGGTACGCGGAGGCGGCGGAGCGCTCCGAGGCCCTCGAGACGCGGCGCGCGGAGCACGAGAGCCGGTGCGCCCGGCTGGAACGGGCCCGCAAGGCCGCGCTCGTCGAGCCGGCGCTGCGGATGCGCGACGCCGCCGAGCGCGAACACCGCACGGCGGAGGCCGAACGCGAACGGACCAGGACCGCACTTCCCGCCGAATTCACCGACGCGGGCGCGGACCGGCTCACCGGCGCCGAACGCACGCTGCGCCAGGAACTCGGCGGCCTCGACGCCGCCCGCAGGGCCGAGGCCCGTGCTTCGGACATCACCCGAGAGCTGGCGGACCTCGACCGGCAGGCCCGGGCCGACGACGACATCCTCGCCGAGGCGGCGGACTGGCTCGCCGAATGGGACGGCGTCCGCCGTGGCCACCAGGAACGGATCACGGCCGCGCAGGAGGCCGCTACCCGGGCCGAACATCTCGCCGGCCGGCTCGAACCGGCCCGCGAACGACTGCGCGCCGCCCAGGAACGCGACGACCTCGCCACCCGCGTGGACAAGGCCGCCGATCGGCTGCGCATCCTGCACGAGCGCGCCAACGAGGCCAAGGCGGCCTGGCTGGACCTCAAGGAGCGCCGGCTCCAGGGCATCGCCACGGAACTGGCCTCGGCGCTCCTCCCGGGCGAGGCCTGTGCCGTCTGCGGCTCCGTGGAGCACCCGGCGCCGGCCCGCGCGGGCGCCGGGCACGTGGACCGCGCCGCGGAGGACACGGCCTACGAGCGGTATGTACGCGCGCAGAAGGCCAAGGAGGACGCGGAGCGGGAGCTGGCCGTGCTCGGCGAGTCCCGAGCTTCGGCGGCGGCCAGGGCCCGCGGCCCGGAGCCGTCGTCCGCCGGGCACTCGCGGCAGGGAACGACCGTCCCCTTGCCCCGGTCCGGCGAGGACCCGGCGGTGGCGGACCTGCGCGGCGCGGTCGAGGAACTGGAGCGGGAGTACGCCGCCGCGCGTGATCTTGCGGCCGGAACACACGGCGCCCGCGAGGCACTTGAACGCGCGGAACGGGAGTACGAGAAGCGGGTCGCCGCCCGGCAGGAGGCGGAGCGGAGCAGCGCCGCCCGCACCTCCCGTCGGGAGACCCTCGACCAGGAGCTGGCCCAGCTCGAGGACGACCTGTCCAGGGCGCGGGACGGCGCCCGCAGCGTCGCCGAGCGCGCCGCGCAGCTGGAGAGCCGGGCCGGTCTGCTGACCGCCGCGGCAGACGCCGTCCGCGCGGTCGACAGCACCGCCCTGCGGCTGAAGGAGGCCGACGACCGGCTCGCCGACGCCGCCTTCCGCGCCGGCTTCGACACCCCCGCGGACGCGGCGGCGCGCCTGCTGACCGACGCCGAACAGCGCGACATCCAGCACCGAATCGACGCCTGGCAGGCGGAGGCCGCCGCCGTCGCCGACCGGCTCGCGGAGGACGACGCCCGTACCGCGGCGGCCCGGCCCGCCGCGGCGCCCGGAACGGCCCGCGCCGTCCACGAGGCCGCGGAGCGCGCACTGCGCGACGCCGCATCGGCGCTCGACGCCGCACGTGACAGGTGCGCCGAACTCGACCGGCTGTCCCGGCAGGCCACCTCGGAGACCCTCGCGCTGCGCCCGCTGCGCGAGGAGTACGAGCTGGTGGCCGGCCTCGCCTCCCTCACCGCGGGGACCTCCGCCGACAACGAACGCAAGATGCGCCTCGAGTCGTATGTGCTCGCCGCCCGCCTGGAACAGGTCGCGGCAGCCGCCACCGTACGGCTGCAGCGGATGTCCTCCGGCCGGTACACGCTCATCCACTCCGACGCCCGCACCGGCGGGAAACGCGCCGGCCTGGGACTGCGCGTCGTCGACGCCTGGACCGGCCGGGAACGCGACACGGCGACCCTGTCCGGCGGCGAGACGTTCTTCGCCTCGCTCGCCCTCGCCCTCGGTCTCGCCGACGTGGTCACCGACGAGGCCGGCGGCATGCGGCTCGACACCCTGTTCATCGACGAGGGTTTCGGCAGCCTCGACGACCAGACACTCGACGAGGTGCTCGACGTCCTCGACTCGCTCCGCGAACGGGACCGCAGCGTCGGCATCGTCAGCCATGTCGGCGATCTGCGCCGACGCATCCCCGCGCAACTGGAGGTCGTCAAGGACCGCGGCGGGTCGGCCGTGCGGCTGCGGACGGAGGCCGCCCTCAGCGACTGATCGGGCGGCGGCGCAGCGGCGACGAATAGACGACGCTCGTCGTCACGGAGCCCAGAGCGCCGATCTTCCCCGAGACCTGCTCGAGGTGGCTCATCGAGCGGGCGGCGACCTTCAGCACGAAGCAGTCGTCGCCCGTGACATGGTGGGCCTCGAGGACCTCGGGCGTCGCGTCGAGCAGGTCGTGGAACGGCTTGTAGTTGCCGTTCGGATAGCGCAGCCGTACGAAGGCGAGGATCGGCAGCCCGATCCGCTCGTGGTCCACGACCGCCGAATACCCCTCGATGACGCCCGCCTCCTCCAGTCTCCGCACCCGCTCGGTGACGGCGCTCGCAGACATGGAGACGGCCCGCGCCAACTCCGCGTAGCTGGCCCTGCCCCGGGTCTGAAGGGCCTCGAGTATGCGCCAGTCGGTGGCGTCCGGTGAATGTCCCGTCATGGCCGACACACAACAGGGGATCGCCCGGCCGATCAAGACGAGCGCCGGGGAATCCCACTTCCTGGAGACGATCACCGACCGTAGATTTCTGGGCATGACGACGACGCAGAGCAACTCCCTCGTGACGCAGCCGGCCAACCCCGTCCTGCGGGTGCCGCCCGCCGACCCGGAGGTCGCGGCCGCCTACTTCGGCGCGAGCCTCGCCTTCCACGCCGACGTCTCCGACGTCGCGGCCGCGCTCTCGGCCGGCGGCGACCCCGGATTCGTCGTTCTGGACTCCCGCTCCACCGAGTCCTGGGACCAGGGCCACATTCCGGGCGCGGTGCACCTGCCGACCGCCCTCGTCCCGGAGCAGGCGGAGCAACTCCTCGACAGGTCCGTGCCGGTCGTCACCTACTGCTGGGGTCCCGGCTGCAACGGAGCCACCCGCGCGGCCTTCGCCCTCGCCCAACTGGGCTTCCAGGTCAAGGAGATGCTCGGCGGCTTCGAGTACTGGGCCAGGGAGGGATTCGAGTACGAGACCTGGGAGGGGCGCACCGTCCGCGACGCCGACCCGCTGACCGCGCCTGCCGGTGCGGACGACTGCGGCTGCTGAAACGGCCCGGGCCCCGCGCACCCTGCCGCCGGCCCGACGTCGGGCCCGGGGCCGGACCCCGGGCGGGGTCCGAGGTCGCCGCCGTCGACCGACCCCACGTCGACCACGATCGCGCTCGGCAGGCCGGCAGGGTCCAGCCGGGCGGCGAAGGCCAGAACCTCTTCCCGGCACGGATCCCTCTCCAGCGGCGCGACGTCCAGCTCGCCGCGCACGGCATACCGGCTGCCCGTCACCACCGCGCCGTCGAGCAGGAACAACCGGTACTCGGCCGTGAACGTCACGATGTCGCTGACCAGCACCGGAGTGTCGTCGTCGACGGCGTCGGGTCCGGGCAGCCCACTGCCGTCCGGGTAGACCCTGGCAGGGAAGCTCTTGTCGTTGGGCGGCTTGACGAACGCCGGCCTGCGCAGCGCCCGGGCCTCCGCGACCGTCGTCAACTCGATGTGGCGGACCGTCAGTTCGTGGGGAAGCTCGGCCAGCCATGTCTCCGGCGCCTCCAACAGGCCGAGTCCGATGTCGCCGGCCACCGCGTCCGCGAACAACGGCCCTGCGTAGAGGGATCCTTCCGGCACGCCCTGGAACTCCTCCGCCACGCGCCAGTCGTGCAGAGTCCTCGTACGCATGCCCCGCCGGACAGCGGCAGCCGCGAGTGCCTTGCCGGTGGCGGTGATCCGGGGGGAGAGGAAGAGAGTGCCCATGTCCGAAGGGTGCCGTACGGAACTGCGCCGGGGCAGCGAATTCGCCGGAGCGCCGGTGCCGGAAACCGCATGACAAGGCCCGGCGAATCGATCACGATGCATGGTCATGCCCAACTTGCCGTCTCCTTCCGCCGAGTCGCTGCGCCGAGACCTCCTCCCGCTGCGCGGACGCACCGCCCTGGTCACCGGGGCCAGCCGCACGGGCGGGATCGGTTACGCGGTGGCCCGGCGCCTCGCCGCGTACGGCGCGAGCGTCTACCTCCACCATCACGTACCGCACGATGCCGCCCAGCCGTGGGGCGCGGAGCCCGGCGGTCCGGAAGCGGTCGCCGCGGGCGTGCGTGAGGCCCTCGGGGACCCCGAGGCGCTCGTGCGCCACGGTCCCGCGGACCTGTCCGACGCCGGCGCCCCGGCCGCGCTGCTGGCCGCGGCCGCCGACGCGCTCGGCGGCCGTCTCGACATCCTCGTCGCCAACCACGCGCTGAGCGGCTTCGACGGTCCGCTGGACGGGATCGACGCCGCCATGCTCGACGCGCACTGGGCGATCGACGCCCGCTCCGTGATCCTGCTGGTCCAGGCGTACGCGCGGTTGCGGGCCACGCTGCCGGGGCGGACGCCTGGCGGGCGGATCCTGGTGATGACCTCGGGCCAGGACATCGCGGGCGGCATGCCCGGCGAGATCGCCTACGCCCTCGCGAAGGGCGCGCTGGCCTCGGCGACCCGCTCGTTGGCGACCTCGCTCGCCGACCTGGCTGTGACCGTCAACTGCGTCAACCCGGGGCCGGTCGACACGGATTACCTGGACGGCGAGGCGTACGAGGCCATCGCGGCGATGTTCCCGGCCGGCCGGTGGGGCATGCCGGACGACCCGGCCCGCCTGATCGCGTGGCTGGCGACGGACGAGGCGGAGTGGATCACGGGGCAGGTGATCGACTCGGAGGGCGGCTTTCGCCGCTGACGCGGCGCGGGTGGGGCGGGCCCGCTGCGCCGGGCCGTTCCCCCACCCCGCGCAGCGGCCACCCGCCCCGCCCCAACCGTCACAGCCGGGACAGCTCCTCCACCAGGTCGTCCAGCCCCAGCGACCCCTGCGAGAGCGCCGCCATGTGCCACGCCTTCGCGTCGAACGCCTCCCCGTGCGCCCGGCGCGCGTTCTCGCGACCCAGCAGCCAGGCCCGTTCGCCGAGCTTGTAGCCGATGGCCTGGGCGGGCATCGACAGGTAGCGGGTGAGTTCGCTCTCCACGAAGTCCGCCGGCCGGCCGCTGTGCATGCCGAAGAACTCCTGCGCCAGTTCCGGCGTCCAGCGCCCGCCCGGGTGGAACGGAGAGTCCGCCGGGATCTCCAGCTCGAGGTGCATGCCGATGTCGACGATGACCCGGCACGCCCGCATCATCTGGGCGTCCAGGTAGCCGAGGCGGCGTTCCGCGTCCTTGAGGAAGCCCAGCTCGTCCATCAGGCGTTCCGCGTACAGTGCCCAGCCTTCGGCGTTGGCGCTCACCTGTCCGACGGAGGACTGGTAGCGGGAGAGCCGGTCGGCGACATGGGCCCACTGGGCGAGCTGGAGGTGGTGGCCGGGGACGCCCTCGTGGTACCAGGTCGACACCAGGTCGTAGACGGGGAACCGGGTCGCTCCCATGGTGGGCAGCCACGTCTGGCCCGGCCGGGAGAAGTCCTCCGACGGTGCCGTGTAGTACGGCGCGGCGGCTCCTCCGGGCGGGGCGATACGGGACTCCACCCTCCGCACCCGATCGGCGAGTTCGAAGTGCGTGCCGTCGAGCGCCTCGATCGCCTCGTCCATCAGCTTCTGGAGCCAGACCCGCACCTCCTCCTCGCCCTCGATGTGCTCGCCGTGCACGTCGAGGTGGGCCAGCGCCTCCCAGGGGCCCGCACCGGGAAGGATCTTCTCCGCTTCCTTCTTCATCTCGCCGAGCAGCCGGTGGTATTCGGACCAGCCGTACGCGTAGGCCTCGTCGAGGTCGAGGTCGGTGCCGTTGAAGTAGCGCGACCACCGGGCGTATCGCTCGCGGCCGACGGTGTCCGGGGCGTCCGCCACGGCGGGGGCGTACACGTCGCGCATCCAGTCACGCAGCTCCGCCACGGACCGGGTCGCCGCGCCGGCCGCGACATCGAGTTCGACGCGGAGCGCGGCGGGGCCGGCGGACGCGAACTCCTCGAACCAGCCGTGGCCGGTGGCGCCGCCGCTCCATTCCGTCAGCTGCTCGATGAAGGTGGCCGTGGCCCGGGGGCCGCCGTGGAGCTTCTTCTCGAGGCCGAGGGCGAGGGACTCCCGGTAGCCCTCCAGCGCCCGGGGCACGGCGCGCAGCCGCTCTGCGATCGCCGCCCAGTCCTCTTCGGTCTCCGCCGGAGTGACGGTGAACGTCTCGCGGACCGTGTGGGCGGGGGAGTGGATGTTGCTGACGGCTCGCAGGCTCTCCTCGGCGTCGTGGACGGCGAGTTCGGCAGTGAGGCGCTCGCGCAGCAGCCGTCCGCAGCGGCGCTCGACGTCACTGGCGGCGCCCGGCAGCTTCTCCGCGTCGTCGAGCCGGGCCAGGGTCTCGCGGGCGAGGACGGCGAGTGCTTCGGTGCCCGCGGGCGAGAAGTCGGGGAGGAGCCCTGAACTTTCCTTGATTCCCAGGTAGGTACCGAGGGCCGGATCGAGTTCGATGAGTGCGTCGACGTAGGCGTCGGCGACCTGACGGGGGAGCGGGCTGCTGGATGTGTCTGGCATGGGGCACATCCTCGTACGAAGACGTGCCCCTCGTCACCACCATCGGCCCCCGGGCACCTGACATCCGGCCAGAAGTGGATCATCCGCCGGTCGGCGTCGCCGGGGGCAGCAGCGGCCCGCACTCCCACTGCTGGAAGATCAAGCGCGTCTCGACCCTGGCCACCTCGCGCTGCGAGGTGAACTCGTCGATCACCAGGCGCTGCAGGTCCGCCATGTCGGTCACCGCGACGTGGACGAGGTAGTCGTCGGGTCCGGTGAGATGGAACAGCGCCAGCGACTCGGGGAGGGCGCGGATGCGCTCGACGAACGGGCCGATCAGTTCGCGCCGGTGCGGCCGGACCTGGACCGACAGCAGCGCCTGCAGCCCGCGGCCGAGCCGTGCCGGGTCGAGGGCGAGGCGGTGCCCGAGGATGACGCCGGAGCGGCGCAGTCTGGCGACCCGGTCCAGACACGTCGAGGCGGCGACGCCGATCTCCGCCGCGAGGTCCCGGTACGTGGTCCGGGCGTCGTTCTGAAGCAGGCGGAGAATCTGGAGATCGATCGGGTCCAGTGCGACAGAATCAGCCATTTGCCGAACGTAGCACGGAGGAGATCCGTTACTTCCCGGTAACTGTTCACAGTGCGGCCATGGAGAACGCAGCCTCGGCCGCGCCCGTGACCCGGGCCCTGGCCACCGATGCCGTGCACGCCGGACGCGAGGATCTCGCGGAGCTCGGCCTGCACGCCCCGCCGCTCGACCTGTCGACCACCTACCCGTCGTACGACGCCGCCGGCGAGGCCGCGCGGATCGACGCGTTCGCCACGACCGGAGCCCGGCCGGAGGGGCCGCCCGTCTACGCACGGCTGGACAACCCCACCACCGCCCGGTTCGAGACGGCGCTCGCCAAGCTCGAGGGCACGGAGAGCGCCGTCGCGTTCGCCAGCGGCATGGCGGCCCTGACCGCCGTGCTGCTGGTCCGGGCGAGCATGGGCCTGCGCCACGTCGTCGCCGTCCGGCCGTTGTACGGCTGCAGCGACCATCTGCTGAACGCGGGACTCCTCGGGACCGAGGTCACCTGGACCGACCCGGCCGGCATAGCCGACGCCCTGCGGCCCGACACCGGGCTGGTCATGGTCGAGACCCCGGCCAACCCGACGCTCGCCGAGGTGGACCTGCGGGCCGTACGGCACGCCTGCGGCTCCGTGCCGCTGCTCGTCGACAGCACCTTCGCCACCCCGGTGCTCCAGCGCCCCGCCGAAGACGGCGCCCGGCTGGTCCTGCACAGCGCCACCAAGTACCTGGGCGGTCACGGCGACGTGATGGGTGGTGTGGTCGCCTGCGACGAGGAGTTCGCCTGCAAGCTGCGCCAGGTCCGTTTCGCGACCGGTGGCGTGCTGCACCCGATGGCCGGATACCTGCTGCTGCGCGGGTTGTCGACGCTGCCGGTGCGGGTCCGGGCCGCGTCCACCACGGCCGCCGATCTCGCCCGCAGGCTCACCACCGACCCGCGGGTCGCCCGGGTCCACTACCCGAGCATCGGCGGGGCGATGGTCTCCTTCGAGGTGTACGGGGACCCGCACGACGTGATCGCCGGGGTGCGGCTGATCACGCCGGCGGTGAGCCTCGGCAGCGTCGACACCCTGATCCAGCACCCGGCTTCCATCAGCCACCGCATCGTCGATGTGAACGACCGGCGCTCGGCCGGTGTCAGCGACCGGCTGCTGAGGATGTCGGTCGGGCTCGAGGACGTCGAAGACCTGTGGCGGGACCTGACGGAGGCGCTCAGCGCTCGCCCTGCCCGGTCCGTTCCGTCTGCTCCGTCTGCTCGAAGCGGGAGCGCGGACGGCCGGGAGCCGCAGCCAGTCGGGCGGTGACCACCAGGGTCCCCTCCTCGATCTGGTAGTCGAGCGGCAGCCCGAGGCCGCGCATGGCGGCGACCATCGCGGTGTTCGACGACCGGGTGACGGCGTACACGCTGTCGCAGCCGGCCTCGGCCGCCATGCCGACCAGACGCTCCAGCAACTGCGAGCCGATGCCGCGGCGCTGCCAGTCGTCCTCGACGAGCAGTGCCACCTCGGTCTCGTCGCCGTCCCACAGCAGGTGGCCGAGGGCGACGAGCCGGCCGGAGGCCGTTTCCACCGCCAGCGTCCGGCCGAAGCGAGGGCTCAGCAGGTGGTTGAGATAGCGGTCGGCGTCCCGGACCGGGCCGTGGTAGCGCATCTCGAGCGTCCGGGCCGAGCACCGTTCGTGCATGGCCAGAGCGGCGTCCACATCGTCCTGGTCGGCGCGGCGCACGGAGATCTCGTTGCCCTCGGGGAGGGTGAGGATGTCCTGGCTGCGGGGGATGCGGGGACCGAGGCGCGCGTCGAGTTCGACGAGGGCGCGGGCGCGGGCGAACTCGGTGGGGGTGAAGGGCAGATAGGCGCGTTCGATGATGATCGCGCCGCCGTTCGGGTCACGCAGATGCATCACCGTCTCCTCGAGAACGCCCTCGACCGGGGGCATGTCGCCGGTGGGGCGGCCGGTGGGGGACACGGCCGGGCGGGACCGGATGGTGCAGCGGCCGAGCAACTGCCTCAGCGCCAGTGGAAGTTCGGCGGCGTCCAGGGCGGTACGGGTGGCGAGGCCGAGCACCCGGGTGGGCGTGTCGACCAGGTCGTGCGCGTCGGCGCGCTCCGTCCAGGTGCCGCTGCCGCCGGCCGCGGCGACCTCGCGGGTGAGCTGCGGTGCCTCGAGCGAAGCGGGCGCCCGCAGCAGGAACTCGTCGACCGTCCCGTCGGCCAGCGGATGGGTCTGGAGCGTCAGGATGTCCACGTCGAGCCGGGCCAGGGCGTTGCACAGGGCGGCGAGGCTGCCGGGGGTGTCCTGGACGGTGGTGCGCATCCGCCACAGGGCACTCTCGCGGGGGCTCTGCTCCCCGGCTGTCTCCTGGGAGGCGGCGGGGGCACCGGCGGCCGCCGGATCCGTAGGCGGCGCATGACCGTGGCGCCGTGCCCACCATGTGTGGAACGTGGCCGTCGCGGCCAGCGTCACCGCCGAGGCGATGAGCAGGAACGGCCCGTCGGGAGTGTGCCCGATCAGTTTGGCGATGGTGTCGGCGACCGCGACGGCGGTGAACATGGCGGCCAGTTCGACGAGGTCCCGCCGCCAGTGGTGCGGACGGCGGGCGCTCTTGGCGGAAGTCACATCTGTCATGGCTTCACTGTGACCGACCGGTGTTGCGTGATCACGAACGTTCTGTGACTGATGGGTTAAGCGCCGATCTGGAGCGCTATCAGTCGGTTTTGGCCGATTCTGGCGTGCAGTGTTCGCTTCCATGGTGCAACACGTACAGGTTTCCGCCCGGGCACGGGACCGCCGGACCCGCGCCGGACCCCGTCACTGGCCGACACGCCCAGGCTGAAGCGTCTTGGTGAAGAGCACGGTTCCGCCCTCCGCGCGCAGCCGCACCGTCAGCTCACCGCTGTCGCCGTCGATGTCGACCTCCCCGAAGTACTGCGGAGACTCCATCGGTGACACGTTCGCCCGCTGCGGCGCCCGCACGAACACCCGGTCGGGACCGAACGTCCCGTCCAGCGCGTTCGCCGGAAAACCGCCGGCGGCCAGCGGCCCCGAGACGAACTCCCAGAACGGCGCAAAATCCTTGAACGCCGCGCGCTCGGGCGCGTAGTGCTGGGCCGATGTGTAGTGCACGTCGGCGGTCAGCCACACGGTGCCCGTGATCCGGCGGTGCTTGATGTGCCGCAGCAGTTCGGCGATCTGCAACTCGCGCCCCAGCGGCACGCCGGGATCCCCCTGCGCCACGGCCTCGAAGTCCGCGGAGCCGTCCGGGACCACGAGTCCCAGCGGCATGTCGGCGGCGATCACCTTCCACACCGCGTTCGACCGGTCCAGCTCCCGCTTCAGCCACGCGAGCTGCCCTGCGCCGAGGATGCCCTCACCCTCCTCCGCCTGCCGGTTCGGCGAGTTGGCGTCGCGGTAGGTGCGCATGTCGAGCACGAAGACGTCCAGCAGCGGTCCGTGGTTGACCACCCGGTGGATACGGCCCTCGCCGCCGTGTCCGGCGGCGGAGAGGGTGCTGACGGGGAAGTACTCGGCGAACGCCCGCATCGAACGCCGCGCGAGGACGTCTACGTCCTTCTCCGTGTACCGGGCGTCTTCGAGGATCTGCCCCGGGTACCAGTTGTTGCGCACCTCGTGGTCGTCCCACTGAACGATCGTCGGCACCTGGGCGTTGAACCGGCGGACGTTCTCGTCGAGCAGGTTGTACCGGAAGTTGCCGCGGTACTCGTCGAGCGTCTCGGCGACCTTCGACTTCTCCTCCGTGACCAGGTTGTGCCACACCCGCCCGTCCGGCAGCGTCACACTCGGCACGAGCGGGCCGTCCGCGTACACGGTGTCCCCGCTGCACAGGAAGAAGTCCGGATCCAGACGGCGCATCTCCTCGTACGCCCGGTAGCCGCCGTTGTCGGGGTTGATGCCCCAGCCCTGCCCGGCGATGTCGCCCGACCACAGGAACCGCACGCCGCGCCGGCGGTTCGCCGGCGCGGTACGGAACGTCCCGTACACCGCCTCGCCGGTGCGCCGGTGGTCGTCCGGATCGGCGAGCGTCACCCGGTAGTGCACCTGCTCGCCGGCGGGCAGGCCGCGCAACGCCGTCGTCCCCGTGAAGTCCGTCCCCGGTCCGAGCAGCGGTCCGTGCCACCTGCGGGCACGGCGGAACGATCCGGTCGCGGACGTCTCCACGATCATCCGCGCGGGCCGGCTGGAACGGACCCACACCAGCCCGGACGAGGCCGTGACGTCACCGGTCTGCACGCCCCAGGCCGCACGCGGCCGTCCGGACAGCGCCAGCGCCGGAGCCGCGCCCACGGTGGGCAGCGCCAGGGCCGCGGAGGCGGCGACCGTGCCGCGCAGGACGGAACGGCGTGCGGGGGGAGAGCTCTGCGGGGTCCGTGACATTGCTGTGCCTCCAGGCGGTTCGGCCGGTGTGCCGAGCCATGCCTAGCGGCAGGCCGAGTCCGTTGTGCGAACGCCGGGTGAACGGCGTCCCGCGTCCCCCTTCGCCGCCTCCGCCCGGGCAGGGGCCGCCGCCGCGCCGCGCGCGCCCGGTTCTAGCCCTCGGCCGGCGCGGCCGGCTCCGGCTCGAAGTCCCAGGAACCACGCTTGAACAGGGCCCGGAAGTCGGGGTGGTCCTCCCAATGCCGGGCGAGGCCCACCAACTGGTCCCAGTTCTGCGCCAGCGTCTGGTCGATGACGCGCCGCAACTCCGCATCGGCCGCGGCGCGTTGCTCGCACATGCCCTTCACGGCCGCCGCACTTCTGACGGCGCCGAGCAGCGCACGCAGGGCACGGGAGGTGTCGTCCATGCCGAAGCCGTGGTCACTGCCGTTCTCCGGATCGAAGAGGGGGCGGAGCCGGTCCTCGAGGAACGAGGTGATCTCCGAGAAGTGCTGCTGATCCATCACGGCTCCGTTTCCGTCCCACCGCCGTCAGGCGAGCGGGGTCGTTCGCTCGTCTCCCACGCAGCCGCCTCTGTCTCGTGCCACCGCGGGGCAAGGTCATTCTCCATGCCACGGGGAGCGCCTCGCCCACCGCCGGTATCCGCCGCCGGGGCCGTCGCAGAAATGCCTGCCGTCCGGTGTGGGGACCGGATGCGGCGTACCGGCGGCCGACGCCACCGGGCCGACTCAGGCGCTGCCGTCGAGCAGCACCCGTGCCACCAGCGCCGGATCATCACTCATCGGGACGTGCCCGCAGCCGGGCAGCCTGACGAGGCGGGCGCGGGGGATCACGTACTTGGCGCGAACGCCCTGGCGGCGCAGCAGCAGCCGGTCCTTGGTGCCCCAGCCGATGGTGACGGGGACGTCGCGGATGTCGTCGCGGAACAGCACACCGCCGCCGGCCGCGAGCGTCTCGTGGAAGCCGGTGGCCCCGCGCAGGGCGCGCGTCTCCGCGACGGCGGCCTCGGGCGAACGGCGGCCCGGCCGTGCGTAGATGGTGCTCACCAGAGCCGTACGCCCCACCGTCGACCGGGACAGCCGCTCGATCACCGGAAGCGGCAGGGACCGCGCACCCACCCGCATGGCCCGCAGGGTGGTGAAGGCGTAACGTCGCTCCGCCTCCGACCAGAATCCGGCCGGGGAGAGCGCGGTCACCGAGCGGACCAGTTTCTCGCGGCCCAACTCGAGGGCGAGCAGTCCTCCGAGGGAGTTGCCGGCGACATGGGGACGCTCGACACCGAGAGCCCGGCAGAACGCGCCGAGTACCGTCGAGACGGTCGCCAGGTCGTACGGGACTCCGTCCGGCAGCGCGGGCGAGGTGCCGAAGCCCGGCAGGTCGACGGCGATCACGTCGCGGTCGGCGGCGAGTATCCCCATCACCGGCTCCCAGGCCTGCCAGTGGTGACCGATGCCGTGGAGCAGCAGCAGCGGCTCGCCGGCGCCCCTGCGCTCGTAGGTGACGGACAGCGTGCGGCTGCCCCGGACGGTCTCGACGGAGAACGAGATCTCTGCGGCCATGGCTGCACGCTCCTGCGCTGGGACAGACAAATTGTCAGTAACAATTACCGCTCGGTAGCTTGGACTTCAAGGGGCCGGCTCGGGGTGAACGGGGCGCTGGTTGCTGCTCCGTTCCCTGACCGGGTCCTGCCAGGAATTGCCGTTCGAGAAGTGACCGGCCCGCCACCTGGCGATGTAGTGCGCGCCGCACCGGAACCTGCTGGACAGCGGGCCCGGCGTCGGCTGGGATTGACGGGTGGCTACAGACACCGTGACCGACCTCTTCGAAGAACACCGGCCCGTGCTGACCGGCGTGGCCTACCGCATGCTCGGCCGGATCGCCGACGCGGAGGACGTGGTGCAGGAGGCCTGGCTGCGCTGGTCGTCCGACCGGCGCGACGACGTGAAGGAGCCTCGCGGCTACCTCGTCAGGATCACCACCCGCCTCGCGATCGACCGGCTGCGGCACGTCAAGTCACGCCGCGAGTCGTACGTCGGGCCGTGGCTGCCCGAGCCCATCGTCACCGACTTCGGCCCGTCGGTCCCCGACACGGCGGAACGGGCGGTGCTCGCCGAATCCGTGTCGCTCGCCGTGCTCGTGGTCCTCGAGTCCCTCTCACCGCTGGAGCGCGCGGTGTTCGTGCTCCGCGAGGCGTTCGGCTTCCCCTATGCCGAGATCGCCACCACGCTCGAGAAGTCGGAGGCGGCCGTACGCCAACTCGCCGGGCGGGCGCGCAAGCACGTGGAGGAGCGCAAGCACCGGTACGACGTGGATCCGGCCGAATGCCGTGACCTCACGGAGCGGTTCCTGTCCGCCGCCTCGGGCGGCGATCTGGAGGGGCTGCTCTCCATCCTCGCCCCCGACGTGCGGCTGGTCGGCGACAGCGGCGGCAAGACCAAGGCGCCACTTCGCGTCATGCAGAGCGCGGACAAGGTCGGACGCTTCCTCATCGCGATCTCGCAACAGCCGGTTCCGGACGCCGAGATCCGCTTCGTCGAGGTCAACGGCGCACCGGCGATCCTCGTCCTGTCCGGGGCAAGCCGGACAGCGTCATGCAGATGGAGGTACTGGACGGACGCATCCAATGCGTATACATCGTGCGAAACCCTGACAAACTCGTCGCCTTCGCCGGGCCCGACACGGACTGAGGCCCCTTCTTCGCACGTCGGACCCCGTGGCCGGTATCCGGTCGCGGGGTCTTGTGCTGCGCGGCGGCACTCAGTACGAAGGCCGCGTGAACGCTGTGCGAATCCGGACCGCTGCACAGCGTGACAGCCGCAGGATTGGTCTTGACCAAGGGGAGGCCCGTCCTATGGTCGCAGGGATAGTGCAGGAACCTTTAATAAACAAGGGCGCGGAAAAGCCGCCGCTGACACGGCGATTGCGGAGGATCAGGGTGGGGACCACGCAGCTGGAACCGGTGCAGGAGCCCAAGTACTGGCACCTGAAGACCGTGCTTGCCGAAGCACTCGACACCGACTTCACCGTCGGCGAGATCCTGCCGAACGAACGCGACCTCGCCGCCCGCTTCGGCGTCGCCCGCGCCACCCTCAGGCAGGCGCTCGAGCAACTGGAGCTCGAAGGCCGCCTCCAGCGCCGCCGCGGCGTCGGCACGACCGTCGCCCCGCCGCGCGTGGGCGTCGACGTGACCACCTCGCGCCAGGACTGGCCCGGCACCGGACACGACGCCTGGCAGGCGGCCGAGTGCACCGTGGCAGTGCCGTCGGCGGCCGTGGCCAGGCTGCTCGACACCGAGGCGGACGAAGAGGTGCACACCGTCCGCCGGCTGAGGGCGAACCACGGCCAGCCCGTCGCCGCCGAACTGCTCTACGTCCCTGCCTCGTCGGTGCCCGACCTCCCCGCCATCGAGGCGCCGTCCGGCCCGGCCCTCGCCCGCAGCGTCCTGCGCGAACTGCAGCGCCTCGACCTCGAGGGCCAGGACCGCGCCGTCGAACTCGGCTCCGCGGGCGCCGTCGACGCCAGGGAGCTGGACCGGCTGCCCGGCGCGCCCGTCCTCGTCGTCACCACCCGGTACTTCTCCGAGGGACGCACCGCCGCGGTGTCGGTCGCGACGTACCGCGCCGACACGTGCCGCCTCACCTTCGGGACAGCGGGGACGTCGAGATAAGCCACGACGGTCAGCAGCGCCGCGCGTCCTGACCCCCGGGCCCCGGTCCACCCCGGCCCGCCGCAGCACTCGACGGCGGGCCCGGGTGGGCCATCGTCCCGCGCGTTGCGCGGAGGTGCCCTCGGTGGACCAGTGCCCGTCGCCGCTCAGCGGCGGGCCGTCACCGTGCCCTCGACGGCGAAGAGCTGCTCCTCCACGTGGTCCAGCGCCAGCCGCAGCGCGCCGGTCGCCACCGCCGCCTCACCCAGCATGGACAGCGCCACCCGCGGCGGCCGGAGGCAGTACCGCGCCAGCTCGTCGCGCAGCGGAGGCAGCACCCCGTCCAGACCGGCGGCCCAGCCGCCGATCACGACCAGCTCCGGATCGAGGGCCAGTACCAGCGCCGCCACGTCGTGCACCAGGCGCTCGTTGAACCGCTCGACGGCCGCCAGCGCACCCTCGTCGCCGCTCTTGGCCAGGGCGAAGACGTCCGCCACCGCCTGCTCGTCCAGCGGGTGCAGCGGCTCCCCGGTCGTGGACAGCAGCTTCTCGGGCGTATCGTCGCGGCCCAGCAGGTGCAGCGCGCCGATCTCGCCCGCCGCCCCGCCGTAACCGCGGTGCAGACGCCCGCCGATGAGCGACCCCGCGCCGGGACTGAGACCGGCGAGCACGAACACGATGTCGTCGGAGTCCGTCGCCGCACCCTTCCAGTGCTCGGCCACCGCCGCCGCGTTGGCGTCGTTCTCCACCAGCACCGGGCACCGGAACGACCTGCGCAGCCGCTCGCCCAGCGGAAGGCCCGTCCAGCCGGGCAGCGCCGTGGAGAGCCGTACGGTGCCGTCCGCCTCCACGATCCCCGGGGAGCCGACGCCCACCGCACGCAGACCGCTCCGCGCCACACCGGTCCGCCGCAGCAGGTCGGCGACGACCGCCCGGACCCGCTCCAGCCTGTCGTCGGCGCCGGCCCGCTCGGAGACGTCGCGCGAACCGGCCCCGATGATGCGCCCGTCGAGCCCCGACAGCAGTGCGGCCACCCGGTGCGCCCCGATCTCGATGCCCAGCAGATGCCCGGCCTCCGCCCGGAACCTGAACCGCCGCGCGGGCCGCCCCTGCTTACGCGCCTCACCCTCCTCGGGGACGAACTCGACGACCAGCCCCGTCTCGATCAGCCCTTCCACCACACCCTCGACCGTCGGCCGCGACAGTCCGGTGATCCTGGTCAGGTCGGTGAGCGTGGGGGCGTCGGCGCCCCGCAGGGAATGAAGTACCACCGCGGAGTTGATGCGCCGCAGCAGCGACGGATCCCCGCCGGTCAGCCGCCCCACGTGTGTCCTCCCAGTTCGTGCCCCGTGTTGGCCGGATCGTACTCGCTGCGGGCGTGCCTCGCGCCATGGGACCCGGACGGGCCGCCGGAGAGCGGGTGACGGTGTGCCAACTGTCAGTGGCGGCAGGTTCAATGGGGGCATGACCACGGCACAGCACCTGGCTGCGATCGACCGGCTGCGCTGCCGGGAGTTCCCGGCACAGCGCGGCAGGTCGGAGTTCGGCGACAGCGGTCCCGGCTACCACCTGGCGGAGCTGCGCACGCCCGCGGACGGCCTGGAGGCGGTGGAGCGTGCGGACGGCAGGTCGCGCGAGCCGTACGAGGCGGAGTGCGAGGCGCTGGTGGTCGCGTTGAGCAGCCGCTGGGGGAGGGCCAGTGGTTCGCTCTGTGGTCGGTGTTCATTGGGACGATCTGCGGAGAGCCGATCCCTCAGCCGTGGGGCGAGCTGAGCCACCGAGTCGAGGACCTGCACCTCTGGCGGGTCGAGGGCCATTGGATAGCCGTGGGCGTCTCGCGCGCCGAAGGCGAGGACGAGCACCGCCTGGTAGCCGTCATCACGGACGTCGACCCGCCCTAGGTGACCGTGAAGAGCCACGCACGCCGCGCCCTGCTGCGCCTGCGTACGAGCGGTTCACTGCGTGGAGGCTCGGTCAGTCGGTGTCTCCGTGGACGTACGCGTTGAGCGCCTTGCCCGGCTGCAGTACCGGCGCGGAGCCGTCGACGTGGAAGTCGCCGAAGCCCAGCAGCGTGACCCGCTCCCCTCTCTTGAGGGCCTGGGCGATGGTTCCGGGCTGCTCGACCGTTCCGAACAGCGCATCGATGACCTGCTCGACGTCGTCCGGTGAGAGTTGGCCGCCGCCCTCGGCTGCCGTGCGTACGGTGGCCTCGACCAGCGCGTTCTTGTCCATGGCGCTTCCTTCTCCGCTCCGGGTGGGGATGCCACGGCGACAGGGGAGGCAGCCGCGGCACATGGCATGAGTGACCGCCCATCCCTTGATCGAAACACGACCCGGATGCGATCCAGGAGCCGTCCACGCGATCGCTGCCGCAAGCGGCACGACGGTCCCTCTGAAATACACGCCGTGCTCACCGGCGGAGACGGTTACGCGGCCGGCGCAACAGCGTGCGGATCGCCCTTCCCGTAGAGGCGTCGACTTCAGCGAACGGTTCGGCCGCAGGGCTTACGCGGCAAAGCGTCTCCGGAGCAGTCGATCACGCACGGTTATTCCCTGGCGGGATGTCAACCAACCCCGGCGACTTGCCCGCCGCCCTCGCGACCACAGCCCTGGCCTTGAGCACGGCCCTGCCCTTCGCCACACTCACCGACCCCGACACATACCGAACCGGTCCTCACGCCGCGGCCGGCGCGCGTGCTCTGGCCGGCATCCCCGACGGGGCGTCGGTCGAGGCCAACATCGTCCCCAGCGCCCACCTAGCGGGCCGCTGCCGCCTGTACTGGATCGGCAACACCCGCGGCATCACCCCGGACTACATCGCCTTCTACGACCCTGCCCGCGACAGGCAGGACATGCTCGCGTACGCCAAGATCAGAACCGCGCCACAGGATTGCTCGGCATCGCCCGGCTGCACAGCCTCGCCTTCACGGGACGACTCCCGCCCCATGCATATCAGTCGATACAGAACTCGTTGCCCTCGATGTCCAGCATCGGGATGCACGAATCATTGCCGTCATACAGCGTTTGCACGTGTATTGCGCCGAGCGGGACCAGTCGTGCGCATTCGGCTTCAAGTACGGCGAGGCGTCCTTCACCCACGAGTCCGGTGCCGACCCGCACATCAAGATGCACCCGGTTCTTGACGGTCTTCCCTTCGGGGACGCGCTGGAAGTACAGCCGCGGGCCCACGCCCGAGGGATCTGTGCAGGCGAACCATGAATCCCGCTGCTCAGGTAGCTGCGAACGCTTGAAATCATCCCAGGTTCGAACCCCTCGGGTGGCGGGGGTACGACGTACCCCAACACCTCGCACCAGAAGCGAGCGAGACGCTCAGGTTCTCCGCAGTCGAAGGTGACTTGGAGCCTCTTGATCGCTGGCATCGGTGCACCGTACCAAGGGGACTTGAGACGCTGCCGCTCACTTCCCCAGGGGGTCCACCCGCACCTTCGTCATGCCTGGGCCATCTTGGGCATCAAGTGATCGAACCGGACAGCCCATACCTGTCACGCCCGCAACGGAGCGGGACGAGGGTGACGGCGGCTCAGCGGCCGACGGCGCAGGCGTCCCCGTTGAGCGTGAACCGCGGTGGCGGCGACGCGTCACCGGTGTGGTCGGCCAGGTACCCCAGGGTGATGCTCGCGCCCGGAGCGATGTCGGCGTTGTGCGGGGCGTTGGCCGCCGCGATCGTGTTGCTTCCCTGGGTCAGGTCGGTGTTCCAGTCGGAGACGACCCTCTGCCCGAGGGCCAGCGGGAACGCGAGCGTCCAGCCGCTCACCGCCGTGCTGCCGGTGTTGGTGACGGTGAGGTCGACCGTCGTTCCGGTGCCCCAGGTCTGCACGGTGCGGTCCACACGGCAGGCGGGTTCCTCACGCTGGAACGACACGCGGTGCAGGCCGCCGGGCAGGTCGTTGACCACGTAGAACTCCCCGTCGACGGTCGTGCCGATCGACGTCACCTGGGTCGGCATCTCCCCGATCTCGGCCTGTTGGTAGCCGCCGCTGCCGTCGGGGCGCAGCGCCCAGACCGTGGACGAGCAGTAGTCGGTGGCGATGTAGGTGCCGCCGACCAGGTCGGCGTACTGCCGGCCCCGGTAGACGTGGCCGCCGATGACGGAGCAGCCGCCGGTGTAGGGGGAGTAGGTGAAGGCCGGTTCGGTGTATGTCTCGCCGGGCGCGCAGTGCCCTCCTTCGAACCTCTCCGGACCCTCGTAGCAGGACCAGCCGAGGTTCAGTCCTCCCTGCCCGGGCGGGAGGTGGTCGATCTCCTCCCATCGGCCCTGGCCGACGTCGCCGATCCACATCGAACCGTCGGCACCGTCGAAGGAGAACCGCCACGGGTTCCGCAGCCCGTACAGCCAGATCTCCTCGCGGGCGCCGGGGGTGCCGGAGAAGGGGTTGTCACCGGGGACGCAGTAAGGGAGCGGGCCGCAGCCGCGGCTCACGTCGATGCGCAGGATCTTGCCCAGCAGGGTGTCCAGCCGCTGCCCGGCGCTGAAGGGGTCGGCGGAGCCGCCGCCGTCGCCGATGCTCCAGTACAGGTTGCCGTCGGGGCCGAACGCCAGTTGTCCGCCGTTGTGGTTGCTGTACTCGGCGTGTTCCTGTGAGAGCAGGACCTCCAGGCGGGACTCGTCGAGCCGGTAGCGGGCGAGCGTGACCGCGCCGTCGGGCAGGGCGGTGTACGCCAGGTACAGGTCCTGGCTCTCGGCGAAGTCGGTCGGGAGGGCGATGCCGAGCAGGCCGCGCTCGTTGCCCGATCGGTCCACGGCCGACGTGATGTCGATGAGCGGTGTCCGGTCCAGGCCGGTGTCCGGGTGGTAGACGCGGACGGTTCCGGGCTTCTCGGTGATGAACAGCCGACCCGTGCCGTCGTCCGGTGCGGCGAGGGCGGTGGGCCGTCTCAGTCCGGATGCCACTTGGGTGGTGGTCGTGCTCAGTGACGGCAGGGGCACGGGCGCGGTGTCCGCCGCCGCTCCCGTCCGTGGCAGCGCGGTGGCCGATGTCGTGGACGGGGCCGCGGCGTACGGGGGAGTGGCGGCGGGCAGCAGGGTGAGGGCGGTCAGCAGGAGGGTGAGCAGAAGGGGCCCTGCCCAGCGGCGTCTTGGCATGTCGGCTCCAGTGACGAGGAAGCTTTTCCGGTCGGGTCGCCGCGCAGCGGCGGGCGGCCGTCCCCGGCTTCGGGGCCGCCGCGGCGGTACGTGCGGCACGGGCGGGTTCCGCCGGACGGCGCTCGCCGTCCGGCGGGACGGTTCCGTGACCGGTGATCAGCGGAAGTTCACGTCACTGCACAGGAAGTAGGTCTGGTCCATGTGCGAGGCCTGCCAGACCGTGTAGACGACATGGCGACCGCTGTAGCCGGACGTACTGACGGGGATCGAGTAGTTCTGGCTGGGTGCGTACCTGTCGGTGCGGGCGACCAGTTGGAGGTCGCTCCAGCGCAGCGGCTGGGTGGTGGGGTCGAAACCCTGCCGTGTGACGTAGACCAGGAAGTAGTCCGCACCATGGCTGGCCTGGTCGTACAGCTTCACGGTGAAGTTCGGGCCGACGTCCGTGGTCTTCCACGCGCCCACGGTGTCCAGCGAGTTGTAGCGACCGCTCTCGGTCCGGCCGCCGCTGCACAGCTGCCCGTCCGGGACGACCGCCTGGAAGTTGCCGCCGGAGCCGTTGCGGTAGAGGCCGTTCCAGTTCCACATCGCGTTCGGGTCGGCCTGCCAGGCCTGCCAGCACATGGGGTCCTCCTGTGCCATGGCCGGGTTCTGGAAGTCGCTGCCCCAGCGCAGCCAGCAGCCGTAGTTGCGCGATGCCGGGTCGACGACCGACCCGTGGGCCACCGCGGTGCCGCTCCAGGGGATCAGGCTGAGCAGCGCCGCGACGAGGGTCGTCAGGGCGAGAGTCAAACCGCGCCGTATGTAGTGGTCATGACAATCCATGATCGCCTTCTTTCCGTGGGGGAATGCCGGATTCTTGGGGTTCCGGCGATTGTGGGCGCTCCCGCGGCATCGTGGGAGCGCTCCCACAACTCCAGGCTGCGCCTCGGGAAACGGAGCGGCAACGTGTGATTGCGCCACTCTCGGGCGGCATGGCGTAAAAGTGGCGATCGCAGGGCGGTGCCGTGCCCCCGTGCCTATGGTCGCGGCGGGTGCGGACAGCGGTATCCGGGACCTGCCGTCCCGGTGACCGGCTGCGGCACCGGTCTGTGTCTCCCGGTGCGACGACGGCTCTCAGGGCCGGCCGGCGGCCTCCCGCAGCCGGGCGAACTCCTCGGCCATCGTCTGCGCCGTCCAATGGGCATTGAGCCCGCTGGGATTGGGCAGCACCCACACCTGCGCGCCGCCGATCGTCCGTTCCTGCGGCCCGATCCGGGCGGCCCGCTGTCCGAACGCCGTGCGGTACGCGGTCACGCCCACCACGGCCAGCCACCGCGGCTCCAGCCGCTCCACCTTCGCGGCCAGCAGCCGGCCGCCCTCGCGGAACTCCTCGTCGGACACCTCGTCGGCCCGTGCCGTCGTGCGTGCCACCACGTTGGTGATGCCCAGCCCGTACGTGAGGAGCTCACGCTGCTCCGACGGCAGCAGCCGGCGCGGGGTGAACCCCGACAGGTGCAGCACCGGCCAGAACCGGTTGCCGGGACGGGCGAAGTGGTGTCCGGTCGCACCGGACATCAGCCCCGGGTTGATGCCGCAGAACAGCACGGACAGGCCGTCCGCGACCACGTCCTCGACGACGCGGTCGCGGGCGGCCTCCAGCTCTGCCGGGGTGGGGCGGGTCAGAGGATCGCGCCCGGGGTGTAGGCGGCGGCCTCCGGGTGCTGCTTGGCGATCTCCTCGATCCTGGAGACCACGGCGGTCACCTGGTCGCCGGCGGCACCGGTGAACGACAGCTTGTCCGCCATCAGTTCGTCCAGCTGTGCACGGTCCAGCGGGATCCGCTCGTCGGCGGCGAGCTTGTCCAGCAGCTCGTTGCGCTCCGCACCCTGCTCCCGCATGGCGAGCGCGGACGCGACCGCGTTCTCCTTGATCGCCTCGTGCGCCACCTCGCGGCCGACACCGGCACGCACCGCACCCATGAGGACCTTCGTGGTGGCGAGGAACGGCAGGTAGCGGTCCAGCTCACGGGCGACGACCGCCGGGAACGCGCCGAACTCGTCGAGCACCGTCAGGAACGTCTCCAGCAGCCCGTCGAGCGCGAAGAACGCGTCGGGCAGCGCCACCCTGCGGACCACGGAGCAGGACACGTCGCCCTCGTTCCACTGGTCGCCGGCGAGCTCGCCGGTCATCGAGGCGTAGCCCCGCAGGATGACCATCAGGCCGTTGACGCGCTCGCACGAGCGGGTGTTCATCTTGTGCGGCATCGCGGACGAGCCGACCTGGCCCGGCTTGAAGCCCTCGGTGACCAGCTCGTGGCCGGCCATCAGGCGGATCGTCTTGGCCACCGACGAAGGCGCTGCCGCCAGCTGGACCAGGGCGGACACGACGTCGTAGTCCAGCGAACGGGGGTAGACCTGGCCCACCGAGGTGAAGGCGTGGCCGAAGCCCAGGTGGGCGGCGATGCGCTGCTCCAGCTCGGCCAGCTTCGCGGCGTCGCCGCCCAGCAGGTCGAGCATGTCCTGCGCGGTGCCGACGGGGCCCTTGATGCCGCGCAGCGGGTAGCGGCCCAGCAGGTCCTCGAGACGCCCGTAGGCGACGAGCAGTTCGTCGGCGGCCGTCGCGAACCGCTTGCCGAGCGTGGTGGCCTGGGCGGCGACATTGTGGGAGCGGCCGGCCATGACCAGCTCCGCGTACTCGCCGGACAGCTTGCCCAGCCGCGCGAGCACCGCGACCGTACGGTCACGCATCAGCTCCAGCGACAGCCGGACCTGCAGCTGCTCGACGTTCTCCGTGAGGTCGCGGGATGTCATGCCCTTGTGGACGTGCTCGTGGCCGGCGAGGGCGTTGAACTCCTCGATCCGGGCCTTCACGTCGTGGCGGGTCACCTTCTCGCGCTCGGCGATCGACGCCAGGTCGACCTGGTCGAGCACCCGCTCGTAGTCGGCCAGCGCGGCGTCCGGTACCTCGATCCCGAGGTCCTTCTGCGCGCGCAGCACGGCCAGCCAGAGCTGACGCTCCAGCTTCACCTTCTGCTCGGGGGACCAGAGCACGGCGAGCTGCGCGGAGGCGTAGCGGCCGGCAAGGACATTGGGGATGCGAGGCTTCGCAGACACAGCAGTCACGTGTGCAGATTCTACTGTGGGTTTGCGCAGCTCAGCGCCCCGCCCGTGGTTGTAGCTCGCTACGAGGGCGTCAGGCGCCGGCCGACGGCGGCCGGTAGGGCTCGTAAGGCAGCAGGTCGGGCCGCTTCGCGGGCCTGCCGTCGCCGGAGGACCGCCCGGTCAGCCGCCGTCCGATCCATGGCCCCAGGTGCCGGCGGGCGAACTGCGCGTCGGCGACCCGTCGCGTCGCCCAGCTCGACCTGAGCGCCGGCGGCAGCGGTGTCTGCCAGTCGTCCTCGGCCTCCAGGCCGAGCGTCTGCCAGACCGCCTCCGCGACCCGGCGGTGCCCCTCGGCCGTCAGGTGCAGCCGGTCCGCGTCCCACATCCGCTGATCGCCGAGAGCGGCGGAGCCGTAGAGATCGACAACGAGCGCGCCGTGCCGTGCGGCGAGCGAGTCGACATGGGCGAACAGCTCCTCCATCCGCGGACGGAACCGCTCCATCACCGGGCCCTGACGGCCGGGGCTGCGCATCAGCACCAGCTGCCTGCACGACGGCGCGAGCTTCTCGACCGCCTCCTCGAGGAGATCGCGCACCCGCACCATGTCGCACTTGGGCCGGAGGGTGTCGTTGAGCCCGCCGACGAGGGTGATCACATCGGCGTTCATCGAGGCGGCGACGTCGACCTGCTCGGCGACGATCTGTCCGATCAGCTTGCCGCGCACCGCGAGATTCGCGTAGCGGAAGCCGGGGGTGCGGGCGGCCAGCCGGCCCGCGAGGACGTCCGCCCAGCCGCGGTAGGAGCCGTCGGGGAGCACGTCCGACATGCCCTCCGTGAACGAGTCGCCGACCGCGACATAGCTGGTGTAGTTGGCACTGATCTCCATGGCGCAGCGATCCTACCGTGCGGTAGGGTCCGTCGGTTCCGTACCCGGAGGGGAGCTTTCGTGAGTGACGCGCTGCTCAACGCGCTGGCCGAAGCGCTGGCCGAAGTGGTGACCCTGATCGACACCTGCGACGACGACGTGCTCGACCCGGACACCGCGGTGAAGTGGCTCGAATCCACCGCGTTCCTGCTGGACAGGCTTCCTCCCGCGGACCGCCGAGAGCTCGCGGAACGCGTCCGCGCGGCGGCCGGACGCCACCCGGAAGGCGCCTGGCGCGACGGCCTGCTCCGGGTGCCGGACAGCTTCGGCCTCGACGACGACCAGCACGAGGGGTACTGCGAGTCCATCGCGCACGTCGTGGCCGAGTTCACCGCGGCGGTACGGGACGCCGACCTGGCGACACCCGTGCCCACCTGCCCCGGATGGACCTTGGCCGATCTGGTCGAGCACCACGGCACGACGCACCGCTGGGCGGAGCATGTCGTACGCACCCGGGCCACCGAGCGCGTCCGGGCGCGTGAAGTGCCCCTCGATCTGCCGGACGAGCCGTCGGCGTACCCGCAGTGGATGGCCCGCGGCGCCGAGTCCTCCCTGCGCACCCTGCGCACGGTGGACCCGGACCTGCCGATGTGGTCCTACGGCGTGGACCAGCGGGTCGCCTTCTATCCGCGGCGGCTTCTCTCCGAGGCGGTGATCCACTGTGCCGACGCGCAACTGGCCCTCGGGCAGGAACCCCGCGTCGAGCCGGGCACGGCGGCGGACGGCATCGCGGAGTTCCTCGAGAACCTACCCTGCTACACGTGGATGATCGAGCGGCTGGCGCCGTTGGCCGGCGGCTCGGTCCAGTTGTTCGCCCGGGACACCGGCGCGGCCTGGACGATCACCTTCGGCGCTGGGGGCTTCTCGTGGACCGCGACCGCGGAAGCGGCCGACGTCACGGTGACCGCAGACGTGGCCGACCTCCTGCTCCTCCTCTACGGCCGCCGCCGGCCGGACGAGGACCGGTTCACGGTCCGGGGTGGGCGCGCGGTGCTGGACGCGTGGCTGGGCTCCACGTCGATGTAGTCGCTGCGCGGGCTTGTCGCCTACCCGCCCCTTCCCGAAACCGGGGCAGGCCCCGGACCCCGTATCGCGCTTCGCGCGAGCGGTGGCCCCGAACGCCGGCCGGGCTGGAAATGCCGCTGCGCGGCAACCAGCCCGTGCCCTGGCGGCGGAGCTTTCGCTGCGCGAAATCAGCCTCGCCGACGGCTCCGGCGTCACCGGGCAACTCCGGCCCCGCCGGCGTTCGAGGTGCGGGGGTGCGGTGGGGGTGCCGCCCCCACGCCGCCGGGCCCTAGGAGGAGATGCCCCCGAAACACCGCGCGGAGCACGGTGAACGGGTCCGGGCGGAGCCCCCACGCGGCGGAGCCTCACATCGATACAGCGAAAGGGGCGGGGTGGGGAACGGCCGGCCGCAGGCGCGACCGCTCGGCGTGACCGCCCCGCCCGTCACCCCGGCCTGCCCACCAGCTCCCGCAGGATGTCCTCCATCGTGACCAGGCCCTCCGGCCGGCCGTCCTCGTCGAGGACGGCCGCCAGGTGCGTACGGCTCCGGCGCATCGCCGTGAGGACGTCGTCGAGCGGGGTCGTCGCCCGGACGCGGGCGATCGGCCGCATCGCCGACACGGGGAACGCCACGTTCCTGGGCGCCGCGTCCAGGGCGTCCTTCACATGGAGGTAGCCGAGGATGCGCCGTCCCGTGTCCACGACCGGGAAGCGGGAGAAGCCCGACTCCGCGGAGAGCCGCTCCAGCTGTTCGGGCGTCGTACCGGCCTGGGCGTACACCACGCGCTCGATCGGCATCACCACGTCGCGTACGGGCCGGCGGCCGAGTTCGAGCGCGTCCCGCAGTCGTTCCGCGGAACGGTCGTCGAGCAGGCCGGCCTCGCCGGCGTCCTGCACCAGGTTCGCCAGTTCGTCGTCGGAGAACGTGGCGGTGACCTCGTTCTTCGTCTCGACCCGCAACAGCTTCAGCAAGCCGTTGGCGAAGGCGTTGACCATGAAGATCACCGGCCGCAGGGCACGCGCGAACGTCACCAGCGGCGGGCCGAGCCACAGCGCGCTGCGCACCGGTTCCGCCAGGGCGATGTTCTTCGGCACCATCTCGCCGAGCAGCATGTGGAGGTACGTCGCGAGCGACAGGGCGATGACGAACGAGATCGGATGGACCGCACCGTGCGGCACGCCCACCGCGTCGAAGACCGGCTCCAGCAGGTGCGCGATGGCCGGCTCGGCGACGATGCCGAGGACCAGCGTGCACAGCGTGATGCCCAGTTGGGCGGCGGCCATGAGGTCCGAGACGTGCTGGAGACCCCACAGGACGCTGCGGGCCCGGCGGTTGCCCGCCTGTGCCTCCGGTTCGATCTGACTGCGGCGCACGGAGATCAGCGCGAACTCCGCGCCGACGAAGAAGGCGTTCACGACCAGGGTCAGGAAGCCGATGAAGAGCTGGATCGCGATCATCGTCCCGCCTCCTGGATCTCGTCGGCCGTTTCCGCGGCCGTCGGCGGCGCGTGCATCAGCACGCGCGCCGCCCGCCGTCCGGAGGCGTCGACGACGTCGAGCCGCCAACCGTCCATGTCGATGCGATCTCCTTCGGCCGGGATGCGTCCCAGCTCGGTGGCGACCACTCCGGCGAGCGTCTCGTACGGACCGTCGGGAACCCGGAGGCCGATGGCCGCCAGCTGGTCGGTGCGCGCGGCGCCGTCGGCGGACCACAGGAGCCGTCCGTCGGCGTCCTCGCCCGCAGGCGCCAGGTCGGGCGTCTCGTGCGGGTCGTGCTCGTCGCGGACCTCGCCGACGACCTCCTCCACGATGTCCTCCATCGTCACGACACCGGCCGTGCCGCCGTACTCGTCGATGACGACGGCCATGGTGGATCTGCCCTGGAGCCGGTCGAGCAGCCGGTCGACGGTCAGCGACTCGGGCACGAGGACCGGTTCCCGCAGCAGTTCGGAGACGCGCAGCCGGCGGCGGTGCTCCGCGGGCACGGCCAGGACGTCCTTGATGTGGGCGATGCCGACGACGGTGTCGAGGTTGCCCCGGTAGACGGGGAAGCGGGACAGACCGGTGGCCCGGGTCGCGTTGGCGACGTCCTCGGCCGTGGCCTGCACCTCGAGGGCCGTGACCTGGACCCGGGGGGTCATCACGTTCTCCGCGGTGAGTTCGCCGAGGCCGAGGGTGCGGACGAACAGCTCGGCGGTGTCCGCCTCGAGCGCGCCCTCCTTGGCCGAGTGGCGGGCCAGCGCGATGAGCTCCTTGGGGCTGCGGGCCGAGGCGAGCTCCTCCGTCGGCTCCATGCCCAGCCGCATCACCATGCGGTTGGCGGTGTTGTTGAGATGGGAGATCAGGGGCCGGAAGGCGGCGGTGAAGACCCGCTGCGGCGTGGCGACCACCTTGGCGACGGCGAGGGGGGAGGAGATGGCCCAGTTCTTCGGGACGAGCTCGCCGACGACCATCAGGACAACGGTCGACAGGGCCGTGCCGATGACCAGTGCGGCGGACGACGCCACGGAAGGGGAGAGGCCGAGGTCCTCGACCGGTCCGCGGATGAGCGCGGCGATCGACGGCTCGGCGAGCATGCCGACGACCAGGTTGGTGACGGTGATACCGAGCTGGGCGCCGGAGAGCTGGAACGTGAGGCTGCGCACGGCCTTGAGCGCGCCGGCCGCGCCTCGCTCACCGCGCTCCGCTGCTCGTTCGAGATCGCTGCGCTCGACCGTCGTGAGCGAGAACTCGGCCGCGACGAAGGCTCCGCACGCGACGGAGAGCAGTACCGCCACGGCGAGCAGAAGCACCTCGGTCATCGGTTCACCTCCATCCCATGATCCGGCAGGGGGAGAAGGTTTGCGCGATGTCGGCTACTAGGAGGCTCGCCCATGGGCGGACGCTCACACCTTTCGTACGGGAAGTGGACAGTGCACCCATGGTAAAGGAGGGGCAAAGGGGCCGGGGCGGGCGGTGGAGGTCAGGCGAACGGTTTGACCCAGCGGCGCCAGTGGTCCTCGCGTACGTACCCGGCGGACGTCCACGCCCGGTGCGCCTGTTCGTTGGCCTCGAGGACCATCGCGTCCCCGCGGCGGCCGCCCACCGCGGCGAACCGCTTCTCCGCCGCGTCGAGCAGGGCCGTCGAGATACCGCGCCGGCGGTGGGAGGGCAGCACGGCCAGCCGGTACAGGGAGCAGCGCCAGCCGTCGTAGCCGGCGATCACGGAGCCCACGAGGACGCCGTCCGACTCGGCGAGGATGAGGGCCTCGGGATCCCTGTCGATGAGCCGCGTGACGCCGTCCACGTCGTCCGTGATGCTGGTGCCCTCCGCGGCCTCTTTCCAGAAGGCCAGAACGGCCTCGGCCTCGTCGGGAGCGGCGTTACGTATGCGCAGGTCCGTCATGGCCGCGAGCCAAGCACGCCCACGACCGGCCCCGCCACCCTCTTTCCGCGCTGTGAGACGGCGAGGGGTGCCCGCCGTCCGTTCGCGGCGCCGGCCTGTCCACGACGGTCCGGTGGCTTCTGGTCCTGACGGGGCCGGTGGTTCTCCGCGGCGCGGCGCTTCCACCGACGCGGCCGGGCCGCCCTTGCCACTGCTAGCGACTTCGCGCTAGCTTCAAGGTGTGGCGAAGACACAGTTGAACGTACGCGTGGACGAGTCCACCGCGGAGACCGCCCGGCAGCGGGCGATGCAACGCGGCGTGAGCGTGAACCGCTACATCGAGGAGCTCGTCAAACAGGACGCCGGCGAAGCGGGACGCACCTTCGTCGACGCGGCGGCCGACTTCATGAAGCAGTACGAATCGGTCTTCGCCGAGGAGTTCGGCGACAAGCGTTGAGCCTGCGGATCGACCTCGCCTGGCTGCTCATGGTCGCCGAGCACAAGATGCCCGGCGACCCGCAGGTCACCGACTGGGGCGCGCTCGTCGCCGCCGTCAGCCGTCATGAGGCGGAGATATTCGGCGTCCCCGTCTACAGCGACCCGGCCTCCCGTGCCGCCGCGTTGCTGCAACTGCTGCTGCACGTTCCGGCGCTGGAGCGTTCCAACGCCATGTTCGCCTCGGCCGTCGCCTACGGCTATCTCGTCGCCTGCGGGCTGAAGGTCGTCACCTCGCCCGAGCAGGTACGCGACCTTGCCCGCCTGGTGAAGGACGGCAGCGCGGACATCGGGCGCATCGCGGAGGAACTGCGGAGCTGGAGCGAGTGAGCGGTGCCGCTCCCTGACTCCCGGACCCGGGGCGGGCCCCCGGCCCTGACCGGGCGGCGTGACCGGGTGAGCCCGGCGCGAGCCCGAGGCGCCGTTCCGGTGGCGGCTACCCGTCCGTGACCGGGCGGCGGGCGACACCCAGCACGCACGGCGACGTCGGCAGCTGCGGTCCGTGGTCCGGCACCCGGAACCGCCGGTAGGGCCCCAGCTCGAAGCCCGCCTCCTCGATCGCGGCGATCGTGTCCCGCGCCGTGTGGCACCCGCCGAACAACAGCGGCCACACCGTGCGGTCCAGTACCCGCTGGGTGGTCGCCAGACCGCGGCCCTCCGCCCGCCCGTGCTCGAAGAACCGCAGCTCGCCGCCGGGCCGCAGGACCCGCCTGATCTCCGCCAGCGCCCTCGGCAGGTCCCGTACGGTGCACAGCACCAGCGACGCGACCGCCGCGTCGAAACCCTCGCTCTTGACCGGCAGGGCCTCGGCCGCGCCGGGCGCCACGTCCACCGGGACCTCGGCGCGCAGGGCGGCCTCGGTGGCCAGTTTCCGCAGCGAGCGCTCCGGTTCGATGGCCACCACTTCGGAGACGGTGGCCGGATAGTGCGAGAAGTTCAGACCGTTGCCCGCGCCGATCTCGATCACCCTGCCGGACAGCCCTCGCAGCAGCTCCGCCCGGTGGGCGGCGATGCCGGCCTTCAGGTCGGCCGTCACGCTCATCTTCGCGTAGAAGCGGGCGAAGAGAGGGTGGTGGACGGCGTCCCGCGGGACGTTCGTACCGCGCTGAAGCGGGACCATAGGGGCCTCCTTCGGAGACGGGCCGGTCTTCTTCATTCTCCCCCGCTGTCCGTTGCTCAGCCGTCCGTGCCCGCCACGAAGCAGAATTCGTTGCCCTCCGGGTCACGCATGACGAGGAAGCGGCCGTGGTCGTCGGTCACGATCGCCCCGACCCGCTCCGCCCCCAGCCGGACCGCCTCGTCCCCGGCTGCGTCGATGTCACCGGCGTCCAGGTCCAGGTGAAGGCGGTTCTTGACCGCCTTTCCCTCCGGCACCCGCTGGAAGGCGACGCGCACGAACTCCGGCGGATCGATGTACGACCAGTCGGCGGAGCGGTCCACCGGATCGCCGCCGAGGAGCGCGGCCCAGAAGCGCACCAGCCGGGCGGGGTCGTGGCAGTCGAGGACGAGCTCATCGATCTTCGCGCGCATGCGCGTCAGCCTACGGCGGCGGTGAACGCCCCCGCATCCCACCGGCCGCCGAGGCGCGGCGTCAGCCAGGTCGCCGCCCGCGCCCGGAAGTCGGCGGGAGCGAGCGCGCCGGCGCCCTCCGGTACGGCCCCGAGAAGCGGTGCGCCCGCGGCCTCCGGAAGGTCAGCCAGATTGCAGCGCGCCGCCAGGTCGGGCACCTTCGGCCAGCTCCCGACCACCACGCCCAACTGCTCCAGGCAGCGTGCGCGCAGAGCCTCCGCCGTGAGCGCCGTCATGTTCAGCGTGCCCAGGCCGGCCGGGGTGACCACGAGCACGGGCGCGCCCAGCTCGGCGGCCGCGTCCGCCAGCGTGGCCCCGTCGTCGTCGAGGCGTACGAGCAGGCCGCCCGCGCCCTCCACCAGCACCAGGTCGTGCTCCGCCGCCAGCTTCTCGGCGGCCTCCGCCACGTCCTTGGGCCGCACGGGTGCCAGCCCCGCCCGCCGGGCGGCGGTGGCCGGCGCCAACGGCTCGGGGAAGCGGGCGAGTTCGGCGCAGGTCACGTCGCCCGCGAGTCGCCGCACGACCTCGACGTCGCCGTCCTCGCCCGCCGCCAGCCCCGTCTGCGCGGGTTTGAGGACGGCCACGGACAGCCCCCGGGCCAGAGCCGCCGCGGCGACCGCCGCCGTGACGACGGTCTTGCCGATCTCGGTGCCGGTGCCGGTCACCACGATCACTGCCATGTGCTTGTGTGTCCTTCGTTCGTTCCGATGTCCGCTGCGACCCTGCCGGGCCGGGGCGGCCTCAGCCCGCCGCTGCCGCCGCGCGCACCGCGCGGCACACGCCGGCGAGGTCCTCGTCGTCCGTCACGTACGGCGGCATCGTGTAGACGAGGTCGCGGAAGGGCCGCAGCCAGACCCCTTCCCGGACGGCCGCCGCCGTGGCGGCGGCCATGTCGACGTCGTGGTCCAGCTGTACGACGCCGATGCCGCCGAGCACCCGGACGTCCTTCACCCCGGGCAGGTCCGCGGCCTCCGCGAGACCGTCGCGCAGACCCGTCTCCAGGCGTCGGACCTCCCGCTGCCAGTCCTGCCCGAGCAGCAGGTCGATCGAGGCGCAGGCGACGGCGGAGGCCAGCGGGTTGCCCATGAACGTGGGGCCGTGGGCGAGCACCGGGACCTCGCCCCGCGAGATGCCCTCGGCCACCTTCGAGGTGCACAGCGTGGCGGCCATCGTCAGATAGCCGCCGGTCAGCGCCTTGCCCAGACACATCACGTCCGGGGCGACGTCCGCGTGCCCGGCCGCGAACAGCGTGCCCGTACGCCCGAACCCGGTCGCGATCTCGTCGAACACCAGCAGCACGCCGTACTCGTCGCAGGCCTGTCGCAGCACCCGCAGATACTCGGGGGAGTGGAAGCGCATGCCGCCCGCGCCCTGCACGACCGGCTCGACGATCACCGCCGCCAACTCGTCCGCGTGCCGGGCGATCAGCTCCCGCAGGCCCTGCGCGTACGACTCCTCGTAGTCGGCGGGAGGCGCCTCGGCGAAGAGCTGACGGGGCAGCACTCCCTGCCACAGCTCGTGCATCCCGCCCTCGGGGTCGCACACCGACATCGGCTGCCAGGTGTCACCGTGGTAGCCGCCGCGCCAGGTCAGCAGCCGCTGCTTGGCGGGCCGGCCCAGCGAACGCCAGTGCTGGAGGCACATCTTCACCGCGACCTCCACGGACACGGAGCCCGAGTCGCAGAGGAAGACGTGCCGCAGCGGCTCCGGGGTGATCTCCACCAGCCGGGCCGCGAGCCGCACGGCGGGCTCATGGGTGAGCCCGCCGAACATCACATGGCTCATCCGGCCCAGTTGCGCGGTCGCCGCCTCGTTCAGCACCGGGTGGTTGTACCCGTGGACGGCGGACCACCACGAGGACATGCCGTCGACCAACTCACGCCGCCCGTGCACCTCTTCGGCGAGCCGCAGCCGTACGCCCGAGGCGGATTCGACGACGAGCGGGTCGCTGCGGCCCGGCATCGGGCCGTACGGGTGCCAGACGTGCGCCCGGTCCAGCGCGCGGAGCTCCTCGGGGCCGAACTCAGGCATTGGGCGCGAGGTCCGTCCCGGCTCCCCGGCGGCGCACCGCCACCAGATCCGTACGCGCCGCGGACGCCTCACCCGACGGGGCCGCGGTCGTCTCCGCCGCTGCCGCCTCCGAGGCGCACCCTCCCGAGTCGCCGTCGCCGCACACGGAGCCGCAGCCGCCGCCGGCCGCACGGTGCTCGGGCAGCGTCGTGGTGTCCGAGCCCTCCACCTCGAAACCGGCGTCCGCGATCATCTCGAGGTCGGTCTTGCCCGCCTGACCCTCACTGGTGAGGTAGTCGCCGAGGAAGATCGAGTTGACCAGGTGCAGGGCGAGCGGCTGCATCGAACGAAGATGCACCTCGCGCCCGCCGGCCAGTCGCACCTCGACGTCCGGGCATACGAATCGGGTCATCGCGAGGATGCGCAGACACCGCTGCGGGGTGAGGTGCCACTCCTTGGCGAGCGGCGTCCCCTCGAAGGGGATCAGAAAGTTCACCGGTACCGAGTCGGGGTCGAGTTCCCGCAGCGCGAAGACGACGTCCACCAGGTCCTCGTCGCTCTCACCCATGCCGGCGATCAGGCCGGAGCAGGCCGACAGTCCGGCGGCGTGCGCCTTGTTGACCGTGTCGACGCGGTCCGCGTAGGTGTGCGTCGTGGTGATGTCCCCGTACGTCCCCTCGGACGTGTTCAGGTTGTGGTTGTACGCGTCGGCGCCCGCGTCGCGCAGCCGCTCGGCCTGGCCGTCGGAGAGCAGCCCGAGGCACGCGCACACCTCGACGCCCTCGTTCTGCTCCTTGATCGCCTCGATGGTCTTCGAGACCCGGTCGACGTCGCGGTCCGTCGGTCCTCGCCCGCTCGCGACCAGGCAGACGCGCTTGGCGCCGCCGGCCACACCGGCCGCCGCGGCCTCCGAGGCCTCCTCGGGCTTCAGCCACGTGTACTTGAGGATCTCCGCCTTCGACCCGAGCCGCTGGGAGCAGTACGAGCAGTCCTCCGGGCACAGGCCGGACTTCAGATTGACCAGATAGTTGAGCTTCACCCGCCGCCCGAACCACTGACGGCGCACCTTGCCGGCAGCGGCCACCACATCGAGCACATCGTCGTCGGAGGTCGCCAGTACGGCGAGCGCTTCTTCGCGGGTCGGCAGCTCGCGCCGCAGCCCCTTCTCCACCAGTGTGTTCAGCAGGTCCATGGCGCCGATCCTGGCCTACCGCACACGTCCCGGCCAAGGAGGAAGCCCACAACACCCGCGTTTCGAGGTGTGTGCATGGCCACACCCGATACCCGGGCCCGCCCGGCTAGGGTCTGTCCGCTGCCTACAAAAAGGACCGGACCGCCATGCCGAGGAATCCGTTCGACTGGATCGACGAGGAGTCGCGCCGCCGCGAGCGGGCGGGTCTGGTCCGCACCCTCCGGCCGCGCCCCGCCGACAGTGCGCTCCTCGATCTGGCGAGCAACGACTATCTCGGCCTCACCCGCCGCGCCGAGGTCACCGAAGGCGCCGCGCGGGCCGCCCGCCGGTGGGGCGCCGGGGCCACCGGTTCCCGGCTCGTCACCGGCAGCACCGAACTGCACGCCGAACTGGAGCGGGAACTCGCCGACTTCTGCGGCTTCGAGGCGGCCCTCGTCCTGTCCTCGGGCTACGCGGCCAACCTCGCCGCGGTCACCGCGCTCAGCGGCCGTGACGCCCTCGTCGTCTCCGACGCGGGCAACCACGCCTCCATCGTCGACGGCTGCCGGCTCTCCCGTGCGGAGACGGCGGTCGTCCCGCACACCGACGTCGAGGCCGTACGCAAGACGCTCGAGGCCCACCCGGGCCGGCGCGCCCTCGTGGTCACCGACTCGGTCTTCTCCGTCGACGGCGACGCCGCTCCCCTGCGGGACATCGCCGACGTCTGCCGTGAGCACGGTGCCGGGCTCCTCGTCGACGACGCGCACGGGCTCGGCGTCCTCGGCGACGGCGGTCGCGGGGCCCTGGACGCCGCCGGGCTCGCGGGCGAGGACGGGACCGTCGCCACACTGACGCTCTCCAAGTCGCTCGGCAGCCAGGGCGGTGCGGTCCTCGGACCCGCCCGCGTCATCGACCACCTGGTCAACACCGCGCGCACCTTCATCTTCGACACCGGCCTGGCCCCGGCGGCGGCCGGAGCGGCACTCGCGAGCCTGCGGGTGCTGCGCGGCGAACCCGGGCTCGCCGGGCGGGTGCGCGAGGTCGCGGCGACGCTGCACCGCGGGCTGACCGACGCCGGACTGGCCTCGGCACGCCCGGACGCGGCGGTCGTCTCCGTGCAGGCCCCGTCCCCCGACGCGGCGCTGCGCTGGGCGGCGGACTGCCGGGCCGCCGGACTCGTCGTCGGCTGCTTCCGGCCCCCGTCCGTACCCGACGGGATCTCGAGGATCCGGCTGACGGCCAGGGCGGATCTCACGGACCGGCAGATCGGCACGGCGCTCGCCACGATCATCGGGACCGCCCCGGGCAGTTGAGCCGCAGGGCGCCGCCGGAGTGCCCGACGGATGCCCTAAATACGGTCTGCCGTCGCAGAGTTCACCGCATCGAGCGACAGAAATGTACGTATCTCGGTGGATCGGCGCCCCTGACGGGCGATAAGTGGCAGTCTGACGCAGAAGCGTAATCCGTGGCCGTTCCCGCTTTTCATCCGCTACGAGTCGGAGCCCGGCCGCGGTGGGAAAGGGACAGCGCCGCCATGGCAGACCACCAAGAAGCATCCGCCACTCTGCCGAGCGATCCGGCGTCGGTATCCGCCGCCCGGAGATATGTCACGGACGTCCTGTGCGAATGGGGGCTGGAGCAGGACGCCGAGACCGTCGACACCGTCAAACTGATCGTCTCCGAGCTCGCCACCAACTCCGTCCAGCACACCTTCGGCCAGTCCCCGACGTTCACGGTGGATCTGCGCCTCGAGCGCGACGAGCAGTTGTGCATCGGCGTCACCGACAGCCATCCGCGCTGGCCCCAGCGGCTGCCCGCCGCCGTCCGGCAGGACAACGGGCGCGGCATGGTCATCATCCGCACGCTCACCGCGGAGTACGGCGGCCGGCTGTCCGTCACGCCCACGGAGGAGGGCGGAAAGACCGTCTGGATCGCGCTGCCGTGGTCCGTTCCCGTGCAGAGCTGACCGGCCCGCCCGCCCGTCACCTGAGTTCCCGGCTCGTCAAGTCCTTCACGGCGTCCCCGGCTCACAGCCTCCCTGCTTCGCCGACCGATCCGGCCCGGCTGCCCGCCCTGG
The DNA here is from genome assembly GCF_009832925.1 of Streptomyces sp. Tu 2975. Classification (GTDB taxonomy): domain Bacteria; phylum Actinomycetota; class Actinomycetes; order Streptomycetales; family Streptomycetaceae; genus Streptomyces. Next base: position 6,845,806 of record NZ_CP047140.1, read on the forward strand.
CGAATGCGCCACGCATCAGCGCCCGCAGCGACCGCACGGCCGGACCCGACTCCTCGCCCCGGTACGCCACCGAGATCGTCCTGCGGAACGCCGCAGGGTGCCAGCCGACGTGTCCGCAACGGCGTGGACGCCATCGCGGCGACCATCTCCGGCACGACGGCCACCCCCGGTCCCGCGCTGACGAGTGCGCACACCAGTGCGTTGCCCGGCGACTCGCAGACCACCGCGGGTGTGGCGCCGGCGCTCGCCAGGGCGCGCTCCACACCCCGCGCGGCGGATGTACGGTCGTGCTGCTGGCACTGCTCTGGTTCCCGGAGGCGGCGCTGCTGGTCGCCCGGCTCGGCGGTTGCTGCGCCGGCCGCGGACCGCCCGCGCCGTCGAAGGCGACTCCGGAGGCGCGCTGACCACGTTCGGCGCGGCCTGCTGATCCGGTCGGCGGCGCGCTGACACCACCCAGGCACCGCAGGACCTGGTGGCGCGTCAGCGCACGCGGCCGTACTTGACGCTCTTCGTCCAGATCTTGACCAGCCGGACCACGTCTCCCGTCTTGGGCGAGTGCCAGATCTTCCCGCGCCCGGCGTAGATCCCCACGTGGTAGACGACACCGCCGGCATGGAAGAACACCAGGTCACCGCGTTGCCTATGCGAGGCGGAGATGTGGCGGGTCCGGTTGTACTGCTGCTGGGCGGTCCGGGGCAGCTTCTTGCCCGCTTTCTTGTACGAATAGAGCGTCAGCCCTGAACAGTCGAAGCGGGACGGGCCCGTGGCGCCGTACCGGTACGGCGAGCCCTTCTTCGACGCGGCCACCTTGAGCGCCTTGCTCGCGTGGCTGCTGATCGCATGCGCTTCAGCAGCGCTGCCGGGGGCCAGGAGTGTGCCGCCGACGGCGGCGATCGTGAGTGCCGATACGGCGCCCGCCCGTGAGAACAGGAGGGGGAGGTGCATCTGCGCAGTCATGCGCAACCCTTCGTCAGCCGCCTGTGAAGGGTGACCTGTCGGGTTCGGACGGCGAAGACGCCCGGCCGCCGCTGCGGCTTCACCCCAAGGCGCGGCCGGGATCGCCGGTCACGCCGAACTGCTGGGTCCTCCACTCCTGCCGAAGCAATTCCGTCGACCAGACGTCCGGTGCGGCGGCAGGATTCAGCGTCCGCCCGGACCGCCCCGTCGAGGTGGCGGGGGCTTGTCGTCCCACGGATCGTTACCCACCGATGTCCGATTTCCGAGTTGAAACGGCTTTTGTGAAGCTGATCACGACTGGACCTTTCGGGTGGGCGGGCCTGTCGGGCCCCTTCTCCCTCGCTCCTGAGCCGTCTCGTACCAGCAGTTGAAGCGCCCGATTGCGCCAGATCGGTGGTCCGGCCGACGCAAGTCCGAGGTAGTGCGACAACTTGGGGAAAGCTCCACCGAACGGGGTACCCGCGCCGCCGCGCCGTGTCGGCGGGCGGCACCGGAACGTCCGTCAACTCGTGGAAACGGGCGGCATGGTCAGTCGATCGGTCCTGCGCTCACCGTCCAGGACGCGCAGTGCCTCCGTCAGGGTGTGCGTGTACACCTCGGTCTCGCCCCGGATGTGCATGAGCGTCAGGGCGTCCTTGAGCGCGGCGGCCCGCCCGACGAGCGCCTGCGCGGCGCGCAGGGCTCCGTAGGTGTGGGTGGTGCGGGCGGGGTTGATGCTGCCGAGCAGGTCGACGACTTCGAGGTAGGCGTCGACGAAGTCGGCCTCGGCGCGGGTCAGTGCCGGCAGTGGCGGCAGTTCGGGCGGCAGCATCCCGGGCTCACCTCGCCGCGGGTGGCACGGCCGAGAGCTTGCGGCTCGTGACGACATGGTCGATGAGGCCGTACTCCTTCGCCGCGGTGGCGTCGAAGATCTTGTCCCGCTCCAGGTCGGCCGCGATGCGGTCCTGGTCGTTGCCGGTGTGGCGCACCAGCATCGACGCGAGTTGCTCGCGCAGCCGCAGCAACTCGGCGGCATGGATCTCCAGATCGGACGGCTGCCCGCGCAACGGCTCCTCGTAGGCGGGCTGCTGCATCACGATCCGTGCGCCGGGCAGTGCCATCCGCTTGCCGGGAGTGCCCGCGGCGAGCAGGGCGACCGCCGTGGAGGCGGCCTGGCCGAGGCAGGTGGTCGCCACGTCGCACATGACGACCTGCATCGTGTCGTAGATGGCGGACATGGCGCTCAGTGATCCGCCGGGGGAGTTGATGTACAGGCAGATGTCCTGGTCGGGAGCCTCGTACTCGAGGTGCAGGAACTGCGCGATGACGTCGTTCGCCGCCGTGTCGTCGACGGCGGTCCCCAGGAAGACGATCCGCTCGGACATCAGCTTCGAGTACGGGTCGAGCGTTCGCGTCCCGAAGGACGTGCGCTCCGTGAGCTCAGGCAGGACGTAGCGGGCGGACGGACGGTTCATGGCACACCTCTCGTCGTCACGGCCGTGGAGATGCCTCCAGGGCCATGTAAAGAACGTACAGGATGTACAAGCCGTTAGAATGGGAGCATGGCCTACGAAATTCCGGTGACGCAAGCTCGCGCCGAGCTCGCCGATCTGATCAACCGTGTCGTCTACGGCGGCGAGCGAGTGGTGGTGACCCGGCACGGGAAGCCGCTCGTCGCGCTGGTCTCCGCCGCGGACCTGGAGCGGCTGGAGCAGGAGGCGGAGGCGCCGGAGGCGGCGGAGGAGCAGATCATCAGCTCCGTGTCCTCCTTCGGGACGACGTCCTCCGTCTCCCCCGACCGTGGCCGCTTCGGACTGGCGGCCGAGCACCGGCCTCCCAGGCGCCGCCCTTAGCGGCCGGCCCGGCCCAGGCGCCAGGACGCCGTTCCGTCACAAGGGACGGCCCGATTCCGTGCGCCCGGAGACCGGTCCGGCCCCTGGCACGGTGGCGCGCCCGACGGCCGCTCCGCCCTGTCCGGACATGCGAAGGCCGCGCGCCCCCGTCCGCCGAAGCAGGGACACGCGGCCGGTCCGGCGACCGGTCAGTCGGCCGGTCAGGCGACCGGTACGGGGACGGGCCGCTCCGTTTCCGCAAGAGCCGGGGCGCGGCGCCTGCCGCCCACGAACACGGCCACCAGGCCCAGCGCCGCCCACTCCGACAGCGTCAGCAGCGGTGCCGCGGCGCCGCGCCCGTCGAAGTAGGCGACCGAGCGCAGCAGCGTCGCCCCGGCGCCCGGCGGCAGCCACTGACCGATCGCCCCCACCGGCTCCGGCAGCAGCTCCGGCGCGGAAGCGGCGCCGGAGAAGTGTGGCGGCGGCCCGCGTCCCGCGCAGCCCGGCCATCGTCACCAGCGCTCCAGCGGCGACTCCCGCGAGGGCCAATGGCAGGGCGCTCGCCGCCGGCGCGGTGCCTCGGGGGTCGCGGGAGGGGAGCGGGGCCACGTCCGTCACCTGCACCTGGGTGCCGGCGGGGGCCTGGGCGGTGACGGCTTCCTTGAGGAGCTGGGTGACGACAGGGCCGGCTCCGGAAGCGGTCAGCAGTCTCCTGCCTTGCGGTCCCACGACGACGGCTCCGTATACGACCCGGTCCTCGATCGCGCCCGCATGACCTCCTGCGCGAGTGCGGCCTGTCGGCCGGCGCGGTGTACCGCTACTTCCGCGGGAAGGACGAGTTGATCGCGGCCATCACCGACGAGGCGTTCAGCAGTATCCGCGCCGCCTTCCAGGAGGCCGCGGCGACCACACCACCGCCCACACCCGATGTGCTCCTCGGGCGGGTCCTGCGCCGCATGCTCGTCGCGGAGGTGCCCGGCGGCGACCGTCAGGCCTTCGCCCGGCTGGTCGTCCGGACGTGGACCGAGACCCTGCACGACGAGCGCCTCGCCGCGATCCTCGCCACCGGTTACAACGGCATGCGTGAGGCGTGGGCCGGGCTCGTGCACGCCTACCGGGCGAACGGACAGATGGAGGCGGACGTCGACGCCGACCATGTGGCGCGGACCCTCATCGCCACCGCCCAGGGGTTCATCGCGCAGCAGGCGCTGTTCGGCGACGTGCGGGTCGAAATCCTCGAGGAGGGCCTGCGGGCTCTGATGTCCATGCGAGATCCCAAGATCAGTTAACGCGCCGGAAAAATCCGCGCCCTAACGTTCAACCTCTGGTCGTGAGATGCCCGCGGACAGGTCAACAGGGTGTCGCAGCGCGTTACGGTCCTCACGCCCAGGGAGTTACCGGGCCGGACGACAGTGAGGTGGACGCGTGCAACTCTCCCCGCACGAGCAGGAACGGCTTCTCATCCATGTGGCCGCCGACGTGGCGGAGAAGCGCAGGGCGCGCGGGGTCAAGCTCAACCACCCCGAGTCGGTCGCCCTCATCACCTCGCACATCCTCGAAGGCGCCCGCGACGGCCGCAGCGTCGCGGAACTCATGGCGTCCGGGCGCAAGGTGCTCACCCGTGACGACGTCATGGACGGCATCCCCGAGATGATCCACGACGTCCAGGTGGAGGCCACCTTCCCCGACGGGACCAAGCTCGTCACCGTCCACGACCCGATCGTCTGAGGGGCGGCGGCATGATTCCCGGAGAGATCCTCCACGGCGACGGCCCGATCCTCCTCAACCAGGGCCGTGAGGTCAGTCGCCTCACCGTCGTCAACGCCGCGGACCGCCCGGTCCAGGTCGGCTCCCACTACCACTTCGCCGAGGCCAACCCCGGCCTTCGGTTCGACCGCGCCGCCGCCCGTGGCAAGCGGCTCGACGTCGCCGCCGGCACCGCAGTGCGCTTCGAGCCCGGGATCCCGGTCGACGTCGAACTCGTGCCGATCACCGGCCGCCGGATCGTCGCCGGGCTGCGCGGGGAGACCGGAGGACCTCTCGATGGCTGAACTCCACCGTGCCGTCTACGCCGACCTGTTCGGCCCCACCACCGGCGACCGTGTCCGGCTCGCCGACACCGACCTGCTCGTCGAGATCGAGGACGACCGCTGCGGCGGCCCCGGCCGTGCCGGTGACGAGGCGGTGTTCGGCGGCGGCAAGGTCATCCGCGAGTCCATGGGCCAGGCCCGTACGACACGCGCCGAGGGCGCGCCCGACACCGTGGTCACCGGAGCGGTCGTCCTCGACCACTGGGGCGTCGTCAAGGCCGACATCGGGATCAGGGACGGCCGGATCACCGGCATCGGCAAGGCCGGCAACCCCGACACCATGGACGGCGTCCACCCCGACCTCGTCATCGGTCCCGAGACGGAGATCATCGCAGGCAACGGGAAGATCGTCACCGCCGGAGCCGTCGACGCGCATGTCCACTTCATCTCCCCGACCGTCGTCGAACAGGCGCTCGCCACCGGCGTGACCACCCTCGTCGGCGGCGGCACCGGGCCGGCGGAAGGGACCAAGGCCACCACGGTCACACCCGGCCCCTGGCACCTCGGCCGGATGTTCGAGGCGCTGGAAGCGTTCCCGGTCAACATCGGCCTGCTCGGCAAGGGCAACACCGTCTCCCGCGAGGCCATGTACTCCCAACTGCGCAGCGGCGCGCTCGGATTCAAGATCCACGAGGACTGGGGCGCCACACCGTCGGTCATCGACGCGTGCCTGCGCGTCTGCGACGAGACCGGTGTCCAACTCGCCCTTCACACCGACACGTTGAACGAGGCCGGGTTCGTCGGGGACACCCTCGCCGCCATCGCGGGCCGCACAGTCCACGCGTACCACACGGAGGGCGCGGGCGGCGGGCACGCGCCGGACATCATCACCGTCGTCTCCGAGCCCCATGTGCTGCCCAGCTCGACCAACCCGACCCGGCCGCACACCGTCAACACCATCGACGAGCACCTCGACATGCTGATGGTCTGCCACCATCTGAACCCCGCCGTTCCGGAGGATCTGGCCTTCGCCGAATCCCGGATCAGGCCGTCCACCATCGCGGCGGAGGACATCCTGCACGACCTCGGAGCGATCTCGATCATCTCCTCCGATTCGCAGGCGATGGGTCGCATCGGGGAAGTGGTGATGCGCACGTGGCAGACCGCGCACGTCATGAAGAAGCGTCGGGGCGCGCTCCCCGGCGACGGCCGCGCGGACAACCACCGGGCGCGTCGCTATGTCGCCAAATACACGATCAACCCGGCGGTCGCACAGGGCCTCGACGGAGAGATCGGCTCGGTCGAGACCGGCAAACTGGCCGACCTCGTGCTGTGGGACCCGGCCTTCTTCGGGGTCAAGCCACAGCTGGTGATCAAGGGCGGCCAGATCGCGTACGCGCAGATGGGAGACGCGAACGCCTCGATCCCGACGCCGCAACCGGTGATGCCACGGCCGATGTTCGGAGCGATCGGGCGCGCGGCGGCCAGGGGCTCGTTCAACTTCGTCGCACAGGCGGCGATCGAGGACGACCTGCCCGAACGACTCGGTCTGGCCAAGACGTTCGTGCCGATCAAGAGCACCCGGCGGGTGACGAAGGCGGACATGCGCGAGAACGACGCCCTGACGCGGGTGGAGGTCGACGCCGACACCTTCACGGTGACGATCGACGGGGAAGCGGTCGAGCCGGCACCGGCTGCGGAGCTTCCCATGGCACAGCGGTACTTCCTCTTCTGATGCGCCCCTTCGACACCGATACGGACATCGGCCACGACGTGCCGGCCCTCGGCATCCGTCCAGAGGAACCCGCCAACGGCGCCTGCCACCAAGCGGACGCCGATGCTCGTCGGGAGGCGCCTGCCGCCGTCCGTGCCGCGTTGCTCGTGCTCTGTGACGGGCGGTTCCCCGCAGGAGGGCACGCGCACTCCGGCGGGGTCGAGGCGGCGGTGAAGGCGGGACGCGTCCGTGACGCCGACGACCTCGCCGCCTTCTGCCGGGGGCGGCTGCACACCACAGGGCTCGCCGCCGCGGGGCTCGCCGCCGCGGCGGCGCTCGGCCATGACCCCGCCGCCCTCGACGCGGCGGCGGACGCCCGCACGCCGTCGCCCGCCCTGCGCGCCACCTCACGCAAGCTCGGCCGCCAGCTGATGCGCGCCGCGCGGGCAACATGGCCGGCTCCCGGACTCGACGCGCTGGCCTCGGCGTTCCCGCGCGGGGCGCACCAGCCGGTGGTGCTCGGTACCGCCGCCCGCGCGGCGGGCCTCGGCCCCGGGGACGCCGCGCACTGCGCGGCCTACGAGGCGGTCGGCGGCGCCGCCACCGCCGCCGTACGGCTGCTGTCCCTCGACCCGTTCCGTGCGACCGCCGTCCTCGCCCGTCTGGCCCCCGAGATGGACGAGGTCGCCGCCCGCGCCGCCGGCCTGGCCCGCCGGGGCGTCGGCGACCTGCCCGCCGCCTCGGCACCGCTGCTCGACATCTGGGCGGAGCAGCACGCGGCCTGGCCCGTCCGTCTCTTCGCCTCCTGACCCACCCCGCCTTCCGGACTTCCGTACGTACCAAGGAGCCGCAGCCATGCACATCGGCCACCAGCACGAGTCGCCGGCCGCCGTCGGCGCGGACGCCGCCCGCCCCGACGGCAGCCGCCGGGCACTGAGGATCGGCCTCGGCGGGCCCGTCGGCTCCGGGAAGACCGCCACGGTCGCCGCCCTGTGCGCAGCCCTCCGCGGCCACCTGTCCATCGCGGTCGTCACCAACGACATCTACACCCGTGAGGACGCCGAGTTCCTGCTCCGCAACGCGGTGCTGCCGCCGGAGCGCATCCAGGCCGTGGAGACCGGAGCCTGCCCGCACACGGCGATCCGCGACGACATCTCCGCCAACCTGGAGGCCGTGGAGGACCTCGAGGACAGCGTCGGCCCCCTCGATCTGATCCTCGTCGAATCGGGCGGCGACAACCTCACCGCCACGTTCTCCAAAGGGCTCGTCGACGCGCAGGTCTTCGTCATCGACGTCGCCGGCGGCGACGACATCCCGCGCAAGGGCGGCCCCGGCGTGACCACGGCCGACCTCCTCGTCGTCAACAAGACCGACCTCGCCCCGTACGTCGGCTCCGACCTGGGCCGTATGGCGCGTGACGCCGAGGAGCAACGCGGCGAACTCCCCGTCGTCTTCACCTCGCTGCGTGAACGAGACGGCGTCGCGCCGGTCGCCGACTGGGTGCGCGCGCAGCTCGCCGCGTGGACCGGATGAGCCCCGGATGAGCGTCCACGCGACGGCCCGGATCGTCGCCGACCGCACGGGTCTGCCGGTCCTCACGAGCGACGGGCCGCTGGCGCTGCGCCGCACCCGCTCCACCGGACCACGACTGCGGGTGACCCTCGTCGGCGCCATGAGCGCACCCCTCGGCGGTGACCGGCTCGCCGTCGAGGCCGAGGTGCACGAGGGCGCCCGCCTCACCGTCGACTCGGCCGCCGCGACCATCGCCCTGCCCGGCGCCGACAGGCGGCATGCCCGGTACGACACCACGCTGGAGGTCGCAGAGGACGCCGAACTGCATCGGACACCGCAGCAGTTGATCTCCGCACACGGGAGCGACCTGCGTATGCACACCCGCGTCCGGCTCGCCGCCACAGCACGGCTGGTGCTGCGGGAGGAACAGATCCTCGGCCGGTACGGCGAGCAGCCGGGCACCCTCATCACCCGGCTCACCGTCCACCGCGCCGGCGGCCCCCTGCTGGACACCGGGTTCTCCTACGGCCCCGGCGCTCCGGGCGGCTGGGACGGGCCCGCCGTGCTCGCCGGCCACCGGGCGGTCGGCCAACTCCTCGTCGTCGACCCGGCGTACGAGGACAAGCCGCCGGAGACGGTGTCCCTGGGCCCCACCGCGGTGCTCACCCCGCTCGCCGGACCCGGCGCACTGGTCACCGCGCTCGCGGTGGACGCCCTCGCCCTGCGGCGCGTGCTCGACGGCGCTCTGGAACACCTGCTCGGCAGCCCGTGACGCAGGCGCCCCCTGAAGTGTCCCGGTCAGCCGGGCCGGTGCTCCGCCAACCAGGCGTCCTCCGCCGCGTAGTCGAACAAGGCGTCCTTCCCGTAGTTCGCGGCCATCTTGGGGAACGCCTCGGTCCACTCCGTGCCGTGCAGGCGCGCCGCGAGCCACTCCACGGTCGCCGGCAGGGACTGCGCGTAGCCGGTCACCGCGCGGTAGCCCAACTCGTCCTCCGCGGCGCTCATGTCGTACACGACCGGATGCGCACCGGACCACGGGGTCTCGCCCACCGACGGCGACGGCGGCGGTCCGTCGATCAGGACGGTCTCGGTCCGCCGGCCGAGCACCGCGTCGATGGCGTCGCCGATCTCGGCCACGGTGGGCGCGTCCGGGTCACCCGCGTTCAGCACCCGCGAGCCGGGCCGGCGGGCCGACAGCCGGACCAGTTCCGCCACGTTGGACACATGGACGGGATGGAACCTGCTGAGGCCGCCGTGCGCCAGCACTCGCACCTGTCGGCCGTCCAGGGCCCGCTTGACGAAGTACAGCTCACGCGGGGTGCGGCAGTGCGGCCCGTGGACGGCGCCCGCCCGCAGCAGCGTCACGGGCAGCTCGTCGCCGGCGGCCAGCAGCTCCTGCTCCAGCGCCACCTTCCGGGTGCCGTACGTCGAATCCCCGGCGGCCACGGTGGTCCAGGGCTCCGGGATCGGCACCGGGTAGCGGGGAAAGCCGTCGGGCCGGCCCTGGGTGTCGAAGCTGCGCCCACGGTCGTCCTGGTAGACCGCGCCGCTCGAGATGACGACGGCCGACCCGATCCGGTCCGAAAGCGACCTCAGCTGACGGGCGTGCCCCCGGCCGAAGGCGACCATGTCGACGAGAACGTCACAGCCCTCTCCGACGGCCTCGGTGAGGGCCGCGTCGTCCTCCCGGTCCACCCGCACCGTCCGCACCGTGTCGGGCCAGGCCTCGTCCACGACACCGCCCCTGGAGGCCGCCCGGACCTCCCATCCGTCCGCGACCAAGGCGGCCACCGCCGCTCGTCCCATCTGTCCTGAAGCGCCCAGCACGAACGCGTTTCCTCTGCTCATGACAGGCACGCTAGGCGTAGGGCGGCGTGGCGGCCGCAAAATTAGCGGAGCGCAGATCCGCGATGCGCAGCCGTGGCGCAGCCGCCGTCCGCAGGCAGGCTCACGCGCGGCGCCGGGGAAGTCTTTTCGGCTTGCCGCCGTCCTGCTGCTGCTCCTGCTGTTCGGCCTTGACCTCGGCGGCGTAGCGGTCGACGTACTCCTGTCCGGAGAGCTCGAGGATCGCGTACATGATCTCGTCGGTGACCGCGCGGATCGCCGCCTTCTCGTTCTCCATGCCGGCGTACCGCGAGAAGTCCAGCGCTTCGCCGAACCGGACCGTGACCTGCTTGAGCTTCGGGATCACCTGTCCCGGCGGCTGGATCTCGAACGTCCCCACCATCGCGCAAGGCACCACAGGTACCCCGGCCTTGAGCGCCATGACGGCGACACCGACCTTGCCCTTGTAGAGCCGGCCGTCGTGCGAGCGCGTGCCCTCGGGGTAGATGCCCAGCAACTCGCCCTTGTTCAGCACCCCGAGCCCTTCCCGGATGGCGGCCTGCCCGGCTTCCTTGCCGGACCGGTCGACCGGGATCTGCCCGGCGCTGTGGAAGAACGCGGCGGTCAGCCGGCCCTTGAGGCCGGGACCCGTGAAGTACTCCGCCTTGGCGAGGAAGGTGATGCGCCGCTTGATGATCGCAGGCATCAGAAAGTGGTCGGAGAACGACAGGTGATTGCCCGCGACGATCGCCGCGCCTTCGGCGGGGATGTGCTCCAGCCCTTCGATCCGTGGCCGGAAGAGCAACCGCAGCAGTGGCCCGATGAGCACGTACTTCAGCACGTAATAGAACACGGCGTCTCTCCCAACTCTCCCCGGATCGGCCCTGAGGCCGTGTTCTGCCGGCTCGCAGGCCGCACTCGCGGCCTCAGTCGCACTGCGGGCGAGGTCGACCGTGATCGGGTCTGATCGGACTCATGCTGACTCCTTGCTCCCTCACGTAATGGGGCGTCAGATCGCAGGGCGGCTGACGGAGGCTCGGCCTGTGTTCTCCGGCGATCGATCGTAGCCCGATACGCCGCATCTCAGAACGGACATGCATCGCTTCCGGTCGGACGGGGCCCAGGTGGCCCGCCCGGTCCCGCGGCGACCGGGACCGGCCGGACCGCGCTCCGGGCGCTGCCTGGCACGGCCGGATCGGGGTACCCGCCCCTTCCGGGCCGGGCGCTGCCGGGTGCGGGCCCGGTGGGCCGGTCCAGGAAGGAGCCGAGCGATGGCAACCCCTGGTGATCTCCCCGCGCCCGAGCAGGGTCTCCTCCTCACGCACTTCCTGACCGTGCGCGACGTCGCGCTCTCGCGGCGTTTCTACGCCGAGATCTTCGGCGGCGACATCGTGCTGGAGGAGAATCCGGCGATCGTGAAGGTGGCCAACAGCTGGATCATCATGAACCCGGGAGGCGGCCCCACCCCCGACAAACCCGGTATCACTCTGGTGCCGCCGGAGGAGGGCGGGACGGTGTCCGCCTTCCTGAACGTCCGCGTCGCGGACATCGCCTCCTTCTACGCCGACGCCCTGGCCAAGGGCGCCCGCTTCCTCACCCACCCCCTCGACCGCAAGGCAGAGCTGCGCTGCTACCTGCGTGATCCTGACGGCTACCTCATCGAGGTGGGGCAGGCGACCGGCATGCTGAAGGGTGTGTTCGCCGACCGGCCCGGCGGGTCGGGTCCGCCACCCTGACCGGCGTCACTCCCGAGGCGATGACGCCGGATCGCGGTGCACCGGGTGCTTGCTCATCACGGAGACTCGGTTGAACGCGTTCATGGTGATCGCCACCCAGATCGCGGCGGAGATCTCGTCGTCCGACAGCGCGGCCCGCGCCTCGGCGTACGCCGCGTCCTGCGCGCCGATGTCCGCCGGACGGGTCGTGGCCTCCGCCAGGGCGAGCGCCGCCCGCTCCCGGGGGCTGAACAGTGCGGTGTCGCGCCAGGCCGTGGCTGTCAGCGCGCGGTAGGCGTCCCGGCTCTGTCTGTCGATGAAGATCCGTCCGTCGGTCTCCGTCGCTGACGTAACTGCCACGGGCACTCCTTGGTCGCGCGATCCCTCGCAGCCCGTCCTATCATGATCAATGTTGAAAAAGAAACTTTCTCATGAGGGAGGACCCGCGGTGAGCAATACGGAAGTGCGCCCTGCCGAGTTGGCCTGCGGAGCCCGGGCGGACGGCGCGTCGCGACCTGACGTCGAAGTCCTCACCGCGCGGAGCGTCCCGCTCGGCGGCCCACGCGCGATGACGGTACGGCGCACCCTGCCCCAGCGGGCCCGCACGCTCATCGGTGCCTGGTGCTTCGCCGACCATTACGGCCCCGACGACGTCGCCGAGACCGGCGGCATGGACGTCGCCCCCCACCCGCACACCGGTCTCCAGACGGTGAGCTGGCTCTTCACCGGTGAGATCGAACACCGCGACAGTTTGGGCAGCCACGCGTTCGTGCGGCCGGGCGAGCTGAACCTCATGACCGGTGGATACGGGATCAGCCACTCGGAGGTGTCGACGCCAGGGACCACGCGGTTGCACGGTGTCCAGCTCTGGGTGGCGCTGCCCGAGCGGCACCGGGACGCCGAGCGGGACTTCCAGCACCACGTACCGGACACCGTTCCGCTCGACGGCGGCGAGGCCCGCGTCTTCCTGGGGTCGCTCGCCGGCGTCACGTCCCCGGTGCGCACCTTCACACCCCTGCTCGGGGCCGAAGTCTCCCTGGCCCCGGGCGCCACCGTGACCCTCGCCGTCGACCCGGACTTCGAGCACGGCGTTCTCGTCGACACCGGTGACGTCCGCATGGAGGGGACGACTCTGCGGCCCACCGAGCTCGGCTACGCCGGCCCCGGCCGGAGCACGCTCACCCTCATGAACGAGGCACCCGGCACAGCACGGCTGATGCTGTTGGGCGGGCCGCCGTTCCCCGAGGAGATCGTCATGTGGTGGAACTTCATCGGCCGCACCCACGACGACATCGTCCGTGCCCGCGAGGAGTGGCAGAACGAGTCGGACCGCTTCGGCCGGGTCGAGGGCTACGGCGGCCACCGCCTCCCGGCACCCGCACTGCCCAACGCGATCATCTCCCCACGTAAGAACCCCGCCCCGCAGGCAAATGGAAACGCCATGAGGGACCGGACCGCCGCGCCCACCGTCCGCGGTCTTCCGGCGGAGCACCGCTACGAGATCCAGGTCGACGCCGGGATCGCCGGGTTCACGGCCTACCGCGACCGCGGCGACCAGCGGGTCTTCTATCACACCAAGATCGACGAAGCGCTCTCCGGACAGGGCCTGGCCGCCCGGCTCGTGCACGACGCCCTGGAGGACGTCCGCGCCGCGAACAAGCGCATCGTGCCTGTCTGCCCGTACGTCAAGAAGTACCTGGAGAAGCACGAAGGGTTCGCGGACATCTCCGACCCTGTGACGCCCGAGGTGCTTCAGTGGCTCGACAGCGACCTCCACTGACGCCGCGTCCTGGCAGGGAGCCACGGGCCGGCTCCCTGTCGCGCCGAAGTGCCGTCCACCGGCGCGTACTTGCGCCGCCCCGGCACGTAGTGGCCCCTGCCGCGCGGGCGTGGGCCGTTTCGCCCCGTGAGGGGTGGGAACGCGTCGTACACGCTACCCAGGAGGTGATGGCCATGCCAGGACGCGAAGAGCTTCCGTCCACGTTGGAACGCTCTCCCGAGGACGCTCAGCGCACCTGGATCAAGGCACACGATTCAGCGGTCGAGCAGTACGGCGAAGGCGAGCGGGCGCACCGTGTCGCGTTCAGCGCCCTGAAGCACAAGTACGAGAAGGTCGCCGACCACTGGGAACGCAAGGAGAAGGGGCGCAAGGGCCCCTCGGACCCACGGGCCGCCACGCCCAGGCAACAGCCGGCCCCAAGCGCCGAAGGCGTCGACGAGCAGGCAACGAAGCAGCACCTGTACGACCTCGCCAAGCGGCTCGACATCGGCGGCCGCTCCCACATGACGAAGTCCGAGCTGCTCGAGGCGGTCCAGAAGGCGAACCGGTCGAGCACCCGTCGCGCCCGCTCCGGCTGACGCCGAGCCGCCCACGCGGCGACGCAGTCCGACACCGCAGGAGCCCTCGTCCGGCCGGACGAGGGCTCCTGCGGTGTCGGACTCACGGCTCAGCGGGGCTGCGCCGGGTTCTGCGGAGTGCCGTGCGACGGCGGGTTCACAGGCGGCCCCGCGGTCTGCGGGGAGACCGCCGAACCGCCGGCCGCCCCCGGTGCCTGCTCCGGTGCGAGGCCGCCCGGAGCGCCGCCCGACGGCGCGGCGCCGGCGTCCAGTTCCTGCAGCCGGGCCTGCATCGCCCGGACGATGGGCAGCCGGTTCGCGTGAGCCTCCTCGTAGGCCAGCACCTGCTGGAGGTCTTCCCGCACGAGTGTGCGGATGCGCTGCTGAAGAGCCTCCGTCGGAAGGTGGTCGTAGTCGGGGAGGGGCAGCGCGTCGTGCCGTGGTGACTGAGCGTCGGACTTCTTCTCGTCGGTCATCAGAGGCTCCTGCGGATCGTCGGATTCTCGGTTCCGTGCGGGCGTTGTCTCTCCGGTACCCGTCGCCGCTCGACCCGCCGTAACAGCATGTGACGGCGCTGATACCGGCCGCCCACGCACCGCGGATGGCCACGCGGGCCGGCCGCCCGTCCGCCGCTGCCCGGCCAGGTCCGTGCTTCGTGGCGGGTTCCCGGATGTCCGCCGCCCACACGGACATGGCGCCCTTGCGTCCGCAGCCACCACTTACGCGGGCTTGAGCGGATCGTGGCCGATGTTCATCAGGCTGTGCCGCCAGTTGGCGTCACCCGCCTTCGGGTCCATCTCGGCATTGCGCTGCGAACGGACGACGTCACAGACCCGCTGCATGACGCGTGCATCGTCCGCGGTGAGGTCGGTACGGCGCTTGCCGAGGATCTCGAGGACCTTACGGCCCGTGGGCGGGCCGGCCTGATCCGGGAGTTCTTCGGTCTCCTCCGCCGCTGATTCGACGCTCAGCCACTCCTGGAGTTCGCGAGAGGTCATGTTGACCACTGTGTGGAACTCGTCCCACAGTTCCGTGCTGACCTGGTCGGACACTGCCATGACATCCTCCTCGGCTCTTCCTGGTCGGCGGGTGGCCGATGTCGCGAGGTGACAAACGCGGACGTGGCCCTGTCCGACCGCCCGACAGGGCGGCCGGACGCGGGCAGAGCCTGCCCGGGCGGTACCGGCCGGCTCCGCCCGCTCCGCCGCACGGTGGAAGGGCCGCGCACGCCGTCACCGCTCGTGGCGTTCGCCCTTGGGGCCCTGCCCCCGCTCGGTGCGCGGACCGCGGGACCGGTACTCCGGATCCTGCTGAAGAGTGGCGTTGGCGTCCTCGTTGGCCTTCTGGTCGGAGACGCCCTGACTCTCGGCGTCCTTCCTCAGACGGGCACGCCGCTTGTCGTACTTCTTGCTCCCTGGCTCGGGCATCGCAGTCACCTCCTCACCGCCGAGTACCCCCTGATCAGCGAGTATGCCTCCTCGAGAGGAAGCGGCGGACGGCTGCCGACCGGGCCGCAGACCTCTCCGAAGCCGTTCCGGCCGGCTGTGCGCAGGCCTCCTCCGCCGCACCCGCGATACGGACGCTGCACGCCGCCCGGCGTCCGCGCGGCCGGCCCGCCATAGAACCGAATGAGGGACACCTTTCCACGCAAGCACCAACCCGAGTGGTGAGGACGGCGCATCGCGTTGACGGTTGTGCATGTCGCCGCTGTGGACCGACGAGCCGACGGACTGTCAGCTGACGCAGCCGCGACGAAAGGACCTCGCAATGCGCTCTGCCCGCATTCTCATTGCCTCGGCCACAGCCACGGCCGCTCTCGCCATCGCTGCGCCCGGCGCCTACGCCCTGGCCTTCGCCGACTCGGACAAGGACGACTCGTCGTACAGCAGCGAGCACAACTGGAAGTCCGACAAGGACGAGGACAAGGACAAGAAGGACGAGGACAAGGACTACGGCAAGGACTACGACAAGGGCGACAAGCCGCACGGTGGTGTGCACACCGGTGGTGGCGCCCTCGCCTCGGTCGGCAGCGACGACTGGGACAAGGACAAGGACGAGGACAAGAAGGACGAGGACAAGGACAAGAAGGACGAGGACAAGGACAAGGACTACGGCAAGGACTACGACAAGGGCGACAAGCCGCACGGTGGTGTGCACACCGGTGGTGGCGCCCTCGCCTCGGTCGGCAGCGACGACTGGGACAAGGACAAGGACGAGGACAAGAAGGACGAGGACAAGGACAAGAAGGACGAGGACAAGGACAAGGACTACGGCAAGGACTACGACAAGGGCGACAAGCCGCACGGTGGTGTGCACACCGGTGGTGGCGCCCTGGCGACCCTCACCAACGACGAGTGGGACAAGGACAAGGACAAGGACGAGGACAAGAAGGACGAGGACAAGAAGGACGAGGACAAGGACAAGAAGGACGAGGACAAGGACAAGGACTACGGCAAGGACTACGACAAGGGCGACAAGCCGCACGGTGGTGTGCACACCGGTGGTGGCGCCCTGGCGACCCTGACCAACGACGAGTGGGACAAGGACAAGGACGAGGACAAGGACAAGTCCGAGAAGGGTGACCACGAGAAGTCCGACAGCTGGAAGGGTGAGAAGCCCAGCGGCGGTGTGCACACCGGCGGCGGTGGCCTGGCCTCCTCCGGCAGTGGCATGGCGGCGGGCAGCCTGCTCCTGCTGGGCGGCCTCGGCGCCGGTGCCTTCATGCTGCGGCGCCGCAAGGCCGGCGGCGCCACCGCTGCCTGACCGGATCCGCTCGCGGTGACATGTGCGGCCGCTGCCCCCGTCGGGGCAGCGGCCGCCTTTTCGACAGCAAGGTGGAGCCGTGCCCGTGCCCGTCCCCGTCATCATCGACTGCGATCCCGGACATGACGACGCCCTGGCCCTCATGCTCGCCGCCGGAGACCCGGCGGTCGAACTGCTGGCGATCACCACGGTCGCGGGGAACCAGACTCTGGAGAAGACGACCCTCAACGCCCGCCGCGTTTGCACCGTGGCAGGGATCACCGGCGTGCCCGTCGCGGCGGGGTGCGCGCGGCCGCTCGTCCAGCCGCTCAGGGTCGCGGGTGACGTCCACGGCGAGTCGGGGCTGGACGGGCCGCGGTTCCCGGAACCGGCGATGGAGGCGGTGCCGGAACACGCGGTGGACCTCATGCACCAGGTCCTCTCCAGGCATCCCGAGCCGGTCACCCTCGTCCCGACCGGTCCGCTGACCAATGTGGCGCTGCTGCTGACACGTCATCCGGACAGTGCCCGGTACATCCGGGAGATCGTGCTGATGGGCGGCTCCATCGGGCTCGGGAACACCACGCCGGCGGCCGAGTTCAACATCCATGTCGACCCCGAAGCCGCCGACATCGTCTTCAGCAGCGGTGTCCCGGTGACCATGTGCGGCCTCGACGTCACCCATCAGGCGCTCGCCACGGCCGAGGTGCTGGCCCGGCTGGAGCGCCTCGACACCCCACTGGCCCGCCTCTGCGTGGAGTTGTTGACGTACTTCGGTTCGGCCTACCGCCGGCTGTGGGGGTTCGCCGCGCCTCCGTTGCACGATCCGGTCGCGGTGGCACGGGTCATCGACCCGGACATCGTGCGGTGCGTCGAGGCCAACGTGGCCGTCGAGTTGCACGGGCGGTACACGCGGGGGGCGACCGTCGTGGATCTGCACAAGTACCTCGACCGGCCCGTCAATGCACTCGTCGCGGTCGACCTGGACGCCGAGACGTTCTGGAACCGGATGATCGCGGCGGTCGAGACCCTCGGCCGGCGCGCCCCGTGACCGTCCGCACCGGCCGAAGTCCTGACGGACGGTCAGCCTCCTCCGCAGCGCCGCCCGTCGCGCCGAGGGGCGAACACTCCGCCCGGATCACTCGTCGGGGCCACAGCATCGCCCGGATGCCGCTGCTCCGGGTGGTGGGGCGCCGCGAACGGGCCGACCGTAATGACGTCGCCACTCCTCCTCCCGGTGAAAGGTGTGCCCTCATGGCCCTGCAACAGGATCCGAAGGAGCCGGCTGCCAAGCGTTCTCGCGGGCGCCGCTCCCTGCTCTGGCCCCTCGCCGCTGCCGCACTCGGCATCGTGTTGATCTACAACTCCGTCGGCACGACGGAGGACGCCGAACACGCCGCGACGCCGCTGATCTCCGTGTCCGCCGCCCCCGGTGCGAGGCCCAGCGCCGGTCCCAGTGCCGCCCCCAGCGCCTCGGCCAGTACCAAGCCGGGGCTCCCGCGCTCCGAACCGACGCGCTTGAAGATCCTTCGGATCGCCGTCAACGCGCCGTTCATGCCCCTGTCCATCGGCGCGTCCGGTCAGCTCGACGCGCCCCCGCCGGACGACAGCAACCTCGTCGGCTGGTTCCGTGAGGGGGTGACACCGGGGGAGGCCGGAACGGCGATCGTCGCAGGGCACCTCGACACGAAGACCGGGCCCGGAGTCTTCTTGGCCCTCAGTTCGCTCGAACCGGGAAACCTGGTGGACGTGGTGCGGAAGGACGGTACGACCGTCACCTTCTCGGTCGACGACGTCGAAAGCTTCAGCAAGTCCGACTTCCCCGACGACCGGGTCTACGCGGACACTGCCGACCCGCAGCTGCGGCTGATCACCTGCGGAGGCGAGTACGACAAGAAGGCCAAGGACTACAAGGAGAACGTGGTCGTCTTCGCCCACATGGTCTCGTCCAGGAAGGGGTGACGACGCATGCGGCACGGCCTCGTCCCTGGCGGCGGCAGTGTCAGGCGAGGGCGTACGGGTACCCGCGCGGTGTGCGGGGCCCAGCCCGCGCTGAGGAGGAGACGACGATGGCAGGCGACATGTGGGGCTACCCCGAGACCGCGCAGTACGTGCCCGGGGCGCAGCTCGTCGGATACTCGGTCGAGGCGTCCGACGGGTCGATCGGCAAGGTCGACAAGCACACAGAGGAAGTGGGTCGCTCCTATCTCGTCGTCGACACCGGACCGTGGATCCTCGGCAAGCGGGTCCTGGTGCCCGCCGGGCTGGTCTCGCAGATCGACACCGGGAGCGGAACCGTACGACTGGGGTGCACCAGGGCCGAGGTCAAGGACTCGCCCGACTTCGAGAGCGGCAAGCACGAGAACGACGCCGACTACATCGAGCTGATCGAGCGCCATTACGCCAACCGGCACATCTGACCGCCGGCCGCGGCTGCCGCCGGTCGGCTGGAGGCCCAGGTCGGTGCCCGCAAGGCTCGCAGGTCACTGCGGGCCCTCCTCGTCCGGGTCGTCGAACGGGGCACCGGGCTCCCGGCGCAGCTCCGCCTCACTGCGCGCCCTCAGGCGCTCGGCCCGGTAACGGAGCCGTTCCGACTGCTCGGGGTCGTCGGTGCGGCCGGCCTGCTGGAACAGCCGCTCGGCCTTGTCCCTGTCGTGCTCAGCGTGTACGCGATGGCTGTCCTGCTCGGCCATGACATCCTCCTGCGGTCCCTGGGCGGTCGTCCGTCGCGGTACGTACCTGACATGTGGCCGAATGCCCGTGCCGTATCCGGACAAACAAGGATCATCCGGTGGTGGCGGCTGCCGTCCGTCATGGTGATCGGGAAAGGTCCGGAGCGGTGGCGCGCTTGGCCGATGGGGCGGCACAGAAGTACGACCATGTGCTCGCCGGGTGCGGCGGCGCCGTACGGAGCAACCCGGGCACCCGTACGCGCCAGGGCGCGGCGTGGCGTGTTGCCCGCTGTCGTGTCCGCGGAGTGCTCTGTCCTCGCCCAGCCCGCGCCGGCAGAGAGCCGGCTTCCCCGCCAGGAGCCCCGGATGTACCGCAGCGCCGCCCTTGCCGCAGCCGCCCTACTCACCGCCGCCGCGGCCGTTCCCGCCGCGGCGTCGTCCGCTTCCCCGGTGCCCGACCGGTCCGGCACTGTCGCCGCCGCGGAGGTGCCCGAGTTGATCCCCGACGCGGCCCCGGCCGCCAAGCCGGCGCGCGGGCTGTTCCTGACCCTGTCGGGATCGGAGAACACCTGGATCCGCGGCGTGCTGCTGCACTGCAGCCCTCTGCCCGCCGGGCCCCATCCGGAGGCGGCGGCCGCGTGCGCCGCGCTGGACGCCGCACGCGGTGACCTGGACCGGCTGTCGGGGGAGCGGCACCCGTGCACCAAGCAGTACGACCCGGTGACGGTCAGTGCGACCGGCGCGTGGCGCGGCAGACCGACCGCCTGGCACAAGACCTTCGCCAACGCCTGCGAACTCGCGGTGGCGACCGGGGCCGTCTTCCGCTTCTGACCCGGCCCGCGAAGGGCGGGGGTGACCGGCTCAGGTGCCCTTCGAGGCCACCACTCCGATCGTCACCGTCCCGAGCACCACCCAGGCGAACCAGAGCCAGCCGTTGCTGCCGAGAGCCGCCGTGTACGCCGTCACGACCACCAGGGCCCCGACGGTCAGCACTCCCATCGTTTTCGTCGAACCGGACATGTGTGCCCTCCTTCGACGGCGGGGGCCGTCGAGGACAATCGTCGCCCCTGAGGAGGGCACTGCGCTACCGGCCGGTGACGACTTGCCCGCCTCAGTTGCCGCGTGCCTGGAGCGAGGCGAGATAGGCGTTGTACGCCGCGAGCTCCTGGTCCCCGTCGCGGTCCGCCGCCCGGTCCCTGCGCTTGGCCAGCCGCTGGTCGGAGCGGTACCACTGGAAGACCAGCGCGAGGAGTACCACCACGGACGGGATCTCACTGAACGCCCAGGCGATCCCGCCCGCCGCGTTCTGGTCGGAGAGCGCGTCGATGCCGAGCGAGGTAGGCGGATCACGGTACGCCCCGATCATCGGCTCCGTCGCCATCATCAGCGCGATGCCGAAGAAGGCGTGGAAGGGCATCCCGGCGAAGAGCTCCAGCATCCGCATCACATAACCGGGCCGGTGCGGCCCCGGGTCCACGCCCATGATCGGCCAGAAGAACACCAGGCCGACGGCGAGGAAGTGGACCATCATCGCGATGTGCCCGGTCCTCGACCCCATCAGGAAGTCGAACAGCGGGGTGAAGTACAGCCCGTACAGGCTGGCGATGAAGAGCGGGATCGTGAAGACCGGATGCGTGACGATCCGCATGTAGCGGCTGTGCAGCAGCATCAGCAGCACCTCGCGCGGCCCCTTGCGGCCGCGGCCGGCGACGGGCAGCGCCCGCAGCGCCAGCGTGATCGGCGCGCCGAGCAGCAGGACGATCGGCGACAGCATGCTGATCACCATGTGCTGCACCATGTGCACGCTGAACATGACCATGCCGTAGTCGTTCAGCTTCGTGCACATCATCAGCGCGATGCTCAGCACACCGACGGTGAACAAGACCGTCCGGCTCACCGGCCAGCTGTCGCCCCGCCGCCGCAGCCGTGCGACACCCCAGCCGTACAGGCCGAGCGCGAGGAGGCAGCCGACGAGGAAGAACACGTCCGGTGAGAACTCGAGGCCCCGCCCCAGCGTGAACGGCGGCAGATCCATCGTCGTGCCGTGCCCGCTGTGATCCATCTGTGCACTCCCGGAGGGCTTCCTGACCCGTACCGGTGATTCGTACGGGATGTCCGCTTGCTCGCACCAGAGTAGAACCGCCCCCGGTCGCGGCTGCGACCGGGGGCGGTCCGTGGGGACTCCGGGCGGTTCCCGGGCGGGTCAGAGGACGGTCTCGGCCTCTTCGTACCGCTCCACGGGCACCGTCTTCAGGGTCTCGGTGGCCTCCGCCAGGGGCACCATCGTGATGTCCGTGCCGCGCAGCGCCGTCATCATGCCGAACTCGCCGCGGTGCGCCGCCTCCACCGCGTGCCAGCCGAACCTCGTCGCGAGGACGCGGTCGTAGGCGGTGGGGGTGCCGCCGCGCTGGACGTGGCCGAGGATCACCGGACGGGCCTCCTTGCCGAGCCGCTCCTCCAGCTCGACGGAGAGCTGACGGGCCACCCCGGCGAACCGCTGGTGGCCGTAGATGTCCTTGCCGCCCTCGTCCCACGGCATCGAGCCCTCGCGGGGCTTCGCGCCCTCCGCGACCACCACGATGGCGAACCGCTTGCCCGCCTCGAAGCGCGCACCGACCCGCTTGGTCAGCTCTTCGATGTCGAAGGGGCGCTCCGGCACCACGATCGCGTGCGCACCGGCCGCCATGCCGGAGTGCAGAGCGATCCAGCCGGTGTGCCGGCCCATGACCTCGACGATGAGGACACGCTGGTGCGACTCGGCGGTGGTCTTCAGGCGGTCGAGCGCCTCCGTGGCGACGCCGACGGCCGTGTCGAAGCCGAAGGTGACGTCGGTGGAGGAGATGTCGTTGTCGATCGTCTTGGGCACGCCCACGATCGGCAGACCACCTTCGGACAGCAGGCGCGCCGCCTTGAGGGTGCCCTCACCGCCGATCGGGATGATCGCGTCGAGGCCCAGATCGGCCACATGCCCCTTGGCCCTCTCCACGCCGTCGCGCAGATGCGCGGGCTGGACCCGGGAGGAGCCGAGAATCGTGCCGCCACGGGCCAGGATGCCGCCCACCGCGTCCAGGTCGAGCTTGCGGTAGTCGCACTCCAGGAGGCCCTTCCAGCCGTCGTGGAAGCCGATGACCTCGTCGCCGTGGTCGACGACGGCACGGTGCACGACGGAACGGATGACGGCGTTCAGACCGGGGCAGTCGCCGCCGGAGGTGAGCACACCAATGCGCATAGCCCGAAAACCTTTACAACGTGGGCCGACTCCCGGACCACGTCGTCCGGTTGGATCCCCGCCACCCTACCGGCGCTCGGGGGCAGGTCAGTAACGGGCGTCCGCCTGGTGGGACCGCGCCCACGGCCCCCTCGCTCAACTGAGCGAAGGGGCCGCAGGATGGGTGCTCGGGTGAGCGGAAGGAGCGTCAGGCGGGCTGGGTCGCGGCCGCGATCCGCTCCGCGCGCAGCGCCTCGTACCAACGGTCGTCGGTGGGCGGAAGGGCGTTCACATCGAGGGCCAGCTTCAGCAGCAGGTCCGCGATCTGCGGGTTGCGGGCCATCACCGGACCGTGCATGTACGTGCCGAAGACGGTGTCGTTGTACGCCCCCTCCGTGCCGTCGCCGGTGCCGTTGCCCCGGCCGAGCACGGTCCGGGCGAACGGGCGCGCCGTCGGGCCGAGATGCGTGATGCCCTGGTGGTTCTCGAAGCCGGTCAGCTGCGGCAGGCCCAACTGCGGATCGATGTCCGCCAGTACGTCGCCGACACAGCGCTCACCCTCACCGCGGGTGGACACCACGTCGATCAGACCGAGGCCCGGCTCCCGCTCGCCGAGGTCGTTGATGAACTCGTGGCCGAGGATCTGGTAGCCGGCGCAGACCGAGAAGATGATCGCGCCGTTCGACGCAGCGCGGCTCAGGCCGCCGTCGCGGCGCAGCCGCTCGGCCGCCAGCCGCTGCGGACGGTCCTCACCGCCGCCGATCAGATAGATGTCGCCGGAGGTGGGCACCGGCTGGTCGCTGCGTACGTCGATGCGCATCACGTCGAGACCGCGCTGCCGGGCCCGGCGTTCCACCACGAGGGCGTTGCCCTGGTCGCCGTAGGTGCTGAGCAGATCCGGGTAGACCCACACCAGACGCAGGCTGCTGTCACTCATTCTCATACGTCCTCTCCGTCCGTCCACCGGTCAGTTGCCCACACGACGGCGTACGTCCTGGAAGGCTGTGTAGTTGGCGATCAGTTCGATCCTGCCGGGCGGGGCGCTCTGCACCGCCTCGTCGACCGACGCGCACACCCGGAAGTCCAGGCCCGCCACTTCCAGCCGCACCGCGAGGTCCAGCCTGCGGTCACCGATCACGAAGATCGGGTGGCCGGCGAGACGGGTGTAGTCGACGTCCCACAGCCAGGAGGTGTCCGTGCCGTCCGCGCCGCGGGCGTTGACGGAGAGGATCACCGGGGTCGGCGGCGGGTCGATCAGCGAGAACGTCTCGAGCCAGCCGGCCGGGTTCTTCGCCAGCAGCAGCCGGACGTCACGGCCGAGGAAGGAGACGACGTCGTACCGGCCGGCCACGGCCTGCACCTGGTACATGCGCTCCAGGGCCACCTGCGGCGGCACACCGAAGCAGGCGGCGACGGCGGCGGAGGTGGCGGCGTTGGCCTTGTTCGCGCGGCCGGGCAGCTGGAGGTGGATCGGCCAGGCGGAGCCGTGCGGGTCGATGACATGGTCGCCGCTGAGCACCCAGCTCGGCGCCGGACGGCGGAAACCGCACTCGCCGCAGAACCAGTCGTCGCCGGGGCGCTGCATCACACCGCCGCAGGACGGGCACGACCAGGCGTCGTCCTTCCACTCCTGGCCGGCGGCGACCCAGACGACATTGGGGGAGGAGGAGGCCGCCCACACGACCAGCGGGTCGTCGGCGTTGGCGATGACCATGGCCTTCGAACCGGCAAGACCCTCACGCCACTTCTCGGCCAGCATCCTGGTCTCCGCCGCGCGGTCCAGCTGGTCACGCGACAGGTTCAGCAGCGCGATGGCCTTGGGCGTCACATCCCTCGCCACGCCGGCGAGGTACTTCTCGTCGACCTCGATCACACCGAAGCGGGCGTCCGAGCCGCCCGCCAGCGCCGAGGTGATACCCGCCGGCATGTTGGCGCCGAGCGCGTTGGAGACGACGGGGCCACTGGCCCCCAGCGCCTCCGCGATCAGCCTCGTGGTCGTGGTCTTGCCGTTGGTCGCAGAAACGAGGACCACGTCCAGGTGCTGCGCCAGCCTCCCCAGCAGATCGGGGTCGAGCTTGAGCGCCACCCGGCCGCCGATCACCGATCCGCTGCCGCGCCCGGCGGCGCGGGACACCGCTGCTGCGGCCTTGCCCGCCGTCACGGCCAGCTTGGCTCGCGGCGTCAGGGGCTCCGAGTTGCCTGACATCGTCCTTGATCCTCCTTGCATCGGTCGGGACTCAGCCTATCCAGCTCCGGTCGGCCGCCCGCACCGCGGCACCGTCGGAAAAGGTGGAGGTCACGGGTGAACAGGCGGGAACGTACGCTGGGCGCCATGCGAAACCGGCTGATCCCCGGCAGTACCGGACGCGTCAGGCCCATGAGCCTGCTCGCGGATCCGGTCCTGCACACGCCCTGCGAGACCGTGACCGACTTCGGCCCCGGCCTGAAGGAACTCGTCGAGGACCTTTTCGCGACGATGTACGCGGCCCAGGGTGTCGGCCTCGCCGCGAACCAGGTCGGTGTCGCGTCGAGGGTCTTCGTGTACGACTGCCCCGACGACGAGGACGTCCGCCACCTCGGGCACATCGTCAACCCCCGCCTCGTGGAGGCGGACGGCGTCACGGTCCGTGGCCCGGAAGGCTGTCTCTCGCTGCCCGGCCTGGAGGCCGGCACGGAACGCTTCGACCGCGCGGTGGTCGAGGGCGTGACCTGGGAGGGGGAGCCGGTGCGGGTGGAGGGGACCGGGTTTTTCGCACGCTGCCTGCAGCACGAGTGCGACCACCTGGAGGGGCTGGTGTACGCGGACCGGCTCTCGCCGTGGCGGCGGGCGCGGCTGGCGAGGGCGGTACGGAAGGCGTCCTGGGGGACGCCGGAGCGGGTGGGGTTGGTGCGGAGGGCGTAGCGCCTGCGGGCGGGGTGGGGGAAAGCGCCCCGCCCGCGGTCGATCAGAAGCCAGGGCCGTCCGCGCGGTCCTGGACCTGGAAGAGGCGGCCACACAGAAGGTCCGTCAGGCTGGCGACCAACTCCGCCCTTGAGCACGGGCGTTCGCCCAGCCACCAGTCGCCCGCCGCATGCATCATGCCGACGATGCCGTGGCCCCACACCCGCGCCACCAGGTCTCCGCCGGGGCCCAGGTCGACCCGGTCGGCGATGACCGTGCCGAGCTCCTCGCCGAGGCGCCGCAGCAGTGGCGCCGAGTGGCGGCCCACGTCGAAGCCGGCTTCCGAGGGCTGGGTGTCCTCAGCCGGGTGCATCAGGAAGCGGTACACCTGGGGCCGTGCCTCGATGGCGGCGAGGTACGTGTCCAGCGTGCCGGCGACCCGTTCCCTGCGGTCGACGTCCGCGTCCACGGCCACCTGAAGCGCTCGCAGCAGTGCGTCGGTGTGGCGCTTGGCCAGGGCGCGGTAGAGGCCGCCCTTGTCACCGAAGTGCCGGTAGAGGATGGGCTTGGTGATGCCCGCCTCGGCGGCGATGGCGTTCATGGAGGCGTGGGGCCCGTCCCGGAGCACCACCCGGTCGGCGGCCTCGAGGAGTTCCCGGCGCCGCTGGTCGGCCGACCGCTGGTGTTGTGTGGTCTCCATGTGCTTCTCCCCGCCCGGACGATTGCGTGACGCTTGCGCAAAGTAACACCCTGCCGCAATGGTCACATGATCGGGCCATGGCTGGTTGACAGGGGCTACCGGTCGGTAACAGACTGCCGTTACCGTAGGTAACACGCAGTTGGCGCAGTAGTTCTGGAGGGGACATGACCGAGTTCACGCTCGACCTCAACGAGGATCAGAAGCAGGTCCGTGACTGGCTCAACGGTTTCGCCAAGGACGTCATGCGACCCGCCGCCGCCGAGTGGGACGAGCGTGAGGAGACCCCCTGGCCCGTCATCCAGGAGGCGGCCAAGCTCGGAATCTACTCCCTCGACTTCTACGCCCAGCAGTTCTTCGACCCCACCGGCCTCGGCATCCCCATGGCGATGGAGGAGCTGTTCTGGGGCGACGCGGGCATCGCGCTCTCCATCGTCGGCACCGGGCTGGCCGCCGTGGGCGTCCTCGCCAACGGTACGGAGGAGCAGATCGGCACCTGGATCCCCCAGATGTACGGCGACGCGAACGATGTGAAGGTCGCCGCCTTCTGCTCCTCCGAGCCGGACGCCGGCTCCGACGTCGGCTCCATGCGCACCCGCGCCGTCTACGACGAGGCCAAGGACGAATGGGTGCTCAACGGCACCAAGACCTGGGCGACCAACGGCGGTATCGCCAATGTCCACGTCGTGGTCGCCGTGGTCGATCCCGAGCTCGGCTCGAAGGGCCACGCCTCGTTCATCGTTCCGCCGAACACGCCCGGTCTGTCCCAGGGGCAGAAGTTCAAGAAACACGGCATCCGCGCCTCGCACACCGCGGAGGTCGTGCTCGAGGACGTCCGCGTTCCCGGCGGCTGCCTGCTGGGCGGCAAGGAGAAGCTGGACGAGCGGCTCGCCCGGGCCCGGGAGAAGGCCCGTACGGCAGCCGGCGCGGGCGGCGAGCGGGTGAAGAACGCGGCGATGGCCACCTTCGAGGCCTCCCGTCCCGCCGTCGGGGCCATGGCCGTCGGCACCGCCCGCGCCGCGTACGAGGTCGCGCTCGACTACGCGAAGACCCGCGAGCAGTTCGGCCGCCCGATCATCGACAACCAGGGCATCGCCTTCCAACTGGCCGACATGCGCACCCGGATCGACGCCGCCCGTCTGCTCGTGTGGCGCGCCTCGTGGATGGCGACCACGGGCAAGCCGTTCACCTCGGCGGAGGGCTCCATGTCGAAGCTGTTCGCCAGCGAGACCGCCAAGCAGGTCACCGCCCAGGCGGTCCAGATCCTCGGCGGCAACGGCTTCACCCGCGAGTACCCGGTGGAGCGCATGCACCGGGACGCGGCGATCTACACGATCTTCGAGGGCACCAGCGAGATCCAGCGGCTGGTGATCGCCCGCACCCTGTCGGGCATGCCGATCCGCTGACCGGGCGTACACACGGAAGGCTCCGGCTCCCCGACGGGCGCCGGAGCCTTCCGCGTGTCCGCTCTGCGCGGGTTCCGCCTCAGCGGCGTGTCAGCTTCTCGATCAGCACCGAGGGCAGCAGGCAGCACCACGAAACCGAGCTTGAACAGCACGGGTGACACCACCACCCCCAGGACGATCCCGAGCACGAAGGATTCGTGCGGCATCTCGTAGCCGATCAGCGGCAGCGTGCAGCCCACGGACGCCTCGTAGACGGCCCAGACGCCCAGGGCCGGACCGAGCACCCCGCCGACGAAGCCGACTCCGACCGACCACACGGCATCGTCGTCGTCGCGTTTGTTCCCCACCGGACCCCCCGGGGGAAGGCAGTCGGAAACGTCGCACCCCGCGACGTCAGGCAGACAGTACCGCCTCGACGGCCGCCAGCACCTCGGGCGATTCCGGCTCGGTACCGGGACGGAAACGGGTCACCTCACCCTGCGGGGAGATCAGGAACTTCTCGAAGTTCCACTGGATGTCGCCGGCCTCGCCGTCGGCGTCCGCGACCTTCGTCAGCTCCGCGTACAGGGGGTGACGGTTGTCGCCGTTCACGTCCGTCTTCTCCAGCATGGGGAAGGACACGCCGTACGTCGCCGAGCAGAACGTGGCGATCTCCTCCGCGCTGCCCGGCTCCTGGCCCCCGAACTGGTTGCACGGCACGCCCAGCACCGTGAAGCCCCGGTCGCCGTATTCCTTCTGCAGCCGCTCCAGGCCCGCGTACTGCGGGGTCAGCCCGCACTTGGAGGCCACATTCACCACCAGCACCGCCTGGTCCCGGTGGTCGCCGAGCGAGGTCGCCTCGCCGGACAGGGTGCGCAGCGGGATGTCGTACAGAGTCATCGAAGCTCCTCACGGGGTCGCCGGCGGGCGGCCGGACGGCCGCACCGGTGGACGACCGATGAAAACACGGGTGCGCCGTGACAGAGCACGGCGTCACGTCGGACAACGCCGCCGGGCACGGCGATCTTCCCCGTCACGGGAGGGCCGCGGCCCGGCGGCCGGCTACACCGGCCGGAACAGGCCCTCCTGCACCACCGAGACCAGCAGCCGTCCCTCGCGGTCGTAGATCCGGCCACGGGCGAGCCCACGGCCGCCCGTGGAGATCGGCGACTCCTGGTCGTAGAGGAACCACTCGTCGGCGCGGAAGGGCCGGTGGAACCACATCGCGTGGTCGAGCGACGCCATGTCGAAGCCCCGGCGCCCCCACAGAGGCTCCACCGGGATCCGCACGGCGTCCAGCAGTGTCATGTCGCTCGCGTACGTCAGTGCGCAGGTGTGCACCAGCGGATCGTCACCCAGCGGGCCGACCGCGCGCATCCAGACCGCGCTGCGCGGGTCGGCGTCCTTGATCTCGTCCGCCGTCCAGCGCAGCCGGTCGACGTAGCGGATGTCGAACGGCTGGCGCCTGGCCATCCGCTCCAGCGCCTCGGGCAGCGCGCCCAGATGCTCCCGGATCTCGGTCGTCACGGTGGGCAGCGACTCGGGCTCCGGGAAGTCGAGACGAGGCGGCAGCTGATGCTCGATGCTCCCCGGCTCCGGGCGGTGGAAGGACGCCGTCAGGTTGAAGATGGTGCGCCCCTCCTGCACGGCCGTGACCCGGCGGGTGGTGAACGAGCGGCCGTCCCGGACCCGTTCGACCTGGTACACGATCGGCACTCCGGGGCGTCCGGGTCGCAGGAAGTACGCGTGCAGCGAATGGACCGGGCGGTCGCCGTCCGTGGTCCTGCCCGCGGCGACCAGGGCCTGACCGGCCACCTGCCCGCCGAAGACGCGCTGCAGGGACTCGTTCGGGCTGAGTCCCCGGAAGATGTTGACCTCGATCCGTTCCAGATCGAGCAGATCGACCAGACGCTCGGCCGGATTCGTCATCCTCACTTCTCCCTGTCAGAGCCGGCCGACGGACGTGACCCGCACGACCGCCCGGCCCTCTTCGTCGGAGGCCGCCAGATCGACCTCCGCGCTGATACCCCAGTCATGGTCGCCGTTCGGGTCGGCGAAGGTCTGCCGTACGCGCCACAGGCCGTGCGGGGCGTCCTCCTCGATGGCCAGGAGTTTCGGACCGCGGGCGTCGGGGCCGGTGCCCAGGTCGTCGTACTCGTCCCAGTACCCGTCCATCGCCTCGCCCCAGGCGTCCGCGTCCCAGCCCGACTCGGCGTCCATCTCGCCCAGTTCACCGACCCGGTCCAGGGCGGCCAGTTCCACCCGGCGGAACATCGCGTTGCGGACGAGCACCCGGAACGCGCGGGCGTTCGCCGTGACCGGCTTGACCTGGTCGGCCTTCTCCTGCGCCTCCTCGGCCGTCTCCACCTCGGGATTGGCCAGCTGCTCCCACTCGTCCAGCAGGCTGGAGTCGACCTGGCGGACCATCTCGCCGAGCCAGGCGATCAGGTCCTCGAGGTCCTCCGTCTTCAGATCGTCCGGGATGGTGTGGTCGAGCGCCTTGTACGCGCTCGCCAGATAGCGCAGCACGATGCCCTCGGTGCGGGCCAGCTCGTACCAGGAGGTGAACTCGGTGAACGTCAAAGCCCGTTCGTACATGTCACGGATGACGGACTTCGGCGACACCGGATGGTCGCCGACCCACGGGTGCGACTTCTTGTAGACGTTGTAGGCGTGCCACAGCAGCTCCTCCAGCGGCTTCGGGTACGAGATCTCCTGGAGCCGCTCCATGCGCTCCTCGTACTCGATGCCGTCGGCCTTCATCTTGCCGACGGCCTCACCGCGCGCCTTGTTCTGCATGGCGGCGAGGATCTGGCGCGGGTCGTCCAGCGTCGACTCGACGACGGAGACCATGTCCAGCGCGTAGGAAGGGGACTGGGGGTCGAGCAGGTCGAAGGCGGCGAGGGCGAACGTGGACAGCGGCTGGTTCAGCGCGAAGTCCTGCTGGAGGTCGACGGTGAGCCGGACGGTGCGGCCCTCCGCGTCGGGGGTGTCCAGCTGTTCCACCACGCCGCCGTCGAGCAGCGAACGGTAGATGGCGATGGCCCGGCGGATGTGACGCAGCTGGGCCTTGCGGGTTCGTGGTTGTCCTCGAGCAGCCGGCGCATGGCCTCGAAGGCGTTGCCCGGCCGGGCGATCACCGACAGAAGCATGATGTTGGTGACCCGGAAACGGGAGGTCAGCGGCTCGGGCTCGGACGCGATCAGCTTCTCGAACGTGCTGTCCGACCAGGCGACGAAGCCCTCCGGAGCCTTCTTCCTGACCACCTTGCGGCGCTTCTTGGGGTCGTCCCCGGCCTTCGCGAGCGCCTTCTCGTTCTCGATGACGTGCTCGGGCGCCTGGGCGACGACCAGGCCGGCGGTGTCGAAGCCCGCCCGGCCGGCACGCCCGGCGATCTGGTGGAACTCACGGGCCCGCAGGGTCCGCACCCGGCTGCCGTCGTACTTGGTGAGCGCCGTGAACAGCACCGTGCGGATGGGGACGTTGACACCTACACCGAGCGTGTCGGTGCCGCAGATGACCTTCAGAAGGCCGGCCTGCGCCAGCTTCTCCACCAGCCGCCGGTACTTGGGCAGCATGCCCGCGTGGTGCACGCCGATGCCGTGCCGCACATAACGGGACAGGTTCTTGCCGAACTTGGTGGTGAACCGGAAACTGCCGATCAGGTCGGCGATCTTGTCCTTCTCCTCGCGCGAGCACATGTTGATGCTCATCAGCGACTGGGCCCGCTCCACGGCCTGCGCCTGGGTGAAGTGCACGATGTAGACCGGCGCCTGCTTGGTCTCGAGCAGCTCGGTCAGCGTCTCCGTGATCGGCGTCAGCCGGTACTCGTACGAGAGCGGCACGGGCCGGGTCGCCGACCGGACGACGGTGGTGGGGCGACCGGTGCGGCGGGTCAGGTCCTTCTCGAACATCGAGACGTCACCGAGGGTCGCCGACATCAGGACGAACTGGGCCTGCGGCAGCTCCAGGATGGGGATCTGCCAGGCCCAGCCGCGGTCCTGCTCGGCGTAGAAATGGAACTCGTCCATCACGACCTGACCGACGTCGGCGTGCTTCCCGTCGCGCAGGGCGATCGAGGCCAGCACCTCCGCGGTGCAGCAGATGACCGGCGCGTCGGCGTTCACGGACGCGTCGCCGGTCAGCATGCCCACGTTCTCCGTACCGAACAGCTTGCACAGGTCGAAGAACTTCTCCGAGACCAGGGCCTTGATCGGTGCCGTGTAGAAAGTGACCTGGTCGTTCGCCAGTGCCGCGAAGTGCGCAGCCGCCGCGACCAGGCTCTTCCCGGAGCCGGTCGGGGTCGAAAGGATCACGTTCGCCCCGGAGACCACCTCGATCAGCGCCTCCTCCTGAGCCGGATAGAGCGTGATGCCCTGGCCCTCCGCCCAGGAGGAGAAGGCTTCGTACAGGGCATCGGGGTCGGCGTCTGAAGGCAGCTGATCGATAAGGGTCACACCCCCATCTTGCCTGTCCCCGAGCCGGATCAGGGAACCGGCCGTGAGCGGCAAGATCATGACCGATACGCTGCCCTGTCAACTGGGGTCAGACACAAGAGCAATGGGGCGACGATGGGGCGGGGACGCACATGATGGGACCGGCGCACTCTCTGTCCGGGGCGGCCGCCTGGCTGGGAGTGGGGGCGGCGACGGCCGCGGCGGGCCACCCGATGCCGTGGCCCGTCCTCGTCGTCGGAGCGCTGATCTGCGCGGGCGCGGCGCTGGCGCCCGATCTGGATCACAAGGCGGCGACGATCTCGCGGGCCTTCGGGCCCGTGTCACGTGGGCTGTGCGAGATCGTCGACAAGCTGTCGTACGCCGTCTACAAGGCGACACGGAAGCAGGGTGACAAGCGCAGGACGGGCGGGCACCGGACCCTCACGCACACCTGGCTGTGGGCGGTCCTCATCGGCGCGGGCGCCTCCGCGCTGGCGATCTTCGGCGGCCGGTGGGCCGTCCTCGCGATCCTGTTCGTCCACATGGTGCTGGCCGTGGAGGGCCTGCTGTGGCGGGCCGCCCGAGTCTCCAGCGACATCCTGGTCTGGCTGCTGGGCGCCACCAGCGCCTGGATCCTCGCGGGCGTCCTGGACAAGCCGGGCAACGGCGCGGACTGGCTGTTCACCGCGCCCGGCCAGGAGTACCTGTGGCTGGGCCTGCCGATCGTCCTGGGCGCCCTCGTCCACGACATCGGCGACGCCCTCACCGTCTCCGGCTGCCCGATCCTGTGGCCCATCCCGATCGGCAACAAGCGCTGGTACGCGGTGGGCCCCCCGAAGCCGATGCGCTTCCGGGCCGGGAGCTGGGTCGAGCTGAAGGTGCTGATGCCGGCGTTCATGCTGCTGGGCGGGGTGGGCGGGGCGGCCGCGCTGAACTTCATCTGACGGGCCCGGCCCGCCCCGCGCGGTGACGGGCGGGGGCCGGGGCCGGGATCATCCGTGCCAGGAGCGCCAGAGCGCCGCGTACGCGCCGTCCGCCGCTACGAGCTCGTCATGACTGCCGAGCTCGCTGATGCGTCCCTCCTCGACCACCGCGATCACGTCCGCGTCGTGCGCGGTGTGCAGCCGGTGCGCGATGGCGACGACCGTGCGGCCGTCCAGGACACGGGACAGCGAGCGCTCCAGGTGGCGGGCCGCCCGGGGGTCCAGCAGGGAGGTGGCCTCGTCCAGCACCAGCGTGTGCGGGTCCGCGAGGACGAGGCGGGCCAGCGCTATCTGCTGGGCCTGGGCCGGGGTCAGCGAGAGGCCGCCGGAGCCGACCTCGGTGTCCAGACCGTCGTCCAGCGCCCGTGCCCAGCCGTCCGCGTCCACCGCGCCGAGCGCGGCCCACAGCTCCGCGTCCCCGGCCGAGGAACGGGCGAGGAGCAGGTTGTCCCGCAACGAGCCGACGAAGACGTGGTGCTCCTGGTTGACGAGCGCCACGTGCTCCCGCACCCGCTCGGCCGGCATGCCGGACAACTCCGCCGCGCCTAGCGTGACATGGCCGCTGCGCGGCGCGTAGATGCCCGCGAGCAGCCGGCCGAGGGTCGACTTGCCGGCACCGGACGGGCCGACCAGCGCCATCCGGGTGCCGGGCGGCACCTCCATCGAGACCTTGTGCAGCACGTCGACGCCCGCGCGGTAACCGAAGTGCACCTTGTCGGCGCGGACGTCCCGGCCGTCGGGCCGCAACCGGTCGTCGCCCGCCTCCGGTTCGATCTCCCGCACGCCCACCAGCCGCGCCAGGGACACCTGAGCCACCTGGAGCTCGTCGTACCAGCGCAGGATCAGGTTCACCGGGTCGACCATCATCTGGGCGATCAGCGCCCCGGTGGTCATCTGGCCGATCCCGATCCAGCCCTGCAGTACGAACACGCCGCCGATCATGAGCACGGAGGTGAGCACGGTGGCATGGGTGAGGTTGATGACGGGGAACAGGACGGACCGCAGGTAGAGGGTGTACCGCTCCCAGGACGTCCACTCCTTGATCCGCCGGTCGGAGAGCGCCACCCGGCGCGCCCCGAGCCGGTGCGACTCCACGGTGCGGCCGGCGTCGACGGTCTCCGCGAGTACGGCCGCCACGGCCGCGTACCCGGCGGCCTCCGAGCGGTACGCCGACGGCGCACGTCTGAAGTACCAGCGGCAGCCGACGACCAGCAACGGCACCGCCACCAGCACGGCGGGCGCGAGCGGCGGCGCGGTCACGGTGAGCCCGCCGAGAAGCAGCACGATCCAGAAGACGCCGATCGTCAGCTGCGGCACTGCCTCACGCATGGCGTTGGCGAGGCGGTCGACGTCCGTGGTGATACGGGACAGCAGGTCGCCCGTCCCGGCGCGTTCGAGGACGCCCGGGGGGAGGCCGACAGAGCGGACGAGGAAGTCCTCGCGCAGATCGGCGAGCATCCGCTCGCCCAGCATCGCCCCGCGCAGCCGTACCAGCCGGACGAAGACCGCCTGGACGACGAGGGCGGCCGCGAACAGGGCGGCGGTGCGCTCCAGGTGCAGGTCGCGCGCTCCGTCCGCCGCCTTCTCCACGAGCGAACCGAGGAGCCACGGACCGGCCATCGAGGCGACGACGGCGACGGTGTTGACGGTGACGAGAAGCGCGAAGGCGCCGCGGTGCCGCCGCAGCAGCTCGCGCACGTACGCGCGCACGGTGGCCGGCGTGCCCACCGGCAGGGTGGTCGCCGAGCGGAGGGCGGCCGGGTCGTACTCCGGTGGCGCCAGGCCGATCATGCTGTCTCCTCGATGTCTTCGGTGCCGGCCGTGGTGAGATGTGCCCCGAGCGGGCCGCGCGGGGCCGCCACCAGGTGCTGCTCCGTGTCGGTCTCCCGGGTCACGACCGCGCGGTAGCGGGGCTCCGTACGCAGCAGTTCGCGGTGCGCGCCGACCGCCACGGCCTCGCCCTCGCGGACCAGCACGACCCGCTCGGCGCGGTCGAGCAGCAGCGGTGAGGACGTGAACAGCACCGTCGTGCGGCCCGCGCGGAGCTTGCGCACGCCGTCCGCGATCCGCGCCTCCGTGTGCGAGTCGACGGCCGACGTCGGCTCGTCGAGCACCAGCACCTCAGGGTCGGTGACCAGCGAACGCGCCAGCGCGAGCCGCTGCCGCTGACCGCCGGACAGCGAGCGCCCGCGTTCGGTGATGGGCGCGTTCATGGGGTCGTTGTCGAGGGACGCCTGCGCCAGCGCGTCGAGCACGTCGCCGCACTCCGCCGCGGCCAGCGCCCGCTCCGCGGCGACCTTCCCGGACGCCGGCACGTCGAGCAGTTCCGTGAGGGTGCCCGAGAGCAGCACGGGGTCCTTGTCCTGGACGAGCACCGCGCCGCGGGCCTCTTGGAGCGGCCGGCCGTCCAGCGCGACACCGCCGAGCAGCACGGACGGCAGGCCGTCCGGTTCAGCCGGGTGGCCGCCGAGCCGTTCCGCGAGCTGTCCCGCCGCGTCGGGGTCGCCGCAGACGACGGCGGTGAGCGTTCCGGTCGGGGCGAGCAGGCCGGTGGCCGGGTCGTACAGATCGCCGGTCAGCTCGCGCGCGTCGTCCGCGGGGGTGTCCTGCCGCGCGCTCCGCTCCAGTGACAGCACCCGGGCCGCGCGGCGCGCGGAGGGCCGGGAGAAGGAGTACGCCATGGCGATCTCCTCGAAGTGCCGGAGGGGGTAGCTCAGCAGCATCACCGCGCTGTACACGGTGACCAGTTCACCCACGGCGATCCGGCCGTCGCCGACGAGCCCGAGGCCGTACCGGACGACCCAGATCAGCAGCAGGCCCGGCAGCAGCACCTGCACGGCGGAGATGGCCGACCACATCCGGGCGCTGCGGACGGCGGCGGTGCGTACCTCCTGGGAGGCGTGCCGATAGCGCTTCAGGAACAGCTCCTCGCCGCCGACGCCGCGGAGGACCCGTAGGCCGGCGACCGTGTCGGAGGCGAGCTCCGTGGCGCGGCCCGCCTTCTCCCGCTGCACGTCCGCGAGACGGGTGGCCCGGGGGAGCAGCGGCAGGACGCCGAGGGCGAGCACCGGAACGCCGACGGCCACGAGGACGCCGAGGGCCGGCTGGTAGATCAGCAGGCCGACGCAGACCAGCACGACGGTGAGGGCGGCGGCGAGGAAACGGGAGACCGCTTCGACGAACCAGCCGATCTTCTCGACATCACCGGTGGACACGGCGACCACTTCGCCGGCCGCGACCCGCCGGGTGAGCGCGGAGCCCAGTTCGGAGGTCTTGCGGATGAGGAGTTGCTGGACGCGCGCCGCGGCGGTGATCCAGTTGGTGACGGCCGTGCGGTGCAGCATGGTGTCGCCGACGGCGATGCAGACGGCGGAGACGGCGAGCAGCGCGCCCGCCAGGGCGAGGGAGCTGCCGGACTTCTCCACGACCGCCTGGACAGCCCTGCCGACCCCGTAGGGAAGGGCCATGACGGACACGAAGTGCAGCATTCCCCAGGAGAGCGAACGGAGTTGGCCGCGCAGCTGACGGCGCCCGAGCCAGAGGAGGAATCTCGGCCCCGACCGGACGTCCGGCAGACCAGGATCGACATACGGAAGGTCGCGAATCTGCATGATGTCCCAGATCGTTCGGAAGGTCGGCACAGATCTGCCAGCCTCCCGCCCTGGGACGGGCGGCAGCAAACGAATTAATCCCGGCGCTCCGGGCTCCGGTCCTGGTCGGTCAGCAGTGCGGTCCCGGGCTGTCGACCAGGGCGGACAGCAGGCCGGCGAGGGTCTCGCGCTGCTCCGTGGTGAGGGGGGCGAGCACGTCCTCCGCCGCCGCGCGTCGCGCGTCGCGCAGGGCGCGCAGCGTGGCGCGGCCCGTGTCGGTCAACTCGATCCGTGTGACACGGCGGTTGGTCGGGTCGGGCACCCGGCGGACCCGGCCGCCGGCCTCGAGACCGTCGACGAGGCTCGTGACGGCACGGGGGACCACCTCGAGACGCTCCGCCAGATCCGCCATACGGGGCGGCTCGTCGTAATGCGCCAAGGTGCGCAGCAGTCGCGACTGGGCGGGGGTGATCGCTATGTCCGCCGACTGGAGCTGGCGCTTCTGGCTGCGGTGGAGCCGACGGGTCAGCCGGAGCAACTGCTCGGCGAGCAGGCCGTCGGCGTCGGGGGTGCTCATGCCGGGAACAATATCAGGAGCTTGTTCATTGTGAGTATAGGTAACAATGAGCTAAGCTCTCATATCGCATACCTGCCTGAGGAGAGAATTGCGGCCCGAACACACCACCTGGACACCACCGCCCAAGGACCCGGACCAGCCGCCCGCCGAGGTGCGGCGGATCCTGCGGCTCTTCCGGCCCTACCGCGGCCGACTCGCCGTCGTGGGCCTGCTCGTCGGCGCCTCGTCGCTGGTGTCCGTCGCCTCGCCGTTCCTGCTGCGCGAGATCCTCGACACCGCCATCCCGCAGGGCCGCACCGGGCTGCTCAGCCTGCTCGCCCTCGGCATGATCGCCACCGCCGTTATGACCAGTGTCTTCGGCGTGCTCCAGACGCTGATCTCCACCACGGTGGGCCAGCATGTGATGCACGATCTGCGCACCGGCGTCTACGCGCAGTTGCAGCGGATGCCGCTCGCCTTTTTCACCAGGACCCGCACCGGCGAGGTCCAGTCGCGCATCGCCAACGACATCGGCGGCATGCAGGCCACCGTGACGTCGACGGCCACCTCCCTGGTCTCCAACCTCACCGCGGTCGTCGCCGGCGTCGTCGCCATGCTCGCCCTGGACTGGCGGCTCACCGTCGTCTCCCTCGTCCTGCTGCCGCTGTTCGTCTGGATCAGCCGCCGGGTCGGCCGCGAGCGGAAGAAGATCACCACTCAACGGCAGAAGCAGATGGCCGCGATGGCCGCCACCGTCACCG
This sequence comes from Streptomyces sp. Tu 2975, assembly GCF_009832925.1. Classification (GTDB taxonomy): domain Bacteria; phylum Actinomycetota; class Actinomycetes; order Streptomycetales; family Streptomycetaceae; genus Streptomyces. The sequence goes on from NZ_CP047140.1 coordinate 6,883,617, forward strand.
AGTCCCTGTCCGTCAGCGGCATCCTCCTCGGCCGCACCATGGGCAGGGCCGACTCCCTCACCCGGTCCTTCGCCGAGGAGTCGGAGCGCCTGGTCGACCTCGAGGTGCGCTCGAGCATGGCCGGCCGCTGGCGGATGTCGACCATCGGCATCGTCATGGCGGCCATGCCGGCCCTCATCTACTGGGCCGCGGGCTTCGCGCTGCGGACCGGCGGGCCCGCCATCTCCATCGGCACGCTCGTCGCCTTCGTCTCGCTCCAGCAGGGCCTGTTCCGGCCCGCCGTGAGCCTGCTCTCCACCGGGGTGCAGATGCAGGCATCACTTGCCCTGTTCCAGCGGATCTTCGAATATCTCGACCTGCGCGTCGACATCACCGAGCCCGCGGAGCCCGTGGCGCTCGACAAGGTCCGGGGTGATGTGCGTTTCGAAAACGTCGGTTTCTCCTACGACCCCGCGCAGGAGCGGCCCACCCTCGACGGCATCGACCTCACCGTCCCCGCCGGCAGCTCGCTCGCGGTGGTCGGCCCCACCGGTTCCGGCAAGTCCACGCTGAGCTATCTGGTTCCCCGGCTGTACGACGTCACCGGCGGCCGGGTCACCATCGACGACGTCGACGTACGGGACCTGGCCTTCGACACGCTCGCACAGGCCGTGGGGGTCGTCTCCCAGGAGACGTACCTCTTCCATGCCTCCGTCGCAGAGAATCTGCGCTTCGCCAAGCCGGACGCCACGGACGAGGAACTCGAGGACGCCGCCCGCGCCGCGCAGATCCACGACCACATCGCCTCCCTCCCCGACGGGTACGACACCCTGGTCGGCGAGCGGGGTTACCGCTTCTCCGGCGGCGAGAAGCAGCGGCTCGCCCTCGCCCGCACGATTCTGCGCGACCCGCCGGTCCTGGTCCTCGACGAGGCGACCAGCGCGCTCGACACACGGACCGAGCACGCGGTGCAGCAGGCCATCGAGTCCCTCTCGCGGGGCCGTACCACGATCACCATCGCCCACCGGCTCTCCACGGTCAGGGACGCGGACGAGATCGTCGTGCTCGACGCGGGGCGCATCGCCGAGCGCGGCAGCCACCGTGAACTGCTCGAGCGGGACGGCCGCTACGCCGCCCTCGTCCGCAGGGACGCCGAGCCGGCCCCTGCCGCACCCTGACGGCGGCCACTCGGCGCCCGCGCGCTTCCGCCCCCCCCCGCACGGCGGCGCCGCCGCTCCCGTGGGACGGGGAGCGGCGGCGCCTGTCGTGAACGAGCCGTCAGACGAGCCGACCCACGAAGTGGACGATGCCGGCGAGCAGGTCGGTGATGAGGTTCATGGTGATGTTTTCTCCTCGTGCATGGTGCTGATCATGGGACCGCACAGTCGTCGCGGTCTGCAGCCCGCCGCTTGCGCACCGTAAGCATCTTGCATCGCAAGGGAGTTGGGCCGGCGAGACCGGTGCGACCACACGTTCCGGGGAACAACCGCGCGAGCGTTCGTTTGTTCGTGCCGGTGGGGTGGGCGCGTCCGTCCTCGAGCCGTACGCCGGTCAGACGGGTGCCGGTTCCTTCTCCAGCAGCCGGGTGATCTCCCGTACGGCGGCCCGCCCGGCGCGGTTCGCCCCGATCGTCGAGGCCGAAGGGCCGTAGCCGACGAGGTGCACGCGGGCGTCGCGCACCGCGCGGGTGCCCTCCACCCGGATACCGCCGCCCGGCTCACGCAGGCGCAGCGGCGCGAGATGGTCGATGGCCGCGCGGAAGCCGGTCGCCCAGAGGATCACATCGGCTTCGACGCTCCGGCCGTCGTCCCAGGCGACCCCCGACGGTGTGATCCGGTGGAACATCGGCAACCGGTCGAGCACCCCGGTCCGCCGGGCCTGCCGGACGGCGTCGGTCAGCGGCAGGCCGGTGACGGAGACGACGCTCTGCGGCGGCAGTCCGCGCCGTACGCGCTCCTCGACCAGCGCGACCGCCGTCCGTCCGGCGTCCTCGTCGAAGGGGCCGTCCCGGAACACCGGGGGCGCCGCGTCACCCATGTCGTCGCGGCCGCCACCTCGGCCAGTTCCATCAGATGCTGGGTCCCGGACGCTCCGCCGCCGACGACGACGACCCGCTTCCCCGCAAACCCTTCGGGGCCGCGATAGTCCGCGGTGTGCAACTGCCGCCCGCGGAAGGTTTCCTGGCCCGGGTAGCGCGGCCAGAACGGGCGGTCCCAGGTCCCGGTCGCGTTGATGAGGGCCCGCGTCGACCGGATTCCTTCGGAGGTCTCCACCGACAGGCGTCCACCGTCCCCCTCGCGGACGGCCGCGACCGCGACGGGCCGGTGCACCCCCAGGCCGAAACGCTGCTCGTAGTCGGCGAAGTACGCGCCGATCACCTCCGCGGACGGCCGTTCCTCGTCCGCGCCGGTCAGCTCCATGCCGGGCAGCGCGTGCATGCCGTGCACCTTGCCGTAGGTGAGGGAGGGCCAGCGGAACTGCCAGGCGCCACCGGGCCGCGGGGCGTGGTCGAGCACGACGAAGTCGCGGTCCGGCAGCAGTCCGGCGCGTCGCAGGTGATACGCGGCGGACAGGCCGGCCTGCCCCGCACCGACGACCACCACGTCCACTTCACGAGCCACCAAGTCGTTCACGTTTCTACCAACAGGGCGGGCGGCGCGGATCTTCCCGCAGGGCCTCACCCGCCGGCGGACGAGAAGATGGGGTCATGCCCGGAACCTTCACCACCACGACCGTGACCATCAGCACCGGCTCCGACGAGGCCGTCACCGACCTGACGGGGGAGTGCGAGCGCTTCCTGCGGGAGAACGCGGACGGCGCCGACGGCCTGCTCAACATCTTCGTCCCGCACGCCACCGCCGGTATCGCCCTCATCGAGACCGGGGCGGGCAGCGACGACGACCTGCTGACCACCCTGCACACCCTGCTCCCGGCCGACGACCGCTGGCAGCACCGGCACGGCAGCCCCGGCCACGGCAGGGACCATGTGCTGCCCGCCCTGGTCCCGCCGCATGCGACGCTTCCCGTGGTCGGCGGCCGGCTGGAACTCGGCACCTGGCAGTCCGTGTGCCTCGTCGACACCAACAAGGACAACCCGGACCGCCGGGTCAGGCTGAGCTTCCTGGGCTGACCGGCGGACCTCGCCCGCCCGCTGCGCCCGGCGAAGGCCCCGGGGAACGGGCCGCCCTCCCGCCCGGACGCTGGTCGGCGCGCCGGCAGCCGACGTACGCCGTACCGGGTCAGCGCGGCAGCAGCCCGCGGCCGGACCTCGCCGACCTCACCAGCTCGGCGACCGTGGTCAACTTCACCCGCGGTCTGCCTTCACGCAGGCCTCGGGCGATTTCGGCCCGCTCGATCGCCGCCAGCCCGGCCGCGTCGACGACCCGGCGGTTGCGGCCGCGCACCAGCCGCTGGAACGCCTTCGTCGACCGGGAGGGGGCGGGCAGCGCGCCACCGACGGCGTCGGCGAGGAGTGTGCCGACCGTCTCGGCGGCACAGGTGCGGTTCGCGCCGATGCCGCCGGACGGCCCGCGCTTGATCCACCCCACGACGTACGTCCCCGGCATTCCGGTCACGCGGCCGTTCTCGTGCGGCACGGTGCCGGTGGCCTCGGAGAAGGGCAGGCCGGCGATCGGCGCGCCCCGGTAGCCGACGGCCCGCAGCAGCATGCCCGCGGGTATCTCCCGCGCCGTCGGTGTCCCGGTGGTGCGTACGGCACGCACGGTGTCCTCGCCGAGCACATCCGACGGTGCCGAGTGGAAGCGGAACACGATGCGCCGCCCCGGGGCCGGCGGAAGGGACCAGTCGATCTCGCGGCGGGTGACGTCCTTCAGGTCGGCGGCCTTGTCCCTGGCCCCGGCGCTCTCGATGCCCGCGCCGATCCGTGGGTCGTGGTCGTCCACGACCAGCTCCACGCCGGGCAGGTGCTTGAGAGCGAGCAGTTCCGACCTGGTGTACGCCGCGTCCGAAGGGCCGCGGCGGCCGAGGAGCACCACCTCGCGCACGTGTCCGGCGCGCAGGGCGGCCAGCGCGTGGTCGGCGATGTCCGTGTCCGCCAGCGTCTCCGGGGCACTGACCAGGATCCGCGCGACGTCGACGGCCACGTTGCCGTTGCCGACCACGACCACGCGCTCGGCCGACAGATCGACGGCGTCCGCCGCGACCTCGGGGTGGGCGTTGTACCAGGCGACGAACGCCGTCGCCGAGATGCTGCCGGGCAGATCCTCTCCCGGGATCCCGAGCCGGCGGTCGCGCGAGGCGCCGACGGCGTAGATCACCGCGTCGTGGTGCGCGGCGAGTTCCTCCGCGGTGACGTCCTTGCCGACCTCGACGCCCAGGTGCATCCGCACCCGTGGATGCGTGTGGAACCGCCCGAAAGTGTCACCGACCTTCTTGGTCGCGGGATGGTCCGGTGCCACGCCGTAACGCACAAGGCCACCGGCAACCGGCAACCGGTCGACCAGCGTCACCTCGGCGTTGGTGTGCAGCAGCAGGTCCTGTGCCGCGTACATGCCGGCGGGGCCGGTGCCGACGACCGCGACCTGGATCGGCGCGAAGTCGGCCGGCAGGACGCGCTTGAACTCCGGCTCGCCCCAGACGTGGAAGTTCGGGCTCTCGCCGGCCGGTTCGGGCGTCTCGTCCTCGAAGTAGGCCGCGTTGATCGCCGCGTACTCCTGCTGCGAACCGGACAGGCTGTCCACGGGGAAGACCGCGTCCACCGGGCAGGCGTCCGCGCAGGCGCCGCAGTCGATGCAGGATCTCGGGTCGATGTACAGCATCTCCGTGCTGCCGAAGGCGCGTTCCTCCGGGGTGGGGTGGATGCAGTTGACCGGGCACACGGCGACGCAGGTGGCGTCGCTGCAGCAGGTCTGCGTGATGGCGTAGGTCATGTCGTCAACTCGGCTCGGCTCGGCTCAGGTTCGGGCGGGTCGTCGGGTCGGGTCGCTCGTGCTGTCAGATCAGGTCGGCGCGCTTGTAGAAGAAGAGGGCGGGCCGGGTGAGCAGACCGGCCGAGGCCAGGAACTCCATGAGTCCCGAACAGCTCGACCGCATCATGGACTTGTGGTGCTCGTTGGCCTTGGCCTCGCCGATGGCGCGCTCCTCGTCGAGCCCGGCGTTCGCGTAGACGTTCTTGTTCACCATGCTGGTGACGATGACGTACGACGCGATGGCGACGACGAGGGCGTTGACCTGCCGCCGCAGCCGGCCGGCGCCCCGGAGGCGCTTGCGCGTCTCGTCACGGGCGAACTTCATGTGCCGGGACTCCTCGACGACATGGATGTTGTTGATCGTCCGGACGAACGGCACCACCCGCTCGTCGCGCATCCAGTCACGTTGCATGACGTCGAGGACCTCTTCGGCGACAAGGATCGCGGCGTACGCAGCCTCGCCGAACGCGACGGTCTTGAAGACACGGCCGAGTTCGACCGCGAAGCGGTGCGGCCGGTACGCGGGAGCTCCCAGCTTCTGGGCGCCACGGGCGAACATGATCGAGTGCCGGCACTCCTCGGCGATCTCGGTGAGCGCCCACTGGAACGTGGCGTCGGTCGGGTCCTTCGCGTAGATGTCACGGAGGACCATCTGCTGAAGGATCATCTCGAACCAGATGCCGGTGCTGGCCACGGACGCGGCTTCCTGCCGCGTCAGCTCCTTGCGCTGGGCGTCCGTCAGTTCGTTCCAGTACGCGGTGCCGTAGAGGGTGCTCCACTCAGGGCTGGCGCCGTGGAAGTCCTTGTCCAGCGGCGTCTCCCAGTCCACCTCTGTGGCGGGGTCGTACGCGAGCACGGCGGCCGAGTCGAGCAACCGCCGGGCGACGTCCTGCTCGCGGGGTCGTTCCTGCGTCCTGGGCCGGAGGGTGCTGCTGGACATGGTGCGGCTCCTCGAAACGAGTGGTGTGATGTTCCTTGTTCGCTGTCGGGTGCGGGGCCGGCAGGCACCGTCGGCCGTCCTCGCCGCAAGGTGCCGCCGCAGCTTGTTAGACGCAGCGTCTAGCAAGCTGTTAGACGGACCGTATAGCAAGAGCGGGCACGGGCCTACCCCTCAGTACGAAATCGGTGAGAGGGCATGGCCGGACGTCGCCGGAGCGGGGCTCCGCGGAGCGTCGTGAATGCCGCGAAGTGCCGTGAAGCAGGCAGAAGTGAAGGCCGGTAGTGCGGCCGGGCGCGACCGAGGCGGGGCGGTCCTACTGTCGCAGCCCGCCTCGGAGCCTCGTGGGGCTCAGTAGTTCTGCCACTCGTTGAGCGTGTACTCCAGCACCACCGGGTCCATCAGCGTGCTCGCACGGACGTCCAGGCGGCGGCGGTCCAGCGGGAAGACGGCGGCCGCCTCGAGGACGGCGTCGTCCAGGAACCGCAAAGGCGGCGCCTGTTCGGCCAGACGCAGTGCCGGCGGCGGGCCGTCGGTGCCGGGAGTGGCCAGGACGAAGCCCCAGTTGCCGAAGCTCGGGACGTCCACCTGGTACTCGGTGGTGCGGTATCCGGCCTCGCCGATCGTCGCGGCGATGGACCAGTACGACTTGGGGGCGAAGAACGGGGACCCGCCCTGCACCATGACCTGGCTCTCGGGCTTCAGGACCTGCTTGAGCAGGTGGTAGAACTCGACCGAGTACAGCTTGGCGAGCGCCGCGCTGTCGGGATCGGGGAAGTCGATGACGACCGTGTCGAACCGCCGCGTGGCGTCCCGCAGCCAGTTGAAGGCGTCGGCGTTGACGGCCGTGACCCGGCGGTCGCGCAGCGCGTCCCGGTTCAGCTCACGCAGCGGCTCGAAGGTGCGGGCGAGCCTGGTCATCGCCGGATCGAGGTCGACGAGCGTGACGTCCTCGACGTCGTCGTAGCGCAGGACCTCGCGCAGGGCGAGCGCGTCGCCCCCGCCGAGGATCAGCACCGAGGAGCGTCTGCCCGACATCGCCGGGTGGACGAGGGCCTCGTGGTAGCGGTACTCGTCGACGGAGGAGAACTGCAGATCTCCGTTGAGGAACAGCCGCATGTCGGCGTCGCCGGTGAAGGCGGTGGACCGGGTGACGACTATGTCCTGGTACGGCGTGGTCTCGGCGTGCACGATCGGGTCGCGGTACAGCTGCTGCCGTGCCGTCACCTCGATGTCGTCCGCCAGCGCGTACACCGTGCCGAGCACGGCGAGGACGGCCGCCATGCCGGCCAGCAGCGACACGCGTACGACACGGCGGGTCTGCCGGCGGAAGATCCACAGGACGACGACGACCCCGGCCACGGCGTTGACGGCGCCCACCACCAGCGCGCCCTTGAGCTGCCCGAAGGCGGGAAGCAGCAGCAGCGGGAAGCACAGCCCGCCGACCAGCGCTCCGATGTAGTCGACGGCGAACATGTCGGCGACGGCGCTGCCCGCCTCCTGTCGCCTGATCCGCTGGAGCAGCGTCATCAGCAGCGGGATCTCGGCCCCGATGAGGAGGCCGACGGCGAAGGTGACCACCACCATCGACGGCATGTAGATCCGCAGCCAGGCGAACGACACGTACAGGACGAGCACCGAGAGCCCGCCGACGAGCGCGAGCAGCCCCTCCACCAGGGCGAAGGCGCCGACCGCCCGCCGTTGCAGCGGCTTGGCCGCCAGCGAGCCGATGCCCATGGCGAAGACCATGACGGAGATGACCACGGAGGTCTGCATCACCGAGTTGCCGATGAGGTAACTGCCCAGCGCCGTCAGCGCCAGTTCGTACACCAGGCCGCAGGCCGCGCAGAGGAACACCGCGAACAGCAGCAGGAAGCGCGCCCCCCGCGAGTAGGCGGCGGGCGGCGTTCCCGCGGCGGGAGCGGCAGGGGGGCTGCCCGCCGCGGTCGGTGCCGCGGCCGCTTCGACCGCGACCGTGTCGTGCGAAGTGGTGGTGCCCATCGTCCGGTTCAGGAGACCGCGGCGCCGACCATGAAGGCCGTGCCGATGTACATCGCGGCCTGGACCCAGGCCGCGGGGTGGGGGCGGTCGCCGTTGTCGTCGAGCACGGCGTGACCCAGCCGGCCAGGGGTGAGCAGACCGACGACGACGGCGATGAACGTCATCACGACCACTCCCGACAGGCCGTACAGCAAGGTGCTGAGGAGCCCCAGGCCGAGGCCCTGCTCGGACTCGCTGGCCCGGATGGACTGGTCGATGACGAGACCGATGGCGATCGTCTGGCCGGCGAGGAGGACCGCCGCGCCGCGGTTGCGCTCCGTCCACACCACATGGACGAGCTTGCCGGGGGTGACCAGGTCGAGGGCGATGAAACCGACGGCCATGACGATGAAGCCGACCAGACCGTAGAGCAGGGCGACGCCTGCCGACTCGAAGATCTCTGCCACGGGGATGCCTTTCGGGGACGTCGTCGAGGTGTGCGGGTGGGTGCGGGACCGGAGAAGCTACAGGGCGGGGCGGGCGGTCACTTGCCGGATCCGGGGCCGCCGCCGCGGAATTCGTCGCTGTCCGGGTCCGGCCACACGGACCGGATGTTGGACTTCCAGCGGTAGTAGCCGGTGCGGTAGTCGTCGATCTCGATCCGGCTGCCGCCCTGGTGCGGGACGATCGAGACGATGTCGTCCCGGTAGCGCAGGAAGACCTTGCCGGAGTCGTTGATACGGTCACGGGCCGAGGCGTGACCGTCGATCTCCTTCGCGACCTTGGACGTCGTGTCGCTGGTGTCGACGTAGCCCACGCCGCTGCTGGTGTACTGCTGCCGTATCCAGGTGGACGGCACGTCGTTGCCGTCGTCCGGCTCACTGGAACAGGCGGTGAGCGCGATCGTCGCGAGTATCGTCACGCTGATGAGTCGGGCTGTCTTCATCGGGCCTCCAGCCGGGTGTACGTCGCCACGATCTGGCGGCTCTGCGGGTAGGTGTGCCAAGTGCGCCAGCCCAGCCCGGTGCCGAGCCGCTCGACGGTCAGTGCGGTGACCGCCTCGGGGGAACCGGGGAAGATGCCGTGCAGCGACTCGGCGGCGTCGTCGGACCGCTTGCGGATCCCGTGAACCTCTTCGCTGAACCCGGCGGCGGTGAAGTGCCTGACGCGGGCGGTGAAGCGGTAGTGCCACTCCTCGAACTCGTGCACCGCGGACCCGGGCAGGCCCCCGACGACGCCGGGAAGGCAGGCCACGGTCTCCCGGACCGGCCCCGCGAAGACCTGATGGGACGCGCCGAGGAGCCTGAGCTGGACGTCGAGCCCGCCGACGGTGACGTCGCGCACGGCGAGTGCCTCGCGCGCGGGCCTGCCGAGGGTGAAGGAGAGCTGGTCCGCGTCCGTGTCCAGATACGGGGTCGTCAGTTCTATACCGCTCACGGGTTCCTGCCCATGCGGACGCCGGCGACTGCCGGGACGGGGCTCTGTGTCCGCGCGCCGTTCCGGGTGGGGAGGGCGGCGGCGGCGGGTCCGGCGCCGAGGGCGGCGAGGTCGGGCTTCAACGGTGTTCCCCACGACTTCGGGACGGGCAGTGAGCGCGCTGAGTATGGCACAGCGTCATGGCGCTGCTGACAGGGGGGAACGCCGACTCCTCACGGCTCGGCGTGCTCGTCAGCCCGCTCCGCGAGCCTCCCCATGACCGGGGTAGGGAGCGGTGACGGCCAGGAGCGCGGTGTCGTCGTCCACCGTGTCGAAGGAGTCGAGCAGCTCCCGCACCGCCGCGACGGCGGCCTGCGCGGTGGTCGGGGCGAGGGACCGGGCGAAGTCCAGGAGCGCCTCGTCGCCGTAGCGACCGCCGGCCGTGCTGGTGTGGGCCTCGGTGAGGCCGTCGGTGTAGAGCAGCAGCGTGTCGCCGGGGCCCACTTGGACGGTGGCGGTGGCGATGTCGGCGTCGGGAACGACACCGAGCAGCTGCCCGCCGGGGGTGTGCACGTAGTCGGCGCTGCCGTCGGCGCGCATCAGCACCGCCGGCGGATGCCCCCCGCTGGCGAGGGTGATGTGGAAGCCGCGGTCGGCGGGGGTCAGCAGGCCGTAGAGGACGGTGCAGAAACGAGGGTCCTCGCCGTGGAGTTCGTGGTTCAGCACGGTGTTGAGGTTGCCGAGCACGGCCGCCGGGTCGGGGTGGTAGACGGCGGCGGCCCGCAGCGTGTACCGGGTCAGCGAGGTGACGGCAGCGGCAGCGGCCCCCTTGCCGCACACATCGCCCAGGAACAGCCCCCAGGTGCCTGCGGTCAGGGGGAACAGGTCGTAGAAGTCGCCGCCGACCTCGTCGGCCGAGGCGATGTGGTAGTGCGCGGCGACGTCCAGGCCGGGGACATTCTCCAGCGCGGGGGGCAGCAGCGTGCGCTGCAGTGTGGCGGCGAGGCGCTGGAGTCGCTCTCGTTCCCGGTCGGCCTCCCGCCGGGCGCGGAGCAGCTCCGTCTCGTACGCGCGGCGGTCACGGGCGTCGAAGACGGTGGTGCGGATCAGCAGGGGCCGGCCGTCGCTGTCCCTCTTGAGGACGGAGGTCACCAGGACCGGCAGCCGGCCGCCGTCGGCGGTCTTCAGCTCCAGCGCGATGCCGCTGACCTCCCCCTGCAGTCGCAGGAGCGGCGCGAAGTGGGTCTCGTGGTAGAGCTTCCCGCCGACGGTGAGCAGGTCGGCGAACCGCTTGCGGCCCACCAGGTCCTCGCGCCGGTGTCCCAGCCAGTCCAGCAGTGTGCGGTTGATCTTGGCGATCTGCCCGTCCAACAGCGTGGAGAGGTAGCCGCACGGTGCGTTCTCGTACAGGTCCTCGGCGCTGTCCTCCAGCAGCGCGGAGACCTGGCCGGCGCCTTCTCCGCCGCCGGAGACCGGACCGGGGTCCTGCGGGCGGCCGGGTGTGCGGTCGGGGAGGTCCCCGGACGTCACCGGCCCGCTCCGGCGGCGAAGGACGCGATCGCCGCGGCCGTCGCCTCCGGCGCGCTGAGCTGCGGGCAGTGGCCGGTCGCGGTGAGCGTGACCAGTTCGCTCCCGTCGATCTGCGCGTGTACGAACTCCCCCACCTCGCGTGGGGCGATCGCGTCCTGGGCGCACTGCGCGATCAGCGTCGGAACACGCACCTCGGCGAGGTCGTCCCGGTTGTCGGACAGGAAGGTCGCGCGGGCGAAGACGCGGGCGATCTTCGGGTCGGTGCGGCAGAAGCTGTTGGTCAGCTCCTCACCCAGTTCAGGGCGCTCAGGATTGCCCATGATGACCGGTGCCATCGCCGCCGACCAGCCCAGATAGTTCGACTCCAGCGACTCCAGCAGCTCGTCGATGTCCTCGGCGCTGAAACCGCCCCGGTAGCCGGTCGCGGGATCGTCGATGTAGCACGGCGAAGGGGTGAGCAGGACGAGTCCCGCGAAGCGCTCCGGTTCCCGCGAGGCCGCCAGCACACCGACCGACGCGCTCACCGAATGCCCGACGAACACCGGTCGCACGTCCAGCGCGTGGCAGATCTCCAGCACGTCGTCGGCGTAGCCGTCCAGCGAGGTGTACCGCTCCTCGTTCCACGCCGACAGGTCCGACCGGCCCGCTCCCACATGGTCGAAGAGCACGACCCGGAAGTCACGTTCCAGCGCCGGCACCACCAGGCGCCACATGTTCTGGTCGCACCCGAACCCGTGCGCCAGCATCACCACCGGACCGTCGGCCCTCCCACTCACCGTGACGCGGTTCCTGTTGCGTACATCCATACGGACATCTTCGCATCATCATGACAAACCTTGTCATTCCATGGTGTGAAGGTCATGAAGGCGGCCGCTCGGGGACCGCCGCGCCCCCGGGGACGCGGCCCGCCGGCAGGAAGAGCACCGAATTGATGTACCGGCCCTCCCGCGGCACAAGGGCCCGGAGCAGCAGTCCCCGGTGCACGAGGTGCTCCGTCCTCGACTGGTGGCCGGCCAGGTCGAAGTCGGCCAGCGGCATCCACGAGCGGGCAGCCAGCACCCAGCCCCGGTAGCCCTGGCCGGTCAGCAGGGCGATCACCGGGGTGATGGGCCGGATACGGGTCTCCAGCTCGACGAGGAGGGCGGGGCGATCACGCTGCAGCAGGCCCGCGGCTCCGAGCAGCGCCGGAAGCTCCTCGCCGTCCACGTCCACCTTCACGAACCGCACGTCGTGCAGGCCCAGGCTGTCGACCGTGACCGCCCGCACGGCCACGCTGTGGGAGTGGATGTCCCGGCGGGCGAGCGAGGAGACCCCCCGGTCCCCGCGGTCGCCCGCCGGCAGCCACAGCCGGGCGGCGCTCTCGCGGTCGCTCGCGGCAGCCTGTACGACCCGGACGTTGCCGGGCAGCGTCGACCGGAGATGCCGGGCCAGATGCGGCACGGGTTCGATGGTCACGACCCGCTCGCAGCGGGCGGCCAGCCGGCGGGACCAGGGGCCGTACCAGCCGCCGATGTCGATCGCCGTGCCTCCTCGCGGACAGAAGTCGGCCAGCCGTCCCAGTTCCGGCTCGAAGCGCGGGTAGAGGGCGCAGGCCGCGGAGCCGACCCAGCGGGTGGGCAGGCGGGAGGCGACCGCTGCCGCGACGGTGGTCACTCGGCGGCCGCCCGCAGGTACCGGGCGTGGTCGTCCTCCGTGACCCTGCTCCCCGAGGACGGAAGCAGCTGGGGGATGCCGTCCACGATGGGGTAACTCAGCTGCAGCCTCGGGTTGTAGAGGATGTTCTGTCCGCCGAGCAGCGTGAGGGGGCCCTTGTCGAGCGGGCAGGCGAGGATGCGCAGCAGCGGGTCGTCGGCGTCCATGGCAACGTCCTTACGGTTCCGGTGGTTCGGTCGGTTCAGGTGAGGGTCGGTTCAGGTGAGCGGGGGAGGCCCCTGGGTGCGCGGGGCCCGATCATGGCGGGGCAGGGCGAGGAGCACGGACAGCGCGAGCGCCGTGCCGGCCACCCGCAGTGTCAGCAGAAGCGGATCCTCCGGCAGCCGCTCGCCGAACGTGATCGTCCCGAGCACCGCCGTGAACAGACAGGTCACCGTGGTGCAGACGGGCACGATGAGGGAGGCGCGGCAACGCTGCAGCGCCGCCTGCGACATGACGAGACCGGCCGCCGCCGTGAACATCAGCAGGTACGGGTAGGGCGAGGTGAACAGCGAGTGGGCCGCGTCGCCGATGTCGGCCGTGGTCAGCCGGCTCGACGCGCCCTTGATCGCCAGCGAGCTGACCCCGTACAGCAGGCCCACGGCCACGCCGTAGCCGATGCCGTTGGTCGGCAGCCGGTGCCGCTTGCGGGAGCGCTGCTCGACCCGGCCGTACAGCCACACACCCGCGGCGAGGGTCGGCACGCTCACCAGCAGGACCAGCGCCCACGGAGCTCCGCCGCTCACCGGGTCCTCGCCCTCCCGGACGGAGGCGACGACCATCAGCAGCGCCACGAGCACCGCGCCGAGGGCGTAGCGCTCGCGGCCCGACGGCTGTTCGCCGAGCACCGCGGACGAGAGGAGCAGGAGCAGGACGAGGCCCGACACGAAGATTCCCTGGGCGGCCGCGATCGGCAGCGCCCGGTAGACGATCAGCTGGGCCGCGAACCCGGCGGCCAGTGCCAGCGATCCGGCGATCCACGCCGGACTGGTCAGCAGCACCAGGACGACATGCACGGGCCTGCCCGCGGAGAGCGCGGGCAGCCGGCCGAGGGCCTTCTTCTCCAGGACGAATCCCACGCTGTACAGCAGGTTGGCCACCAGCGCCGCGCCCACGCCCCACCACACGGCCGCTACCCCCGCCGGGCGTGCGCGAGGAGGATGGACGCGGCGCCGGGCACCGCGCATGCCGCCCGGTCCAGCAGCCGCAGCCCGCGCGGCACCCCGTGGAACGGCGCGCCGGTGATCCGCACGTCGCGGAATCCGGCGGCCGTGAGGTACGAACGCAGGGCACGGGCCGTGTACAGCCGCAGGTGACCCACCACCTGCGAGCCGGGCCGGCCGTGGATCCCGCGCAGGCTCACCTCGGAGAACACCGGCTGCACCCCGGCCAGCAGCAGGGCGCGGTTGTACCAGGCCGCGAGGTTCGGCGTGGAGAGCATCAGATGGCCTGCCGGCCGCAGGATCCGCCGCAGTTCGTCCAGGGCGTGGTCCGGGTCGACGAGATGCTCGATGACCTCGCTGAACAGCACCGCGTCCGCGCACCCGTCGGCGAACGGCAGCCCGTGGTCGAGCTCGGCGCGCACGACGTTCCCGATGTGCGGCCGGGCGCGGCGCAGCGCGTCGTGCGACCAGTCGACGCCGACGAGCCGATGGCCGCCGAGGTACGGCGCCGCGGCCCGCGCCGCGCTGCCGTCGCCGCATCCGACGTCGACGACGAGCTGCCCCGGCGCCGTGCCGAGGCCCTCGGCCAGCAGCCGTGCCTGGCGTCTGCTGCGGGCGTCGCCGGAGGCGACGGGGACATCGGGATCCTCGTAGAAGTCCCGCAGGGCCGGGGAGCCGGTGCTGGTCACAGGGCCTCCGTCGCCTTCAGATGGTGGGTGAACAGGTCGCGCAGCCGTACACCGTCCTCGTCACCGAGCAGCGAACGCGACCACCGCAGCACCAGATGGAGCCGGCCTCCCGTGGCTGCGGTGGTGACGGTGAGCCCGCGCGGCATCCTGGCCGGCGCGGAGAACCAGACGGCGAGGGCCCGCCCGGCGTCGCCGAAGTCCAGTGGGTACGGGATGCGGCCGATGTTGCTCAGCAGCGTCGTCGACGTCCACGGCGAGGCCAGCAGCCGCAGACCACGGGTGAGCCCCGCCCGCGCCGCGACCGGCAGGACGGGGAGCGTCAACAGGGCGGCGCCGTGACCCAGTTGAGGGCGGGGTGCGGCCTTGAGAGCGCGGGTCCGCTCCGCGGTGCGGCGCAGCAGTAGCGCGAGGTCGAAGCCGTCGGTCTCGGCGGCGGTGAAGCCGACCTCGACCAGCCGGGTTCCGTTGCCGATGGGCATCTCGGGGCCCCGGCTGCGGTCGTCCACGGGCATGGTGATGCGCAGCGGACGCTGTGGGGCGCCATGGGCCCGGTTCCAGTCGGCGACGGTCAGGGCGGTGGCCACCATCAGCTGGTCGTTGACGGTGTAGGGAGCCCCCGCCTCCCGTCGGGGCACGGGCAGTTCGGTGACGAGCATCGCGTTGCCCGGCACCGGCCCCGGGGCACCCGCCGCGACCCGCGCGGGTCTGCCCGGCAGGGCAGCGCCACCCGCCCGGTCCGGCCGCCCGGGGGGCGCGGGCCGGGCAGGTGGGGGTACGGCGGGGCCGGCGTACCGCTGTAGATCTCCGCGGCCGTCGCCGCCAGCCGCAGGCACGCGGGGCCGTCGAGGGCCGTGTGGTTGAGCGTGAACATCAGCACACAGCCGGGTCTGCCGGGTTCCTCGACGACCTCGAGGCGCAGGGGCGGCGAGGACGTCAACGGCGGTGCCTCGGCGAGGGCGCGTTCCCGTGCCCGGGCGAGGGCGCCGGCCGCGCGCGGCGGGAAGGTCACCACCTCCGTGTCGGGCCCGCGCGTCAGCTCCCACTCGTAGCGGCGTGCGAACGGGCCGCGCGCCCGCTCGCGCATCAGCGCGCGCGGATACCGGCACAGCGCCTGCCCGAACGCGGCGCGCAGCCGGTCGGGTTCGACCGCGCCGGGGAGATGGATCTCGATGTGCACCGTGTTGGGCTCCGCGTCGTGCGCGCAGTGCCGTGCGACCTCGTCGACGACGGGGAAGGGCACCCGCGGTAGGTCCGGGGCCGCCGCGCGCAGGGGCGTGGAGCGTTCGACCGTCGCCATCAGAGACTCCCTCCGGGGTGCTGGTGCGGCGGTTCGCCGCCGCCGGTGGTCGGCGGCGCGGGCACACCGGGCGGCCTGGGCGGACCGGGTTCCGGTGTGCCGGCACCGGGTGGACGGACGTCAGGGCCCGGCGCGGCGGGCCCTCCGCCGGACCGGTGGGCGCCGGTGGGGCCGCCGCGTTCCCGACCCACGCTCACCAGGGCGGCGAACAGGGCGGTGAGAGCAAGGAGTTGGGCCGGCGGCCCGTACGCGCCCCGGTCCGGCGAGAGCCCGTCACCGGCACCCAGCGCGGCCACCGCGCCCGCGCCGGCCATCGCCGTGAACGCGAGCGGTACGAGGAGGGCCGGTCGCAGCCATGCCACGACCGCCAGCACGGGCACCACCACCGCCACGGGTCCGGCGACCACCACGGCCACCAGGGTCAGGGCCACGGTGCCGATCAGCGGCCCGGGCGCTGGAGGGGCGGTCGCCGGGTGCTCCGCCGCCCGGCCGCGCCGACCGAAGAGCGCGAGGCACACCAGCACGGTGAGCAGCAGCCCGGCGCCCGCCAGCCCGGCGCGGTACATCCACGACGGCTCGTACTCGAGGGTCACCGTGCCGCCCTGTCCCGCAGGTACCAGCCAGGCCTGCTGCCAGCCGTCGATCCTCAGCGGTGTCAGCTCCTCGCCGTCCAGTGTGGCCTTCCAACCCGGGTTGTGGTTCTCGTGGAGCTGGAGGTAGGAGGCGTCCCCCGGCCCGACCCGCACGGATCGGTGGTCGCCCGTGCCTTCCCGGACCTCCAGGACGCGTTCGGCCCCGGCGCCTGCGGCGGATGCCGGCGTACCGGTCGTGAGCGTGACGCCGGTGACGGCGAGGGGGCCCGCGTCTCCTGCCTCGACCGTGTGGGTCCGCTCATCGAGGTCCACCCGGCTCCCGTCCGTGCAGAGGGAGACCTCGACGGGCCGGCGCCCGGTCAGGTCCCCTACCCGTCCTTCGGCACGGGTCTCGAGGAACTGCCCGTCGACCGACAGGACCGGCCCTTTGCCGCAGGGCAGCGTGAACGTCCGCTCCGGGTCCGGCTGCGGTGCGCGGAACTCCTTGAGGGCCGGGATGTGGATCTCGCTCAGGCCGACCGGAAGCTGCAACTGGTCGTCCGCGACCGGGTTGTGCAGGGTCAGCGGCGCGGTCCGCGAGACGGTGATGTCCATGCGGTCGGTTCTGATGGGCGGGAACCGGGCCATGCCGTTCTCGTCCACCGCGGCGACGGCGGTCCCGTCGGGCGAGCTGATCTGCACCTGTTCCGGCCGGGTGGAGAGCCCGCCGGCCGCCGCGAAGACCATCTCGCCGACCGAGGTCTTCTTCGGCCAGGACAGATGGAGCACGGGACGTTCACCGGCGATCCAGGCAGTGGTGAGGTCGCCGTCCGTGAGGTTGCGGGGGCTGAGGTTCGTCCCCAGGGCCGCTGTCGAGTCGGCGCTCGCAACGATCTTGTCGCGCTGCCCGGTGAGGTCGAACAGCAGCTTGTCCAGCGCTTCGCCCGGTACGGGCAGCGCGGTGGCACGGACGGTGTAGGGGCCGGAGCGGGCGGCGGTGAACTGCCGGTGCAGCCCCACCTCGGCGGCCACAGCGGACAGTCCGCCCGGGTCGCTGCCGCGCTGGAGCGAGTAGACGACCAGGTCGCCGGTCTCCTTCGGGGCGTCCTCCGGAAGCTGGAGCATGCGCGTGACCTGCACGCCGGGCACGGTGATCTCGGCGAACCCTGCGCCGGTCAGCCCGGGGCGGCCCTGCTGCGATTCCAGGACGGTGACCTTCAGCCAGGCGGCCGGCCCCACGGGGGCGTCGACGTCCTGCGCCGAGCCGTCGGGCCGCAGCGTGCTCGTACGGCTGCCGAGGTCGGTCTCGACGCGGACCGCCGTCGGCGCGGCCCGGAGGTTGCCGCTCGGCAGAGGGGTCAGCCGGAGCGTGGCCGGGACGTCGGTCGCGCCGTTGAAGTCGATCTTGACCCATTCGCCCGCCGGTGATCCGGGCGAGCCCTCCGCCCAGCCGGTGGCGGGGTTGCCGTCGAAGGCGTTGACCGGGTCGTACTGCGGCAGGTGGAAGAGCCAGTTCCCCGCGGACGACGCGGTCACCGACGCGGCGCCGCGCAGCACGGCGGTGGTCTGGTGCCCGGAGCCCGGCAGGGGCAGGATCTGCCGGGGCTCGGCACCGGGGTCCTGCACCGCCTCCGGGGCGTTGCGTTCCTCCCGGGTGTAGGTGTGGGACGTGTTCGAGTTCACGAGTCCGAAGCGGGTGTCCGCGCGGCGCATCCCGTCCCCCGCCGCGTACAGCGACGGCCGGTCCACGCCCGGGAGTTCGTCGCCGGCGAGCACGGCCGGCCGGCCGTCGAGCCGCCCCCCGGCGGACAACGGCAGCAGGGACTCGGGACCGCCGCTGACGACGGCCGCCGCCGACGCCGGCGTCAGCCGGGCCTTGCCGGGGCGTGCGGTGCCCGCCGGCGGTTCGTAGATCTCCACGGCCCGCTGACGCGGGAACAGGCCCTCGACCTGGACCGGTGTGTCGTCGGCTATCCGTCCGCCGGTCAGCACCGGGCCGAAGCCCGCGACGCGCCGGTATCCGGAAGCCTCCAAAGTCCGTTTCACCGTGGTGGTCGGGACGTGACCCAGTTGGCGGGGGTCGAGGTCGTTGCGTACCACGACGTGGTGCAGCCCCGCCCGGTGCAGGAAGGCGCTCAGGCCCGGTACCTCGCCGCCGGAGGTGAGCGCCTGCTCGACGGCGTCCATCGCACGGCGGTTGCCCGGAGTGCCGAAGGGCACGTAGTCCCGCTGCGCCCACGGCGAGCGCGCGAGGACGTCCAGCGGCTGGTCGATGGGCGAGCCCCAGGTGTAGATGCCGTGCGCGGTCGCCGGCACGACGAGGGCCCGGTCCTGTGCCGCGTTGTCCGCCAGCCAGTCGGCGGTCGTCTCCCAGTACGCGGGCAGCCGCTGGAACGAACCGGGCTGGAGGACCGAGCCGTTGACGTACGGCCAGCACAGGCCCGGCAGGACGAGGAGGGCCGCCGCCGGGACGAGCCCGCGCCCGCGCACCCGCGGGACCGGCGGGACGACGGCGGTCAGGTGCATCAGGCCCAGCGCCAGGGCCAGCGCGGCCCCCGTCTGGAACTTGTAGATGTTGCGGAACGGCACCAGCGGGCCGTCGAGCCAGTCCTGCACGGCCCCGTGGAAGGGGCCGCCGAGCGCCCCTCCGTACCCGGCCAGCGTGATGAGGCAGACGGTGAGCACGGTCACCACGAGCCAGCGGCGTTCGGGCAGATCACGCCGGGCGAGGCCGGCGAGCCCCAGCGCCGCGGCGAGCGCCGAGCACAGGACGGCCACGGCCGAGGTGACGACCGTCCAGCCGGCCGGGAGCCACGCCTCGCCGAAGTTGAGGTAGCCGACCCAGTTGCCCGCGCCGCGCAGCACCTCGGTCGCCGACATCGTGGCGGTGGTGGTCTGCGAGGACTCCACGTACGGCATGAAGTTCTCGCCGTACGTGCCGAGTAGCAGCAGCGGAACGATCCACCAGGCGGTGGCGAGGACCACGAAGGGCGTCCACCAGGAGATGAGCGCCCGCTTGCGCGGCCCGCCGGGCCGGCACAGCAGATAGAGCCCGACGGGCAGCAGCGAGGCCAGTGTCGACGCGGCGTTCACACCGCCCATGAGCGGGATCAGCAACGCGGAACGGGCGGCCGCGATCCGCGGCGGGGTGTGCGGGTTCGTCAGCGGCAGCAGCACCCAGGGCAGCATCGCGCCGGGCAGCGCGGCCGCGGAGGTCGAGCCGACGACGATCGTGTACGTGGGCCACAGGGCGTAGACGGCCGCGCCGAGGAGCCTGCTGCCCGGCGATCCGGCTCCCAGCCGCTCGGCCAGCCGCACCGCGCCCCAGAAGGCCGTGGTGACCACGATCGAGAGCCACAGCCGCTCCGCGAGCCAGACGGGTAACTGGAGCAGATCGGCCAGGGCGTGGAACGGCAGCATGGGGACGACGTAGCCGATGTACTGGTCGGCGATGCCGCCGAAGCCGGACCGGTCGTGCCACAGCCCGCTCAGGTCGCTGAGGAACTGCCACGGGTCGGCGACGACGCCGAGCTTCGTCTCGAACGTCATCCGGCCCGGCGACACCGCCAGGAAGGCCACGAACACCGCTGCCCAGAAGCCCAGCAGCCACCGGCGCGACCGGGGCCCCGGCGACCGGTCGGGGGCGGGCCCCCGGCCGTGGGACGGGCGGGCGGTCGGGTGTGGACAGCGCTGGTCATGAACACCGCCGGAGAATGAGGAGGAGGTTCCAGGTGGCGAACTCACGCAGACCCGGCAGTCGCGGGACGAGCTCCGGCAGGACCGGCCAGTACCGTGAGCGCGCGCAGACGAGGTCCACATCGCCGCGGCCCCTGACATGGCGCAGTGTCGAGCCGACACCGATCTCGAAGAGGTTCTCGCCGAGCCGGTGCTTCGCTGCGCGTCCACTGCGGCGCTCGAACCGGGCACGGGCGCGCTCCGCGCCCAGATAGTGCCAGGGCGCCCACTCGTGACCGCCCCAGGGCGAGAGCCAGTTGGTGAACGAGACGTAGATCAGGCCGCCGGGGCGGGTGACGCGGACCATCTCGCTCAGGAAGGTCTGCGGGTCGGCGACGTGTTCCAGCACGTTCGACGAGAAGCACACGTCGGCCGCGCCCTCTGCGAGGGGGAGCAGGTATCCGTCGGCGACGACCGTCCCCTCGGCCGGCTCGGCCGCCAGTTCGGCGGCGTCCGGCTCGAACAGGTAGCTGTGGGCGCCCCGTCGTCTGAACTCGCGGGTGAAGTGACCGCTGCCGCCGCCGACGTCGACGACGACCCGGCCGTCCAGCTTCACATAGCGCTCCACCTGGTCGGCCGCGTCGCGGGCGAGCAGCCCGTAGGCCACGGCAGGGTCGTCCTGTTCGCGCATGAACGCCCGGAAGAGGGTGAGGGAACGCCGGAACGAAGGGTCCTTCACGTCCGCGCGCCGCTCGTGACGGCGGGTGCCCCGCCCTGCGGAGCACGTGAGCGGTGCACCGCTTCCGCGGCCACGGCCTCGAACTGCCGCACCGTGCTGCTCCAGCGGAACGCCGCGGCCCGCTCGGCCGCGGCCTTTCCCATGTCCTCACGCCGGTCGCAGTCGAGCGCCAGCGTGCACCACGCCGCGGCGAACGACGACTCGCCCCGGCACAGCACGCCCGTGACGCCGTCCTGGACGGAATCACGCAGGCCGGGTACGTCGAAGCCCAGCGTGGGCGTGCCGCGTGCCCCCGCCTCCGTCACCACGAGACCCCAGCCCTCGACGGCCGCGGGGTGCAGCAGCAGCCACGACTCGCAGAGCAGGCGGTGCTTCTCCTCCTCCGGCACATGGCCGGTGAACTCGACGCCCTCACCGGCGAGTCGTTCCAGACGGGCCCGCTCGGGCCCGTCGCCGACGATGACGAGCCGGCCGCCGGTGACCGGCCGGACCCGTTCCCAGAGGTGCAGCAGCAGGTCGATGCGCTTGTAGTCGACCAGCCGGCCGAGCGCCAGGAACATCGGCGTCCGCGAGCGCGGGCTGCGCGCGGCCGGTTCGTCGACGCCGTTGTGCACCACGCGGATCTGCCGGTCGGGCACGCCGATCGCGCGCAGGGCACCGGCCGTGGACGGAGAGACGGCCACCATTAGGTTGCCGCGGTGCGCGCGGGCGAGCGCCCAGTGCTCGAGCAGCCGGCCGGCACGGGCGACGGGTGGCGGGAAGCGCATGTCCCAGAGCTCGGTGTGGACGTGGTTGACCAGGCAGACGGTGGGCCCGCGGTGCCAGAGAGGGGTCAGGTAGGGCATGCCGTTGCACACCTCGACCAGCAGATCGCACGTCCCGACCTGCCGGGCGAACGCGGCCCGTGCGGCGGCGTAGTGCCCGAGCGTGCCGCCGGCGGAGACCACTCGGTACGACCGGTGCACAGCGGGTCCGCCGCACAGCAGGGTGATCCGGTGGCCCCGCGCGGTGAGCCCCTGCGCGAGCTGGTCGACGAGCAGTTCGGAGCCGCCCGCGGCCGCGTTGCCGAGGTCACGATGGGCGAGGAACACGATGTGCCGGGGGTTCTCTGCCGACTCCGGCAGTACGGACTGGCGGTGGTGCGCGCGGGCCGGCGGCTGCTGCGGCGCCTCGAGCAGTGGGGGAGGGACGTGCTGGGGCATGGGTGCTCCAACTCGTTTCGGGGTGCGGAGGGGATGGCGGACGACGGTGCCGGGTCGGGGACGGTGGTGGGGGTGACCGGGGGGCCGTGCTGTGGTGGGGACAGCCAGTTTTGGATACGCCGTCGGCGCGCGGCTACTCACGGGTATGACAACTTCTGCCGCTCTCAGGCGGGCGGACTCGTCATCATGTGAGCATTCGCGCGGTCCGGAGCCGGACGGCGACCGCGTGCCACCAGCGCGGCCCCGATCATGGCGAGCAGGGAGCCCAGGGCAGCCGCGCCGACCGGAGCGGTCGAGCTGATGAGGGCGAGTTTGCCGCTGTCACGTGAGGCGAGCCGGACCTGCTGCCGCTGTGTCTCCGGGGTGAACGCGAGCCGCTTGCTCTCCAGCAGAACCACCGTGTCCTTGTCCGACCCCGGCGCGCGCAGCGTCTTTCTGGGGCCGATGGCGGCGTGCACGATCCGCCCGGTGCTCCGGTCCACGACCAGCTCGACGCCGCTGTTGGAGTACCACTCCTCGGCCAGCACCTGCGGGGTCCTTGCCTTGCCGACCAGCCGTCCCGGCACCTGGCGCACCCCGGTCCTGGTCGGCGGCACGCTGCCGGTGAACCGCAGCCCCTCATGCCCCTGGACCTTCGCGGTGCCGCTGTAGCGGAGCCGGATCACGCCCCCGAGCGTGCCGTCCCACCAGCGGTAGGAGCGCTTCTCGACGTCGAAGGGGAACTTGAGGTACGCCTCACCGTCGAAGGCGGGGGACTCGTCGCAGCAGTGCACCGGCTCGTTGGTGGCACGGTCGGTCACCCAGCGCTCCAGCGTCCACTGCAAGGAGTCCCGGGTGTCGGCGGCCGGCAGTGTGGCGTCGCTGTCGACGGAGGTGGACACGTCCCACACGGCGTTGCCGCTCTTCTCGCTGTCGGCCACGTCGCCCCGGACCTGACGGGTCACCGTGATCCGCTGCCCGTGCACGGTTCTCACCTTGGAGGTGTCGAAGTAGCTGCCGGTGCCGGTGAACACGGTCGTGGTGTCGACGTCGACAGGTGTGCGCTTGGCCTGGGGTGCCACGTACCAGGCGAGGAGGGGGGCCAGCACGAGCAGGAAGACCCCTGCCCCGAAGAGCAGAAGCGAGGTCGGTGAAGCAGTACGGCGCATCCGGCACTCCTGGATCGAAAGAATTCGCAGGGAGATGCACGGACCCCGGGCCGGTCAGCCCTCGAGGGCTCAGAACAGTAGGCAGCCACTTGACGGAATGTCAATGTACTGTCAACACTGTGCGTTCAGCCGGTGGGGGCCGGCCGACGGGTGGGGATCGCCTCCAGCTAGGAGCTGACCCGACATGCGCAGACTTCTTGCCGCCGCCGTCACCGCAGCGTTGGCCACGGCGCTCGCCGTGGGCACGGCCCTGGGCATCGTGGCCGCGCTGCAGACCACCCCGGAACAGCCGAACACCCCACTGATCAGCTACGACACCGGCCGGCCCGCCCGATGACCCGCCCCGCGTGGAGCGAGGTCCCGAAGACGCAGGTCGACCGTTTCGCCGCCATCGCCCTGGCCGGGGCACAGGAGCTCGCCCAGGAGATCCTCGGCGAGATACGCCGCGAGTACCCCCAGCTGAAGCTCGCGGGGGACGAGTCCGGGGAGCCGATTGCGCTCGTCGGCATCCGCCGCGCCATCGAAGGCTTCGTACACAATCTGGCGTCCGGCACCGGGCGCCCCCGCGTACCGCCGGACGTCTTCCAGGAGTTCGGCCGCGGCGAGGGACGCGGCGGCCGAAGTCTCGACTCGCTCCAGGCCACGTACCGGCTCGGCGTCAGACTGGCCTGGCGGCGGTTCGCCGAGATCGGACAGCAGGTCGACATCGCCGCGCCCGCCATGTACGAACTCGCCGAATCCGGCTTCGAGTACCTGGACGGCCTCGTGGAACAGTCGGTACGCGGCTACGCCGAGGCCGCCGCCCGCCGCGCGGGTGAACGGCTGCGTCTGCAACGCCAATTGATCGACCTGCTGCTCGTGGAGCACCGCGGCGACCCGGCCGGGACACTCGCCGAACGGGCGGCCCGGATCAGCTGGGAGCTACCGGAAACCGTCGCCGTCGGCGTGCTGGTGCGCCCCGCCAGGGAAGCCGTCGCACCGGCCGTCGAGCAGGGCATCCTCCTCGACATGGAGAGCGAACAGCCCCGCATCGTCGTGCCGGAACCGTGCACCGCCGGCCGCTCCGAGACCCTGCGCCGTGCCACGGCCGGCTGGTCGGGCGCGATCGGCCCGCCGGTGCCGCTCGCGGCGGCCGCCAGGTCGCTGCGCTGGGCCGAGACGGCGGTCCGCCTCATCGAGAGCGGACTGCTGCCGGAAGGCGAGGTGCTGCACTGCACGGAGCGCACGGAGGAGCTGGTGTTACTCCCTTCCGGGGAGCTGATCGACGCGGCGGCGCGCCGCTGTCTGGCGCCGCTGCGCGACGCGGCCCCCACCCAGGCCCGCCGCCTGGCGGAGACCCTGCTCGCCTGGATGGAGACCGCGGGCGGAGCACCCGAAGTGGCGCACCGCCTCGGCATCCATCCCCAGACGGCCCGCTACCGGCTGCGGCAGATCCGCGAACTGTGGGGCGACGTGATCGACGACCCCGACCGCCGCTTCGAGATGCTCCTCGTACTGCGCGCCCAACGGCTGCGCGGGCAACTGGGGGAGGGCGGCGTCTGAGCGTGCGCCTGCCCGGCCCTCACGCCTCGCGCGTGACCCACGGGTACGCGCCTCACGTTCCGCCCATGACCCATCCGTAGGCGGCCTCCGCCGTGAACTCCCGCTGCCCGCCCTTGAACAGCAGGTCCGCCGCGAGGAACGCGGTGTCCTCGGCCGTGTCCTCGACGTACGGCACGGCGATGCACCGCATGCCCGCCGCGCGGGCGGCCGCCGCCCCCGGCGGCGCGTCCTCCACGACCACGCAGTCGCCCGGCGCCGCGGCCAGGCGCCGGGCCGCCTCCAGGAAGACGTCGGGCTCCGGCTTGCCGCGGCCGACCTCCTCCGCGGAGACGGTCACGGCGATGTACGCGGCGAGCCCTGTGACGGCGAGCACGGCCTCGATGGCGGCCCGTGACGACCCGGAGGCCACCGCCATCGGCACGCCCCGGGCCGACAGACGCTCCACGAACCTGCGCATCTGCGGAAAGACGTCCGTCGAAGCGCTCGCCAGCTCCAGGTAGACGCGGTTCTTCGCGGCCAGCAGCTCGTCGAGCGGCGCGTCGAGGGCATACCGGGCGCGCAGGATCTCCAGCGTCTCGCGCGTGCCGATGCCGATGAACCGCTGGTGCTGCTCCCAGTCGAAATCGAGCACTCCGTGCGCCGCGAGGACCCGGCGTCCCGCCTCGAAGTAGTTCGGCTCGCTGTCCACGAGTGTTCCGTCGAGATCGAAGATGACCGAAGGGGTACGCGCAGTGCTCATGCCGTCCAGCATGCCAAGCGCCGGTTCAGCGCGGCGCACGGGCCGACCGGCCGACGGCCTCGACCAGCGGCAGCAGCCGGTAGGGAACTCTCTCGCGCAGGGCCATCTCGGTGCGGGTCCGCACCACGCCGGGCAGGTTGATCAGCCGCTGGATGACGTCCTCGAGATGTCCGTTGTCCCGTGCGGCGACACGGGTCAGCAGATCTCCGCCGCCGGTGATCGAGAACGCCTCGATGATCTCCGGCACGGCCGCCAGCGCATCACCCACCTCGTCCAGATGCCCCTGGGTGACCTCGATGTGCACGAAGGCCAGCACCGGATGGCCCAGCGCGCCGGGGGAGAGGTGAGGGCCCGTCCCGGTGATCACGCCGTCGCGCTCGAGGCGGTCGATCCTGGCCTGCAGCGTCCCCCGGGCGATGCCGAGGATGCGGGCGTACTCGCGCACGCTGGTGCGCGGCTGCTCGATCAGCAGACTCAGGATGCGGGTGTCGAGTTCGTCCACCGCCATGGTCCGTCGGGCCCTTTCGCGGCGCGCTTTCCGGACTTCCACCGTACCAATGGCCCAGTGGGACCGGCCGGGGCCCGGCCGGTGCCCCCGCGCTCACCACTCGAAGTCGTCCAGCAGCATGCCGCCGGGCGGCACCTGCCCGTCGGTCAGCGACTGCTCCGTCCAGATCACCTTCCCGGTCGCCGTGTACCTCGTTCCCCACCGCGCGGACAGCTGGGCCACCAGGAACAGGCCGCGGCCGCCCTCGTCGGTGGTGGCCGCCCGCTTCAGGTGCGGCGAGGTGCTGCTGCCGTCGGACACCTCGCAGATCAGGGTCCGCTCGTAGAGCAGCCGCACGCGGATCGGCTCGCTCCCGTACCGGATGGCGTTGGTGATCAGTTCGCTGAGGACCAGCTCGGTGGTGAATCCGGCCTCCTCGAGCCCCCACTCGGCCAGCTTCCGGCTGCACGCGCTGCGGACGGGCGCCACTGCCGCGGGGTCGCGCGGGACGTCCCAGGTGGCGACCCGGTTCCTGTCGATCAGCCGGGTGCGGGCCACCAGCAGGGCGATGTCGTCCCGCCGGGTCTCCGGCACCATGGCGTCGAACACGGCCTCGCAGGTCTCCTCGGGGGTCTGGTCGGCGCGGCCCGCCAGCGTCGTGCTCAGCGCCTGGAAGCCGGCGTCCAGATCGCGGTGGCGATGCTCCACGAGGCCGTCGGTGTACAGGACGAGACGGCTCCCCTCGGGCAGCCGCACCTCCGCGGACTCGAACGGCAGGCCGCCCAGGCCCAGCGGTGGCGACACGGGCAGCGGAAGGAACTCCACGCTGCCGTCCGGACGCACGAGAGCCGGGGGCAGATGCCCGGCCGTCGCCAGCGTGCACAGACCGGAGACCGGGTCGTAGATGGCGTACAGGCAGGTGGCGCCGGTGATCCCCTCGGTCCCACCGCCCGGCTCGTCCTGGTCGATACGGCCGACCAATTCGTCGAGACGGGCGAGGAGTTCGTCCGGCGGCAGATCGAGGGTGGAGAAGTTGTGGACGGCGGTGCGCAGCCGGCCCATCGTCGCGGCGGCGTGCAGTCCGTGGCCCACCACGTCCCCGACGACGAGGGCGACCCGCGCCCCCGGCAGCGGGATGACGTCGAACCAGTCGCCGCCGACCCTGGCCTGTGCCGGCAGATACCGGTAGGCGATGTCGACGGCGGTCTGGCTGGGCACGCCATGGGGCAGCAGACTGCGTTGGAGGGTCTCGGCCATCGTGTGCTCGCGCGTGAAACGGCGGGCGTTGTCGATGGCGACGGCGGCCCGGGTCGCCAGCTCCTCGGCGAAGGACAGATCCTCCTCGCCGAAGCGCTCTGCGCGCGCCGAACGCCAGAAGTTGACCATGCCCAGCACCACGCCACGGGCCTGCAAGGGTGCGGTGATCAGCGAATGGACGCCGTACGCCAGGGCGTTGTCCGCCCCTTTCGGGTCCTGGGCGCGCCAGCCGTCCGCGACGGTCAGATCGGCCACGAGCACCGCGTGCCCGCCCGCCAGTGCCGCGGCCATCGGCGTGGCCGGGGAGAGGAAGCGGATCACGTCACCCACCTGCTGGAACGGGTGGTCCGCGCGGATGCCGGTCAGCGCGGCGCGGCGCATCTCCGTGGGAGCGCCCGACGGCTCGTCACCGTGCAGCACCGGGTTCAGCAGCTCGACCGTGACGAAGTCCGCGAACCGTGGGACCGCCACGCGGGACAGCTCCTCCGCGGTCCGCACCACGTCCAGCGTGGTGCCGATCCGTCCACCGGCGTCGTAGAGGATCTTCAGACGCTGCCGGGCGGTCTCGGCGGTGCCGGACAGGGCGCGCAGCTCCGTGGTGTCCCGCAGGGTCGCCACATTGCCGGAGTGTCCGCCGTACGGAGCCGTGGGGCGGGTGCTCACCGCGAGCAAACGGTCCCCGGCCGTGTGCACCTCGTCGGTCACCGTACGGTCGGAGGCCAGCAGAGCGGCGATGCCGGTGTCGAGGCCCAGGCCGGTGACGAGGCGTCCGTCGGCGTCCGGCGGCAGTTCGAGGAGCCGGCGGGCCTCGTCGTTGGCCAGCATCAGCCGCCCGTCGCCCCCGACGATCAGGACGCCTTCGCGCACCGCGTGCAGGACCGCGTCGTGGTGCTCGTACATCCGGGTCATCTCGGCGGGACCGATGCCGTGTGTCTGGCGGCGCAGCCTGCGGCTCACCAGGAGGGCGCTGCCCGTGGCCAGTGCCAGCGCCCCGGTGGCGGAGATCAGGAACATCGGGAGCTGCCGGTCCACCGCGTTGCCGACGGTCTCGATCTGGACGCCGGCCCCGACCAGGCCGATGACGTTGCCCTGGGAGTCGAGGACGGGGACGACCGCCCGTGCCGCGTCGCTGGGGGCGCCCTTGTAGATCTCGGTGAAGGCCTCACCGGCGGCGGCCCGCTCGACGCCCAGGTTCCGCGCGCCGATCAAACGGGAGTCGGTGTCGGCGTACCGGATCCCGGTCTTCGACATCACGGTGATGAAGTCGACGCCCGCCTCCCGGCTCGCACCGTCGATGAGTGGCTGGAGCACGGCAGTCGGGTCCGGTGACCTGAGCGCGGCCGCCGTGCCGGGAGCCTGGGCGAATGCCGCGGCCGCCGCCAGCGAGCGGTTCTCCGCGGCCTGCTCGCTGTTGTTCCGTGTCTGGAGCACCAGCGCGGCCACCGCGGCGATGATCAGCAGTACGGCGACCGCGATCTGCAGGAGGAGTACCTGCCCGGCGACGCTGCGCGCGCCCAGCAGGGACTCCCGCGGTCCCCACAGCGGGCGCCTCGATGTGTCGGGCCTGTGCCCGTTCATAGCGCTCCACTTCCCGGAGATGGGCGCCGACGCCGGGCTGACGCACCGGCGAGAGGCCACGTACCGCACTCCGGACCGAGCGGTCGGCCCGGTCTTGTCTCTTTTCTAACACCTGATGTGCTTTCGGGGCGTCGCCGCGCGGTGGCGCGTGACGCTCAGCGCACCGCGGCCTCCCCTGTCATCGGGGGCTCGGTGGGTGTCCGGGGCGGCGGGCCGAGGAGTACCGCCCGGAGCACCTTCGGCGCGAACAGGGTGCTGAGCGGCGTGGTCAGCGTCAGCACGGAGCGGAACGCCTGTCCGACGACCGGGTCCCCCGGGTAGCGGCGCTGGACGCGGGACAGGTACCAGCCGGCCGCCCGGTCGGCCGGCCTGGTGGCGACGGCGCTGCCCACCGCCCCCGGCATCTTCTTGTCCGCCCCCGCCGAGATGTCCCACGCCTGCCGTGACGCCTCCAGCACCGCACGCTGGACCCGGCGTGTCGACGGTGTACGGCGAGGGTCGGCCAGCACGTCACGCAGCGCCACCGCGCTCATCGCGGCCACCGCCATGCCCTGCCCGTAGATGGGGTTGAACGTGCACAGCGCGTCGCCCGTGGCGAGAAATCCGGCCGGGCGGCGGCCCGGCCGGTCGTAGCGGCGGCGCAGGTTCGACGTGCCCCGGAAGCCGAACGCCGGCGCCTCGGGTCGCGCCTCGCGCAGCCAGTCGTGGATGAAGGGATGCGGGAGACGGGCCGCGTACGCGGTGAACCCCTCCTCGTCCGTGGGGGGTTCGTCGCCCCGCAGCCCCGACAGGGTCACCAGATAACGGCCGTCCTCCAGCGGCAGCACCCCGCCCCCGTGCACCTGCGACGGACCGGGGAGGACGTAGTAACCGAGCGACCGGGAGCCGAGGTTGTCGCTCTTGTTGTGATAGACCCGGGAGGCGTATGCGAGGCCCGTGTCGATGGTCTCCTCCGGCGCCGGCTCCGCCCCGATCGCCGACAGCCACCGGGGCGCGCGCGACGCCCGTCCCGAAGCGTCCACCACCAGGTGCGCCTCGAGCGGCCGCGGCTCCTGGCCGGCCCCGGCGCCGCGGTCACGCACCATGACCCCCCGTACGCGTGTGGGGTCTCCGAGCAGACCGACGGCCTCGGCCGGGGCGACCACCCTGATCGTGGGCCGGGCCAGGACACGCCGGCGCACCAGATGCTCCACCTGCCCGCGTGACCCGGTGTAAAGGTGCGTCGTGGCCTCCGTACGGCTGAACCAATGGCCGCCCTGCCACTGGACCATGTCCGACGGCATACCGATCCGGGGCGCACCCGATGCCCTCAACTCGGCCATGAAACCGGGCAACAGCTCCTCCAGCGCGAGCTGACCGCCCTCCAGGAGCACATGGGGGTGCCGTCCGTGCGGAACACCGGGGCGCGGTGCGGCGTCCTCGGGCAAGCGGTCCCGCTCGACGAGCGTCACCGTGTCGGCGTGATCCGCGAGCACATGCGCGGCCAGCAGCCCTGCGAGACTCCCGCCGACGACGACAACATGCCGCCCGCCCGCGTCCCGCCGCCCCCAACTGCCGTTCCCTTGCGCGTCGTCCACCATGCGTATGCCTCTCGTGGTCAGCGAGTCGATCGAGCACGACCAGTATCCCGGTGGCCGCGCCCCGCTCACCGCCCCCCGGTGCTGCCCATGCGCAGGAACCAGTCCCGGGCCGCGTCCGCCGCCGCCTCCAAGGTCCCCGCTTCCTCGAAGAGATGGGTCGCCCCGGGGATCACATGCACCCTGTATTCGGCGGTCAGCCGCTCGGCGGCCTGCTCGTTCAGCTCGAGCACCTCGCGGTCCTCCCCGCCCACGATCAGCAGCACCGGGGCCCGCACCCGGGCGAGCGCCGAGCCCGCCAGGTCCGGACGGCCGCCGCGGGACACCACGGCACTCACCCGGTCCGCTCTGGCCGCTGCCGCGACGAGTGCGGCGGCGGCGCCCGTGCTCGCACCGAAGAGACCCACCGGCAGTGACCCGGTGTCCGGCCGCTCGGCGAGCCGGTCGACGGCCACCGAGACCCGCCGGCCGAGCAGCGGGATGTCGAAGCGCAGCTCGGCGGTCACCCGGTCCACGCGTTCCTCCTCTTCGCTGAGGAGGTCCATGAGCAGCGTGCCGAGGCCGGCCCGCTGCAGCGTCTTGGCCACCTGCCGGTTGCGCGGGCTGTGCCGCGAGCTGCCGCTCCCGTGGGCGAAGCACACGATGCCCGGAGCCGCCTCCGGCAGCACCAGATCACCCGCCAGGGTGACGTCGCCGGCGTCGATGGCGACCGTCTCCGTTGCCGTTGCCATGGGAACGCACCTCCTGTGCCTCTCGTCCGGTACGCCGACCGCTCTCCCGCCGTGTCGCCTCGGCCCGTGCTGCCGCCGCCGTCCGGAAGTCGGCGGGTACCCATGGACGGCGAAGACCCACTGCGGGCGGGCGACCGACGGCGGAAGGCGCCATGGGTAAGGGCGGGGCTCTGCGGCCGGGCGGCACGAGCGCGGAGGGTGCGGCGCGACTGCCGAGGCGGCGGGCCCCTGCGACGGGGCACCTGACGCGGGCGGTGCGGGCTGCGCGAGTGCCGCGGACGGGCGGGCCGGGGCTTCGCTCCGGGGCCCGTGGACGGGCGGGGGCCGTGGACCGTGGACCAATGGCCGGATCCGCGGCCCACGGCGGCACGCTCGTGTGAGCCAATGGCCCAGTCGGATCCGGATGAGTTGAGCCAGCGGGCCTAAAGATGGTGTCATAGGCGTGTCGATGGCGCTGCGGTAATCCGTGGCGCCTTTTTCATGCCCGAACAAGAAGGGGACGGTAAGCAGTGCTGAAGAGGATGTTCGTCGCCGCGGATCCCGGACGGCTGCGCCTGCGCAGCGCCGTCAGGGCCGTGCTCGGCGTCGGCCTGGCGGTCGCGGTCTGCGCCCTCGCCGGTCTCGCTCTGCCCGCGGTCGTCACCGGCGGGCTCTCCGCGCTCCTCGCCCTGTTCACCGTCACGGACCGCTCGGTCCGCGGCCAGGCCGTCACCACCGCGCTGCTGCCCGCCGTCGGCCTACCCGTACTGGCCCTCGCCGCCGGCCTGCACGATCACGCCGTGCCCCGCGACCTGGCGTTCCTCGCCGTGGCCGGCGCCGGTGTGTACGCGCGGCGCTGGGGTCCGCGCGGCCACGCGCTCGGCACCTTCGCCTTCATGACCTTCTTCGTGGCGCAGTTCCTGCACACCGCGCCCCGGCAACTGCCCGAGGTGTACGCCGCCGTGCTCCTCGCCGTGCTGGCCTCTTCGGCCGTCCGCTTCGGGCTCTGGTGCTACGAGCGGCGGCTGCCGGCGCCGGTCGTCCCGGCGCTGCCCGGCGGCTCGGGGCTTGCCCGGATCACCACACGGCAGGCCGTCCAGGCGGTGGCGGGCGGGGCCTTTGCGCTCGTCGTCGGCCAGATCGTCTCCGGAGACCGCTGGTACTGGGCCGTCGGTGCCTCCTGGTGGGTCTTCGTCAACACCTCCTCACGCGGGGAGACCCTGGTCCGCGGCTTCCGCCGGGTCCTCGGTACGTTCCTCGGTATCGGCGCCGGTGTCCTCGTCGCCGTCCCGCTGCACGGCGCGACCGTCCCCACGGCGGTGCTCACCGCGGCGTGCGTCTTCGGCATCTTCTACACCGCCGCCGTCTCGTACAGCTGGATGATGTTCGCCGTGACGGTCCTGGTCAGCCTGCTGTACGGGCTTCTCGGCTTCCTCGAGCCGGCACTGCTGCTGCTGCGCCTCGCGGAGACGGCCGTAGGTGCTGCGGGCGCGATGCTCGCCGTGCTGCTGGTCCTTCCCGTCACCACGCACGCCACCACCCACGCCTGGATCGAGCAGGCCGTGCGCGGTGTGCACCGCTGCACCGCGGAGGCCGCGGCACGTCTGGCCGGCTCGGTGGACGCCGACCCGGCCCCGCACGTCACCGAGCTCGAGGGGCTGCTCGCCAGGGTCCGGCTGTCGCTCGTGCCGCTGATGCATCCTCTTTCGCCGCTTCGCGCCCGCAAGGCGCGTGCCCGCCGGGTGCTGGCACTCCTCGACGACTGCGCCCGCGAGGTGCGGGGGCTGGCCGCGGTCGCGGCGGACCCCCAGGCGTCGCACGACGCCCGCCTCGCGGCGGCCTGCCGACGCGTGGAAGCGGCGGTCCACGCCCTGGTGGCGCCGCCCGCCGCCCCCACGGCCGTGGCGGTCGCCCTGTTGCCCGGGCATCACCCGGGAGCCGAGGGCGCGCTCGCGCATCTGCACGGCCTGGAGCGGGCGCTTGCGGAGCTGGCCGCTCCCGTGCGTACGTCACCGCGCGCGCCGCTGGTAGCGGCCTGAGCCGGTACCCGCCGGGGCGGTCGCACGTCCGTCACCCCGATCATCGTATTGGTCTGGACCAAGCTGCTACCTTCGTGGCAGCAGCAGTGATCCGTGACGGACGGCCGGCAGGCCGAAGAGGGGCGGCGCAGTGGCGGACGACAGCGGGGGACGGGCGTTCATCGGCTCGTACACCTCGGCGGGTGGGCGCGGCGTCGTGGCCGCAGCCGTGGACCCGGCGACCGGAGCGCTCACCGAGACAGGGGCGAGCGACGCCGTCGCCGACCCCTCCTACCTGACCGCCGTGACCACACCGGCCGGCACCGTCGTCTACGCGGTCTCCGAGACGGCGGACGGGGCGGTGGCGGCCTTCGCCGCCACCGGCGGGGCACCGCGGCCCATCGGCCGACAGGTGCCGGTGGGCGGCTCTGCCCCGACGCACATCGCGGTCTCGCAGGGGCACGTGATGACCGCCAACTACGGCTCCGGCAGCGTGAGCGTCCTGCCCGTCGGCACCGACGGCGCGCCCGGACCCGTCGGCGGCATCATGAGGCACGAGGGGCACGGCCCCGTGACCGAGCGCCAGCGCGCGCCGCACGCCCACCAGGTGCTCCCGGACCCGACCGGGCGCTGGGTGCTCAGCGTCGACCTCGGGACCGATTCCGTGCGTATCTGCGCGCTCGACACCGCCGCGGACGCTCTGACACCCCACCGCGAGACGCCGCTGCGTCCGGGCACCGGGCCGCGCCACCTCGCCTTCCACCCGGACGGGCGGCACGCCTATGTACTCGGTGAGCTCGAGCCCGTCATCACCCTGTGCCGCTGGGACCCGGCCGCCGGACTGCTGGAACCGGTCGGCGAGACGGCGGTGGTGCCGGACGGTACGACCGGCCTCGCCTACCCCTCCGTCCCGGTCGTCTCGCACGACGGCCGGCACCTGTGGGTCGCGGTCCGGGGCCTCGACACCATCGCCGTGCTCGCTCTCGACCCGACGGGGGAGCGGGCGACGCTCGTCACCGACGTGCCCTGCGGCGGGCACTGGCCACGGGACCTCGCACTGGACCCGACGGGCCGCCGGCTCTACGCGGCGAACGAGCGATCGGGCGACGTGACCTGGTTCACCGTCGACCCGGCCACCGGCATCCCGCACCGCATCGGGTCGCTCGCCGTTCCGGCGGCGTCCTGCGTGGTCTTCGCCTGACGCTTCCGGACGGACGTCGGGTCGGCCGACGTCCGGGTCGGGCCCGCGGGGTCCTCCGCGCTGTTGGCCTGACCTTTTCCGGACGGACGTCCGGGTCGGCCCGCGGGGTTCTGAGTGGTCTTCGCCCGACGCCTCCGCACGGACGACACGGGCGGCCGACGTCCCGGTCGGCCCGCGGAGTCCTGCGCGGTGTTGGCCTGACCCCTCTGGACGGACGACACGGGCGGCCGACGTCCGGGTCGGCCCGCTGGGCGCGGGCCGCATCTCCGGTGCGCCGGGCGACCGTACGGCATCACCGGCTCCCGAGCGGGGTGGGCGCGCTTCCCCCGTCGCAGCGCACAGGGCCCGTGCCGAGCGACATGAGTCGCCCGGCACGGGCCCTGCGGCGTGATGCTCCTCGTCGGCCGTGACCGCCGCCCGTGGCGTCAGTGGGGCGGCGTCCCGGGCTGCGGCGCGATACCCAGCGCGGTCGTGTACTGCGACAGCACCAGCTTGCCGATCGCCGGGTACGCGCCGAGCGCCTCCGCGGCCGCGCAGCCCGCGTCCTTCGCGGCGGCGTCGAGCAGACCCTCGGGCAGCTCCGGGCCCACCAGGTACGGGGCGAGCGCCAGCTGCACCGACCCCGAGCCACGCAACTGCCCCGCGATCGCGGCGACAGAGCCCTCCTCGTCGAGCGCGGCGGCCATCACCGGCACGGCGAGGCGCGCGGCGAGCAGCATGCCGGTGATCCCCGCGGCCTGCACCGCTTCCTCGCCGCCCACGGTGGCCAGGATGATGCCGTCGGCGGCCGTGGCCACCGTGAACAGCCGGGCGCGGTCGGCGCGGGCCAGCCCGGCCTCGGAGAGGCGTACGTGCACGGCCTCCGCCAGCAGCGGGTGCGGGCCGAGGACGTCGGTCAGCTCCGCGGCGGCGCGGCTGTCCATGACGGCCTGGCGGACGCGGCGCATCAGCGCGTTGTCCGGGCCCGCCAGCAGCGGCACCACGACCGCGGCGGGTCCCTCGGGCTCCGCCACCTCACGGCCGGCGGCCTTGGCGATCTCGTAGCGCTCGGTACGCCGGGCCGCGGTGTGCGCGAGCACGTTCTGCAGCGTGGGGTACTCGGCGTCGTCACCGTCGAGGTAACCGATGGCGACGTCGAGGCCGGGCAGCTCGGACCGGGCGATGCTTATGACCTCTTCGGCCAGGCTGCGCGTGGTGGGCGACGGGGCGCCGGGCACAGCGAGCACAAGGGCGGGAGCGCCCTCGGGAGCCGCCACGGGCTCCGGGCGACGGTGTCGCCCGGACTGGCGGGGTCGCGGCATTCGTACAGGCAGGCCGGGTGCAGGCCCAGTGGAGGAGCTCATGGCGCCGCATGCTACTGGTTTTGCCTGAGCGGCTGTTCGGGGAGGGGGCGGACGAGCGTCATCTGTCCCGGTTTATCCGGTGCGGTCCGCGTGATCGTCCCGCAACCCCGTCCCACCTGGGACGTAGAGCATGGTCGGATGCGCGGGCAGCCGCAGTTCACCGGCGGCGAGGGAAGCTGCGAGGCGCAGCGCCCCGAAGAGCGGATCGCCGTCCGCGGCCACCTGGCGGGCGTGCGGCAACTGCCCGGCCAGCTCGGTGCGCAGCGGGCCGAGCAGCGGCTCCCCGAGCTTCAGCAGCCCACCGGTCAGGGCGACCTCGCAGCCCTCCGGCACCTCGTCCGCCGGAGGACAGACAGCGGCGGCGGCCTCGGCGATGTGCCCCGCGGCCCGCTCGAGGATGCCTGCGGCCACCGGATCGTGTCCGGCGCACCGGCCGACCTCCGGTGCGAAGGAGGCGAGCACCGCGGGCCGGTCCGTGCGGGGGTAGAGCACCCCCGGCAGCTCCGCGGCCGGGCCGAGCGTCGACTCCATCCGCTCCAGGAGGGCGGCCGAGCCGCCCCGCCGGCCGTCGTGGGCGCGCAGCGCCGCCTCGAGCCCCGCCCTTCCGATCCAGGCGCCGCTGCCGCAGTCGCCCAGCAGATGGCCCCAGCCGTCGGCACGGCGCCAGGAGGTCAGATCGGTGCCCAGGGCGATCATCCCGGTGCCGGCGGCGACCACGGCCCCGGGCCTGCCGCCGAGCGCGCCTGCGTACGCGGTGACAGCGTCGGCGGCCAGACCCAGGCGCCGTACGCCGAGCTCACTGTCCAGCACGGCAGGCAGTTCGGCCCGCAGCCGGCCGCCGAGTGTGGCCATCCCCGCCGCGCCGATCACCACGGCCGACAGCCGGCCGGCCCCTGCCCGGTCCAGGAGCCCCCGCGCCATGGGGACCAACTGCTCCCGCATGTGCCCGGCGTCGATCCCCGCGTCGCCCGTGCGCACCGGCTCGCCGGAGGAGGCGGTCCGCGCCTGCTCCGGCCGTGCGGCCTCCGCGAGCGCCGCGCGCAGTCCCGAGCCGCCCGAGTCCACACCCAGCACCCAGCTCACGGCAGCCGCCGGCTGAAAGGACGGGCGTTGTGACGCAGCACCAGCTCGTTCACACGACTCCAGGACGTAGAGGACCGGTAACGACGGCGGCAGCCTATCCCCAGGACGGGCATGTCGGGGCGTGCCGACGGGGGTTGAGCCGTCGCGGGGCGGGGCGGGGCGGGGCGGCGCGGGATCGGTGGTGGAGTGCCGGCGGTCAGCGCCAGGGCGGCCGCGCCGGCGGATGGCGGCGGGAACACGGTCGCGGGCGGGGTCGGCACACGATGGCGGTCGGCGGCGGGCGTCGACCCCTGCGCCGCACGGGCACTTCGCCACCGGTCGGAGGGCCCTCTGTGGGCCGGTAGAGTGACGGGCCGTGGCAGCACGACCGTTGAGTGAACTTGTGGAGCCCGGATGGGCCGAGGCGCTGCGTCCCGTGGCCGGGCGCATCGCGACGATGGGGGACTTCCTGCGTGCGGAGATCGCGGCGGGACGGACCTATCTGCCGGCAGGGCAGCACGTTCTGCGCGCCTTTCAGCAGCCCTTCGACGAGGTGCGGGTGCTGATAGTGGGACAGGACCCTTACCCCACACCGGGGATGGCGATCGGACACAGCTTCGCGGTCGCACCCGAGGTCCGTTCGCTGCCGGGAAGCCTGGAGAACATCTTCCGTGAACTGCACACGGACCTCGGCGTGGACCGCCCGTCGAACGGCGACCTGACTCCCTGGACCCGTCAGGGCGTGCTGCTGCTCAACAGGGCCCTGACCACGGCACCTCGCAAGCCCGGGGCGCATCGCGGCAAGGGCTGGGAGGAAGTGACCGAGCAGGCCATCCGGGCGCTCGCAGCCCGGGGCAAGCCGCTGGTGTCGGTGCTCTGGGGGCGTGACGCCCGCAATGCCCGCCCCTGCTGGGCGACCTGCCGGCCATCGAGTCCGCACACCCCTCGCCCATGTCGGCGGACCGGGGCTTCTTCGGCTCACGGCCCTTCAGCCGCACCAACGAACTCCTGCTCCGCCTGGGGGCCGAGCCGGTCGACTGGCGGCTCCCGTAGCACGCGCTTCGCGGTCCGCCCGGGCCCTGGCCGCATCCCAGGGCCCGGCTCGTCCCCACCGACAACGACCCGCGGCGTGGGGGAGGAGATCCGCGCGCCGATCTCGGCGCTCCTCACCGGTCGTGCGCAGCACCTCCTCTCCCGCCGGCCCTGGCGAACGGGAAGCCTCGGGGCGCCGTGAGGCTGCGGTGTCACTTCATCGGCGTCACTTCATGACGGCCGCCCGCAGGCACAGCACGTCCGGGAGGTGCGAGGCGAGCAACTGCCAGCTGTCGCCGTCGTCCGCACTCGCGTACACCTCACCGTTGCGGTTGCCGAAGTAGATGCCCGCCGGGTCGGCGTCGTCCGTGCAGAGGGCGTCCCTGAGCACCGTGCCGAAGTGGTCGCCCTCGGGCAGTCCGGCCGACAGCGCCTCCCAGGTCTCGCCCGCGTCACGGGTGCGGTAGACGCGGCAGCGGCGCTCGGCGGGGACGCGGTCCGCGTCGGCGGTGATCGGGAACACGTACGCGGTGTTCGCGCGGTGCGGATGGGCCGCCATGGCGAAGCCGAAGTCGGACGGCAGCCCCGCGCCGATGTCGGTCCACTTCGCCCCGGCGTCGTCACTGCGGAACACGCCCCAGTGGTTCTGCAGATACAGACGGTCGGGGTCGACGGCGTCCTGTGCGATCTTGTGGACGCACTGGCCGAACTCGGGGTTCGGGTCGGGCAGGAAGACGGCCGACACGCCCTGGTTCGACGGGGTCCAGCTCTCCCCGCCGTCACGGGAGCGGAACACCCCGGCCGTCGAGACGGCGACCGTCACGGCCAGCGGGTCCCTCGGGTCGGTGATCACGGTGTGGACGGCCTCGCCGCCGCCACCGGGCACCCACTGCGAACGCGTCGGGTGCTCCCACAGCGGCCGGACCAGCTCGAAGCTGTCGCCGCCGTTCTCCGAGCGGAAGAGCGCCGCGGGCTCGGTGCCCGCGTAGACCACGTCCGGGTCGGCGTCGGAGGCGGGGTGCAGCTGCCAGACACGCTCCAGCGACGCACCCGTGTCCTTCGGGAACTTGACCGCCGGCTTCTCCGGCTCGATCCAGGTCGTCCCCAGGTCGTCCGAGTGGAACACCGAGGGGCCCCAGTGGGCGCTGTCGCCGCCGACCAGCAGCCTGGGGACGGCCCGGCGGGTGTCGATGCCGATCGAGTACACGGCCTGCGCGTTGAAGTGCGGGCCACTGAACTCCCAGGTGCCGCCGCTCCTGCGGCCGATGAAGAGCCCTTTGCGTGTGCCCACGGTGAGAAGAACATCGGTCATGACCTGCTACCTCCAGGACGCCTTTGTCTCGGTTGTGGGCCAGTCTGCACCCGACCACCGACAGTGGCCCGCAGGACGCTCTCGGTGCAGGTGGGCGCCCGTCACCCAGGCCGGCCCGGCAATGGAGTGCTGACCGCCGGCCGGCCCGGAACTCATCGGTGGGACGGGAACACGTGCACATCCGCCGGGCCCGCGCCGTGCCTCCGCGGAGGAATTCGGCCGCGGGCCCGTGCTGCGAGGACCGTCCGCGCGGAGTCGTCCCGCCGACCGCGTCCGCGCCGTGGACCCCCGCTCAGACCGATCGGTGGTACTGCTGCGGCACGTGCACCTCGCCGCCCAGTTCGCGCGCCGCGTGGCGGGCCCAGGAGGGGTTGCGGAGCAGCTCGCGGCCGAGCAGCACCGCGTCGGCCTCGCCGTTCGCGAGGATCTTCTCCGCCTGCTCCGCGTCGGTGATCAGGCCGACCGCCGCCACCGGCAGGTCCGTCTCCGCCTTGACCCTGGCCGCGAACGGGACCTGGTAGCCGGGGCCGGTGGGGATCCG
This sequence comes from Streptomyces sp. Tu 2975, assembly GCF_009832925.1. Classification (GTDB taxonomy): domain Bacteria; phylum Actinomycetota; class Actinomycetes; order Streptomycetales; family Streptomycetaceae; genus Streptomyces. The sequence goes on from NZ_CP047140.1 coordinate 6,922,963, forward strand.
CACGCGGGCGGCGTTGCCGCCGCTGGAGACGTCCAGGAGGTCCACGCCGTGGTCCTTGAGGAGGGCGGCGAAGCGGACAGTGTCGTCCGGCGTCCAGCCTCCTTCCTCGAGCCAGTCCGTGGCGGAGATCCGGAAGAACAGCGGCAGTTCCTCGGGCCAGACGGCGCGTACCGCGTCCACGACCTCCAGCGCGAAGCGCACCCGGTTGTCGAAGGAGCCCCCGTACTCGTCGGTGCGGTGGTTGCTGTGCGGCGAGAGGAATTCACCGATCAGATAGCCGTGCGCGCCGTGGATCTCGGCCACCTTGAAGCCCGCGGCCAGGGCGCGGCGGGCCGCGTCGGCGAACTGCCCGGTGATCTCGGCGATCTGCGCGCCGGTCAGCTCGTCGGGTACGGGATGTCCCTCGGCGAACGGGATCGCGCTCGGCGCCAGGGGCTGCCAGCCGTGCTGCTCGGGGCCGACCGGCGCGCCGCCGTTCCACGGGCGGTCGGTCGACGCCTTACGTCCGGCGTGGGCGATCTGGATGCCGGGCACCGTGCCCTGGCTCTCGAGGAACGCGGTGATCCGGCGGAAGGCCGCGACCTGGGTGTCGTTCCAGATGCCGAGGTCCGCGGGGCTGATGCGGCCCTCGGGGCTCACCGCGGTCGCCTCGACGAGGATGAGTCCCGTGCCGCCGGCGGCACGGGCGGCGTAGTGGGCGAAGTGCCAGTCGCCGGCGACCCCCGCGTCCGGGCCGAAGGTCTCGGCGCTGTACTGGCACATCGGCGCCATCCAGGCGCGGTTGGGGATGGTCAGTGACCGCAGGGTGCAGGGCTCGAACAACGCGCTCACGGCGGGCTCCGTTCGGGAGAGGGACCGGTGTACTCCTCGTACGATAGACACCGTAGTACGATGGAAGTCAAACTACGAGGGGTATCGAACTATGAGAGCTACCGGATGACCGAACGCGGACCCGGGCCTGGAGAGGAACCACGAGAGGCGTCGAACTACGAAGGGCCTCGTACCATGGACCTCCCCGGACGAAGCGGAGCCGTCGTGACCACCGTGACCAGCCCCCGAGTGCTCGCCCACCCCGGCCGCGACGAGATCCGGCTGGAGAACGTGCTCCATGCCCTCGCCGACCCCATGCGGCTGCGTGTCGTGCGTGAACTCGCGGCCGGCGAGGCCGATCTGACCTGCTCCGACATCGAGCTGCCGGTCACCAAGTCGACGACCACCCACCACTTCCGCGTGCTGCGCGAGAACGGTGTGATCCGCCAGACCTACCAGGGCACGGCGAAGATGAACGGTCTGCGGCGGGACGACCTCGAAGCCCTGTTCCCCGGCCTGCTCGACCGGGTGCTCGACGCGGCGGAGGCCCAGGAACACCGCCTCGCCGACGCCTGACACGACCCTTGCGAGGCCCCGGGCCGGGTGCACGTCCTCGCGGCGTGGAACGGCCCGGACGCCTACGTGACGGCCGTCATCGCCCGCCCTCGCCGGGTCCTCCGGAGGCCCGTGCCGCCTCCAGCAGCCCCGCCCAGTCCGGGATCTTGACGGGCGGCCTGCCCAGAGAGCGTCCCAGAGCCGCTTCCGCCTCCTCGATCGCCAGCCACCCGCGCCACCGCACCGGCTGTTGCCCCATGGCCCGAAGTTCGGCTTCCGGATCAGCCGCGACCGGCCGCCCCACCAGGGCCGCCGCGTCCTCGAGCAGGGAGTTGACGGTCTCTTTCGCGCACGGGCGGTTGGTGCCGATCACTCCGTTCGGTCCGCGTTTGATCCATCCCGCCACGTACTCGCCCGGCGAGAACCGACCGTCCCGCAATACCCGTCCCGCGGAGTTCGGCACCACTCCACGATCGGCGTCGAAGGGCAGCCCCTCCGTGGGCACGCCCCGGTAGCCCACCGCGCGGAGCACCAGCTGCGCCTCGATGTCCTGGTACGCGCCGGTCCCGCGTACGCCGCCCGTGCCGTCCGGCTCGGTCCGCTCGAAGCGGACGCCGCCCACCCGTCCGTCACGTTCCAGCAGCTCCACCGGCCGCAGGAAGAACCGCACATGGATACGGCGCGGCCGGCCCTGCGGGGGCCTGGCGGCCCACTCCCGTACGACGGTGAGGTTGCGCCGCACGATCGCGGGCACGGCGGCCGGATCGGCGTACGCCGTCTCCAGGGCGAGATCCGCGGGGTCCACCAGGACGTCCGCAGAGGGCAACGCGCCCAGCTCCCGCAGCTCCTTGGTGGTGAACTTGGCGCCCGACGGGCCGCGCCTGCCCACCATGTGCACATCGCGGACCTGGCTGGCGGCCAGCGCCGCCAGTGCCCGCTCCGGGACGTCCGTCCCGCGCAGCTCGTCCGCGCCGCGCGCGAGGATGCGCGCCACGTCGACCGCCACGTTGCCCACACCGATGACGACCGCCGCCCGCGCCCCGAGGGCGAAGGCGTCCGGGGCCGCGTCGGGGTGGGCGCTGTACCAGGAGACGAAGTCGGTGGCCGAGTGGCTGCCGGGCAGGTCCTCGCCCGGGACGCCCAGCTTGCGGTCCCTGGCCGCGCCCACGCAGTACACGACCGCGTGGTAGAGCCCCAGCAGCTGCGCCGGACCGAGGCCCGCCCTGCCGACCTCGACGTTCCCCAGGAAATCGATCCGGTCGTCCTCGAGGACCGCACGCAGGCTCTTCTGCAGCGACTTGATCTTTTCGTGGTCGGGAGCCACGCCGTAGCGCACGAGCCCGTACGGGCAGGGGAGGCGGTCAAGGATGTGCACCCGGACATCGGGCACAGTGGTCTGGCCGACGAGGGCCTGCGCGGCGTAGACCCCGCTGGGACCCGATCCGACGACGGCGACGCGAAGCACGTGGCGCTCCTTCCCGCAGGGGGATCTCCAGCATCGCACCGGAGCGCGTCGCTGGGGAGGCTTGTGCCCCCCGCGTCCTTCCCGGCGCGGCGCTCGTCCGTCCGGCCCGGTCCGGCACGTCGCAGCTCTCGTCCGTCGTCAGGACGGCCCTGTCCGCCCGGGCGACCCCTCCGCCCGGTGCCTCCTCCGGCCCCGGGTCCGCGTCACATGGTGCGCATCCGGCCGATCTCGGCGGTCTGCTGCGCGATCACGTCGTTGGCCATCTCCTCGACCTGGACGTTGTTCCCGTCGGACAGCACCTCGGCGGCCATCGTCACGGCCCCCTGATGGTGGGTGATCATGAGTTTGAGGAAGAGCTCGTCGAAGGCGCTGCCGTCGGACTCGCGCAGTTGCTTCAGCTGGGCCTTCGTGGCCATCCCCGGCATCGCGCCGTGGTCGTGTCCGTGCCCGCCGTCCTTCTTGGGGCCGCCGTTGTTCGCGAGCCAGCCGCGCATCGAGTCGATCTCGGGCTTCTGGGCCGCGGATATCCGTTCCGCGAGCCGTTTCACCTGCGTCGACCCGGCCCGTTGCGGAGCGAGCGCCGTCATCTGCAGCGCCTGCTCATGATGCTCGATCATCATCCGCGCATAGCCGAAGTCGGCGGAGTTGGGGCTGTCGTCCGGTAGTTCGGCGGCGGCCTCCTCCGCGGAGAGCGTCCTCGCCGGCTCTCCGGGCTTCCCCGGCGCCACCACCGAGGGTCTGTCGTCGCCCGCCGCCTTTTTCGGGCCGTCGGGCTCCGACTCGCATGCGCCCAGGGCCAGTACGGCCACGGCGACCGCCACGGCCACGGCCGATCTGCGCGGACGCGCGGTACGGGGGCGGTTCAACACGGTGACCTCCTGGGTAACTTGGGCCTCTTTGGACGGCCGCCTTCACTTACTGCGCACGTGTCGCCGGTCAGAAACCTCGATTACGTCCGTGTTGCCATCTGTTGAGATGTGCATGCTAGGGAAGATACTGCCGGGGTCCGTGAACCGTTCAACCACGAACGGATACCAGGGGAGGACCGTAGTGATCCTGTTGCACACCACCCGAGTGCGACGCAGACGACTGGGTGTCGCCGCGGCGGCGGCCGGACTGCTCGCCACCATGCTGGCGGCGGGGCCGGCGGCGGCGATTCCCGATCCGGGAGACGCCACCGCCCGCGAGAGCATCTCCACGAACGAGTCGGCGGAGACCAGGGCGGCCATCCGCGACGGGGAGATACCCGGCGTGGACGAGGTCGTCCACAGCGACAACATCGAGCACGTGACGAACATCCCCAAGGATGCGATCACCGGCACCAATTCGGACCTGGCCTTCCAGGGCAGGTACGCGTTCGCCGGTAACTACGACGGCTTCGTCATCTACGACATCAGCAACCCGAAGCGCCCGAAGACCGTTTCGCAGGTCCTGTGTCCGGGATCGCAGAACGACATCACCGTCTCGGGTGACCTGCTGTTCCTGTCCACCGACTCGTCGCGGAGCGACAACTCCTGCAACAGCACGTCCCAGCCGGCGACCGAGAAGTCGTCCTGGGAGGGCATGAAGATCTTCGACATCAGCGACAAGAGGAACCCGAAGTACGTCGCCGCGGTCGAGACGGCGTGCGGTTCCCACACCCACACGCTGGTGCCCGAGCGCAGGAACGTCTACGTGTACGTCTCCTCGTACTCGCCGAACGCCGCGTTCCCCGACTGCCGGCCGCCGCACGACGGGATCTCCGTCATCAAGGTGCCGCGCAAGGCCCCGGAGAAGTCGGCGATCGTGAACTTCCCGGTGCTCTTCCCGGGTGAGGGACCCGACGGCGGCGGCAACCCGGGCTCACCCACCAACCCGGGCGTCTCCAAGACCACGGGCTGCCACGACATCACCGTGCTGCCCTCCAAGGACCTGGCCGCCGGCGCCTGCATGGGTGACGGCATCCTGTTCGACATCGAGGACCCGGAGCACCCGAGGGTCATCGACCGGGTCCAGGACAACGTCAACTTCGCGTTCTGGCACTCGGCCAGCTTCAACCAGAAGGCGAACAAGGTCGTCTTCACCGACGAGCTCGGCGGCGGCAGCGCCGCCACCTGCAACGCCGAGATCGGCCCGAACCGCGGCGCGGACGGCATCTACGACATCGTTGGCAAGGGTGACAAGCGCAAGCTGGTCTTCCGCAGCTACTTCAAGATCTCGCGCCACCAGGCCGTGACCGAGAACTGTGTGGCCCACAACGGCTCGCTGATCCCGGTCAAGGGCCGCGACATCATGGTCCAGGCCTGGTACCAGGGTGGCGTCTCCGTGTGGGACTTCACCGACTCCTCGAAGCCGAAGGAGATCGCCTACTTCGAGCGCGGCCCGCTGACCACCGACAGGCTCTCCGTCGCCGGTTCCTGGTCCGCGTACTACTACAACGGCTACATCTACTCCAACGACATGGCCAAGGGCTTCGACGTCCTGAAGATCAGCGACCGGCGCACCGACGCCGGCGCCAAGGTGCGGATGCACGAGCTCAACGTGCAGACGCAGCCGGACTACTTCGACGACTTCGACGACTGATCCGGGATGTGATCCGGCACTCCGCCGGGCGGGGGACCGTCCGGCGGAGCACCCAGCTCCCAGTCCAGCCCGTACCGCTGGAACAGCTCCGCGCGCAGCCGCGCGCGGGGCATCGGTACGCCGGGCAGCAGCAGGGCGAAGACCGCGCCCATCAGCAGCCCGCGCAGCAGCGGGTAGTCCGTGTCGACGTCCCGGGATCCGTAGCGCTCCACCGTGTCCCGGAGCAGTCCGGCGAGCCGCTGCTGCTCCGAGCACTGCACGAAGCCGTCGGCCTGCAGGAGTCCCGCCATGTGCGTGCGCATCAGCACGGGATGGTCGGTCGCGAGACCGAGGATCGCGTCGATGGCCCTGGCCAGCCGCTCGCGGCCGTCGTCGGTGCGCGGTTCCCTCTCCAGCGCCGCCTCGAGCGTGAGGTGCATCAGCCGGTGCACGGCGGACTGCAGCAACTGCCGTTTACCCGGGAAGTAGTACGAGACGAGGCCCCGGGCGGAACCGGCCCGGTCCGCGATGTCTCCGAGGGTCGTGGCCTCGTAACCGCGCTCGTCGACCAGCTCCACGGTCGCCTGCAGAAGCCGCTGGCGAGAACGTCGACGAAGCTCTTCATTGACCGATGCGCTTCGCGGGGACATGCTTGGCTCCTGCGTTGACTGGCTCACAGCCAATATACTCAGCGCGTCCCGTCGTCCGGCCCTCGGGGGCCGGGGCCGGCGGGCGGTGCTGCCCGAACCGGGCGACGCGGGGGATCGTCCGGTTCGGGTGGCTTTGTTCTGCTTCCAGTCTCCTACGGCGCGGGCCGCCCGTCGACGAGCCCGAGCACCGGGAGCAGCCCCGCGGGCCGGTCGTCCACCGGCAGGTGGTCCACGAAGTGGACGGCGCAGCCCAGATCCGCGGCACCGCCGTCGGCGCGGCGGTCGTCGCCCACCATCAGCACCTCCCGCGGATCACGGCCGAGTCCCTCGCACGCCGTCCGGAACAGCCGAACGTCGGGTTTCGTCACGCCGTGCTCGAACGACAGGGTGTACGTGTCGACCAGCTCCGCGAGGCCGTGGGTCCGGAAGACCGGACGTGGGTCCCAGCCGATGTTGCTGACCACGCCGACGCCGATGTCCCGTTCGCGCAGCCCGCGCAGCACCTCCGCGGCGTCCGGGTAGGGGCTCCAGGCTCCTGGCGCCATATGGCGGTCGTAGAGGGCGTCGTACAGGGCCTCGTCCGGCAGGGGCACCTCGCGCGCCAGTCCCGTGTACGCCGCCCGGTGCCGGTGCCCGTCCGTGTCACGCGCCGCCCACAGCTCGGTCAGGTGGCCGGGGATCCGTTCCGGGTGGGCGCCGCCCGGCAGGGCGCCGGCCGCCTCCAGCCGCCGGGAGTACAGGTCGAGTTCGTCCCCGGGCAGAGAGGCCCCGTGGTCGTGCAGCACCGCGCGGAGCCAGCTGCGGGCCGACTCGATGCGGAAGAGCGTCCCGGAGAAGTCGAAGAGCACAGTCCTGATCGTCATGCCCAGGATCCTCGGCCGTTCAGTGACCGCGGGACAAGGCCACCCGCCCGTAGGAGGCCACGGCGAGAGCGACGACGCACGCCCCGAGGAGCCAGCCGCCGACCACGTCGGAAGGCCAGTGCACCCCCAGATAGAGCCGGGTGAAGCCGACGCCGACGACGGAGACGGCCGCGCCGGCGACGCACCACATCCAGGCGCCCTTGGCCATGCCCCGGCGCCTGCAGAGCCAGAGCAGCAGCCCGCAGGTGACCACGGCGGTCATCGCGTGCCCGGACGGGAACGCCGCGTAGTGCGCCGAGTCGACCGGGTCCGGCCACGAGGGCCGCTCCCGCCCGACGAGGGCCTTCACGCCTTGCTGGAGACCCGTCCCGAGGGCGCTGGCGAGCGTCACCCACAGCGCGAGGAGGCGTTCGCCGCGCAGCCACAGCCACACGACCGCCGCGGCGGAGAGCAGCCGCATGGTCCACGGGTCCCACACCCAGTCGGTCAGTACGCGGTTGACCTGCGTGAACGTCGGCTCTTGGACCGCGGAGGTGTGCAGCGTGTCCACCACCGTCCGGTCGAAGGAGATCAGCGGTGACCAGGTGACGGCGACCGCCGCCAGCAGCAGGGCGCTCAGCGCGGCGGTCACCAGACAGGCGCGGAGGCAGAGGGCGCCCGCCCTGGCCGCCCGATCCGGCGGCGCGGTGCGGTGGGAGGTTTCCTTGGTGCGGTGGGGGGTTGCGGAGTCCGTTGGGCGGGGGGAAGACATGAACAAATCCTGTCTTCTTCGTCGCCGTACGGCTATCCCAGCGCGCGCAGTCCCGGCACGAAGGCCACGAGCAGCGGAACCACCGGGACCAGAGCGGCGGCCGCCGTCAGCCGCAGCCGGCGGGCGGGAGTGAGTCGGGGCACCGGCGTCAGCAGCCTGTTCACGCGCTGCGGCAGCTGCGCCCCCGGTGTCGGGCACGGACCGAACACACCGCGTTCCTCGTTCAGTTCGACCAGGGCCAGCGCGATCGTCAGCCGGCCGAACCGCCGCGAAGCGACGTCGTCGGCCGCCAGCTCGACCAGCCGGTGCATCTCGTCACGGAACGCGGCGAAGACCGGGATCTGCGGAAAGCCGTTGGCCAGCGCGGCCGAGCAGTGCAGCAGCCAGTCGTGCCTGGCCCGTGCGTGGCCCTGCTCGTGAGCGAGCACCGCGTCGAGCTGGCGGCCCTTCAGCCGCCGCAACGCCGCTGTCGTGATGACCAGCTGGGGCGCGGCGCCAGGCAGCCACCAAGCGTCCGGCCGCTCGGCCTCCAGGACGACCAGGGGCTCACTGCCGGGGACCTCGTCCGGCATGAGCGGCGAGCGCACGAGCAGCTCGGCGCGTTGCCGCTTGCGCCGAGCATGCGCCCGGTGGATCTCCCGCGCCAGCATGGCTCCGGTCCACAGGCCGCCGCAGGCCAGGACCACGGCGAGGGCGGCGGACCATGTCCCGTTCGTCCCGAGCGCGTACGCCTCGACGACACCGTGCGGCGCGGACGCGAAGACGTGGCCCCGCACCAGCTGCCAGGCGGCGGCAGCGCTGAACGTCATGGAGAGGGCGAACGACAGCAGCACGGCGGCGACCACGCACTGCCACACCCACAGGGCGACGACGGGCTCGCGCTCCGGCCAGTCGGCACGCGACACGAGGCGCGGAGCGACGACGGCGGCCAGTGCGCCGAGCAGCAGCAGCGCGAGCGAGACCATCATGGGGGCAGCCTATGAGCGCGGAGCTACTTGCGGGTATGCCCGTGCGCGTCAAGTGACGCACGCCACGGCGGCGGATGCGGCGGCGGGCGCGGGCCGTCTCTCGCAGGGCAACGACCCTCACAGGGCCAGCAGCATCACCACCATGGCCGTCGCCATCGAGACCCTGCAGGCCGGTACCAACTCGGGCCGCGAACCGGCCGGATCCGCCACCGGGACCGTGCCGCCGCCCACCGGGGCGAGCGGTACCAGCCGGGGGCCGGAGCGCAGCACGTATCCGGCGAAGTAGAGGAGCAGCACGCCGGTGAGGAGCGGGACGCCGCCGGCCGTGTGCGCCCCGTGTGCGCCCGTACCGGCCATCGCGGCCGCCATGTAGACCATCGCCAGGCAGCCGACGGCATGGTGGAGATGGCGCCCGCCGTTCCTGACGGGCCGCATGGCGTGCCCCGCCGCCGCGCCGAACACGACCGCGTACACCACCCAGTGCCAGCTCGGCAGGGTGAACACGGTGGCGGGCACGGCCATCGCCGCCATGCCGAGTCCCATCAGGGCTTCGCCGCCCGCCGCCCTTCTGTCCGGTCCTCGGCAACCGCGCATCCGGATCAGGCAGTACAGACCGGTCGCGGTGCACAGCACCATGAGCAGCCAGCCGGACATCGCGGGTCCGTGCACGGCGTACCTCCCCTTCGGCCGGCCTCGGCGGCGGTCGAGGAGTCGATGCCCGCCTCCCGTCCGCGTACGCGAGCGCACGGGGGTACGGGGGAGTACACGGAGGCGCGAGGGGAGCGCGGCGAGCGCACGAGAGCTCACGGCGGACCGGCTCGGGGCGTGTGCGCGGCCCGGGTTACTCTCGTGCCGATCGCACCCGTTGGAACGGAGCCACTCCATGGACACCGCCCCGCCCAGGGACTCGGCCGAGCTCACCTACCGCGACGCGGCCCAGGCAGACGTACCGGCTCTCGTCGCGCTGATCGAGTCGGCGTACCGCGGGGAGTCGAGCCGCGCGGGCTGGACCTCGGAAGCCGACATCCTCGGTGGGCAGCGCACCGACCCGCAGGGGGTGCGCGAGGTCATCACCGCCCCCGGCAGCCGTCTGATGATCGTCGAAGGGGACGGGGAGCCGGTCGCCTGCTGCCAGCTCGAGCACCGCGGCGACGCCGCCTACTTCGGCATGTTCGCGGTCCGCCCCGACCTCCAGGGCGCCGGTCTGGGCCGCAGGATCATCGCGGAGGCGGAGCGCAGAGTGCGCGAGACCTGGGGCGTGAGCGAGATGCACATGACGGTGATCTCCGTGCGAGAGGACCTGATCGCCTGGTACGAGCGCCGCGGCTACCGCCGTACGGGCCGGATGACCCCGTTCCCGTACGGCGACGAGCGGTTCGGCGTTCCGCGGCGCGACGATCTCGCCTTCGAGCTCCTGGTGAAGGTCCTCGTCTGAGCGACCGGCCCCGGGAGCGCCCGCCGGTTCGACGGCAGTGCCGGCGAGCCCGGGAAGGGGCGGTCAGGCCGTGAAACGGCCGGTGCGCCGGATCTCGGGGAAGTCCGTGGTCGCGCCGTCGAGCTCGAGGGCGCGCACCAGCCGCAGATGCTCCTGGGTGTTGACCACCCAGCCGATCACCCGCAGCCCCTCGGCGTGCGCCGTCTCGACGGTCTCCAGCGTCAGCCTGCGGATGTTCAGCGCCAAGGCGTGGGCGCCGACGGCCTTCGCCCGGTCCGTGATGTCGGCGCCCCAGCGGCTGGCGATCAGCACCGTGCGCACCCCGGGCACCAGCGCGGAGATCTCGGCGATCGCGTCGTCGTGGAACGAGGAGACCTCGACCCGGGGCACCAGATCGCGCCGGCGCATCACCTCGGCCAGCGCACGTGCCGCGGCCACGTCCTTGATCTCCGCCTGGAGCGGGCACCGCACGGCGTCGAGAACCTCCTCGAACACCGGCACCCGCTCGCCGCCGCCCGCGTCGAGCTGACGCAGCTCGGCGAGCGTCAGCTCGGCGATGGAGCCGCTTCCGTCGGTCGTGCGGTCCACGTCGGCGTCGTGCATGACGGCGAGCGCGCCGTCCTTGCTCAGATGCAGATCGAGTTCGATGGCGTCCATGCCGGCCTGCTCGGCGCGGACGAAGGAACGCAGGGTGTTCTCCGGCTCGACGCCCATGACCCCGCGATGACCGATGGTGAGGAAAGTCAAGATTCTCTCGCTTCCGTCGACGGCGGCTCCCGCGGGACGCAGCCCGGCGCCCGGCGGTACCGAGGCAGCCTAACGGCCCCTCCCGGAGACGGAACCGCTCGCGCGCGGGGTGTCCGGAAGCCGCACACCGACGGCGTCAACGGCGTGCGGACCGCAGGGCCCAGGTCCCCTTCACCCGTGCGTGGGCGAGTCCTCCGGGAGCTTGACGCGGACGGACCCTTCCGGCCCCGGTGGGCACCGATGTGGTCGCCATGAGCACCCGCCACCGCAAAAACTGCGGCGATCATAGGGGTCGCGCAGGATAATTTCCCCCACCCGCACTTGTGGGTGAGAACCGCACATGGATACGGTGTCTTGACGCGAGGTTCTCCTGTGGAGGAAGTGACATGACGGAAATTCTTGTGCAGGACGTGGCTGCAGGGGGCATATCCCACGCCGGCCCGGTGGTAGGCCGTCCGAGCTGGACATTGCTCAAGAATGCCGTCGAAGAGATCCGCCCCTGGCAGTCCCAGGACGGCTCGATCGACTTCGGCGCTGACGGCGCGCCCTCCCGCACGGACGCGGAGGCCGCCGTGAAGCGTGTGATCGGCGCGGTGGAGGACCTTTCCCCGCTGCTCCCGCACGACGCGGCGTACCACCGCGCCCTCGTCGCCGACCTGCGCAAGTGGGCCGACGCGGGCTTCACCGTGCCGGACTTCCTGGACTCGCTGCTCGCCTTCCAGCCGGCCGCCTCCCGTGAGGACGGACTGCGGCACCTGGTCGTCTTCCCCATGTACACGCAGAACGGCAACCCCGACCGCAACCTCGAGGCGGTCGTCCTCAAGATGGTGTGGCCCGAGTGGCTCGCCGAGCTCGAGCGCACCCGCTACGACAACCCGCTCTTCTGCGGCATCACGTTCGAGGACTTCACCGCCGGTTACGACACCAACTCCGCGGTGCTCTTCCCCGAGACCATCGCCGTGCGCGAGGCCCCGGAGCGCTTCACCTGGGGCGGGATCTTCTGCGACCGCGAGGCCGCCCGCTTCCGCGCCGTCACCGACGAGGCCGTGCGGGTGCTCGGTCTGGAACTGCCCGAGGACATCCGGGAGATGGTCGCCGACCAGAAACGGTGCGAGCAGGCCTTCGTGCTCTGGGACATGGTGCACGACCGCACCCACAGCCACGGCGACCTGCCCTTCGACCCGTTCATGATCAAGCAGCGCCAGCCGTTCTGGATGTACGGCCTGGAGGAGCTGCGCTGCGACCTCACCGCCTTCAAGGAGGCCGTGAAGCTGGAGGCCGAGGGCAACCCGCACGGCCGTGACGTGCAGTACGCGGTGCTCTTCGACCGCATGTTCCGCTTCCCGGTGACCGGTGACCGGGTGCGCAACTACGACGGCCTCGGCGGCCAGCTGCTCTTCGCCTACCTGCACAAGCACGACGTCGTCCGCTGGACCGACAACACCCTGAAGATCGACTGGGAGCGTGCCCCGCAGGTCACCAACCAGCTCTGCGGCGAGATCGAGACGCTCTACCGCGAAGGCATCGACCGGCCGAAGCTGGTCCACTGGTTCGCCGCGTACGACCTGGTCTCCACCTACCTCGCCCCGCACCCCGGGTCGCGCTGGGCCAAGGGCCCCGACGCTCTCGACCTGACGCTGCCGCCTCGTAAGCTCGTGGATGACGTGCTTCCGGACGAGTTTCCGCTGAGCATGTTCTATGAGGCGCTCTCCAAGAAGCTGAAGAACGTGATCGCCTCCACCAAGGGGATCACCGCCGCTTCCGCTCCGGGGGCTGCCGCGTGAGCTCTCGAACCGAGGAGGCGACCAGCATGGAAACCAACGGCAGTGGCGCCCTGGAAGGTGCGGTGATCGCGGTGGCCGGCGCGGCCGGTCCCGCGGGCCGGGCCACCCTGCTCCGGCTCGCCGAGGCGGGCGCCGTGGTCGTCGCCTCCGACGCCGACGCCCAGAGGCTCGCCGAGGCCGTGGACGCGGCCAGGTACGCCCACGGCGGAGCCACCGTCACCGGTGACACCGTCGACCTGCTCGACCTGGGCGCCGCCCGCGAGTGGGCCGACAAGACGGAGAAGGAGTTCGGCCGGATCGACGGGCTGGTCCACCTGGTGGGCGGCTGGCGTGGCAGCGCCTCGTTCACCGAGACCAACCCCGCCGACTGGGAGCTGCTGGAGAAGCTGCTGATCCGCACCGTCCAGAACACGTCGCTCGCTTTCCACGACGGTCTGATGCGTAGCGACAAGGGCCGCTACCTGCTGATCAGCGCTGCAGGAGCGAGCAGGCCCACGGCGGGCAACGCGGCGTACGCGGCGTCCAAGGCCGCCGCGGAGGCGTGGACGCTGGCCCTCGCCGACTCGTTCCGCAAGGCGGGGGGCGAGCAGGGCCCGAAGGCCGCTGCTGCCATCCTGGTCGTCAAGGCACTGGTGCACGACGCCATGCGCGCCGAGCGTCCCAATGCGAAGTTCGCGGGCTTCACCGACGTGACGGAGCTGGCCGACGCCATCACCGGACTCTGGGGCCGCCCCGCTCAGGAAGTGAATGGACAGCGTCTGTGGCTGACCCCCGAACCGTAAAGACCGACGCACGGCGCCACCACGACCCGTCCGTGCGCGGTTTCGCCAGCGACAACTACGCGGGTGCCCACCCGGAGATCCTCGCCGCGCTCGCCCTCGCCAACGACGGCCACCAGGTCGCCTACGGCGAGGACGAGTACACCGACCACCTCCAGCGTGTCGTCCACAGTCACTTCGGCCCGACGGCCGAGGCCTTCCCGGTCTTCAACGGCACGGGCGCCAACGTGACCGCGCTCCAGGCGCTCACCGACCGCTGGGGCGCCGTGATCTGCGCCGAGTCGGCCCACATCAACGTCGACGAGGGCGGCGCGCCGGAGCGCATGGGCGGGCTGAAGCTGCTGACCGTGCCCACGCCGGACGGCAAGCTCACGCCCGAGCTCATCGACCGGCAGGCGTGGGGGTGGGACGACGAGCACCGGGCCATGCCGCAGGTGGTGTCGATCACCCAGAACACCGAGCTGGGCACCGTCTACACCGTGGACGAGATCCGCGCGATCGTCGCCCACGCCCACGGCCACGGCATGAAGGTCCATCTCGACGGGGCCCGCATAGCCAACGCCGCGGCTTCTCTGAACGTGCCCATGCGGGCCTTCACCAACGCCGTCGGGGTCGATGTCCTGTCCTTCGGTGGCACGAAGAACGGCATGCTCTTCGGCGAGGCGGTCGTCGTCCTGAATCCGGACGCGGTCAGCCACATGAAGCATCTGCGCAAACTCTCCATGCAGCTCGCCTCGAAGATGCGCTTCGTCTCCGTGCAGTTGGAGGCGCTCCTCGCCAAGGACCTGTGGCTGCGCAACGCCCGGCACTCCAACGCCATGGCCCAGCGGCTCGCGGACGGTGTGCGCGCGGTGGACGGGGTGGAGATCCTCTACCCGGTGCAGGCGAACGCCGTCTTCGCGCGGCTGCCGCACGACGTCAGCGAGCGGCTGCAGAAGCGCTTCAGGTTCTACTTCTGGGACGAGGCGGCCGGCGACGTGCGCTGGATGTGCTCGTTCGACACCACGGAGGACGACGTGGACTCCTTCCTCCAGGCGCTCAAGGAAGAGATGGCGCGCCGACCCTGAGCAAGGTCCTTTCGCCTGCATAAATATACGGCCGACCGATAAGTCATTGACTGTCGGTCGGTCGTCTTTCTATGCTCCCCGGCCATGGAGTTCATCCAGCGAGACCCGGGCTTTCGGCCTATTTGGCTGCTGACGATGTCATCGACCACGACCACCCGATCGTTCGAGAGGTCGCCGCCGACCTGGCGCGCCAAGCAGCCGATTCATACGTATACGCCCAGGCTGCGTACGAGTACGTCCGTGACGCCGTACCCCACTCGCACGACACGGGCGACCCGCGGGTCACCTGGCGCGCCTCCGACGTACTGCGGCGGCGCACCGGCATCTGCTACGCCAAGTCCCACGCGCTGGCCGCGCTGCTGCGCGCCGAGGACATCCCGGCTGCCCTGTGCTACCAGCGGCTGGAGGGGGTGGTGCACGGCCTGGTGGCGGTGCGCTTCCATGGGGCCTGGCACCGTCAGGACCCCAGGGGCGGCCGGCCCGGTGGGTCCGTGCCGTTCTCGCTGACGGGGGAGCGGCTGCCGTTCACGCCGCGACCGGAGTCCAGTGATTTGGACTACCCGGTACTCTATGCTGCACCGCACCCCGTGGTCCTGGAAGCCCTCCGCAAGGCTCCCGACCGGGCGCGTCTGTGGCAGACGCTCCCGACCTCCCTCTAGAAGTTCGAGGAAGCAGACGATGACTCTCCGCCTCACCGTGTCCGACGACGTGCGCGCGCTCGCGCCGGGCTTCACCCTTGTCGCCGTCGAGGCGCACGGGCTCACCAACGGACCCAGCAACGAGGTCAGTTCGGCGCTCCTCGACGAGGCCGCGCGCCGGCTCGCCGGCCGCCTCGACGGGCGGGCGCCCTACGAGGATCCCGGCATGGCCGCCTGGCGCGAGGCCTACGCGGCGTTCGGCGCCAAGCCGTCCCGCACCCGCAACTCGGCGGAGGCACTGGCCCGGAGGGCGCTCGCGGACGGTGGTCTGCCGCGGATCAACGTCCTGGTCGACGCCTACAACGCCATCAGCGTGGCGCACCTGATCCCCGTCGGCGGCGAGGACACCGACCGGATCAAGGGCGGCGTGAGACTCGTCAGGGCCACAGGGCGGGAACCGTTCGTCACCGTGGCGGGCGGCGAGGAGACCATCGAACACCCGGAGCCCGGCGAGGTCGTCTGGTGCGACGACGAGGGTGTCACCTGCCGGCGCTGGAACTGGCGCCAGGGGGTGCGCACCCGGCTTACGGAGGACTCGGTGAACGCCCTGTTCCTGCTCGAAGGGATGGGCCCCGCGGCGGGCGACGAGGCGGCGGCCGCAGCCGCCGAACTCGCCGAATCGCTGGCGAAGCTGAGCCCGGGGGCGCGGGTCACCGTTCATGACCCGGACAGGCCCTAGGCGTGCTGTCCGGGCAGGCGGGCGCTCAGTGCGCCTCGCGGACCTCTGCGGGCGTGGGGGCCGTGCCGCCGAGGTGGGCGGGCACCCACCAGGTGTCGGCCGCGTCCCTGGGGCGCACGGGGTAGGCGCGCTGTGCGGCCTCGAGCAGGTCCTGGACGCGCTCGCGCAGCCGCCGGGTGATCGCGCCGGCGTACTGGTCGGTGGGCGCCTCGAGGGGCTCGCCGACGCGGATGGTCACAGGGATGTGGGAGCGCTTGAAGTTGCGCGGCCGGCCCTTGGTCCACAGCCGCTGCGTGCCCCACAGAGCCATCGGGATCAGCGGGACGCCCGCCTCCTGTGCGAGCCGCGCCGCACCCGACTTGAACGACTTGAGCGTGAACGACTGGGAGATCGTCGCCTCGGGGAAGACGCCGACGATCTCGCCGGAGCGCAGCGAGTCCAGCGCGTGCGCGTACGCCGCCTCGCCCTGCTTGCGGTCCACGGGGATGTGCTTCATCCCCCGCATCAGCGGGCCGGAGATCTTGTGGCGGAAGACCGACTCCTTCGCCATGAAGCGCACCAGACGCTTCTGCGGCAGGGCGCCGAGGCCGGTGAAGATGAAGTCCAGATAGCTGATGTGATTGCTGACCAGCACCGCTCCGCCGGTGCGCGGAATGTTCTCCGACCCCTGAGTGTCGATCTTCAGGTCGAGCGCCTTGAACATCGTGAGAGCGGCGCCGATGACCGGCCGATAGACGAGCTCTGCCATGGGGGGAGGACCCTTTCGTCACGCCCGGGGAGGGTTCGCCCGGTTGGAAGTTACGCAGCCGTAGGTTTTCGGCTTTGGGCCGATCGTGCCCCATGTGCGCCGTGCTGACCAGTCCTGGACCGCCGCGGGCGCGAGATTCTCGTCACTTCGTGGACGGGAACCCCGCCACCGGCGCGGCCTGCGGGAATCCCCGCCTGGCCGGGAACGCTGCACTTCGGGGAAGTGGACGCACGGAGCACGGCGGAAGGCGGAGACGGTGCGCGGACAGGACGCGGAACGACGGCTGGGCGCGCCGGAGCTGGGCCGACGACGGGGCGAGCGCGCCACTCTCGTCCAGTTCTCCACCGCCTTCTGTCAGCCCTGCCGTGCCACCCGGCGCATCCTCGCCGACATCGTCGCGATGGTCGACGGAGTCGTCCATGTCGAGATCGACGCCGAGGACCGTCTCGCCCTTGTACGCGAACTCGGCATCGAGAGCACGCCGACCGTGCTGGTGCTCGACGCCGCCGGACGGATCGTCACCAGGGCGTCCGGCACGCCTCGTAAAGCCGATGTCATCGCCGCGCTGGGGCGGGCGATATGACGCCCGTGACCCTGGTCGCACCTTCCGGGGCGCACTTGACTGTGTACGCCATGTATCGCCAGGCTGGCTTCCGTGCTTCCAGAACTCCTTCTCGACGGGCGGGTTCATGCCGATCTCTCCCGTGACGCGAGCGCTCGCTGTCAGGCTGCCCGTGCAGCCGCAGTCGCATAGTCCGCTCCCCAAGAAGGAACACTCGATGACGGCCTCGCCCGATCTCGGCGCCGCTCAGCTCGCCTCTCCCGACCTCCTGCGCTCGGTCTTCCGGCAGCACGCCGCAGGTGTGGCGGTGATCACCGCGGCGGGCCCGCGTCCGGTCGGATTCACCGCGACCTCGCTCACCTCCGTAGCGGCCGAGCCGCCGCTGATCTCGTTCGGTGTGGGCACCGGCTCCTCCAGCTGGCCCGTCGTCGCGGAGGCCGGACATGTCGGCGTGCACATACTCGGCGAGCATCAGCGCGACCTGGCCGCCACCTTCGCCCGCAGCGGCGCCGACCGCTTCGCACCGCCGACGAGCTGGCGTGTCGGGCCGGAAGGTGTCCCCGTGCTGGACGGTGTGCTTGCCTGGATGGTGTGCCGGGTCGTGGCCCGGGTGCCCGCGGGTGACCATCGCATCGTGATCGCCGAGGCGGTCGTAGGGGATCCGGCGGGCGGCGGCCGGCCACTGCTTTACCACCAGGGACGCTTCACCGCTCTGCGGGAGTGAACTGTACGGAGGCGGCGGACACTCCGTTGTCAAGGTCACAGTGCAAAGCGCTTGCTTAGCGGGAACACACTGGGTGTACTGACGAGTAATATTTCGTTCGGAGCGCGGCCCGCCCCGACCGGGATCCGCCCCATCGGACGCCTATGCTGCGTTCACAAGGCAGTCCAGTAGAGACGATGCAGTAGGAGAGCCGGCGTGAGCCTGAGGATCGTTGTCTGTGTGAAGTACGTGCCCGACGCCACCGGCGACCGGCACTTCGCCGATGACCTGACCGTCGACCGCGACGACGTCGACGGCCTGCTGTCGGAGCTGGATGAGTACGCGGTCGAGCAGGCGCTGCAGATCGCGGACGAGGCGGACGATGCCGAGGTCACCGTGCTGACCGTCGGCCCCGAGGACGCCAAGGACGCGCTGCGCAAGGCGCTGTCCATGGGTGCCGACAAGGCCGTCCACGTCGAGGACGACGACCTGCACGGCTCCGACGTCATGGGCACCTCGCTGGTGCTCGCGAAGGCGATCGAGAAGACCGGTTACGACCTGGTCATCGCCGGCATGGCCTCCACCGACGGCACCATGGGCGTGCTGCCGGCGATCCTCGCCGAGCGTCTGGGCGTCCCGCAGGTCACCCTGCTCTCCGAGGTCTCCGTCGAGGACGGCACCGTGAAGGGCCGCCGCGACGGCGACACCGCCAGCGAGCAGCTCGAGGCGTCCCTGCCGGCGGTCGTGTCCGTGACGGACCAGTCGGGCGAGGCCCGTTACCCGTCCTTCAAGGGCATCATGGCCGCCAAGAAGAAGCCGGTGGAGTCCCTGGACCTCGAGGACCTCGAGATCGACGCGGAAGAGGTCGGCCTCGAGGGCGCCTGGACCAAGGTCGACTCGGCCGCGGAGCGCCCGGCCCGCACCGCCGGCACGATCGTCAAGGACGAGGGCGAGGGCGGCAAGCAGCTCGCGGAGTTCCTCGCGAGCCAGAAGTTCATCTAGAGGCTTCGGCCCTCTACCGCCCCCTTCATACTTCGCAAGCAGGAGAGAAGAAGTCCCATGGCTGAAGTTCTCGTCTACGTCGACCACGTGGACGGCGCCGTCCGCAAGCCCACCCTGGAGCTGCTGACGCTGGCCCGTCGCATCGGCGAGCCCGTCGCCGTCGCTCTCGGCTCCGGTGCCGAGAACACCGCCGCCGCGCTCGCCGAGCACGGCGCGGTGAAGGTGCTCACGGCCGACGCCCCCGAGTTCGCCGAGTACCTGGTAGTCCCGAAGGTGGACGCGCTGCAGGCCGCGTACGAGGTCGTCTCCCCGGCCGCCGTGCTCGTCCCGTCCTCCGCCGAGGGCAAGGAGATCGCGGCCCGCCTCGCGGTCCGTATCGGTTCCGGCATCATCACCGACGCCGTCGACCTCGAGGCCGGCGACGAGGGCCCGGTCGCGACGCAGTCCGCGTTCGCCGCGTCCTTCACCACCAAGTCCCGCATCACCAAGGGCACCCCGGTCATCACGGTCAAGCCCAACTCGGCCGCCGTGGAGGCCGCCCCGGCTGCCGGCGCCGTCGAGGCGCTGTCCGTCTCCTTCTCCGAGAAGGCCACGGGCACCAAGGTCGTCTCGCGCACCCCGCGTGAGTCGACCGGCCGCCCGGAGCTGACCGAGGCCGCGATCGTCGTCTCCGGCGGCCGTGGCGTCAACGGCGCCGAGAACTTCTCGATCATCGAGGCGCTCGCCGACTCCCTCGGTGCCGCCGTGGGTGCTTCGCGCGCCGCCGTCGACGCCGGCTGGTACCCGCACACCAACCAGGTCGGCCAGACCGGTAAGTCCGTGTCGCCGCAGCTGTACATCGCCTCCGGCATCTCCGGCGCGATCCAGCACCGCGCGGGCATGCAGACCTCGAAGACCATCGTGGCCATCAACAAGGACGCCGAGGCCCCGATCTTCGACCTGGTCGACTACGGCGTGGTCGGCGACCTCTTCGAGGTCGTCCCGCAGCTGACCGAAGAGGTCAAGACCCGCAAGGGCTGATCTGCAGGTTCTTTTCGGCCCGGGGCCGCGCGGTGGTTCTCCACCGCGCGGCCCCGGTCCGTTCCGGGGGACCATTGACGCAGATCACGGCCGCCCATTAACTTCATTCAACAGAATGTTGAATCCGTGATGCGGAAACCACGGATCCCGAAGTGTGCGGAGGGTGTGGGAATGGGTCAGCAGGAGAAGGTGGCGACGAGCCTCGCGGGCGCGGTCAGCGAGGGCATCAGCGCCTCCCTGGCGACGGTGGACGCCGAACTCGCCCGCCGCTACCCCGGAGATCCGGGCACCCGCCAGCCCGTCCACACCGTCTACGTCCCCGGCAGCGACTTCGCCGCGGGCACGATCCGCTCGTGGGGCGACCAGGCACTCGCCGCGCTCGACGAGCACGCGCCCGACGCCCGCACCTTCGCGCGCGTACTCGGCCTCGCGGACGAGCTCGCGGAGCCCGTGTACACGCGCGTCCGCGCCAAGCTGGAGCGCGAGCCGATCGAGGACCTGCGCGTCGACTTCGAGGACGGCTACGCCGGCACCGACGAGGATGCCGACGCCGCACGCACCGCGCGGCTGATCTCCGAGGCCTACGAACAGGGCACCGCCGCCCCGTACATGGGCATCCGCATGAAGTGCATGGAGGCCGCCGTACGCGACCGCGGCATCCGCACCCTCGACATCTTCCTCACCGGCCTGATCGAACGCGGCGGGCTGCCCGACGGGCTCGTCCTGACGCTCCCCAAGGTCACCTACACCGAGCAGGTCACCGCCATGGTGCGACTCGTCGAGGAGTTCGAGAAGGCCCGCGGCCTGGAGCCCGGCCGCATCGGCTTCGAGATCCAGATCGAGACCAGCCAGTCGATCCTCGCCGCCGACGGCACCGCCACCGTCGCCCGGCTGATCGACGCGGCCGAGGGCCGGGCCACCGGACTCCACTACGGCACCTTCGACTACAGCGCCTGCCTCGGCGTCAGCGCGGCCTACCAGTCCAGCGACCACCCCGCCGCCGACCACGCCAAGGCCGTCATGCAGGTGGCCGCAGCCGGCACCGGAGTACGCGTGTGCGACGGATCAACCAACGTGCTGCCCGTCGGGCCCGCCGAGAAGGTCCACGACGCCTGGCGCCTCCACTACGGCCTGACCCGCCGCGCCCTCGCCCGCGCCTACTACCAGGGCTGGGACATGCACCCCGGCCACCTTCCCACCCGGTACGCCGCCGTGTTCGCGTTCTACCGCGAGGGCTTCGAGCAGGCAGCGGCCCGCCTCGCCGCCTACGCCGGCCATGTGGGCGGCGACGTGATGGACGAGCCCGCCACCGCCAAGGCGCTCAGCTCCTACCTGCTGCGCGGCATCGACTGCGGCGCCCTCGACGAGGCGGAGGTCAGCGGCCTGACCGGCCTCGACCGCGCCGCTCTCGACCGCTTCGCCCGGCCGCGTCGCGGCGACCTGACCGCCACAGCCGGGTAATACCCGGCGTCCGCTGTGCGCTGCCCCCTCTAGTCTGTGATCCGTCACTTTCGGACACGAGGAGCGGGGCAGCGGTGTCAACGGGGGAGAACGAGCGGCTGGCCGGGCGCTACCGGCTGGTCGAACAGCTGGGCCGCGGCGGCATGGGCGTCGTCTGGCGGGCGGTCGACGAGGTGCTCGGGCGCGAGGTCGCCGTCAAGGAACTGCGCACGTACACCGACTCGTCGGCGCCCGAACTGGCCGACCTGACCGTGCGGATGCAGCGCGAGGCCCGGGCCGCCGCCCGCGTCCGGCATCCCGGCGTCATCGCCGTGCACGACGTCGCGGAGCACGAGGGCCGGCCGGTCATCGTCATGGAACTCGTCGACGGCCCTTCGCTCGACGACGTGCTGAACACCCGCGGCGTGATGGACCCGCGGGAGGCCGCCCGCATCGGCGCGAGCGTGCTCGAGGCGCTCGGCGCCGCGCACCGCGCCGGCGTGCTGCACCGGGACGTCAAGCCCGGCAACGTCCTGCTGGACCGCTCGGGCCGTGTCGTGCTCACCGACTTCGGCATCGCGGCGATGGACGATCCAGGCGACGGCTCCACGTCCCATCTCACCCGCAGCGGGGAGATCGTGGGCTCCCTCGACTATCTGGCACCCGAGCGCGCCCAGGGCCACGACCCGGGTCCGGCCTCCGACGTGTGGGCGCTCGGCGCCACCCTGTACGCGGCGGTCGAAGGTTCCTCGCCGTTCCGCCGCACCTCCACCTGGTCGACGCTCACCGCGATCGTCGCCGAGCCGCTGCCGGAGCCCCGCAGCGCCGGTCCGCTCGCGCCGGTACTGCGGCAGCTGATGCAAAAGGACCCGGCGCAGCGGCCCGGCGCCGACGCGGCGGCGCGGATGCTGTCGGCCGTCGCCGCCGGGGAGGATCCCGCCGGACACACGGCGCCGCTCGGGCCGGCGGCGGACGGGCCGCGGGACCAGGTGCCGCCCAGGGTGCCGACGGTGCTCAACGCGGCGCCGTACCAGCCGCAGGGCTTCGGTCCCGCCGAGTCCGCGCCCGCCACGGGCGGTGCGGTGCCCGGTCCAGCGACGTCGTATCCGCCGCAGAGAGCCGGCACCCCCGGGGCGGGCGCCGCTGGGACCGCGGAACCCTTCGGCCGTTCCGACGGCCGACCGGTACGGCACGGTCGCAGCAAAGTGATGATCGCCGCGGCGGTCGCCGCGGTCCTGTTCGCCGGTGGCGGCGTGACGTACGCGCTCGTCGGCAACGACGGCAGCGGCACCGGTGGCGAACTCGCGGGCGGCGAGGCCGCCGGCCCCTCAGCCGGTGGGAACCCTTCCGGTGACACGCCGGGTACCGGCCCGGCGGGCGAGCGGTCCCCGACCGCCGACAGCGGGTCCGACGACAAGGGTACGAACGGGAAGACGCCCCCGTCGCCGTCCTCGAAGGCGCCCGCGCCAGGCGACACAGCGGCCGGATCGGACGCCGGAGGAACGACCGGCGGAAGCGGGAGCGGCGCGGACGGTGGCTCCGACGGCGGCGCCTCCGGCGGTTCCACGGGCGGGTCCACCGGAGAGAGTTCGACCAGCGGCGGAGCGACCGGCGGAGGCGGCACGACAGGCGGCGGCGACGCCGAGCCCGCACCGGCCTGCCACGCGATCGGCGCCGGCAAGTACAACTGCCGGGTGTGGAAGACCGCGCAGTCCTACAACGACGGCGGCGCCCAGGTCGGTGTCCTCGACGCGGGCACCAACTACTTCTACTGCCAGTCGAACCTCGGCCGCCGCGAGACCTCCGGCGAGTGGACCAACGTCTGGTGGGCCAAGACGGACGACGACAGCGGCAACCGCAACGTCTGGGTGAGCGACGTCTACGTCCAGGGCGGCGCCAACGACGAGCCGGTACCGGGCCTCCCCGTCTGCTGACCCCTGCCGTCCCGGCCGGGCCCGCCCGGTCAGGACGGCGGCGGGATCTCTCCGGAGCCGCGCGGCACGAGCACCGTTTCCAGCGCCACCTGGGCCGGCTCGTCGTTCACGCCGTCGAGCCTGCGGAACAGCCGCTCCGCCGCGGTGCGCCCCAGCGCCGCGGCGTCCTGGGCTATGACGGTGATGCCGAGCAGGTCCGCGAGCTCGATGTCGTCGAACCCGACGAGGGCGACGCGTCGGTCGTGGCCCGCGAGGACGCGCACGGCGGTCACCGTCACCCGGTTGTTGCCGGCGAAGATCGCGGTGACCGGCTCGGGGCCCGCCAGCACCGACTTCACCGCCTCCTGCACCCGCTCGGGGGCCGTCGAGCCGAGGGCTACCCACGAGTCGTCCGTCACCAGACCCGCGTCTTCCATGGCGGCCCGGTAGCCGCGCAGCCGCTCCACGGCGGTGTGGATGCGCGGCTGGTCGCCGATGAAGGCGATACGGCGGTGGCCGTGCGCGATCAGATGCGCCACACCGGCCCGCGCGCCGCCGAAGCTGTCGGAGAGCACCACGTCCGCGTCGATCCGGCCCGGCGGACGGTCGACGAACACGGTGGCCACACCCGCCTTCATCTCCGGCTCCAGATAGCGGTGGTCGTCGCCCGCCGGAATCACGATCAGACCGTCCACCCGGCGGGCGCACAGCGCCAGCGCCAGCTCCTGCTCCCGCTCCGGGTCCTCGGCGCTGGAGCCGTTGATGAGCAGCGCTCCGTGGGCCCGCGCGACCTCCTCGACCGCGCGGCTCAGCGGACCGTAGAACGGGTCGGCGAGATCCTCGAGAACGAGGCCGATGGAGGCGGTGCGGCCTTTGCGCAGCACGCGCGCGCTGTCGTTGCGGCGGAAGCCGAGGGACTCGATCGCTTCCTGCACCCGGCGCTCGGTGTCCGGAGTGACACCGGGCTCGCCGTTGACCACGCGCGACACCGTCTTCAGCCCTACGCCGGCCCGTGCCGCCACATCCTTCATCGTGGGCCGGTTCCCGTAGCGGGGCTCGGGGCCGCGAGGGCCGCCCGGAGGCGTCGGGGGACGGGTCGAATCGGCCACAGTGCGCTGTCCTTCGGGGTCTCGGCGGTCACGTTCTTCGTATTTGTAGCGTGTGGCGTCGAGCATAGGCCCTGGACAACGTTGTCAGGGGAATGGAGACTGTTATGGAAACCGCAGGTCCGACAGCTCCCGGGGGATCCCGTACCGATGCATAACAGCCTCGTCGCCGCTCTCGACATCGGCGGCACCAAGATCGCCGGCGCGCTGGTGGACGGCAACGGCGCGATTCTCCACCGCGCCCAGCGCCCCACCCCCGCCCACGACGACGGCGAGACGGTGATGCACGCGGTCGAGAACGTCCTCGCCGAGCTGACGGCCTCACCGCTGTGGGTCCGGGCCACGGCGCTCGGCATCGGCAGCGCCGGCCCGGTCGACGCCTCCACCGGTACGGTCAGCCCGGTCAACGTGCCCGGATGGCGCGGATTCCCGCTCGTCGACCGCGTGTCGCAGGCCATCGGCCGCCACCTGCCGATCACCCTCGTCGGCGACGGTGTCGCCATGACCGCCGCCGAACACTGGCAGGGCGCCGCCCGCGGCCACGACAACGCGCTGTGCCTGGTCGTCTCCACCGGCGTCGGCGGCGGCCTGGTGCTCGGCGGCAAGCCGCACGCCGGACCGACGGGCAACGCCGGGCACATCGGCCACATCAGCGTCGACCTCGACGGCGACCCGTGCCCCTGCGGCGGGCGCGGCTGCGTCGAACGCATCGCCAGCGGACCCAACATCGCCCGCCGGGCGCTCGAGAACGGCTGGCGGCCGGCGCCCGGCGGAGACACGTCCGCCGCGGCCGTCGCGGAAGCGGCGCGCGCCGGCGACCCCGTCGCCACCGCCTCGTACGAGCGCGCCGCGCAGGCCCTCGCCGCGGGCATCGCCGCTACCGCCACGCTCGTCGAGATCGAGATCGCCGTGGTCGGTGGTGGGGTCGCCGGAGCGGGCGACGTTCTGTTCGGCCCGCTGCGGCGTGCGCTGCGCGACTACGCCGCGCTCTCCTTCGTCCAGCGGCTGACCGTCGCGCCCGCGGTGACCGGTACGGACGCCGGGCTGGTGGGCGCGGCGGCCGCGGCGATGCTGGGGCGGGGGGAGGCGGCGCTGGCGGTGGGGCGGGGCTGAGGCGCGTTTCGGGGGTATCGGGCGTGGCCAGGTTCGGGTGCGTTGCGCCCCGGGGCTTGGCCCGCGCCGGTGGGTTGGCCTCTGCGGGGCCAGCCCGGGGCCGGGGCGTTGCGCCCCCTGCGGGCTGGGCCCGGTCCTGGTGCGTGCGTCCCTGCGGGCTGGGCCCGCGCCGGTGCGTGTCGCCCCTTGCGGGGCGTGGCTGCACCGGTGGTGGGTGCCGGGTGTCGGGGCCTCCGGAGGGGGGTGTCCGGAATGGCTGTCCTCACCGCGCTGCGCGCGAGTTGCGACGCTTTACTTCCGGACACCCCCCTCCTACGACCCCGCCCCCCTCACGCCGGACAGGCCCCATCGGCCGGTGGTCGCTCAACGCGGGCTCACATGACGGCCGCTCAAGCGTGGGCTCGCGCGTCGAACCGCGTTGTCACGCAGGGCTGTCGAGGAGGGCCAGGTGTACCTCGCGGAGGCGGTCCGGCTCCGCGATCACGTCGATCGCGGAGATCTTGTCGTCCTCGACCGTGAACTCCAGGACCAGGAAGAGCCGACCGCGCGGCGCCATCACGAGGCCGACCGAGCCGTTCACCAAGGCCGGTTCGCTGAAGCGGACCCGCTCCGAGGCGGTCGACGCGCCCCTGGCCACAGCCTCCGCACCGTGGAACACGACCGGCTCCGGGGTCGGGCCGACGGCCCGGTCCGCGCGGAAGACCACGTCCGGATGGAGCACCGACACCAGCGCGTCGAAGTCGCCCCCGCGGGCGGCGGCGAGGAACGCCTCGACGACCCGGCGTTGCTGGTTCCGGTCGGCCTCCGGCGCCGGCGCCGTACCCCTGACCCGTCGGCGGGCGCGGCTCGCCAGTTGCCTGGTCGCGGTGGGGGACCGCTCGATCATGGGGGCGATCTCGTCGAAGGGCACGGCGAACATGTCGTGGAGCACGAACGCGAGCCGTTCGGCGGGCGACAGCATGTCGAGCACCACCAGCAGCGCCAGTCCGACCGAGTCGGCCAGCAGCGCCTCCTGTTCCGGGTCGGGTCCGTCGGCCTTGTCGACGGTCGAGGGCTCGAGCGGTTCCTCGCGGCGTCCTCCGCGGCTGCGGAGCATGTTCAGGCACACCCGTGCCACGATCGTGGTCAGCCATCCGCCGGGGTTCTCGATGTCACTCGTTTCCGCGCGGTCGACGCGGAGCCAAGCCTCCTGCACGGCGTCCTCCGCCTCGCTCGCGGAGCCGAGCATCCGGTAGGCCACCGCGTGCAGGCGGGGCCGGTGCTCCTCGAAGTGCTCCTTCGACCATGCGCGCTCGTCCACTGCGTCTCGTTCCTTCCTCGGGGTGTCATGGAAGTAGACCCCGGGGAGAGCGCCGATGTGTGACAGCAATCGGGGCGGGCGCTTTCGGTAGGGCTTGTTGGAGTCTGTTGGGGAAGTGTCGTTCAAACCCTTGACGACATGCCTGGTTGAGGGTGAGATCCAAGCCTCGCGTTCGGTTGTGTTGGGTTGCAGCCCGAGGAGGCAACATGGCGCAGTTATCGGTGTCCCGGCGGAGTCTGCTGAGGGGCGCGGCGGCAGGCGCCGGCGCGGTCGCGTTGCCCGCGGTGCTCGCCGCGTGCGGGAGTGGCCCCGGAGGCGACGGCAGAACCGTTCGCCTGGGGTCCAACTCCTCGGACCCGGTACCGAAGAAGGCCTTCGCCGCCGCCTTCGCCGCCTACGAGAAGCAGTCGAAGGAAGGGCGGAAGGTCAAGGTCAACACCGTCGACCACAACACCTTCCAGGAGAACATCAACCGCTATCTCCAGGGCAAGCCCGACGACGTCTTCATGTGGTTCGCCGGCTACCGCATGCAGTTCTTCGCCCAGAAGGGGCTGCTGCACGACATCAGCGACATCTGGCGGTCGTACGAGGGCTTCTCGCCCGCGCTCAAGGCGCAGTCGACGGGCGAGGACGGCAAGCAGTACCTCACGCCGTACTACTACTACCCGTGGGCGGTGTTCCACCGCCGGAGCGTCTTCGAAGAGCGCGGGTACGAGGCGCCCCGGACCCTCGACGAGTACATCGCGCTCGCCAGGCAGATGCAGAAGGACAAGCTTGTCCCCATCGCGTTCTGCGACAAGGACGGCTGGCCCGCCATGGGCACGTTCGACTACATCAACATGCGGACCAACGGCTACGAGTTCCACCGGCGGCTGATGGCCGGCGAGGAGGCGTGGACGGGCAAGGAGGTCAGGGAGGTCTTCGACACCTGGCGCAGTCTGCTTCCGTACTGCCAGCCCGCGGCCAACGGCCGCACCTGGCAGGAGGCGGCCACCAGCCTGCAGAAGAGGGAGACGGGGATGGCCGTCTTCGGACTCCCGCACCCAGGCCAGCAGTTCCCCGCCGAGGAGCAGGGCGACATCGACTTCTTCCCGTTCCCGGTGATCAACCCGGAGCACGGCCAGGACGCCGTCGAGGCGCCCATCGACGGCTTCCTGCTGGCCAAGAAGTCCAAGTCCCTGAAACAGGACAAGGTGATGGAGAGCGCCAAGGATCTGCTCACGTGGCTCGCCACGGGCGAGGCGGAGGACATCTACCTGGCGGGCGACCCGAACAACATCGCCGTCAGCGACCGGGCCGACACCTCGAAGTACACCGCGATCCAGAAGAAGGCCGTGGAACTGGTCTCCGGAGCGAAGCAGATCTCCCAGTTCCTCGACCGTGACACCCGGCCGGACTTCTCCTCGGTGGTGATGATCCCCGCCATCCAGAGCTTCATCAACGACCCGAAGGACGTGGACGGTCTGGTCAACGGAATAGAGCGGCAGAAGAAGACGATCTTCGCAGCCGACTGATGCCCGCCGTGAGGGAACGGCCGCCCGTGCCGACGAACACCGCCGAGCGACGGCGACGCTTCACCCGCCGCGATGCCGGGGTCATCGGCGTGCTCCTCGGCATACCGGTCCTGCTGGACGTCTTCGTCGTCTGGGGCCCGGCACTCGCGTCCGTGGTGCTGTCCTTCACCAGCTGGGACGGCATCGGGGACATCTCCTGGGTCGGTACGGACAATTACGAGAACCTCTTCACCAACTACCCGGCCTTCTGGCCTGCCGTTCGGCACAACGTGCTCTGGCTGGCCTTCCTCGGGCTCGTGTCGACGCCGTTCGGACTGCTGCTCGCCGTACTCGTCGACCGGGGTGTGCGGTTCAGCCGCTTCTACCAGTCGGCCCTGTACATGCCCGTCGTCCTGTCCCTGGCCGTCGTCGGATTCATCGCCCAGCTCGTCTTCTCGCGCGACCAAGGCGCACTCAACGCCGTCCTCGGAGGCGGCGGCGACCTCACCGACTGGCTCGGCGACCCCGATCTGAACATCTGGATGATCCTGCTGGCCGCGGCCTGGCGCCACACCGGATACGTGATGATCCTCTACCTCGCCGGGCTGAAGGCCGTCGACCCCTCCCTCAAGGAAGCGGCGGCCATCGACGGCGCGAGCGGGACCCAGACCTTCTTCCGCGTCGTCCTGCCGACCCTGCGCCCCGTCAACATCATCGTCGGTGTCATCACGGTCATCGAGGCCCTGCGCGCCTTCGACATCGTCTACGCCGTCAACAAGGGCCGCAACGGCCTGGAACTGCTCTCCGTCCTCGTCACCGACAACATCATCGGAGAGGCGAGCCGGATCGGGTTCGGTTCGGCCATCGCCGTGGTGCTGCTGCTCGTGTCCATGGGGTCCGTCGTGACGTTCCTGGTCCAGGAGATGCGTGGGGAGAAGAACCGATGACCCTCGACACCGCTCCGCCGCCCACCCGCACCCGAGCGGTGGCCCCCGTACGGAGCCCGCGCCGGCGCGGTCCCGGCCGGTACGGGGTGCACGCCTTCCTGATGGCCGTGTCGCTGGCCTTCCTCGCCCCGCTGATCCTCGCGGTGTACGCCTCACTCAGGCCGTACGAGGAGACCTCCGAGCACGGATACTTCTCCTGGCCGGACACCCTGTCCCTGGACCACTACCGACAGGCCTTCACCGACTCGGGGATGACGAAATACTTCGTCAACACCCTGATCATCGCCGTCCCCGGGGTGCTGCTCGCGCTCTTCTTCGCCTCGTTCGTCGCCTTTGCCGTCGCCCGGCTGCGGCTGCGCGGATCCATCGTGCTGCTCATGCTCTTCACCGCCGGCAACCTGCTGCCCCAGCAGGTCATCGTCACCCCGCTGTACGTGCTGTTCAACCGCATCCCGTTGCCCTACTGGATGTCCGACTCGATGACGATGTTCGACTCGTACTGGGCCGTGGTGCTGGTGCAGACCGGCTTCCAGACCGGGTTCTGCGTCTTCGTTCTCGCCAACTTCATGCGCACCCTGCCGCAGGAGATCCTCGAGGCGGCGATCGTGGACGGCGCGGGCGTGTGGACCCAGTACTGGCGGGTCACGCTGCCGCTGTGCCGGCCCGCGCTCGCGGCGCTGGGCACGCTGCAGTTCACCTGGATGTACAACGACTTCCTGTGGGCGCTGGTCTTCATCTCCGACGGCGACAAGCTGCCCATCACCTCGGCGCTGAACAACCTGCGCGGCCAGTTCTTCACGGACTACAACCTGCTGGCGGCGGGATCCGTGATCGTGGCGCTCCCCACGCTCGTCGTCTTCCTGCTACTCCAGCGGCACTTCATCGCCGGGCTCACGCTGGGCTCCACCAAGGGGTGAGCCGCGGGGCCGTCACCAGTCCCGCTCCGAGCTCTGCTGCTGCGGCACCACGACCAGGAACGCGTCCGAGTCCAGGTCCATCACGACCTCCGCAGCCAGACCCTCGTCCCTGCGGTGGCGGGCGTACTCCTCCGCCTGCCGACTACCCCGCGGATCACCCGCCGGGAACTTCTCCAACACTGTGCGGCGCATGACGCACTCCCTCGTCTCTCCCGCTCCAACGACGGTCCCCGGCAGGTGTCACGGCCCGGCCACAGTTGGAGTGCCTGCCCGGCCAACCGGTTCCGGTACCGGGTTTGCGTGGCAGGGTGTTGCGGGCAATCCACTGTGGGCTACGGAAGAGGGGGACCCGTGATCGTCTGGATCAACGGTGCGTTCGGAGCGGGCAAGAGCAGTACCGCACGCGAACTGATCGACCTGATCCCGAACAGCACACTGTTCGACCCCGAACTGATCGGCGCGGGCATGCGCCACCTGCTGCCGCCCAAGCGGCTGGCCGAGGTCGACGACTACCAGGACCTGCCCATCTGGCGGCGGCTCGTGGTCGACACGGCGGCCGCCCTGCTGGCCGAGCTGGGGGGTGTGCTGGTGGCGCCCATGACCCTGCTGCGCCAGGACTACCGTGACGAGATCTTCGGCGGCCTCGCCTCTCGCCGGATAGCGGTGCGGCATGTGCTGCTGGCACCTGCTGAAACGATTTTGCGCGAGCGGATAGCCGCCCGCGAAGTGTTCCCGGGCGACGCGGAGGAGAACGAACGCGTCCGCCGGTGGGCCGTCGGGAACATCGAGCGATATCAGGCCGCGCTCGGCTGGCTTGCGGGCGACGCGCACGTGATAGACAACAGCCGCCTCGGCACCGGGGCGGTCGCCGCGGCCGTCGCCGAAGCCGTACGCACGGGCGCGGCACCGGTCAGCGACATCGTCCAGACGCCCGAACCGACGGCCGAGACCCTCGCCGCCGGTGTGCTGCTCTTCGACGCGCACGACCGGGTGCTCCTCGTCGACCCGACCTACAAGCCCGGTTGGGAGTTCCCCGGCGGCGTCGTGGAACACGGCGAGGCGCCCGCCCGCGCGGGCATGCGGGAGGTCGCGGAGGAACTCGGCATCGAACTGCCCGAGGTGCCCCGGCTTCTGCTCGTCGACTGGGAGCCGCCGGAGCCGCCCCGCTTCGGCGGGCTGCGGCTGCTGTTCGACGGCGGGCGGCTCCCCGACGCCGACGCCGGACGCGTACTGCTCCCCGGCTCCGAACTCCGCGGCTGGAAGTTCGCCACCGAGCAAGAAGCGGCCGTCATGCTGCCGCCCAACCGTTACGAGCGGCTGCGCTGGGCCCTGCGTGCCCGCGAGCGGGGAACGGTCCTCAACCTGGAGGCGGGCGTCCCCGTCGGCGGTTCCTGACACTCGGACCCTGCCGTTGACCTGGCCCCGAGAGGTGCACAGCCCGTGTCCGCGTGACGGGCGCGATCCGTGACGTGTCGGGCGACTGCGGCGCCGGGGCAGGCGCACCGCTCCAGGAGCGGACGGAGGCGCGGCGGGATCAAATGAGTCGGAAGCGGCCCGGAAAGCTGTTCACGCGGTTGACGGGTACCGGCCCCGCGAGCGCAGTGCAGCTGCGCCCCGTTGGTCGAACCTCGATGAAGTAGGGAGTGCCATGCTGCTGGAGAACAAGACCGCCATCGTCTACGGCGGCGCCGGAGCGATCGGCTCCGCGGTCGCCCGCGTCTTCGCCGGCGAAGGCGCCGCGGTCCACTTGGTCGGGCGCACCCGCGCACCTCTGGAGGAGCTGGCCGGCACCATCGCCGAAGCCGGGGGTCGCGTCGAGGTCGCCACGCTCGACGCGACCGACCGCGCCGCGGTCGAGCAGCACGCCGACGCCGTCGCCCGGCACTCCGCGGGGATCGACGTCGCCTTCAACGCCACGTCCAACGACGACCTGCACGGCACCCCGCTGGTCGACATGGCCGACGAAGACGTGCTGCGCCCCGTCATCAAGGCAGTCTCCACCCACTTGACTCTCGCCACCGCCGTCGCCCGCCATATGATCCCCCGCCACACCGGGGTGATCCTGGCCATGGGCGGCGGCCGAGAAGCCATCCCTGGCCTCGGCGGCTCCCATATTGCCTGGTCCGCCCTCTCCGGTCTGTGCCGCCAGCTCGCCGGAGAACTCGGCCCGCACGGTATCCGGGCAGCCTGGCTGCTCTCTCCCGGCTCGCCCGATCCGTCCGACCGGCCCGAGGACGACCCTGAGGCGACCGCGACTCTGCTCCACCGCAGGCCCCGTCTCGAAGACGTCGCCTACGCCGCAGCCTTCCTCGCCTCCGACCGCGCGCCGACCATGACCGCCACCGAGGTCAATCTCACCGGCGGTGCCGTCGTCGACTGAACGCACTCGTGGAGCTGCCGCCGCGCAACCCTCGCAAGCCCATCCGGCCCGGCTGCACCGCTCGGTCAGCTCAGCGGTGCGGGACGGCGGCCCTCAGCCGGTGGCCGCCGCGGCCGCGGCCAGCAGCACCGCGGCGGAGTCCTCGGTGAGCGGCTCCCCGTGCCCGAAGCAGACCGTGGACGGCGCGAGCGACGCGAGGCGGCGCATCGACGCCAGCGCCGCCGCCCGGTCCACGTTGAACACCCCCAGCATCACCTCGCCGACACCGGCGACGCAGTCCCCAGTGAACAGCACCCCGTGCGCCGGCAGATGGACGCCGATCGAGCCGTCGGTGTGCCCGGGGGAGTGCACCACCCGCGCACCGTCACCGAAGTCCAGCACGTCACCGTCCTCCAGCTCGCGGTCCACCCGGGTGGGCGGCGCCGGCGGTACGGTCAGCCCGTGCTCGTACAACGGAACCTCCCAGTCCAGCAGGACCGGGTCCGGCACCGGGCGCTCGCCCCGCACCACCTGGGCATCCAGCCGGTGCGCGAGCACCTCGGCGCCGTACCGCTCCGCCAACTCCCCGGCCGCGCCCACATGGTCGCGATGGCAGTGCGTCAGGACGATCCGCCGGATGTGCGCCGGATCCAGCCCGGCACCGCGCAGCGCCTCCTCGATCAGCGGTGCGCAGCCCGCCTGCCCCGCGTCGACCAGCGTGAGATCGTCGCCGTCGCGCCACACGTACGCCTGACCGATCGGGAAGCGGACCATGTACAGCCAGGGCGACACCTGGATGAAGTCCATGCGGCGAACCTACGCAGGCGCACGGCCCGCCGCACGGATCTCTGCTCTCGGCAGATCCGCGGAGGTCAGCTCCGCTTCGATCGGGCGTAGTTGCCCAGGAACAGCGCCTCCGTGACCGACATCCGCTCGAGCTCCGAGGGCGACACGCTCTCGTTGACGGCGTGGATCTGCGCCTCCGGCTCACTCAGGCCGATCAGCAGGATCTCCGCCTCCGGGTACAGAGCGGCGAGCGTGTTGCACAGCGGGATCGAGCCGCCCATGCCCGCGGCCTGCATCTCCTCACCCGGGTACGCCACCTTCATCGCCTCGGCCATGGACGCGTACGCGGGGCTCGTCACGTCCGCACGGAACGCCTGGCCCTGGCCGATCTGCTCGACGGCCACCCGCGCACCCCACGGCGTGTGCGCCTCCAGGTGCGCGGTCAGCAGCTTGTTCGCCTCCGCCGCGTCCTGGCCCGGCGGCACACGCAGGCTGATCAGCGCCCGCGCCGACGCCTGCACCGACGGCGTCGCGCCCACCACGGGCGGGCAGTCGATGCCCAGCACGGTCACGGCGGGCCGGGCCCAGATCCGGTCCGCGACCGTGCCTTCGCCGATCAGACCCACCCCGTCGAGTACCTTGGCGTCCCTGCGGAAGTCCTCCTCCGCGTAGGCGAGCCCGTCCCACGTCGCGTCCGCCGCGAGCCCGTCCACGGTCGTGGAGCCGTCCTCGTCCCGCAGCGAGTCCAGCACCCGGATGAGTGCGGCCAGCGCGTCCGGGGCCGCGCCGCCGAACTGCCCGGAATGCAGATTGCCCCCGAGGGTGTCGATCTGCACCCGCAGCAGCGTCATGCCGCGCAGGCTCGCCGTGACCGTGGGCAGACCGACACGGAAGTTGCCCGTGTCGCCGATGACGACGGCGTCCGCGGCCAGCAACTCGGGGTGGGCCTCGGCGTACCGCTCCAGACCGCCGGTGCCCTGCTCCTCCGAGCCTTCCACGATGACCTTGACGCTCACCGGCACGCCGCCGTTCGCCTTGAGGGCGCGCAGCGCGAGCAGGTGCATGATGAAGCCGCCCTTGCAGTCCGCGGCGCCGCGCCCGTACCAACGGCCGTCCCGATCGGTCAGCTCGAACGGCGGAGAGATCCACGCCGCCTCGTCCAGCGGCGGCTGCACGTCGTAGTGCGCGTACAGCAGCACGGTCGGGGCGCCGGCCGGGCCGGGCAGGAAGCCGTAGACGGACTGGGTGCCGTCGGGGGTGTCCAGGACGGCCACGTCCGCGAAGCCCTCCGCGGTCAGGGCGCCCGCCACCCATGCGGCCGCTGCCTCGCACTCGCTCTTCGGGAACTGCGCCGGGTCCGCGACCGACTGGAACGCCACCAGTTCCGCGAGCTCCGCCTTGGCGCGGGGAAGCAGCGAAGCGACGGTTTCTGCGATCGGTACGGCGGTCATGGGCACGCTCCTCGAGGGCACGACGTTGTGCGATGTGTGTACGGCGAATGTGTGGTCGATCCTCCCACAAGGGGTGGGACGCGACCGCGCCGTAGGATGCCGTCAAGAGCTTGGGCCACAGGTCGGATCGGGAGCAGAAGTACATCGTGAGCAGCGAGAACGATGCCACCGGAGCAGAGGCGGCAAATGAGCTTGGCGACCCCGTGTGGGACGTCGTCGTGGTCGGCGGAGGGCCCGCGGGCGCGTCGGCGGCCTACGCGGCGGCGGTGACCGGCCGCAGGGTGCTTCTGCTGGAGAAGGCCGAACTGCCCCGCTACAAGACGTGCGGCGGGGGGATCATCGGACCGTCCCGCGACAGCCTGCCGCCCGGCTTCGAACTGCCGCTGCGTGACCGGGTGCACGCGGTGACCTTCTCGCTCAACGGCAGGCTCGCCCGCACCCGCCGCTCCAAGCGCATGCTCTTCGGGCTCATCAACCGCGCGGAGTTCGACGCCGGTCTGGTCGAGCAGGCGCAGAAGGCCGGAGCGGTGCTGCGCACCGGCGCGACGGTCTCCCGTGTCGAACAGCACGGCCCCGCCGTGCCGGACCGGCGCACGGTCGCCGTGGTGCTGTCGGACGGGGAGACGGTCCTGACACGAGCGGTCGTCGGCGCCGACGGCAGTGCCGGCCGGATAGGCGCACACGTCGGTGTGAAGCTCGACCAGGTCGATCTCGGGCTCGAAGCGGAGATCCCGGTCCCCGCGACGGTCGCGGAGGACTGGGAGGGCCGGGTCCTCATCGACTGGGGCCCGATGCCCGGCAGTTACGGCTGGGTGTTCCCCAAGGGGCAGACGCTGACGGTCGGTGTGATCTCGGCGCGCGGCGAAGGGGCTGCCACCAAGCGGTACCTGGAGGACTTCATCGCCCGGCTGGGGCTCGCCGGCTTCGAGCCCGCCATCTCCTCCGGCCACCTGACCCGCTGCCGCAGCGACGACTCGCCGCTCTCCCGCGGCCGGGTCCTGGTCTGCGGCGACGCCGCCGGGCTGCTCGAGCCGTGGACCAGGGAAGGTATCTCGTTCGCGCTGCGCTCCGGGAGGCTCGCGGGGGAGTGGGCCGTTCGGATCGCGGAGGCCCACGACGCCGTCGACGCGCGCCGGCAGGCGCTGAACTACGCGTTCGCCGTCAAGTCCGGGCTCGGCGTCGAGATGGCGGTCGGGCGGCGGATGCTGGCCGTCTTCGAACGCCGGCCGGGACTGCTGCACGCGGTCCTGACCGGGTTCCGGCCCGCGTGGAAGGCGTTCGCGGACATCACGCGCGGGTCGACGACGCTGGCCGGCCTGGTGCGCACGCATCCGCTGGCGCGGCGTGCGCTGGACGTCCTGGACAAGCGGGCGGCGTCGCAGCCCGCGCCGTGAACCTACCGGCCGGGCCGCGGGCCGCCCGCGCCCGGCCTGGGCGCTCGGCCCGGCCGTTACGGGCCGCTCGGTTCCGGCTCACGGCCTGGCCGTGACGGGCGGCTCGCCCCGGCGCGCTGCTTGCCCCTGGGGCGCGGTCCGGTGGGCGCGCCCAGTCCCGTCCCCTCGGCGCCCGGTCCGGTCGCGGCGTGTGAGCCGGGCCCGGCCGGCAGAGGCCCGGTGGGCCGCCCGTTCCGGAAGCACCGCCCGGGCCTGCGCGCCTTCCGGCACCGGGTACCGAAGCGCGTTTCCCACGGGGTCAGCCGGTGACGGCGATCCGGAAGACGGGATGCCGGTGGGCGGCCGCGAGGAGCTCCTCGTCCGTCGACCGGGCGTCGACGTCGCCGAAGAATCGGCCGACCTCCCAGCCCCAGCGCTCGAGGTAGGTGCGCAGCAGCTCCGGCTTCTGGTCGTCGGGCAGCTCCACGGCGGTGAACTGCTGCGTTCTGCGGCCGACCTTCAGCTGCCCGCCGCCGGCGGCGCGGAGGTTGCGGACCCACTGGGAGTGGCCACGGGCGGAGATCAGGTACGGGCCGCCGTCGTAGGGCAGCGGGTTGACGGGGATCGCGCGCCACTCCCCACTGGTCCGGCCGCGTACCGAGAGCTCCGCCGTGCCCATGAGGCTGATGCCCCGGCGAGTGAGCCAGCCGACGGCATTGTTCAGGAGCGTGTCGAACCGGTTGGGCTTGATGTAGTGCGCCTGCGGCATGGCGTTCTCCCCTTGGCTGGACCGGTCCGTCCGGTGTCCTGATCCGCGACCGGCTCTTTACGGCCGGTGCTTCGTTTCGAGAGCACTGCTCTCGCTTGAGATCAGTGTGCACCCTGGTATGCGACAATGCAAGAGCACTGCTCTCGTTGTTGGCCGCCGCTCTGGAACGTGACAGAGTGTTCCACCATGAGCACCATCCGAGGGGCCAGGGAACGGGCCCGCACCGAGATCACCGCCGCCATCAAGGCCGAGGCCCGCGCGCAACTCGCCGCAGAAGGCGCGGCCAAGCTCTCCCTCCGCGCCGTCGCCCGCGAACTCGGCATGGCCTCCTCCGCCCTCTACCGCTACTTCCCCAGCCGCGACGACCTGCTCACCGCCCTGATCGTCGACGCCTACGACACCGCCGGCGCCGCCGCGGAGTCCGCCCTCGCCGCGGCCCCGCCCTCGGCCGGCCACCTCGCCCGCTGGACCGCGGCCTGTGCCGCCGTCCGCGCCTGGGCCCTCGACCATCCGCACGAGTACGGCCTCGTCTACGGCTCACCCGTCCCCGGCTACAGCGCACCCGAGGACACGATCGCCGCGGCCTCCCGCGTCCCCCTCGCGCTCGTCTCCGTCGTCCGGGACGCTCACCGCACGCACGGTCTCGCGCTTCCGCCGCTGCCCGCCGGGCTCCGCGCGGAAGCGGAGCGCATGGCCGCGGACATCGCCCCGACCTACCGCCGCCCGTCGTCGCCGCGATGGTCGCTGCTTGGTCGCACGTCTTCGGGACGATCTCCTTCGAGCTCTTCGGCCACTTCAACAACGTGGTCGCGGACCGGAAGGCCTTCTTCGAGCACACCGTGACCCGGATCGCCCACGAGGTGGGACTGCGCGCCCAGGCCGTCGGCGCGTCGCCGGTCGGCGGCACCGCGCCCTGACGCAGTACCCGCCCGGTCAGGGCACGCGGCGCCGGACCGCCATCCGGGCCACGGCCCCCGGATTCCGGCGCCGCCCGCGCCGACCGGCGGGCGCCGCGCCACTCCGCCGAGTGCACGCCGAGGCCGGGCTCCCGAAGGCCGCCGGCCCACGACCGTACTCCCCAGGGAGTACGTGTGACCGCCACGCCCGGCTGACGCCCGCGGGGCCGTGCCGGTCTAGCGTGGCCGTATGGAACAGCAGCGCACCGGAGGCCAGGGAGGTCCGCCCTGGTCACGCGGCGGACGACCGTGGTCCCGGGGCGGCCCGCCGTGGACGCGGGCCTTCGAGGAACGGCACGACAGCGCACGGATCCCGTGGCTGTCGAGCCTCGCCATCGCCGTCTTCGTCATGGTCGGCACGGGCTTCGCGGCGGAGGGGCAGCAGGACACCCGCGAACCGCTCGACGTGTTCGCGCGGGTCCTCCTCCTCGCCGGCCCGGCACTGCTCCTGCTGCGCAAGCGGTATCCGGTCGTCACCGTCTTCGGTGTCTGCGCCGTCGCGTTCGTGTACTTCGCCGCCGGCTACCCGTACGGGCCGGTCTTCCTCACCATCGCCGTCGCCTGCTTCGCCGCCGTCGTCGCGGGGCACCGGCGCGCCGCCTGGTGGGCCATCGGCCTGCTCTGGGCCGGGCACCTGCTGATCGCGCACTGGCTGTACCGGTACCTGCCCCCGGGCGGTGACGACGCCGCGCCCTGGGGTCAGGAGGTGTTCATCACCGCCTGGGTGATCGCGGTCGTCGCCGCGTCGGAGCTGGTGCGCGTACGACGCGAGGTCCGGGCACGGGAACGTGCCGAGCGCGCCGCCGCGGAACGACGCCGGGCGGACGAGGAACGGCTGCGCATCGCCCGCGAACTCCACGACGTGCTCGCGCACTCGATCTCCGTCATCAACGTCCAGGCGGGGGTCGGCCTCGCACTGCTCGACTCCGACCCGGAGCAGGCCCGCAGCGCCCTGACCACCATCAAGGCGGCGAGCAAGGAGGCCCTCGGCGAGGTACGCCAGGTCCTCGACACGCTGCGCACCCCCGGCGACGCGCCCCGCGCCCCGGCCCCCGGCCTCGACCGTCTGCCGGAACTGGTCGAACAGGCCGCCGGCGCCGGCCTCACCGTCGACGTCGAGCGGGTCGGGGAACCGGCGGCGCTCGCGCCCGGCACCGACCTGGCGGCCTTCCGCATCGTCCAGGAGGCCCTGACCAACGTCGTGCGGCACTCCGGTTCACGTACCGCCCGCGTACGGATCGCGTACTCGCCCGGCAGGCTCGCCCTCCAGGTCGACGACGAGGGGCCCGCGACCGGCTCCGACGCCGGCGGCAGCGGCAACGGCCTGATCGGTATGCGGGAGCGGGCCGGCGCCCTCGGTGGCACCATCGAGGCGGGTCCGCGGCCGGACGGCGGTTTCCGGGTTCTCGCCGACCTTCCCGTGCAGGCCAAGGAGTCGCTGTGATCCGTGTCGTGCTCGCCGACGACCAGATGCTGGTCAGGGCCGGTTTCCGGGCGCTGCTGGATGCCCAGCCGGACATCGAGGTCGCGGGTGAGGCGTCCGACGGCGAGGAAGCGGTGCGCCTGGTGGGCGAACTGCGCCCGCACGTGGTGCTGATGGACATCAGGATGCCGCTGACGGACGGCCTGGCCGCCACCCGCCGGATCACGGGCGACGAGCGCCTGGCGGACGTGAAGGTGGTCATGCTCACCACCTTCGAGCTCGACGAGTACGTCTTCGAGGCCATCCGCTCGGGCGCCTCCGGCTTTCTGGTGAAGGACACCGAGCCGGAGGAACTGCTGCGCGCCGTGAGGGCGGTGGTGCAAGGCGACGCGCTGCTGTCGCCCGGCGTGACACGCCGTCTGATCGCCGAGTTCGCCGCCCGCTCCAAGGGCCCCGCAGAGGCCCAGGGACTCGGCGAACTCACGGAACGCGAACGGGAGGTCATGGCCCTGGTCGGCATCGGCCTGTCCAACGAGGAGATCGCCCGGCGCCTGGTCGTCAGCCCCCTCACCGCCAAGACGCACGTCAGCCGGACCATGGTGAAGCTCGGTGCCCGAGATCGGGCCCAACTGGTCGTCCTCGCCTACGAGTCGGGCCTGGTGCGCCCCGGCTGGCTCGGCTGAACCACGGCGCCGCGCTGCAGGGACGCGGTCCCGGGCCGACGCCCGGAGAAGACCCGCTCCGCGGCAAGATCCGGTACCCGGAGCGGCGGTGACCTGCGACGCTGAGCCCGTGACCGAGACGACGCCCTACGACGCCGACCGCGCCAGGTTCTCCCGCTCCGCTCTGGCCCGCCTGGTCCTCTGCGACCACGCCGTGGACGTTTCCAGGAGCGCCGAAGGCCTGGTTCCCACCCGCCACGACCCGGACACCGGTCCCGGCGGCCGGGTGAGCCAGGCGGCCCGGCTCGTCGAACTCGCGGAACGCGCCCTCGCCTCGGCCGTGATCTACGAGCGTGAGCGGGGCAGCTCCTGGGCCGAGATCGCCCAGTACCTGGGAATCGGCGCCGGGGAAGCGGAGGAACGCTTCGCCGCGGACGTCGACCGCTGGAACACGGCCTTCGAGGTGCCGTACCGACTCGACGAGACGGGCCGCAAACGAATCCCGCAACTGCCCACGGCGGCGTACGACCCCGTATGGGCGTGCAAGCACCTCGACCTCTGGGCGTACATCCGGCACCTCGGCACCGACGACAAGCACGCCGTGAGCTCAGGACCGGACATGGCCGCGTCCGAGGAGGGGGCCTCTCCGGTCACGCCGTAGTGGCGTTCGTCAGATGATGGCCTTCCTCGCCACCGTGGTGGTCTTCATCATCTGGTTCCACCGCGTCACGAAGAACGCGGCCCTCCTGGCGCCTGATGTGCTCACTCGCGGCACGGGCTGGGCGATCGGCTCGTGGTTCGTTCCGATCGCCAACCTGTGGATCCCCCGAAGCATTGCCGCGCAGGTCTGGACGGCGAGCCGTTCCCGGCCGCACGCGGGCGACGAGCATCAGCCTCGCACCCCGGTGAACCTGTGGTGGACCGCCTACGTCGGGAGCTGGTTCGTCACGAGGGCAGGCGAACGCAGCTACGCGGCGGCCGAGGCGCCGCCCGACATCGTGTCCGCCACCGAACTCCTCGTCGCCGCAGAGGTCATCGACATCATCGCCGCCGCGCTCGCGATCCGGCTCGTCCACAGACTCACCGCCATGCAATGTGCCGCCGCCGCATCCCGGCTGCCCGCACCCCTCGTCCCGCCCCTCGTCCCGGCCGCCGTCCCTGACAAGGCCCGCCGGGGCGGCAGCCATCGCTGACCGCGACCACCCCGGAAGAGCGCCGCGACTACGACCAGGTGATGCCCGACTGCTCCCGCCACAGCCGCGCCAGCCCGGCGTCGCCGATGACGGACACGGCGTCGAGCGGGAGCCGGTTCCAGAGCGTCAGGTACAGGCGCTCCGCGGTACCGCTGACCTCGCAGTCGGCGGGCCCTTCCTCCGTGCGTCCGGTACGCGGCGGCTCCGAGGACAGCCGTACGGTCCACACGTCGCCCGTGTCGGTGGCCCTGATCCGCAGCACCCTGGGCGTATCGGTGCGCACCCGGCTCTTGCCGCGGGCGTGGAACGCCGACAGCAGTTCGTCGACGCCGTCCACGGCGAACTCCGGCGCGACGTCCCCCGGGTGTCCGCCGGCAGCGGACTGGGCGTCCGCGCGGTGGACGGCCGTCTCATGGGCCTGCCGCCGTGC
The DNA here is from genome assembly GCF_009832925.1 of Streptomyces sp. Tu 2975. Classification (GTDB taxonomy): domain Bacteria; phylum Actinomycetota; class Actinomycetes; order Streptomycetales; family Streptomycetaceae; genus Streptomyces. Next base: position 6,964,421 of record NZ_CP047140.1, read on the forward strand.
CCAGAAGTGGAGCGGCGACGGCGCCGGCAGGAACGACCAGCAGCTCACGTCCGGCGGGGCCTCGCTGAGCGCGCCCACCAGCAGCCCGTGGCCCTCGCGGAACCATTCGAGCAGCTCGTCGCCGTCGAGATCCGGTTCGCCGGCGTCGGGGCGGTACTCGGTGCAGCCCTCCGCGACGAAGACCGTTGCCCATCGGTGCACCATCCCCGTGTGCCGCAGCAGGTGGCGCACCTGCCATGCCGGGCACGTGGGCACGGCTGCGTCCGGCCCCGCCTCCTCGGCGGCGAGAGCCAGCAACTGGCCCTCCTGGACGAGCGACTTGATCAGGGCAGAGGTCTCCATGACGCCGATTGTGCCAGCGGACCGCCCGGCTCTCGAGAGGGCGCCGTCGGACACCGTGGGGCGGGTGGCGCCCGTTGCGTTCCTCAGCAGCCGGGTCAGGGCGCCGTCTGCTCGACCGCCCTGTGTGCGGCGGCGTCACGAGCGGCGTACGCGATGGCCGCCGCGCAGGCGGCCAGTACGGCCACCGTCGTCAGTGCCACGGGCAGCGAGAACCAGTCGGCGAGGAAACCGATCGCGGGTGGGCCGAGCAGCATGCCGCCGTATCCGAGGGTCGACGCGGCGGCGACACCGCCGGGTCCGGCGAGCTCGCCGGCGCGTCCTACGGCCACGGGGAAGATGTTCGCCAGGCCCAGCCCCGCGACGGCGAAACCGGCCAGCGCCATCCACACCGAGTTCCCGAGGGCGCCGATCAGCATGCCGGCGGAGGCGGTCGCCCCGCCGAGGACGAGCGTGCGGGTCTGACCGAACCGTTCGAGCATCGCCGTGCCGCTGAGCCGCCCTACGGTCATGGTCAGCGCGAACAGGGAGTAGCCCGCGGCGGCGAGACCCGGGTGGGCCTCCAGGTCCTGCTCGAGGTGCAGCGCGCTCCAGTCGGCCATCGCACCCTCTCCGTACGCGGTGCACAGGGCGATGACGCCGAAGAGCGCCACGAGCCGGCGGGTGCGGCCCTCCAGGCGGCGCGGCGCGGGGGACGCCGTCGGCGTCCCGGCCGTGGGCGCGGGGTGACGGAGCAGTACGGGCCCGGCGACGGCGGTGACCAGGAGCCCGATGCCGGTGAGGGCGAGCAGGTGGACGGTGGGGGACAGACCTCCCGCGACGAGGCCGCCGAGGCCCGCGCCGAGCATGCCGCCGAGGCTGAACGCCGCGTGGAAGCCGGGCATGACGGGCCGTCGCATCGTCCTTACGAGGTCGACCGCGGCGCTGTTCATGGCGACGTTGATCCCGCCGTAGGCGGCGCCGAAGACGAGGAGCACCAGGCCGAGCGCGAGCGCGGAGTGTGTGAGCGGCGGCAGCGCCATGCTCAGGGACAGCAGTACAGCGCTGGCGACGGTGACGGAGTGGCTGCCGAAGCGGCGGCAGAGCCGTCCGGTGAGGGTCATCGTGACGACGGCGCCGGCCGAGACACCGAGCAGGGCGAGGCCGAGGTCGCTCGCGGACGAGCCGGTCTGCTGCTTGATCGCGGGGATGCGGACGACCCAGCCGGCGAAGAGGAAGCCGTCGAGGGCGAAGAAGACGGTGAGGGCGACGCGGAGGCGGGACAGGGAGGTGGGGGCGGGGTCTTCGCCGGGTCCACCCGGTACGACCGTCCTGAGTTTGTTTAGTAGCGGCACAAAGTCAGGATAGGGGCTACGGCCGGTCCCTTTCAAGGCGGCCGGATTCCCCGTACGGCAGCGCTCGCACCCCCGGGATCATGGGAGACTCGCCTCCATGAACGGCAAGGCGACGACCACCCGGACGAGACTCGAGAGGGGCCGCAGTGCACTCGGCCCCGCCCTGGAGCTGGTTCACACCGGACGTGCGCCCACACGTGCCGTGCTCACGGCCGAGCTCGGCGTCACCCGCGCCACCGCCGGGGCCGTCGCGGCGGAACTGGAAGCACTCGGCCTGATCCGCGTCGACTCCCGGCCCGGCGCGGCCGCGGGCTCGCAGGGCCGCCCCTCCCACCGGCTGTCCGTCGACGACACCGGCCCGGTCGTCCTCGCCGCACAGGTGCACGCCGACGGATTCCGCGCCGCACTCGTCGGCCTCGGCGGCCGGATCGTCGCCACCGCACCCGGCTGCGTCACCGTCCAGGCCGACCCCGCCCAGGTACTCGGCGAGGTCGTCGACGCCGGCGCCGAACTGCTGCGCCGCAGCGGCCGGCGCTGCGTCGGCGCCGGACTGGCCGTACCGTCCGCGGTCGCGGAACCCGAGGGCACCGCGCTGAACCCGCTGCACCTGGCCTGGCCGGCCGGGGCTCCGGTGCGGGAGATCTTCGCCGAGCGGGTGAGCGCGGCGGGCATCACCGGACCCGCCTTCACCGGCAACGACGTCAACCTCGCGGCCCTCGCCGAGCACCGGCACGGCGCCGGCCGGGGCGCGCAGCATCTGCTGTGCGTCGCCACCGGCCACCGCGGCGTGGGCGGTGCGCTCGTGCTCGAAGGACGCCTGCACAGCGGCAGCTCCGGTCTGGCGCTCGAGGTCGGGCACCTCACGGTGAACCCCGAGGGCCGGCCCTGCCACTGCGGCAGCCGGGGCTGCCTCGACGTCGAGACGGACCCGCTCGCCTTCCTGACCGCGGCGGGCCGCAACCCCGGCCCGGAGGTCTCCCTGCTGCAACGGGCCAGGGACCTGCTCCGCGAGGAGTACGACGACCCGTCCGTGCGCGCCGCGGCGGAGGAGCTCATCGACCGGCTGGGGCTGGGCCTGGCGGGCCTCGTCAACATCCTCAACCCGGACCGCATCATCCTGGGCGGTCTGCACCGGGAACTGCTCGATGCCGATCCCGACCGGCTGCGGGCCGTGGTCGCCGACCGCAGCCTGTGGGGCAGAAGCGGCGGCGTCCCCATCCTGGCCTGCACCCTCGACCACAACAGCCTCGTCGGCGCGGCGGAACTGGCCTGGCAGCCGGTCCTCGACGACCCCTTGGGTGCGCTCGTCTGACGGCCCCCTCCGATGACGGCCGCCTCCGAAGGCGTCCGCCGGTTCCGTCCCCATGCGTGTGCGTCCGTCGCTCCGGTCCGGCGGTGACCCCCGCGGCCGGCGGACGCCGCTCCGCGGGCCCGGTACGCCAGGAGCACCGGGCGACCGCGGGCCGGGCCACCCGTCCGGAGGCACACCGGCCGGTTCGCGGGCGGTTTCGGGTAGGCCACGACATGTGAGCTACGACCCCGCCCGCCCGCACCGTCTGCTGCGCCTGTGGCGCAAGCTGGCCGAGTCGCCCCTCGGGGTCGGCTGGAGCCGTGGCCGTCGGCTCGAACTGATGCACCGTGCCATGGGCTTCGCCGCACTCGGCTTCCTGACGCTCGTGCCGCTGCTCATCGTCGTCGCGGCCACCGACCCGGCGAGCGGCCAGGGCTTCGCCCGGTGGATGAGCCAGGCGCTGGGGCTCGCGGAGTCCTCCCAGGACGAGGTGGAGCGGCTGTTCGGTCTGCCGCGCCAGGCGCTGCAGCGGACCACCGCGTTCGGTCTCGGCGCGCTCGCCGTCTTCGGGCTCACGTTCGGCTCCGCCGTGCAGACCACGTACGAGAAGGTCTGGGACCTGCCTGCGGCCCGCTGGCACACGATGTGGCGGCATGTCGTGTGGCTGGGGATGCTGATCATCTATCTGATGATCTTCGTGAGCACACCGCTGCCGGGGGAGTCGCTGCTGTCGGCGGCGATCGGGGCGATCGGCGACCTGGCGGGCACGGTGCTGTTCTTCTGGGCGTCCCAGCGGGTCCTGCTCTGCGGACGGGTCCGCTGGCGGGCCTTGCTGCCGGGGGCCGTCGCGACGGCCATCGCCCTACTGGGGCTGCGGGTCTTCTCCCAGCTGGTCTTCTCCCCGCTGATCGCGTCGAACGCGGTGACCTACGGCCCTTTCGGCACGGTTCTCGTGGTCCAGTCCTGGCTCGTGGGCGTGGGAGTGGTCGTCTACGGCGGCGCGATCGCGGGACGCGTCGGCCATGAGATGTGGACGAGGTGGCATCTGGCACGGATTCGCCGGGGCCGACCAGGGCAGCAGGGCCCGCCGAAGCTGTGATCACCAGGGTATGCCGCTCCGCAGCGCCGGGCGCTCAGGCTGCGGGTGCAGCACCTGGTAGCGATCGCCGTCCGCCCCGGGCCGGTCGTCCGCCCGGAGTGTGACGTGGAGCAACGTACATACCGGTAGGTACAGAGGCCGGGTGCCGCGGGGGAAGCAGCCGTGCGTGCGCCCCGTACTCCGCGGGTGGTACGCACACTGCCGCCGGCCGTACGACGACCCGCACCCCCTGCCGGCGGGAGCCTCGAAGCGAAGAAGGAAACGCACCCATCGCCACCGAGGAGCTGATCGAGATGAACACGCTCGCCTACGACGGGCCCGGCCCGTGGATCCTGTTCTTCCCGCTGATCTGGGCGGCCGTCGTCGTGGGAGCCTTTGCCGTCCTGCGCCGCACGGGGATCTGGCGCGGCCGTCCCGCGCGTTGGCAGGGCGCCCGCCCGCCGCTCGCCGAGAGTTCGCCCATCGCCGTCCTCGGCCGCCGCTTCGCCGCGGGCGAGATCGACGAGGAGGAGTACTGGCTGCGCCTGTCGGTCCTGGAGGAGCAGTTCGGCCGCGTCTCGAAGGGCAGTGCGGCATGACCGGCACCGTCACCACCGGGACGCCCCCCGGGTCGTCGGCGTGGTGGCGGGGGCGCTCGCGGCCGGCGGCCCCAACGCCGCGCCGCAGGCCTCGACGTGCTGCGCGCCGTCGCCGCCGCATGACGCGCGGCCCCCTGCCCGCCCGGTCAGCCGGCAACGGCCGACCGGGCGGCAGCCGTCTCCGTCTCCGGTACGACCGGCAGGATCTCGGCCTCCGGGGCCCCGGTGAACGGGCCGATGGTCGTCGCCCCGTAGACCGCCGCACGGGGCGGCATGGTCACGGCCGGGGAGGAGGCGGGAAGAGTGAACCAGACGACCTTGCCGCTGTCGCCCTGCGGTCTCACGCCCCAGCTCTCGCTCATGGCGGCCACCAGCGCGAGGCCCCGTCCCGAGGTGGCGGACGTCCCCGGTCTGCGCACGGTCGGCATCCGCGGATCGTGGTCGTGGACGGACACCGTGAGCCGGTCGAGCAGGAGCTCGACGTCCACGGTGCACATCTTGTCCGGCTGAGCATGCCGGTGGACATTGGTCAGCAGCTCGGTGACGCCCAGCGCTGCCTGGTCGATCAAGGGATCGAGATGCCAGTAGCGCAGTTGCGCCGAGATGATTCTGCGGACCTGACCGATCCGCGACGGCAGGGCCTGGAGCTCCACCGTGCAGTGCCTGCTTGGCTGGCTGATCACGGCTGCGACTCCCCGAAATAGTCCGGAAGAAGACGAGAAAAGCGATCCAGCAGTGGGCCGACCTGCTGATCAGACCGGCGGGGCTGGCTCGCAGCGTAACCGCCGGTGCACCCTGAGTGATGTGGAACCAGCGTGGACCATCCCCGACTGGCCCGCAACTCACAGGACTTCCGCGCCTCTCAGTGCTCGGAACCGCCTGCCCCGCGCACCGCTTCGAGGAATCGCCCGGCCAGGGCGCGGGCGTCCGGCCGCCGGCTGCGCTGCCCCATGGTCAGCCGGTACCGCTTGCCGTTGAGCGTCGCAACCGTGCTGTCGTCGCCCGCGAACCACGGCCGTCCGGCGGTGACCGCACGCACGGGCGCGCTCTCGATCACCCGGCCGTAACTGGTCATCAGCGCCAGCCTGCCGTCCTTGATCAGCACCTGTCCGGCCCGGGTGAGCGAGCGTGGCCAGCGCTCGATACGCACTCCCGTGGCGCTGAATTCCGGTTCTGCCATGGCCATTGCGTCCGCCCCCTTTGCAGCGACTCTCCTGGAAGTGTGCACAACTCGCGCCGTGCACACCAGTACGCCCGGCGCAGTCACGCCACAAGCTGCGCCTATGGATACCCAAAGCGAACGTTTACGCAGGTGGCAGGCTTACTGTTGCCCGTGTGGCCGGATGACGGCACCGACGACCGCAGACGGAGGACGACGTGATGAACAGCACCGGGCAGCAGCGGGCGCCGGGCGCGCCGGCCGTGACCGTCGACGTCGACCGCAGCGATCCCCACTACCGTGCATGGCTCAAAGAGGCCGTACGCAAGGTCCAGGCCGACGCCAACCGGTCGGCCGACACGCACCTGCTGCGCTTCCCGCTGCCCGAGCAGTGGGGGATCGACCTCTACCTCAAGGACGAGTCCACCCACCCCACCGGCAGCCTCAAGCACCGGCTGGCCCGCTCCCTGTTCCTGTACGGGCTCTGCAACGGCTGGATCAGACCGGGCAAGCCCGTCATCGAGGCGTCCAGCGGCTCGACCGCCGTCTCGGAGGCGTACTTCGCCAAGCTGATCGGGGTGCCCTTCGTCGCCGTCATGCCGCGCACCACGAGCGCCGAGAAGATCCGCCTGATCCAGTTCCACGGCGGGCAGTGCCACTTCGTCGACGATCCGCGCAGGATGTACGAGGAGTCCGCCGCGCTCGCCGAACGCACCGGCGGCCACTACATGGACCAGTTCACCTATGCCGAACGGGCCACCGACTGGCGCGGCAACAACAACATCGCCGAGTCGATCTACCAGCAACTGCGCCTCGAGCGGTACCCCGAGCCGGCCTGGATCGTCGCGACCGCCGGCACCGGGGGCACCTCGGCGACCATCGCCCGCTACGTGCACTACATGCAGCACGACACCCGCATCTGCGTCCCCGACCCGGAGAACTCCTGTTTCTTCGACGGCTGGACCCACGGCGACCCCCGGGCCAGCAGCGACTGCGGCTCGCGGATCGAAGGCATCGGCCGGCCCCGTATGGAGCCCAGCTTCGTGCCGGGGGCCATCGACCGGATGATGAAGGTGCCCGACGCGGCCAGCGTCGCCGCCGTACGGGCTCTGGAAAAGGCCATCGGGCGCAAGGCGGGCGGCTCCACCGGTACCGGCCTGTGGAGCGCCTTCAAGATCGTCTCGGAGATGGTGGCCGCAGGCGAGAAGGGGAGCGTCGTCACCCTCATCTGCGACCCGGGCGACCGCTATCTCGACAAGTACTACTCGGACGGCTGGCTCGCCGAACAGGGGCTGGACATCCGCCCGTACACGGTCGCCGTCGAGGAGTTCCTCGCCGGCGGCGTCTGGCCCTGCTGACCGGCCGGCTCCATGGTCAGCCGGTGGAACGGCCCAGCCGGCGGTCCAGATTGCGCACCGCGTCCTTGAAGGCGCGCCCCAGCCCGGGGCGGCCCAGGCGCAGCACGATCCGCAACGGCGCGGGCCCGTCGGCCGCGAACGTCCACTGCACCCGGGAGCCGGTCGGCGTCGGGGTGATCCGCCACTCCTCCAACAGGGCCCGCAGGCCAGGGGCGTTGGTCTGGTCGACGCGATAGGCGTAGCGGGTGTCCGGCTCCCGCGCGAGGACCGTCTCCGTGAACACCGTGCCGCCCTTGAGTCTGATCTCGCGGCCCGCGCCGTCGTCCACGGGCCGGGCCGCGGTCACGGCGGTGAACCACTCGGGCCAGCCGGCGACATCGTCGGCGAGTGCCGCGTACAACGCCTGTGGCGACGCAGCGAGATGTGCAGAGAAGACCAGACGCACCGGTGCTCTCTCCACGAACTCCAGCTCTACAGGACGGAGTTGACGTGCCATGGGGGGGTCCTCACTCCAGCGCGGACGACGGGACCGCACACCATAGCCGCAGCTCGGTCCGATGTCCGCCCTCAGCGCCCCGCCCGGCCGTTCAGAAGTTCGTCGAGCGCGCGGGCGAACACCTGTCTTCCCGCCCTGGCCACCAGCCGGTCCAGCAGCCGCGGCAGCAGCGCGAGACGCAGCTCCTCCACCCACAGGACCACCGAACCCGAGTCCGTGCCGTGGACCTCGATCTCGGCCCAGCCGGTGATCACCCGGCCGCGCTTCTCCAGCCGGCAGCGGCCCCGCCGACCGGCCGACGGCGGCTCCCATTCGACGATCTCCATCGGATCGTCGAAGCCGAACCGGCCCGCCCCGCTGCGCGCGACGACCAAGGTCCCCACGCCGCTGGGCCCGGGGCCCGACACCGTGACGGCGGTCATCGGCACCGCGGCCCCGTGCGCCGGCCAGTCCGTGACCTTCAACCAGCACTCGGTGGCCGGCAGAGCGGTGACCCGTCCGATACGGAAGGTGCTCACGGCGCTCAGCCGTCCTGCGCGTCGGCCTGTTCGCCCGCCACGACGAGCGAGGGCAGATGCTCGGCGATCTCCTCGCGAACCGCGGCCGGCAGCCCCGAGTCGGTGACCAAGGTGTCCACGTCGTCGAGCCCGGCGAAAGAACTGAGGCCCACCGTCCCCCACTTGGTGTGGTCCGCGACCACCACCACCCGGCGCGCCGCCTGTACGAGGTGGCGGTTCGTCTCCGCCTCCGCGAGGTTCGGCGTCGACAGGCCGGCCTCCGCCGAGATGCCGTGCACGCCGAGGAACAGCACATCGAAGTGCAGCGAGCGGATCGCCTGGTCGGCCACCGGTCCGACCAGCGAGTCCGACGGCGTGCGCACCCCCCCGGTGAGCACCACCGTCGCGGCGCCCGGCCGCTGGCCGCCCGCCCCGCCCGACCGCTGTGCCGTATGGAAGACGTCGGCCACCCGCACCGAGTTGGTGACGACAGTCAGGTCCGGCACGTCCAGCAGATGGTGAGCCAGCGCGTACGTCGTCGTCCCGCCGGACAGGGCGATCGCGCTGCCGGCCGCCACCAGCGCCGCCGCGGCCCGCGCGATGTCCTCCTTCGCGCTCAGCTCCAGCGCCGACTTCGCCTCGAATCCGGGCTCGTGGGTGCTCGCCTCGACCACCGGGACGGCGCCGCCGTGCACCTTCTCCACGACACCCTGCCGCGCCAGAGCGTCCAGATCGCGCCGCACCGTCATGTCGGAGACATTGAGCTTGCGGGTGAGTTCGTTGACCCGGACCCCGCCGCGCCTGCGCACCTCGTCGAGGATCAGAGCACGCCGCTGCTCCGCGAGGAGGTTCTGGTTGTCGCTCACCGCCGGGGCCGGTCCTTCCTTGTCGCCGTACACCGTCCACGCCCTCCCACGGGCTGTGGCCAAGGCTTCTCATCCTTGCACGCGTATTGCCCGTCGGGCTCGGGGAGATTCCGTGAGAGCGGTGCGGCGGGCCGTCGTGATCCGCGATTCTGTCGCCATCGTTGCTGCGGGGGGCACACCGGACCGGGCCGCGCGGTGCCGGCCCCTCGGGTTCCACCCCGTTACGTCCTGTTGTGTTCCGTTCCGGCTCGTCCCGAGATGAGGGAGTCACCGCAGTGTCCCCTGCCACCCAGGCGCCGCGAAGCGGCGGTCCCGCGCTCGAGCTGCTCGTCCACGGCGTGGGCGGAGCGACCCCGCAGGACATGCTCGGCGACCCCCGCACCGTACGGATATCCGGCGACGAGAAGGCCGCCGTGTACCGCCGCACCGACGACGTGGAGGCGGAGAACCGCCCCGGCGAGTACCGGGACCGGCCCATCCCCGAGGCGTACTGCTGGTCCAACCTCACGTCCGGCAACGGCGCTCGGGCACTGTGGCTGCTGCTGCTCCCGTTCATGGTCGTCAACCTCGCGCACTGGATGCGGCCCAGGGCCAAGGGGAGACGCAGGACCACCCGTCTCTACGGCGCCCTGGTGCGCCTCGTCGCCCTCAGCCTGACCGTACTGCTGACCGCGGCGGCCTGTGAGGTCGCGCTCGACCTGCTGGCCTGGCAGTGCGCCGGATCGGCCCAGTGCAGCGACGACAGATCCTGGCTCGGTTTCATGTCCGCCGCCAGGGAAGGCTGGTGGTCCCAGCCGGGGCGGCGCCTGGCGCTCGCCGCGGTGGTGCCCGCCGCGTTGGTCGCGCTGCTCTGGTACCTGTCCAACCGGACCTGGAGCGCCTACGAGTCCCAGCGCCCGCCGACCGGTGCCGGGGACGCGGCCGCCGGGGACGACGAGGACGACGAGGACAACGAGGACGTCCCGGAGACCGACGACGGCGATCACGACGGCCGAGGTGACGACGGCGATCACGACGGCCGAAGTGAGGACGGTAACGGCGACGGGCGCGGCACCGACGAGGCCGACGGTCAGCGGAAGCCGCTCGTCCGGCCCGCACTGGGAAGGCCCGGCTTCTGGTACGGCCGGCGGCTCGTCGCCCGGTTGCGCGCCGCCCACACCGCCGCCGGATTACTCACCGTCGCCGCCGCGGTCGCCGGAGCCGCCGCCCGGCACGACCGGGGCGGCGAGGACACCCTGTTGAAGGTCTGCGGCATCCTCCTGGAAGGCGCGCTCGTCGCCGGCGCGGCCGCCGTGCTGTGGGTGGTGGCCCGCCGGGGCCGCAGCGAGCGGCGCGTCGACGCCGGCATCGACCGGGCCGCCGTGCGCTGCCTGCCGGGCGCCGCCCTCGTCCTGCTCGCCCTGTCGCTGCTCTACGCCTCCTGGTCACGCCCGGGATGGACCTCCTACGGCACCCTGCCCGGGGACGTCACGTTCCGGGTGATCGTCCTCGCCCAGGGTGCCCTCGTCGTCGCCCTGGCCATGGCCGCCCGGCGGCTGCACCGCCGCGCCCGGCACCCCCGCACCGTTCTGCACGGACTCGGCGGGCCCGCCGTCGCCATGCTGGCCTGCGCGCTCGGCGGCGTGATGACGGGCGGCGTCGCCCAGCGTGTCGCGGACTGGCTCGACGGGCCGGGCACCCCCGGCATGGACGGGGAGGGCACCATCCCCGGGCCGCCGGTGCTGCTGAGCTGGCAGGCATCCGTCATCCCCGTCCTCCTGGCGGTGCTGCTCGTACCGACCGTGCTGCTCGCCGTACGGACGTGGGTCGCCGCTCGCCGCCTCGTGCCGCGGATCGAGGCCGAGTACTTCGACGGCGACCCCGGCGAAGGCCGCCGCGACCGTGTCCGCACCCGCCGGATAGCGGGCACCCGCGCCCGCGCGGCACTCACCGACGTCACCCCGCTGATCGTCGGCGTCGTCTCCGGGGCGACCCTGCTGCTCGGCGCGGCGGCCGTCGGCGGCGCCTGGCTCAGCGGCGAGGTGCCGGGCCGTTCCTTCGGCGAAGGACCCGCGGAGTCGGCCGCCGAGACCGCGCAGGCACTGGGCTCCTGGCTCGTCGGCTTCGGCTTCATACTGTTCGTCACCATGGGCCGCCGCGCCTACCGCGACGCCTCCGCCCGGCGCACCATCGGCATCCTGTGGGACGTGGGTACCTTCTGGCCGCGCGCCGCCCACCCGTTCGCGCCTCCGTGCTACGCCGAGCGGGCCGTCCCCGATCTGACCTGGCGCATGTGCACCTGGACCGGGCGGACCGGCGGCCGGCTGGTGATCTCGGGGCACTCCCAGGGCAGCGTGCTCGCCGCGGCGGCCGTGTGGCAGCTTCCCGCAGCCACCCGCAGACGGGTGGCGCTCCTGACGTACGGATCGCCGCTGGAGCGCCTGTACGGACGCTGGTTCCCCGCCTACTTCGGGCCAAAGGCGCTGCTGGAACTCAGCAGCGAGGTCGACTGCTGGCGCAACCTGTGGCGGCGCACCGACCCGATCGGCGGGCCGATGCTGATCGCCGCGGAGACGGATCCTCCTGGTGACGGCTGCGACGACCCGGCCGACGTGGACCGGCAGGCGCTCAAGGACCCTGTGGTCTACGGCCGTTCGGAGCGCCATCCGCTGCCGGAGCCGATCCTCGGGCACTCCGACTACCAGGCTCACCCGGACTTCGCCAAGGAGCGGGCGGCCCTGCTCGACCGGCTCACGCCGGCCGTGCCCCGGCAGGCTCAGGGCAGTTCGGGCAGATCCTCGGCGTAGAGCAGGGTGAGGTCGTCGGTGTTCGTCTCCGCGAGCTCGGCGACCCGCCCCGCGTGCCGCTCCACCATCGACTCGAACGTCTGGCGCGCGGTACGGCCGTTGCCGAAGGCCGGCCCCTTGGGCAGCGCCGTGAAGTACTTCAGCAGCGCCTCCGACGTGCCCTCGGCCAGCCGGTACTCGTGCTCCTCCGCCTGCTGCGCGACGATCCGCAGCAGCTCCTCCGGGTCGTAGTCGCTGAAGGTGATGGTCCGGGAGAAGCGGGACGCCACGCCGGGGTTGACCGCGAGGAAGCGCTCCATCTCCGCCGTGTAGCCGGCGACGATCACCACGACGGCGTCCCGGTGGTCCTCCATCAGCTTCACCAGGGTGTCGATGGCCTCCTTGCCGAAGTCCCTGCCGGAGTCCTCGGGAGACAGTGCGTACGCCTCGTCGATGAACAGCACACCGCCGCGCGCCCGGTCGAACGCCTCCTGGGTGCGGATCGCGGTGGAGCCGATGTGCTCGCCGACCAGGTCGACCCGGGACACCTCGACCAGATGGCCGCGCTCCAGCACTCCGAGGGAGGCGAGGATCTCGCCGTACAGCCGGGCGACGGTCGTCTTGCCCGTGCCCGGCGAGCCGGTGAAGACCAAGTGGCGCCGTACGGAGGCCGCCTTGAGACCGGCCTCCTGACGGCGGCGGCCCACTTCGATCATGTTGGTGAGCGTACGGACCTCGCGCTTGACGCTGTGCAGCCCTACCAGGGCGTCCAGTTCGCCGAGGACAGCGACGGAACTGCGCGCAGGCTTCTCGGCCGGGGCGGGCGCGGGGGCGGACTGCGTGCTCTGTGCGGGGAGGGCGGACAGCAGACCGGGCGTCCTCGTCGCCGTGAGGGTGGCCGTGGCAGGCTCCGCGCCGGGGCGGGCGATCCCGCTCTCGTCGCTGGTGCAGTCTTCGACGACCGGGCCCGATTCCTCGCCGAACTCGTAACCGCCGCGCGCACAGCGCTCCGTGCGACAGCGGTCCAGCGTCGTGCGGCAGCCCTCCATCACATGGAAGCCGTAGCCGCCGCTGCCGGTGACCCGGCAGCCGCGGAAGGTGCCGCGGCCTTCCGCGGACACGTAGAAACCGGCCTCGGCCGGTGAAAGGACGGTGCAGCGCTCGATCACCGGGTCCGCACCCTTGGTGACGATCACGCCCGTCTGGGCGGCGTCGATGGTGCACCCGTTGAGGGTGCCGCCGCTGCCGTGGTCGCGGAACCAGGCGCCGGTCGAGACCTCGCGGATACGGCAGTCGTCGAGTTGCGCCGTCGCCCCGTCGCTCACCGAGACCGCCGTGTTGCGGACCTGCGAGAGGTCGCTGTCGACGACGTCGACGCGGGAGCCGCGGTCGAGGACGAACAGCGCGTCGGGCACGTCGTGGACGCGGCAGGAGTCGAGCACCGCCGTCGCGCCGTCACTGACCCAGACCGCCGGGTAGTCGCCCGTACTGTCGTGGATCTCGCACTGGTTGGCGTCCACGCGTGTCCCCGGGTCCCACACGGACAGGCCGTTGCGGCCGAAGCGGCGCACCGTGGAGCGGGTGAGCGTCAGCACGGACCGGGAGCGCAGATCGATCGCGTTCTCCGGGATGTCGTGGATGTCGCAGTCGGAGAGGGTCAGGACCGCGTCCGTGTCGAGGGTGACGCCGTCGGCCGACGTGCGGTGCACGGAGGAGTCGGTCAGGTGGGCGCCGGCGCGGGACGCGATCTGTACGCCGGTGCCCTTGATCTCGTACACCTCGCAGCCGATCGCCTCCAGACCGCTGCCCTCGCCGGAGACGCTCAGGCCTGCGCCGGAGGCATGGTGCACCCGGCAGCGCTCGAGCCGTGGATGCGCCCCGCCGTGCACCGACACGCCCGACTGACCTGCCGCCACCACCTCGCAGTCCTCGAACACGCCGCCCGCGCCGTCCAGTACGCCGATCCCGACGCCCGCCGGGTTGTCGATGGTGCAGCGGCGCACCGTGGGCCGTGCGGCGCCGCGCACCTCGAGACCGACGGCGGACCTGGTGACGATCCGCAGGTCCGTCAGCTCGGGCGTGCCGTCCTCCACCAGGAGGGCGGGGGCGGCGGAGTCCTGGCCCTCCACATGCAGGTCCTGCACGGTGGCGGAGGCCCGGACGGTCAGCGGCACACCGTCGGCCGGGGCGATACGCACCGACCCGGCAGAGCCCTCGGGGCCGCGCAGCGTGACCGCGCGGCGGACGACCAGGTTCTCGCGATAGGTGCCCGGGGCGATGGTGAGGATGTCCCCGTCGCCGGCGGCCTCCAGGGCAGCGGCGAGAGAGGGGTACTCGCCTGTGCGGCGCCGCCACCGCGAAGTGCCGGTGTGCGTCACCTGGACCGTGCCCTGTGCCATCGTGCTGCTCTGCCCCCACCTCGTGTTCCGTACAACGCGCGTCTCTGAGGGGAACGCCTCCCGAACCCCGAAGGGCGTCGCACCACCGTAGCGCGCGCGGCCCGCGGGAGTTGACGGGATGTGGCAGGTCAGCTTCCTGCGCCGGTACGCCCCCAGTCGGGCCCGACCGCTGCCCAGGCCCGGTCGAGCGCGGCGTGTCTGCGGCGCACCAGCCGCCAAAGGACCAGCCTCCTGGCGCATTCGACGAGCACACCCCAGGCCAGAGCGGCGCCGACGCCGGCGAGCGCGGCGTGCACCTCGGCGGTGGCCGTGTCCATCGGGCGGGGCACCATTCGGCCGGAACCGTCCGTCCACACCGGGAACGTGTCACCCGGGCGGGGCGCGGGCAGTGTGGTAGGCACCGTGCCGGTGTGCCGACTGCCGTCCGGGGCGGTCCATTTCGCGGCGACCGCCCTTCGGCGTTCGTCGGCCGCGGCGGTCTCCGGGTCGAAGGCGGCGGGGCGCGGGAATTCGGCCGGCCCGAGCACGGTGGCCGTCGTGGCGTGCCGCTGGAGCCGCTGGACGCGGATCGACTGACGCAGCGACTCCTCGGTCAGCGCGCCGGCGACCCAGCCGACCGCCGGGGCGGCCGTGACGACGAGCAGGGCGGCGACCAGCGCGAGCCAAGCCTCGTACAGATCGGTGGCACGCCGCAGGGGATTGCGGCGCCAGCGCCAGATGCCGACGGCTGCCCGCACTTTCCGCACCCCTTCCTTGTCCGTGACGGCCCGGCAGGGCACGGCACGAGCGCGGGTGGTGCGAAGAAGAGGAACGTCACCCGGCGAGCCGTGCCGTGCACTGTCCAACGTGCCTGCCACCGCGATCGGTTCCCGTCGGGCGGACGACGTCGGCAGCGGGTGCAGGGCATGGTCGGTCACGCGCGGGCAGAGGGAACGGAGCCGGTCGCTCTGTGTGATCAGCGAGGAGCGAGCCGGTGACGGTCTCATGTACGTGGCGCAGGTGGGTACATGAGCGCGCGGCGAGGTGGTTCATCGGTGCGCAGGGCAGATATCCGGTGTGCCCTGCTCGTCGAGCGGCGGCCCGCCCTGCCTCCGCGCCGGAGCACTGTCCGGACGGGCCGCCCTCGCCGTCGCTCAGTACCCCCGGCCCTGGTACGGGCGGTTGTACGGATCCTCGTAGGGCGCGGGCGCCGGAGCGGGACGCGCCGCGGCGGGCCGCATGGCCTCGTAGCCGGTGGACACCGGCCGCTGCGGCTGGGACTGGTACTGCGGTCCCGGATAGCCGCGGGGAGGTCCCGCCTGCTGCGGGATGTACGGGGCGGGTGCCTGCTGCAGCGGGACCGGCTGGTGCATCTGCTGCGGGTAACCGTAGGACGGGGCGGGATGGGAGGGTGCCGCCGGGAGGGCGGGCAGGGCCGCGGGGAGCGCCGGCAGATAGCTGTTGCCGGTGTCGTATGCGGCAGGCACTCGGATCGGGGCGATCTGAGGGGTGCCCCGCTCCGCGACCAGGGAGTCGTAGATCGGGGTGTCGGGAAACGCCGGCGCGGAGTAGTAACCGCCGCCGTAGGTGGCGCGGGGGGAGGTCATGGCACATAAGTTAAGCCCACGATGTGCTGGTTGGGGAGCCCGATAAGAGGGTTGTTTCATCAGCTCTGAGTGACCACGGTTCACTAATGTGGGCGAAGTTGGGGGAAACGGGCTTCCTGACGTCTCGTGATCGTGTAAAGCGCAAGCTGAGAGAGGGTTACCCACGGGTCGGCCCCCCTGCGGGGGATGTATGCGGAATAGGTTGACGATGAACGATCTTCCGGGCGCAACGAATCGAGATGGGGGAGAGCATGTCCATGCTTAAGGGAGCGAATACTCCGGTGTCGGTGCGGAGTGTCCGCGTCGAGCTGGGCTGGGGCTCCGGGCCGGGGGTGCCCGACGTCGACGCGTCGGCACTCCTCCTGCTGTCGTCGGGGAAGGTCCGTTCCGACAGCGACTTCGTCTTCTACAACCAGCCGGCACACGCCTCGGGAGCCGTGCGGCACGAGGGCAAGCAGTCGGCGGCCGGCGCCACGACCGACTCCGTCGCCGTCGACCTCGACCGTGTCGAGAGCTCGATCGAGCGCGTCGTCCTGGCCGCCTCCGCCGACGGTGGCACTTTCGGGGAGGTGCCCGGCCTCCACATCAGGGTGCTCGACGCCGGCTCCGGCGCCGAGATCGCCCGCTACGACAGCCAGGACGCCACGGTCGAGACGGCCTTCGTGCTCGGAGAGCTCTACCGGCGCCAGGGCGCATGGAAGTTCCGCGCCGTCGGTCAGGGCTACGGCACCGGCCTCGAAGGACTCGCCACGGACTACGGCATCACCGTCGACGAACCCCAGCAGGCCGCTGTCACCGAGGCCTCCGTCACCCAGGCCACCCTGCCGGCGGTCACGCCGCCCGTCGCCACCCCGCCACCCCCGCCGGTCACCCACGCCGCGCCGCCCGCGCCCGCCGCCCACGCCGCGCCGCCCGCGCCCCCGACCCCGGTACGCCTCACGAAGGTGACGTTGACCAAGGAGTCGCCGAGCGTCTCCCTCACCAAGCAGGGCGGCACCTCCGGCGCGATGCGCGTCAACCTCAGCTGGCAGATCCGCAAGCAGTTCCAGGGCTGGGGCGCCAAGCTCGGCCGCGCCATCGCCATGCACGGCGACCTCGACCTGGACCTGTGCGCCCTCTACGAACTCTCCGACGGCCGCAAGGGCGTCGTCCAGGCGCTCGGCAACGCCTTCGGCGCGCTGAACCAGCCCCCCTTCATCCACCTCGACGGGGACGACCGCACAGGCGGGACCCCGGGCGAGAACCTCACCATCAACCTCGACCGCCGGCAGGACATCCGCCGTGTCGTCATCTTCGTGACCGTGTACCAAGGCGCCCGGAGCTTCGCCGACCTCGACGCGACGGTGACGCTGCAGCCGCAGCACGGAGCGGCGATCGACTTCTCCCTCGGCGAGTGCACCGTCCCTTCCACGGTCTGCGCCCTGGCCCTGATCACCAACACCGGTTCCGACCTCGTCGTCCAGCGGGAGGCCCGCTTCCTGGTCCCGGAACGCGGTGTCAGCCCGCAGCGCACCATCGACTACGCCTACGGCTGGGGCATGAACTGGACCCCCGGCCGCAAGTGACGGCCCCTGCGTGCGCCCGCCCGCCGTCACCTCAGGTGGGGCGGGCGCCGCTTCACGCGGGAGCCGGCACCGCGCCGCGCTCAGGCGTCGCCGGCGGTCTCGGGCCGCGCGTAGGTGCGTCCCTTCCACGCGGCGCCCCGACCCCGGTAGTGCTGCACCGCGGAGTCGATCGTCATCAGGAGATAGAGCGCGGCGGTGAACGGCAGGGTCAGCGCGAGGAGCGGCGGCTGGCCGTAGTGGCGCAGCATCGGCAGGTACGTGCCCGCCATCACCGCCCATGCCGCAGCCCCCGCCCACGCGGCCACCGCGTCCCCGCCGAGCAGCCCGAGCGACAGCGCCGCCGGCGGGGCGAGATACACCAGCGCCAGCCCCGCGACGGTCCCCGCCAGCACCGGCGGGCTGTGACGCAACTGGGCGTAGGCGCTGCGCGACACCATCCGCCACAGGTCAGCGAGCCGTGGGTACGGGCGCACGCTGTCGACCCGGTCGGCCAGACCGAGCCAGATCCTGCCGCCCGTGCGCCGCACGGCACGCGCCAGGGCGACGTCGTCGATCACCGCCTGGCGGATCGAGTCGGGGACACCGGCCCGTGTCGCGGCCTCCGTACGCAGGAGAACACAGCCGCCAGCAGCGGCCGTGGTCCGCGCCCCTTCCTTGTTGATCCACCGGAAGGGATAGAGCTGCGAGAAGAAGTACACGAACGCCGGTACCACCAGCCGCTCCCAGCCGCTCGCCACCCGTAGCCGCGCCATCTGCGACACGAGATCCAGCCCGCCGGTCCGCGCCGCGGCGACCAACTCCCGCAGACTGTCCGGCGCGTGGGCGATGTCGGCGTCGGTGAGCAGCAGGTACTCCGGGTCGCCTTCTCCCGCGGCGTCGATGCCGTGCCGCAGGGCCCACAGCTTCCCGGTCCAGCCGTGCCCGGGCTCGCCCGGCGCCACCGACCGCAGCGGCAGGCCACCGTGCCGCGCCGCCAGTGACCGTGCCAGGTCACCCGTACCGTCACCGCTGTTGTCGTCGACGAGCACGATCTCCGCCCGGCCCGGGTAGTCCTGGGCGAGCAGCGTCGGCAGGCTCAAGGGGAGGACGTCCGCCTCGTCCCGTGCGGGCACCACGACGGCGACATCCGGCCAGTGCTCAGGATCCTTCCGTTCCGGCAACCGCTGGTCGGTCCGCCAGAAGAAGCCCTGGCCGAGCAGCAGCCACCCCCAGGCGGCCAGCGATCCGACGGCGGTCCAGGCAAGAGCGCTCATCCGCCGCAGTCTGCCCCACGCAAGGCCCGCCGTGAGGGCGGTCGACTATGGTGACCGGGTGAAGATCGCGCTCATGGATTCCGGTATCGGCCTGCTGGCGGCGGCGGCCGCGGTGCGTACGCTGCGCCCCGACGCCGATCTGGTGCTGTCCTCCGACCCCGGCAGCATGCCCTGGGGCCCCCGTACGCCGGACGATGTCGCCGGGCGCGCGCTGGCCGTGGCACGGGCGGCCGCCGCGCACCGGCCCGACGCGCTCATCGTCGCCTGCAACACCGCTTCCGTGCACGCCCTGCCCGCGCTCCGCGCGGAGCTCGAGCCCTCGATCCCCGTCATCGGTACGGTCCCCGCGATCAAGCCCGCCGCGGCCGGGGGCGGCCCTGTCGCGATCTGGGCGACCCCGGCGACCACGGGCAGCCCGTACCAGCGCGGACTGATCAAGGAGTTCGCCGGCTCGGTCGAGGTGACCGAGGTTCCCTGTCCCGGTCTCGCCGACGCGGTGGAGCGGGCGGACGAGGACGCGATCGACCGGGCCGTCGCCGCGGCCGCCGCGCTCACCCCCCGCCACGTCAGGGCCGTCGTCCTCGGCTGCACGCATTACGAACTGGTCTCCGAGCGGATCCGGGCCGCGGTCCAGCGGCCCGGCCTGCCGCCCCTCGTCCTGCACGGCTCGGCAGGAGCGGTCGCCGCGCAGGCCCTGCGGCGGATCGGCGCGGAGCCGGTGCCCGGCGCGTCGCCGAGCGGCCGGCTCACGGTGCTGCTCAGCGGGACGGAAGCCACTCTTCCGGCGGAGGCGCTCGGCTACGCCGAAAGCCGCCTGCTGCCTGCGGTGACCCCCGCGCACTGAACCGCGTCGCTGACCCTTCGCGGACGTCGGACGCCACCCCCGACCTGTGACCGGACCGGTTGCCGAACGTCGCCCGCGACCTGTGACGACGCAGATCGCCGGCCGTCGGTCCGGCGGCCCGTCGGCGCCCGCAGTTTTCCCGGTCAGGGGGCGCCGAGCGGACATGTTTCCCGCCCTTGTGGCCGTTTCGCCGCATCAGTGCTGGTTGTCCGGATGCTGGGTAGGGTCCTAGGCATGAGGCACCACTTCCGCCACGAGGGGCGCGGCTCGGAGCCCCTCCCAGAGGTCTGGACCGGTCGGGCCACGAACCGTATGCAGTGGCTGCTCGCTGTGGCGGGCGTGGCCTGTCTGGCCCTCGGCATCAAGCTGGCCGTCGGGGCCACCTGGACCACCGGCATCGCCGCGATGCTCATGGCGGTCATCGGCTGCGTCGCGGCAGGCCTCATGATCCTTTACGGGACGCTCGCCTTCGTGCACGTGGCGGTCAAGATCGACAGCCATGCGCTGGACGTGCGCTGCGGCCACATCGGCGTGCCGCGCCGGCACATCCCCCTGTCGCACGTGGAGAGCGCCGAATTCGTCCACCGGGTGACGCCCCGGCAGTGGGGCGGCTGGGGCTGCCGCTGGCGTCCCGAGCGGGGCACCGCGGTGGTCGTCCGTCGCGGCGAGGGCCTGTCGGTCACCCTCAGCGACGGGGGCAGGTTCACGGTGACGGTCGACGACGCGGCCATGGCGGTACGCGTCATCCGCGCCAGGATCAATCACCTCAAGGCGACCGGGGCACCGGGAGCGAGCCAGGCGCCAGGGGCGTGACCTCGTCAGCGTGGAGCCGTTCCCGGCCCCATGGTCTTCCGTGGCCGGCCCCGTGCCTCCCCGGGCGGCCCCGGTGACTTCGGCGGCTCCGGCTCCGCCCGGCGCGTGCGCGTGCTGTGCCGTTGCCGTTGCCTACAGGTCCTGTTCTTCGAGGCCGTGTCCTTCGTGGGGCGTGCGTGCCGTGGCCAGTCCCGCCAGCAACGCGGCCCCCGTCGTGACGGGGGCGAAACTCAGCACGTTGCCGACACAGGCCAGTACCGCCACTGCCGTGAGCGCGGCGGCGGCGCTCAGCGCCACCGGCGCCGGACGGGGCGAACGCCCGAGCCCGTACAGGATCCAGCCGAAGACCCCAGCGAGCAGCGCGACGCCGACCACTCCCTGCTCCGCCGCTTGCTGGAGCGGTGCCGAGTGGGGCTTGCTCCCGGAGGCGGGCGACTGGACGGAGGCCGGGCTCAGCCGTCCGAAGCGGGCGGGACCGACGCCCCGGACCGGCTCCCGTTCCGCCAGGGTGACGGCGTCCCGCCACAGAGCGCCCCGGTGCTCGGTGAGGGACGCCTTCACCGACGTGGCGAGGCCGGCGGGGAGGGCGTCCTTCGCGACGGCCCAGGTGGTTCCCGCCACGAGCCCCGCAGCCAGCGCGAGTGCCGCGAGAACGGCGGTGCGCCGGCGGATCCGGGCCGCGGCGAGCGAACAGAGCAGCACGGCCAGGCAGACCGCGAACACGGGCACGGACGCCAGCGCGAGCGCGGAACAGGCCACGGCCGACGCGAACAGGCGTGACCCCGTCCTGCCGCCCGCCGTCCGGGCGGCGGACGCCGCGCAGCAGGCCGCACCCGTGCCGAGCACCAGGAGCGCGGCGACGGCGCCCGCCTGTCCCAAGGGCGTGACGGCACCGGCGGCGGCTCCCGGCACCACTCCGTCGTGGGACGCGACGGCGACAGCGACGGCCCCCACCGCGGTCACGAGGAAGCCGCCGACCGGAAGGAGCGAGCCGGAGATCCGTCCGCACGCGTACCCCGCGGTGACGGCGAACACGGCGAGCAGCACGCCTTCCGGTCGCCCCTCCCGTCCGGCGGCGCTGACCAGCGACCACACGGCGCAGCCGACGAGGACGGCGACCCCCGCCGCGTCCGTGCCGCCGCGGCGTTCACGATCCGCGTCCGCGCCCTGCCCGCGATCCGGGCGCGAGCCGCGTTCCGGGCGCGAGTGCGCGCCGTCGTCCCCGTGTTGCTGGGCAAAGCGCGCGCCGTCACTGCCACTGCGCGCCGTCTCCGGATCGCTTCGGCTCTCCCGGCCCGTGTTCGGATCGCTTCGGCCTTCGCGGTCCGTGGGTGGACCGCTTGTTGAACCCATCCCGTCGCCCCCCGACTGTGACGGGCCCCGCGCGGCCGGAGCGGGCCGGACGCCGTCGGGCGCCCGATGCGCGACAGCCGGAGCCGACCTGAACGGCTCGTGGTGTGCGCGGGACCGGCGAACACGCTAACGGGAGCCTCGGACATGTGGGGAGTGATTGCGCAGAAACGTTGCTGCTGGGTGAGGTGGACGTGACTGCACCGCTCACAGGCCTCCGCCGTAGACTCCGCCAGGTGAGCGCCATCATGACCTCCGTCGACACCCCCGGACCCGCCTCCACCGAGGGCCGGCCGCTGCTGCGCCGGTTCGTGCGCCCGGGCGCCGCGGCGCTCTCCGGCCTGCTGCTGTTCGCGAGCTTCCCGCCGCGTCCGCTGTGGTGGCTGGCCGTCCCGGCGTTCGCCCTGCTCGGCCTTACGTTGCACGGAGGCCGTCCGCGGTCCGCGTTCGGTCTCGGCTACCTCGCGGGCCTGGGCTTCCTGCTCCCCCTGCTGTCCTGGACGGGCGAGGAGGTCGGCCCGGTGCCCTGGCTGGCGCTGGTCGCGGCGGAGGCGCTGTTCGTGGCGTTCGCCTGCATGGGCATCGCCCTCGTGTCCCGGCTGCCCGCGTGGCCCGTGTGGGCCGCTGCCGTCTGGATCGCCGGCGAGGCCGCGCGTGCCCGCGTACCGTTCGGCGGCTTCCCGTGGGGCAAGATCGCCTTCGGTCAGGCCGACGGTTTCTTCCTGCCGCTCGCGGCGCTCGGCGGCACCCCTGTGCTGAGCTTCGCCGTCGTGCTCTGCGGATTCGGCCTCTACGAGTGTGTGCGGCAGGCGCTCGCGCACCGCCGCGGCGGGGCCGTTCCGCGCATCGCCGCCGTGACGGCGCTGCTGGCCCTGCTCGTGCCCGTCGCCACGGCCCTCGCCTCCCGGCCGCTGGTCGACGACTCCGCCGAGGACGGCACCGCGACCGTCGCCGCGATCCAGGGCAACGTTCCCCGGCTCGGTCTCGACTTCAACGCCCAGCGCCGGGCCGTCCTCGACAATCACGCCCGCCGGACGGAACAGCTTGCCGCGGACGTTGCGGCGGGCAAGGAGCCCCGGCCGGATTTCGTCCTGTGGCCGGAGAACTCCTCCGATCTCGACCCGTACCGCAACGCCGACGCCCGCCAGGTCATCGACCGGGCGGTCAAGGCCATCGGTGTTCCGACCGTCGTGGGCGCGGTGCTGACCCCGGAGACGGGCAAGCTCCGCAACACCCTCATCGAGTGGGACCCGACCCGCGGGCCCGTCGACACCTACGACAAGCGCCATGTGCAGCCGTTCGGCGAGTACATCCCGATGCGGTCCGTCGTACGGGTCTTCAACTCCGACGTGGACCGGGTCCAGCGCGACTTCGGGCCGGGGTACGAGGTGGGGGTCTTCGACCTCGCCGGCACCAAGGTCGGCCTTGTCACCTGCTTCGAGGCCGCCTTCGACGACGCCGCCCGCGACACCGTCACACACGGGGCGCAGCTCATCTCCGTGCCGAGCAACAACGCCACCTTCGGCCGGAGCGAGATGACCTACCAGCAGCTGGCGATGTCCCGCGTGCGGGCCGTCGAGCACAGCCGGTCCGTCGTCGTCCCGGTCACCAGCGGTGTCAGCGCCGTCATCATGCCCGACGGGGAGATCGTCGAGGAGACGGCGATGTTCACGCCGGACGCCCTGGTCGCCGAGGTGCCGCTGCGCTCGTCGCTCACGCCCGCGACCCGGCTCGGCAGCGCGCCCGAAATGGCCCTGGTGCTGCTCGCGGCCGGCGGCCTGACCGCGGTCGCCGTCGGTGCCGTCCGGAAGCGCCGGCCTGCGGCCGACGAGGCGGCCACGGGAGCGGACCAGGCCTGAGGCCTCCGGGTGTCCGGCCGGCGTCCGGCGCTGTCGGTCCGGCCGGGAGAACGACCGGGTGCTGCGCCGGGCCGCGAAGGCGTTCGACCGGTCCGGCCAGGGCCGGAGGTAGGGTCCGGGCATGGCAACTCCCGACTTCATCCGCGCCATCCGGGCGACCGCCGGCCACCAGCTGCTGTTCCTGCCGGGGGTAAGCGCCGTCGTCTTCGACGACGCGGGGCGGGTACTGCTGGGCAGGCGCGCCGACACGGGCAACTGGTCGATCATCGGCGGCATCCCGGAGCCCGGTGAGCAGCCGGCCATGACGGCGGCACGCGAGGTGTACGAGGAGACCGCCGTGCGCTGCGTGGCCGAGCGGGTCGTGCTGGTGCAGGCGCTGCCGAGGCCAGTCACCTATCCCAACGGTGACGTGTGCCAGTACATGGACATCACCATGCGCTGCCGGGCCGTGAGCGGCGCCGCCGAGGCGCGGGTCAACGACGAGGAGTCCCTCGAGGTGGGCTGGTTCCCGGTCGACGCGTTGCCGGAGCTCCAGGACTTCGCGATCTTCCGGATCAAACATGCGCTGTCCGAAGGACCAGCATGGTTCGAACCCATCAAGGCGCAGTGAAGTATGGGTTGCGACCACATCGGTCGACGGATGATCGCTGCCTAATGTGCCGGACATGACCGCGCCCACCACACCGCCCGGCACCCCCGCCACCGCAGCCGCGGCGTCCCCCCTGTCCGTCGACCTCGGCGGCCGTACCGCCCTCGTCACCGGTGCCGCGGGTGGCATCGGCCGCGCCTGCACCCTCCGGCTCGCGGCCGCCGGAGCCAAGGTCAGAGCCGTCGACCGGGACGCCGAAGGACTGGCTGCGCTCGCCGAGCACAGCGAGGGCCTCGCCGGGGCCGTGGAGCCGTACCTGCTCGACCTCACCGACCTGGACGCCGCGGAGGCGGCGGCCGCCGGCACGGACATCCTCGTCAACAACGCGGGCCTCCAACTGGTACGGCCCATCGAGGACTTCCCGCCGGACGTCTTCCACACCGTGCTCACGGTGATGCTCGAAGCCCCTTTCCGGCTGATCAGGGGCGCGCTGCCGCACATGTACGCACAGGGCTGGGGCAGGGTCGTCAACATCTCGTCCGTTCACGGACTGCGCGCATCCGCCTACAAGTCCGCCTATGTGGCCGCCAAACACGGCCTCGAAGGACTCTCCAAGACGGCCGCCCTCGAGGGCGCACCGCATGGCGTGACGTCCGTGTGCGTCAACCCCGGCTATGTGCGCACACCCCTCGTGGAGAAGCAGATCGCCGACCAGGCCGCCGCGCACGACCTGCCGGAGGACCGTGTGCTCGCCGAGGTCCTCCTCAAGGACTCCGCGATCAAACGGCTCGTCGAACCGGAGGAGGTGGCGGAGGCCGCCCTGTACCTGTGCTCGCCCCAGGCCTCATTCATCACCGGCACGTCCCTGACCCTGGACGGCGGCTGGACGGCGCACTAGGCGTATCGATCCAGACACATGTCATGACGCATGTCACGACACGTGCCAGGGCATCTGTCACGACAGGTGTGTCGATCACGGGCGCATCCGGGTCCTGTCGTCGGGCCGGGTACCGCATCGTTGTCCACAGGGCTGGTGCGACGGCCCGTACGGCAGGAATCCTGTGTCCATGTCCCACGATCAAGCCCACTACCTGGAGCTCCTCGCACGCGGCGCGGCCGCAGAGGCGTACGACAGGCCGTTGCTCCTCGCCCGCGCGGACGGCGCCGGACACGAGCAACTGGCCGCGCTCGACCACGCCAAGCAGCTGGCCCTGCGGGTGCGGGCGGAGCTGGAGGGGCGGCGCCGCCGCGAGGCGGAGCTGTCCGCCCTCTTCGAGACCGCGCACGACCTCGCCGGTCTGCGCGACCTCGACGCGGTGCTCCGGGCGATCGTGCAGCGGGCCCGGTCGCTGCTCGGCACCGAGGTCGCCTACCTCAGCCTCAACGACCCCGCGGCCGGCGACACCTACATGCGCGTCACCGAGGGCTCGGTGTCGGCCCGCTTCCAGCAGGTGCGGCTCGGCATGGGGGAGGGGCTCGGCGGACTCGTCGCCCAGACCGCCCGGCCCTACGTGACGGACAGCTACTTCGACGACGCCCGGTTCGAGCACACCGGGACCATCGACGCCGCCGTCAAGGACGAGGGCCTCGTCGCCATCCTCGGCGTGCCGCTCATGCTCGGCAGCCAGGTCATCGGCGTGCTGTTCGCTGCGGACCGGCGCGCCAGGGTCTTCGAGCGCGAGCAGGTCGCGCTGCTCGCCTCCTTCGCCGCCCACGCGGCCGTCGCCATCGACACCGCCAACCTCCTCGCGGAGACCCGCTCCGCGCTCGCCGACCTCGAGCGGGCCAACGCGATCATCCAGGACCACAGCGGCGTCCTGGAGCGCGCCTCGGACGTCCACGACCGGCTCACCGAGCTGGTCCTGCGCGGCGGGGGAGTGCAGGACGTGGCCGCGGCGCTCTCCGAAGTCCTCGACGGCACCGTCGAGTTCACCGAGGCCGGCCCGGACGCCGGCGGCGCGGGCGGCCACGCGACACGGCACGGAGACGACTGGGTCGCGGCCGTCGCCGCCGGAGGCGAGGTCTTCGGCTCGCTGGTCCTGCGCGGACACCCCGCCCTCGACCCCGTCGACCGGCGCACCCTCGAGCGTGCCGCCATGGTCACCTCCCTGCTCCTGCTCGCCAGGCGGTCGGCGCACGACGCCGAGCAGCGCGTCCGGGGCGAGCTGCTCGACGACCTGCTCGACGCGCCGGACCGCGATCCGCGGCTCCTGCGCGAGCGGGCCGCACGACTTCGCGCGGACCTGGACGTCCCGCATGTGGTGCTCGCCGCCCGGATCGA
Source organism: Streptomyces sp. Tu 2975 (assembly GCF_009832925.1). Classification (GTDB taxonomy): domain Bacteria; phylum Actinomycetota; class Actinomycetes; order Streptomycetales; family Streptomycetaceae; genus Streptomyces. Next base: position 6,990,742 of record NZ_CP047140.1, read on the forward strand.
CGGCACGGCGGACGAGACCGCCGCCCGCGCCGAGACCGCCCGCGCCGAGACCGCCGCCGGCCGCAAGCCGGCCGCGCGCACCGGCTCATGGACCCGTGCGGGCGCCAACGCCCGCGCGGACTCCCTCGACGGCGCCGCCGTATCCGCGCGCGAGACGGCGGACCGCCAGCGTCTCTGGTCCGCCGCCTCGCACCTGGCCGCGACGCGTTCCGGTCTCGCCGCCGCCCGCGACGGCGGCACGGTCCTGCTGCTGCCCCTCGGGCCCGGGGACACGGCGGCGGACCTCGCCCGACAGACCGCCCGGCAGTTGTCCGGCGCGCTCCGCGAGCCGGTGACCGTCGGCGCCTCCTCGCCGGTCGACTCACCGGCCGGCGACCCGGCGCCGGTGGCCGAGGCCTATGCCCAGGCCCGCCGCTGTCTTGACGCCCTGCGTCTCCTCGGCCGCTCCGGGGAGGGGGCCGCGGCGCAGGACCTGGGGTTCCTCGGCCTGCTGCTGGCCGACCCCGGTGACATCGACGGCTTCGTGCACCGCACCATCGGGGAGATCGTCGACTACGACCGGCGGCGCGGTACCGACCTGGTGGGCACCCTGGACGCCTATTTCGCCAGTGGCATGAGCCCGGCCCGCACCAAGGACGACCTGCACGTCCATGTGAACACCGTGGCCCAACGGCTCGAGCGCATAGGCCGGTTGCTCGGCCCCGACTGGCAGTCGCCGGCGCGGTCCCTCGAGATCCAGCTGGCGCTGAGGCTGCACGCGATGTCGTCGTCGGCCGGCTCCTGAGAGCCCTGCCCGTTCTGTACACGCGACCGCGAGCCCCCGTGCTTCGGGTGACGGGGGTTCTTCGGGTACGCACGCGGGCCGTGAGCCACCGTCCCCGAGCCGTCCATGAGGTCCCCGCCTCCTCCGCTTGCGCGAAAACCGCGCGGACTCACCGGAGTCCGCGCGGTTCGCATACGGGGAGGGGCCGGCCGGCCCCCACCGGGTCAGGCGGTACGGGCGTCCGCCGTGGCCGTGGCCGGAGCATCCTCGACCTCGTCAGCGACGCTGTCCAGCGTGGTCAGGTCCCGCTCCCTCGTCTCCCGTGCGCAGGCGATGGCCACCACGGTGAGCAGGGCCGCGGCGATCACGTACAGGGCGATGGGCGTCGACGAGTCGTAGTCGGCCAGCAGGGCAGTGGCGATCAGCGGTGCCGGCGCACCGGCCGCGACGGACGAGAACTGCGCGCCGATCGAGGCGCCCGAGTAGCGCATCCGCGTCGCGAACATCTCGGAGAAGAACGCCGCCTGGGGCGCGTACATCGCACCGTGCAGCACGAGACCCACCGTGACGGCGAGCAGCAGGGCACCGAACCCGGCCGTGTCGATGAGTGCGAAGAACGGGAACATCCAGGCTCCGACGCCGATCGCGCCGATCAGATACACCGGCCGGCGCCCGATGCGGTCGGACAGGGCACCCCACAGCGGGATCACGGCGAAGTGCACGGCGGACGCGATGAGGACGGCGTTGAGCGCGGTCTGCTTGCTCATGTCCACGGCGGTGGTCGCGTAGACGAGGATGAACGCGGTGATCACGTAGTAGCTGATGTTCTCCGCCATACGCGCGCCCATGGCGATCAGGACGTCGCGCCAGTGGTGACGCAGTACGGCGACCACCGGCATCTTCTCCACCTGGCCGGCCTCCGACTTGCGCTGCTCGGCCTGGGCCAGGGCGGCCTTGAAGACCGGCGATTCATCGACAGAGAGACGAATCCACAAGCCGACGATCACCAGCACGCCGGACAGCAGGAACGGTATGCGCCAGCCCCATGAGGAGAAAGCGGCGTCAGAGAGCAGCGCGGTGAGCGCGGACAGCACACCGGTGGCGAGCAACTGACCGGCCGGAGCGCCCGTCTGAGGCCACGACGCCCAGAACCCGCGCCGCTTGGCGTCGCCGTGCTCGGACACCAGCAGCACCGCGCCGCCCCACTCGCCGCCGAGCGCGAACCCCTGCACGAGCCGCAGCACGGTCAGCAGGACCGGAGCGGCGGAGCCGATCGTCGCGTGGGTCGGCATGAGCCCGATCGCGAAGGTCGCACCGCCCATCATGAGCAGGCTGAGCACCAGCAGCTTCTTACGCCCGAGCCGGTCCCCGTAGTGCCCGAAGACGAGCGCGCCGAGCGGACGCGCGGCGAAGCCGACGGCGTAGGTGAGGAACGAGAGGAGGGTTCCGACCAGCGGGTCCTCATCCGGGAAGAACAGCTCGTTGAAGACCAGCGCGGCGGCCGACCCGTAGAGGAAGAAGTCGTACCACTCGATGGTGGTCCCGATGAGGCTGGCGGCGACGATGCGCTTGAGCGAGCTGGGCTCGGGCGGGGCGGTTGCGGGGGCGGCCATGGACACCACTTCCGGACAGTTGGCGGGGACGTTTCCGTGTCGCCACACCGTAGGAAGGGCCAGGTCAGGGGCGTATGTGGTGGGACACCATAGTTATACGTGCGGAGGTGCGTGTGCCCACCATGGGGGTGGTGCCGGTGCTTCCTTGACGGCCTCGGGGCCTGGGCCGGTACCGCTGTCAGCGGCCGTCTCACCTTTGAACTGCTGATGCGTCACGGCCTTGAGGTGGGGCGAGCGGCTCCGTGGCATCCCGCCACGGATCCACCGCCAAGAACCCGCTCGGCGGACCACGGCGACCACTAGAACCCTCCCGGAGACCGTGCTGGAGAACGAGGAGGTGGTACCCGTGAACGCATCGACGTGGGTGCTCTCCGCCAGGGTCACGGTCGGGCGACAGGTCGTCCGGGAGCGCCGTTCAAGCGCACTCCCGAAAGGCACGACCGTGCACTTCACCTCCGAACAGCACCTCGACGACGGCGTCCTCGAGCGCGAATTCACCCTCGGCGAGACCTCAAGTCCTTCATCGGCCCGCTGGTCGAAAGCGCGGTCCCGGAATGGCAGACCAGTCTGGACGCCCTGCTCGAGCTGCCCGAGATCGGCGGCCCGGTCGGCTACTCCGGAGGATGGACCGCCCTTGGTAAGTCGGACACAGGTCGAAGATGAGATCGCAGTTGGAACGGGCCCCTGAAAGCACCGCCCAAGTAGCCGGACCCACGATCCCGTCGACGACCAGACCGTGATCGGACTGGATTTGACGAAATGCGGCATGGGTCTTGAGTCCGAATATTCCGTCTACGCGGCCGACGGTGTATCCGTGGTGGCGAGTTCCTCTTGCAAGCGAATTACGAATGGGCCGCTGTCGTCTTTTCTGAGCAGTGGATTGGGCATGCCACCCGTCAATGACGCTCGCCGGCGTCGAGTGCTCGGAGCCCCAAAGCCCATGGTCCCTCAGCCTTGAACCTGGTGCCACCGAGCCCGGCCGCCCCCGTAGAACTGCGAAGGTCATCTGTTGAAATGCGAAGTGGCGGTGGAGGTTGGGCGCGGACAGACTGGACGAAGGGGTGGGGTACATGGTGCATTCGCACACTCCGAGGACCCGGCCGACCCCGAGATTCCGGTCGAGAGGAGACTCTCATGTTCGGGTATGTAAGAGCGATTGACGACAAGAAGCCGATCTTCATGATCAAGGTCAGCGTCTATCGCGGTGATCTGTCTCTGATCGACCGGGCCTATACCGACGAGGAAGGCCGATACGAGGTGGAGATTCCCGAAGGTGAAACGGTCACCGTAGGTTTCGACACGCATTACTCGCTGACCAACGCGGATGACTGGCAGCCGTCCGTCATCGCGAACGTGATCGCCAGCGACGAAACGGCCCTGGACCGCTGTCTGATGCGAAGGGGGCAGGCTATCGACGAGGCATCGGCCATGGATGCCCTCAACGGCTACCTCCTCACCGCGGCAACGACCAATGTGAGGGCAGACGCTGCCTACGCCGCCACTGCGGAGAACCGCCTGTCGATGCTCAAACAGCACAGTCTTGTACTTCAGGCGCTCCAGCAGAAGCTTATGGAGCACTTCGGAAATCAGACGTGACGCGCAGGGTCCGACCCGGAGCGGTGATCCACTCACCCGGCCCCGGGATGCGGTGTCAACCACTCCTTTCCAGCAATCCTGGGCAGGCTCACTGACCAGCATCCGAGGTCAACCGCCACGCGCTACGTCCTCGGCGCACCCCGCCAGGAGGACCAGCCCCATCGCTCCGTAAGCGCAGGCAAACTCGGCTCGGAGGCAATGGGGCCGTGGGGGCACGACGGTACGCGGCGGCGCGGGCGCCGGCGAGCCGCGACCTTTGCACGGATCTCCGCCGGCCCGGCTGGAAGGAAGGGAGTACCCGGCAGGCCCTGGAGCGCTGGAAGACGGCCGTAGGCCTGCCGTGGCCGGATCGTCGGATCACCGGGGGCTGGGGGCTGGGGTGGCCGTGCGGCTCAGTCGCGCGGTTGCACGATCATCGGGATGCGGTCGGCGTGCGCCACTGCCGAGGCGATCTCCTTGGGGGTGTGTCCTGGGGCAGGGGAGAGTTTCCACCGCTGCAGGACGGTGGCGATGGCGATCGTCGCCTCGGTCCAGACGAACTGATCGCCGATGCACTTGCGGTTACCGGCGCCGAAGGGGACGAAGTGGTGCCGCTGGAGGGCCTCGCGCCGGTCGGGGAGCCACCGGTCGGGGTCGAACGTGGTGGCGTTGCCGTAGACGTCGGGATCGCGGTGGAGCGCGTAGAGGCTGAACGCGACCTCGGTGCCGGCGGGGAGGTCGTGGGCGCCGAGTCGGACCGGGACGGTCGTCCGCCGCATCAGCAGCGTGACGCCGTGCAGCCGTAGCACTTCGTCCAATACGCGCCGGATCGATGGTAGACGGGGTACGTCGGCGATCGTCACGTCTCTGTCCCCGACCACGCTGCGGATCTCCTCGGCGACCTGCTTCTCGACCTCGGGGTGGCCGGCCAGTTCATGGAACGTCCACGCGAGGGCGGCCGCGGTGGTCTCAGCCCCGGCGAACATGATGGTGGACAGCTCGTCCCTGACCTCTGTGTCGGTCAGCCCGTTGCCGCTGTCGGCGTCCTGCGCCGCCAGGAGCAGCGTCAGCAGGTCTGTCCGGTCGGTGGATCCGCTCGTCCGTGCCTGCGCGACCACGTCGTCGATGACTGCCCTCAACTGAGCGGCGGCGGCGTCGAACTCGCGGTTGGCACGGATCGGGAGGCGGTCGAGCGCCTTCGGTGAGGCCGCCCGTATCAGCAGGTTCTTCAGCAGCACGGGCAGATTGGTCCGTACGGCTTCGACCGCCGGCATCGCCATGTCGGTGGAGAACATGGTGGCCGCCAGCGTTTCGATGGAGTAGTCGGCCATCGCCCGCTCGATGTCGACGATTTGCCCGGGTGCCCAGGCGTCTGCCATCGTCCGGGCGTGCCGGCCGATGATGTGGGAATAGCCGGCGATGCGTTCCTTGGAGAACATCGGCTGGACCATCCGCCGGTGGCGGCGGTGGATCTCGCCGTCGGCGTTGGCCAGGCCGTTGCCCGCGAGAGGCCGGAGCCGGTCGAAGAACCGGCCCTTCTCGAAGCTGCGGGCCTGCGTCACGGTGATCTCGTGGACGAGGTCGTGAGACGTGGCCACGTACATCGGCATCAGGCCCAGGTCGACGCGGACCAGATCGCCGTGGCTGCGCAGAGAGGTGAGGAAGCCCAGGGGATCCCGCCAGAGTTTCAGTGCGTGTCCCAGCAGGGGCACCGCGCCAGGCGCACGCGTGATCGAGTTAAGTCCCGATCGGTCAACTGTCATCTTGTCCCTCGCTCACATACGGCGGCCACCGATGCATCGGTGATCAGATCTGATCTCACCACGGTGACTGACCTTCGCGCGAGAGGGCATGTGCCTGGTCAACGCCCCTGTGCGTTCGTGAGGTTGATGGGGCATCGACGTGCCGGGGGAGGAGCGGAGCAACTATGCTGCCCACGCCCCTCTCGCCGGGACCGCGGGATTCCGCATGCGGTCCGGTCGGCAACCGGGGACTCGTTGACCGCATGCAGCCGCCCCTCGGAGGGCCTTGTGACCATTCCGCGTTCAGATGGCACCGGATCGCCCGCCACCGCCCCGCCGCCGCAGTGTCCCGCGCATGCCGGACCGGGCGACGTCCGGCAGCGGATGTACGGGCCGGAGACAGACGCCCCGTACGACCTCTACCGCAAGATGCGCCGACAGCACGGCCAGGTGGCACCGGTGCTCCTGCCGGGAGATGTCCCGGCCTGGTTCATCCTGGGCCACCGGGAGAACCTGGACGTCATGCGCACGCCGTCGCTGTGGTCGTGCGACTCCCGCGTCTGGAACGTGCGGCTGCCGATGGACTCGCCCCTGCTGCCGATCACGGCATGGCAGCCCCTCATGGTGTTCGCCGACGGTGACGAGCACGCGCGGCTGCGCGCCGCGGTGGTCGACGCCCTGGGACGGTTCAACCGACACGGGATCCGCCGCTACGTCGGACGCTACACCCAGGGGCTGGTGGACCAGTTCGCCCGCATCGGACGAGCCGACCTCGTCAGGGACTTCGCAGAGCCGCTGTCGGCCCTGGTCCTTTCACGGCAGTGCGGGGTCCGCGAGCAGGACGCCCTCGCCGTGGGCGCCGCGGTCCGTGACATGGTCAAAGGCACCGAGACGGCGCTGCAGAGCAACGACTTCGTCGTGTCCGTGATGACCGAACTGGTGCGCAGCAAGAAGGAACAGCCGGGCGACGACCTGGCCAGCTGGCTGCTCGTGCACGAGTCGAAACTCAGCGACCAGGAAGTGATCGAGCACCTGCGGCACGCGATCGTCGCCGCGCACGAGAACACCACCAACCTGATCGCCAACACTCTTCGGACGGTGCTGACCGACCAGCGCTTCCGGGCGCGGCTGTCCGGCGGGTCCATGACCCTGCCCGACGCGCTCGACCAGGTCATGTGGGACGCCCCGCCCATGTCCGTCGGCGCGTTCCGCTTCGCACGACGTGACACCATTCTGGGCGGCCAGGCCATCAAGGCGGGGGACATGGTCATGCTGGGCCTCGCCGCCGGCAACGTCGATCCGGAGATCCGGCCCGACCTCGACGTGCCGGTTCACGGCAACCGCTCGCACCTGGCGTTCAGCGGTGGCCCGCACCAGTGTCCGGGTCAGGACATCGGCCGGGGAATCGCCGAGACCGGCATCGACAGCCTGCTTGCCCGGCTGCCCAACATCCAGCTCGCGTTGACCGTGGACGAGCTGAACGTGACGTCGTCGCTGGTGTCCAGCAGGCTGGAAAGCCTGCCCGTGGCGTTCGTCCCGTGCGGCCCAAGAACCCGTCGCCGGAAGCCACGTCCGGGTCTCAGCCGATGCCGGCGGCAGCAGCGGCACCGGAGCCTGCGCCCTTCTCACCCTCCCCCGTCGCCCCGAGGGCCTCGCTTCCCTGGTGGCGACGGCTGCTCGGTCGCCGCACGCGATAAGGCGCAGAGGCCCGGACCGACGTCACGACGTCAGTCCGGGCCTTGGTTCTGCGGCAGCTACAGGGGAGCTCCGAAAGCGCCTTGGGTCAGGTGCTTACGGTTGCCGCCTAGGTTCGGCCCGCCGACCGTGGAGGTACACCGGCAGCGACAGGAATCCCTGTTCCGAGATCGAGGGCAGGGGTCGGGCCCCACAGCGAGGGCCGGCTCCGGGAAGCGGGTGAAGAGCGCACGCAACGGCTGGAGAGGCACCCGGAAACGACCGGGCCGCAACAGCCTCCGACTGCGGCGATGACCAGCACCGGGGCGTTGGAAGGCGCCCGATGCTCACCGCGGGTCGGGAGGGTGGAGCCAACGCGGAAGCAGCCGGCAGATCAAGGGGCGCTGTCTCATGGCGGCGCCCCGAGCCGTCAGGGTTCGGGGCGTAGCTGTGGCGAGCGGAGGGTCAGGACACGTTGCCGCGGACGCCTTCGCCGAACAGACCGTCGGTGTAGGTCACGTACTTGGGGGTGAACCTGCCCTTGCCGGTGATGACGCCCGTGGCTTTCTCGCCCGGGGCGAGGTCCATCATGTCCATCTGGTTCTCGTCCTCGCCGAGCTCGTGGTTGTGCTTCAGGCCGGTGGTGTCGGTGATCGCGAAGTACAGCGGGTTGATGTCGATCTGCTCGTCGCTGTTGTTTGCGATGGTGACCTGGACGCTGGTGTAGTCGCCGCCATCGTGGAGGATGCTCGGCTTGAACGTCGTCTTCGTCACCGTGAGTTGAACCGGGGCCGGTTCGGCCGGCTCGGCCGCAGGCTTGGTCTTCGGATCGGTGGCGGGCTTCGCGTCCGCTTGGGCGTCGTCCTTCTTCACCGGCGTCTTCTCCGCCGCTTCCGACGTGACCGGCTTCTTCGTGCTCGTGCTGCTGTCGCTGAGGGCCGCTCCGAGGACGGTGAGCAGGATCAGCCCGCCGAACACGGAGCCGAGGACGATGGCGACGATCGCGCCGGCGCCCATGCCCTTCTTCGGCGGCGGGGGCACCTGGTAGGGGGCGGCGCCGTACGGGCCGGGCTGCTGCGGGTAGCCGTAGCCGTAGCCGGGCCGGGGCTGTCCGTGCGGGTACTGCTGGGGCTGGTTGTACGGCTGCTGCGGGTGGGTCATGGCCTGCCTAAGGTCCGGGGCGCCGCGAATGTGTGCGATTCGTGTGGGCGCGGTGGGTGAAATGTGGGACTCGTCGAAGTGGTTGATGGTTGCACGGGTCGCGGTGGTGTTCCGCCGCCTGCTTCTGAGAGGCAGAGACCCATGCGGCGATCACGGCGGCATGACAGCGCGGACGATGAGGCCGTGCGCGGAGAGATGCCGCAGAGGCGGGCCGCCTACCGGCCGGCGATGAGGCCGTGCGCGGAGAGATGCCGCAGAGGCGGGCCGCCTACCGGCCGGCGATGAGGCGGGCGGCGGGGAGGAACACGCCGACTCCGCATGCGGGTTCGAACACACCTCAACTGGGAGCTGACCTGCCACAGGGGGCTGTCCGTCGGCTGGCGGGTGGGACAGACTGGGCCGGCCTGGGCACGCGACTACCACGGATGAGCAGCAAGTACTGACCATGTACGGCGGGCCGAGACGAATCGACGGGACCTCACCACCGACCCGAACGAGCTGCACAACCGCTACGACGACCCCCGGTACGCGGACGTCGTGCGGGAGCTCACCGGCCGACTGACCGCACTCCAGGCCCACTACGGCGACACACCCGACGGCCACCTCCCGCCCGCCCCGCACCGCGAAGGACTGCCCCGATGACAACACCGCCCCGCCCCGGCAGCCCCGCCACCGAGTGGCTCGCGGACGCCGTGCTCTACCAGATCTACCCTCAGACCTACGCCGACGCGAACGGCGACGGCATCGGCGACTTCGCCGGCATCGAACAGCGCCTCGACCACCTCGCGTGGCTCGGCGTCAACACGGTCTGGCTCAACCCGTGCTTCGCCTCCCCGTTCCAGGACGCGGGCTACGACGTCTCCGACTACTACACCGTCGCCCCCCGCTACGGCACCAACGACGACCTGGCGAAGCTCGTCGACAGCGCCCGCAGCCGAGGCATCCGCGTTTTGCTCGACCTGGTCGCCGGCCACACCTCCGACCAGCACCCCTGGTTCATCGCGTCCGCGAACGACCCCGCCGACCACCGTTACATCTGGGCCGACACCGACGAACGCCCGGCCGACGGCTTCGAACCCTCGCCCGGCACGCGCCGCGGCTGGTACAAGCCGAACTTCTTCGCCAGCCAGCCCGCCCTCAACTTCGGCTACGCACGCACCGATCCGGCCGAACCCTGGCGCCAGAGTGTCGACGCCGAAGGCCCGCGCGCCAACCGTCGGGCGCTGCGCGACATCATGTCCCACTGGCTCGGCCTCGGCCTGTCCGGCTTCCGCGTCGACATGGCCGCCTCCCTCGTCAAGGACGACCCCGGCCACGAAGAATCCGCACGCCTGTGGCACGAACTGAGGGCCTGGCTCGACACCGCCCAGCCGGAGGCCGCGCTGCTCTCGGAGTGGGGCGACCCGGCCGTCTCCGTACCGGCCGGCTTCCACGCCGACTTCTTCCTCCAGTTCGGCAGCGACAACGACGGCCTCACCCTGCGCTCCCTGTGGAACAACAACACCGGCACCGTGAACGAGCAGTGGGCGCCGCTGGAGCCCTACTTCGACGCGGACGGCGCCGGCTCCCCGGCGACCTTCCTCGACAACTGGCAGGCGGCCACCCAGGCGATCGCCGTCTCCGGCCGCCGTGGCTTCATCTCCCTCCCCACCGCCAACCACGACTTCTCCCGCCTCTCCTCAGGCCCTCGTGCCGCCGAGCAACTGCCTGCCGCCTTCGCGTTCCAGCTCACCTGGCCCACCCTCCCCGCCGTCTACTACGGCGACGAGATCGGCATGCGCTACGTCCCCGGCCTTCCCGACCACGAGGGCAGCGTGCTCGGCCCCCGCTACAACCGGGCCGGCTCCCGCACCCCCATGCAGTGGGACGACACCGCGAACGCCGGCTTCTCCACCGCCCCCGCAGAAGCCCTCTACCTCCCCTCGACCCGGACCCGGCCCGTCCCACGGTCGCCGCCCAACAGGCCGACCCCGCCTCGCTCCTGAACCTCGTACGCCGCCTGATCAGCCTGCGCAAGGACACACCCGAGCTCGGCACCGCGGGCGGCGTGCGCGTGCTCCACACCGGATACCCCCTCGTGCATGTGCGAGGAGACCGGTACCTGGTCGTGATCAACCCGCGGCGGGACGCGGTGGAAGCGCGTCTGCCCGAGGCGGTGACAGCACGGCCGGTCGAGGTCCGCGGCGTGGACGTGACGGCCGACCGGGTCCGGGCCGAGGGCTTCGCGTACGGCATCTTCGACCTGTCATGACGGAGGTGTGGTGACGAACCCCCCGCACGCCTGCTGCGCTCCCCGCCGCCCGGAAGGGGCGGGGGCCCGGCCCGCTGCCGTCCCCGCCCGGCTGGGCCGGTGCGCACCGCCGACTGGTGCGACCTGCCCGGCGGGACGTTCCTCATGGGCAGCGACGACGCCCCCTACCCCGCGGACGGGGAGGGCCCGGCACGCCCGGTGACGGTCGGGCCGTTCAGGATCAGCGCGACGACGGTCACCAACAAGGAGCTCGCCGCGTTCACCGACGCGACCGGCTACCGCACGGACGCGGAGCGGTTCGGCTGGTCGTTCGTCTTCGCCGGATTCCTGCCCGACGACTTCCCTCCCACCCGCGCGGCCGTGGCCACCCCCTGGTGGCGTCAGGTGCACGGGGCGTACTGGCGAAGCCCGGAAGGTCCCGGCTCCGACGTCCTCGACCGTCCGGACCACCCGGTCGTCCATGTCTCCCACTACGACGCGCTGGCGTACTGCGGCTGGGCGGGCGTCCGGCTGCCCGCGGAGGCGGAGTGGGAGTACGCCGCCCGCGGCGGCCTCGAGGGCATGCCCTACCCCTGGGGCACGGAACGCGACCCGGGCGGCGAGTACCGCATGAACATCTTCCGCGGCACGTTCCCCCACAAGAACACCGCCGCCGACGGCCACCGGGGCACCTGCCCGGCCGATGCCTTCGAGCCGAACGCCCACGGCCTGCACAACACCACCGGCAACGTGTGGGAGTGGTGCGCCGACTGGTTCACCCCCGGCGACAGCCGTGTGCTCAAGGGCGGCTCCTACCTGTGCCACGCGTCGTACTGCCTGCGCTACCGAACCTCGGCACGCATGGCGGACACCCCGGACAGCTCCAGCGGCAACACGGGCTTCCGCGTCGCCGGACCACGGCCGTGACCGGTGTGTGCCCGCCCCTTGTCGGTGCGGCCCGGCCCCTGGCGTGTGCACCCGCGGGTAGCCCGCGACGACTTCGTGGAGCGGCGTGGAACCAGCACCCGGACAGAACGCGCAAGGCATCCTGCCCCACGGCCTCACCGACGCGATACACGGCACCGCCGCGGACATCGCATGTGGATCATGCGGGGCTCGCGGCATCCGGCACGCACTCCGCCGTAGCCCTCCGGGCTCAGGAGGTGCGCCCCCTTCGCGCCGGAAGCCTCGCGCTTCTCAGTGGTGTGGTAAGGCTGCCGAGGGGTGGGTTGTCGGCAGGTGGGGGCAGGTGCCGAGGAGGTTCGAACATGGGAGTGCCCAAGAACATGCGCGCGGTACGGATCGTGGAGCACGGAGGACCTGAGGTCCTTGAGCTGGCGGAGGTCACCGTGCCTACCCCGCAGGGAGGAGAGGTACTGGTCCAGGTCAGCGCGGTGGCACTCAACAACACCGACTTGTGGACCCGGGAGGGCGCCTACGGCCGCCCGGGAGACCCGAGCGCGCTGTCGGGCTGGCGGGGCCCGATCGCCTTTCCGCGCATCCAGGGCGCCGACGTAGCCGGCCGGATCGTGACGGTCGGCGCCGGCGTGGACAGAGGGCTCGTCGGGCGGCGCGTGGTCGTCGACCCGGCGATCTACGACGGTGAAGGGCCGGATGCGCACCCGGTGGGCCTGATGGGGAGCGAACGCGACGGTGGTTACGCCGAGTACGTGACCGCGCCGGTGGAACGGGTGCATGACGTGACGGAATCCCCGCTCACAGATGATCAGCTCGCCACGTTGCCGACCGCCTACGGCACGGCGCTGGGCATGATCGAGCGAGGCCGACTGCAGGAGGGAGAGACCGTTCTGGTCTCTGGAGCGTCGGGCGGTGTCGGCCTTGCACTGGTGCAGATCGCCCGTGCGCGTGGTGCCAGGGTGCTCGCCATCAGCAGCGGTTCCAAGCTCGATGCGGTGCGCGAGGCAGGCGCACACGAAGTCATCGACCGCGCACAAGACATCGCCGAGCAGATCCGCGCTGTCGCCCCGGAAGGCATCGCAGTGGCACTCGACGTGGTGGCCGGGGACCTGCTGAGCGGCGGCCTGCCACTCCTGCGCGAAGGAGGCCGATGGGTGATCGCCGGCGCACTCGGCGGCCACCACGTGGCATTTGACGTGCGCCGTCTCTACTTGCACAACGCGCAGGTGATCGGCTCCGCGATGCACACGCCCACACACTTCGACCTCCTCATGGACCTGGCTCGGCAGGCCGAGATCCAGCCCGTCATCGCCGCGAAGTTCCCCCTGGAGCAAGCCGCTCAGGCGCAGCGAGAACTCGCCCGCAGGCACCACGTGGGAAAGATCGTCATGAATCCCTAGCTCGGTCGGGAGGGCCGACCGTCCTGTCGGTCCAGTACGTGCCGTGCGGTGTCGGGGGCGGCAGGGAGTCCCTGCGGGTGCAGACGGTGGGTGAGGAACGCGAGGATCTCGTCGCGGGCCCGGACCGTGGGGTGGCCGGCCTCGTCGACGAGATGCGCGGTGACGACGCTGTGCGGGGTGCCGACCAGATCGGCGAAGAAGGGCGGCGGGGCCGGGTTGGCGGCGCTGTCCGCCAGGACACGCCCGTCGAATGCGTCGCCGAGCAGCGATCGGTAGGCGGCGAAGCGCTCACCCGTGCACCAGCGGTCGCCCTCGAAGCGGTAGGCGAGGACGGTGAGGCCGTCGCGGGCGAGCCGGTCGCGCACCGCGCGCGCGTCCGCCGCGTCGAGTTCGAGTCCGCCGGGATTATCGAGCGGCAGCGACGGATGGTTGACCACCGGCGCGATCACCGCCGGCTCCAGGGCCATGGTGAGCGCGAAGTTGCCGGTGAAGCACAGGCCGATCGCGCCGACCCCGGGCCCACCGCACGCGCTATGGGCCTGGCGCGCCAGGCCACGCAACCAGGCCGTCACCGGGCTGGTGCCGCCCCCGGCGAAGGCGCGGAACTCGGCGCTGACACACGCACGGCGGACGACTTCCCGACCGCCCTCGACCGTGGGGAAGGCGCCGTCCGTCCCGAACAGGGAGGGCACATGAACGGTGAAACCCGCGTCCCGCACCCAGCGCGCGAGCCGCAGGACATCGGGACTGATGCCCGGCATCTCGGGCAGCACCACTACCGCGGGCCCGTCCCCGGCTACGTACACCGTCTTCTCCACCCCCTCCACGGACACGCACCGGCGGGTGAAGTCCCTGATCGGATCGTCGTCGCTCATGGGGCCAGCCTGGTCCCGGGGCCTACCGCCGGGTGAGGGGCGAGATCGCCAAGGCCGGGGGTAATCTCGCCACACGCACGGGAGGCGAGCGATACGCGGCCGGCCCGAGGCCGGGACGCCAGAAGGTAGGGGAGCGATGGTGGAGGCGACGCGGCAGGCGCAGGAAGGAGCCGGGCCGGGTGCGCTGCGGGTCGGGGTCCTGGCGTACCCGCACTGCTTCGCGTCCGAAGTGTTCGGCGTCCCCGACCTGTTGACGATGGCCGGGCATGTCGCCGGACCGGACGCGCCCGGCTACCGGGTGTCGGTCGTCTCGCCCCGCCGCCGGGTCACCGCCTCGGGTGGCGCGAGCCTGGACGTGCGTCCCTTGCGCGAGGTCGACGTCCTCGTGGTCCCCGGCTTCGAACTGCGCCCGGACACGGACCTCGACGCGCGACTCGCCCGGCTCGCCCCGAGATCGCGGCCATACGCGCGCAGGCCGCCGCCGGCACCGCCGTCGTCTCCCTCTGCATCGGCGCGTTCCTGCTCGCCGAGGCCGGGCTCCTCGACCGGCGCCGGGCCACTACCTCCTGGCTGCACGCCGGCGAACTGGCCAGGCGCTGCCCGGACGCCGACGTGCGGCCCGAGCACCTGGTCGTCACCGACACGGGGGTGACGACCACGGCCGCCTTCAGCGCCATGTACGACTTCGCGCTGGACCTTATCCGCCGGCACAACGGCGCCGGGGTGGCCCGCACCACCGCACGGTTGGCGCTCGTCGACGACGTGCGGACCTCCCAGACCCCGTACGTCGACCCACGGCTCCTCCCGCAGCCCGGCCGGGAGTTCTCCCAGCAGGTCATGCGGCGGCTCGACCAGAACCTCACCGAGCGGTACGACCTCGCCGCGCTCGCGAACGCCTTCCGGGTCAGCACCCGCACCCTGCTGCGCCGCTTCGCCGCAGAGACCGGACGCAGCCCGCTGGCCCATCTGCAGGCCTCCCGGGTCCGCCGCGCCCGCCACCTGCTGGAGACCACCGACCGCACCGTCGCCGCCGTCGCCGCGGCAGTCGGCTACGAGGACCCTGGTACTTTCGCTGCCCTCTTCGCCCGCCACACCGGCCACCGCCCGGGCGCCTACCGGGCGGCCTTCCGCCGCACGGCCCGTGCCTCCGCCCCGGACGGCGGCGTCCAGAGCGTGTCTCCTTCTCATGTGGACACGGCTCTGAGCGAGTGCCAGAGCCTATGACGGTGGCCGACCGCCAAGGCCAGTCCGTTTGATGCCGCGAGGTGGCTATGTGGGGCCGGAATGTCTCACGAGCCCTCGAAGTCTTCGGCGCGACGCCGGAGACGGGCGGTGGGGCGCATGACCGACGTGCGCCCGGCGGGGCGGCCAGATGCCGGCCCACGTTGTGGCCTGGCACCCCGTGTTGTGCACGGCGCCGGATCGCTGCCATCCGCCGGCTACGGCCGCGGCTCCCGCGCCTTCGCTCACTGCAGGGGGACAGCGTGGTACTCCGGTTCGGGCGGGCCGAAGGCCAGCCCGTTCTCGTCGAGCGCGTTATGGACCGTGACTCGGCCGTGCGCAAGGACGATGCTCACCGCCACCATGCCGTGTGCCATGTCCTGCCCGCGCCACTCCAGCAGTTCTACCGCCGAGACCGCTTCGTCCGACGCGGCAACCAGGTCATTGCGCCAGCGCAGCATGGAGCTCGCCCAAAGGAAAGGGTTGGTGTCAGGTACGACCGTGTTCCACGTCAGAGAGAGGTCATCGAGCTTCCCGTGCTGAATCTCCAACTGCTCACCGTCGAAGTCAAGCAGGACCGGCGCGTCGGCGAACCACTCGTCGTCGTCGACGTCCCAGAGCAGCCAGGCGTGCGTCAGGGTGCGCCCGGCGAGACGGGCCAGGCGCTCGCCATGCGCAGCCGCGGCATCACGACCCGGCTGCCATACGGGCGAGTAGCCCCAGATTCCGAAGTAGTCGTCGTGCACGATCGGACGCCCCTTGCTGTGCGGTCGAACGGTGACGGCCGCCGCCCCTGGCACGGGGGAGTGGCCGTCCTCACCGTACTGTCCGGTGCCCCGGACTAAAGCGTGTTGCAGAAGGCTGTAGTCAGGGCATTTCCCTTGTAGGCGTGGGGTGTTGAGAGCGGAACCTTTGTGGGTGGAGACGTTCACCGGGCTGCGGATGCGGCAATTCGAACGGCTGCTGAAGGTAGTCCGGGAACGGGGCGGAAACGGTCCCGGTGGCGGTCGGCCGTGGTGTCTGCCGCTGGCCGACCGGGTGCTGCTGGTCGCCGTCTACTACCGCACCAACCTCACCATGCGGCAGCTCGCGCCGCTGTTCGGCTGCTCGTCCGCGACGGTATGCCGGGTCATCCAGAGGCTGCGGCCGCTCCTGGCCATCGAGCCGGTCGCCCGTCCTGCCGGCACGGTCGAGCGGCTGTGGATCGTGGACGGCACCTTGATCCCGGTCCGCGACCGGAAGGTCGGAGCGTCCTCACGCAACTACCGGTTCTCGGCGAACGGGCAAGTCATCATCGATGCTGACACGAGACTCGTGGTCGCCGCGGCCCGGCCCGTTCCGGGCAACACCGCCGATGCGAAGGCATGGCGGAACTCCGGCCTTGCCGACCGATGCGAGGGCGTCACCGTGCTGGCCGACGGCGCCTACATCAACACCGGACTCGTCGTCCCGCACCGCAAACGCCCCGGACGAGCCCTGCTGCCCGGCGAGGAAGAAGACAACGCCGAGCACCGACGGGTGAGGGTCCGCGTCGAGCACGCCTTCGCCCGCATGAAGCACTACAAGATCCTCCGCGACTGCCGACAGCGCGGAACCGGTCTCCATCACGCGGTCCAAGCCGTCGCCCATGCACAACCTCGCCCTCGCCGCATGATCAGGCCGGCACCAAATCCGAGTCTGACCTGCCCAGACACAGCCTTCTGCAACACGCTTTACAGTAGGGCCTGTTGCGAATGTGCTGGTCACAGCCACTCGTTGATGGCCGCGACGAGGACCGTGGCCTCGTAGCGGACGGCGAGCTTGTCGTATCGCGTGGCCACTGCGCGGTGCCTCTTGAGGCGGTTGATGCCGCATTCGACGGCGTGGCGCTCGCGGTAGTCGGTCTTGTCGAACTTCGGCGGTCGGCCACCGCGGGAGCCGAGTTTGCGGCGGTTGGCCAGCTGATCCGCCTTGTTCGGGATGGTGCAGCGGATCCCGCGTTTGCGAAGGTAGGCGCGGTTCTTCCGGGACGAGTACGCCTTGTCCGCGCGGACCCGCCGGGGCCGGGTGCGCGGCCGGCCCAAGCTCGGGCGGGGCACCCGGATGCGGTCGAGCACGGCCTCGAACTGCGGGGAGTCGCGCCGCTGGCCGGCGGTGATCACGATGGCCATGGGCCTTTGGCCCTGCTCGACGGCCAGGTGCAGTTTGGTGGTCAGTCCGCCGCGGGATCGGCCGAGACCGTGGTCGGCCGGCTCGACGTGGACGCCGCCGGGCGGCTCCTTTTGCAGCTCCCCCTTTTCCTGGCCCCGGCGGCATGCTGGTGGGCCCGGCAGACGGTGGAGTCGACGTTGATGTCCCAGGTGATCAGGTCCTTCGCGTCTGCACGGGCCTGCAGCGCGGTGAAGATCCGCTGCCAGGTGCCGTCCCGCTGCCAGCGCCGGAACAGGTCGTACGACCGGCCCCAGGGGCCGTACGTGATGGGTATGTCCCGCCACGGGACGCCGGTTCGGACTCGGAACCGTATGCCGTCGATCAGCTGCCGCCGACTCCAGGTCGGCGGCCGTCCCGGCTTCTTCCCCCTCGGCAACAGCGGTCTCAGTACCGCCCACTGTTTGTCCGTCAGATCTCCGCGCGACACGAAGCGAGATCATCGCACATCCAAGATCTACTTCCGATGCGCGCACTGACCTTGTCGTTTGACCCGCGGTGTTGTCACCTATGCGTGTAGCAGTCCCCGGCCTCGGCACATCCGAGTGAACTCACGTAGCACGCCTGAGTCCTTCGTCGATGCGGGTGCGCAGGGAGCGCAGCGCCTGCCTGAGCTCTGCCGGTTCGATGTCTGTGATGTCAGCGTCGAAAGTCAGGAGCAGTCCTGCCAGCCCTGCCCATGACCAGGCACCGAGCGTGAGTCGGCAGCTGGAGTCGGTGTCGTGCTCGACCGTCGACCCGCCGGGGGCGAACCGGGCGACAATGGGCGCAGGTAGTGCGACGAGCGCCGACCCGCAACATGGCCATTCCGCCAAGGTGTCGCCGCGGTCGTGCGTGCTCATGACGAATGCGACCGGATCGCCGTGCGGGACGTCGCGGCGGTCGAAGGTTCTCCCCGTGGGCATGCGTGGTTCGAGGCGGTCGACGCGCATCGCGCGCCATCGGTCCGCGTCCGGTTCGAACGCGACGAGGTACCACCGTGCCGCCCACACGACGAGGTCGTGCGGTTCCAGCGTGAGCGTCGCCGGTTCGTCCTCGCCGGTGTAGTCCACGCAAACGACGTGCTGTCGGTTGATCGCGCCGCCGACGACGCGGATGATCTCGGCATCGATCGGTGCTGCGGGGAATTCCCAGTAGTTGCGCGCTGCGGAGACGCTGAACGACTCGGTGCGGATGCGGCTGCGGGCTGGCATCGCTTGCTGCAACGTGGCGAGGGCGCGTGCCGAGTTCTCGCGGATGCCGGAGAGGATCGTGGGGACGGTCTGGAGCGCGACGGCCGCGGCGACTGCTTGGTCCTCGTCGAAGACGACCGGCGGCAAGCGGGTGGCGCGGCCGAGCCGGTAGCCTCCGCCCACCCCGCGCACGGCCTCGATCTCGTACCCGAGCTCTCTGAGCGTGTCGATGTCGCGTCGCACGGTCCGAAGGGAGACTCCGAGCCTTTCGGCGAGCTCCTCGGCGGTCAGGGTGGCGCCGATACCGAGGATCGACAGCAGCCTGAGCGTCCGTGCGGAGGTCACAGCCATGATCCCGCCCTCCGGGAAAGCGGTCATTCGATGGCAACTATATCTGTGACCCTGGCCGGCATGACCGCTCCACAGACATCCCGAGAGGGCACACGCGCCCCCGACGCTCCACCAGCACCTATCTCCGGCGCAGGCGCGAACGTGGCGCTCCTGGTCGTGTTGTTCGGCTCCTTCATGGACCTCGTCGACGCGACGATCGTCACCGTCGCGGCCCCTGCGATTGCCCGCGACATGGGAGCCGGGGACGCTCAGATCCAATGGACGATCGCTGCCTACACCCTCGCCCTGGGCGCGGGACTGATCACTGGCGGACGGCTCGGTGACCAGTTCGGCCGCAAGCGCCTGTTCATGATCGGCCTGGTCGGGTTCATGGTCACCTCCGCGCTCTGCGCGCTCGCCGTCACTCCGGGAATGCTCATCGGCATGCGCGCCGCGCAAGGACTGACCGCGGGGATCATGGTCCCGCAGGTGTTCGGCGTAATCCGAGCATCGTTCGCCCCGGCAGAGCGCGCCAAGGCATTCGGCGCCTACGGGGCCGTCCAGGGGCTCGCCTCGGTCGCAGGCCCACTGCTGGGCGGACTCCTCGTCGAGGCCGACCTGTTTGATCTGGGGTGGCGCACCATCTTCTGGATCAACGTCCCCATCTCGATCCTCGCCCTCGTCGTCGGAGCGAGGGTCTTGCCGGAGTCCCGTTCCGCCTCTACCGCGCGACTGGACCTCGTGGGTGCCCTACTGGCGGCCTCGGGCATCCTGCTCCTCCTGCTGCCGATCATCCAGACCGAGACATGGGGATGGACCGCGGCCAGCTACGCCCTCCTGGCGGCCGGAATCATCCTGCTCACGATCTTCCTCGCATACGAGCGCAGCCTCGCCGGCCGTGGGGGCGAACCCGTCTTCGACCCGGCCCTGCTCAGAATCCGCGCTTTCGCCATCGGCCTGAGCGCATCCGTGCTCTTCTTTGGCGGTATCGGATCGTTCTTCCTCACCCTGTCGGTCTACCTTCAGCTCGGTACCGGCCGGACCGCGTGGGAGACCGGTTTGGTGATCCTGCCCTATGCCCTCGGCTCGATCATCACCTCAGGTCTCGGCGTCGCTCTAGCCGCCAAGGCGGGCAGAGCCCTGCTGATCATCGGCTCGCTCACCATCGCGGCATCTCAGCTCGTGCTCTTGGCCGTCATCAGGGACGGCAGCGACCCCGGATTCTGGCTCCTCGCGCTCGGCCTGTTCATCGGCGGCCTCGGACTCGGCCTCGCCGCACCCATTCTCGTCAACGTCGTGCTCGCCGGTATCCCCGGACGCAATGCGGGCGCGGCGGGCGGCGTCCTCTCCACCGTCAACCAGATCGGCGGCTCCATCGGCATCGCCGTTCTTGGAACGATCTTCTTCGCCGCCGTCACCGGATCGACGACTGATGCACCAGGACTGGCCGACTACGGTCACGCGCTCAGCATCGTCCTCGTCGTCACCGCGGTGCTCTACCTCGTGGCGGGACTCGTGATGCTCGCGCTCCCGAAGGCCGCGGCCGAGCACGTCGACCAGTGAACCCATGCGGGAGGAAAGCACACCGCTTGTCCGGTGAGCTCAGCCTTGAAACCGGTCAACTCCAGCTCGCGGGCCGACGGGTCCGCAGTCAGCCGACCACGCTGACGCAGCAGCGAGACCAGCCGATCGGCGCGCATACGAGAACCTCATCGCATACCTGACCAAGGGTGTCGTGATTTGTTGGAAGGCTCGTGAGCACCGACCTCAACGATGGCGGCTACCGCGCCCATGGACGTACGTACTCCCCGTATTCGAATGGAGCTGAAGTGGCAGTGAAAAGAACGGCAGTCAACCCGGTGACGTGGTCGGTGGAGATGGGATTCAACCAGGGGAGATCGTCTCTGGGCACACCCGGACTCTGTACTGCTCCGGGCAGACCGCGATGAGCGGCGAAGGGAAGCCGCAGCATGACGGCGACATGGCCGCACAGTTGGCGCTGAGCCTCGACAACCTGGAGGCCGTGCTCGGCGAGGCCGGCATGTCCCTCGCGAACCTCGTCCGGCTCAACGTCTACACCACCGACGTCGATCTGCTCTTCCCGCACTACGGCGTGTTGGCGTCGCGATTGGGCGCCGCCGGGGTGGCACCGACTACCACGATGCTCGGGGTGACACGGCTGGCGATCCCCGGCCAGATGGTCGAGCTCGAGGGGACCGCCGTCGCGTGATGCGACCTTGCCGTCTCACCTGCTCGTGCCGGTTGAACCGGCACGAGCAGCAGGCAGGTGGGTGATGCCGGCGATCAGAATAGTGACAGTCGGCGTCTATGGCTTCGACGGCGAGTCTTTCCTACAACGACTGGGGCACACAGACGTCCCCCTTCTGCTCGAAGTACGTCAGCGCCGCAGTGTCCGTGGCCCCGAGTACGCCTAGGGGAACTCACTCCGGGTCCTCGGCGCGGCCACCAACGAATGACTGTGACCAGCACATTCGAAACACGCTCTAGGTGCCTGGTTCGTCCACGAGAGCGGGGATCAGGAACACATTCCGTGAGGACGCCCGTTAGGAGCGCGAGGGCTCGACTTCGTCCCACTTCCATCCGGCCCTGGGAAACTGCTCAAGCAGCGCAGAGAACGAAGTTGCCTGGTGGATGGCGGACGACCAGTCGTGAGCGGAGACGTCGAGCAGGACCAGGGGCGGGGGTTCCTGCCGGAAGTCGTAGGTGAGCATTTCACGGCTTCCGTCCCCGCCGATAACGACGCTCCCCGGGAAGCGTTTTTGGAAGTCGCCGGCCTCATTGACTTCCTGGAACTCCGCCATCGCATTGATCATCAGGAAGTCGTCCGCAGGAGGGACGAACCGGGCGATGCTCCCTCCCGTGGCCAGGAAGTGTCGGTAGTCCTCGGGAAATCGGACTCCGAAGCGGTGCTCAGCTTGCGCGATCTGCTCGTCATTCGAACTCATGCGGCCCTTCTATCAAGGGCGGGTCATGCCTGGTGAACGGCGGGTGTCGTGAGCTGTGGTGAGCCGGGCTTCCCCTTCCGGAGGAGGGGAAGCCCGGCACGTCCGAGCATCTGCCCTTCGGCCATCATGATGTCGTTGACCGTCCGTCCACCGGACCGGAGTTCCAGCAGATGGCCAGCCCCTGGACGACGCGGTGAGCTCTGGGCACCGAGCGAGGACGGTGGGGAACTGCCGGCCTTCTTCGTCGCCGAGAGGTGGGATGGGGCATCGTCCAGCTGGTGATCTGCCGGTCGCCGGGTGTGCGGGGCCACAACGCGGAGCGGCGGCGTCGCCTCGGTCGCAGGTAGCCGCTGATCGTCTGGAATTTGCTGCGGTATCCGAGATCCGGAGCGTGGCGTGCAGGCTGAGCGCGTTGACGAATCCCTCGGCCCAAGCGTTTGTCCAAGTGGTGTCTGTAGAGGGCAAGATGACTGGAACTCTCCGCCTCCCTTTCCATCAACCGGCGTCTCAGCCTTGCGGCGGACATCGTGGTCTCCGCTCCGCTGGCGGCGCCCCCTGGCCCGCACCCGACCAACGCCTCGGCGACACTCCGCACCCGATGCGGTGCCGTGGGCCGGTGAAAAGGGGGAAGACGGCACCAACGCGCCGTTGGCAGGATGTCCGCGCTCACCACCATGGAAAGGACCCGACGATCGTGGCTCGTGCCATCACTCTGATCCGCTCCGCCTCCCTGTCCGACGTCGCCGAGTACGCATATGCAGCCACGGCGCCTGCCGAGGCCCGCCTGATCTTCCTCGCGGGGGCATGTCCACTGAACGACGACGGCTCAACGGCAGCGATCGGGGACTACGCAGGTCAGGCGCTGAAAGCCGTCGAAAACATGCAGACCGCTCTCCACGCCGCCGGCGCTTCGCTCCAGGACGTCATGAGTACGAGGGTTCTCGTAGCATCCGCCCGGAGGGAGGATTTGGTGGCTGCCTGGGAAGTAGTCCGGGACTCCTTCGCAGACCACGATGTCCCCAGCACTTTGATGGGCGTCACTGTGCTTGGCTACAAGGACCAGCTTGTCGAGATCGAGGCCGTCGCCGCAGTACATGACGTCTGACCGACTTACCGCGCTCTGTGTGCGCGATCCGAACAATCAGCGATTCCGGCTGCGGCAGGTCGTCATGGGTGGGCAGCCCCCCGGCGGCCCGGACGCGACGCGGGACTGTCTGCACTGCCAGCAGCCGGTGACCATCGTCGCGCTTCCGGCGATCCCGAAAGCCGCTCGGCCTTCCGTCCCCACGGCCATCACTGCCATCGTTCCGCCGTGGAGAACTCCGTGGCCTCCACCGGCCGTTACTGATCTCCGGGCCCGCCCGAGCCGTCAGTCCATCGAACGCAACCGATCCACTTCGCTGCCGATCGCATCCCGCAGCACGTCATGCTGCGGACCGAGCCTGAACCGCTCGTCACTCCACCGCTCACGCGGATACAGCCACACCGGCCTGCCCACCAACTCGGCCGGCTCCCATTCGAAGCGCGGCCAGACATGGGCATGCAAGAACGGATCAGTGTTTCCCAAAATCTCCAGGTTGACCCGGCGGAAATCAGGGTCCAGCCGCCGACAGGCCCGCTCAACCGCTTCTCCGAGTCGGTCCATGTCGGACAGAAACGACAGCCGCTTGGCCCTCGGCAGATCAGACAACCGTTGCACACCCGGCTCGTCCACCAGAAGGACCGAATAGCCCGGCAGGAATTGAACGTCGCCCATCACCGCGAAACCGGATTCAAGCCGCCGCAGCACGGTCGGGTTCTCCCCACGCAGAGAAGCCCCGATCCGATCCATCCGCCAGTCACCCGTCATGGCCAGAACCTACCCGCAGGTGATCAAACCCCGCTCTTCGTTCCCCACCCTCCCCACTCACCTCAAGGGCCAACGACGCACCGCGAACGCACCGCAGCGCATGACAGGGATCACGGGCGGACAGGCAGGCGGCGGCCGTCCGTTGCATAAGTGCGCAACAGGTGTACCGGACGGCCGACTGGCGGGCCACGCCCACAACAGCCCTGGCGCATCGTGGTCGCTAGCATGCTTGCTCGATTGTGGATCACCGGCTGTCTCCTCGGCCCGGTCCCGAGGAAGCCTGGCCTGATCAAGAGCTGGCTGCCCCTGCTGCTCCACGCGTTGGAGCATCATGCCGACGCCTTCGCTCGGCAGAAGCCCTCGACCACCACCACGGCCCGAGCGAGGATGCCGGCCCACCCCGAGGCGGGAAGTCCGTGACCGACGATCAGCCGGGCGAGCCCCCGTGCGGGTCACCGTGACTGCGCCTCGCCCCTCCCTCGTGCGCCGCTCGTGGCCTTGATGTTGATCCGGTCGCGGCTGCGTCGGAATTCCCGGCCGGACAGCTGGTGGGCTGTTTGCATCAATCAGGTCACCCACGGCCACCCGGGAGCATTGCGCCGGTGACCTGCACTTTCACCCATTTTCCAAGCGGGACAGGGGATGGGTGGGCGTGCCGTTGTCCGGGTTTGTGTCGAGGGTGATGTACGGGAGGCGCGATGCCGATCCCCCCGGCGGCCTGTCGGGGCGTGTCTTCCACGGGAGGAGTGTTATGCGCAGGTTGTCACGGGTCCGGACCGCTCTTGCCGGAGCAGCTGTGGTGCTGGTGTGGTCCTCGTCCGCAGCGTGGGCGGGTGGCACGCCCGCCGCCGCGGGGCCCTCGAATGTGAGAGTGAGTCCGTCGCAGGTGCATCAGGGCGCGACGCTGCAGGTCACCGCCTCGGGCTGCACCCGTGGCGGCACGGTCACCTCCGCGGCGTTCCCCACCGTGCAGTTGCCCGCCGGAACGACTACGACCGCCACCGCACGCGTGACCAACACCGCCACGCCCGGCGCCCACACTCTGACAGTGCGGTGCGACGGTCGGACCGCGAACGCCTCGTTCACCGTGCTGGCCGGCGCCGCGGCCCGGGGCGGTATCGGCGGCAGCCAGAACTCCGGCACGGCGGTGACCGCCGTAGGTGGTGCCATGGCTGCACTGAGCGCCTGCACCGGAGCCTTCCTGATCACCCGCCGCCGCCATCGCGTCCAGTAGACGCGGGTGACGCGTACCGGGCGGTGCAACGCCTGAACTGGGGCGGCCGAGTCGGGCCGTGTACTGCCCTTTGACGTGTGGTTCCGGGCCGGCGAGGCGAGCGCCGACCTGGAACCACACCACACCGCACCACACCAAACCACGGCAAACCCGGGTGCAGCTGTCTGCTCCGCCTCCTGACGGCCCTCAACTCATCGGCCACGCATGAGAAACAGGGCGGAGGCGGGATCGGCCAGGTCGCCAGCGCGAGGGCACCGTCGTCGACCACCAGCCGGCCCAATAGCGTTTCAGCGCCGTGCAGGGGTGACCCTGGCCTCTCCAGGGTGTGATCAACCGTGACGACGTACATGCGGGGGATCGAGGGCGGCCTGCTGGGCGGCGGAGCGGGACGGTGGATGCCGACGACGTCGGCCGGCCGTCCTACCGCAATGCTGGAACAGCGCCGCGTACGGAACACAATGACGTGAGCCGTCTACCGGGTACTACGAGCACTGCAGTGTGCCCTGGCGCTCGCGTGAGTCGGCCTGGTGCTCACATCTCGCGCCAGTTCACGAACAGGTGCGGGCGTGCTTCCGAGATCCGCTCGCTGAACGGATCGACCTCGCCAATGAGCGCGGCCGGGCAGAACTGCGCCATGCCACCGTCGAAGACCGTCCAGCGGTTTGCCCCGTGCCGCATCTGCCTCCGAAAGGTGGCCATCCTCCAAATGTCGGGTGCGCTTTGCCGTATCCGGCAGTGCATACCCAGCCACCACGAAGGAGCTCAGCCTTCGGTGGGTGACGAGGCGGCAGGCCGGCCTGGGAAGGCCTCGGTGGATGTCGCCCCGACGCTCCCCGGAGATCCGCAGGCGTCGGAAGCCGTGCAACCACGCGAATCTCCGCTCGATCACCCGCCGGAGGTGCCCAGCCCGGTGCCGTGCCGCGTTCCACGGCGGGCAATCGCCGGCACGCAGCGACCTCCCTGCATCATGACGAGTTCCCTCCGCCCCCGTCGCCCATGGAGATCGTCTGACCCGATGCGCCACCGGCATGGTCGGCCGGGTCGACAGGAGTCTTCCAGTGACTGTTACTGCCATGGTCACGTTCGCGCCGCACGTCGATGGCCCACTGGATCGCTCCATAGAGCACGACGACCGCCGCGAAACCGCCGATCACCACCCACAACTGCACTGGTGCCACCCCACCTCAGTCTCCAGGGGTCCGCGGACAACCGCAGACTCATGTCCTGGTTCACGGGGCAGCGTCCCCCGCATGCCGCCGTGTTACTGCCGATTTGAGCAAGCTCAGAGGTGCCCCGCACGAGCCCGCCTTCCCGGGGCGCGATTCAGGCGGCGCGAAAACGCGGCGCCCACGTTGTACCGGCAGACAGTCGGCTCCAACCAGTCCGCGTGCGGGCCGACCAGTCCGGGCAGCTCGTCCGGGAAGCGGACGAGCGCAATCGTGTCGACCTCCGGCTCACGGCCCTGGGTTTGCTCCCCCCTCACACGCATCCGCAATACGGCCGGCGAGCTGGGCCTGCCTCACCTGGCCGAGGCCCTGACTCAGTGGCGACCGTCACCCCGCGGGCTGACCGCAGCATCAGGGGTCAGGGGGCCGAGGTGGTGCCCGGCCCGCGCACCCATGGGCTGAACCCGCAGAAGCTCTCACGCGGCAGTGGTCGCAGCTCGGTGGTGGACAACTGAGAGCAGCAGGTGGGCACTAGTGTCCTCAGCCATGAACGAGCCGACCTACCTGCACGCCACCCGGGTGGCCTACGACACCGTTGCCCTCGACTACGCGAAGCTCGTGCCTCCCGCGTTCGAAGGCGACCTGTACGGCCGCGCGATGATACGCATGTTCGCCGAGCTCACGCGGGCCCTCGACGCCGGGCCCGTCGCTGACGTCGGCTGCGGGCCCGGCCACGTGACGGCACACCTTCAGTCCCTCGGGGTGAACACGTTCGGAATCGACCTGTCCCCGAAGACGGTTGCGGTTGCCCGCCGCAGGCATCCGGACCTGCAGTTCGACGAAGGGTCGATGACCGAACTGGACATGGCGGATGGCCGTCTTGGCGGCATCATCGCCTGGTACTCAACCGTCCACACCCCGCCGGAGCTGCTGCCGGTTGTGTTCGCAGAGTTCCACCGGGTGCTGGCTCCGGGCGGCCACCTGCTGATCGCCTTCAAGGCCGGTGACAGGCTCCGGCACTTGGAGCATGCATACGGGCACGAGCTCTCCCTCGACGTCTACTGGGTGTCGCCCGACCGCATCGCCGAGTTGCTGAGCCAGGCCGGTTTGATGGTGGATGCACGGCTGATCCGCGAGCCGAATGAGCAGGAGAAGTCCCGACAAGGTCAGCAGGCGTATCTCCTGGCCCGAAAGCCAGGAAAAAAGGCAGCCGACGACATCACGTAGCACGGATCGGCAATGCACCGGGGAGGTCGTTGCACGTTGGCGGCTCGTCTCGGGTGGCAACCCCGGAGGGTGGCGGTGTCAGCAGATCTTGCCGGGCCGATTGCTACGATCCGCGATCATCCGACGCGACAGGGGCTGGGGAGGCCCGGAACGCGTGCGGACACCCGCCGGCCACCGGTTCGCGGGACACCACGGGAGGGACATTCTCAAGTGAAGCACGCACGCACGACACGTCAGCGGATGACCGCGGCGATGGCGATCGGGGCCGCCGTGTGCGCGGCCACCTCCGCAGTCCCGGCGGCGGCCGCGCCGCCCACCGAGACGGTGGCATCCGATGCCGCGACCGGGGTGAAGGCGGACGCGACTAATCTGCAGTTGGAGCCCGGGGCGGAGGTCATCAGCGCAGGCCCGATCGGGTTCGCCAGTTCGGAGAAGGACGGGGACGTGCGCTGGACCCGCTATGCGGACGGCTCCAGCATCCTCCTGACCCGCCTGGACGGACAGGCAAAAGAATCCGAGTACTTCGGCGCGTTCTCCGACACGGTCGTGATGCCTCAGTCCATGACCGAGTTCTCGCGTTACCCCGACGGGGCCACCGTCTACGAGCCGGCGTCCGGCGCCGCGCCCGTCACCATCGACCTGCGGACCCTGAGCCGCAGTCACCGGTACGTCGGCGCGGTCGCAGATGTCGTGATCGCCGCGTCCGCCGCCGCTGACGGCGAGCGTGCGCATCTGGTCACCCGGAACGGCACGTCGCTGTCAGACCGTGCGGTGACCGGCCTGCCCGCTGGCGCTTTGGACATCCGGATCAAGGGGGCGGACGCGGGAGCGGTACTACTGAGCTACCGCACCGGCGAGCTCGAAGCCTCTCGCTGGCACCTGGCGCTCGTCGACCTCACGACGGCCGCCGTCACGCAGACCTACGGTGTCGGCGCGCACGCCCCGAGCCCGGATGCAGCCCTCTCCGGCACCCACATCGCCTGGTTCGAGGCAACAGCACCTTTCAGCAGCACGATGATCCTCAATGTCGCCGAGCGGGGCAGCAGCGCGCCGCCGAGGCGGGAGGCCATAAGGGGCCTGTGGAAGCCGGTCATCAACCTGACCGGCAACTGGCTGACGTATGCGAGCGCCAGCGACCTGCGCTACGGCGATCCGCAGCACCGTCTGGCCCTGACAGCTGTACCGGTGACCGGCGGTCCGTCCCGCAAGCTGCTGGAACAGGTGTCCACGATCGTTCCGTCACCCGACGGCAGCCTGCTGGCCATGGGCGGCACCCTGTCCGGCGGGCAGGGCCTCTACCGCATCGCCCCGACAGCAACCGGGACACCGACCGCGACGCTGGTGGCGAGTACCGGCGAACCGACCGCGGTGACGGTCATCGGGCACACCGTCCCATCGGTGATCGACCTGGACAAGAACCGCGGCGCGGTCCCCCTCGCGTGGCGCCTGTCACGGCTCAACGTCACCTTCACGGCAACGATCCGGCACACACGCACCGGACTCGCCCAGGTCGCTCACCTGGCCCCGGGCAACGGCCCCAACCCCGACCCCCAGCGGGTCGACCTGATCTGGGACGGGCTGCTCCACGACGGTGCCACCGGGAGGAACGCCCCGAACGGGGCGTACACCTGGACCGTCGAGGCCACACCCACCAACGGTATCGGCCCCACCGCGACCGCCACCGGCACCTTCACCGTCCAGCGCAAGGCGGCGCCGCACGACTTCACCGACAACGGCTCCCCGGACATCCTCGCCCGCGACAACGCCGGACGCCTGTGGCTGGAGGACACCGCCTCCTCTCCGGAGGACCTCTGGCGCCTCGACGAGACCCGCACCAGACTGGTCGGCGGTGGCTGGCAGATCTACAACAGCATCGAGGCCACCGGGAACCTCGCCGGGGGTGCGGCCGGGGATCTGGTCGCCCGGGACAGGGCTGGGGGGCTGTGGCTCTACCAGGGCCGCGGCGACGGCACGTTCGCCGGCCGCGTGAAGATCGGCGGCGGCTGGCAGGACTACACCCACCTCGCCGGCATCGGCGACGGCAACCGCGACGGCCGTCCCGACCTCTTCGCCACGACACCCGACGGAGTCGCCTACTTCTATCAAGGCACCGGCAGCGCAGCGGCGCCCTTCCGCAAGCGGGAAGCCAGCTCGGTCTTCTTCGGAACGACCGGCTCGTACAACCACATTGCCTGACCATCGAAACAGCCGCGGTGGGTGTCAGTTTCGTCGGGCTTGGCGAAGGCACGGTGTGTTGGCGACCTCCGAAGCTCGTACGCGGCGCGGGCGGGCATTCTGCAACCTGTGCACTCGGCGGACGTGGGCCGCGGACTCACCACGCTGATGGCAAGAACGGGCGAGGAGACACGCGTCCAGGTCGGCGTCCAGGCGGCCCGTAGGGGCCGGCTGCGACCCGTCCCGTCAGGCACACGGGCTCGCCTCGCCCCAATGGCGCTGTCCGCCTGGTCGGCTTCGGCTGCCGGGTGATGCTGAACGCCTGTATCCGAGGCGACTGAGCCACCCGTGCTGCCAGGGGCCCCGCGGCAGCGTCAGCGGCTTGACAACGGCATCGGGAAGTTTCTGGTCCGCGGTGGCGTCGAGCGGTGCTTCACCTCTCCGCGATTCCGATCCGGGGGTGGCGCACCGCCCGGCCGAGCGTGTGTGGTCGAACGGGTCGGGTGCCCGCTGGCGTGACGTGCGGACGGGTACGCGCCGCTGCACCGGGTCCATGACCTGTTCGGGACTCAACTCCAGGCAGGGAGGTACGAAGGTCTGGTAAGAATCGTCTGCGGGCCTGTGTGCCATCGGGCAGAACGTTGCTGCGTTCTCTCTGATTCGCTGCTCGGCGAATGACGTCCGTGCCGCGCCATGCCGCATCTCGAACGCTTGTGCGGCACAATGCTGTTGGCGTCGCACGTCTCGCTTGCCCTTCTTGCGTCGTCGACGGCTGAGCCGCATGCCGGCCCGTCGCCCAGCGCTATTCACGACACCAGGAGCACCGTTGACCCCCAGTTCGACCCCACGCACCCCCGGTGAGACGATTCCGCGTCGCCAGCAATCTCCGGTAGCCCCCCTGCCCGACTTCCGGCACGTCTTCGTCGAACCTGTATTCAGCGAGCCGGCTGCGGCGGAAACCGCTGAGGAGGAGTGGCAGGCAGAACAGTGGCCGGCCGACCGCCGGCGGTGACGCGGTGGCTCTCATGCGTTCGTGAGGAGGCCACTCGACCCGTCACGAGGAACTCGACTCGCCGTGGGTCGGCGGTCGGTCGACAGGACGATCGCCCTGCCGTCGCCCCTGGTCGGACGCCTGCCGACCGTCACGACGCGCATTACTCATTGGTTCATGCAGTCCAGGTGGCTGGGAGGCTCTTCACTCCGTAGACGTCCGGGGTCTCCGGGCGCAGGCCGACCTCTTCGGCCGGCAGGGTCATGCGCAGCGTGGGGAAGAGGTTTGAGCAGGGCGGAGGACGCGACCCGCATCTCGATTCGAGCCGGCTGCCGGCCCAGGCGCAGGTGGATGCCGTGGCCGCAAGGCCCGGTGCCTGCCGGAGTCCCTGGTGAGTTCGCTGAGCACGTCATCGGTCGGCTTCGCGCGCCCTTGCCCTTCCCCTGTCCCTGCTCCGCTCCCGTCATGACCGCCGGTTCCTGCTCTCCGCCGTCCCCGGCGAACGTCAAGGCTCCGCCCACCTTCCGGCTGCTCGATCAACCCCTCGGATGGACGTGGCCGGGACTGTGCAAACCGGACGCGGCGGACCGACGGACCTGACCGGTCGTCGCTGCCGAGCCGGTACGTGTGGACGCGGGGCGGCTCCTTCCCGGGCGGCTCGAGCGCGAGCAAAACTCGATGAGGGCCTGAGACAGCCACCGACGCCGGCGTACCACCCCGCCCCCTTGACGGTCGGCGGCCGCCCTCGGATACTGGCGGCCAAATCGATTTGGCCAAATCGATTTGGCTCTCCGTCCAGGGCCGGATCGCGGCTGAAAACCGAGCGTGCCGAACGCCCGAAACGGAGCCCGAACGTGTCCAGACCCCGCCAGACCCTGCCCGGAACGGGTGCGGAACAAGGATCACCCGCACCCGCACCCGCCCCACCTCACCCCGTCGACGAATCCCGCCCCCTCGGCCGGATCCTGCTCTTCGGCATCCAGCACGTCCTCGTCATGGCCGCCACGCCCATCTCGGCGATCTTCCTGATGAGCGCGACACTCCGCCTCGACCCGGATCTGACCGTCAACCTGCTCTCCGCGGCCTTCGTGCTCTCCGGCGTCGGATCCCTGATCCAGTCGCTCGGGCCGTGGAAGTTCGGGCCCCGGCTGCCGTTCGTGATGCTGCCCGGGGGAGCGCCGCTCATCCTCTTCCTCGCCATCGCCGAGCAGCACGGACTGCCCACGGCCACCGGCGCGGTCATCCTCACGGCCGCCTTCTACTTTGTCGTGCTGCCCGTCTTCTCCCGGCTGCTCGCCTTCTTCCCGGCCCTCGTCATCGGCACGATGATCGTCATCGTCGGCGTCAACCTGGTGAAGGTCGGCGCCGTCCTCGTCACCGGCCGCCCCGGCGAGCCCGGCTTCGCCGATCCCGCGAACCTCGCTCTCGGCATGGCCACCATCGGGTTCACCGTCGCCTTCTACCTGCTCTCCAGCGGCATCCTGCGCCAGCTCGCCGTCATGCTCGGACTCCTCGCCGGCACCGGCCTCGCCGCGGTCCTCGGCAGCATCGACCTCGGCCGTGCCACCGACGGCGGTCTGCTCACCGTGCCGCAGCTGATGCCGTTCGGCTCACCCCAGTTCAACCTGGTCGCCGCGCTGCCGCTGATGCTCTACAGCCTCGCCTCCATGGCCGAGGCCACCGGCCAGACCGTCATCAACGCCGAGGCCGTCGGCAAGGAGATCGACAAGCGCGCCGATGTCCCCAAGACCGTTCGCGGCGACGCGCTCACCTCGCTCTTCGGCGGGTTCTTCGGTCTGCCCCTCATGGTCACCAGCGGCGAGAACATCGGCATTGTCCGGGTCACCGGCGTACGCAGCCGCTTCGTGACCGCCGCTGCCGGCGTCGTCCTCATCGGCATCGGGTTCCTCGCACCCGTGACCCGCGCGATCAGCGTCATCCCGTCCGCCGTGGTCGGCGGCACCGCCATGGTCGTCTTCGCCGTGATCACCGTGCTCGGCGTCCAGATGCTCGGCCGCTCCGACCTCGACCGGCACACCAGCACCTTCATCTGCGCCGTCGCCCTCGCCCTCGGCCTGCTGCCGATCCTCGTCCCCGGCGTGTACGGAGGCTTCCCGCCGAACGTCCGCATCCTCCTCGAAAGCGGCGTCGCCGTCGGCGCGTTCGTCGCCGCTGTCCTCAACATCCTCTTCCATCACGTCAGGCCAGGCGTTGCCGCCCGCCTGTCCACCGCCCGCACGGAAAGCGACCGATGAACCAGCCCACCCCCAGTCTCCTCGACGGCCCCGGCCCGCTCCTCCTCGTACCGGACGCCGTCCTCCTGCCAGAGGGCCCCGCCGACGGCCATGCGGTAGTCGTCACCGACGGCTCCTTCGCCGCCGTGGGGCCCGCCGGGGAACTGGCGCGCACGCATCCGCACCTCGACCCCGTACGCCTTCCCGGACACCTGCTGATGCCCGGCTTCGTCGACGCCCACCACCACCTCACGCAGAGCTTCGGCTCCGCACTCGCCTTCGGGGAGCCGTCGGAGATCTTCCGCAGGGTCTGGGTGCCTTTGGAGGGTGCGCTGGACGAGGAAGCCGCCTACGTGGCGGCCAAGCTGGCGGCGTTCGAAGCCCTCCGCGGCGGTTTCACCACCGTCGCCGACGCCGGAACCCGCGCGGACGTCGACATCGAGGTGATCGCGTCCGCCGCACGGGACGCCGGGATCCGCTGCGTGCTGGGACTCGTCTGCAACGACGCAGACGACGAGAACCCGTCCGTCCTCGACAGCGCAGAAAAGCACCTCCTCCGCTACGACGGCGACCCGCTGATCCATCCCTCCCTCGCCGTGTCCATCCCCGAGGCGGCCACGGAGAAGACCCTCCGGCACACCGCCCGCCTCGCCGCCGAGGCGGGGGCGGTCGTCCAGATCCACGTCAACGAGCACCTGGCCGGCGTCGAACGCTCCCTCGTACTCCATGGGCTCCGCCCCCTCGAACACCTCCACAGCATCGGCGCCCTCGGCCCCCAGCTGCTCGCCGCCCACGCCACCCTCCTCACCCCGCGCGAGCTCACCCTGCTCGCCGACACCGGGACGGCGGTGAGCTACAACCCCGTCGCCAGCGCCTGGAAGGGGAACGCCGTCGCGCCCGCCACCACCATGGCCGAACGCGGCATCCGCTTCGGGCTCGGCACCGACGGCACCCGCGGCGACGGGTTCCGGCTCACCGAGGCGGCCGAGTTCGCCCAGCGGCTCGCGTACGGGCTGGTCACCGGCGACTCGTCGTGCGGGGCCGGCTGGACGTGGCTGGAGCACGCCACACGCGGCGGCGCCGACGCCGTCGGACTCGGTGCCCGGACCGGCACGATCGCCGAGGGACTGGCCGCCGACTTCCTCCTCGTCGACGTCACCAACCCGGAGCTGGCGCTCTCCTGGGACCTGCCGTGGGAGCTCGTACGGCGTGGCAACCGCGACCAGATCACCGCCGTGTTCGTCGAAGGACGCATGCGTCTGTGGCGCGGTGCGCCCGTCGGCTGGGACGGTGAGGCCCTGGTGCGTCGGGCGGCCGGAATCGCCCGCGCCGCGGTGCGCAGGGCCGCCATCACCCGCGTGCACCCCACCTCCACGGCGGCACGGGAAGCGAGCACCGTACGGTGACCACCGAGACTCTGGCGGTGCTCGCCGTCACGGTGACCGCCGCCGCGTTCGTCCAGGGCAGCAGCGGACTCGGATTCGCCCTGATCGTCGCCCCGGTGGCCGGCCTCCTCGATCCCGGCCTGCTGCCGGTGTTCGTCCTGGCGTCGATGATCCCGCTCAACGTGTATGTCGCCTGGCGCGAGCGGGCCTCGCTCGACCTGCGCGGCGCGGGCTGGATCACCGCGGCGCGGCTCGCCGCCACGCCCGGCGGTCTGGCGCTGCTGTGGCTGATCCCCGACCGCAGCCTGGGCCTGTTCGTGGGCATCGCCACCGTGCTGGCGGCCGTTGTGAGCCTGGCCGCGCCCGCGTTCACGCCCGGACGGGCCGCCTACGTGGGCGCGGGCGCGGTGACCGGCCTGACGGAGACCGCGACGGGGGTCGGCGGTCCGCCGCTGGCGCTGGTCTACCAGCACCGGCCGCCCGGCGAGCTGCGTTCCACCGTCGCGGCGTGCTTCCTCGTCGGTGAAGTCGCCTCGCTGCTGCTGCTGTTCGCCACGGGGGAGGGGAACCCGGCGGACCTCGGGTGGGCCCTCGCACTGGTGCCCGCGATCGCGGCGGGGGCGTGGCTGAGCCGCCTGGTGCACCACCGCCTCGACGCGCGGCGGATGCGGTTGTTCGTGCTCGTCTTCGCCCTGGTCTCCGGACTGGTCCTCATGCTGGGGATCTGACGGTACGAAGTTCTGGGCCCCGGCCGTGCGAACGGCCCACGCGCCACTGCCCGTTGCCTCGCCGCCGAGGGCCCGGTCCCGGCGGCGGGGCTCACGGCCCGGCCGTGCCCCTCAGTGACGAAGCACGGGCGATCACCCGCGGCTCGGGCGCCGTGGCCACCGTCGGGGCGGCGGCGTCGCCGCGCAACCTGCCCAGCAGCAGCTCCACCGCGTCGGCCGCCGCCCGGTCCAGACGCAGGTCGACGGCGGTCAAAGGCGGCTCGCAGGTACGGGCCCGCAGACCGTCGTACCGGGTGACGACCATGACGTCGTCCGGGACGGCGCGCCCACTGTCCCGGATGGCCCGGACCGCGCCCACCGCGAAGGCGTCCACCAGCGCACACACGGCGTCGATGCCGGGGTGCTCGGCGAGCAGGGCCGCGCACTGCTCGTAGCCGGCCTGCTCACCGCCTGCCTCCGGAGCGGTCGCCACTATCGGTGCCCACCCGTGTTCCTTCGCCACCCGCTCGAAGGCGGCGCGCGCGTCGACCGACGAGTGCCGTGAGCCGGAGCCGATGATCAGGGCCGGTTGCCGCGCCCCCTGCTCGCGCAGATGGGCCAGCAACTGCTCGGCGACGAGCCCGCCGCGCAGATCCACGTACGGGGCGTCCTCGTCCGGCGACACCGGCCGGCCGAGCGCCACGTACGGCAACCCGCGCTCCTTCAACTGCGCGGCCGCCGCGTCGTCCACGTCGGGCTCGACGACGATGGCCCCGTCGATGTCGACGGAGTACAGCGCCGACCGGGACTGTACCGGCGGCACGAGCACCAGCGCGTAGTCGTGCAGCAGGGCGCTCTCGGCGGCAGCGGCGGCGACCTCCATGTAGAACCCGAGCCGGGACGGCCCTCCGGCCACCGCGAACGGCATGGACGAGGCGAGCGCGATCGCCTTCGCCTGCCCGCGCCGCAGCCGTTGCGCCCGCAGGTTGGGTCGGTAACCGAGCTCGGCCGCAACCTGCTTGATGCGTTCACGGGTCCGGGGGTCGACCTTGCCGAGCCCGTTGAGGGCGTGCGAGACCGTCGTGCGCGACACCCCGGCGATCCGTGCGACATCGGCGATCGTCGGCGGCCTCGGGCCGGATCCGGAAGTGGGCATCTGCGCGGACGCTCCTCGCGTGCTGAGGACCAGTGACACCCCCATCTTCGCCGAACGGCGAGGTCGCCGTCCCGGGGCCCCCGGTACGGCGACCTCGCCGTTCGGTGGGACCCCTCCGCCAGAGGCTCGATCAGGTGGTGCGGTACCGAACCTCGCTCCCGTAATGCTGGAGGCGGATCCCCGGGCCGGCGCCCTGACCATCACCGGCATCTACACCGCGACGGCCACCGCCAGGGGTGGCCCCGGCACCGTGAATCATTTGGGAGGCGCAATGCTCAAGCGCGCACGCTGCGAATCGTCGAGGAAGCATGGAGAAGCGGGGGCGGCACGCTGCGACTGATCGTCTTCGCGGGAGCGGGCACCTGCGCCGCCCACACCCGCGATGGTGGCGGCCGGCTCGCGGGTCTGCTGGAGCGGTGCTGAGGCGCGATCCAAGAATTTACGGAGTTCGGTGGTCCGAGGATGTCGAGAACGTGCCACCGGCTCCGTCCCAGGGACATCAGCGGACACCACCGGCCGCACGAAGAAGAAGGAGAAATCAGCATGGCGATTCAGCGGATGGACAACGTCGGCATCGTCGTCGAGGACATGGATGCCGCCATCGCGTTCTTCGTGGAACTCGGTATGGAGCTGGAGGGCAGGGCGGAGGTCGAGGGCCCCGTCGCCGACCAGTGCACCGGACTCGAGGGCGTCCACTGTGACATCGCGATGGTCCGGACCCCGGACGGTCACAGCCGGCTCGAGCTGGCGAAGTACCGCAGCCCCGCGGTGATCAGCGCCGGGGCGCGCAACCGGCCGCACAACATTCTGGGCACGCACCGCGTCATGTTCGCCGTCGACGACCTCGAGGGCACCGTTGCCCGCCTACGCCCTCACGGCGCCGAACTCGTCGGCGAGATCGCCCGGTTCGAGGACAGCTATCTGCTCTGCTACGTCCGCGGCCCGGAGGGCATCATCGTCGGACTGGCCGAGCAACTGCGCTGAGAAGGTGACGTGACCCGCTTGGCCTTACCCGTTCGGCCGGCACCTCCCTCAGAACGGTTGCCACAGCAGCTCTGAGGACAGGCGCAGCAGGCAGCGGCGCAGCGGTGTGTACTCGAGCGGCCGCGGCACTGTAAGAGCGGCTCAGGTGCGGTCGAAGTCGCGCTGAGTCTGCAGCGGGCCGGGCGAAGGCGTGCGGAGTGAATCGGTCGTCGAACTTCTCGGTCCTGGCGGCCCTGGGACATGTCCCGCGGTGAGGAAGGAGTCGTGCACCCGGCGTACCTTGCAGTTCGGGCGCGTCCGCAAGGACGGGTCCCCGTCGTGCCCGGTGGATGATCCAGCCGGGCTTTCCCCCGGTCGCCGCCAACGGACGCTCGGCGAGGGAACCGCATGGTGAGCGTTGACAGTCACCTGCGCCTTCCTGGTCCCGCCGACTCCTTTGAGTCACGTGTCAAATGCGAAACGTAATCGCCTTGGCGTAAACCCCCCTTGAGCCGGGCGGGCAGTGGCAAAAGACTGCTTGTGTGCCGAAGCGGACATCCGACGAGAGGTCCGCCCGCACGCCCGTCACGTATGCCATCGCCAGGAGACCATCGCATGCCCGACGTCGGCCAAGACACCGCGCACCCGATCACGTTGACCAACGGCACCGCCACCAAGACCCGCGAAGTGACACCCGCCGATCTCGAACCGGTCCAGGCACTGCATCGCCGCTGCTCGCCAGGCAGCCGAGCCCTGCGCTACCACGCCGGCAAACCCCAGCTCTCGCCCGCCGGATGGCGCCTGCTGTCCGACTCTGCGCGCGGCACCACGTTGGTGACCACCCCGGCCCAGCGCATGGACCACATCATCGCCATGACCAACGTGATGCGCACCGACCGGCAAGGGGTGGGCGAGCTCGCCGTTCTGGTTGAGGACGCCTGGCAGTGCAAGGGGCTGGGCACCGCCCTGGCCGCACACGCCGCCGACGTGGCCCGCCGGGCGGGCCACCACACCTTGACCGCGGCGGTCGCTGCGCAGAACGTGCCGATGCTCCACGTCCTGGCGAGTTTGGACGCATCGCCCCGAGTGCCGTCGGACCCGTCCTCGACATCCACGTCCCGCTGTAGGGCCGAGGAGATCGCCGCGAATCCCCCGCGGGAGCGGGCACGGACACACGACGCGCGCACAGCCGACGGACGTCGCTCTGCGTGGACGGGAACAGGCCCGCTAGACCGGCTGGCACCGGCACATCACCTGAGCGGGACCGGCCGGACCTGCCCGGCACACGGCCGCTTCTGGCAGTGACCGCCCGCCGGGCCGCTCTGCCGGGCCGCTGGCGCGGCAAACGCTGAGCCATGTGCGGCAGGCCCGGTCCACGGGACGACGACCGACAACGGGGCGGTGATCTGCCGGCACCGCCAGCCCGCCGATCCGAGGGCCCGGAACCGGAAAACCCCCGGATTCGAGTGAACCTCCCGCGAGGTTTCCCCCTCTGATGACTCGACAGTGCCGACGGGTCAACGACCTTGCGAGGCAGGCCCTTCGGCGTCCGTAGTCAGAAGTGGAGACCAACCCCCATGAGTGTTTCCCCGAGCCGCCACCGCCTTCGCCGGATAACCTCCGCCGGGCTGGTGGCGGGCGCGGCGCTGGCCCTTGTCGGATCGGCCGGCACCACGGCCACGGCGCAGACCGCACCCGGCGAGGAGCGGACGAGGCCCGGCGTCAGGATCATCGGTGGGGTGGAGCAGTCCAATGGCGCCCACCCCTGGATGGCGGCCCTGCTGAGCAAGGGCTCCAAGAGCCCTGCCGATCGCCAGTTCTGCGGCGGCAGCCTGGTCAGCGACACCGTTGTGCTGACGGCCGCGCACTGTGTGACGGGCACCAAGCCGAAGCAACTCGAGGTCACGGTCGGCCGGACCGTGCTGTCCGACAAGCGCCAGGGGCAGCTGCGCAACGTGCGGAGCATCGTCTCGCACCCCCGCTACGTCAAGGGGGACGAGGCGTACGACCTGGCGCTGCTGGAGCTGGCCAAGCCGGTCACCGGCACCGCCGCCGTGAAGATGCCGACTGCCGGCACCGATGCCCTGCTTCGCCCCGGCGCGGAGGCGACGGTCATCGGCTGGGGCAACACCGACACCGAGGTGCCCAGCTTCCCCGACCGGCTGCGCGGCGTGAAGGTGCCGCTGCTCTCGCACGCCGAGTGCACGGCGACGTACCCGGGCTACAACAAGGCCGTCAACGTCTGCGCGGGCGTCGAGGGCAAGGACTCCTGCCAGGGCGACAGCGGCGGACCGCTGTTTCGCAAGGTCGCGGGCCGTACGTACCAGATCGGCATCGTGTCGTACGGCGAGGGCTGCGGTGAGCAGGGTGCGCCCGGTGTCTACACCTCCACCAGCTCGAAGAAGCTCTGGGACACCCTCGCCGAGTCCCCCGAGGGCAAGCGGATGAAGCAACTGCTGCGGCGCTGACGCAGCCAGGCGGTGCCGGACCGCCCCGGGTGCCTCGGTCGGGCCGCGTTTTGCACAAGGAATCACCGGGGCGGCCGTAGTCGCACATGATGGGCGGAATCCGGGCCTTCTGATGTCCCCTGCCGGATAGGGGATCGGGCGGGCACTGGATTCCCTCCACCGATCGCGGCGTGCGTGGGGAGGTCGGCAGGCGGCTCGGGGCCCGGCCTTCGAGTGCCTCCTCATCGGGGGCCGGGGTCTCCTCGTTCTGCTCGTGCCTTCGATCCCGAA
Organism: Streptomyces sp. Tu 2975; assembly: GCF_009832925.1. Lineage (GTDB taxonomy): Bacteria > Actinomycetota > Actinomycetes > Streptomycetales > Streptomycetaceae > Streptomyces. Next base: position 7,030,394 of record NZ_CP047140.1, read on the forward strand.
CGGCTCACCACCCCAAGGAGCTTCGGCGAATCCGGTATCGGCATGTGATCCATGCGGCAGCGCTGGCTGGGCGAGTGGGGTCGGGTCAGGTTCCGGCGCGTAGGCGTTCCAGCCCGTCGAGCAGTGCTTGGAGGCCGAACTCGAATGTCCTGTCCGGAGAGGCGGCGTAGTCGGCCGCTGCTGGGGTGTCCAAGCGGGCGCGTAGGCGCGGGTATCGTTCGGCGATCTCCCGGGCCTTGGCCATGGCGTCTTTGAACTGCTCTTCGGCGGTGGTGCCCTTCTCGTCGAGTTTCCGGGTCAGGGAGGCGGTCGCGGCGGCGCCGGCCGCGTTGCCGAGGACGTAGGTGAAGACAGCGGCGGCGGCCTGGTCGGCGTGGGCGCCGGTGAAGCCGGCGGCCTCGTAGAGGGCGAGGCTGTGGTCGTCGTGGCGGGCCTTGCCCTCGCCGTAGACGACGTGCGCGGCAAAGACCTGCACCAGCCAGGGGTGCCGGGTGAACATCCGGTACAGGTCGGCGGCCATGGCCGTAGCCGCGGTGCGCCAGTCGGCCATATCCGGCTCGGGCAGCGCGAGTTCACCCCACACCTGGTCGGTGGCGAGGAGGACGAGGTTGTCCTTGTTCTGTACGTGCCAGTACACGGCTGTGGCGGCGGAGTCGAGCCGTTTGCCCAAGGCTCGCATGTTCAGGCCTTCCAGGCCTTCGGCGTCCAGGAGCTCGACAGCGGTGCGGACGATCTGGTCTCGGGTGAGGGTGTCACGCGGCATGGCCTCAGGATAGGCGCCGACTTGCACAATGTTCAAGAAAAGCCTTGCACGGTGTTCAAGTCGCGGTCTATCGTCACTCCGTCGAGCAGTTGAACTAAGTGCAAGTCGAAGGGAATCCTCATGAACACCCTTGCCGCCGTCATGCAGTTGTCGGTCGCTGCCGCGTTCCTCAGCATCCCGCTGGTCCGCCACCGCTTCGGCCCCGCCGCCAAGGCCGCCGCAGTCACCGAGCTCCGCCGTCAGAACGTTCGCCCGGAGGTGCTGGAGGAGAACAGGCTCCGGTTCGACGCCGGCGGCCACGAGACCGCTGCCCCGGCGGCCGTCGCCGCGGTGATGACCGTCATCGCCGCCCTGAACTTCGCCGGCGCCGGGCAGGCCCAACTGCTGACCTGGATCTTCTCCTCACTGGTGGTGCTGATGAACGCCGCAATCGTCTACAGCAACGTCACCGCGGTGCAGTCCGTGGAGGCCGCATTCCGCCGCAAGGGCGACCCGGAGCTGGCCCGTGTCGAGGTCGCACCCTTCCTCCGGGCAGCCGAGGACGCCTTTCCCCGCTGGGTGCGCGCTCAGGCATACCTCCGCAACGCGGTGGTCTTCGCCGGCTCCTTCGTCGCCCTGGCCGCCGTGTCCCTCGTCTGACAACGCACAATCGGCGCGGCGGCAACAGCCCTTCGGTATCCGTCCGACCGGTCCCGCGCCTGCCGCTCACTCGACTGCACGGGCCAGCGGGCCAGCGGGTCGGCGACGGCGCGGACGGTTTCGCCCGCGCGGTGTCTGGAACGGCCCGGCAGGCGTCTGTTCCTCCGGACGGGGACGCGTACGGCCGTTGAGGCGTGGGCTGTGGCGGAGGGCATGGTGGGGGCAAAGCATGGGGTGGGATGCCCCTCGTGAAGGTGGAGTGATTCGCCGCCGGGCTGGGGTACTCAGTCGCGCACACCCACTTCGAGGAGCCTTTCGCATGGCCTTCAATCCGCTCGAGCAGCGGGGTATCCCGCTGGACCGGCAGTTGCGCAGTTGGCGTGAGCTGGACGTGCCGCCTATCGACCCGGACCGCTGTGACCCGTACACCCGTTGCCGGATCATCACGATGAACGGCATCGAGGTGGAGGCGATCATGTTCAGCCACCAGCTCGCCCGGCACTGCCCCGATGCGGAGATCAAGCGGCAGCTGGCGCGGGTGCGGTACATCGAGGCGCAGCAGCAGAAGGTGGTGAACTGGTTGCTGCCCGGGGTGTCGTCGGTGCTGGAGACGACGATCGCCTATGAGCAGGTGGCGGTGGACCTTACGGCGTGGATCGCGAGGATGGAGCCGGACCCGTATCTGAAGCAGGCGTACCAGTTCGGTGTGCTGGAGGACTTCGACCATCTGTACCGGTACGCGAACCTGTACGAGATGATCGAGCACCGCAAGGCGGAGTCGATCGTGGACGGGCTGACCGAGGTCATGCCGGGCCGGCCGACGAAGTACCACCACCGGAACCCGGTGGACAACGTGCGTGATCCTTACGACAGGAACGCCACCGATCCGCTGTCGAAGCTGCACGCATTGACCGTTCTGTCGGCGGAGCAGCAGACGATGAACTTCTACATGAACACGGGCCCCACCTACATGGAGCCGATCGCCCGCCAGCTGTATCAGGAGATCGGCCTGATCGAGGAGGAGCACGTCACCCACTACGAGTCCCTCGTGGACCCGGGGGAGACATGGTGGGAGCAGCTCGTCAACCACGAGTACAACGAGTGCTATCTGTACCACTCCTTCATGGAGCAGGAGAGCGACGCCAAGGTCAAGGCGATCTGGGAGCTGCACCTGAACATGGAGCTCGAGCACCTGCACACCGCCTGTGACCTGATGCGCCGCCACGACGGACGCGACCCCGCGGAGATCCTGGCCCCGGAGCTGCCGAACGTGCTCACCTTCGAGCCGAACAAGGCGTATCTGCGGGAACTGCTGGACACGCAGATGGACCTGACGACTCTGGGCGCCGGCTATGTGCGCGAGGCGCACGAGCGGTTCGAACAGATGCAGGAGCAGATCCACGGCGGCGAGGAGCCGCCGAGTGAGCGGGTCATGGCCGAGCATGACGCCATGTTCGGCCGCGAGTACCGCGTGCAGTCCGAAGGCGAGCACCCCGACCCCGCGATGCGCGAGAAGTGAGGGAACGGTCCATGTCCGAACGCCAGACCCCTCAGGCCGGTGACGACCACGGCCAGGACACTGATGTCGTGGCGCTGCTGATGCGACAGCACGGCGACATCCGCAATCTCTTCGACGAGGTCGAGGCCACGACAGGTCAGGAACGCCGCGACGCATTCCACCGTCTGGTGCGTCTGCTCGCCGTGCACGAGACGGCGGAGGAGGAGGTCGTCCATCCCTTCGCCCGCAGGAGCATCCCGGGCGGTGAGCAGGTCGTCGAGGACCGCCTTGCCGAGGAGAAGGCGGCCAAGGAGATCCTGGTCCAGCTCGACGACGTCGACACCGACGACCCGCAGTTCATGCCTCGTCTCGTGCAGCTGCGGACGGACGTCCAGCAGCACGCGCGGGCCGAGGAACGCTACGAGTTCGCCCACATCCGCCGCAGCACCGACGCCAAGCAGCTCGCCGCGATGGCCAAGGCCGTCAAAGCAGCCGAGGCCATGGCCCCCACCCGTCCGCACCCGGGGGTGGAGTCGGGCGCCGCCAACGTGGCGCTGGGACCGGTCGCCGCGCTCATGGACCGTACGAAGGACGCCGTCCGCGGGGCCATGGGCAAAGACTGAAGAGCGCCTGGGACCCGGGTCACGCGCCCGGGCCTCTGACTCGAGCGCACTACAGGAGAAGGGAGTCGCAGTGATCGACGAAGCGGTCGTCCAAGAGCTGTTGGATGCTTCCGAGGACGACGCCGCTCTGGTGCTGGTGGAGGGGACGGCGCAGGTGGTCGACCGGGCCGCGCTCGACAGCGACGCCTTTCACGGCGCAGCAGTGCTTGTGTCGCGAGCGGAGCTCGTGGACCGGCTGGGCACGCCGTCACCCGCCCGGGAGGACGTGGCGCGGGTGGCAGCGTCGTTGCGCGACGCAGTCGGCAAGCTCGGTGCCTGAGCACTTGGAGAGGGGCTGGAGCGACTTGAACTCCTGCACCAGGTGGACAACGCCGCGTCCTGCCGCGTCGCACGGAAATGCCGGTACGAACTGACCACACTCCTGCCCGCGCACCGCCTGCGTTCCCTCTCGAAGGCCACCTCCACACATGGGCGCGCGGTTTCCCGGCCACAGAAAGTCGACGGCGACTCCCACACCACACTCCGACACCGCGTCGGAGTTCTCGGCCCTTCCGTCAAGTGAACGTCCGCGGGCAGAGCACGGCCCCCGGACCCCTACGGGCTCTGCCGGTCGCCCTCACCCCGGCACCGACGTCCGCTCCCTTGGCAGCGCCGACAGCGCCAGGCCAAGGGCGAGGACGAGCCCGGCCGGGACGGCCAGTACCACTGCCGGACGGACCGACCTGTCCAGCAGCCATGCGCCGAACAGGGCGCCGGACAACATGGCGAGGACCGAAGAGAAACGACGCAACTCCGCCCCGGCGCCGGAGCCGACCCGGCTGTCGGCCGCCAGCGGATGGAGCACGACGAGCAGTCCGGTCAGGGCCGTGGTCACCACCGTCGTGGAGACGCCCGGCACCTTCACCCGCAAGGCCGTCACGTTACGCACACCCATCGCGCAGGCAACCATGGCGATCACCGCGAGGTGACGCCCGTCCACGGGGCCGCCGGGGCGCTCGATGCCGATGCGCCAGATCACGAATGCCGACGCGCCGAGCAGGAGGCCCTCCCCGACCAGGGCGGCGGTGAACCAGCGCCGACCCCGGCCGTCGATCGCCGACTCCGCCCGTGAGCCGCCGACCGCCCCCACTGCGAAGCCCGCCAGGGAAGCCGCCGTCGCGGTGATCGAGATGCCGGCCGTCCCGGCGACAGCGAACCCGAGCAGCAGCAGACTGCCGGTCTGAACGGCCGCGAAGACCGGACCGAGTGCGAGGAACGAGACCGCCTCGATCATCCCCGTCGTCACCGTGAGCAGAACCATGATGAATGTCAGCGCCCGCCCCGACCTGGGTTTCATACCGGGACGTTACGGTCGCCGGACCGCCCCGGCCTCACGGCACGGGGCCCGCCTCACCCTCGCGGGCGAACGCTTTCGCGGGACACTCCTCGAATGGCATGGCCCAGCCGCCCCCGTGACGGGGGACCACGCCGACTGAGCCACCGGGGCCGGCCCTCGAGCGGATGCTCGCCACTCTGTCCCGGGGGTGGTGCCGTGGCGAACGCCAAGCGAGGCGCGCTTGCCGCCGTCGGTGCACGGTCGGCAGGTCGCCTCGGCGACGGGGACGCCTACCGGCCGTCGGCGATCTTCTCCGCGATGCGCCCGAGCGCCGCGAGTTCCCCGGGGTCGAGCCGGTCGACGAAGTGCCGTCGCACGGACGCGACATGGGTCGGGGCGGCTTCCCGGAGCGTGTCCCATCCCGTCTCGGTGAGGACCAGGAAGCAGCCCCTTCCGTCGGCGGGGTCCGGTGCCCGCCGGATGAGTCCGCGCGCCTCCATACGGGTGGCGTGGCGGGACAGACGGCTTCGTGACCACCCCATCTTGGCGGCCTGCTCGCGCAGCGTGCTGGTGCCGTCGGTGCGCTCGGACAAGGTGCTGAGCACCTCGTAGTCGGGGTCGGACAACCCGTGCGCGGCCAGGTCCTGCGCGGTGCGGGCCTGCACCGCGGTCACCATGCGGAGGTACGCCCGCCAGACGCGCTCCTCGTCGGTCGCGAGCCAGCGGACCGGAGGGTCCGTCTCATTCGTTGACATGTAATCAATCTACCGGCTACTTTCGTTTCCATGACAACGAAACGCCTTCGCGTCGTCGTACTGGTCTGCAGCACTCGCCCCGGCGCGCTCGGCCCCGCCGTCGGCGAGTGGCTGACCGAGACGCTCGCGGCGAGCGCCGACATGTTCGACGCGGACCTCGTGCCCCTGGCCATCGGCGATCTGGGCCTGCCCTTCCTGGACGAGGAGGAGCACCCGTCGACCGGCGTCCACGATCACGAACACGCCCGCCGCTGGAGCCGGATCGTCGACGGGGCGGACGGCTTCGTCTTCGTGACGCCGGAGTACAACTACGGAATGCCGGCGACCCTGAAGAACGCACTCGACTACCTGGGCCCGGAATGGGCCTGGAAGCCGGTCGGCTTCGTCAGCTACGGCCACACCTCGGCCGGCACCCGCGCGGTCCAGCACGCCAAGCAGGTGGTGACCACCCTGCGCCTTGTCCCCCTGGGTGCGACCGTCGCCATACGGATCGCGGAGGCGATGCACGACGACCGTTTCGCCCCCGCGGCGCGCCATGCTGACGCGGCCGAAGGTCTGCTGTCGGAACTGGTACGGGTCTCACGGGCGCTGGCCCCGCTGCGTGAGCACGGACGCGCGGACTCCGTGGCGGGCCCGCTCCCCGGCTCGTACGCGCGGCGTCTCGGCCCGGACGACGCCCCCGAGGTGACGGTGTTGCAGCGCTGCTGCTGGATGGAGGAGGCGCTCGCCAACGACACCCTGGCGATCCCGGCGCTCCGCGAGTCGCCGGACGAGGTGCGCACCTGGCTGGCCGACTGGCATACGACGGGACTGTGGCGGGACGGGCGGCTGCTCGGGATGGTCCGCACGCGTCGCGACGGCGCCGACCTGCACGTCGGGCGGCTCGCCGTCGCCCCCGACCTGTGGGGACTCGGCGTGGGCCGGTGGCTGCTGCGCCGGGCCGAGTCGGCCGGGGAGGGATGCCGGCGTATCGTCCTGTCCACCGGTGCCGCCAGCCATCGCAACCTCACCCTGTACCAGGGGCAGGGGTACGCTCCGCTTCCCGATGCGCCGGACGAAGGCGTGGTGGGCCTGGTCAAAGCCGTCGTCGCCTGAGCGCGGGCGCCGTCGGCTCCGGCAGGCCTGCGGCCGGAGCGGGCATCCCGCCGACGCAGCCCCGCGCCGGTACTGCGCACGCGCCGCCGTCCGCCCCCATGTCAGCGGCAAGACGGTCCACTGCGACTCCTGAATGCAGCTCGCGGCTCAGGCGCGTGGGCCGGCGCCGTGCAGCAGGGTGTCGATGATGCGGGTGGCGAGGGTGTCCGGGTCGGCGCCGTCAGCGTTGCCGTGCAGGGATTCCCCGATGAGGGCGTAGTAGACCCGGCGGACCCAGTCGAGGTCGGCCGCTTCGTCGATGAGCTTGTCCTCCTGGGCCCGCTTCAGCACGGCGATGCAGCTGCGGGTGATGTCCTGATGGAGGACGGCGGCCTCGCCGGCCGGGTCGGCCGGCAGCTCCAGGGCGAACGCCCAGGCGCTCTTGACCTGGAGCACGTTGGCCGTGATCCGGTGCATCGCCACCAGCGGCGGCGCGGTGTCCGGCCTGCCGTCGTCCACCGCGCGGGCGAGCTGGCGGGCGGCGGATGATGCCAACGCCTCGATCAGCGCCTGCCGGTTGGCGAACCGCCGGTGGATCGTCGTGCGGGCCACTCCCGCGGCTGCTGCGATCTGCTCCATGGAAGCGCCGGGATCTTCGGCGAGCACCCGCTCGGCCGCTTCCAGGATCGCGCGCACGCTGCGTTCCGCGTCCGCCCGTAGCGATCGTCCCGCTGTCTCACCCATCACGCCCCCTGTTGGCCCACTTGTCCGGGAACACCATACATCCGTGACGCGATCTCGGTTCTAAACGCATCATATCTGTTGCGGTTAATGAGAGTACTGATACATGCTCATGCCAGTTGCCCTCGACTGAAGGAGGAAGTCGTGCACAGCACCGCCCTTATCACCGGAGCGTCGTCCGGCCTCGGCGCGGAGTTCGCCGCGCAGCTCGCCGCCCAGGGGCACGATGTGGTCCTGGTGGCGCGATCCGGCGACCGGCTTGCCGCCCTTGCCGAGCGCCTGATCGCCGAACACGGCGTCCGCGCGCATGTGCTGGTCCAGGACCTCGCCGAGCCGGACGCGGCCCGCCGCGTCGCCGACCGGCTGGCCGCCCGTGGTCTGAGCGTCGACCTGCTCGTCAACAACGCCGGCTTCGGGACCTGCGGCCGCTTCGAGGAAATACCCGTGGCCCGCGACCACGACCAGCTGATGGTCAATGTCGTCGCACTCGTCGACCTCACCCATGAGCTCCTGCCCGGCATGCTGGAGCGCGGCCGCGGCTCGGTCGTCAACGTCGCGTCCAACGCCGCCTTCCAGCCGTCCCCGTACTTCGCCGTCTACGGTGCGGCCAAGGCCTTCGTGCTGAACTTCGGCCTCGCCCTGCGTCAGGAGTACCGCCGGCGGGGCATCCGCGTGCTCACCTTGTGCCCCGGCCCGGTCGAGACCGCCTTCTTCGACACCATCGGCACCCGCCGGGCGGCTGTCACCGGCTCCATGACCACCCCGGAGCCCGTCGTACGCGCCGCGCTGCGCGCGCTGGAGCGCGACCGCGGCTATGTCGCCCCCGGATTCGGCAACGCCCTGACCGCACACCTGACACCCCGCCGCCCCCGGACCCTGGTCGCGGCCATCGCCGAACGCGTCACCCGCAAGGTCCTTGCCACCTCGGCCGCCCCCTCGACGATGCCGGAGCACGCCGCATGAGAGCCTCCATCGCCCCCCTCGGCGCCGCCTCGGCGACCCGTGACACAGGCGACGTCCCTCCTGCTCGAACGCCTGCACGCGGCCGACCTGACCGATGTCGTCGCGGTCGAGCCGGCCACCGGAGGCCTCGCCGCGACCGCGGGGCTCGCGCGCCGGGTTGACGGCACGTCGGTGTTCGTCAAGGCGTTCGGCGAGCCACCGTCGGACGACGCCTTCGCCGCGGAGGCCGAAGGGCTCACCGTGCTGCGCGAGGCGGGCGGCATCGCCACGCCCGAGATCATCCTCGTGGACCGCGACCTGCTCGTGCTGTCCGTGCTGCAGCCGCGCCCGGGCACCGAGGCCGTCTGGGAGCAGCTCGCGCATGCCCTCGCCCACCTGCACACCACCACGCGGTACCCCCGATTCGGGTGGCACCGGGACAACTGGCTGGGCCGTCGTCGACAGGTCAACACCTGGGACGAAGACGGGTTCGAGTTCTTCGCCCAGCACCGTCTGCTGCGCTGGCTCGGCGAGCGTCGTGTCCACGAGGCGCTGGACGCCGCGGACAGGGCGGCGCTGGAGCGGCTGTGCGACCGGCTGCTCGAACTGCTGCCGGTCAGACCCGCGTGCCTGACGCACGGCGACCTGTGGGCGCTGAACGTCATGGCCACCCCCGGCGGGCGGCCCGCGCTGATCGACCCGGCCGTGTCGTACACGTGGGCCGAGGTCGACCTGGCCCACCTCTGGACGACAGCGCCGCCGCCCGAGGCGCATGTGTTCTTCGGGCTGTACGCCGAGCTGACCGGGCTCGACCGCGACTGGCGCGAACGGATGCCGATCCTCCAGCTACGCCAACACCTGGCCGTGATCGCCCAGTTCGCCCCCGACTGGGGCGCCGCCGACCTCGTGCGCGCCACGCTCGCCCCGTTCCGACAGCGGCCCTGAGCTCAGCTCAGAAGATCACGGCCTTTAACTGCGTGATCCAGAACGAGGTTCTGGCGCACATTCCGTGAGAGCGGTGGTCCGGAGCCCTCTTGATCGTGCGCCATGGGGCGTGGCTGTCCCCGGTGACCGGCAGCTGACGTACCTGTGAATCAGCTGGCTGCGTTCCGGCCGGCGGCCGGACGACACGGAGAACCTGCGGCGAAGACTTTCCGTACCGTAGGCGTACTCGCAAGTCACCCGTTCACGATCGCCGGACCCTGCCTCGGGATGTCCGGGGCGGGCCGCAGGTCGGAACCGTCCGCGGAGCCGACCAGAGAGGCACGTTGCTCTTCTGGACGGACGCGACCAAGGACCGATCCCGGCCATGACGGACTGCCCTTGCGGAGGTGTCCTCGCTCCGGTTCATCCCCCGGGGACGGGTTGGAGCGAGCGCAGTTCGCCGGCACGCAGCTTTGTGAAGGAGAGGCGGTCGGTGTCCGCGACGATCGCGGACACACGGAGCCGAAGTGCGGCTCCGCAAGAACGTGGACGGCCCCGACACACAGCCGGGGGCGGTGTGTCGGGGCCGTGTGGCGCAGGGGCCTTCCGGTGTTCGACGTCGGGCTGGGAATTCTGGGATCACGACGTCGGGAAGAGGCTCAAGGAGAGACGCCGGCGCGGTCACCGTCGTTCTTGCGGTCAGGTGGGCAGCGGCACTCTTCCTTTCCGTCCCCGTGGTGACAGCGGCACTTGTCCTTGTCCGCTTCCGTCCCCACCGCTACACCGTTGGGGCTGAGGCCGACGGGGACGGTGGCGACGACCGTGTTGTCGTCCGTGTCGATCACCGAAACCGTGTTGTCGTCACCGTTGGCCACGTAGGCGCGGTTTCCGTCCGGGGTCACCGCCACAGCGATGGGGGCGTCGCCGGCGAGGACGGTGGCGACGACGGTGTTGTCGTCGGTGTCGATCACGGACACCGTGTCGTCGGCGAGGTTGGTGACGTGGACGCGGTCCCCGTCCGGGGTCACCGCCACACCGACGGGGGCGTCACCTACGGGGATGGTGGCGACGACGGTGTTGTCGTCGGTGTCGATCACGGACACCGTGTCCTCGTTCTGGTTGGCCACGTAGACGCGGTCACCGTCCGGAGCCACCGCTACACCGTTGGGCCTGTCGCCGACCGGGATGGTGGCGACGACGGTGTTGTCGTCGGTGTCGATCACCGACACCGTGTCCTCCTCGCCGTTGGCGACATAGACGCGGTCACCGTCGGGGCTCACTGCCACGCCGGAGGGGCCGGTGCCGACGGGGACGGTGGCGACGACGGTGTTGTCGTCGGCGTCGATCACCGACACCGTGTTGGCGCTGAAGTTGGCCACGTAGACGCGGTCACCGTCGGGGGTCACCGCCACGCCGGTGGGGCCGGTGCCGACGGGGACGGTGGCGATGACGGTGTTGTCGTCGGCGTCGATCACCGACACCGTGTCCGCGCCGAAGTTGGTGATGTAGACGAAGGAGCAGGATGGGGCCACCGCCACATCGAAGGGGGCGTCGCCGACGGGGACGGTGGCGATGACGGTGTTGTCGTCGGTGCCGATCACCGACACCGTGTCGTCGCTGAAGTTGGGGACATAGGCGGCGTCGCACTCGCCTGACCGGCTGCCGGGATCGGCAGCGGCAGGTGCGGCCGCTGCGACGGGCAGGGTCAGACCGGCCAAGACCACGACAGCCCCGGCCAGCAGCGCCTGTGTCCGCGCCCGCCACGACGCCGTTCGTCGGCGCTCTCGCGCACCATCCTCCCCGGGGCCACACGCACCCCGCCGGCGCTCGTCCACGTCAACACCCGTCATGAAGACCTCCTCCAGCCGACAACACGCCGGCCCGGCCTGTCCGGGCAGCGCGGGAACCAGACGGCACAGACATGACAGCTGGAACCTCGATGACGTTAAGCACAGCGACAGGTACAGAGCATGTTCAAAGCTGCCGAATGCCAGCAGGTTGAGCCACCCCGGTGACCGCACAACAGACACCAGCCGGTGAGGCGCCATCCTCCGCGCCCGCGTCTCCTCCAGGGGCGGCCATGTCCCACGCGAGTTGCCGCCGCCCGATCGCTTGGAGTGCCGCGTCATTGCTGTGGCCGATCTCCCGGAATCGTGGGGCGGGCCGCAACGGGCGGAGGCGGGGCGGAAAACTCGAGGCTGTCCAGGTGGGCGGACACGCGCAGGTCCAGGAGGGCTGCGATACCTGGGCAGGTCGAAGCGGCCCTCCCCTCCGGCATGGTCGGTTGTGCCGATCGAAGGCAGGTGCCGCGATCGGCGTCGGATCTGCCGCTACCGCGCGCCGCTGGTACCGGCGAAGCCGGACGGCCGGCTGCCGGGCCTTGCGCGGTCAGTCTCGTCCTGTACGAGCAGGGAGAGCAGGGAGGCCACGGTCAGGCCCGCTTCCGCCGGGTGACGTAGCACCTTGTCCGGCTCGATCCGGTAGGTGTTGCTGCGCCCGTCGCGGGTGTGAGAGAGGTAACCGTCCTGCTCGAGGTCGGAGATGATCCGCTGGACGGCGCGCTCGGTGAGCCGGCAGTGGGCGGCGATGTCGCGGATCCGGACGTTCGGGTTGTCGGCAATGGCCGCCAGCACGCGCGCGTGGTTCGTGACGAACGTCCATCCGGTGTGAGATTCAGGCACTTCAACCATGCACAGCATTCTACGGACCGGCTTTGCCGGACACCGAATACATGACATACTTTTCGCGCAATGAATGACGGGATCAGTGTGGGAGTCACAGGAGGGGTCCGAGGGTGTCTCTGAATGAAGCGGTCACAGGGCGCGCGGGCGAATACGCCGACGGGAGTCGGCTGCAGGTCCTGGACCAGGCCACGGTCGTGCAGTACGAATGGTGCGGCGCCTGGGTCGTCGGCGCACGAGGCGACTTCGACATGCACTCGATCACGCCCCTGGCGGACGCCTTGGACACGGCGGCCAAGGAGCACCCGAGGATGGTTCTGGACGCCTCCGGCATCACCTTCGCGGACTCGACGCTGCTGAATCTGTTGATCCGCACCCATCAGGCGGCCGACCTACGCGTGGCTGCGCCGACGCAACAACTGCGGCGTCTTCTGCGAATCACCGGAGTCGACACCGTCCTGAAGGTACGGGCGACGGTGGAAGAGGCCGCTGCCTGCTAGGACCTCGATGCAGGCATTCAAAGTTGTGCTTGACGCTGCCCGGTCGTGAACCGTGGCCGTCAGATTCCAGGGGACAGTCACTTCCTCGCGATCGGTCGACCGTGCCGCGGGCGGGGCTTGTGAGGGGAGAGGTTTCACCATGATCCTTCCGGCGGAGAAGGAACTGCGTGCGGTGCTGGCCCGGTTCGCTCAGGCGCGCATCGAACACGATGTGTGGCCCACCGGCCGCACCAGCAGGGTGCTTGAGGACACCACGTACACGCTGTGCGTCATGACCGGCGCCCGCACTGCGGAGGAGGCTTTGCTCAAGGCAGACACATTGCTGGCGCAGTACGCCGGTCGTACAAGTGTCTCCCCAAACGACGAGACACTGGCCGCGTAGGCCTACGCCGGACATCTGTGGCCGGCTCTCGCGGGGGATGATGCCGCGCTCTCCGGAATGGCCCCGTGTTCTCGGGCTCGTCGCAGAGTTCCCCCTCCGGGTCCGCCCCAACGGCCCTGTCCTCAGCCGCCGTCAAGTGGATCTCGCGGGGCCGTGCCGGCGTGTCGACTGTGGCAGGAGTCATGGAGTCGTTCCTGGGGTGGTGCTGCCGTCGGGAGCGTGCCGGCGGTGCACGCGTGCGAGGACGAGCACCGTGTCGTCATCGGGAGGGTCGGGCCGCAGACGGGACAGGATGGTGTCCGCCGCTTCCTCCAGATCGGCCGGTGCCCGTCGCAGTTCGTTGCGAGCCGCGGTCATGCCGTCCTCGATGTCCTGGCCGCGGGCTTCGATGAGGCCGTCGGTGTAGAGGGCGAGAACGGCACCGTCGGGCAGGTCGATGTCGGTCGTCCCGAAAGGAAGACCGCCGACCCCGAGAGGGATTCCCAGCACATCGCTGATCGTCCTGACCGTGCCGTCCGGATGGCGCACGAGCGGCGGCGGGTGGCCGGCGTTGGAGATGCGGGCGTGGCCGGTCGCCGGGTCGTAGAGGATGTAGAGGCAGGTCGCCAGTTCGATGCCCGCCTCCTGGGCGCAGGCGTCCAGTTCGCCGAGGAGAGTGTCCGGTTCCTGGTTGCTCCTGGCGAGTGCCTTGGCGGTGATGCGCAGCCGGCCCATGGCCGCGGCGGCGGGCACTCCGTGTCCCATGACGTCGCCGACGACGAGTGCGACGCGGTCGTCCGGCAGGTTGATCACGTCGTACCAGTCGCCGCCGACCTCGGTGATGTGGCTGCCCGGTACGTAGCGGTGGGCGACTTCGACGTAGGGGCTGGCCGCGAGGGCGGTGGGCAGCAGCGCGCGTTGGAGGGTGAGTGCGATGTGCTGGACCCGGCTGTAGAGCCGTGCGTTGTCGAGACACAGGGCGGCACGGGAGGCGAGCTCCCCGGCGAGAGTGAGGTCCTGCTCCGTGAAGGGCGGGCGGGCGGCGGAGCGGCCGAACATGATGACGCCTTGGACCGTGCCCCGGGCGACGAGGGGGGCGAGGAGGATGCGCTCCAGACCACTGTCGATCAGGAGTTGGGCCCGGTCCTGGTGCATCACTGTGCTGGTGACGAAGTCGGCATTCACCGCGACGGAGACGGGCCTGCCCGTGTCCAGCATCCGGTGGATGCTGGAGCCCGGCGGGTAGGTCACCGTCTCGAGACCGCTCACGAGATCGGTGGCGGGCGGCGGCAGGACCGTTCCTGAGGCGATTCTGTGGGTGACCAGCGGCAGGTTCGGGTGGAACACCTCGGGCTCGTCCATCCACTGCACGACTTCGACGACGCAGGCGTCGGCGAAGTCCGGTACCGCGGCCTCGACGACTTCTCGGGCGGTCACCTCCACGTCCAGGGTGGTGCCGATGCCGGCCGTGGCGCGGTCGAGCAGCGCCAGCCTCTGCCGGGTCGCCGTCGCCTCGACGATGGCCTGTTCGCGGTCGGTCACGTCCACCAGCAGCCCGCCCACTCCGGGCCGCGTGTCGCCTGCCTGACTCAACGGAAACAGACTTACCGACCGCACCTGGTCGCGGTCCGGACGGCCCGCGGTGCGCAGACCGACCAGGGCGCCCACGACGGGCGGGCCGCCGGCGGCGACTTCGCGGAGCATCCGCAGATACTCCCCTCCGTCGCTGGTGAGCATGACCTCGTCCATGCGCCGGCCGAGGTGCTCCTGGATAGGAAGACCGTCCATCTCGGCGAGCGCATGATTGAGGTGGACGTACCGAAGATCCTCGTCGAGCATGACCAGGCCGATGGGGCAGGTCTCGAAGAGGGCGTCGAGGAAGGCCAGGTTGGTCTTCACGCGGTCGAGCTCATCGCCGCGGCTCGCCAGGACCATGACGACGGAACCCGGTCCGGTGCCGGTCACGGGGAAGGCCCGGAAGCCGCACGGGAAGACCGTGCCGTCCCGGTGCCGAGCCGGATGCCGGACCCGCCAGTACCCGAGTGTCCTGCCACGCTCACCCAGCCGCGTGGACGCGGGCGGTTCCCCGTGGGGCGGCTCGGGGAAAAGCATGCCGGCGGGCCGGGACAGCGCGGAGGCGGAGTCGTGTCCGAAGAGGTCCTTCGCGCCGGGGCCCCAGTAGCAGATCCGGTCGTGCTCATCCATGCCGAAGACGGCGACCGGGATGTGCTCCAGCAGTGTCCCGTGCTCGGACCGGACCGGCGTGGGGCCCTGTTCGTCCTCCGACCGGTCTGACGGCACGTGACTGTCCCCTTTCTCGTGCACGGCGCCGACCCTTGGCGCGCCCGCGGGAGGCGGGGCGAGGGCAGGACGTCCTGTTTGTCCATTGTGCAGAGGGAGAAGCCCGCCCGTACGCCGAGGACGCCGCCTCGGCGTGGGGCACGGTGTCGTGGGGTCGCTCTTGCCGTGCCGTGCGGTGCTCTTCGCGGGGCGACCCACTCAGCGCCGGGACTCGGCCCGGGTCGCGCCGATACCGGCGGTGACGACCAATGCGGTGCCGGCCACCTGCAGGATCGCGGGTGTCTGCGCGATGAGGACCATGCCGGCCAGCAGGCTGACGGCGGGTTCCAGACCGGCGAGCGTGCCGTACGTGGTCTTGCCGATGCGCTGGAGCGCCTTCATCTCCAACAGGAACGGCACCAGCGGCATGAGCACGGCGATACCCGCCGCAGCGGCGGCCGTCTGCAGGGTGAGGTCCGCCAGGGCGTCCGGTGCGCCGAACGGTGCGGCGACGACCGCGGCTACCGCCAGGGACACGGCCAGCGCGTGCGGGGCGGAGAAGCGGCTTCCGACGTGCGCGGTGCCGATGACGTAGAACGCCCAGCAGGCCGCCGAGCCCAGGCCGAAGAGGACACCGGGCAGACTTGTGGATCCGGTCCACGGCGAGGTCAGGAGGACCACGCCGGCTGCGGCGAGCCCCAACCAGACCAGGTCCTTGCGCCGGCGGGACGCGACGACCGCGACGGCGAGCGGCCCCAGGAATTCCAGCGCGGTGGCGGTGCCCAGCGGAAGACGCGCGGCCGCTTCTGAGAAGAACAGCATCATCCCGGCACTGACCACGCCCAGCAAGCCGGTGACCAGAAGATCGCCGCGAGGGGTGGCTCGCAGCGTCCGCCACAGGCCCCTGCCGGTGAACACGATGAGGAGGAGCGCGGCGAAGGTCAGCCGTAGCCAGGTCGTCCCGGCAGGGCCGAGGGAGTGGAACAGCTCCGTCGCCAGGGCGCTGCCGGTGTGCAGAACGACCATGGCGACGAGGACGAGGGCCGGCCCCGGCAGACGGCGCGGGGCCGGCGTGGAGCCGGTTTCCGGCGGGGCGGAGACGGTGGCGGTCGGGGCGGTTGTGGCGGATGCGTCGGTGGCGGTCACCGGCCCATTGGAGCGGGGACGTTATGTTTCTGTCCACGGGCTGAAAGTGGATCGACCGGCCACTGTTGGTGGACGATGGTGTGCATGACTGGGGACTACGGCACAGAGAACCTGCCCGACCTGGGGCGGCTGCGTCTGCTGGTGGAGCTGCACCGGCTCGGCACCATGGCGGCGGTGGCCGCGAGTACCGGTTACGGGACATCGGCCGTGTCCAAACATCTGGCCGTCCTGGAACAGGAAGTCGGTGTGCGGCTGCTGACCCCGGACGGCCGCCGGGTGCAGTTGACACCCGCAGGCGAGCGTCTGGTCGACCACGCGGTGGGCATCCTCGCAGCGGTGGAGGAAGCCCAGGCGGAACTGCGTGGAACAACGGAGCCGGTCGGGCGCGTGCGATTGGCGAGCTTCTACACGGCGGTCGAGCCGGTGGTGCTGCCCGCGCTGGCGCGCCTGAGGCAGCGGTATCCACGGGTCACCGTGGAGGTGCACGAACACGAGCCGGAGCACACGGCGGCCCTGCTGCGCTCAGGGGGCATCGATCTGGGTGTGGTGTACGACTACAGCCTGGTGCCGCGGGCGGTGCCGCCCGAGCTGAGCGCCCGCCCGTTCGAGGAGCAGCCGCTCTACCTCGCCGTCCCCGCCGGCCTCCAGGCCGCCGGCCGGCCCGTCGCCGTGTCCGAACTCGCCGAGTTCGCAGAAACGGGCTGGATCGCCAACTCGCGCGGCACCGATGACGACGAACTGGTGCACCGGGTGTGCGCGATCGCCGGTTTCGTTCCCCGGATCGCCCACCGCGTGGACAGCCTGCACCTGGTCAACAGCTTGGTGGGAGCGGGGCTAGGGGTGGCACTGCTGGCCCGGTCGGGAATCGAACGGCATCGGACGGACGTCGCGTTCCGGCCGTTGGACCCGCTGGCCGGCATGCGTCGCAGTTCCCTGCTGGCGCGTGCCGGTCAGTGGTCATGGCCGCCCATAGCGGCCCTGGCCGAGGCCATCACCGACGGCTACGGCCGGCCTTGACGGCCGGGTGGCCGCCGAACCGGACATGTTCCAGGCCGCTCGTCGAAGGCTGGGGGACCGGTTGTCGGCGCCGTCTCCGGTGCGGAGGGGGCGGCGCCGATCAGGGTGTCAGTGGACGCCTCGGCAGGGACGAGCCGGATGAGCGCCAGGCACAGGGCGCTGAGCAGGAAGCTGCCGGCACCGAGATCACAGAACGCAGCCCGACGCCGCCATGCAAGCAGGACAGTTCCGGGCGCGGCCCGGCCTCGGACCTCGACGGTCCTGGGCAGTCGACTCCACGCTGCCTGTACCCGCCCAACTGAACTGGTCCAACCAGTTGACCACTGGGCGGGGGTGCTCGATTCTGATCGCCATGAAGCACGCACCCATCCGGCGTGAGGCGGTCTCCGACCAGCTCTACGCATTGCTGCGCGACAGAATCCTGGACGGCTCGCTGCCGGCGGGCACGGCCCTGACAGCCGAGCGGGATCTGGCCGCCGAGTTCGGCGTGAACCGGCATGCCGTCCGGGAGGCCGTCAAGCGGTTGCAGCAGGCCAGGCTCGTCGAAGTCAGCCACGGCGGCAGAACCCTCGTCCTCGATTGGCGGCGCACCGCCGGTCTCGACCTCGCCGTGGGGATCGCGGAGGCCGGCACCGGACCCGCCCTGCCCGATCTCGCTCGCGATGCCCTCGAGATGCGAGCGTGCATCGGCGCCGACGCGGCCCGGCTGTGCGCCGCCCGCTGCTCCCGGCGGACCGCCGCGGACGTGGTGGAGGCCGCCGGCCGGTACGCGCTGGCCGGACCCGACCTGACCGAGCTGGGGGCCGCGGACGTCGCCTGGTGGCGCCTGATCGTCGAGGGCTCGGGCAATCTGGCCTATCTCCTGGCGTTCAACACCCTGGTGGGCGGCACCCTCGCCGTCGCCGACGTGCCCATCGACCTGCGGACCGCCGAACTCCTCGACGTCGAGGCCCACGTCCGGCTCGCGGCACACATCGCCGCCCGCGAACCGGAGGCCGCCGAGCGTCTGGCGCGCGAGCTGCTCTCCCGCAGCGTGCCCGCGACGCGACGGACGGCGGGGCGCTGACGTGATACCCGCAGTCATGTACGCGATACCGGTGTTCGTGCTGCTGGTGGTGGTCGAGGCGCTGTCCTACCGGTTCCTCCCGGACGACGAGGAGAGCGGCTACGAGGTCCGCGACACCGTGACCAGCATGTCCATGGGCGCCGGGAGCCAGGTCGTCGGACTGCCGTGGAAGGCGGTCGCGGTCGTCGCCTACGCCGCGCTCTACACCCTCTCGCCCTGGCAGTTGTCCGCGTCCTCGGTATGGACGTGGGTGCTGCTGTTCTTCGCCGACGACCTGGCGTACTACGCCTTCCACCGCGCTCATCACCGGGTGCGGGTGCTGTGGGCCAGTCATGTGGTGCACCACTCCAGCGTCCGCTTCAACCTGTCCACCGCCCTGCGGCAGAGCTGGACACCGATGACGACGCTGCCCTTCTGGCTGCCGCTGGCGCTGCTCGGCATCCCGCCGTGGATGATCCTGCTCCAGCAGTCGATCAGCCTCGTCTACCAGTTCTTCCTGCACACCGAGCGGGTCGGGACGCTGTGGCGGCCCGTCGAGTGGGTCTTCAACACCCCCTCCCACCACCGTGTCCACCACGGCTCCAACAACGTCTACCTGGACCGCAACTACGGCGGCATCCTCATCGTCTGGGACCGGATCTGCGGCACCTTCGAGCCGGAGGGCGAGCGGGTGGTCTACGGCCTGACGAAGAACATCACCACCTACAACCCGGTGCGCGTCGCCTTCCACGAGTACGCCGCGACCTGGCGTGACGTACGCCGGGCGCGGCGCTGGCGGGACAGGGCGGGGTACCTGTTCGGGCCGCCCGGCTGGTCGCCGAAGGCGGAGGTGTGACATGCCGCCACTGATCGCCGTGTTCGCCGTCCTCGCCGCTGTCGACATCACGGGTGTCGCGCCGGGCCGGCCGGTGCTGGAGTGGCTCAGCAAGCCGCTACTCGCTCCCGTGCTGGCGGCCGCCGCGGTACGACATCATCCGCGGCAGCGTCCTCCGCGGCGCGCCCGCCGACGGCCTCGTAGGGGGCGGCGATTCCGTCACCCGCGGACCTGCGGACCCGCTGGCCCGGCGGGACGTCGGCCCGGTGGGAGCCGGCACCATCAGCGGTACGGCTCCGGCGTCGCCGGATGGGCGTCGGCGAGCGCCCTCGTCCAAAGGCGTAGGTCTCTGATCCCGCGTGCACGTCGGCCTGCACCCTGCGGTACGCGCGGCGGCCGGGCACGTCTGCCCGGGTGTGCTGCGCTTCACGTCGGGCGGTCAGCGCGGCGAGCGTCCCCCGCGCCTGGAAGTCCTGGCCCTGCCGGGACGACCGCGCCATTCGCCGGTGTGGGCGAAGCGGCCCCCCTTGTTGTTCAATGAGGTGTGCGGTCAGGGATCTCTGCGCCCCTCGCACGGGTCCGAGTACAGCCCCGGTGCTGCGCCGGGCATTGCTGAGGGAGTCGCATGGACTCCACACCCTCCCCCTCGTCCTCGTCGGCGTTCGACCAGGTCAGTCAAGCTCTGGGGCGCTATATCCCGCGCGGTGGAGCGGCCGCCGGTCCCGCCGACGCGTACGGCCGCCGTACTGCGCGTCAACCCGTATCCGACAACCCGGCAGCAGGCCAGCAGGAGCAGATTCTCGGCGCGGTCAACCTGAACCAGGATTTGATGATCACCCGCTGCAATCTGGACGCCCCCGTGTTCGCGGGTCTGGACGCCGCGGCCGGGAAGCCGTTCGTCGATCTCCTGCCTCCCTGGGACGTACCGACGGTCACACGGCGGCTGCGGCAGGTCGTGGAGACCGGTGAGGCGCACGTCGCCCGGATCCAGCGCCTGCGCCGCAGCGACGGGTCGGAGCTGGTGGTCTCGCTGAGCATCCTGCCCGCTGCGGCGCCCGAGGAGGGCCTGACCGTCTCCGTGATCGCCATGGCCAGGAGGCTGCACCTGTACGCCGCCGAGACCGCGATCGGCACCTCGCTGGACATCGGTGAGACCGCGCAGTCGCTGGCGGAGTCCCTGCTGGCCTGGGGAGACGTGGCCGCCGTCGACCTCGACTTCGCCGTGTGGACGGGCGAGGGAGTCACCGGGCAGGTGCAGAGGCGCATCCGATTGCGGCGGGCAGCCCTGGTGCCGGACCGGGCATGGCCCGAGGGCTACATAACTCCGGGCGACGACCTCCCCAGCGACGCGAGTCGCCTCCTGGCGCAGGCGGTACTGCGGAACGATGCTCCGCAGACCATCGTCATACCCGACCGGGAGGCGGTCGAGCGGGTACTCGACAGCCCTAGAGTCGTGCGGGCCCTCGTGCCCGTCGACCGGTCGGCGGGTGTGGCGTGCATACCACTGGTGCTGGACGGCATGCCGCCCGTCGTACTGGGCGTGGCGGAGGTCTGGCGGCGGGCGGACTGCCCCTTCCGTGACAGCGAGCTGTTCGACCTGCAGGAACTGGTGGCCAGGACCGCCCATCACGTCGACCTGGCTCGTCAGCACCAGCGGGAGCACACGCAGGTGCTGGCACTGCAGCGCCGACTCCTGCCACGGACCGGCGGCGACACCGTCGAGATCGCCAGCGTCTACCAGCCCGCCACCCCCGACAGCGCGGGCGTCGGCGGCGACTGGGTGAACAGCTTTCCGCTGCCGGACGGCCGTACAGCGCTGGTGGTCGGTGACGTCGTCGGGCATGGCCTGGGAGCTGCGGCAACCATGGGCCAGCTGAGTATGGAAGCCCGCGCGCTGCTGTCCGCGGGGCTCGCGCCCGACGAGGTACTGGAGCACCTGGACGAGACCGTGACGCTGCTGGACGACGCGGAGTCCGGACTGGCGGCCGGCTACAGCGCGCTCGGCTCGACCTGCTGCATCGCCCTCTACGACCCGGTCAGCCACCAGGTGGTGCTGTCCAGCGCAGGCCACCTCCCCCCGGTCCTGGTCACCCCGGACGGGCACGCGGGCCCGCTCGCGCTGCGCCCTCACCCCGGCCTGGGCGCCGAATTCGCGCTGCGGGAACCGTTCGACGTGCACACCTTCGTCGTCCCCCCGGGCTCCATGCTCGCTCTTTACACCGACGGCCTGGTCGAGGATCCCGCCCTGCCGATCGACGAGGGCATCGACAGGCTGGCGGACGCCGTGTCCACGGTGCACCCCTGGGACACCCTGCAGCAGGCCGCACGGCACGTCGTCTCCGTACTGGCTCCCGCCCGCCAGCGCGATGATGTGACCCTGCTGCTCGCGCGGATGATCGGCTACCGCAAGGGGGACACGGCGACCCTGCGGCTGCCCGCCCGGTACGACACTCCCGCTCGCGCCCGAGCGCAGGTCTTCGCGCTGCTGAGGCAGTGGCGCACCAGGGACGACACCCGGGACAAGATGGTGTTGCTGGTCAGCGAACTGGTCACGAACGCGGTCCGCTTCGCTGCCGGTCCCATCACGGTACGGCTGATCAGGGCCGGCAACGGCCTGCTGTGCGAGGTGGGCGACACCGGCAACGGCAGGCCACGCCTGAGGCGGGGTGACCTGCTCGACGACGGCGGTCGCGGCCTGAGTGTCGTGCACAGGCTCACCACCCGGTGGGGGGTGCGGTGGACGGACACCGGGAAGGTCGTCTGGGCGGAAGTCGCGAGGTGACGCGGCAACTTGTTCTGGTGCGGGTGGCGCGACCCCGTACTACAGCCACTGCCCTTCCAAGGCGGTGGCGGTGAGCCCGGGTGCCGCCGCGTACAGTACGGCGCGATTGCCGGGCTTCTGCTGCCCGGCGTCATGTGCCCGCCGCAGGATGTCGAACACGGCCGCGCCTCCGCGGTTGCCGCTGGTGTAGCTTTCCCGGCTGTAGTCCAGCAGCCCCGAGGGCCACGCGTCGGGCATCGTCTGCTCCATGTACTCCAGCACCCGGGTCCCCCCGGGGTGGGCGAGCAGCACGTCGGGGTGCCAGGAGTCGGGGTCGTCCTGGTAGCGGGCGTGCAGCCAGTCCCACATTGCCGTGACGGTCTCCTGTACGGCGCGCGGTCCGCGCCGGTCCATCACGAAGTGGGTGCCGTCCGCCCGTGTCTCCAGGCGGTGCAGGTCCTGGGTGCCGGGCAGGGTGTGGTGCCAGGCGGCGTCCAGCCGCAGCACCGACTCGGGCCTCGGGCGGCCCGTGACCACCGCGGCGACCGCCGTGTCGGCGAACAGCAACCGGACGATCAGAGACTCAAGGGTGTCGTCCGCGGGCTGGTAGGTCGTGCTCAGCGCCTCCGCGATGACGATCAGGACCACCCGATCGGGGTCCGCGGCCACGAGATCCGCCGCGAGCGCCAGGGAGCGGGTCCCCGCGATGCAGGCCCACTGCGTGGCCGGCAGCAACATCACATCGCTGCGGAGCGGAAGCCGGTTGGCCAGGGCTATGTCCAGTCCGGGCAGCGCCGGGGTGGTGGAGTTACTGGTGATCAGGCAGTCGACGTCCGAGGCGTCCAGCCCGGCTGCTTGCAGGGCCCCCCGCGCCGCACGCTCCCCGTAGGACTGCACGGCCTCCCAGGCCGGCGCCGTGCGCTCCTGGACGGTCTGCGGCGCGGGAACGGTCTCGAGGGCGGCGACCACGCGGTCCACGTCCTGCTGCGTGAACCCGTCGCGCACAAGCGCCTCTTGG
The DNA here is from genome assembly GCF_009832925.1 of Streptomyces sp. Tu 2975. Lineage (GTDB taxonomy): Bacteria > Actinomycetota > Actinomycetes > Streptomycetales > Streptomycetaceae > Streptomyces. Next base: position 7,053,312 of record NZ_CP047140.1, read on the forward strand.
GTCGGCTCGATGCCGATGGTCCGCAAGCCGCTGACGTTGCCGGGCGCGACGGTGGTCTCCAGCGGCAGCATCCACCCGCGGGTCTCGATGCCCGTACTGGCCGCGATGCCGTCGATCCGCGGCGCCCACGCTGCGTGCGGGTGCCGGTCGCTGACCTCCGCCACGATCTGGCTGGTCTTCACGGCGTGCTCGCCGTGTATCACGGCAGGAGGGCAGAGGTAAGCGGCCATGATGGAGCACCTTCCAAGGGGAAACGGGAAACAGGGGGGTGACGCGGAGGGAGAGGAGGGGAACGGGGAAGGACACAAATGCCGTGCGCATGCGCCGATTTGGAACACCGAGCCCAAGGGGACGCAGAGGGGTCCCACTCCGGGAGGCCGTGTCCGTCCACCAGCATGGAGCTAAAAGGACATTTGCGCTGTGATGCACACAACGTAGACGCGAACTGGCATGCGTGACACGGCACACATCCCTGAAACGGGGGTGCCCTCGGAGCGGTTTCGTGGATCTCCCCTGACCTGCCGTCAGTCAGGGAGCTGTCTTGTCGCTGTCGCTGGGCCGAGGTCTGGCGAACACCTGAGGCGGAAGCGCGCCCGGTCTCCGGGATGTGGACATCGACATCGACGTAACCCGCCCCCCGCGCCGCTGGCAGCGGCTCTGCGCCGCAGCGGAACACGGATGGTGGCCAACGGAAGAATCCCGCATGAGGACCTCATGGCGGCACTGGAGGCCGTCGAGGCCGGATCCGCCTCCTGACGGCCGACGCCCGCCCGACGACAAGGAACCTGTCATGCCTGGTCTACTTCGCGGGGTCGCCCGCACTGCGGTCGTCTCCGGTACCGCCACCGCCGTCTCCAACCGCGTCTCGCGCCGCCAGGCCGGTCGACGGGCGCGGCAAGGGGTGCTTTCCGAGGCCGAGTTCGACGTGCCGCCGTGGACCTCGACGAGCACGGTGCCGGGCGCTACGAAGTCTCCGATCAGCCGGGTCATGACGAAGACGCAGTCGTGGCGCGCGGCTTTAGCGACCAGACCACGCACGTCGAAGGCCTGGACGGCGCCGCCCCGTACGGTACGGATGAGCGTCACCGGACCGTCGGACGGCACGGCACGGCTTCGGCTCCGCGGGGAGCGGCGCCCCGGATCGCCGCGGCGCCGCTCGTGAACACCGCCTCTCCCATGGCCTCGACCAGCTCCGCGATCGCGACCGGTCGGAGACTGTGGGTGAACCGGTTCAGGTAGATCAGCAGGAGCACGAGGCTGACGGCCACCGCCATGCCGGCCAGGGTGACTCCGAGATCGGGGACCGATTCGGCTTCGACGCTGCGCAGCAGGGAGAAGGCGAACGCGAACGTCCCCGTGAACGTCGCGAGGACCGACTTCTGCAACCGGTCCCGGTACCAGAGGCGCATGTACCGGGGGGAGAGGGTTCCCGTGGCCTGCTGCACCACCAGCACGCCGATGGTGACGACGAACCCGAGCAGCGCCACCATCGCGCCCACGACGGCGGTGAGCACGCCGCTCGCCGTCGTGGCGGAATAGTGCCAGCCGCTCGGCGGCCAATCGGCGCTGTCGGCAGCCAGGGCGAGCTCGGCGAGCAGGGCGCCGACAACGAGACCGAGCATCGGCACGATCCACAGGCTCGCCTTGGCGTATTGCCGCAACCTGAATCCGGCGGCCCAGGACGTCATGACACCCATGCCCCGTCCCCTTCACCCGGAGGAGTCAGGTGCTCCAGAGACCCACGAGACGACGGGCTCCCTCGGCGGGACCGCCACCACCTCACGGTAGGGCGGTTCCCGCGCCGGCGCACCGCCGCACCGCCGCACCGCCGCACCGCCGCACCGGCGCACCGGCGGCACCGCCGTCACCTTGTGCGACTCCTTGCCAGGACGGAAGCATGCCGTCGGCCTAAGCTGATCGGGTGCCGCCCGGTCCACTCCGCCCGCGGCGTGACGGTGCCCCGAGTGTGGTCGACCGGGGCTGAAAGGGGTCCACGATGGACGACTATCCCCTGATCGAGGACCACGGCCTCATCGGTGATCTGCAGACCGCGGCCCTCGTCACGACCGATGCGACGATCGACTGGTTCTGCTGTCCGCGGTTCGATTCACCCAGCGTCTTCGGCGCACTGCTGGACCGGCGGAAGGGCGGCCACTTCACCGTACGGCCGGCTGCGGACACGTTCACGACCAAGCAGCTCTACCACCCCGACACCGCCGTTCTCGTGACGCGCTTCATGACCGAGGACGGGGCGGGGGAGGTCGTCGACTTCATGCCGGTGACCGGCACGACCGCCACCGACCGGCACCGTCTCGTCCGCATGCTGCGCTGTGTCCGCGGCAGCATGACGTTCGAGGGAGAGATCGCTCCCCGCTTCGACTACGGCCGTAAGCCGCACGAACTGCACATCTCGGAGCACGGGGCCCTGTTCACCTCGGAGGACATGCACCTGGCCGTCCACCCCGTCCGTGAGCCGCACGACGAGCGGCTGTTGAACGCCCTCTCGGGTGACAAAGACCTGCGCTTCTCGCTGACTCTGCGGGCGGGACAGCAGCGTGGCATGGTCTTGGAGTCGTCCCCCGGAGGGCCTGCGCACGAGGTCCGCGTGGAGGAGTTCGAGCGGCTCTTCGACGAGACGGTCCGCTTCTGGCGTTCCTGGCTGAGGCAGTCCACCTACTCCGGCCGCTGGCGGGAGGCGGTGGAACGTTCGGCCGTGACGCTGAAGCTCATGACCTACGCGCCGACCGGCGCGCTGGTCGCCGCCCCCACGGCGGGACTGCCCGAGCAACTGGGCGGAGAGCGCAACTGGGACTACCGGTTCACCTGGATCCGTGACGCTTCGTTCTCCGTGTACGCCCTGCTGGGCCTGGGATTCAAGGAAGAGGCGGCCGCCTTCATCGGGTGGCTGCACGACCGGGTCAAGGAAGAGGCCGGCGTCGGAAACGGTACCGGGCCGTTGAACATCATGTACCGGGTCGACGGCTCCGCGGACCTGGTCGAGGAGACCCTGGAGCACTGGGAGGGCTACTGCGGCTCCGCCCCCGTCCGCATCGGCAACGGAGCGGCGAGCCAGCTGCAACTGGACATCTACGGCGAGGCCCTCGACAGCATCTACTTCGCGCACCAGCACGGGATGCACCTCGACCACGGAGGCTGGAAAGCGCTCCACACGCTGCTCGACTGGCTCGTCGACCACTGGGACCAGCCGGGCGAAGGGCTGTGGGAGACCCGCGGAGGCCGGAAGGACTTCACCTACGGTCGCGTCATGTCCTGGGTGGCTTTCGACCGTGCCCTGCGGATCGCCGACGACGACGGCCGTCCCGCGGCGCGCGGACGCTGGGTCGACGCGCGGGACGCGATCTATGAACAGGTGCTCAGCAAGGGCTGGGACCCGAACAAGCAGGCATTCGTACAGCACTACGGGGACGACGTGCTCGACTCGTCGCTGCTTCGCATGCCGACGGTCGGCTTCATCACACCGGACGATCCGATGTGGAAGTCGAGCCTTCAAGCGATGGACCAGGAACTGGTCAGCGACAGCCTCGTCTACCGCTACAACCCCGAGGCGTCCCCCGACGGGTTGCGCGGCTCCGAGGGGACCTTCTCCCTGTGCACGTTCATGTACGTCGACGCCCTCGCACGCGCCGGACGCACCGACATGGCCAGGCTGGTGCTGGAGAAGATGCTCACGTATGCCAACCACCTCGGCCTGTACTCCGAGGAGATCGACCTGACGGGGCGGCAGCTGGGGAACTTCCCCCAGGCCTTCACGCACTTGGCCCTGATCGACGCGGCGATCACCTTGGATGGCATGCTCTAGGGAGGCAAAGGGAGTGTGAGCCCCGGAGCCCGCCGCGCGAGTCCTCAGCGCAGGGCCGTGTCCGTTGCGGGCCCGAGGAGGACGACGGTGTCCCCTTCCTGCGGAGTGATCTTCTGCGTCTCTGCGACCGGCTCCAGGCGCTGGTCCCCCCGCACCACGAAGAGCACGTCGTGCTCCTGGGGCAGCGGGGCCGTAGCCGGCTGCACCACGAACCGGGCGCCGCGCTCGTAGCGCTCCGCGAGGGTGTGCCGGACGAGGGAACGGCCGAAGAGGATGTCGCCGCCGGTGTACGGAGCGACCACGCCGTGGCTGTCGTGCGGTGGCCCCACCCGGTATACGGGCCCCTCCACGTTGTCCCGCATCATGATCGAGCCGAGCGCATTGAAGTCGTCGTCGTCGGTGGCCAGGAAGACGGCCGTCACGCCCTCCAGACGAGCCCCGGGGTTGATGGCCGTGGCCAGTAGATCGCCCTGTGCCAGCTCGAGGCCCGCTCCCTGGATCCTTTCTCGCGCCTCCTCGCGTCCCGCCCACATCAGCACGTCGAGGCCGGCGGACCTCAGGGCCCTGCCCAGATCGACCACCCACGGCTCGCCCCCCACGAGAAGAACGCGCGTGCCCGCTGTCTTGACCACGCCCAGGCGTCTGGCCACGGGCGCTGCCGTCAGCGCGTAGAGGAGCACGGTTCCCACGATCACCAGGAAGGTGATCGGAAGGATCTTCGCCGCCCCCGTCACTCCCCGTTCGGCCAGGCCGGCGGAGAAGGCCGACGCCGTCGCCGCCGCGACGATGCCGCGCGGGTCCATCCACCCGACGAAGGCGCGCTCCCTCCGTGAGAGGTCCGTGCGCGCCGCAGCGGCGAAGGCCACGATCGGTCGGACCACGAGGACGAGGATCGCGATCAGGCCGAGCGCGGGAAGGAGCACCGGCACCAGGGACGCAGGGGTGACCGTGGAGGAGATGGAGATGAACAGCAGTCCGATGATCAGTTGGACCAGGGTCTCGAAGAAGGGCCGGCGCGCGGGCATGTCGAAGCCGCGGATGTTGGCGACGGCCAGTCCCGCCACGATCGCGGCGATGAGCCCCGTGTCGTCCCGCACGACGTCGCAGACCGCCGACACGCCGATCACGATGGCGAGTTGCGCCAGCGTACCCAGCGTCTCGCCGAGCCGAAGGGTGCGCAGAGTGAACCACAGCAGCGCCGTTCCCACGGCCCCGCCGGCCAGCCCGAAGGCAAGGCTGAGGGCGAACTGGCCCAGCTGGTACCCCCGGCCGATGTCGATCTGGTGTGACGAGGCCACCGCGTGGAAGGTGAGCGCGCCGAGGATGGCGCCGATCGGGTCGGTCAGCGTCCCCTCCCACATCAGGACGCGCCGTACCTTGTCGCTCGGCCGCACGAAGTCGAGCAACGGCCCCACGACCGTGGGCCCCGAGACGACGAGGATCATGCCGAGCATCGCTGCCACGCGCAGGGGCATGTCGAACATCGCCGGTGCCACGGCCCCGGTGACGAGGAAGGTGAGCAGCACGCCGTACACGAGCAGCCTGCCCACGATCCCGCGCGTTCGGCGGGCGAGCTTGCGCAGGTCGAGTCCCAGACCGGCGTCGTAGAGGATCACCGCGACGGACAGCGACACCAGGCCCGAGAAGGCCGGCCCCAGCAGTTTGTCCGGGTGGATGACGTCCGTCGTCGCGCCGGCGGCGAACCCGACCGGAAGCAGGATGATCAGGGCGGGGACGCGCAGCTTGTTCGCCAGGATCTGCGAGCCGGTGGCGAGCACCACCGTCAGGGCGAGTCCGAGAAGGATCTCGTCGTCGGTCACAGCGGCTTCCTTCGTCGGAGTCCGGGCGTGAGGGGGTGTCCGGCTCGGGTGCGAGCAGGGGATCAGCTGTCGTGTGCCGCACCCTCACCGGCGGTGCCGCCTTCTCTTCGCAGTTCGGAGTCGGTGAGCTCTTCGAGCTCACAGTGGGTGTCCAGCGACCCGTTCCGAGGCGACCCCGCCGACGGCAGCACCGAGGAAGAACGGCGTGACGACCGAGGCCACGGCGAACACCGCACCGTACAGCCGCCGGTCGACGAGCCGCCGGGAGGGCTTGCGGAACGCGAAGCCGGCGCCGCGCAGGACCATGCCCATGACGGCCAGCGCGGAGGGGAGCCACATCGCGGAGAACACGGTCTGGAACAGGATCGGGAAGCCGGTCCACATGATGACGAGCACGAAGATCAGCCAGACGTTGTTCACCTCCTGGACGGGAGCCATGGCGTGATCGATGAGCCACCGGGGCCGCCGGCCGCGTTCCGTTCCCCCGCCGTGGCGTCGTTGCGGCGCAGCCCGCGGTAGTGCATGACCAGGGTGATGAAGGGGAAGGCCACGCCCAGGGGCACCAGGATGATGTGGGAGGCCAGAGTGAAGGTCATGAGTTCCCGGGCCGGCAGGAGTTGGGCCGGGGCATCCGCCAACAGGTGGAGCGAGGTGGGCATGCGTGCCTTCGTCGTTCGTGGTCGTGAGTGGCCGGGAGAAGGTCATCCGCCGGTGGCGAAGCCCGGGAAGAGCGTCATGCCACCGTCGACGTACAGGGTGGTTCCCACCACGTAGTCCATGAGGTCGGAGGCGAGGGCGACCACTGCGCGGGCGATGTCCTCGGGGTCACCGATCCGGTCGTACGGGATCAGCTTCAGGAGCTCCTCCCGTGCCTCGGCCGTCTCCCAGGCCGCGCGGTTGATCGGCGTCTTGATCGCCCCCGGCGCGACCGCGTTCACGCGGATCTTCTCCGGCGCGAGCTCCTGGGCCAGGGTCTGCATCATCATCTGCACACCGCCCTTGGACGACGCGTAGTTCACGTGACCCGCCCAGGGGATGAGCTGGTGCACCGAACTCATGCAGATGATCTTCCCCGCGGATCGGGAGACCTCGGGGACCACGCCCCGCCGCCGGAACTCCTTGGTAGCCTCCCGGGCACACAGGAACTGACCCGTGAGATTGACGTCGATGACCTTCTGCCATTGCGCGAGCGTCATGTCCGTGAACCGGGCGTCACGCTGCATTCCCGCGTTGGCGACCAGGATGTCGATGGTCCCGAACTCCTGGACCATCCGGTCCGTCATGGCGACGACCTGGTCCTCCTGGGACACGTCCGCTTCGTACGCCGCCGAGCTCACCCCGAACGAGGCGATCTCCTCGGCCACCTCCTCGGCGGCCTCACGACCCGTCACGTAGTTCACGACCACGTCGGCGCCCGCCCGGCCCAGGCTGATGGCCGTGGACTTCCCGATGCCCGAATTGGCGCCGGTGACCAGCGCCTTCTGGCCGTGCAGCAAACGCGCCGGGATCACATCCTGCGGTGCTCCCACGGTGGAATCCATGCCGTCCTGCCTCCTCGCTGCGCGGCTGCGCTGTGCCCGGCGGCAGCGCGGCCGAGCAGAGTCACCCAACCAGTGGATGCGGCGGTTGGCATCTCCCGGGAATCGGCCACTGGGCCGTTGGGTCGAGCAGCTTCGTCCGAACGGACCAGCGGACGGTCGGCGGTTTCAACCCAGCCGGCTCAAGAGGTGGTCGCCGACCCGCAGGGCATTGGCGATGGCCGTCAATGACGGGTTCACCGCGCCGATGCTCGGGAAGAAGCTCGTGTCGACGACGTACAGGTTGTCGAGATCGTGGGCCTTGCAGTTCACGTCCAGCGCGGAGTCGGCGGGATCGGCACCGAAGCGCACGGTACCCGCCTGGTGCGCCGTCGCACCGATCGGCATGCCCTTGTGCAGGTAGATGCTGCGTGACAGCAGATGGTGCTCGTGCATGCCCAAGTGGCCGAGCATTCCTTGCAATTTGTGCCTCAGGCGCTTCAGGCCTTCGATGTTGTTCTTCTCGTCGAGAGTGAGCCGGATCCGCGCGTCACCGTCGAGAGTGACCCGGTTGTCCGCCAGTGGCAGGTCCTCACCGCACAGCCAGAAGTCGACGGCGTGGTGTGCCAGTACCTCGAACGGCATGTCCGGTGCGACCGCACCGGCCCACCGGGGGGCCTCGCCGTGGATCTGTTCCGCGTCCGACTTGCCCAGCATCTGGATGCCACCGAGCGGGAATTCCCAGTCGTCCGCGCCGGAGTACCAGTCGTTGAGCGCGAGGGTCTTCTGGAATCGGGTGTCGTTGGGTTCCTTGGAAACCGCCATCAGCGCCAGGTTGTTGTGCCGCATGTAGAAGCGGCCGACCACGTCGGAAGTGTTCGCGAGGCCACGGGGGTGGTGCTCGTTCGCCGAAGCGAGCAGCAGTGCCGCCGAGTTGACCGCCCCGCAGGAGACGACCACCACGTCCGCCGTGTACCGGACCTCCGAACCGTCCGCGAGACGGCCGACGACCGCGCTGACACTGCGTCCTCGGGCATCGGTCTCCAGACGGACCACCTGGGTGTCCGTGACCATCTCGATGTTGGGGTGTTCCAGAGCCGGCTCGACACAGATCACCTCGGCGTCGGACTTGGCACGCACCAGACAGGGAAAGCCGTCGACGCGGTCACACCGGATACACACACTGGCGTGACTGGGCCGCCCGCCGTTCTCCTGGCGGAGATCGACGCCGATCGGCAGATGGAACGGGTGCAGGCCCCGCTTCTCGAGGTCGTCGCTCAGCTGCTGGATGCGGGGCTCGTGCTCCACCGGCGGATGCGCGTACTGCGCGCTGACCGGCCCCTCGCCGGGGTCCTCGCCGTGCCGTCCGTGGACGAGGTAGAGGTGCTCGGCCTGCGTGTAGTACGGCTCCAGGTCCTCGTACCGGATCGGCCAGGCGGGCGAGACACCGCCGTGGTGGCGGATCTCGCCGAAGTCCTCGGGCCGCAGCCGGAAGAGGGCGGCGCCGTAGAACTTGGTGTTTCCGCCCACGTAGTAGTTGACCTCGGGCGGGAACTCGCTGCCCTGCTTGTCCAGCCAGAACTCCGGGGCCCGGTACTTGGCCTTGACGAACACGGCGGTCGAGTCCCAGTTGTCCCGCTCACGCGGCAGGTAACCGCCGCGTTCGATCAGGAGGACGCGCTTGCCCGACGGGGCGAGGCGATGAGCGAGAGTTCCTCCGCCGGCGCCGGTACCGATGATGATGACGTCGTAGTGAGGGGCGTCGCCCACGGCGACCACCGTCCTTGTGATCATGGCCCGGACCTGTTGTCAGGCACCTGGCGCCCCACTGGGCGAAGGCCCAACGGGGCGGACCTCCTTCGAACGTATCCGCCACTCCCCTGAGTGGCGACCGGGGGCCGGCCCTCCCGGTCACAGTGCCGCGATCGGGTTCACGGGCGACCCCGTCGCTCCGGGCAGCCGCAGGGGCGCGACCACACACAGGAAGCTCCAACGCCCTTCTCGCGCGCAGACCTCGACGAGGTCCTCGAACCGCAAATAGTCCATGAGGTGGATGCCCATGGCCTGGATCGCCAGGACGTGCACGGGGAAGGCGATGTCCTCCACCGGGCTGGGAGCGGTGTCGTTGTTGCCGTCTCCGCCCAGGACCGCGACCTGGCGTTCGGCCAGGAACTCCATTGCTGTCGGATGAAGGCCCGTCCGCGCCGTGGCCGCGTGCCACGGCCCGAGGTCGGTACGACGGAGGCGATGTCCCACCCTGACGAACAGCAGGTCACCAGGGCCGACATGCACCCCCTGAGCGGCCTCGGCGGCCGTCAGATCGCCCGACGACACATGGTCGCCCGGTTCCAGCCAGGGAATCCCGCGCAGCCGGGGAATGTCCAGCAGTACACCTCTACCGACGATGCCGCTCTCGAGAACGTCGACGGAGAGCGTACGGGCACCCTCGGCCGTCACGGTGCCCGCCGGCGCTCCGCCGTACAACTCCCCGTCGAACACCACGTGGCAGAGGGCGTCGAGGTGACTGTCCGCGTCCCCGTGCACGTTCATGGCGAAGCGGTCGGTGGCGAAGTGGAGTCCGTCGGAGCCGAGGTCGCGCGGCCCGGGCCCGGTCATGCGGTGCGTCGCGGGCTCGGGGGAGTCGGGCCCCGGTTCGGTCTCGATCGGAGCCGCCAGCGACACCGTGTGTCCGAGGCGGACTTCGGCGGCGGCCGCTGCCACCCGCTCCGGTGTGAGACGGCGGAGCGCACCGCACCGGCCGTCCACCGTCGGGTCTGCCGCCGCCTGGCTCCTCAGCCGCTCGTACAGCGCCCGGAATCCGTGCGCGGTCATACCGGGTGGTACCGGGGGCTCCAGGGACGGCGTCACGAGTTACTCCCAATGGCTCAGGCCCCACCGGAGCACATGCCTCGCCCCCGGCTCCAGGACGGTGGGATCGGTGCCGCTACGAAAGGCGTCCGGCGGGCAGGACATCGCGTCCACGGCGACTCCGCGACGCCGCCGTTCGGGTTCCGTGAGGGTGTCTCCCGTGTACACCCGTACGTACGGGGTGCCTTCACCCAGCCCCCCGTCGTCGACCTGCCCGACCCGGAGGCGCAGACGACGAGCACCAGGCCAGGGTCCCCGTCACTGCTGCGTGTGCCACGGGCGCCGGACGTCAGTCCCTCATCGGACGGGGCGCGACGCACAACCCCCAGATGACGAGGGCGTCGATCGCGATGAACAACAGCGCCCACCACGGTGTGTACGGGAGCCACATGAAGTTGGCGATCATGCTGAGGCCGGCCAGCCCCACGCCGACGACCCTGGCCCACGTGGCCCCCGTGAACAGGGCTACGCCGGTGAGCGCGATCAGAACGCCCAGGATGAGGTGGATCCAGCCCCAGCCGGTGAGGTTGAGCTTGTAGACGTAGTTACTGGTGGCCACGAACACGTCGTCCTTGGCGATCGCCGAGATACCCCCGAGCAGCGTCATGATGCCGCTGAAGATCATGATGACGGCGGCGAACACCAGCCAACCACTGCTGTGCGTTTCGTTGCGCCGGCCAGGCGCACTCGCGTGGGTCGTCATGCCAGGCTCCTCCGTGTTGTCCGGCCTCCCCGCCGGCACGTCTCGTCCGATGGGTCGGATATGTTCAATCTGGCCCCCGTCGCCCCCGGCCGCATGTCGACGGGACCGGACGGCCCGTGTTGCGGTGGCCTTCCGTCTGTGCTTCCGGCCACCTCCGCCCGCCGGTGGCACGCGGTCGACGCCGCACCACCTCCAGGGCTCGGCGTGGACCGAGGAACCGTGTCCAGGTGACACCAGGTTGCCCAACCCGCCTCCCTACGGCGCCTTTCCAGCCGGAATGCCCGGTTCGCGGCTGACAAGCATCTGCCATGGCGAGGACTTGCCACCATGAGGCCTTCACGACAGCAGTCACCGGTAGATAGACCCATGGCATGCACTCCCCCTCCCAAGATTCCGCCTTCCGGCGCAGACGCCGGAAGCTGTTCGCAGCAGCCACCGCGGTGCCGCTGCTGGCCTCGGGTCTCGCCGTTCTGCAGGGACCCGCACAAGCCGCTCCGAGCAAGCCCCCCGTCACCGCCAAGCCCTCGGGGACTCACAAGGTCACCCTTGTCACCGGCGACGTCGTCACGGTCACCACGACGGCCGACGGCAAGCAGATGGCCGAGGTCGACCGGCCGGACAGCGCCGTCGGCGGCGTGAAACTCCAGGAGATCAAGGGCGACTTGTTCGTCATCCCGGACGAGGCGGTGCCGCTGCTGGGAACGGACAAGCTGGACCGGCGGCTGTTCAACGTCACCGACCTGATCGAAATGGGGTACGACGATGCGAAGTCGGCCGCCGTACCGCTGATCGCGGCGTACACCCGGCCGAAGTCCCGCGCGGCCGTCGAGCCGACGGCCCCCCGGGGCAGCAAGCTGACCCGCAAGCTCAAGGGCATCCACGGTGCCGCGCTCACCACGGACAAGCGGCAGACCCGCACTTTCTGGACCACCGTCGCGCCACAGGGCAGTGAGACACTGGGTGCGGGCGTGGCGAAACTGTGGCTCGACGGCCGCGTGAAGGCCAGCCTGAACGAGAGCGTGCCGCTGATCGGAGCGCCCGAGGCATGGGCGGCCGGCTACAACGGCAAGGGCGTCAAGGTCGCGGTGCTCGACACCGGCATCGACGTCAACCACCCCGACTTCGCCGGCCTGATCGACGGCACGCAGAGCTTCGTGCCGGGTGAGGGCGTCACCGACGTCAACGGGCACGGTTCCCATGTCGCCGGCACGATCGTCGGTTCGGGCGCGGCCTCCGGAGGCGACAACAAGGGTGTCGCGCCCGGTGCCGACCTGTTCGTCGGCAAGGTGCTCGGCGGCGCGGAGGGCTACGGCCAGGACTCCTGGGTCATGGCCGGCATGCAGTGGGCCGCCGAGTCCGGTGCGGACATCGTCAACATGAGCCTCGGTGACTCCTACCCCACGGACGGCAGCGACCCGATGTCGCAGACGGTCGACGCGCTCTCCGCGCAGTACGGCACGCTGTTCGTCATCGCCGCCGGAAACTCGGGCCCCGAGAGCATCTCCGCTCCGGGCGCGGCCGCATCGGCGCTGACCGTGGCCGCCACGGACAAGCAGGACCGGCTCGCGTCCTTCTCCAGCACCGGCCCGCTCGCCCACTCCGGCGGCATGAAGCCGGACATCTCGGCACCGGGCGTCGACATCACCGCGGCCCGCTCGCAGGAGATGACCGACGGTGGTGAGGGCCTCTACCGCACCATCAGCGGTACCTCGATGGCCACCCCGCACGTGGCCGGCGCGGCGGCGATCCTGGCCCAGCAGCACCCGGACTGGAGCGGCGCGCAGCTCAAGGAACACCTGACGAGCACCGCGAAGGGCCTGGAGGACGGGTACTCGCCGTACGAGGTCGGCACCGGCCGCCTCGACGTGGCCTCCGCCGTGCGCGCCACCGTCCGCAGCTCCGGGTCGCTCTTCTTCGGCAGCTACACCTGGCCGCACCGGCCGAGCGACGTCCCCGTGACCGAAGACATGACCTTCACCAACACCGGTTCCGCCGACGTCACGCTGAACCTGGCCCTGACGAACACCGACGGCCCGTTCAGGCTGGGCGCCGCCACGGTGACCGTCCCGGCCGGCGGCACCGCCGCCGTCCCGGTGACCGGCGATCCGCAGACCGCCCCGGCCGGCCGGCACGGCGGCTACGTGATCGGCACCGACGCGGGCACGGGTGAGACGGTGACCCGCACCTCGGTGGCACTGCTGAAGGAGGAGGAGCGCTACGACCTGAACATCAAGCTGGTCGGCAAGGACGGCAAGCCCGCCGCCGGCTGGGTCGGCATCAATCTGGCCGGTGACTCCTGGCCTTGGAGTGTCTACGTCGACGGCTCGACCACCATGCGCATGGCCCCGGGCCTCTACACCGTCGCGGGGTACCTCGACGTGGCAGGCGAGAAGGCGGACCGCTCGGGTCTGGCCGTTCTGGTCGACCCGGAGACGGTGCTCAAGGACGGCTCCGCCGATGTGGTGCTGGATGCGAGCAAGGCACGCCTGCTGCAGACCGAGGCGCCGCAGCGCACCGAGGACCGTCAGCGCAAGGTCGACTTCAACGTCCACTACGAGGGCTTCGACCCGTACATGGACTACCGCAGCGCGTACGTGCTGCCGCCGATGTACGACGACGTCTACGTCGCGCCGACGGAGCCGATGAAGCAGGGCGAGTTCATGCTGATCACCCGCTGGCGCAAGGGCGAGCCGCAGCTCGGCCTGAGCACGCCGGACGGTCGGATCCGGTTCGAGACGCTGGTCCAGGCGGGCAGCGCGCCGGCCACCGCCACGGACAGGCTGGAGGCCGTCTACGCAGGTGACGGCGCGGCGGCCGCGTACGAGAAGGTCAACGCCAAGGGCAAGGTCGTCGTTGTCGGGCGCAGCGACGAGGTCGCCCCGCAGGAGCGCACCGAGGCCGCGGTCGCGGCCGGCGCGAAGGCGCTGATCGTGGTCAACGACGGTGTCGGTGCCCTGATGGAGTACGTCGGCGCGTCGACCGTCCCGGTCGCCACCGTGCACCGCGACGCGGGCAAGGCCCTCATCTCGATGGCCAGGACAGGCAAACTCAAGCTGACCGTCAAGCAGACCGAGCACACGCCGTTCGTCTACGACCTGACCCGGGACTACCCCGGCCAGGTGCCGGACCGGGCCCTGGTCTACAAGCCCACCAAGGGCGACCTCGCCCGGATCGACGCCCGCTACTACGCGGCCGCCGGCGGCCGGTCGGCGGAGGGCTACCGGTCCGACTTCACCCTCAGCCCGTCGTTCAACTTCCCCGACCGCGAATGGCATCCGGGCACCCGCACCGAGTGGGTGACCCCTGGTCAGGTCTGGAGGGAATTCCACACGCAGGGCGTCGACGGAGCCCTGCCCTGGTCGATGGTCTCGGGCGACAACACCTACACCAAGGGCAGCACCACCCGGCTGGACTGGTTCGCCCCGGCGACCCGGCCCGCCCAGAGCGAGTCCTTCGGGGTGTACAACTCCCGTTGGCAGAACTACATGACCTGGAACGTGCAGGCATGGGCCTCCGCCAGCGACAGCATGCGGCTGGGCGGGTACCTGCCGTGGGGTGAGACACCGTCGCACCTGCGGATCTTCCAGGGCGACACGCTGATCCACGACAACCCGGTCAGCGGTGACATGCAGTGGGTGGAGGTGCCGGCGGGCAAAAAGCCCTACCGCGCCGTCCTCGATGTGGAGCGGCCCGGTGACGTCTTCCGGCTGTCGACGCGTACCCACAGCGAGTGGACCTTCCTGTCCGACACCGTCGACTCGGACTTCTTCGAGCCGTTCTCGGTGCTCAACATGGACTACGAGCTGGAGACGGACCTGCACGGCGACGTCAGGGCCAACGCGACCCAGAAGATCGCGCTCAAGCCGGTGTCGATGGACCTCGGCACCGTGCCGGGCACCGTCACCGAGGTGCGGCTGGACGTCTCGTACGACGACGGCACCACCTGGCAGAAGGTGACCCTGACCAAGGGCGCCGACGGTTACTGGACGGGTGCGTTCAGGACGGCCAAGAAGCCCGGTGGCTTCCTCTCCGTCCGTGCGGGCGCCGGGACGGACAGCGGATACAGCGTCAAGAACGAGATCATCCGGGCGTACGGCCTGCGATGAGCCGCACTGTCGGGCCCCGGGGAGGCGACTCCCCGGGGCTCCCCTCGCACCCGCTCCCAGCAGGGACTATTCAAGATCTGCTGCCATGGCGCATACTCTCCCCGCTGCGGCAAGCGGAAGAGAGTCGGTCGCCGATGCTGGACGTTCTGGGCCTCGAACCCGATGACGAGCGCGTCTACCGGACGCTGCTCGGACAGCCGAACTCCACCGCGGTCCACCTCTCGGACGTGGTCGCCGTGTCGCAGGCCCACGTCGACAAGGCACTGTGCCGCCTGGTCGAGTGGGGGCTGGCGACACGGTCGGCGGACGAGCGGTTCACCGCCGCGCCCCCGGCGATGGCACTCGGCGCTCTCATCAGCCAGCGCCGGGACGGACTGCGTATGGCCGAGCAGGCACTGGTGACCTTCGCCGAGGAACACCGGGCCGCCATGACCGGCAGGAGCATCACCGACCTCATCGAGGTCGTCACGGGCGTCGACGCCATCCGCCATCGATTCCTCCAGGTGCAGCAGGCGGCCCGGACACAGGTCCGTTCCTTCATCACCGCACCGTTCGTCGCCCTGCCTCCCGACGAGAACACGGCCGAGCCCATGGCCCTCGACCGTGGAGTGCTCTTCCGCGCGGTACTGGACCGCGCCGTGCTCGCGGAGCCGGGCATCATCCAGGACGCGATCGATTCCCAGCGCAACGGTGTGCAACTGCGCGTCGCCGACCACGTCCCCATGAAACTGGTGCTGGCCGACGCCGACCTGGGACTCGTCCCGCTCGCGGTCACACCGGCCGGAGAGCCGGGCGCCGTGCTGCTGCACCGCAGCGGCCTGCTGGACGCACTGGACGCGCTGTTCGAGACGGTCTGGCGCACGGCCCACCCGCTCGAACTGTCGGGCTCCGCAGGCGGGTCCCCACTCACCGTCGAGTTCGGCCCGCAAGGCCCGACGGAGCTCGACCGCAGGATCCTCGCGCTGCTCCTGGCAGGTCTCACCGACCTCACAGCCGCGACGCAGCTCGGCCTCTCACCGCGCACGCTGCACCGGCGCCTGCGTCATCTCATGGACATGGCCGGGGTCCGGACCCGGATCCAGCTCGGCGCACACGCCGTGCGGAACGGCTGGACGGAGCCCCTGTAACGAGGACAGTCACCTGTCCCGTTGCGGTCCGCCGTGATTCAGGCCGGCGGGCGCCGGTGTACAGAGCGACGCTCCTCCGCCTCCCGTCAGGGCCTCGAACTGCCCCGCCCGCAGCCTTCCGGCGCGGGGGCGGCGGCGTGACCGCCGGGCCTTGCGGGAGGAGTTCCGTGGTGACGAAGGCCGTCACGGCCGCCAGGATCACCACCGGGATCGTCTCGGAGTTCCCGAGTACGAGGACGACCAGGGCCACGCTGCTGACCGGAAGCCGCAGCGCGGCCGCCGATGCCGCTGCCATCCCGGCGGCAACACCGGGGATCACCCCGAGCCCGGGGAGCGGAGCGAGCAGCACACCCGCCGCCGCGCCCAGGAAGAGGACCGGGAACACCAGGCCACCCCGCAGGCTGCCGAGGCACAGGGCGTACGCGGCGAACTTGAACACCAGGACGGCCAGCAGCGCGCCGACACTCCAGCTGTGCGGATCGGCAGCCAACGCGGCCAGTGCGGCCTGGCCGGACGAGGCGACCTCCACCGGGGAGCGGCCCGTGGCGACCGCGTAAAGGGCTGCGCAGCCGCCGGCGGCGATGGCGCAGACCACCGTCCGGACGAAGGGCGCCCGCGCCACGAAAGCGGCTGTCAGGCGCCCTCCGGCGATCACCAGGTGGACCAGCACACCGATGCCTACCGCCAGCACCATGGACCACACCACGTCCCCGGTGTCGAGACGCGGGGGTGACGTCGGGAAGTGGACGGAAAGACTGCCGGTGTCGAGCCCCGTCCAGCGTCCGAAACCCGTGAACACGATCCCTCCCACGCCACTCGAGAGAAGCGCGGGCAGCATGACGATGAAC
This sequence comes from Streptomyces sp. Tu 2975, assembly GCF_009832925.1. Classification (GTDB taxonomy): domain Bacteria; phylum Actinomycetota; class Actinomycetes; order Streptomycetales; family Streptomycetaceae; genus Streptomyces. The sequence continues at coordinate 7,070,121 of NZ_CP047140.1, forward strand.
AGTTGGGGTCCGCCCACACCCGCCACTTCGATCAGCAGCACCGCGGCGATGAGCGGATTGCCGAAGATCGCGGCGATGGCCGCCGCCGCGCCGGCGGCGCCCAACAGTGCGGTGCTCTCCGGGGTGGCGGGGGCGCGGACGAGACGCCGGAAGAGCAGGGCCAGACCACCACCGAGCGCGATCAGTGGCGCCTCCGGGCCGAGGGCCGCACCGAGCGGCAGGCTCGCGGTCGCGGCGATGAGCACTCCGGGAAGAGCGGCTGCCGAGGCCCCTCCCGCGTGCAGGCCGGACGCGGGAACATGACCGCCGGCGCCGGGCAGACGGGTCACGACCAGACCCACGACGACTCCGGCGACGGCGAGCAGGGGCAGCGGCCACCAGGCCGGGGGGACGTCCCAGCCCCATGCCTTCGGCAGGTCCGCCCACATCACGTGCTCCAGCTCGTGCAGGGCGACAAGGAACCAGAACGCCGCCAGCGAGATCGGGATGCCGATCAGAGCACTGAAGACCAGGACTTTGCGGTAGCCGGGCGTGCGCAGGAGATCCCGCAGCCGGTCGGCCTCGTCGGCCTCGTCGGGCTCCGCGGGCTGTGGGGAGGGGGCCTTCGGCGCCGCCATGGGTCAGTCCTTCCGGACGCGGGACGAAAGAGTCATGGTTCACGCCGCTCCGGAGCGGAGGAGGACCGGCGTCGCTCGAGCCCGAGCCGTACCGCACCCACCATGACCTTCGCGATCAGGCCCACCAGGATGAGGTCGGCGACCATCTGAAGCGTGGTCAGCACTCGCGCGGTCTCCGAGACGGGCACGATGTCACCGAAGCCGACGGTGGCGAAGACGGTCACCGTGAAGTACAAGGCGTCGGTCTTGTCGAGCGGTTCGGAGAAGGAGTGCGCTCCCTGCTCCTGTGCGTACAGGAGATAAGTGGCCGAGAACAGCAGCAGAAAGAGGGGGACGGCTGTGGTCAGCGCCTCGACGGCACGCAAACGGGGGTACGACGAGGCGGCGATGCTGACGGCTTGCAGGGCGAGCAGTACGCCGATTCCCAGCAGGCCCAGGGCGAGAACCACGGTGGTGTTCCGGTCGGGATCACGGTCGAGGGGGAGCAGGTAGTACGCCGTGGTGGTCACGGCCACCACGATCGCGGAACGCAGGAGTGACAGCAGCAGACGCAGACGGTCAGGGCGTAGCAACCGGCTCCGGCCACTTTCCTGTGGCGTGCTCATGAGGGGCGTGTCTCCCTCTCGCCGTGCTGCCGCCCGGCCCCGTCCCCGGTGCCGGGGTCGTCGAGGAACTCCCGCACGGCGAAGGCGGTCAGTACCGCGGCCACGATCCACAGCACGGCCACCTGATCGCCCTTCAAGGTCACGGCACCGCTGCCGTTGCCCGTGAGCGCTTCGTCCAACGACGTGTGCGCGGCACGGTCGGCCTCGCGCCACAGGGTGTCCAACGCCTGACTCGACACGATCCGGCGAACCGTGCTGCTCACCAGCTCCTTGAGGGCACTCTCGAGAGGGCCGTCGAGTTCACCGATCAGATTGGCGACAGCGGGAGGCGCTCCTTCCTGCTTTGCTGCCGCGGACAGTTCGGCCACCAGTGCCTTCGCGTCGATCCGGGTGAGGATCGCCGTCGTTGCCCGGTCCGTCACCGCTGTCCGCACCGCGGGGTCCTGGGCCGGTGGTGCGACGGTGTCGACATATCGGCCGGCGTCCTCCACCATGCTGTCGGCCCGCACCGCGACGGTCGACAGAACGGACAGCAACGCGGCGAGGACCACCAGCACGGCCGACAGGACCGAGCGCCACCGGTGACGGCGCGGCCTCCTGCCGCTCTCCAGCTCCGCGATACGGCGCTCGAGGTCCGTCACCCCAGTCCGTTCCCCCTCCGGAGAGGGGATGCCGTGTGATCGGTCCGGCCGGCTCGGCTGGGGTTCCATACGGATCTCCTGAGAGAGGACTCCGCGGGTGGTTCGCGAGCGGCGGAGACCCGCCGCCAGTCCAGCAAAGGCGCTCCTTCCGGGTCCCGCTACCGGAGCGGCGGACCGCGTTCGGCCGGCCGGATGAACCCTCCCCGCGCTGATTCGGCCGACCTCCAGCGGTTGTGCTGCCCGTCACCCGGCGACGGCGGTGCGGGCGGCCGCACCGGCCTCCCCGAGCTCGCGCTTGTGGATCTTGCCGGTGGCGTTGGCTTGTGGATCTTGCCGGTGGCGTTGGTGGGCAGGACATCGAAGAATTCCGCCAGGCGAGGGTACTTGTAGCCCGCCATCTCCTCCTCGCACCGGGCGATCAGCTCCGCCTCGGAGAGCGTCGCTCCGGGGGCGAGGACCACGCAGGCCGCACCTCGTTCTTGGTCCGGATGCGGCGCCGACGGCGGTTCGTGGTGCGGCTCGGCGCCCACGGGTGATGAGTTTTCCGTCGGCCGGCGGTCAGAACCGGTACACGGTCGACGACGGAGGCAGGAAATGGCTTCGCGAACACTGCTCACCGGACACGGCCTCGTGGAATCGCCCCGATGGCACGGGGACCGGCTCTACTTTTCCGACTGGTCCGCAGGCGAGGTGATCGCCGTGGACCTCGCCGGCCGGAGCGAGACCATCGCGCGCCTGAAGTCGCTGCCGCTGTGCACGGCCTTCCTCCCCGACGGGCGGATGCTGCTCGTCTCGTCCCCCGACGGGCTCCTGCTGCGCCGTGAGCCGGACGGGACGCTCGTCACGCATGCCGAGCTGGGCAGGCGGCCGGGCTGGAACGACATCGTCGTGGACGGCCGCGGGAACGCGTACGTCAACAGCATCGGCTTCGACATGATGGCCGGCGCGCCGTACGAGACGGGCGTCGTCACCCTGGCCACGCCGGACGGAACGGTTCGGCAGGTGGCCGACGGCCTCGCCTTCCCCAACGGCATGGCGGTGACGGCCGACGACTCGACCCTCGTCGTCGCCGAGTCCTACGGCCACAGCCTGGCGGCCTTCGACATCGACGCCGACGGCGGGCTTTCCGGCCGGCGGGTGTGGGCCGATCTCGGCGACGGCACCCCGGACGGGATCTGCCTCGATGCCGAGGGCGCCGTGTGGTACGCGGACGTGCCCGGCAAGCGGTGCGTACGGGTCGCCGAGGGCGGTCGGGTCCTGCAGACCGTCGAGCTGGACCGAGGCGGCTTCGCCTGCACGCTCGGCGGCCCCGACGGCACGACACTGTTCGTGGTCGCGGCCCGGTGGAGCGACGGACCGGAACCGGTCCCGGCGGGCAGCGGCCAGGTCCTCACGACAGAGGTCACCGTACCGGCGGCGGGTCGGCCGTGACCCACGATCTTTGCCTTGTCCGGCGCCGCTGCGCGGACCGGAGACCTCGGGTGGTGGGGCTCCTGCCGCGCGGCCCGAGGCAGTGCGGGGGCGGGGAGCGGCTGACTTCACGGCGGCGGCGAGGAGGCGTCGTCGTACACGACAAGGCCGTCACTACGGAGGCGCACGCCTGGTGTCGGGCTGTGCACAGTGAGGCGTCCGTCGTGCATCAGATGGTGGACGAGCATGCCGCGGGCCAGGACGGCGAAGTCAGCGATCAGGCGCCGGTGGCATCGCCACCACACTGCCTCGCTGCACATCACCGCGGTGCGCTCCTCACCCGCTTGGCGTACGAGGGCATCCATGGCGGCGACGAACTCCGGGCTGCGGGTGTGAGCGGCGTACCCGCGGAACGACTCGTTGCGCCATACCGTGTCGGGAGAGTCGGGCAGCGGTTTGCGGAAGCCGCCCAGGCGCGGCTCCCACCTATAGGCGATGCCCTCGTCTTCGGGCATCCACCGCTCCAGCCTCTGCCGTGACAGGTCCGGGTCACGGCGGCTGCCGGGAGCGGTCCTCACGTCCACGATGGCGGCAACGTCCGCTTCGCGGAGGAGTTTTGCCAGTGCTCCTCGATCTGCGGTGCTGTGGCCGAAGGTGATCAGCTCGAGCCGGGGCATCGTGAACCCGTCGGCAGAGTCGGTCCGATCGAGGTCCATACATCGAGTTCAGCAGCTTCCGGCCGGCACGGCACTTCCGTCACTACCTGCGAGAAGTCGGCCTGATGCCGGTGACAAGAAGCAGCCGGCGGCGGGTCTGCGTCCTCGGACGGCCTGGTACCGCTTCTACAGTGCGCCTATGCCAATATCCGTTCACGCCCTCGCCCATCGGCCGTTGACCGCAGCGGCGGTCGCCGAGGTTGTAGCTCTGCCGACCGTGCCGACACCTCCCGACGACCGAGCGCTCGACACGGAGATGCAGCAGCGAGGATGGAGCTGGGAGCACAACCTGGTCTGCGACTCCATACGCACCGGTCACGCACACGTCCTGTGCACCGACGCCTATGTCCCGTTCGGCTGTCCCGACGCCCGGCACTTCCTCGTCTTCGGCGAGCTCTACCCTGTGGACCCGGACGACGAGGACATGACCAACGGTCCTTGGTTGTACGACCTCATGGACGACTGGCAGCAGTTGCCCGGCTGGAGCGGCCGCAGACCAGGCACCACCGAGGACTGCGAGGCCATCCTTGCTCAGGCGACGTCGGCAGTGACCGAACACCTCGGCACAGCACCTGAGCGGACGATCCTGTCAGCCGCGACCGTGGTGGAGCCCGCGCCCGCACTCACCCACCGCATCTGGCGTACACCCACCCATGCTCTGGTTCTGGGGCCGGCGTCCGACAACGGCCCCTACGGCTACCTCACCCACCTCCAACTGTCCTACACCCCTCTCACCTGCGCGTCCGAGTTGCCCCCCGCAGGGGACGAAGACGGCCTGGCCAAATGGATCAGCGCGCACGTCGACTGGTAGGGACGGCGAGAGGCCGGCCCTTGTCGACCCACGCGGGCGGAAGCGGGCATGCCCCGACCCCCAAGGGGCAAACGGGTGCAAGCGGACCGTCCGTGCAGTACCCGACCCGAAGGGGCTCTCATGTCTTCAACCCTGACCACGATCGTCCGCGTCATGCGGCGGCACGGCATCGCGCCGCGCCGGCGTCCCGCCCCACCGCCCTCCCGGCTCGGGCGTGGACCGCACGGCGTCTCGAAGGTGGCTGTCGTCCGGGGCCTCGTCGGCGCCCTCCGCAGCCGTACCGGGGCCCGTCGCCACTGACACCGCACGTCCCACGCACCGGCGCGCACAGAGACCGCGCACTCCTGCCCAGGAGAGCGCGGAAGGTGCGAGGCCCCGCACCCGCGCCGCGGGCCGGCTGATCGCGAGGGCAGTGGCCGCGCGTCACAGGAAGCGTCTGATCGGCGTGACCGCCCCCTCCCGGAGTCGCTGCAGCGGGGATCGCCGCCGCCAGCGGGCGTCGAGAATCCGGTCGCTGACGGCCACGTCGGCATCGAAGTCGGCGTCAAGACGGGCGGTGAACGTCTCGTCGAGCACGGCGAGCATCACTTCCTCGTCGTGGTCGAGCGAGCGCCGGTTGAAGTTCGTGGAGCCGACGAGGCCGGCGACACCGTCGACGGTGATGATCTTGGCGTGCATCATCGTCGGCCGGTAGTGCCAGATCGTGACCCCGCATCCCAGAAGCTGTTCGTAGTGCTGCTGTCCGGCGAGTTGGCAGACCCGCTTGTCGGTGTGCGGGCCGGGCAGCAGGATCTCGACCTCGACACCCCGCCGTCTCGCCCCGCAGAGCATGTCGATGAAGAAGGGGTCGGGGCGAAGTAGGCGGTGGCCAGGCGGATCCGCTCCTCCGCGGACTCCAGCGCCACCCTGATCAGGGTCTGCATGTCCTGCCAGCCGAAGCTGGCTGAGCCGCGCACCACCTGCACCGTCGCGTTGCCGCTCGGGCGGTGTTCGACGAACCGGTCGCGCTCGTCGAAGAGGCGGTCGTGGCACTCCGCCCAGTTCTGGGCGAAGGAGGCCGCGATCCCGTCGACCGCCGGGCCGCGCAACCGGACGTGGGTGTCACGCCATTCGTGCTCGTTGCGGGCGTCTCCGCACCACTCCTCGGCGATGCCCACCCCGCCGGTGAAGGCCGTCTGTTCGTCGACGACGAGGACCTTGCGGTGACAGCGGTGGTTCTGCTTGAACGGTGACAGCGACAAGGGCCTGCGGAACCAGGCCACTTCGACGCCGGCCCGATCCATGTCGTCGAGCAGGTCCTTCTCTATGAGCCGGCTGCCGAAGCCGTCGAGCAGCAGCCGGACGCGGACTCCCGCGCGGGCCCTCGCGGCGAGTGTCGCGGCGAACTGCCGGGCGATGTCCCCGCGCCAGTAGACGAAGGTCATCATGTCGACGGTGTACCGGGCGCTCTCGATCGCCGACAGCATGGCGGGGAAGATCTCGTCCCCGTTCCGCAGGACGGTCAGTGCGTTGCCCTCGGTGGCGGCGATCCCGATCAGCCGCTCCAGGCGGCGGCGGAGGCGCTGCTTGCGCTCCGTGGCCGTACCGGACGTCTCTCGGCACGAAGGGACACTCTCAGGCTGCTCGAGCCCTGTCGACATGGGATCACCTGGCGGGGGAGCGGGGGCGTGGCTCGTCCACGGCCCTGGGGCCCGACGACTGTACGCGGCTCCCGGACACAGGTCAGCCCCGGCTGCGGCCCGGAACGGCCGCGAGCGAAAGTGTTGCTTTACGGCAACTGTTGTCTGTTCGCTAAGATGAGGGCGCACGGTGCCCGCGCGAGAGACAGTCGGCGCCCCCATGAGAAGCGGAACGACGTGGACACATTTGCTGCTGTCGAACGGGCGCTGCGCACGGCCGCCCCCCATGCTCTGCTCCACGTCGTGACGGCCGAGCTCTGCGAACGCTACGGTGCCCGGCGGGTCGAACTGAGGCTCGCCGACCACAGCATGCGCAGCCTTCAGATCGTCGGGACCGCGCCCTTCGCCACCGACTCCGTGCCCGTCCACGACAGCCCCCAGGGTCGCGCGTTCGGGGCCCAGGAAGCGGTCGTCTCCGACGATCCCCCCGCCCGGGCGGTCGAGGTGCACCTCCCCGTCACCGTCCGCGGCGACCGGATGGGCGTGCTGTCCGTGACCATGCCGGACGACGGCTTCACCCAGGCGGTCATGCCCGAGCTGCTGCACATCTGCGAGGCGCTGGGACACGAGATCGTGGTCGCCGACCGGGACACCGACCTCTACGTACTGGCGCGCCGGGCCGCCCGGTTCACCCTGGCCGCCGAGATGCAGTGGCAGCTGCTACCGGGGCGCTCCTGCGCCCGCCCGGAGTTCTCGTTGGGCGCGCAACTGGAGCCGGCCTACGCGATCTTCGGCGACAACTACGACTGGTCCGCTTCCGCCGACCACCTGACCCTCGCGATCACCAACGGCATGGGGGAGGGCATGGAGGCGGCCCTGCTCACCAACCTCGCCGTGAACGCTCTGCGCAACGCCAGACGCGCCGGCCTCGACCTCGCAGGCCAGGCCACCCTCGCCGACCAGGCGGTCTACGCCCAGTACCAGGGGCGTGCCCACGTCTCCGTGCTGCTGCTGCGCTTCGACCTGGACACGGGCGCGGTGGAAGCGGTCGACGCCGGCTCGCCGCGGCTGTGGCGCCTGCGTGATCGCTCCGTGGAACCGATCCCCTTCGACGAGCAGCTGCCTCTCGGCATGTTCGAGGACACGGTCTACACACCGCAGCACTTCACCGTGCGCCCCGGCGACCGGCTGCTCTTCGGCAGTGACGGCGTCTACGACGCCGTGTCCCCGGCAGGGGAGCACTACGGGGACAGGGCCCTGGCGCGGGCGCTGACCAGTACCGCTCTGCTGCCGCCGACCCAGGTGCCGGGAGCCGTGCTGCGAGAACTCGCCGGGCACCACGGACAGAGCCCGCTCGACGACGACGCCCTGGTCGTCTGCCTCGACTGGTACGGACGAACCGAAGCGGCCGCCGCCGACTGATCGTCCGGTCCCCTTTCGGACGCGCGCGTCTACCCGGCGCGGTGTCCAAGAAACCGAACAACTTGTGCGAATGTCACTTCCGGATCCGGGCAGACGGAATTCCGGAGGTGATGAGAAATGGTTCCCCTGCTTCTCGTCCTATTGCTCGCGCTTATCCTTTTCGGCGCCGGTTTCGCGCTCAAGGCGCTCTGGTGGATCGCGGTCATCGTCCTGGTGGTGTGGCTGCTGGGATTCTTGGTCCGGCCGACCGCTTCAGGCGGACGACGGGGCCGCTGGTACCGCTGGTAGGGAGTCGATTCCCTGACACCCGGCGGTCGCCGGCCGGCGACGACTGCTGAATCCCGTGATCGAGAGGAAATCCTATGGACCCGAACCTCTGGGCCTACACCCCCGCTTCCGGCCGCACCGAGCACAACAGTCTCGTGGGCTACAAGGTCGAGGCGACGGACGGCGGCATCGGCAAGGTCGACAAGCATTCCGACGAGGTGGGTTCCGCGCACATCGTGGTCGACACCGGCCCGTGGATCTTCGGCAAGCACGTCCTGCTGCCTGCCGGCATCATTTCGGGCATCGACATCGCCGCGGAGACGATCCATGTCTCCCGCACCAAGGAAGAGATCAAGAACGCGCCCGAGTTCGAAAAGGATCAGCACACGGACGACGCGGGCTACCGAGAAAGGCTCGGCGGCTACTACGGCGGCTTCATGGGCTGACGCGGCGACTCCCCGGAGCGGGGGCGGACCGGGAATTTCCCGCTTCGCCCCCGTTTCGGGCTTCTGCTCCGGCCCTTGCCGGATATTTTCTTCGGTGGGGCGGGAATGTGTCCGGGTCGGTAGCTGGATTCTGCTCCGGAATGCGCCTGGGTGGATTCATGGATTCCGCTCCGGCATGCTCGCTGGTCTGCTCCGGAACTGAAGCGCGATGAACCCCGATGAACCCCGATGCGTCCCGGAGGTATGAGGTTTCGATTGAATCCTGCGCTTTTCCATTTCCACCGGCTGCCGAACCGTCCGCAGGTGCGCGGTCCCTAGGCCGGCGTGGTCCGTGCCGCGGGCGGCGCCGCGCCGCTCGGGCGGCAGCGGCGCCCGCACGCGCCGCACCCGAGGTTCGTCCAGAGGCTCCCTGCTGCGGCTCGTCAGGCCGAGCGTCAGCTCACCGGGCCGGGGGCGCTTCATGAAGCCCGGCGTCCCGAGGGGGTCGCGCAGGCGGCGCGCCGGCGAAAGGGCGGCACCGGCAGCTGAGCGAGCCCGCGGAGGTTGACGGCCCCCGTCCCGCCCGAGGCGGTACATCGGTCGGGAGCGGCTCCCGGACGGCCCCGCCCCCGGAGCACGTCCAGCAGCTCCATGACCGTGGCGGCGGCCGCCGGTCGGCCTCTGCGGCGTGCCCGGCCCGTCGGTATCGGAGAGCCGGCCCGCCGGTCCCGTATCGGACGGGGCCCGGGCCGGGCCGCGGTCGGGCAGACCGCCGGGGGCTCCGGGCCGTCTTTCCGAGCCCGTCCGCGCCCGTCGACGCCCGGCGGTCCGCGCGGTCAGGCGGACCGGGCGTCGTCGCTCGCCGCTCCGCGCCGTGGGACGGAGCCCGTCCCGTCCAGAGCGTCCTGGAAGCCTGTGAGCCCCGCGAGCAGCGCCTTGCGCTCAGCAGGGGACATCTCCGCGATCACCGTCTGCAGCGCGTCCTGTCGCTTCGCCCGCAGATTCCGCAGATAGGTCCTGCCGTGGGTGGTCAGGTGGAGTTCCAGTTCCCGGCGGCTGACCGGGCTCGCGGTCCGCTGCACATAGCCGAGGGCTTCCAGCCGGTCGCAGAGCCTGCTCACCGACGGAGGGGTGGAGCCCAGCAGCTCGGCGAGGGTGCGGAGGTTGATGCCCTCCTCCCGGTCAAGGCTGTAGAGGACACGCAGCTGGGAGGCCGACACGGGGTTCGAGGGCACGATGTCCTTGCCCCGCTCCCACAGCACTTCGAGCAGTTCGATGAGCTCGCGTGCCGCCCGCGTGGCGTCCTGCGATTCGCTCCCTGCGGCTGCGTTCGCGTCCATTGCTGGTGGCACTCCGTATCAGACGTCCTTTCGGCAACCATATCTTTCCGCCGGTGACGGTCGCGGCCGGATTGCCGTTCCCGTACCGCTTTGCAGCACGGTCGTGTCATGTACGCAAACAGGGGCACGCGACAACAAGGCTTTGAAAAAAGGGGGCTTGGGGCCGCTGACGCTGCACGTGTAGTCGCCATAGGGAGGCAGCGTGAAAGCCATGAAACGAAACGGAGGACGAAGCGTGATGATCATTACTTCGGCGGATGCCGACATAGGGGCTGCCCGCCGGGCCACTTCCGAATTCGTCGCACACAGCGGAGCCACCGCCTCCGTCGACGATGTGGTGCTGGTGGTGTCCGAACTGGTCACGAACGCCGTCAGGCACACCGTCGGCTGGTGGCGCCTGAAGGTCCAGGTCCGGTCGCGAGGCCTGGTGGTGGACGTCGAGGACTCCAGCTGGGTTCCTCCCGCGCTCCGCCGTCCCGGTTCGGACGCGGTCGGGGGACGGGGCTGGGGCATCGTGCAGCATCTCGCCGACGATGTCGAGGTGTTCGAGAACTCCGGCGGCAAGACGGTGCGTGCCAGCTGGGGCCGCTCACAGCCCAGGTAGCGCCTGCTTCAGTCCTCTGAGGCCGCGTAGCAGATCCGCGCGCCGCGCGGGGGACATCACGTTCAGCGCTGCCGACAGCTCCAGCTCGCGCTTCTCCCGCAGCTCGCGCAGATACGTTTTTCCGCGGCTCGTCAGACGCAGCTCCAGCTCCCGGCGGCTCGCGGCGCTCGACGACCGTTCGACGAGCCCGAGGCCCTCCAGCCGGTCGCACAGCCGGCTCGTGGAGGGAGGGGTGGAGCCGAGCGCATGGCCGAGGGTGCGCAGATTGACCCCGTCCTCGCGTTCCAGGGCGCGCAGCACCCGGAGCTGGGGCGTCGAGACGGCCGTCAGTACGGTGTCCCTGCCCCGCTCCCACACGACCTCGAGGACTTCGACGACGTCGCATGCCGCCCGCGCGGTCTCGCGGGAGCGCTCGCGAGGCGCGTGCGTATGAGGGTTCGTCACAGGGGACTCCGGGCTGCGTGCATGTCTGCGGGTGGAGCACGGGCCGGGGCGGCCGGCGGCCTGCCGCGCCCCTGGTCCGGCGACGCCGACGGCCGGCGCATCGTGCGGCACGGCGGAAAGCCTACCCGCGCGCCGTCCCGGCTTTCCCCCGTACCTCCCTCCGAGGTAGCCTCCCCGACGTATTTGCCGTACGACAACAGTCGCGCCTGCTGGCGACATGTCGTGGGGCGCGGCCGGTTTTCCCGGGCCGTGTCGGAGTCGCGTCGCTCGACGGGACAGCTGCCGAGGGATGACGAGGAATGGGAATGGCTGAGACTTCCGTCGAGAACCCGCGTCCGGTGCCGCGCTCACGGGCCCGAGGCGCAGGCAAGGTGGGGGAGCCTGAGCTGAGGCAGCTGCTCGCCGGGCTCACCGCGGTGCGCGACGGCGACTTCGGCACCCGTCTCCCGGACGATGCCGACGGCCTGCTCGGCGAGATCGCGGGCGTGTTCAACGGCATGGTCGACCAACTGTCCGTGTTCACCTCCGAGGTGACCCGGGTCGCCCGCGAAGTCGGCACCGAAGGGGCACTGGGCGGGCAGGCCGAGGTCCCCGGAGTCTCCGGCACGTGGGCCGACCTCACCGACTCCGTCAACGCGATGGCCGGCAACCTCACCGCCCAGGTCCGCAACATCGCACAGGTCACCACCGCGGTGGCGCAGGGCGATCTGTCGCAGAAGATCACGGTGACGGCGCGGGGCGAGATCCTCGAGCTGAAGGAGACCATCAACACGATGGTCGACCAGCTGTCGTCGTTCGCCGACGAGGTGACCCGTGTGGCCCGTGAAGTGGGCACCGAGGGCAATCTCGGTGGCCAGGCCGACGTCAAGGGCGTCTCCGGGACCTGGCGGGATCTCACCGACTCGGTGAACTCCATGGCGGGCAACCTCACCGGCCAGGTGCGCTCGATCGCCCAGGTGGCGACGGCGGTGGCGCAGGGCGATCTGTCGCAGAAGATCACGGTGGCGGCGCGGGGTGAGATCCTCGAGCTGAAGGAGACCATCAACACGATGGTCGACCAGCTGTCGTCGTTCGCCGACGAGGTGACCCGTGTCGCGCGTGAGGTCGGCACCGAAGGCCGGCTCGGCGGCCAGGCCAAGGTGCCGAACGTGGCCGGCACCTGGAAGGATCTCACGGACAACGTCAACTCCATGGCGAACAACCTGACCGGACAGGTGCGCAACATCGCCCTGGTCACCACGGCCGTCGCCAACGGAGACCTGTCCAAGAAGATCGACGTGGACGCCCGCGGCGAGATCCTGCAGCTGAAGACGACCATCAACACCATGGTCGACCAGCTCTCCTCCTTCGCGGCCGAAGTCACACGCGTCGCCCGCGAGGTGGGCAGCGAAGGCCGCCTCGGCGGGCAGGCCGAGGTCGAAGGGGTCTCCGGCACCTGGAAGCGCCTCACCGAGAACGTCAACGAGCTGGCCGGCAACCTCACCCGTCAGGTACGGGCCATCGGTGAGGTCGCCAGCGCGGTGGCGGAGGGCGATCTGACCCGGTCGATCACCGTCGACGCCTCCGGCGAGGTCGCCGAGCTCAAGGACAACATCAACGCGATGGTCGGCTCCCTGCGCGAGACCACCCGCGCCAACCAGGAACAGGACTGGCTGAAGTCCAGCCTCGCCCTGATCTCCGGCCTGATGCAGGGTCACCGCGACCTGGCAGTGGTGGCCGAACTCGTCATGGACGAACTCACCCCACTGGTCAACGCCCAGTACGGCGCGTTCTACCTCGCCGAGGAGACCCCGGACGGCACCGAACTCCGGCTCGTCGGCTCCTACGGGCGTCCCGCCGGCCGGAGCGGCTACGACCGCTTCAAGCTCGGTGAGTCCCTGGTCGGGCAGGCGGCCCGCAGCCGGCGCGTGATCGTGGCCGACGGCGTCCCCGGCGACTACATCAGCATCTCCTGCGGCCTCGGCCGCACGGCGCCCGGCAGCCTGATCGTCCTGCCGATCGTCGTCGACGACCAGATCCTCGGCGTCATCGAGCTGGCGTCGTTCACCGCGTTCACGCCCGTCCACCGGGACTTCCTCGAACAGCTCATGGAAGCGCTCGGCGTGAACGTCAACACCATCGTCGCCAACGCCCGCACGGACGAACTGCTCGTCGAATCGCAGCGACTCGCCGCCGAACTCCGGTCGCGCTCAGAAGAGTTGCAGGTCCAGCAGGAGGAGCTCCAGCGCTCCAACGCGGAACTCGAGGAGAAGGCCGCCCTGCTGGCCGCACAGAACAGCGACATCGAGGGCAAGAACCTGGAGATCGAGCAGGCCAGGCAGGAACTGGAGGACCGCGCCCAGCAGCTGTCCCTGGCGTCCAGGTACAAGTCCGAGTTCCTCGCCAACATGAGCCACGAGCTGCGGACCCCGCTCAACAGCCTGCTCATCCTTGCCCAGTTGCTGGCCCAGAACCCGACCCGCAACCTCACCGCCAAGCAGGTCGAGTACGCCGGCATCATCCACTCGGCCGGGTCCGACCTGCTCCAGCTGATCAACGACATCCTCGACCTGTCGAAGGTCGAGGCCGGAAAGATGGACATCAATCCGGAGGTCGTCGACCTGCGGCAGCTGCTCGACTACGTCGAGGCCACCTTCCGCCCCCTGACCACCCAGAAGAGCCTGGACTTCACGATCACCACCGCGCCCGGCGTCCCGGTCGACCTCCTCACCGACGACTCCCGGCTCCGGCAGGTCCTGCGGAACCTGATCTCCAACGCCGTCAAGTTCACCGAACGGGGCAGCGTGGAACTGCGCATCGAGCCGGCCGCCGACGGCGAGTTGCCCGCGCCCGTCCACCGCGGCGGCTCCGTCGTCGCCTTCCGCGTCAAGGACACCGGCATCGGCATCCCCGAGCAGCAACTCGAGGTCATCTTCGGCGCCTTCCAGCAGGCGGACGGCACAACCAGCCGCAAGTACGGCGGTACGGGACTGGGCCTGTCCATCAGCCGGGAGATCGCGCATCTGCTCGGCGGTGCCCTGACCGCCGACAGCACACCCGGCCGGGGCAGTACCTTCACGCTGTACCTCCCCGTGGCCCGCGCCGACTTCCGCGACCAGGTCGGCGGCGCGCCTGAACACCTCACCGACGACTCGGCCGCCGACGCATCGCAGCCCTCCGACCACCGGCGGCACGCGGTCGCCGAGACCGAGGTGCGGGGACCGCGCCGCCTGCTCGTGATCGAGGAGCGGCCGCGCGGACTGCTGTCCCTCGTCGCCGAGAGCGCGGTGGCGGAACTCACCGGCGGACGCGATCTCGGCGACCGCGACGACGTCGAGCTCGTGTCGGCGGTCGGACCGCAGGAGGCTGCCGGGGCGCTCGCCGCCGCACCGTTCCACTGCGTGGTACTCGGACTCGACATGGCCGACAGCGAAGCTCTGCGCTTCCTCGACGCGATGGACGGCGACACCGCCCTGCGGACCGTCCCCGTACTGGCGCACAACAACCGCCGCCTCGACGCGGCGCACGAGCGGGCGCTCGAGGCACGCTCCCGGAAGCGCCCGCTGGAACTGCTGTCGAGCCTGGACGAACTGCGGGAACGGATCGCGCTGCACCTGTCCGCCGACCAGCCCGGCGACGTCGTCCCGCTCCTGCGCGGTGACGAGCCGCGCCCGCAGACGCCGCGGACCGTGGACGGCTCGCTCCACGGCCGCACCGTCCTCGTCGTCGACGACGACGCCCGCAACCTCTACGCCCTCAGCGGCATCCTGGAACTGCACGGCGTCCAGGTCCTGCACGCGGAGAACGGCCGCAAGGGGATCGAGGCCCTCGCCGAGCACCCGGAAATCGCCCTGATCCTGATGGACGTGATGATGCCGGAGCTGGACGGTTACGCCGCGACCGCGGAGATCCGGAAGATGCCCGGTCACCAGGACCTGCCCATCATCATGGTCACCGCGAAGGCGATGCCGGGTGACCGGGAGAAGAGCCTCGCCTCCGGTGCCAGCGACTACGTCACCAAGCCGGTGGACGCCGACGATCTCATCACGTGCGTCCGCCACTGGGTGACACAGGGAACCGGCGACGCGCAGGTGGTGTCGTGACCGTGCCCGAGAACAGGGACAGAACGGGCGAGGGCCCGCCGCCGGACCCCGTAGGCCGTCAGGACGGTGCGCCGACCGCCCCGGCCGGAGCCCCGGCGCAATTCGTCGGCCGCCGGGTGATCAGCTCCGCCGACTCCCGGACCGGCCCCGAGGTCCACGGGCCGACGGCCGGTCCCGACCCCCTCGAGTCCACGCCCGGCCCTGTGGCAGAAATGTCCGGTACCGACTCCGAGCCCACGGCCGCATCGGGCGCCCCGGAATCGCCGGGGGGCTCGCGGCAGGGTTCGTCGGTGGGCCGTCTGGCGGCGACGGTCGAGCGGCTGCGCGCGGAGGTACGGGCGGCCCACGCCGCCGCCGACGGCCGAGCCCTGGTCGAACTGGCCAAGGGAATCATGGTCGAACGGCTCCGGTGCGGTCCCGCCCAAGCGGCCCGGCAGCTCGCCGAACTCGCCGACCAGGCCCACATGTCACAGCTGGAGCTGGCCGCCGACCTCATCAACCAGGCGGCACGCGACCGGGTCACCGAAGCCGCGGAGGACTTCGTCCGGCAGGCGAGGAGCGGCCCCGTGTCCGGCGCGGAGAACGCCGGGTCTGCCGTCTCCGTCCGGCTCCGCACCGCGGAGAGCGCCGCGCTGGCTGCCGACGACACCCAGGCCGTGGCGGAATCCCTCCTCGAACACGCCCTCTCACCGCTCGGAGCGACCGCGGTGGCCGTATGGACCGCCGGGTCCGACTCCTCCCTCACCCTCCGCGGCCACGCCGGATTCAGCGCCGACGAGGCAGGACGCTGGCGGTACGTGCCGCCCGGTGTCGCGACCGTCGCCCGGCAGGCCCTCGGCGAGCGCCGTACCGTACGGATCCCGTCCCTCGCCGAGGCCGGCGTCCCCTCGATCGGGCAGAACCAGTCCCGGGACGGAGGCCGGATCGCCCTGCCCGCCGGAACCGGCGGCCGCATCCACGGCGTACTGGAGATCTGCTGGCCCCGGCCACTGGCGCCGCAGTCCCCGGCGGTCGCCCGTCAGATCGAGGCCCTCGCGGAGCTGTGCGCGCACACCCTGGAGAGCCTTCCCGCCGCCGGCCTGCCCGCCGCACCGGAGCCGGCCGGCGTCCTGGAACTAGTGGATCTGGCCGACGGGCTGTACGACCCCGCCCTGGTGCTCGTACCCCATCTCGACGCCGACGGCCACCTCACCGACTTCCTCATCCGGCACGCCAACAGCCGTTTCCTCGACCCGGCGGGGCGTCCCCGCAGCGCGGTTCACGGAGCCCTGCTGCTGGAGGCGTACCCCATGGCGGCCGGTGACGCCGAGCTGTTCGAGAAGATCGAGCGCGTCCACGCCACCGGCGAGCCCTTCCGCGCCCAGCGGATGACGCTCACCGCCCTCGTCGACCAGGTGCCGCTCGCGTCCGTCACAGACCTCAGCATCAGTCGGCACGGCGGCTGCCTGCTCCTCATCTGGCGCATCGAGGACGAGACGGCACGCCTTGCCAGCCTGCTCCAGCACGCGCAACGCCTCGGCCGGATCGGCGGTTTCGAGGAGAATCTCGTCACCGGCGAGATCACCTGGAACGCTCAGCTCTACGGCCTGTACGGCCGCTCCGTCACCGACAGCGCGGTGTCGCTGCAGGACCTCGCCGAGTACGCCCACCCGGACGACGCGGTGGCCATCGGCCGCTTCCTGCGGACGGTGCTCCAGCACCGGCGCCCGACGTCGACGGCGTTCCGCC
The DNA here is from genome assembly GCF_009832925.1 of Streptomyces sp. Tu 2975. GTDB lineage: Bacteria > Actinomycetota > Actinomycetes > Streptomycetales > Streptomycetaceae > Streptomyces. Next base: position 7,086,852 of record NZ_CP047140.1, read on the forward strand.
TGCAGCGTCCCGACGGAGTGACCCGGCACATCCGGGTCATCGCCGAACCGGTCCTGGACTCCGACGACCGCCTCCTGGCCCTGCGCGGCGCCTATCAGGACATCTCGTCGCAGCACTGGACCGAGGTCGCCCTCGCCGCCACGCGCGACCAACTCGCCCATACCGAACAGGAGTCGGCCGAGCGCAACCGATTGGCGCTGCAGCTCCAGCACGCCATCATGCCGCCGACCCGCGCCCCGCTCGACGCCGCCCCCGGCCTGCAGGTCGCCGTGCGCTACCGGCCCGCGGAAGCGGAGTCCCTCGTGGGCGGCGACTGGTACGACGCCGTGGTGCTGCCGTCCAAGCAGGTCCTGCTCTGCGTCGGCGACATCGCCGGCCATGGCATCGAGGCCGCGACGGGGATGGTGGTGCTCCGCAACGCGATGCGCGGCCTTGCCGTCACCGGCGCCGGACCGGGCCAGTTGCTGTCCTGGCTGAACATCGTGGCGCACCATCTCACCGAACAGGTCACCGCCACCGCCGTCTGTGCCCTGTACGACCCGGAGACCCGCATCCTGCGCTGGGCGAGAGCGGGTCATCTGCCGCCCGTCCTGGTACGCGGCCGGCAGGCCGAGACCCTGCCGCTGCTCGGTGGACTGCTCCTCGGTGCGATGGCGGACGCCCGGTACGAGGAGGGCGAGGTCCAGCTCGAACCGGACGACACCCTGCTGATGTACACCGACGGCCTCGTCGAGCGCCGGGACACCTCGGTGCACGACTCGCTCACCCAGCTGCTCACCACGGCGCAGACCCCCGCCGCCACCCTGGACCGTCGTCTGGACCGGCTGCTGACCCACAGCAAGTCGGACACCGACGACGACACCTGCCTCATCGGCATCCAGGTGTCCTGAGCCGGCGTGCCGCCGGCATAGGACACCGGCGTGCCCGCCGCACGGTGTGCCGTCCCCGTCCGCCCGGCACCCCACACCTCAGTGCAGGATCTTCTCCTTGGCCTTCTGGAACTCCGACTCGGTGATGTCCCCCTTCGCCTTGAGCTCGGACAGCCTGGCCAGCTCGTCCGTGCTGCTGCCGGCACCGACGGTGTCCCGGATGTAGGCGTCGACGGCGGCCTTCTGCTCCCGGGTGTGCCGCAGCTCCCGCTCGCCCATACCCCTGCCTCGCGCGATCACATAGACCAGCGCGCCGAGGAAGGGAACGACCAGCACGAAGATCAACCAGGCTGATTTCAGCCACCCGTTCATCCTGTCGTCGCGGAAGATGTCGACGATGATGCGGAACAGCAGCAGCAGCCACATCACCCACAGGAAGATCCACATCACGGTCCAGAACGCGCCGAGCACCGGGTAGTCGTACGCCAGGAACAGATAGCTGTCCATCGTCACTCCTCGTGGCCCTCCACGGCGCCTGCCGAGTGCGGCACCGCTGCTGCCACCAGCTTCGGCACGGGCACGGACGACGCCATCACCCGCGACGGGTGATTCACTGCCCCGCCGCTGCCCGGCCGACCCTCAGGGCGAGCTGCCGCACCCTGCGCCAGTTCATCGGCGGTGCGGCGCGCACGACGCCGGGACGGTGGAGAGGTACGCGCACTCTGAGCGCTCCGGGCCGGATGCGGCAGCTGACGGGGGCAGGAAGGGTGACCGCCTCGCCGTCGATGCCCACCTGTACGACGGGAGGGTCGGCCTCGACGACGACTTCCTTGGCCTTGATCACGTCGAGACCCGGCGCGTTCCTGCCGCGCAGCAGCAGAGCCGCCTGGGCGGCGTTGTCGACGCTGACTCCGATCACTCCGAGAACGCCCGAGTCCAGCCGGTCCCGGCGGCCCAGCCCTGCCGGGTCGGACATCGCGTAGGGGTTGTTGCTGACCAGCACGGCCTGCGGCCCGTCCATGGTCACGCTGCCGGCGCGGACGGTCAGCCGTGGCCCGCTGAGATGCGTCAGGAGGTCCGGCAGCATCTGCAAGATCGTGCGGACCTTGTCGTCCCGATAGGCAGGGCTCTCGACCACGGCGGCGTACGCGCCGAAGGAGGCGTTGTTGACGAAGACCCGGTCATTGACGACTCCAAGGTCGACGCGCAGCTCCACGCCCTCGGTCAAGGCGTTCAGACACGCCGACGGGTCGTCGCGATCCAGTCCCAGATCCATGGCGAAGTGGTTCCGCGTCCCGGCGGAGATCACCATGAAGGGAACGTCGTGCCGGGCGGCCACCGCGGCCACCGCGGCCTGTGTGCCGTCACCGCCTGCGACGCCCAGCAGGTCGGCACCCTTCTGAACGGCTCGTCTTGCCAGTTCGGCCACGTCCTGGGGACGGGCAGGGTCCAGCACGACGACTTCGGCGCCCATCTCCCTCGCTCTGTCCGCCAACCGGAACTTCCCGACCTTTCCCCCGCCCGAGCGAGGATTCATGATCAGGAACGGTCGTGTCGCCCGAGGGGCGGGACGTTCCGGCGTGGCCAACGGGCCGAGATCCGCGCGCAGCGCGGTTCTGCCGGAGGTGACGGCCAGCGTCCACAGGGCGAACGAAACGACCACGACCCACAGCAGATCGGCCGTCGCATAGAGCACGACGACGACCACCGGAGCGGCCACGGCCAGCAGGACGCCGAGCGCCCTGACGGGGCCCCTGTGCGCCAGCGCCCACCATGCCCCGGCCGCGGCGACGGCCAGCCCTGCCAGCCCCAGCGCCGCGAGAGCCAGGCTGCGCACCCCGGCGAAGGCGAGGAGCACCACCAGTGCCGCGGCACCTCCCGCCAGTGCCAGTCGCGCGGCCCAGTGCCTGCTCATGGGATCAAGCCTGCGCTTCGCCGCCTGTAGCGACCACGGTCCATGTCCTCATGGTCGACCAGGGATGCGGTCATGGCGCGTTCGGCAGTGATGCGGTCATGGCGCGCTGCCCCGTCGCTCACCCCTTGCGGGTGAAGCGCCCCCCGCGCACCGCGAACCATGATGACTGGACGTGAGCCGGCATCGGCTCGCCGGTGGATCTTGGACGGATCCACCGTCAGGAAGGCGATCCGGCGCTGACTCCCGGTCGCCGCCACGCCGGGTTGTGTGCTCAGCGCACATTTCCGGCGAGCAATCGAATCGAGGCACCATGACCACCACTCTTCAGCGGGACACCCACAAGTCGACGGCGGCAGCGCACGGGCTGACGGTGTTCGCCGCCGTCCTGCTCCTGATCGCCGGAATCCTCGATGTCCTGCGCGGCATCATGGCCATCGCCGAGGACGACGTCTTCGTCAACACCCCGAACTACGTCTTCGAGTTCGACCTCACCACGTGGGGCTGGCTGCACCTGATCATCGGTGCACTGGCGATCATCGTCAGCGTCGGCCTGTTCAAGGCCGCCGTCTGGGCGCGTGTCCTCGGCGTGGCTCTTGCGGGCCTGCTCATCATCGCCAACTTCCTGTCGCTGCCGTACTACCCGGTCTGGTCGATCGTGGCCATCGCCATGTACGCCTTCGTCATCTGGGGCCTGTGCACGGTCCGCAAGGACGACTTCGCCCCGACAGAGGGCACCGGCGGACGCAGCGCTCATCACATGTGAGTCCAAGCCGCGCTGATCAGCCGCCGAGGAGGGAGAAGATGTCGATACCGGGCGAGCTCCGGTCGAAGGTGCTGGAGGCGATGTTCAGTCAGTCACCGATCGGTCTTCATGTCGTCGGCCCCGACCTGCGGGTGTTGCGGGTCAATTCCGGGGCGGTCGGGATGCACGGGGTCCCGCCGTCCGCGGTGGTCGGCCGGCCGCTGACTGAGGTCTACGCCCGGTTCGACCCGGACAAGGTCGAGTCCGCCGTGCGCAAGGTGCTCGCCACGGGCGAGCCTGTTCTCGATCTGCGAGTGCGCGGCTGCCCGCTCGTGGACCCGGACCGTGAGCATGTCTTCTCCGCGTCCATCTTCCGGCTGGAGGACGACGATGGCCTGCCGATCGGTGTGGTAGCCGCGGCTGTGGACATCACGCACCGGGAGCATGCCCGCGAGCGGCTCTCTGTCATGCACCAGGCCCGCCGGCGCATCGGCCCCAGCCTGGATCCACTGCATTGCGCGCAGTCCCTCGTAGAGGTCGCCGTTCCGGTCCTGGCCGATGTCGCGGCAGTCGCTCTGACCGATGCGGTGCTTCACAGCGAGGATTCGGCGGCGCTGCCGGACGGACGTCCCCGGCTTCGGTGGGCGGCCACGTGCCCTGGCGGCGCGAGCCAGGCCCCCGTTGTCGGCGAGGCTGCCGACCAGGCCGTCTTCGATGACGTGGTGCGCCGACCCGAGCCGCGCGTCGAGCGGTCCGAGAACAGCAACGTGCTCGTCGCCCCGCTCGTATGCCGAGGGGTCCCGCTGGGCGTCGCCTGGTTCCGGCGGCCGGACAACAGGGGTCCCTTCGAGGACGAGGACGTGCGGCTGGCGATGAATCTGGCCTCGCACACCGCCCTGTGCATCGACAACGCCCGGCGCTACGAGCAGGCGCACGCCGTGGCCCTCGCACTGCAAGGACATCTGCTGCGACCGTCCCTCGTCCGCCAGGGTGCGGTGGACGTCGCGCACCGCTACCGGCCCACCGGCCGGGGGGCCGGTGCGTGGTTCGACATCGTCCCGCTCGCGGGCGCACGGATCGCCATGGCGGTCGGCCAGGTCGACGGGCAGGGCCCGGAGGCGGCGGCCGCGATGGTCCAACTCCGCTCGGCAGTACACGCCTTGTCCGCCCTCGACCTCGAGCCCCATGACGTGGTGGCCCGGTTGAACGACACGGTGCGGCGGCTGGACGAAGAACGTTCGTCCGCCCGGGACTCGGAGCACCTGACCGCGGGGTGCGTCTACGCGATCCACGACCCGGTGACGTCGGAGTGCTCCATCGCCCGCGCCGGCCGCCAGCGTCTGCTCGTCGGCGGCCCGGACGGCACCTGGAACGACGTTCCGTTGTCCGAGACGCCCGAGTTGGGGGAAGACGGGCCGCCGTTCGCGGCTGACGAATTCTCCCTCCCGGCCGGCAGCATACTGGTGCTGTCCTCCGGTCACGTCCCCGACGAGGGGCTTCTGGGTCGGCTTCACGAGGCAACGGCCGCCGGTTCGAAGGACGTTGTCGCCGACATGCTCCCCGATGACCAAGCGGCTGTCCTGGTGGCTCGAACCCGCGCACTCGATCCGGCCGATGTGGCGTCCTGGGACATCCCCGCCGAGCTGAGCTCCGTGTCCGAAGCTCGCCGACGTGCCCTCGACAGACTCGGACAGTGGCACCTGGACGAAGCTGCCCTTGCCACCGAACTCATCGTGAGCGAACTGGTGACCAACGCGATCCGGCACGGCCGTCCCCCCGTTCGTCTGCGCCTCGTCCGCAACGCCGTCCATCACACCCTGACCTGCGAAGTCCTGGACTCCAGCCCTTCCGCACCGCATCTGCGTCATGCGCGGGCCGGGGACGAAGGGGGCCGTGGACTGTTCATCTGCGGTGAGCTGGCGGACCGTTGGGGCGTGCGATGGTCCGATCAGGGCAAGACCGTGTGGACGGAGGCCGCGGTCGGGACCTGACCCGTGCCGCCGGCCCCTTCTCGCCGCCGACCGGGGTGGAGACGCCGACCTGCGGTTCCGTTGCGATCGGGGGACGGCGGGGTGAGGATCAAAGGGTGACCTGTTACCTGACAGAGCAGTCGACCCGCTGTCCGCGGTGAGTCCGATGCCCCCCGCGGCCGGTGACGACCCGGATCCCGCTCAGGAACCTCTCTTGCCGAGCGGTGAGCCGCTCCTTGCAGCACGGTTCGCCGTTCCCGCCGTGCCGAGGACGTATGTCCGCCGTCGGCGTCTCACCGACCGCCTCACCCGCGCCATGGAGCACCCTCTGACACTGGTCGGCGGCCCTGCCGGGGCGGGTAAGACCCTGCTTGTCGCCGACTGGATCGCCGTGTCACCGTGCTCCTGGCCGGTGGTCTGGCTGACGGTGGAGGCCGAGGACAACGCACCAGGCATCTTCTGGGCGTACGTGCTGGGGGCCTTCCGGCACCACGGGCCGGCGCTGCCCGCCGACATCGGCAGCCCTGCCCGCCCTGGTGAAGTGGACCACGGGGTACTCGCCCGCCTCGCCGCTCATCTGAGCGGACGCAGTGAACCGGTGGTCCTCGTGCTCGACGAGTTCGAACGCGTCTGCACGCCGGGGATCGCCGAGGGGCTCGAATTCGTGCTCCGCCATGCGGGCGACGGTCTGCGCCTGGTGATGATCAGCCGTACGGAGCCCCTGGTGCCCCTGCACAGGTACCGCGCCGCCGGTGAGATCACCGACATCCGCGGTGCCGATCTGGCGTTCCGCCCCCAGGAGGCCGCCGTTCTGGTGGACCGGCACGGCATGAGTCTGGCCGCAGACGGCGTTCAGGCGCTGACCGACCGGACGGGAGGCTGGGCGGCCGGGCTGCGCCTGTGTGTCCTCGCCGCGCAGCAGGCAGAGGACCCCCAGGCCTTCCTGAAGGAGTTCGAAGCCGGACAGAGCATGGTCGCCGACTTCCTGCTGACGGAGGTGCTCGCCTCCCAGACCGAGGAAGTGCAGGACCTGCTGCTGAGGAGCAGCATTCTCGGCCAGATCCACCCGGACCTGGCGAACGCTCTCACCGGCCGGGACGACGCCATGCCGATCCTGGCGCAGTTGGAGCGTGCGAACGCCTTCCTGCGGCCCATCGGACACTCCTGGTACCGGTTGCACCCGCTGTTCGCCGAAATACTGCGCGTGCATCTGCGTGCCCGCCATCCCCGCCTGGAGCCCGAGTTGCACAGGACAGCGGCACGCTGGCTGTGTGATGCCGGGCTCCTCACGGAAGCACTGCCGCATGCCGCCGACGCCGGCGACTGGGAGTTCGCGGCATCGCAGCTGGTCGACCAGCTGGCGATCGGGAGGCTGTTCACCGGACTCGAGGCCGACCGTCTCACCGAGCTCTTCGCCGCCATGGCACCGGATACCACGGGTCCCGCGGCGGACCTGGTTCGTGCTGCCCGGGCGCTCGGCGAGTACGACGCCGAGAGGGGACTCCGGCATCTCCGCCGTGCCGAGGAGCACCTTGACGGGGCCCACCCGAGCCCCGCAGCACGGCTGAGCTGTGCGGTACTGCGCGTCCTCGCCGGCCGGGTCACCGGCTCCGTCGACATGGCGGAAGCCGCTGCCAGGGACGCCCAGGACGTGGAGCAGGGGTTCCCGGCGGCATGCCTGGACGAGCACCCCGAGCTGCGTGCTCTGCTGCTCACCGGTCTCGGGTCCGCCCAGCTGTGGGCGGGCCGCTTCGACGCCGCCCGGTCGGCACTCACCGCCGCCGTGCAGGTGCCGGGCGGGGCCGCCACGGCGCTGCCCCGGCACGAGTCCCTGAGCAGGCTGGCGCTGATCGACTTCCTGGACGGCCGGCCGTCCAGGGCCGAGGCGCACGCGCGGGCGGCCATCGCGGAGGCGGAGCGTTCGGGCCTTCTGCCCGCCTCCCGTACCGGAATGGGACAGCTGGTGCTGGCTGCCGTCGCCATCGACCGCGACGCCCTCGACGCCGCGCGGCACCACCTCGATGAGGCGACCGTCTCGTCCGCCGCGCTTCCCGATCCGATCGTCACCGCGGAACTGGGAATCGTTCGCTCACGCATGCTGCTGGCAAAGGGCCGGCCCGGAGCGGCGCTGAACGCCCTCGACGCCGCCCTACGGCCCCCGCACCCCGCGCAGGCGTCCCCGTGGGTGGAGGACCGGGTGGCCCTCGCGGCGTCCCACGCTCTTCTGGCCCAGGGGCGCTCGCAGGAGGCGGTCGAGGCTCTGGCACACCGGGAGACCGACCGCCCGGATCATGCGGTGGCGTCCGCCCGTGCCCGGCTGGCGGCGGGCGACACCGAGAGTGCCGTGGAGATTCTGGACGCGCTCGCCGGCGGCCACCACAACCGCGACGCGCCGGCCGTCGCCGTACGAGTCCTGCTGGCGCAGGCTCAAGCCGCCGACACACTCGACGACGCGCCCGCTGCTCGTCAGCGTGTCGCCCGTGCCCTCGCCACCGCCCGGCCCGAGAGCCTGAGACGGCCGTTCCTGGAGGCCGGGCCCTGGCTGCGCCGCCTGCTGCACGACGAGCCCTCGCTGACGCTGACCCACGACTGGCTTCCGGACGAACTGCTTCCCGAGCGGTCGACGGTGGAGCGGGGCGAGCCGGTCCCCTCACCCGTCATCGAGCATCTCAGCGACCGCGAGCAGGAGGTTCTGGGACTGCTGGCACAGATGATGTCGACCGACGAGATCGCCGACGATCTCCATCTGTCCGTCAACACCGTCAAGACCCATCTGAAGAGCGTCTACCGCAAACTCGCCACGACCAGGCGCCGTGACGCGGTGCGCCGGGCACGCGAACTGCGTCTCCTGTGACCCGTCCCGCGCGATGGCCACCGGCGGGGTCACCTGGACCGGGTGATGACCTGCCCGGACGGACCACGCATCATGGGTACGAACGATCACGAGCCACCTGTACGGCTGTGAGAGAAGCGTGGTCATGCACTACGAGATCCGCGTCGACGGGCACATGTCGCAGACGCTGGCGGAAGCGTTCCCCGAACTGGAGACCTTCGTCGTGCCTCACCAGACGGTCCTGGTCGGCCCCGTCACCGACGAAGCGCACCTGTACGGGCTGCTCGCGCGCCTGCAGGCCCTGGGCCTGCATGTGGCCGAGATGCGCCGCCTGCCGAGCTGAGCCCGCACGGCCCGGTCCCGTCCCTCCGGCGGCCGGGCACACTACAGCTGCCCTGCCGCACCTTGTCCGCCCCGTCCCCGGCGATATGTGCCCGGCGCCGGAATCACCCCGTGCGGGTGAGGCCGCCACGGTCGCTCGGGGTGAACCTGTGAGGGTGCAAGGGAGCCCGTTGCCCGACGTGCCGTGGCACGCGTCGTGACCTCCTCGGCGGCGCGCAACGTGCCGGAAGGGGACGCCGGCGCAGGAGCCACCTGATTGAGAGGCATCCCATGGCTCGGAGCAGAACAGACGATCAGCAGCCGCATACGCCGTTCCATTCCCGCCCCGCTGTCCGCCGCCTCGCACCGTTCGTTCTGATCACCGCGATCGCGCTGGTCTTCATCTTCGAGAACCGCGAGAGCGTGAAGATCCGACTGCTGATCCCCGAGGTGACCATGCCGCTGTGGGGCGCCCTGTTGATTGCCTGGGCCCTCGGCATTCTGGCTGCCGTGATCATGCTGCGTCGACGCACGGACCGGCACCCACCACGACAGAAGTAACGGCGAGGCGCGGACGTTCGGCCCCCTCGGCCCAGGGGACGAGGCGGTGGCCTCCCATCTGACGGGCGGGGCACCCGCCGGGGCCCGGCCGACAGCTACCCCGCGCCTCTGCCCGGCCTCGGGGCGCGGTCCGAAGCCGGCCATACGTACGGCAGATCGTCCGGGACCCCCGGAAAGCGGCCGGCGTAGTAGTCCGGATCCTTACGAAGCAGCGCCGACTGATGGCTGCGGTGGAACTCCGAGGTGCCGAGCCACGGCGGGAGATCGCCGTCGGCCCCGAGCTGGGCCTGGGTACGCGGCATCACGTTCGGCGTCCATGCGTGGAAGTCGTGCACGAGCGTGACCGCACAGGTGTCGGCGCGGCCCTCGGCCGTCCAGACCTGGCAGACGTCCAACCCGTACCGGACCAGTGCCTCCTCGTATCCCGCCCACATGCGGACTGCCGGATGGTTGCGCCATCCGTAGCCCGAAACGGTCAGACCACGGAGCACCTGCAGCGCTTCGACCCGCTGCTTGCCAAGCCGCCTGGGGTCGAGCACGGCTGCTGATCTCGCGAAGTCGGAGAAAGGCAGGAATGTCTGCATGCGGTACATGTACCCCCGGCTGCGGCATCCGGACGAGAAACCGTGAGGAGCCGGCCGGGCAGGGAACAGACGAGACATGGCTTCTGAACAAGATCGCCGGGACCCGCGGAACCGACGGCCGGCAGGCGTCACCGACGTCACCGTGCAAGCTCTGGGAGCCCTGTCGAAAGCTCTCGAGACGACGGAACGCGCACGCGGCGCCCTGTACGAGTTTCACCAGCTCACCGGAAGCGCCGACCTCTGCCTGGACGACGCCGTACGGCTCCTGCATGAGGCCGGGCATCACTCGCACGCAGACCGTGTGGAGCACGAGATCCTGGGCCGCAACGTCATTCCCGGACACTGGACGTTCCAGATCATCGAGGAGTACAACGCCACCTACTACCGCCCTTTCCACGATCTGGAGAAGTCGATGCGCGACGAACTCGTGGAAGGGACGGACCATGTGTACGAGGCGGAGATGAAAGAGGCCCGCCGTAGCAAGCGCCACCCCGATCACACCGCCACATGACACGACTACCGCCTGTCCTTCGATCGGTCGGCCGGACGAGCGCACGTGTGTCGCCCCCCACTCCGGGGCACCGTGTTTCCCACGGCCGTGTGCCGTGTGTCAGTGCGATTGTCCGAGGAAGGACATGAGAACGGCTGTCAGTTCGGCGGGTGCGTCTTCTTGGACGAGGTGTCCCGCACCGGCGATCGGCTCGAATCGCGCGCCTGGGATCCGGGCGGCGAGCTCCCGTCCTTTCGCCACGGGGATCCACGTGTCGTCCTGACCCCAGCACACCGACGTCGGGATGGCGATCTCGCCGTACCGATCTTGCATTTCGTCGGTGTGGAGCTGGTCGGCCTGGGCGATCTGCCGGTAGAAGGCGGCTTGGCCGACGTCGCCGAGCCAGGGCCGGACGAGCCGGTCGAGGACGGCAGGGTGCAGGCCCGGGCTGCTGGCCGAGCTCACGTACTCGCGTACCAACGCCTGGTGCAGTGCCGGCGGCAGTTGTTCGAAGACCCCGGAATGCTCACCCACGAGCCGGAAGAACGGGGAGCCCCACGGGGCCAGCGCCACCGGGTCGACCAGAGCGAGCGCACGGTAGCGAGCTCCGTGCAGCAGATGCGCCCGCAAGGAGACGGCACCGCCGAAGTCGTGGGCGACCACCAAGGGTTCTTCAAGGTGCCAGTGAGCCAGGAGCTCGGTGAAGACCCTGCCCTGGGCAGCCAGGGAGACATCCTGGCCGGCGAACTTCTCCGATGCCCCGTACCCGGGCATGTCCCACACGAACACCTGGTGGCGGCGGGCGAGAGCACGGGCGACAGCACGCCAGACGTACGACGAGAAGGGCGTGCCGTGCAGGAGTACGACCGGTTCCCGGCCGGGTCGCCCGAGGCTGCCCCAGCGCACGTCGCCCGAGGCGCTTCGGAATGTCTCGGCCAGTTGCCATTCACTCACGGGTGCTGTGCCTCTCAGGTGTGCCGGCCGGCCCGAGCGGGGTGATCAAGCCGGGGGCCTTGCATTGTGCCGGAGCAGACAATGATGCGGGCGGGGGCATGGAGCCCGCCTCGGCCCCTACAGGCGCGCCGATCACGCCTCGGGCGCCGCAGGGAAGCGGTCGAAGCCCGCGATACGGGGGGAGAACCTGAGCGCGCCGCTCTGCTCGCCGAGCGCCGAGCGCAGTCCGGCCGCGACATCGGCGTCCGGCTCACCGAACACCTCGAAGTGCTCCACCCGGCAGTGCTCCATGACGTCCTGGATGTACGGGTCCGCGAGTTTCCAGTGCAGGCGGACCGCGTCGGAGTCCCGGTAGAGCTGGAAGCTGTGCGCGAGCATCCGCTCCTCGTCCACGAAGGTCTGCACCATCAGTTGCGGCCCGTGCCGCTCCGCGAAGTCCACGGCCCTGGCGATGGCGCCGCGGAAGCTCTCCAAGTGGCCGTCAGTGATGCGCATGGTGTTGCGGAAGAGAAGGATTCCCTCGGTCCGTCCTGTCATGGCTCAAGCGTGAAACCTCAGCCGCGCTCGAGGTCAAGGGCCGTCCTGACTCTGGTCGCCGGACCGGTTCACGTGTCCCCGAGAAAGTGCGCCACGAGACGGGCTGCCGTGACCGTGCCCAGCAGACGCACGCCGTCGGCGTCGCGCTCGATGACCGCGACCAGGGGACTGCGCGTGCGGGCCATCAGCGCGGCGACCTCCATCGGACGGGCGTCAGGTCCTACGACCGGAGGCGGGAAGGCACTCCGGGGTGCCCATTCCGCGGCGGTGAGCCCTGCCAGCCGCTCGGCCACGTCGCTGTCGGGCCGCTCGTCGACGACGGCCGCGAGCCGCGGATCCTCGAGGATGTACGGGGGCACGAACTGCCGCACGAGCTGAGAACCGGGCACGATGGCGTAGGGATGCCCGTCGGCATCGAGGACGAGCAGTGCCGGCAGCAACCGCCCGGCCAGCATCCTGGCCGCGTCCATCGCGCCGTCGTCGGTGGTCACGTGCGGATACGCCTCCGCAAGATCCCGCGCACGCACAGCCGGCCTCCTTCGCCCTCGTCCTGCGAGTCGGTGCCCGTGTCCGAACCTCTCGGATGTCTGTCTGTCTCGCAGTTCCAGCGCGTTGTGGGTCAGGCGGCGGTCCACTCGTGGGCCCGGCCGCCGCGCCACTCCACCATGCTCGGGTCGTCGATCACCGTGTCCGGGTCGTCGATCCCGGCGGCTTCGAGGAAGACCACCAGGTCGTGATCGGAGTAGGCCGTGCCCAGGATCTCGTCCCGGCCGGACAGGTGCACCGTCACCCGCCGGCCGCCCGACGGTGACGGCCGGTGCACAACGATCGGCGCTCTACCCACACATCAAGACTGCCGCCTCGTGGGCACGGCAGCCACTCACGCAGCGGGGCATTCTGCGTCGATCGCCGCTGAGCGTCGCGTTCAAGAAGGCGCGCGGCACGAGCCCGCGCGGGTACCGGGCGGCCGGAGCGGTCCCGGCGGCCGGCCGAGTGGCCGCCGAAGGCGGGGAAACGGGGGCTCCCGGCCCGTCCGGGGCGTCTGTCACGGCCCCGGGCGTGCGCGTATGGTCGAAATGGATCGACCCGAAGATCCCTTTCGAAAGGGCGTGGGCGCCATGGGCGAGCGTCGGATCCTGGGTCCTGAAGACGGCGAGCTCTATCAGCCGGAGCGGGCGTGCGGGGACCGCTTCCTGATCAACAGTCGCGACTGGGGCGGTCGCTTCGCGCTTGTCGAGCACCGTCTTCCCCCGAAGGTGCTCGCCGCCCCTGTGCACAAACACACCAAGGAGGACGAATTCAGCTTCGTCCTCGAGGGATCGGTCGGCGCGAGGTTCGGCGATCAGGAGGTTGTCGCCGGACCTGGTGACCTTGTCCTCAAGCCACGTGGCGAGTGGCACACGTTCTGGAACGCGGGGAACACCCGGGCCCGGTTGCTGGAGATCATCTCCCCAGGCGGTCTGGAGGAGCTGTTCCGGTGGCTCGATCAACTGGGCGGCGAACTGGGCCCGGAGGACCTGGAAAAGAGGATCGGCCCGTACGGTTGCGAGGCGGACATGGCGGCGACCATGGCGCTCGTCGCACAGCACGGTCTGATCTTCTGATCGAGCGCCGCGGTTCCGGACGGTGTGGCGAACGCCGGCTCAGGCGCCCACGGTCCCGTCGACACCCTCCCGCAGGAAGTCCGCGTGCCCGTTGTGGCGGCCGTACTCCAGCAACACGTGCACCATCACCATCCGCAGCGAGACCTCCTGCTTCCATCGGGGCTGACATCCGGCCTGGTCCAGGGACTTCGCCTCCCGCTCGACACGGCGCGAGTTCTCCACCTCGGCCTCCCGGGCCGCGAACGCCTCGTCCCTGGTCGACGCGCTCGCGTCGTACGCCGCCTGGAAGTCGACCTTGTCGGACCAGGCCATGGGCGCCTCGCTGTCGTCGAACACCTGGCGGAACCAAGCACGCTCCACCTCCGCCATACGCCGCACCAGACCGAGCAACGACAGCGTGGACGGGGGCATCGACTGCTGCCGCAGCTCCTCGTCGGTGAGGCGCTCGTACGCAGCCGCAGGTAGAACTGCCGCCGCTCGGCGGGCCCACGGCTCGGTCCGCACGGTCGAGCACCGCGTCGTGCAACCTGGGGGTTGCTCCTCGCCTCCTGATGTGCAACCCTGGAGTTGCACTGACGGTGGAAGCGAACAAGGAGTCCCCTCATGAGCGAGGACCGGATCGAAAGCGAAACCCTCATCGCGGCACCGCTGGAGCGGGTCTGGTCGCTGGTGGCGCAGCCTGGGTTCTGGGTCGCCGACAAGGCGAGCCTGCCCGGCACCGTGGCCAGGGAAGGTGAGTCGATGGTGGCCAAGAACTCCGAGCACGGCGACTTCCCCGTGCGGGTGGAGAAGGTCGAGCCGCCCACGTACCTGGCGTACCGCTGGACCAGCGCGTTCCCCGGAGAGGAACTACGCGAGGAGAACAGCACCCTCGTGGAGTTCACGTTGACCCAGGAAGGGGAGCAGACGCGGCTGCACGTCGTCGAGAGCGGGTTCGCGGCGCTGGCCGGGTCCCAGGAACTGCGCAGCCAGAACAGGAAGGACCACAGCGAGGGCTGGCCCTTGGAGCTCGACGCCCTCAAGACGCGCGCCGAGCAGTCGTCCGCGTGACGGACGGACCTCGCGGCGCCGGTGAGGCCTTCGACAGCGTGCTCGTCGCGCTGGCCGACCCGACGCGGCGTCAACTGCTGGAACTGCTTGCCGCGAAGGGTGAGGCCACCGCGACGACGCTCGCCGAGCCGCTTCCCGTCTCGCGGCAGGCGGTGGTCAAACACCTCGCCGTCCTGGATGCCGCCGGGCTGGTCTCCGGTACCCGGGTGGGGCGCGAGGTGCGGTACGCGGTCCGGCCCACGGCGCTGGACGCGACGGCGCGCTGGATGGCCGCGCTCGCGGCCGACTGGGATCGGCGACTGGCGACCATCAAGCGCGTCGCAGAGGCGGCGGAGGAAGCGGAGCGGGATTCGCGCTAGCCCTCCCGGTTGCCGTCGCTCCGGCCGAAGGTGGTTCGAAGGTCATGGGATGACGGGCCGTCGGTTCTCGGGGTGCCGGCCGTACAACCGAAGTCCCTGCTGCCCCGGCTCGGTGAGCGACGCGAGCGCACCGAGCCGCGGCGGCGCATGTGCCATCACCGACGGCATCGCGATCCCCGCGACGCAGCGCGCCGAGCCGAGGAGAGCGAGCACAACGCCGCCGACGTGGCCTTCGCGCAGGGGATGATCCCGCACCACCGGCAGGCGGTGGAGATGGCCGACCTGGCGGCGACCCGCGCGGGTTCCGCGGACGTCAAGGCGCTGGCCGCCGAGATCAAGAAGGCGCAGGACCATGAACGAACTCCTCGGCAAGAAGTGATGGCGGAGGTTTCCCGAAGCGGGGGCGGCGGTGCCGCCCCCGCTGTACTCCGGTCGGGAGGACCGGCGGCGGGACGGCACCGGCTGCTCGGGCCGGGTCCGGCGCCGCCCGGCCGGCTCCCGCTGCGAGGGCCGGGCTCCGTCGCCGGTGTTCAACGCAGGGTGAGCGGGGTCTCGGACTCGACGCGGTTCAGCTTCTCGGGGTTGCGCACGTAGTAGAGGCCGGTGACCCGGTCGTCCTCCACGCTGATCGCCATGATGCCGTCGATCTCGCCGTCCAGGTGGACGAGGAGCGCGGGGCTGCCGTTGACCACGGTGGGGGAGACGGTGATCGGGCGCTCGTTCTTGCCGAGACCACCCATCATGAAGCGGGTCACCTTGTCGGCGCCGATGATCGGCCGCAGGGCGGCCTGCTTGATGCCGCCGCCGTCGCTCATCAGGACGATGTCGGGGGCGAGCACGCCGAGGAGTTCCTGCGGGTCGCCGGTTTCGAGCGCGCGCCGGAAGGACTCCAGGGCGGCCCGGGTCTGGCCGGGGGTGACCGCCTGGCGGGGGCGTCGGGCGTCGACGTGCCGGCGGGCGCGGTGGGCGATCTGGCGGACGGCCGCGGGGCTCTTGCCGACGGCGGCGGCGATCTCGTCGTAGCCGACGTCGAAGGCCTCGCGCAGCACGAAGACGGCGCGTTCGGTCGGTGACAGGGTTTCGAGGACGAGCATCATCGCCATCGACACGCTCTCGGCGAGTTCGACGTCCTCGGCGACGTCGGGTGCGGTGAGCAGGGGCTCGGGCAGCCAGGGGCCGACGTAGGCCTCCTTGCGGCGTTTCATGGTGCGCAGCCGGTTCAATGCCTGCCGGGTCGTGATGCGGACCAGGTAGGCGCGCTGGTCGCGGACCTGCTCCAGGTCGACCTTGACCCATCGCAGCCAGGTCTCCTGGAGGACGTCCTCGGCGTCGGCGGCCGATCCGAGCATCTCGTAGGCGACGGTGAAGAGCAGGTTGCGGTGGGCGACGAACGTGTCGGTCGCCGGGTCAGCGGGTTGGTCGCTCATCTCTCGACCCCTTTCCTTCACGGCCGAGCCTGGTCGCCGACGGCCTTCGAGCGTGCATCCACAGTGGTGTTCGACCGGACCGCCCGGCAGTGCATTGCCCAGGCAGCCGGTTCAGCGGTGGCCGACGTCGCGCCGTGCCTGGCGGCCATGGCGCCGGAGCAGCCACCGCTCACGACCACATCCGTGCTCCGGATCATGGTGCCTCCTTCGTGTCTCCTTCGCCTCGATGCCGAGGGGTCCGACCTCAAGACACCAGGCGGTCGATCGCTGTGACAGCGAGTGCGACACTGCCTGAAAGGCCTCGACCGAAGCCCCTTCACCCGGTCGCGGTCCAGGGCGCAGCGGACACCATCATGACGGCGACCGGGTCCGTCGCACCGGTTGCCGCAGGCGTCGATGACCCACCGTCACGCGGGAAATCTCCTGCCGTGTTCCGGCAGGCCCGAGCGTCTCGCCGATGCCCGTCGCATCCGCGGTCGTTGCGGCCTGGCGTCCCACCTGACACATCAGGACGTCCGCACATCACGGTTCAAGCCGTCCGGACGGGAAGCGAGCGCAAGACGGCATCAAGGAGGCGTAAAGACTGCCGGATCCCGGCAATGTATTGGAGCCCGAAGGATGGGAGCATCGCCGCATCGTCGGCGTTCAGGGATCGGCGATCGGCAATCGGTGTTGGGGACGGGGCGCACATGGGCTGGTTTCTCGGTCTCGGCATTGCAGGCCTGATGCTTCTCGTTCTGTCCCTGGTGTTCGACGGGCTGCTGGAGGGCGCCCTCGACGGTCTGGGCGGCGGCGTGGACGGATTCCTTTCGCTTCCGGTTGTCGCCGGCTTCGTGTCGATGCTCGGTTTCGTCGGGGCGATCGTCCTGGGAACGACCGGGCTCGGTGCCGGCGCGGCCACCGGTGCCGGGGTGGTGGCCGGTCTCGGGGCCGGCACGCTGACCTGGAAGGCCGGCCGTGTCCTGACGCGGAGCTCCGGTTCGGCGGCCGTGCGTGGTGAGGACCTGGTCGGCATCGCCGGGATCGTCGTCACCGCGATTCCGGCGGAGGGCTACGGCGAGGTGATGCTCCATTCCGCGGGACAGCCCTCGAAGTATGCGGCGAAGAGCACCACTCCGGTGCCGCGGGGTGCCGAGGTCTGGGTCGAGTCCCTCCTCAGCGCCACGTCCGTCGCGGTACGCCCCGTCGAACGCTGACCCGCCCGCCCGCCCGGTCGGCCGGTCCGCCCTGTCCGCCCTGTCCGCCCTGAAGCCTGTTCGGCCTGTTCGGCCTGGTCGACCCGGTGTCCGCACGGTCCGTCCCGTCCGGTCGTGCCGATGTGTAGTGCCTGTCCTGATCACGGTCCACCCAAGGGGGATTGCCATGAGCCCTGTACTCACCGCAGTGGTCGGCATCATTGTTCTCGTCGTCCTGCTCGCCCTCGTCGTCATCACCCGTTACAAGGTCGCCGGGCCGAGCGAGGCGTTCATCATCACCGGGCGACGCGGCAAGACGTCCACCGATCCGGCCACCGGCCGGGTGTCCACCGACAACAGCGGCCAGAAGGTCGTGGTCGGCGGTGGCGTCTTCGTCGTCCCGTTCGTGCAGCAGAAGTTCACGCTCGACCTGTCCAGCCGGCACATCCCGGTCGCCGTACGCGGCGCGGTCACCCTGCGCGGTGTGAAGGCCAACCTCGAAGGCGTGGCGATCGTCAAGGTCGGCGGCGCCGAGGACTCCATCCGGGCGGCCGCGCAGCGGTTCCTGATGCAGCAGGACGGCATCGTCGGCTTCACCCAGGAGGTGCTGTCGGGCGCGTTGCGCTCCATCGTCGGCCGTATGTCGGTGGAGGACATCATCCGGGACCGGGCGGCGTTCGCGGGGCAGGTCGCCGAGGAGGCGGAGGCGAGCCTGTCCGGGCAGGGGCTGGTGCTCGACGCCTTCCAGATCCAGGACATCACGACGGAGGGTTCCTACCTCGAGGACCTCGGTCGGCCCGAGGCGGCACGCGCCAAGCAGGAGGCGGACATCGCCGAGGCCGTCGCCCGCCGGGCGTCGGAGCAGGCCCGGCTGAAGGCCGAGGAAGAGATCGCCGTCGCACAGCGGACGTTCGCGCTCAAGCAGGCCGAGATCAAGGCCGAGACCGACGAGGCCGCCGCGAAGGCCGCAGCCGCGGGGCCGCTCGCCGAGGCCGACCGGCAGCAGGAGATCCTCAGCCAGCAGGAGAAGGTCGCGGAACGCCAGGCCGCACTGACCGACCGCGAGCTCGACACGAGGGTCCGTAAGCCCGCCGACGCCGCCCGCTACCAGGCGGAGCAGGAGGCAGAGGCCCGCCGCATCGCGCAGGTCAAGGAAGCCGAGGCAGAGGCGCAGCGCGCCAGGCTGACCGGTGAGGGCGAGAAGGCCCACCGGGCCGCACTCGCCGACGCCGTACGCATCGAGGGTGAGGCGCAGGCGGCCGCCATCGCCGCCAAGGGTGCCGCAGAGGCCGGCGCGATGCAGAAGAAGGCCGACGCCTTCGCCCGGTACGGGGACGCGGCCGTGCTGCAGATGCTCGTCGAGGTGCTGCCGCAGGTCGTCGCCAAGGCGGCGGAGCCGCTGTCCGCCATCGACAAGCTGACCGTCATCTCCACCGACGGTGCCGGCAAGCTGCCCCGCGCCGTCGCCGACAACGTCGCCCAAGGGCTCGAGCTGCTGGGCTCGACCACCGGCGTGGACCTCGCCGAGCTCCTCAAGGGCCTCACCGGGAAGAACGCGAAGACACGCGAGGGCGACGGGGCGATCGAGATCACCGACCGACCGGGCCTGTGAGGAGGCACGGCCCCTCCTGACGCTTGCCCACGGTGCATGCGGGCGGGCGGCAGCGCGGCGCAGCCGGACGTCACGGACCGGCCGACTCGCATGACCGGCCGGAACCGGCCGACGCTCGGCCTCACCGCAGACGCCGTGGGCCCGTGGACGCCGTGGGCCCGCAGGCGCCGGGGGACGGCGCTCAGCCCTCCGCGGCGACGTCCCCACCGGTGTCTCGACACGCCGCCGGTGACCGTGAAACCTGGCGCGCCCGAAGCGCGAAGGGCGCCGGAACCCAACGCAGGGGAGTCGCCCGCCGGCGCCGGGTTCACGCCTCCCGCTGTGCGTCGATCTCGGCGATGAGGGCCTCGATGCGGGTCCTGATCTCGTCGCGGATGGGGCGGACGGACTCCACGCCCTTGCCCGCAGGGTCTTCCAGGGACCAGTCGAGGTACTTCTTGCCCGGGAAGATCGGGCAGGCGTCGCCGCACCCCATGGTGATGACGTAGTCGGACGCCTGCACAGCCTCCGTCGTCAGCACCTTGGGCTTCTGGCCGGCGATGTCGACGCCGACCTCGGCCATGGCCTCGACGGCGGCGGGGTTGACCTGGTCCGCAGGGACGGAGCCGGCCGAGCGGACCTCGATTTGGTCGCCCGCGAGGTGCTGGAGGAAGCCGGCGGCCATCTGGGAGCGGCCCGCGTTGTGGACGCAGACGAACAGCACGGAGGCGAGCGGGGCGGAGGGCATGGGCTCTTCCTTCATGGAGTGAGGCAGCGGCGCGAGGGGATGTTCGGGCGGACAAGGAGGCCGGCAAGCAGGTGATCGAGTCTTCGGCGGCGGAATCGCTGTCGGGTCGTCGACGCGGATCTCCCGCACGGCGAGGCGGTGTGCGCCGGGCTCAGGTCAGTCCGGGCTGGTATCAGCCGAAGATGATGTGACAGTATCAGCCCATGATGACGTCAGTCGACACTGATCTCCTACGGGTGCTGGCCGACCCGCTCAGGCTCCGGATCGTGACCTTGCTCGCCCGCGAGACCCTGTGCACCACCCATCTCGTGGAGGAGACCGGTGCCCGCCAGACCAACCTCTCCAACCACCTGAAGGTGCTGCGTGAGGCCGGGGTCGTGGACACCGAGCCGTGCGGCCGTTTCACGTACTACAAGCTCCGTCCGGACGTCATCGCCCAGCTCGCCGGTCAGTTCGCCGACCTGGCCGAGTCCGCCCGTGCCGCCACCGACAACAAGAGGGCCTGTCCGTGACACGCACCGAAGGAGCCGCGGCGGTCCGCGCCGAGGGACCCGCGACGCCCGGCGCCGCGGGACGATCGACCGACGAAGGCCGGTCGGTCGTCGCGAAACTGTCGACGCTCGACCGTTTCCTCGCCGTCTGGATCCTCATCGCCATGGGCCTCGGCCTCGGGCTCGGCCGGCTGATCCCCGGCCTGAACGACGCGCTGGCGAAGGTGGAGATCGGCGGCATCTCGCTCCCGATCGCCGTCGGCCTGCTGATCATGATGTATCCGGTGCTCGCGAAGGTCCGCTACGACAAGCTGGACGCGGTCACCGGCGACCGCAGGCTCATGGTCTCGTCGCTGGTCGTCAACTGGGTCCTCGGACCTGCGGTGATGTTCGCCCTCGCGTGGATCCTCCTGCCGGACCTGCCCGAGTACCGCACCGGTCTGATCATCGTCGGCCTCGCCCGCTGCATCGCCATGGTCGTCATCTGGAACGACCTGGCCTGCGGCGACCGGGAGGCTGCCGCCGTGCTGGTGGCGCTGAACTCGGTCTTCCAGGTCATCGCGTTCGGACTGCTCGGCTGGTTCTACCTCGACCTGCTGCCCGGCCTGCTCGGCCTCGGCGACGGCGAGAGCCTCGACATCTCGATGTGGAAGATCGCCCTCAACGTCGTCGTCTTCCTCGGAATCCCGCTCCTCGCCGGATTCCTGACCCGCCGGATCGGTGAGAAGAAGCTCGGCCGGGAGCCGTACGAGCACAGCTTCCTGCCGAGGATCGGCCCCTGGGCGCTGTACGGCCTGCTGTTCACGATCGTCGTCCTCTTCGCCCTCCAGGGGAAGACGATCACCTCGCAGCCGCTCGACGTCGCCCGGATCGCGCTGCCCCTGCTCGTCTACTTCGCCGTCGTGTGGTTCGGCACCTTCGCCCTCGGCAAGCTCATCGGCCTGAACTACGACCGCACCGCGACGCTGGCCTTCACCGCCGCGGGAAACAATTTCGAGCTCGCCATCGCGGTCGCCATCGCCACCTTCGGCGTCACCTCCGGCCAGGCGCTCTCCGGCGTCGTCGGCCCCCTCATCGAGGTTCCCGTCCTCGTCGCCCTGGTCCACGTCTCCCTGGCCTGGCGCAAGAAGTTCACCTCGTCGCAGAAGGTCTCGTGACACGGCGCGCCGATGTGGTGGTGATCGGCGGCGGCCAGTCCGGGCTCGCCGCCGGCTACCACCTGCGCCGCCTCGGCGTCGACTTCGTCATCCTTGACGCGCAGTCCACGCCGGGCGGCGCCTGGCAGCACACCTGGGACTCGCTACGCCTGTTCTCCCCGGCCGCGTACTCGTCGCTGCCGGGCCGCTTGATGCCGCCGCAGCCGGGGGAGGCGTACCCGGATGCCGGCCATGTGCTCGGCTACCTCGCGGACTACGAGAAGCGGTACGAGCTGCCCGTCCAGCACGGCGTCCCGGTCCAAGCGGTGCGCCGCGAGGGGGCGTTCCTGCGGGTGGAGACCGACGCGGGCGACTGGCGGGCCCGGGCGGTGGTCAGTGCGACCGGCACCTGGTCCCGCCCGTTCCTGCCCGCGGTCCCTGGCCGCGACGTCTTTGCCGGCCGGCAGATGCACACCACCGACTACCGCCACCCGGCCGACTTCGCCGGGGAGCACGTGATCGTCGTCGGCGGCGGCAATTCCGGCGCCCAGATCGCCGCCGACCTCGCGCTGGGCGGCGTGCGGATCACATGGGCGACCCGGCGTCCGCCGCGTTACCTCGCCGACGACATCGACGGCCGGATCCTCTTCGACGTCGCCACCGCCCGTCGCCGCGCCCTCGACGAAGGCCGCGCCGACAGCGGTGGCATCGCCTCCCTCGGCGACATCGTCGCCGTCCCACCGGTCCGTGCCGCCCGTGACGCCGGACTGCTGGACGCCCGGCCCCCGTTCACCCGGCTCACGGCCACCGGTGCCGAGTGGGCGGACGGCTCCCGGGCCGAGGCGGACACCGTCATCTGGTGCACCGGCTTCCGTCCGGCCCTGTCCCATCTCGCCCCGCTGGGACTACGCGGGCCGCGAGGTCGCGTCCCGACCGAAGGCACCCGCGCCCTCGACGAGCCGCGTCTGCACCTCCTCGGCTACGGCGACTGGACCGGCCCCGCCTCCGCGACCCTGATCGGGGTGGGCCGGCCCGCCCGCGACGCGGCCCGACGGATCGCCCAGCAGCTCGGCTGAGCCCGTGCCGCCCTGCCCTCTCGCCGGCCCCGGCCGGCTACCACCTGCCTCTGTGCGGTCCGCGGGACAGCTGGAGCAGCGGCCCGGACCCCGCCGCCCTCGACGCGGCACGCGCCGGTCTCCTCCACCTGCACAGGCTGGGAACGAACGCGCCCTGGCCGGGCGCCGCTCACTGCCTGGTGCGGCCCGACGGCTACATCGGCCACCTGGCGACAGGCCCGGACCTGACCGGCCTCATCACTTACCCCGACCGCTGGCTTCCTTACCCGCAACCGGAACGCCGGCCCCCTTGACGGGACCGCCGTCAGGCCGCCGGCCGGGCAGGCCCTACAGGCCCGGGATGTGGCCCACAGCTGCCGGTCGCGGCCGACTGCGCTGCTAGCGTTGCCCGTTGAACGAGGGGGCGAAGGTAGCAGGATGACATCGAACACGTTCCGCATCGGGGGCGATCTGAGCGTACGGCGGCTGGGCTTCGGGGCCATGCATCTGCCGACCGAGCCCGTACCGGCCAGGGAATCGTCTCTCGCCGTCGCCCGACGGGCCGTCGAGCTGGGCGTCACCCTGATCGACACCGCGTACCTGTACGGCGGGGGAGCCAACGAGGAACTCCTTGCCGAGGCCCTGCACCCCTACCCGGACGGGTTGGTCATCACCACCAAGGTCGGCGTTGCGCGATCGGGTACCTCGGGTGAGTGGCGGCTGGACGGGCGGCCGAGCGTCCTGCGCGACCAGGTCGAGGAGGCACTGCGCCGACTGCGCGTCGAGCGGATCGAGCTGCTCCAACTGCACCGTATCGACCCCGAGACACCGCTCGCCGACCAGGTCGGCACCCTGCGGGACCTGCGGACCGAGGGCAAGATCGGCCGGATCGGACTGTCCGAGGTCACCGTCGCCGAGCTCGAGCAGGCGAGGGGGATCGTCGACATCGCGAGCGTGCAGAACCGATACAGCCTGCTCGACCGTGAGTACGAACCCGTGCTCGCGGCGTGCGAAGCGGCCGGGATCGCGTTTCTGCCGTGGCGGCCGGTCGCCTGGGGGAAGTCGGGGGCGACGGCCGAGATCGCCGCCGTGGCGGCCGAGCTCGACGCCACGCCCACGCAGATCGTGCTCGCGTGGCTCCTCGGGCACTCGCCGGTCGTGCTGCCGATCCCGGGCACCACGCGGATCGACCACCTGGAAGAAAACCTCACCGCCGAACGTCTCCGGCTGTCGCCCGCCCAGCGCGACCGCCTCGACCGTCTGCCCGCTCCGGTATAGGGCCACGGCCGCGCGTGTCCGACGACCGCTCCTCCGCTTGCGCGGCCTGCTTGCCGACTCGTCCGCGTGGGAAAGGAGCAGCGCTCGTGGGGGAGCAGCAGCCCCCGGCGACCGATGCCCACCGAACTGGCGGGCTTCGGGGGCAACCCGACGCACGATGCGGCGGGTTGCGAATCAACACGCTGTCGTGACGGTGCGGGGACTCCCCGCACGTAGCGGCTCACGAGCACCGGTCGTCCCTCTTGTCTACTTTCGTGACGACTTCGCCCTTTGAGTGCATTGCACAGTGGTCTCAAGTGGAACCGGCATGTCCGTATTCATATGCATTCAATGTCCTTGAGCGGCGCGAAGGCGATTACGATGGTGTGGCCGTGGCGTGAAGATCGAGGCGAAGCGCCTGCCCAATGAGTGTGAGAAGCGAAGAAGAAAAGGGGGAAAGGTGATTCCGCTAGAGTCGTCGACCGTCGTACTCGGCGCTGTCCCCTTGCTTGCGGAGAGCGGCCTGTTCGAGCAGAAGCCCTCCTGCGGTGCATCTCTTTGTGTGAAAAGAAAACCGAAACACCTATGGTAATTGTCCGGCCGGAAGGGTTGACCGCTTCCGGTGAACGAGGCGATTCAGGTGTCAGGGCGCTCAGGGCGGCCGCGCCTGCACTGCTTGCTTATTCTGCCATTCGTGTTCTCTGTCTTGCTGTACTCTTTCTGTGGTCCTCTGCCACAGGCCGCGACGCGACCGACCTGCTCGCGCGGCGTTGGGATTCACTGTGGTATGTAAGGGTCGTTGAAGAAGGCTACGGATTCACTCTCCAAGCGCCGGACGGCAGAGTCCTTTCGAACATGGCCTTCTTCCCGCTTCTGCCGTGGCTCGAATCGCTGGTGTCGGCGGTCACGTCTCTGAGCCCCGCGCAGGCGGGTCTCCTCATCAGCGCGACCGCATCCCTCGTGGCGGCTTTCGGGATATTCACCGTCACGAACCAGCTGTACGGCCCCAGGAGCGGTCTTTTCGCCGTTGTCCTCTGGGCGGCGTTGCCGGTCGGCATCATCCAGTCGATGGCCTACAGCGAATCGCTGTTCGTGGCTCTGGCCGTGTGGTCCTTGCGATGGTCCGTCAACGGGGACTGGATACGCGCCGGAGTCCTTGCGTCGCTGGCCGGCCTGACGCGCCCGGTCGGACTGGCGGTGACCGTGGCGGTCTGGGCCGCAGCGGTCGTCCATATGCGGGCGACATCCGACCGACCGGCCGAGTCCCGGCAGACGGGCCGGATGATGGTGGGCCTGCTCGTGGCCCCTCTCGGAGCGGTCGGCTACATACTCTGGGTCGGCCATCGGATGGGCACGCCCTGGGGCTATCTCGATGTGCAGGCCGAGTGGGGCAACGGATTCGACGGCGGGCTGGCCTTCGCGAACTTCATCGCCGACCTCCTTTTCGGTCCGTCCTTCCTCGCGGGACTGGCCCTCCTCGTCGGCGTGTTCGCGATCGGCTGGCTCTACAGAAGGACCATCACCGAGAAGCAGCCTGTGGCACTGACCGTGTACTGCGGAGTGGTGGTGGTCCTGGCGGTCTGTGCCTCCGGGTATTTCGGCTCCAAGCCTCGACTGCTCATTCCTGCCTTTCCGCTCCTCATCCCTGTCGCGAACATGTTGAGCCGCATCAAAGGGACGCGGGCGTGGGTCGTCGTCGGAACGGCTGTGCTGGCGGCGGCTGTGTACGGCGCCTTCTGGCTCCACGGTTCCGGACCGCCGTAGCGTCGCGCCGACTGATCAGGGCTGCGGCTGATCAGGGCTGCGGCCGGACGACGATCAGAGCGACGTCGTCCGTGCGGGCGGCAGCGCCGTCGGCGTGGTGGACGAGCAAGTCGGTGATGTCGTCCAAGTCGTGATCTTCGCACTCCGCGAGGCGTCGGGCGAGATCGTCCGTGGTGTCGGTGATGTCGGCGCCGGGGACCTCCACCAGTCCGTCGGTATAGAGGGCCAGAACGGCTCCGGGTGGGAGAGCGATCTCCGTTGTGGGGTACTCGGCGTTCTCGTCGATGCCCAGGAGCAGACCCGGCGGAACGTCGAGGACCTCGGTGCGCAGGTCGGGATGGCGGAGCAGCGGCGGCGGGTGTCCGGCGGTGGCGAGGTGGGCCCGGTGGCGGGCGAGGTCGAGCTTGGCGATGAGACAGCTGGTGAACAGGCCGGGGTCCAGGTCGGTGAGCAGGCGGTTGGTCCGGGTCAGGATGTCGCCGGGCGACGCGCCCGCGTTGGCGTGGGCGTGGACGGCGGTGCGGACCTGGCCCATGAGGGCCGCGGCCGTGGTGTTGTGTCCCTGGACGTCGCCGATGGCGGCGACCGCCGTGGTCGCCGTACAGCGGATCAGATCGTAGAAGTCGCCGCCGATGTCCATGCCGTGGCCGGCGGGCCGGTAGCGGGCGGCGACCTCGAGGCCGGCGACGAGAGGCAAGGTGTGGGGCAGCAGCCCTGTCTGCAGGGTGTGGGCCAGGGTGTGCTTGGCGTCGTAGAGACGGGCGCGGTCCAGGGCCTGGGCGATCAGCCCGGCCAGAGAGGTCAGCACGGATCGTTCCGCCGGCGGGAAGGGCCGCGGCCGGTCGTAGGAGAGTGCGAGGGATCCCACCGGGCGGCCCGAGGCGGTCAGAGGCAGGAACGCCCACGCACTCCTGTCCCCGTAGCGAGGAGCGTGGGGATGGGCGAGCCGGAAGTCCTCGAAGCTCGGGAAGAACTCGGCCGCTCCCGTCGTCACCACATGCACGCCGGCCACGTCCGAGGTCAGGGGCGAGCCGTCGACCCGTTCGACGAACTCGCCGCTGTAGCCGCGGTGGCCGGCGACCCGCAGCCGCCCCTCGTCCACCGTCATGAGGACCAGGCCCTGGGGACCGAGCGCGGGAACGATCTGGTCGGCGGCCAGATCGACCACGTCCTGGACACTCACCGCCTCCGAGAGGGCGGCCGCCAGATGCGTCAGCTGGTACAGCGCCATGACGTTGACAGCCTCGGGCGGACGCGTCGGGTACTGTCCGGCGGGCGCAGCCCCGCCCTCCGCGACGGGCGTGATGTGGACGCTGAGGCCCGTCTCGTCCGGGTACAGCTCGAAGGACAGCCGGGTGTCCGGTGAGCGGAAGGCGACGAAGGACGTCGGCTGCCGGGAGACGACCGCGGCCCGGTAGCGCTCCTCGAACACGGGGTTCTGCAGCCACAGCAGGATCTCCCAGGGGCGTTTGCCCAGCAGAGCGGCCGCTCCGGCGCCGACCAGCTCGGCGCCTGCCGGATTGATGTACGTGATCCGGCCGTCCAGGTTCAGCGCACAGCAGCCGACCGGCAGGCGTTCGGCGAATCCGTGCGCGGCCGCGGCCTGAGCCGGGTCGGTCTCCTGGGGGCGCGACGGCGTCACGATCCGCGGTTCGCCTTCGGGCAGCAGCCGGTGACCGCTGTCGGCCGCGTGCCGCAGGATGTCCCTCGCGCGGCGGCAGAAGCCGTCGACGGCGTCCCGTTCATGGGCACTGAGCTGTGGCGGGTGCCAGATCGGCCACAACAGCACGATCCCGCCCCACACATGAGCCGCGCCGACCACAGGAGCGGCGCCGAGCATGAAGTCGTACGGGAGCACGATCCCCAGGCGCGGATACCGCCGCGCGATTTCTTCCTGGCTGCCCAGCCACACCAGCTGCCTGCTGCGCATCGCGTCGGTCACCGGGATCGAGGTGTCCAAGGGGATGCGGGACCAGGGCGCGGCGATCCGCTGGGACACCCCCGACACCAGGGCCAGACGCAGCATGCGCCCGTCCGGCTCCAGCAGGTAGACCAGCGCGACCGATGCGCCGGTGTCCCGTACGACGTCGCCCACGACGGGCGCGAGTCGCTCGAGCCCCGGACCGGAGGACGCATCCGTGTCAGCGGACCGCATGCCTCGTCACCCGGCCAGGGTGTGGGAAGGAGCGTCGCTACGGCGTCCGGGGCGGCAGCGTGCCGGCGCGCCGCTCATGGCCGGACGCGCGGAACCCTGGGCCCGGCCGGCTCCCGCTCGCCGGTGTGCCGCAGCAGCCGACCGCGCGGCGACCGCCGACCGCCGTGCGGCGGGCCCGGCCGGATCCGGTGGCCGAGCACCGCTTCGATCACACCGTTCATCGGCCATATATGGACAATACGTCCGCCCTGGTGTACCGGCACAGCGGAGTGGGCCGTCCACCCTCGGGGCCCGGGCGGGCCACGCAGTGCCTCCCCGAGACGACGGACGCTCCTCGTACATGGTCACGCGGCCCGTTGCACCGCCATGCCGACCCCGCAACGCCCGCACAGCTGATGGATCCGGTCACGGCCGTCGTGCCAGGTCCTGGCGCCGCCCCCGCTGCCGCACACCCTGCACGTCCAGATTCGTGTGCCGGACGCGCACCGGCAGGCAGCCGGAAGGCGGATATCCCGTTGTCGGGTGCTGGGTACGGCAATAGGGTCACCTGCATGTCTCTGCGTGTCCGTATGCGTGAATCCCTGCCCCAAGCCATGCGCGCCCGTGACAAGGTCGCGGTGAGCGCTCTGCGGGCGACGCTCGCGGCGCTGGACAACGCCGAGGCCGTGCCCATGGGTTCAGCCGGCGTCCGTGGGGCGGCGTCCCTCGAGGAGTCCCCGGTCGGCGCAGGCGCGACCGAGGTGGCGCGGCGAGAGCTGAGCGAGCACACCACCGCGGACATCGTGCGCGCCGAGATCGCCGAACGGCTGGAGGCGGCGGCGGAACTGACCGCACCGGCCCACGCGGACAGGGCCGCACGGCTCCGCGCGGAAGCCGGCGTGCTGCTGGGTTTCCTCGACGGACCCGGCGCCGCGTAGGTCACTCGGTGCGGCTGCGCCCGGCCCGGTCGGGACGCCGGACGAGCCGGAGACGTCCGGCCTGCCAACCGGTGGCGCACCGGAGGGGTCGTCCTCTCAGGGAAGCCGCGGGGGCCGGCAGCAGGACTTGCGGTGTCGCGGGGTGGCGGGACCCTGGAAGAGGCCGGCGGCGACCGGTCGGGACGCGCGCTGTGCGGCCGCCGGTGGAGCGGGACCGGAAAGGACGACGTCATGAAGGCACTGGTGTTCCAAGGCCCGGGACAG
The DNA here is from genome assembly GCF_009832925.1 of Streptomyces sp. Tu 2975. GTDB lineage: Bacteria > Actinomycetota > Actinomycetes > Streptomycetales > Streptomycetaceae > Streptomyces. The sequence goes on from NZ_CP047140.1 coordinate 7,115,621, forward strand.
ACGTCCTAGCAGGACGTTCCGGACCCCGACCTCGAGGACGCCGCGGACGCGGTGATACGCGTCGACGCCACAACGATCTGCGGCACGGATCTCCACATCGTCAAGGGCGATGTCCCTGCGGTGGCCCCCGGCAGGGTCCTGGGCCACGAAGCGGTCGGTGAGGTGGTGGAGGTCGGCGGCGAGGTGCGTACGGTCCGTCCCGGTGACCGCGTGCTGGTCTCCTGCATCGCGGCGTGCGGCCGCTGCGTCTTCTGCCGGGAGAACCGCTACGGACAGTGCCGCGGTGGCGGCGGCTGGGTCCTCGGGCACCTGATCGACGGAACCCAGGCCGAGTACGTCCGTGTGCCCTTCGCGGACCTCTCGGTGCACCCGCTTCCCGGCGCTGTGAGCAGCGAGGACGCCGTCCTGCTGGCCGACATCTTCCCCACCGCGTACGAGGTGGGCGTCCTCAACGGGCGGGTACGGCCCGGCGACACCGTCGTCGTGGTCGGCGCCGGGCCGATCGGGCTCGCCACCGTCGCCACGGCCCAGTTCTACAGCCCGGGACGGATCATCGCCGTCGACCTGGCGGAATCCCGCCTTCAAGCGGCACGGGACATGGGCGCAGATGCCACCGTTCGTGCCGACGAAGGCCCCGAGGCGCTGGTCGAGGATCTCACGGAAGGACTCGGGGCCGATGTCGTCGTCGAGGCGGTCGGCGTTCCCGCGGCGTTCGAGCAGTGCACCCGGATGGTGCGCCCCGGTGGCCATGTCGCCAACGTCGGCGTGCACGGCGAGCCCGCGGCGCTCCATCTCGAGGAGCTGTGGATCAAGGACGTGACCATCACGACCGGACTCGTCGACACCTCCTCCACGCCCATGCTGCTGCGCATGATGGCGGCCGGGCGGCTCCCGGCGGCGTCGGCGATGGTCACGCACCGCTTCGAACTGGGACAGATGGAGGAGGCGTACGACGTCTTCACCCGCGCCACGGACACCGGGGCCCTCAAGGTCGCGCTCGGCGGCCCGCGGCACGACGAGGTCAGTGTGCCCGCCTAGAGCCTCTCGTCCGAGCGGGACCGTACTCGCGGCCCCGGCGCGCTCGCTCGCTGATCCGGCCTGATCGGAGGACCCTGGGCCCGGCAGGCCCCCCGGACGCGAGAGCCCTGGCCCGGGCCAAGGCGATGCGCGGCGAGCTTCAGGCCTGGTGGCGGAGCCGGGGCGAGGCCGCTCCCGTCGCCGCGGTCAGACCGTCCCAGGGTCGTCGGCGTCCGCCGCTCACCGCGGCGATGCCCGTCTCGTCGTAGCGCGACGTCGCCAGGGACCAGGTGAGGTTGCCCGCCATCACATGGCGCATGCCGTCGACGTAATGGCTGACGTGGTCGCGTGTCCCGGCGGGCACACCCTGCTCGGCGAGCGCCCCGGGGAGGGAGGCGGCGAGCCGGGCGAAGCGGGCCGTCCGGGCGTTGGCGAGTGCGGTGATGTGCTCGACCGACTCCTCGAGCGTGCAGCCCTTGTGCTCACTCTCTATCACCACGCTGTTGTTGACGTCGCCGGCCGCCAGCTCCTTGACGAGCGAGACGATGTCGTTGACGAAGATCACCACATCGCCGGTGATCTCGCGCATCTCCCGCAACGGGAAGGACCGGTACACGTCCTCGGGCAGGGCGTAGCCGCCGCACCGCTCGGTGAAGTCGAGGCACGGCTGCACCCCTATGGAGTGCCGCCGCACTTCGAGGAACTGCTCGAGCGAGGGCAGGCGGTCGGCATTGCGATGGTGTGCTTCCCCCACATGTGCGGCGAGATACGCCTGCCAGTGGTCGCGGCATCGGAGCCGCCATTCGTACGGAGCGCCGGCGGTGGACCGCAGCCAGATGTCCCGGAACCCCCGGACGAGCGGCGTGTCCCGGCCGTCGGACGCCGGCGGCGCGCCGTCCGTCGTCATCGTCGCCACGAGGGCGTCCACCACGTCGCGGATCTCCTGGGGCCGCGTGCCCAGACCCCCGTCGAACTGGTCGTCGAAGATGAAGAACCAGGCGTTGAAGTCCGCGGCCAGCTCGAGGTCGCCGGCCGTGGCGTCGGGGTAGAAGTACGCCATCAGCCGCTCCAGCCGCAGCGCGTCGTACTCTGCCGTCGCCACGTCGCCCGCGAGCAGACCTGTCTCCTGCACCCACTGGAGGGCGTGCTGCCGGGCACGTTCCGCGTAAGGGCTCAGGCGCGCCGGGAACGGGATCCTGATGGCCGCGGTGCGCCGGGTGGGGTCCGCGGGGCCCGGTAGCCGGTGGCCGGAATCGGTCTCGCGTGCCATGCGCCCCCCTGGGGTGTCGCGGCGCGCCGGACCGGTACGTGATGCGGGTCCGACGCGTCCGAGTGCCGTTCCGAGACTAGGCGTTGTGCTGGGGTAAGGCCCGTGGTCGGCGGACGGGACGGGGTGCGCGCCCAGCGCACACGACCACTTGTGCGCCCTTCGGCGCGCCCCCTTTTTGGTGAGGGACGAGCCTACCTGGATTCGGCCACGCTGTACCGCTGTCCGATCATCCTGAGAGAAAAAGCCGTGCGGAGCACTACACATCGTCCTCGCGTGCGTACGCTTTGCGCACCCGGGAGTTGGGATTCCGGGAGGGAGACCCGGAGCTCGGGACGACACGCGGTCGAGGGAACGGACATGGCTTACATGGGAGACCGGCCGGGGCGGCCGCAGCGGCTGTTGCTGGAGCGCGAGACGGAAACAGCGGCGCTTGAGAGCCTGTTGACCGAGTTGAGCGGGCCTTCCCAGGCACTGACGACGGCCGGCTCCGGCGGTCTGCTGGTCTTCGCCGGGCCGGCCGGGCTCGGGAAGACCACGCTCCTCAACGAGGTCCGCAGAAGGGCCCTCGCCCGCGGCTGCACGGTGCTCTCCGCACGGGGCGGAGAGCAGGAGCAGTCCGTCGCGTTCCATGTCGTACGCCACCTCGTGCAGCCCGTGCTCGCGGCCGGCACCGAGGAGGAACACCGCAGGACGCTCGGGAGTTGGTACGACATCGTCGCTCCCGCAGTGGGCCTGGTGGCGGGCGGAGGCAACAGCTCTCCCGATCCGCAGGGCGTGAGGGACGGTCTCGACTGGATCGCCACGCGGTTCGCCGTCCAGCACGCCCCGCTGGTGGTCATGCTCGACGACGCCCACTGGGCGGACGCCGAGTCGCTGACCTGGCTGACCGGCTTCGCGCCGCGGGTGACCGAGCTGCCGATGCTCCTTGTCGTCGCCTACCGCCCCGACGAACTTCCCGCAGACGCGCTGGCGTTCGGCAAGCTGGCCGAACGGCACGGGTCGCGCCCCTTCGATCTCGCGCCGCTCACGCCCGGCGCGATCAGCCGCATCGTCAGGGACGCCCTGGGGGAGGACGCCGACGACGCGTTCTGCCGGGAGACCTGGGCGGTCACCGGAGGGAACCCCTTCGAGGCGGTCGAGCTCGCCGCCAGGGTCGCCGACCGCGGGCTCAAGCCCCAAGTGGCCCACCTGCCCGAACTGCGGGAACTGGCCTCGGCGGTGAAGGGCGGCGGCCTCGTCGAGCGGCTGGAGCGGCTCGGCACCTCCGCCGTCCGGTTCGCCTGGGGCGCTGCCGTGCTGGGCGCGGAGGCGTCCCGCAGCCGGGCCGCGAGCGTCGGCGGTCTCGGGGACGCCGAGTCCGCGGACGCCGTCGCAAAACTGCGCGAGGCCCGCATCCTCGCCGACCCGGCCCGCGACGGGAGCGAAGAGGACGACGACCGCCTCGAGTTCTTCCACCCGCTCGTCTCCACCGCCGTCTACCGGGCGATACCGGCCGCGTTCCGCGTCGCCATGCACGGCCAGGCCGCCGCGGTCATCTCCCACGCGGGTCTCGGCGCCACCGCCGCCGCCCGGCACCTGCTGGAGACGCACCCCGAGAGCGACCCATGGGTGGTGCAGCAACTGTCGGAAGCCGCCCGCGACTACCTCCGGGCAGGAGCTCCCGACGCCGCCAGGCGCTGCCTCACCCGGGCGTTGCGCGAACCGCCGGCCATGGAGGACCGCGCCCAGGTGCTGTTCGACCTCGGCTGCTCCGCGCTGCTGACGGAGCCCGCGGTCACGGTCAACCACCTGCGGGCCGCACTGGACGAACCCGTCCTCGACCCGGCCCTGCGGGAGGCGATCGTTTACCGGCTGGCGCAGGCCCTCGGCCACTCCGACCGGATGGCGGAGGCCGCCCGGACGGTCGCCGACGCGGCCCGCTGGGCCACCGACGCCAGGACGCGGCTGCACATGCAGGCGGAGCAGTTCATGTGGAACGCCTTCCGGGCCGACGAACAGGACTCGCCCGCCCGTTCACGCAAACTGGCCCGGCTCGCCGAGCACCTCACCGGGACCGGCACCGCGGAGCGCTACATCATGGGCCTGCGGGCCTGGGACGCGATGGTGCGCGGCGAACCGGCGGCGACGGCGCTCGAGTGGGCGGAGAAGGCCCTCGGCGACGGGCTGCCGTGGACGGACGAGCAGTGGGGCTTCGAGGTCCCGGTCCTGGTGGCCCTCACCTTCATGTACTGCGACCAGCCCGGACGAGCCGAGGAACTGTTCCAGAAGGGCATCGCGGAGTGCCAGGACAGAGGCTGGCGCGGCGCGCACCTGTCCTTCGGCTACACGCTCCTGGGGTACATCCGCTACCGCCGTGGACGCCTCGACGCCGCGGAGACGCTGGTCCGTGACGGGCTGCGGATCGCAAACAGGGTCGGACACCGGGTGCCGGCGCAGTACTTCGCCATCGGCATCCTCATCGAGATCCTCCTCGCCCGCGGCCGCACAGAGGAGGCCGAGGAGGTCGCCACCACTTACCACTACGGCGACATCGTGCCCGGCGCGGTGGTGTACCCCGACGCCCAGACGGTCCACAGCGAGTTGCTGCTCGCCCTCGGCAGGCGCCGCGAGGCCGAACAGCAGCTCGTACGGGTCGGCGAGCGCCTCGAGCCCCGCGGTATGCGCAACCCGGCATGGTGCCCCTGGCAGCTCCATCTGGCCCGGGCCAAGGCGACCACCGACCCGGAGCAGGCCCGGGAACTCGCCGCCGAGGGCGTGCGCAGGGCACGCCGGTTCGGCACTCGGTCCGCCGTCGGGCAGGCGCTGCACGCGATGGCAGCGGTGACGCCCGGCCCCGAGCAGGCCGAGGTCCTCGCCGAGGCCGTCGCGCACCTCGAGTGCTCTCCCTCCGGCCACGACCTGGCGAGCGCTCTGGTCGACCACGGCGTGGCACTGCGCCGCAGCGGGCTGCCGCAGGACGCGGCCGAGCAACTGCATCGGGGGCTGGAGAGGGCGGTGCAGTGCGGGGCGGACGCCTTGGTCTCGCGGGCCCGGGAGGAGTTGGACGCGACGGGGATGTGGCCGCTCCAGCCGCGAACCGCGGCCGCCGACTCGCTCACCGTGCAGGAGCGCACCGTGGCCGAATGGGCAGCCCGCGGCTGGTCCAACGCCCGTATCGCGGAGGCGCTGGGAGCCGCGGACCCGGTGGTGACCCGATTGCTGTCCGACATATACCTGAAGGCCGGCTGCGACCGGGCGGGACTCCCACGGGTGCTCGCGGGACCCGACTCCGGCGCGTCCACCGGCCCCGGGTCCCCAGGGGGTGCTGCAGGGGGGGTGAACCTGCGGGGTCGTAACGGGTCACGGCTTCGGAGGCTGCTCCAGGACCAGGCGGATCTCCGTGACCTCGTAGCCGGCGCGGTCGAACGCGGCGGCCATCGGCAGGTTCACCGTGTCCGTGGTGGCCGTGATCCGCTCCGCGCCGGCCGCCGCCTGGAAGCGGGTGATGTAGGCCAGGACCTCGTCGATCAATCCGCGGCCGCGGAGTTCCGGGACCACGCCCAGATATCCGACGTTCCGGTTGTCGCCGCCGGTGCTGGACGGTATGGCCAGGCCCGCGAGCGTGCCCTCGGCCGTGTACGCGAGCCGCCACCACTCGCGTTCACCGGGGGCGTCGAGATAGAACCGCATGTCCTCCCGGGCCTGGACATCCGCGTCGTCGGCGGCCCGTTCGCGCCCGGTCCGGACGTCGAGACTGCCCTGGGCGAGGCGGCGGAAGGCGTCGAGGAACGCGGCGTCGTCGGCCGGTGCGAACGTCAGCCTCGTGCCGGCCGCCGGCAGGCCCGCCTGCGGGGTCCACTCGTAACGCAGTCTCTCGACCTCTTCGGTCAGGCCGGCGCGGTGGGCTGCGAGGCGTCGCCACCCGACCGCGGAGGCCGTGCCGGCGTCGCCGCGCCAGCCCCGGGGGAGCGCGAGATTGTAGAGCGGATCCCGCTCGGCGCCACGCTCCCGGAAGGCGCGGTGGCCTGCATCGAGGAGCGCCACGGCCACCGCCGCGCGGTCCGGTACCCCTTCGCGGACATGGAGGCAGTCCAGAGCCACCGGAAAGCGACCGATCGCCGCGTTCGCCGCTGTACGCCCTGGGTAGGGGGAGGGCGTGAGTTATGTGAACCCTGGTGGGGAGTACTCGCGCGACAGTCGGTACATCACCACCCGCGTCACCGCGGACGGACGCGACGGCTTCCCCGTGGAACCCGGCCGCTACCGCCTGGTGGTCAGCCGGGCCTGTCCGTGGGCCGGCCGGGCGGTGATCGTGCGGCGGCTGCTCGGACTGGAGGGCGTGCTGTCGATGGGCATCGCCGGGCCCACTCACGACGAGCGCAGCTGGAACTTCGACCTCGACCCGGGCGGCCGCGACCCGGTGCTCGGCATCGAGCGGCTCCAGGAGGCGTTCCTCGCCCGCGATCCCGGCTACGACCGGGGCATCACGGTGCCTGCCGTCGTCGACGTGCCGACCGGCAAGGTCGTGACCAACGACTACCGGCAGATCACGATCGACATGTCGCAGGAATGGACGGCGTACCACCGCGACGGGGCGCCGGAGCTCTACCCTCCCGAGCTGCGGCCGGAGATCGACGCGGTGAACGACGTCGTCTACAAGGACGTGAACAACGGCGTCTACCGGGCCGGGTTCGCCGGGTCGCAGGAGTCGTACGCCGCGGCGTACGAACGCCTGTTCGCTCGGCTCGACCTGCTCTCGGAGCGGCTCGAACGGTCCCGCTACCTCGTCAGCGACACGATCACCGAGGCGGACGTACGGCTGTTCACCACGCTGGTGCGCTTCGACGCCGTCTACCACGGTCACTTCAAGTGCAATCGGCAGAAGCTGTCCGAGATGCCGATGCTCTGGGCGTACGCGCGTGACCTGTTCCAGACGCCCGGCTTCGGCGACACGGTCGACTTCGACCACATCAAACAGCACTACTTCCTGGTGCACACCGACATCAACCCGACCGGGATCGTGCCGGTCGGCCCGGACCTGTCGGGCTGGCTCGAGCCGCACGACCGTGCGGCGCTCGGCGGGCGTCCGTTCGGCGACGGCACGCCGCCAGGGCCGGTCGCGCCGGGGGAGGAAGTGCCGGCCGTTCCGGGAAGGTCGTAGGCCCGATGAAGGACAACCTGGGCGCCGTGAAGATTTCCGCAGCCGCGTTCTGTGGCCGGGCGGTCACTCATGGGGTAGTTTCAGGTCCAGCAGTCGTGGTTCCGAAGTCTCGTGCGCTCACGGGGAGTTCCCGTGGGCGCATTTGCTGTTCAGCAGTCCGAGGACCAGGGCGATCACCTCACCCAGAGGGCATCGGACAGCCGATGCCCCGCGTCCGACAATGGAGAGCAGCATGGCTTCAGGCACCGTGAAATGGTTCAACGCGGAAAAGGGCTTCGGATTCATCGCCCAGGACGGCGGCGGCCCCGACGTCTTCGTCCACTACTCCGCGATCAACGCCTCCGGCTTCCGTTCTCTCGAGGAGAACCAGCAGGTGGAGTTCGACATCACCCAGGGCCCGAAGGGCCCGCAGGCCGAGAACGTCCGTCCGGTCTGACCTGACGGCACTCGCGCGAACAGGCGCCCCCGGCACCATGTGCCGGGGGCGCCCTCGTGCCCGGCTCCGCCGCCCGGACGCGCCGTCCCACCGTGGAGGCGTGCAGGCGCGGACGTGCGACGGGCGCGGAGGTGCGCAGCCCTGTGCGGGTGTATCCAGGAGGCATGGGTCATCGGCCGCCGCGCGGGAGTCAACCCCGGCCATGGAAGACGGGCCACACCCTGCTGGCCGTGGTCCTCGCGCTGATCGCGACGGTCACGGTGGTGGACGTCCTCGCGCCCCCCGAGGTCCACCTCGGCCCCTTCCTGGCAGCCGCCCCCGCTGTCACGGCCTCGTTCGCCGGCCCGCGGATCACCGCCTGCGTCGGCGCGGTCGCCGTCCTGGCCCAAGCGGTCGTCGCGATCGTCCGTACCAGCCTCATCGATCTGAACCACAGCTTCCAGCTCATCGCACTGATACTGATCTCGGTGTTCGTCACCTTCTTCGCCCACCTGCGGGAACGGCACGAGAAGGAGCTGCTTCAGCTGCGATCCGTGGCCGAGGCCGCGCAGAAGGTCGTCCTGAGACCGTTGCCGCACCGGGTCGGCCCCCTCCGTATAGCCTCCGTCTACCTGGCCGCCGAGGCAGAGGCGCAGATCGGCGGCGATCTGTACGCGGCCGCCCGCACCGCCCATGGGACCCGGCTCCTCATCGGTGACGTCCGTGGCAAGGGCCTGGAGGCCGTCGGGGACGCCGCCCTCCTCCTCGGCGCGTTCCGGGGCGCCGCGCACCGGCAGGCCGGCCTTCCCGCGCTGGTCGCCTACCTGGAGGGAACCGTCTCTTCCGACCTGGACGACCCAGGTGCGGCCGGGCCCGGAGGCACGCCCACCGAGGCATTCATCACCGCGGCCGTGCTCGACGTCCCCGACGATGTGCCGGCACTCGACCTGGTCAATTGCGGTCACCCGCCGCCCCTGCTGCTGCGCGACGGCGAGGTCCTCACCCTGGAGGTGCGCCGTCAGGCCCCGCCGCTCGGGCTCACCGAGTTCGTGGGGTCGGCCTTCACCGCGGAAACCTTCACGTTCGAGCCAGGCGACACCCTCCTGCTGTACACGGACGGCGTCATCGAGGCCCGAGACCAGGCCGGTGATTTCTTCCCGCTCGCGGACCGTCTCGCCGACTGTGCGGGGCGGGCTCCGCAGGCCCTTCTCAGCCGCCTCCGCCAGGACCTGCTCGACCACGTGGTCGCCGGCAGCCTCGGCGACGACGCCGCGATGGTGGCTGTCTCCCGTTCCGCGCCGGCCCAGGAGATCCGGACGCAGGACCACTGACCCGAGATGACGGTCAGCCGCCCGATGCACGCATGGCGTCCACGCGGCAGCCATTCGGTCCACCGGCCGGTCCCTTCCGGTGATTACCCCACGGCTTCCGAGCGAGGCCCAGGGCGCAGGGGTACGGCGTGGGGAGGACAAGCCCCGGACCAGTGAGGGAGATCGACCGTGTACGCAGCCGTCAGAAGGTACTCAGACGTGACCGACCCGGTCGAGGCAGGTCGTCGTGTGAGCGAGGTGTTCGTGCCGCTCATGCGGGGGATTCCCGGCCTTGTGGCCTACTACTGGGTCGACGCCGGCAACGGAGTCATGGTCTCGACGAGTGTCTTCGAGGACGAGGCGGGGGCCGAGGAATCGATCCGCAGGGCGGCGGATTTCGTGCGGGACCACCTTGCGTCGCTGCTCCCCAACCCTCCCGAGGTCATGGCCGGTCACGTCGTGGCTTCCGTCTAGCGCAGGCGCACAGGCGCGCCGGCGGCACGCTGGATCACGGCAAACGAACTGACGGGGCCGCCCTGAAGGTTGCGTGCCCTCGGGTCCGTGGTCAGCAGTGGACCGATGCGCCGGCGGCCTTGCCGCCGGGGCACGTCCGGATGGACGGAGCTCCCGCGACGAGATGGAGGCAGCGACCGATGTCCGAGCACCATGCCGCTCCCGTGACCGTCCTCGACACGCTGCCCTCCCGCGTCCTCGTAGGGCCAGGCGCACGTCACCGCATCCCCGGGGAGATCGAACGGCTGGGTGCCCGGCGGGTGCTGCTGGTCGCGACCGGGTCGGCGAGGGCCGCGGCCGACGAGCTCGCCGGGGCACTCGGCCCGCGGCTGGCGACGCGCTTCGACGGAGCCGTCGTGCACACGCCGGTGGCCGTGACCGGCAGGGCGATGGAGGTCGTGGGGAGGACGGCGGCGGACGCCGTGGTGGCGATCGGCGGCGGCTCGGCCGTCGGCCTCGCCAAGGCGCTGTCGGCGCGGACGGGGATGCCGCAGGTCGCCGTACCGACCACGTACGCGGGCTCGGAGGTGGCCCCTGTCCTGGGCGAGACGGAGAACGGGGTGAAGACGACGCGACACGACCTGGCCCTCACACCCGGGACGGTGGTCTACGACCCGGAGCTGACGCTGACGATGCCCGCGGGCCTCACGCTGACGAGCTCCTTGAACGCCCTGGCCCACGCGGTCGAGGCGCTCTGGGCACCCGACGCGACCGCCCTGAGCGACGCCCTCGCGACAGAGGCGTCCGACGGCATCCTTGACGCGCTCCCCCACGTCCTCGCCGATCTGACGGCGCTCCGGGGACGCGAACGGCTCCAGGAGTCGGCCTGGCTCGCCGGCCTGTGCCTGGCCCGGACGCGTACGGGGCTGCACCACCAGCTCGCGCACGTCCTCGGCGGGATGTTCGACCTGCCGCACGCGGAGCTCCACGCGATGCTGCTGGCCCACGTCATGGCGTTCAATCTCCCCTCGGCGCCGAAGGCCGCCGCCCGCCTGGAGCGGATCACCGGCGGCGACCCGGTCGAGGTCGTCGGCCGCCTTGCCGCAGGCCACGACGGCCCCACCACGCTCCGGGCCCTCGGCGTTCCGCGCGACGCCCTGCGCGCGGTGGCGGAGCGGGTCGCGGACCGGCCGTATCCGAATCCCCGGCCGCCGGAGACCGAGGCCGTGACCCGACTCCTGCACAGCGCCTGGTAGCACAGTGTCCTCACCCCCTGCCGCCTCGCAGGGGGTGAGGACACAGCTTTCGTCGGCGGCCGGGCTCAGACCGCCGGGGCCGGGTAGGTCGGGTACTCCACGCCGGAGACGTGCTGGACGACGCGGATGACCTGGCACGAGTAGCCGAACTCGTTGTCGTACCACAGGTACAGGATCGCGTTGTCGCCGTCGACCTTGGTGGCGCCGGCATCGACGATCGAGGCGTGGCGCGAGCCCACGAAGTCCATGGAGACCGCGTCGGGAGCCGTGGTGAAGTCGATCTGGCGCTTGAGCGGCGAGTGCAGCGAGACGTCGCGCAGGTAGTCGAGGACCTCGTCGCGGGTGGTCTCGCGGCCCAGGCGCAGGCTCAGGATGGCGATCGAGACGTCGGGCACGGGCACGCGGATCGAGCTGCCGGTGATCGGCGCCTTCAGGTCGGGCAGCGCCTTGGCGACGGCGGAGGCGGCGCCGGTCTCGGTGATGACCATGTTGAGCGGCGCGGAGCGGCCGCGGCGGTCGGCCTTGTGGTAGTTGTCCAGCAGGTTCTGGTCGTTGGTGAACGAGTGGACGGTCTCCACGTGGCCCCGCAGGACGCCGTACTCGTCAGCCATCGCCTTCAGCGGCGGGACGATCGCGTTGGTGGTGCAGGACGCGCAGGACAGGATCTGCTCGTCCGGCTTGATCGTGTCGTGGTTGACGCCGTGCACGATGTTGGGGACGTCGCCCTTGCCCGGAGCGGTCAGGACGACCTTGTCGATGCCGGGGCGCAGGTGCTTCGACAGGCCCTCGCGGTCGCGCCACTTGCCCGTGTTGTCGATCAGGATGGCGTTGTCGATGCCATGCGCCGTGTAGTCGACCTCGGACGGGTCGTCGGCGTAGATGACCTTGATCTCGTTGCCGTTCGCGACGATCGTGCTGTTCGCCTCGTCGACGGTGATCGTGCCCTGGAACTGGCCGTGGATCGAGTCGCGGCGCAGCAGCGAGGCGCGCTTCACGAGGTCCTGCTCACCGCCGCCGCGCACCACGATCGCGCGCAGCCGCAGGCCGTTGCCGGAGCCGGACTTCTCGATGAGGAGGCGCGCGACGAGGCGTCCGATGCGGCCGAACCCGTACAGGACGACGTCACGGCCTTCGCCGCGCTCGATCTTGTCGGCGCCGGTGGCGCCCGCCACGGCCTCGGCCGTGAAGCCCTCGACGGTCAGTCCGCGGTCGTCGGCCTTGTACGCCTCCGCGAGCAGGGCGAGGTCGATCTGGGAGGGGCCGAGGTCGAGCGTCGTAAGGGCCTGCAGGAACGGCATCGTGTCGGTGACGGACAGTTCCTCACCGGCGATCTGCCGGGCGAACCGGTGGGTCTTGAGGATGCTGACCACCGACTTGTTCACCAGGGAGCGGCTGTGGAGCAGGACGGTGACGTCCCGCTCCCTGTGCAGCTTCCCGATGATCGGGATCATCGACTCCGCGATCTCCTCGCGGGTCTTCCAGTTGGTGAACGCGTCTTCGTTGACAGTCACAGGTTTATCTTTCGAGCTAGGTGGCGCTCATATGCTAACCCGCCCTCTTTTCGATCTTGACGGGGGTCCACCCGGGCGCGGTCACGCTGCCGCGGCGGCCTTCTCCGCGCGCCATGTCAGCACGAGGGTCGCAGCGACCAGAGCGGCGGTGAGGATGCCCGTGACGAGGATCGGGGCGGGGGTGAACACCGAGGCCAGGACCGCGAGCACCGCCACCGGATGGACCAGGTCCGTCCGGCTGCGGAGCTCGGCGGCCCGGTGGTGCAGCAGCCACACCATGACGAGGAAGACGGCGACCGGGACGGTGTACGCCAGGGCGGCGGCACGGTCGGTGAGGTGGCCGTGACCGGTGGCATGGGCGACGTTCAGGGCGAGGCCCGCGCCGACGGCGGCCGCGGAGGCGAAGACCGCGTAGTGGCCGTAGCCCCAGAGCAGCGCGGTCCTGAGGGTCGTCAGACGGCGCGGCGCGTTCTGCGCGAAGTAGAGCCACCACAGGGCGAACACCGTCAGCACCCCGCCCACGACGAGGGTCGCGATGTCGCCGAGGGCGGCGTCGTCGTCGAGGGCAGCGCGGACGGCGGTGGTGGCGGCCGTGATGGTCTCGCCGAGGACGATGATGGTGAACAGGCCGTACCGTTCGGCGATGTGATGGGGGTGCCAGGTGGTGTTGGCCGCGGTCTCGGCCCAGACGGGGACGGCGAGTTCGGCCAGGACCAGGACCAGGAATGTGGCCAGGCCGCCGTCGCCGGGCAGTGCCAGCCGGGCCACCCAGCCGATCTGCACGACCAGGATGCCCACCGCGTAGCGCAGGCAGCAGCGTCGCCGTTCGGGATCGGAGTACGCGGCGCGCAGCCACTGGGTGACCATGGCGAGCCGCATGATGACGTAACCCCACGTGATGACGGTGAAGTCGTCGTGCTCCAGGGCTTCCGCGGCTCCTGCCGCAATGACGAGCGCGCCCGTGATCTGGACGAGGGTGAGGAGCCGGTACGGCACGTCGTCCGTGTCGTAGGCGGAGGCGAACCAGGTGAAGTTCATCCAGGCCCACCAGATCGCGAAGAACACCAGCGCGTAGCCGAGGACGCCGTGGCCCACGTGTCCTTCGGCGAGCTCGTGCTCGAAAGCCGCGGCGGCCTGGGCTACGGCCACGACGAAACACAGGTCGAAGAACAGTTCCAGCGGGGTGGCGGTGCGATGGTGTTCGCCGGAGAGGCGGGCGACCATCGGCCGGTGCCATGCGCCGGCGGTGGAGTTTGACTGGCTCATAGGTGCGCGTCTCGGCAGTGAGGGGGCGGGGGGAGGCTCGGACCCGGTCAGCTGTCGAAGCGGCCGGTCAGGGGCCACGGGGTGCGCTTGCTTCTCCGGGATGGAGCCGGCTCCTAGTGCCTACCACATCGGTCACGGGCGAGATGGCAGGCCGCGCCGCGCCCCACCACCCGGCGGCGGGAGGCGCAGCGAGTGGCGCGCAGGATCCGCGGGGTGGCACCGTCATGGCGTCGCGTCGACCTTCGTCCGCCCGCAGGACCGAACGTGGCGGCCGCTGCCGCGCCGGCCGGTAACGGCCGGCGCGGCGGACGGCCCGTCACACGCTCAGGCGCCCGCGGAGGACTGTTCGTCCGCCGCCGCCCGGAAGAGCCGCCGCAACCGCACCACGCCCAGGTCGTGCTGGTACAGGTTCTCCTGCTGGTCCGCGTCGGCCGGCATCGCTTCCAGCATCACCCGGTCCTGCTCCAGCACCTCCCAGTGACGCTTCTCGATCAGCGTCTTGTAGAGGAAGCGCCAGGTGTCGCGCTGCCAGCCCTCGACCCGGCGGTAGCGCCAGAAGAAGACCCCGGTGCGGCCGGCGTCGACCGGGCACGCCATGCCGACGACGCCGAACGGTCCGCCGGGCCGGCGGACGGCGGGTACGGGATGGACAGGTCCACCCAGTCCACACCGGTCCGGCACAGCTCCACCCAGTCGAAGTTGACGCCCCGCTGATCGGTCTTCTCGAAGAAATAGCCGCGGTCGGTCTCCCGGATGCGGAACTTGGCCGTCGTATCGCCGTCGAACATCGTGTGCGAGTCGTGGTGCAGGAAGGCGCCGTGCATCGGGTCGAGCAGGTTCTCCACGGCGTACCGCCACGGCACGTTCCACTCGGCGTAGCACAGGAAGGCGTCCACCTCGGGATCCGTCAGCGGCTCGGGCAGTGCGAGCGGTGCCGGTTCCGGGTGCTCCTCGTCGCCGAAGTAGGCAAGAATCGCGCCGCCGACCTCGCGCACGGGCAGCGAGGTGACCAGCTTCTTGCCCTCGAGGTTGCATCCCGGCAGGCCGGGCACGGAGGAGACCGTGCCGTCGGTCCCGACCTCGACGCCGTGGTACCAGCAGGCGACCCGGTCCCCGAGGTGCTTGCCGAGCGACAGCGGCGCGCCGCGGTGCGGGCAGCGGTCCGCCAGCATCGACAGGGCGCCGTCCGAGCGGCGGAACAGCAGCCACTGCTCCCCGAGGGCGGTCACCTTGCGCATCGCGCCCGGGGCGACGAAGTGCGAGGGGACGACGGGGTGCCACTGGTTGCGCAGCCCGTTGGCGTAGATGTGGTCCGCCGTGGCGGACGTCGACAGCGTCATGGTCAGGCTCCCAGTCGGTTCATCTCGGCGCGGAAGGTCTCCTCGGTCCACGGCGTGCCGTCGGCTGTGCCGACCTTGCGCGCGTTGAGGCCGCGGACCACGTCGGCCAGTTCGTGGCCCTCCTCGGTGAAGATCTCTTCGAGGGTGGTGGCGAGTCGGTACTCGTACGGTGTCGGCTCGTGGGTACGGGACTGGTGGATGTCCAGGTACGGCCAGGCGCCGGTCACGGTGTCGGTCACGGTGTCTCCTGAAAGTGCGGGGAAGTAGGGGCCACGGGGGTCACAGATCGAGGACGAGCCGGCCGGACGCACACCGCGAGACGCAGATCATCATCGTGGTGCCCGAGGCGTGCTCGGCCTCACTGAGCAGGAAGTCGCGGTGCTCGGGGGTACCGTCGAGCACCCGGGTCTCGCACGTACCGCAGATGCCGTCCCGGCAGGAGCTGTTGACGCTCAGGCCGGCCGCCTCCGCTGCGTCGAGGATCGAGGCGTCCGCGCCGACGCTCAGCGTCACCCCGGAGGTGCGGCACTCGACCTCGAACGCCGTGTCGTCGCCGTCGCGTTCCACGACCGGAGCGGCGAACCGCTCCAGCCGTAGCCGGCCCTCCGGGCACCGCCCCTCCACGGCGACGAGCAGCGGCTCCGGGCCGCACGAGTAGACCAGGGCCCCCTCGCCGAGATCCGCGAGCGTCGCGTCCAGGTCGATGTGGCCCTGCTCGTCCTGCGGTACCAGCGTCACATCGCCGCCCAGCGCGGCGAGTTCGCAGGTGAACGCCATCGAGGCCCGGCTCCGCCCGCCGTACACCATCCGCCATGGGGTTCCCCGGCGGCAGGCCTCGCGGGCCATCGCCAGCAGCGGGGTGATGCCGATGCCGCCGGCGACGAAGACGTAGCCGTCGGCCTCCTCCAGGGCGAAGTGGTTGCGCGGTTCGGACACGGTCACCGCCTGACCGGGACGCAGCGTGGTGTGCACATACCGGGAACCGCCGCGTGAGGAGGGCTCGTTGAGAACCCCGACGCGATAGACGTCCGGTGTGTGCGGGTCTCCGCACAGGCTGTACTGGCGGACCTGGCCGCCGACATGGACGTCGAGGTGCGCGCCGGGCGTCCAGACGGGCAGGGGTTTGCCGTCGGGGTGGGCGAGTTCGACGGACAGCACGCCCTCGGCCTCCCACGTCATACGTCGGACGATCAGCTGCAGCGTGTTCTCGCTCATGGCCTGGTGCCTCCTTACCGGCAGTGGGCAGTACGTGCGGACCCGGGGTCCGGGACTACTGGCCCGGGATCCTCACGGGCGGGGTGAACGGGTTCTTCATCGGGCCGAGTGCCTCGAGGTCGACCTCGACCAGCGTCGGCCCGTCGGAGGCGACCGCCTGGGAGATCACCGGCGCCGCGTGCTCCTCGGCCGAGATCCGCAGGTACGGCAGTCCGCAGGCGCGTGCCAGCAGTTCGAAGTCGGGCGTCGTGAGGTCCACGCCGGAGCGCCGCTCGCCGTAGCGGTCCTGCATGTTGCGCAGCACGCCGTAGCCACCGTCGTTGAACACGATGAGCGTGAGACGGGGCCGTTCCTGGGCGAGGGTGAGGAGTTCGCCGAGGTGGACGGCGAGACCGCCGTCACCGGCGATCACCACGGTCGGCGTGCCGGGCCGGGCGAGCGCCGCGCCGATACCCATGCCGAGGCCCTGCCCGATGCCGCCGCCGCGCGGGAAGACGTTGTCCCGCGGGTCGTACATCTCCAGCAGGCGGTTGCCCCAACTGCTGGACGGGATGGTGACGTCCCGGGCGACGACCGCGTCCCGGGGGAGCGCGGCACGGATCGCGTCGCAGATCGCGGCCTGCGGGCCGATGCCGTCGTGCAGCGCCGCCCGCACCTCGGTGCGTACGGCGGTCACCCGCTCGGCCCAGCCGGCCGCCGCCGGCCGCGCGTGCGGCAACAGGGCGTCGAGCACCGCGGCCGCGTCGCCGTGCAGGCCGTGCGTCGCCGGGTGGACACGGCCGAGGGCGGCCGCGTCGGCGTCGATCTGGATGTGCGCCGCGGGCAGACCGAGCGTGTAGTCGGCGGTCTCGTTGGAGCGGAAGTGCGTGCCGACGGTGAGCAGGACGTCCGCGTCCGCGAGGAGCGCGCGGGCTTCGGGGGCCGTGGCGAAGTTGCCGACGACCTGCCCGTGGTCCTCGGGCACCGACCCGCGGCCGGAGTTGGAGGTGAGCAGGCCCGCCCCGGTGGCCTCCAGCAGCCGCAGGAGCTCGCCGCGGGCTCCGGTGGCGCCGCCGCCGGCCCAGATCAGCGGGCGGCGCGCGGAGGCCAGCAGCGCGCCGGCGGCGGCGAGTTCACCGTCGCCCGGGGTGGGGAGGGCCGGTGGGGGAAGGTCGGTGCGAGTGTCGGACTGGGCCGCGTACTGGAGGTCGATCGGCCACTCGACGCTCGCCGGACCGCCCGGCACGGCGAGCGCGGCGCGCGCCGCCTCGCGCAGGATCCGGCCCGCCTGGACGGTGTCGGGCACGCTCGCCGCGTACGACGACACGGCGCTCAGCATGCCCAGTTGGTCCTTGGTCTCGTGGATGAACCCGCGGCCGCTGCCCAGGTACTCGCTCTCGACCTGGCCGGTGATGTGCAGCACGGAGCTGCCCGCGCTGAGGGACTCGATCAGCGAACCGGCCGCGTTGCCCGCGCCGGTGCCGGTCGAGGTCAGTGCGCAGCCGATGCCGCCGCGGGCCCGCCCGTAGGCGTCGGCGGCGTTCACTGCCGAGGCTTCGTGCCGCACGGGCACGAAGCGCAGTTCGCGGTCGACGGCCTCGACCAGCGGCAGGTTGTGCACGCTGACGATGCCGAAGACGGTGTCCATACCGAGTTCGCGCAGGACGGCGACGAGGAGATCGCCTCCGGTGTCGTGACGCATGGTGTCTCCTCAGAGGATGGAGCGGCCGACTCCGCCGCAGACGTCGATGGAGGTGCCGGTGATGTAGGAGGCACGGGGGAGAGCAGGGCGACGACCGCGTAGGCGACCTCTTCGGCCCGGCCGAGGCGGCCCAGCGCGATCCCGCGGTCGGCCGCGAGCTCGGCCTGCCAGTCCTCGTAACTCGTCCCGGAGCCGGCCGCCGCGTGCCGGCGGGTCCACTGGCCGGTGTCGACGAGACCCAGGCAGACCGAGTTGACCCGGATGCCGTCGCCGGCGAGCTCCGACGACAGGGACTTGGAGAGGTTGAGGATGCCCGCGCGGGCGGCGCCGGTGGTGATCAGCCGGGGCTCCGGCTGCTTGGCGAGGACCGCGTTGATGTTGACGATGCTCGCCGCGTCGGAGGCTGCGAGGTACGGGCGCGCGGCGTGCAGGGGGTTCAGCACCCCCGCGAACTTCAGTTCCAGTTCGTCGCGCCAGTCGTCGGCGGTGGATTCGTCGAGGTTCTTCATCCGGGACTGGCCGGCGTTGTTGACCAGCCCGTCGATGCCGCCGAAATGCCCGGCGGCACGCAGGACGAAGTCCCGCACCGCTGCGGCGTCCCGCACGTCGCACACCCCGGTCAGCAGCCGGTCGGGTGCGGCGCCGAGGCGGGTGGCCGCCTTGTCCAGCCGGTCGGCGTCGCGGCCACAGGTGGCGACGCGGGCGCCCTCGTCGAGCAGGGCGCGGACCGTGGCCAGGCCGACGCCCGAGCTGCCGCCGGTGACCACGATCGTGCGGTCGGCGAGGCCCAGATCCATAACTCGGTTCTCCTGCGTTTCAGTTCATGGTGAAGCCGCCGTTGACGGCGATCACCTGTCCGGTCAGATAGCGGGACTCCTCGCCGAGCAGGTACGAGACGATCCCCGTGAGGTCGTCCGGCTGCTGCGGCCGGGAGACGGCCCGGTTGGCGCGGTAGAGGTCGTGCCGTTCGGCGGGCACGCTCTCCGTCGCCTCGCACTCGGTCAGACCCGGGGCGACGGCGTTCACCGTGATGCCCTTGTCGCCGAGCTCCCTGGCCATGGCGCGGGTGAGTGCGATGACGGCGCCCTTGGAGGCGATGTAGTGGGACAGCCGGGGCGAGCCGTACAAGGCGGCGTCCGAGGCGATGTTGACGATCCGGCCCGGAGCGGTGAGCAGCGGGTACAGGGCCTTGGACACCAGCCAGGGACCGCGGGCGTTGACCGTCATCAGCCGGTCCCACACCCCGACGCCGATGTCCCAGAACTCCCTGCCGCCCACGCCGTTGGCCAGTGCCGCGTTGTTCACCAGCCCGTACAGCGGGCCGAGCTCGCGCACGGCGTCGGCCAGTGCGGCGACCGACGCGGGATCGGCGACGTCGCAGTGTACGTAGTGGGCGTCGACGCCCTGGGCGCGCAGCTCCGCGGCGGCCTTCTCGCCCGTCTCCCGGTCCAGCTCGGCGAGGACGACCCGGAAGCCGTCCTCGCCGGCCCGGCGGGCCATGGCCAGTCCCAGGCCACGGCCCGCCCCGGTGACGACGACGGTGCGCACACCGGTGAGGGGCGTGTCAGTCACGGGTGACGCCGTGCATCGGCGAGTACTCGGGGTAGGTCGGCACCTGCGGCTTCTGCGTGCCGATGACGACGCAGAACAGGGCGTCGGAGTCACCCTCGTTCTTCAGGGAACGGGTCACACCGGCCGGCACGACGATCATGTCGCGGTAGCCGAGCGTGCGGTACTCGACCTCGTCGGGGCCGCGGTGGATACCCACGCGGACCTGCCCCTCGAGGACGAAGAAGGCCTCCTCGACGTCGTGGTGGGTGTGGGCAGGGCCCTCGGCGCCGGGCGGCAGCAGCATGTTGGAGAAGGTGAAGCCGCCGGAGGGCAGGATCCGGCTGTCGTTCTCGTGGTTGCCGGTGGCGCCGGACCCGACGTAGCGGATCTGGCCGCGGCGGTACTGCGGGCCGGCCTTCTCCTGGAAGGAGAGGGTGCCGAAGTCCGCCACACGGGAGTCCTTGGTGGCGATGAGGGAGTCGGTGTACGAGGCGAGGTCGCCGCCGTTGTCGTACGCGGTGGTGGTCAGAGGCATGAGAACAGCTCCTACTCGGGGATGCGTGCGGTGATGCGGAGGTGGGAGAGGACCCAGGCGTTGAAGTGCCCGGGTTGCTCCTGGTTGGCCAGGTGACCGGCGTCCTTGACGATCACGTAGGCGGCCTTGTGGACGGCACCGGCTATGGCCTGGCTCGCCTCGGTGCCGGTGACGGTGTCCTGGTCGCCGCAGAGCACGAGGGCCGGCGCGACGATCGAGGGGAGTTCGGCCCGCAGGTCGGCCGCGGCCATGGACTCGGCGGCGTACGCGTAGCCCGGCAGCCGTACCGAGGCGGCCATGGTCTCGACGACGCGCCGGACCAGTTCGCCGGGTGCGCCGGGCGACACCAGCCGCGGCCCGCGCGCCTCTGCGAAGGCGCGCGGTCCGACCTCGGCCAGCTCGGTGGCCCGCCCCCGCATGCCCTTCGCCTTGGCCTCGTCCGTGCCGGAACCGGGGCTGGAGTCGGCGACGATCAGCGAGTCGACAAGGTCCGGGTGGCGGGCTGCGAGCCGCAGCGCGATCACGCCGCCCCAGGAGACGCCGAGGACGTGGGCGCTCGTGCCCCGCTCGCGGATGACCGCGGCCGCCGCGTCCGCGTAGTCGTCGAGGGTGAGCGGGGCCTCAGGGTCGGGGGACCGTGCGTATCCGGGGGCGTCCCAGGCCACGACCCGTGCGTACGACGAGAGTTCGGCGAGCTGCGGCGCGAAGGCCGCCGACGACGAGCCGATGCCGTGCAGGCACAGCAGCAGCGGTCCCCGGCCGCCCGCTTCCTCCACATGGACGCCGGCGCGGGCGCTCACAGGATCTGCCCCGTCCGGCCGGTGATCGCCGCCAGGGAGCGCAGCACCGCGTACGGCACGATCCGGCTGGTCGCCGGGTTGCCGGGGTCCGGGAGATGCGTTACCTCGAAGCGGTACGCGCCCAGTTCGCCGGACGCCTCGACCACATGCCGGGTGCGGTGCGCCGCCGGGTCGGCGACGACCTGGACCCGCACAGTGTCCAGGTCGCCGACGGCCAGCGCGACCGAGGCGGCCACGTTCGTCGACTTGGGGAACTTCACCGGTACGTCCCGCGCGGTGCCGGACATGACCACGACCGGTCCGGTCGCCGTCCGCATCCGGGACAGCAACTCGGCGTCCATCCAAGGCTGTTCAAGGGTGGCGGGCAGCTTGGTCGTGGTCAGGCGGATCTCTTCCAGCGGGCCCAGCGAGCGGGCGGCCTGGAGCAGGTCGAGGCCGCCGACCGCGCCGCCCGTGAAGTAGACCCGTCCCGGGCCGGCGGCGAGGAGCCGCTTCGCGAGGTCCTCGTCGGTCAGCGCGCCCGTCGAGGCGATCAGCAGGTCCGTCCCGGAGGCCAGCACCCGCTCGCCCCACTCGCGGACGACGCCCTGCCCTGCGGCCTCCACGATCAGGTCACAGAGCTCCACGGCCTCCTCGAAGGTGACCTGCGGGGCCGGCGCCGCCTCGCCGAGCGGGCGGTTGTCGACGACACAGACCAGCTCGGCGGAGCCAACCCGGCCCTCGGCGAGAGCGGCGCCGACGACCCGGCCGATGGCGCCCCAGCCGACGATGCCCACCTTGCGCACGGTGCTCATGCGGCGTTCTCCTCTGCGTGGTCGGTGCGGTCCGAGGCGTCGTCCGCGTGGTTCTTGCTGCGGGGCGCGGCGTCGACGGGCGCGAGCGGTCCCGGGTCCGGCGTGCCCGCCATGTGGCAGCGGATCTCCTTCGACGGGGGTCCGGCCGTGCCCCACAGGTCGGACAGTTCGGGGACCCGCCGCCACACGCGGGCGATCCAGGCGTCCTCGACGATCTGGGCGACCTCGGAGGTGTACTCGCAGACCAGGCCGGACGGGTCGGTGAAGTAGGAGAAGGTGTTGTTGCCGGGGCCGTGCCGGCCGGGCCCCCACTTCGGTGTGATGCCGTGGTGGCGCAGCCGTCCGAGGCCCCGCATGAAGTGGTCCACCGAGGGCATCTCGTAGGCCACGTGGTTGAGGGAGGTCCACTCTGCCTGGTTGAAGGCGATGCAGTGGTGGTCGGCGTTGCAGCGCAGGAACGCCATCTGGTGCTCGGACCAGTCGGAGACGCGTAGCCCCAGCACGTCGCAGTAGAAGGCCACGGCGGCGTCGATGTCGGTGGTGTTGAGCACGGCGTGCGTGACGCCGACGGGCACCGCCGCCTCCCTGCCGCTCGGCGTGACCGCCTCGACATGGGCGCTGATCTCGATCAGCCGCTGCTCGGGGTCGGTGAACCGCAGCCCGTAGCCGCCACCGGCCTGCTCGAGCGGGCCGGGGCCGAAGACGGGGACGATGCCGTGTGCCGCGAGCCGGCGGGCGGCCTCGTCCACCTCGGCGGGTGTGCCGACGGCGAACGCGAGACGGCCGAGGCCCACCCGCTCCCGCTCGGTGAGGTGCAGGACGTGGTGCTCGTCACCGGTGCCGCGGAGCCAGCGGGCGCCGGTGTCGGACTCGACGCTCGTCAGGCCCCAGACCTCCTCGTAGAAGCCGGCGGCCTCGGCGAAGGCGGGCGTGTGCAGCTCGACGTAGCGCAGGGAGCGGAGCCGGGCGATCGGACCGGGCGGTGGACGGTGCATGAGTCTCTCCAGACGGGGCGGGCGTGCCGGGTCAGTTGGCCCAGGGGAGCGGGGCGGCGGAGGTGCCCCAGTACAGGGACTTCTGGCGCTGGTAGGCGCGGATCGCGTCGCGGCCCTTCTCCGTGCCGAGGCCGCTGTCCTTCCATCCGCTGAACGGGGTGGAGGCGCTGAACTGCTTGTATGTGTTGATCCAGACGGTTCCCGCCTCGATACGGCGGGCCAGGTGCCATGCGGCGCGCGCGTCCCGGGTCCAGATGCCGCAGGCGAGGCCGTAGACGGAGTCGTTGGCCTGGCGGACGAGGTCGTCCTCGTCGTCGTAGGGCAGGGCGACGAGGACCGGACCGAAGATCTCCTCCTGGCAGGTGCGGGAGGTGTTGGGCAGGTCGTCGAGGACGGTCGGCAGGTAGTACGCCCCGTCGCGGTACCGCTCGCCCTCCGGGGCCGAGCCGCCGCACAGCACACGGGCGCCTTCGGAGCGGGCGAGGTCGACGTAGGCGGCGACGGCGTCGCGGTGGCCGTGGTGCACGAGCGGGCCGACCTGCGTGGCGGGGTCCGTACCGGGACCGACCCGCAGCGCGCGGACGCGTTCCACCAGTTCGCCGACGAAGGAGTCGTAGATCCCGCGGGCGACGAACAGCCGGGAGCCGGCGATGCACGACTGGCCGCTGGACGAGAAGATCCCGAACAGCACGCCGGAGAGGGCCTGTTCGAGGTCCGCGTCGGCGCGCACGATCGTGGGCGACTTGCCACCGAGCTCGAGCGAGGCGGGGATCAGTTTCTGTGCCGCGACGGCGGCGATCGACCGGCCGGTGGCGGTTCCGCCGGTGAAGCCGATACGGGCGACGAGCGGATGGCGCACGATGGCGTCGCCGACCACCCGGCCGCTGCCCGGCAGTACCGAAAGCAGCGCCGTGGGCAGCCGGTACTCCTCCAGTGCCCGGGTGATCAGCCGGCCGAGGGCGAGCGAGACCAGCGGGGTCCAGGCGGCGGGCTTGAGGAGCACCGCGTTACCGGCGGCCAGGGCGGGGGCGAGCTTCTGGGCATCGCTGGCAACGGGGGAGTTCCACGGGTTGATCGCGCCGACGACACCGATCGGCTCGTGGACGCTCATCGTGACGTAGGGGCCGCGGGAGGGGGTGAGGGTGTCCTCGGCCGTCTCGAGCGCGGCCGCCAGGTAGCGGAAGGTGCCGGCCGCGCTGAGGGCGAGGGCGCGGGTCTCGGCGAGGGTCTTGCCGGTGTCCGAGGTCTGCAGCGCGGACAACTCGTCCGCGCTCTGTTCGACCAGTTCACCGATGCGATGCAGCAGCCGGGCCCTCTCGTGCGGGAGCAGGTCCCGCCAGGCGGGTTCCGCCGCCGCGCGGGCGGCGGCCTCAGCCGCTTCGAAGACCTCCGCGGTGGAGGGAGAACTCACGGTGGCGAGGACGCGGCCGGTCGCCGGGTCGACGGTGTCGAGGGGCTCACCCGCACCGCGCCGCCACTGGCCGGCGATCAGGATGTCGGTGGGGACGGTGGGCACGGCGGGACCTCCGGACGAGGCGGCGGGAAGGGGGACTTCGTGCGGTCGGGCACCGGACGCGGCCGGGCGGGCCGAGTCGTGCGTCGTTCCTGAAGTACTAGAAATCTAAGTGCTTAAGTTTCTCTACGCAAGGCCCCGAGGTGAAATCGTTGCCCGGGATGCCTTGATCTCGCTCTCGGTGGCGTCGAGGATGAGGGGCGAGCGTACGGCTTCGATATTCCTAAGCTCTTAACCATTGACCGCTTAGATATAGGAACCTACTGTCTCCGCAACTCCTCTGGTTCGCGGAAGGACCCTCCATGACGACTGTGGCCGGCAAGCCAGCCCTTGGCTCCATAGCCGCGAGACTCGAACGACTGCCGCACTCGCGATGGCATGTCAAGGTCCGGTTCCTGATCGGCGCCGTCACCTTCTTCGAGGCGTTCGACCAGCTGTTGGCCGCCTCGGCCCTGCCCGTCCTGATGAAGGAATGGAACCTCACCACCGGGCAGGCGACCTTCGCGGTGACCGCCGCGTCCATCGGCATGCTCATCGGTGCCATCGGCGCCGGGTGGCTGGGCGACCGGATCGGCCGCGTGCGCACGGTGGCCCTCGGGGTCGGCATCACCGGCCTCGCCAGCCTCGCCGTCGCCTTCTCCGGCAGCATCGAGACGTTCTCGCTGTTCCGGTTCGTCCAGGGCCTCGGAATCGGCGGTGTGGTGCCCGTTGCGGCCACGTACATCAACGAGATCGCCCGCTCCGACAAGCGCGGCCGCTTCGTGCTCCTGTACGAGATGATCTTCCCGGCCGGTCTCGCCGCGGCCACCCTGGTGGCCGTCTGGGTGGTGCCCAACCTCGGCTGGCGAGCCATGTTCCTCATCGGCGCCCTGCCCGTACTCATCGCCGCCGCGCTGCCCCGCCATGTCGAGGAATCCCCGCGTTGGCTGCTGGCCCGCGGTCGTACGGAGGAGGCCGAGGCCGCCATCGCCCGGATCGAGGCGCAGGTCTCCCGTGCCACCGCGGAACCGCTGCCACTGCCCGCCGCGAACGTCACGGAGGAGACCGGCCGGGGCCGGCTCGGCGACATCTTCAAGGGCCGCTACCTGCGGCGCACGGCGGTCCTGTCCGGCCTGTGGTTCGTGGCGTACTACGTCAACCACGGCATCTCCACCTGGCTGCCGTCCCTCTACACCAAGCACTTCGGCCTCGATCTGACGACCGCGCTGGTCTACACGCTGCTCAGCAACGTCACCGGACTGCTCGGTACCTTCGTCGTCGCCATGGTCATCGACCGGATGGGCCGCAGGGCGGCGCTGGTCGCCGCGCTCGGCGGCAGCGTGCTGTCCCTCGGGGTGCTCGCACTGGCCGGCGCCACGTCGGGCGGCCAGGTCGCCGTCTTCGCATCGTGCACGACCTTCTTCCTGTACGCGATCAACGCGGGGCTCTACCTGTACTCGCCGGAGCTGTACCCCACGTCCAACCGGGCCAAGGGCGCGGCCTTCGGCGGGCTGTGGAACCGGCTCGGCGTCATCATCGGCCCGGTCACCGTCGGCGCGATCATCGGCGCGGGCGGCAGCCTGTCCCTCGTCTTCGCGCAGCTCGCGGTCGTGGCCGCGGTGGGCGCCGTGATCGCCTGGTTCGCGGTCGAGACCAAGGGCCGGACGCTGGAGGAGCTCAACTCCTGACACGGCCGCGGGGCCCACTGAGGGGCCGGTGTTCCGAGGCGGTGATCACCGCTCCGGGACACCGGCCCCCAGCGTTCTCCCGAGGGCCGTGAGCAGCACGGTGAGCTGCCGCCGCTCCGCGAGGGACAGCCCGGCCAGCAGCTCGCGCTCCTGGTCGGCGCGGACGCCGCGGATGCGGTCGGCGAGCTCCACACCTTCGGGCGTGAGGAAGAGATGGACGATCCGGCGGTCGTCCCGGTCGCGCTCGCGCCGGACGAGACCGGCCGCCTCCAGACGGTCGGCGTGCTGAGTGAGACCGCCCGGCCCGCCCCCGACAGCCGCGGCGACGTCGCCCGTGGTCCGCCGGTAGGGCTCGCCGACGTCCCGGAGGGCGGCGAGCACGTGATAGGCGGGCAGGCTGATGCCGTAAGCGCGCACAGTGCGGCCGAGGACCGTCCGATGGCGCGCCGCGATGTCGCTCAGCCCGGCGAACAGCGACGAAGGGGAGTCGTCGTCCTCGGGAAAGGGCGGCGCCGTTTCGCGGTCGGGGGACCCGGCCGGTAGGCCGCCGGACAGAGGCTCGTCCCGCGAGGCCTCCGGGCAGGTCCGGCGCGGCCGGGATGCATCGGGCGGCGGCATCAGGGGAGAGGACAGCGCACCGGCGCCGCCGAAGGCGGTGGCGAGGACATCGGCCAGCGCCGGCGCGAGGGCGGCGGTCGGTACGGACGCGGCCGGCTCGTGGGCGAAGAGATAACGCTCCATGATCACGCCGAACAGGACGCTGCGGACGAGGGCGGCGCGCACCTCGGCCTCGGGAGACGCTCCGAGCAGCCGGGTCAGCGGCTCGCCGACCTGCTTCTCCAGGATAGTGCGGAGGAGCTCGGCGCTCGGCGCGT
Source organism: Streptomyces sp. Tu 2975 (assembly GCF_009832925.1). GTDB lineage: Bacteria > Actinomycetota > Actinomycetes > Streptomycetales > Streptomycetaceae > Streptomyces. The sequence continues at coordinate 7,142,225 of NZ_CP047140.1, forward strand.
GACCGACCGCCGAGCGGATCAGCGCCGGCCACGGGTCCTGCGGCGGCAGCCGGTCCCACCGGTCGAGATAGGTCCGTGCGAGGGCGCCCGGCAGGTCGTCCGTGTCGCGGGCCGCTGCCGAGAGAACCTCTTCGCTCACGCCCGTCCCGCCGCCGACGACCTCGCGGAAGAGGCCGTCCTTCGTACCGAAGTAGGCCATCACCAGACCCGGCGTGACCCCCGCTTCGGCCGCGATGGCCCGGATGCCCACACCTTTGTAGCCATGGGCGCCGAAGAGCCGCCTGGCTGCCTCCAGCACCGCCCGCCGATTGCCCTCCGGGTCGTGCGAACCTGGCCTCCGCTTGTTCTCTGCGTCCACATGCCTCACATTAAACGAGTGTTCATAAAAACAGTCGTTCAAAAACAGTCACGGGGTGTGCACGGGTCCGGTTCGCCGGGTGAGCGGCAGGCCGCTGCCCCCACGACGCGCCGCCACGATCTCGGCCATGATCGACACGGCCGTCTCCCCAGGCTCCCGCCCGCCGAGGTCCAGGCCGATGGGAGAGCGCAGCCGGGCGAGCTCGGCCTCGCTCAGACCCGCGGCACGCAGCCGCCCGAGACGGTCCTCATGCGTACGGCGGCTGCCCAGCGCACCCACATATCCCGCCCGGCTGCGCAGGGCGAGGGTGAGAACCGGCACGTCGAAGCGGTTGTCGTGGGTGAGCACGCACACCGCGGCCAGTGGTCCGAGCGAGCCGGCGCGCGGACCGAGCCAGCGGTCTGGCCGGTCCGCCACGACCTCGTCCGCGCCCGGGAAACGCTCGGCGACCGCGAACGCGGGCCTTGCGTCGCAGACGGTCACGTGGTGACCGAGCACCGCCCCGATGTCCGCGAGCGGGCGGGCGAACTCGGTGGCCCCGAAGAGCAGGAGCCGCGACGGCGGGGCGAAGGACTGCACCAGCAGGTCCCGGTCCGGCGCGCACCCCGCGTCGCCGTCGAAGTCCTCGCCGCGGGGCACCGGCCCGCTCGTCCCACGGCCGAGCATCCGCTCCGCGGCCAGGGCGGCGGCCCGGTCCTCCCGCGGGCCGCCGAGCGTGCCGTACACCGTCCCGCCGCCCACGACCAGGCAGCCGCCGCCTTCGAACGGAGTGACCAGAGCCACCGGGACACCGGCCGCCGCGTCCGCCGCGACCTTGGCGAGCGGCACCTCCGCGCCGATCTCGCGGATCAGTACCTCAATGGTTCCGCCGCAGGTCAGGCCCACCGCGAAGGCGTTCTCATCGCCGACGCCCCAGCGCTCCACGGCGGGCGGGGCACCCGCCAGGACCTCCTCGGCGCTCGCGCAGACGGCGGCCTCCACGCAGCCGCCGGAGACGCTGCCCGCGATGCGCCCGTCCTCACTCACGAGCATGGAGGCGCCCGGCCCGTGCGGGGCCGAGCCCCAGGTCCGTACGACGGTCGCCATCGCGAAGCGGACACCGGTCCGCTGCCAGTCGGCCGCCTGCTCGATGACGTGTCGCATGTCGCTCACCCCGCGTCGTGAAATTTCCCCCGGCCCCTTGCCAAAGAGAAACTTCAGTGTAAATCATTTCAGGTACTAGATAGTTTCGTGCAGGAGCACCCCGGCGCGACGACGACCAGAGAGGTCCGGTGGCAGCAGGTTGAAACCCTCGCCCTTCGACTACACCGCCCCCAGCACCGTCGGGGAGGCGGTCGCCCTCCTCGCCGACGGGACACGGGAGGCCAAGGTCCTGGCCGGCGGCCAGTCCCTGATCCCCATGCTGAACATGCGGCTCGCCCGGCCCGAGCTGCTGGTCGACATCACCCGCATCCCCGAGCTGGACCGGCTGCAGGCGGACGACACCGGGGCCCTGCATATCGGCGCCGCCGTACGCCAGTCACGTGCAGCCGCCGACAGCGAGGTACGGGACGGATGGCCTCTGCTCGCCGCCGCGATCGGGCACATCGGACACCCCCAGATCCGCAGCCGTGGCACGGTCTGCGGGAGCCTCGCCCACCATGACCCGGCCGCCGAACTGCCCACCGCGGCACTGGCCCTGGACGCACACTTCGTCATCGCCGGCCCCCGCGGCACGCGCACGGTCACCGCCGCGGACTTCTTCGTCGCCACCTTCGCCACCGCCGTCGAACCGGACGAACTCCTCACCGAGGTGGTCTTCCCCGCCCCACCCGCCGGCCACGGCTGGGCCTTCGAGGAACTGACCCGCCGGCACGGCGACTTCGCCACCGTCGGCGTCGCCGTGGTCCTCGAGCGCAACGCCGCCCTGGACACCGTGCGCACCGCCCGCGTCGTCTTCTGCGGCGCCGGCCCCGTCCCCGTACGTCTCACCGCGGCCGAGGCCGCTCTCGCCGGCACCGACGCCGGCCCGGACGCCCTCGCCGCCGCTGCCCGCGCCGCCCTGGACGGCCTCGATCCCGCAGGGGACGTCCACGCCACCGCCGAGCACCGGCGCGAGACGGCCGCCCATCTCCTCGCCCGCGCCTGCACCACCGCCTGGGAGCGCTGCTGATGACCCCCTCCGTCCCTGCCCGTCCCGCACCCCCCGCACCGCCGCAGGGCCGCCGCTCCGCGGTCACCGCGGCGGACACGGAAGGTACCTCCGAAGGCGTGCCGCTCCGCCCCCGCACCCCACCGCTCGCCGAGCCCTCCGCCTGGCACACCCTGAGGCTCACGGTCAACGGCGAGCCCGTCACCGCGCAGGTCGAATCGCGGCTGCTGCTCAGCGACTTCCTGCGCGACCGGCTCCGGCTCACCGGCACCCACGTCGGCTGCGAGCACGGGGTGTGCGGCGCCTGCACCGTCCTCCTCGACGGCGAACCGGTACGCACCTGCCTGACCCTGGCCGTGCAGTGCGAAGGGGCCGATGTGCGCACCGTGGAGAGCCTCGCCCCCGGCGACGGTCCGCTCACCACCGTGCAGCGCGCCTTCCACGAGTGCCACGGCATGCAATGCGGCTTCTGCACGCCCGGGTTCGTCATGACGGCGACCGCTCTGACCGAGCGGCCCGAGCGGCCCGACGAGCCACAGGTCGCCGACGCACTGAGCGGCCATCTGTGCCGGTGCACGGGCTACCGCAACATCCGCCGTGCCGTGTGCCAGGCACTCGACGAGCGATTCGGGAAGTGACCCCCATGTCCCGCGATTCCCATCCCGCCCCCACCGACGGCGCCTGGATCGGACGATCCGTCCCCCGTGTCGAGGACGACCGGCTGCTCCGAGGGAACGGCCGCTACGTCGACGACATCGCCCTGCCGGACACCGTCGAGGCCGCATTCCTGCGCAGTCCGCACGCCCATGCGCGGATCGAGTCCGTCGACGTGAGCGCGGCGCTCGCCGCACCCGGCGTCGTCGCCGTCTGGACCGCCGAGGACGTGGCACACCTGCCCGCCATGCTCAACAGGGAGGAACTGCGCACCCCGCCGGGGCTCGCCGACCTGCTGGACCCCGTCGTGCGGATGACGCCCATGCCGCTGCTCGCCCACGACAAGGTCCTGTACGCCGGACAGCCCGTCGCCGTCGTCCTGGCCGAGAACCGCTACCTCGCCGAGGACGCCCTCGACCTCATCGCGGTGCGCTACGCCCCACTGCCGGTCCTGGTCGAGCCGGGCGACGCCCTGGCGGCGGACGCGCCCCTGCTGCACGAGGGCCTGCCCGACAACACCGCCGTCGCCGTCGCCACCCGCGTCGGCGACCCGGACGCCGCCTTCGCCGCGGCGCACACCATCGTGAGCGAGCAGTTCGAGGCCCACCGCTACGTCGCCTCGCCGATCGAGACGCGTGCGATCTCCGCGCAGGTCGACCCGTACAGCGGCAGGCTCACGGTCTGGTCGGGCACCCAGACGCCGCACCGGCTGCGGGACGCCGTCGCGAGCACCCTGGCCCTCGACCCCGCGTCGGTACACGTCATCGCCGTCGACGTCGGCGGCGGTTTCGGCCAGAAGGGCATCCTGTACGTCGAGGAACTGCTGATACCGCACGCGGCCCGTGTCCTGCGCCGGCCCGTCCTGTGGCGCGAGGACCGCAACGAGAACCTCACCGCCTCCTCCCACGCACGCGAGCAGGTGCACCGCATCGAACTCGCCGCCGATGCCGACGGCCGCCTCGTCGCCGTGCGCGACCGGATCACCGTCAACTTCGGCGCGTACAACATGACCGGGCTCGTGGTGCCGTACAACTCGCTGTGCCATCTGCTCGGCCCCTACCGTGTCCCGAACGTCGACATCGACGTCACCGGTGTCCTCACCAACACCACGTTCGCCACGCCCTACCGGGGAGCCGGCCGGCCGGAGACCGTCTTCGCCATGGAACGGGCCATGGACCGGCTGGCCGAGCGCCTCGGTATCGCGCCCGAGGAACTGCGGGCCCGCAATCTGGTGCAGCCCGACGAGATGCCGTACGAGACCGGCCTGGTCGACCGCTCGGGCAGGCCCCAGTCCTACGACTCCGGGGACTACCCGGAGCTGCTGCGGCGCGCCGTCGCCAAGGCGGACGCCCTGCACGTGCGCGCCCGGCAGCGCCGAGGTCCCCTCGACGGCAAGCACCTCGGCATCGGCTTCGCCATGTACATCGAGGCCACCGGACTCGGGCCGTTCGAGACCGCCCGTATCGACGTCGTCCCCAGCGGCAGGGTGAAGCTCGCCATCGGCGCGCCCTCCCAAGGCCAGGGCCACCGCACCTCCATGGCGCAGATCGCCGCCGACGCCCTCGGCGTCCCGCCCGACATGATCGACGTCATCGGCGGCGACACCGAGGCCACGCCCTTCGGCGTGGGGACCATCGCCAGCCGTGCGCTGGTCAACGCGGGCAACGCCGCCCACCGGGCCGGCCGGCTCGTCCGGGAGAAGATCGTCGAGGCGGCTGCCCGACGGCTCGGCGTCCCCGCCGGTGAACTCGACATCACGGACGGCGTCGTGGCCGTGGAGGAACCGGGCGGCCCGTCGATCACCCTGGCCGAACTCGCCGGACGCGCCCCCCTGCCCGGCACCCCCGAACCGTCCGACGGACGCCACGGTACGGAACTGAGCGAAACCGTCCACTTCCGCCCGCCCGGCTTCGCCGTCGCGAGCGGCGCCCACGCGGCCGTCGTCGAGGTCGACGAGCACACCGGCGAGATCACGATCCTGCACTACGTGGTCGTCCACGACGCCGGCACCATCGTCAACCCGATGATCGCGGAGGGCCAGGTCACCGGGGGAATCGCCCAGGGGATCGGCGGCGCGCTGTACGAGGAGATGGTCTACGGCCCCGACGGACAGCCACGCACGGGCACCTACATGGACTACCTCGTCCCCACCTCCAGCGAGATCCCCGACCTCGACATGGACGAGATCTTCACGCCCAGCCCCATGAACGACCTCGGCGTCAAGGGCCTCGGCGAAGGCGGCGCGATCGCACCGCAGGCCGTCCTCGCCAACGCCGTCGAGGACGCACTGCGGCCCTTCGGCGCGGTCGTCCGCCGCGGCCCGCTCTCGCCGAGCCGCGTCCGCGAGCTGATCCGCACCGCGGCCGCCCACGACTGACCGGACCACTGCGACGGCCGGTCCCCGGCCGTCGCCCCGCGGCCGGCCCCTCCCCACCCACCCTTCGCACACCCCGATCGGACCCCCATGCAACTCGACCACTCCTTCACCGTCCCCGCGTCCCCGGACGACGCCTGGAAGCTGTTCCACGACCTCGGCCGCGTCGCGCCCTGCATGCCGGGAGCCGTGCTCGACACCCTCGACGGCGACGCCTTCACCGGCCGGGTCAAGGTCAAGGTCGGCGCGGTGCAGATGAGTTACCGCGGCGCCGGCACGGTCACTCGTGACGAGCCCGCCCGATCGATGCTCCTGGATCTCAGCGGAAGCGAGACGCGCGGAGCGGGCACCGCGTCCGCCACGGTCACCGCGACGCTGGCCGCCGACCCTGCCGGGACCCGGGTGCGCGTCCGTACGGACCTCGACATCACAGGCCGTCCCGCGCAGTTCGGCCGCGGCATCATGACCGAGGTCGGCGATCGGATCGTCCAGCAGTTCGCCTCACGCCTCGAGGAGTTGCTGCGCGAAGCCGGGGCCCCCGGAGCGAGGAGCGGCACCGCTGCGTCCGGGACCGCCCGCAGTGCGGTCCCGGCGGAACCGGAGGCCGTCGACCTCGGCGCGGCCGCGCTGCCCGTACTGCTCCGGAAGGCCGCCGGGCCGGCGGCGGCAGCGCTCGTAGCGCTCGTGGTCCTGCGGATGGTGACCCGCCGCTTCCGGGCCTGACACGCCCCGTCCCGGTTCAGCGGCCGTGGCCTGCCCTGCCGGGCATCCCCTCGCCGGATCCGGCCGATCACCTCAGCGGTAAGATTCTCAGTGCCGTGACAAGCCGTACGGCTGTCCGGCGGAGCCGTACGAGGGGATGAGGATGGCTGCATCGAGGCCGGCGGACCGGGACGCCGTCGCGCAGGTGATCGAGGACTGGGCGAGGGAACGACCGGAGCTCGACACGAGCCCGCTGGAGGTCCTGGCCCGGCTGCACCGTTCCTTCCTGCGGTACAGCACCAGGCTCACCTCCTCGATAGAGAGGCACGGACTGTCAGTCGCCGGCTTCGACGTGCTGACCGCTCTGCGGCGGTCAGGGGCGCCGTACCGGCTGACGGCGGGCCAGCTCGCGGACACCGGGCTGGTGTCGTCGGCAGGAGTGACCCTGCGGATCGACCGCCTCGAGAAGGACGGCCTCATCGTGCGCGAGCGGGACGCGGACGACCGCCGGGTCGTCTACTCGCGGCTCACCGACAAGGGCCTGGCGACGGTGGACACCGTCTTCGAGGAGCACCTCGACAACGAACGCCGCATGCTCGCGGGGCTGTCGCCGTCCGAGCGTCGGCAGGTCGCGAGGCTGCTGCGCAAGCTGGAGGGGTCGATCCTCGCGTCGGACGACGAGACGGCCGCCGGCGCCCCCTGACCGGCCGGCGGCCCGACGGTGCTGCCGCGTGAGCGCCCGCTTACCCGAGGCGTTCCGCGCCTGACCGAGCGGTGTCCGGCACGAAACGCGTCATTCCGCTACGTGCACACGCGCCTCACCGCAGCCGGCGCATCTCCGCCGACCGGCGCTTTGCCGTTCGCGCCCGCACCTCGCCCACGCGGTGTCTCCCAACGGCGACCCGTCGATGCCCGAAGTGGTGATCCGCATCGGGCGGCGACTGCGAGAGTGGCCGCAGGTCGCCGTCACGGGAGACCGTCGGGCGTCCCGCCGGAGGTGGGGGGCGGGTTCCGCCCCTGCTCACGCTTCCGGCGCCGGACCGCAGCCGTCCCGCGTGGCGATCAACGGAAACGACGCGTGATGATGGAAAGGCCCGCGCGCCTCGAGCAGGGGAGAGGGTCCATATGTGCCGATGGGTGGCCTACACGGGAACGCCGGTGCTCCTCGACTCATTGCTCTACCGCCCCGCACACTCGCTGATCGACCAGAGCCTGCACTCCCGGATGGGTGTCGAGACCACCAACGGCGACGGGTTCGGCATCGGCTGGTACACGCCCGACGGCGGCACTCCGGCGGTGATCCGGGACACCGGACCGGCGTGGAACAACCGCAATCTGCGGGAGATCTCGGCGCACATCCGCTCCCACCTCTTCTTCGCCCACATCCGGGCGTCGACCGGCTCGGCCATCCAGCAGACGAACTGCCATCCCTTCCGCCACGGGCGGTGGCTGTGGATGCACAACGGCGCCATCGCCGACTTCCACCGGCTGCGCAGGGACCTCTGCATGGTCATCGACCCGTCGCTGTTCGCCGACATCGAGGGCTCGACGGACTCCGAGGTGATGTTCTTCCTGGCGCTCACCTTCGGCCTTGACCAGGACCCGCCGACGGCCGTCGCCCGGATGGCCGGTCATGTGGAGTCCCTGGGCCGGCGGCACGGCGTGGACCTCCCGCTCCAGATGACGGTCGCCGTGTCCGACGGGGAGCGACTGTGGGCCTTCCGCTACTCCAGCGAGCACCGCTCACGCTCCCTGTACTACAGCGCCGAGGTCGAGACCCTGCGCGCGCTGCACCCCGACATGAAGTTCCTGAGAGGGCTCTCCGAGGACACCCGCCTTGTCGTGTCGGAGCCGCTGAGCGGACTGCCCGGGGCGTGGACCGAGTTCCCCGAGAGCAGCTACGGCGAGGTCGGCGCGGGCTCGGAGTTCGTGCGGCCCTTCGTTCCGGTGCAGGCCGAAGGGAAGCTCCCGCGCAGCACCGTGGCGTGACGCGGGCGGCGCCCCGGTGGCCTGCGGTGCCGCCGTGGTCAGGGCGCCGGGTGCCCGGGGCTCAGATCGACGACATCGCTCAGGCGCAGCACCTCCCCACGCGGCAGCGGCACCGCCCCCGTGTCGACGGGGGTGAGGCAGAATCCCACATGGTCCCCCCAGTCGCCCCGCTCCTCCACCCTGCCGACGAACCACGCGCAGGCGTCGGCCAACACGGGAACGCCATGCGCCCCCTGCTCCCAGCGGGTCGACGCGAACTTGTCGACGTGGTCGCCGCTCTCGCCGCCGAACAGCCGGGCCAGCCCGTGCTGTTCGCGGCCCAGCAGGTGCACGCCCAGGTGCGTCGCCCGGCACGCCACACCGTAGGTGTGGTTCACCTTGGACAGCCATACCACGAACCGCACCGGGTGCAGCGAGGACTGGGAGGCGAAGCCGACCAGGCAGCCGGCCCGCCGCCCGTCCGCGGCCGCCGTGACGACGTACACCGGAGGGTCCAGCAGGTCAGTGAATCCTTTGACGTCCACCATGGCGACACCCTCCCGGACGACTCCGCAGGCCCTGTACCGGCGCGCCGTGCCGTGGGGCCGTTTACTGCCGGTTGCCCGGTGCCGTCGCACGCGACACAGGGAATCGCGGGATGTGTGAGGGCGGCGGGAAGCCGGGGCGGGCAGCAGGTCAGGCCGAGTCCCGGCGTACCAGTTCTGTCGGCAGGATGAGCGCGGCCGGTTCCTCCCCGCCGATCCCGGCCGGCAGCATCCGCACCATCTCCTTGCTGATCCGGTCCCAGGGCTGTCGGATCGTGGTGCCGTCGCCCGCTCGACAAGCCTGTTCCGCCTGCGGGATCAAAGGCGGGCCCTGGTTCGGCGGGTCGGCCCTGTGACCCTGTTTCGTTCGGCATTGCGAACACCGGTCGACCAACCGTGCCGGGTTGTGCCCAAAGCGTTGACTGCCGCCGTCGCGGTTCCTAGGGTGCCGTTCGAAGTTCTGATCGCTGTCCGGTATATCGAACGATAATGAGGATGTGCGTATGGCTCGCAGACGATGGCGGCTCGGGATCACCTTAGGAGCCCTGCTTGCCGGGACGCTCGGCGCAGGACCCGGCGCGGCGGCCGGACCCGCCGACTACACGATCTCCGTCGACGCCGCCGGTACGGGCGCGAAGATCGACGACACGATGTACGGCGTCTTCTACGAGGACATCAACCGCGCCGCCGACGGCGGGCTCTACGCCGAACTCGTGCAGAACCGCTCCTTCGAGTACCGGCCCGCTGACAACGCCGCCTACACACCACTGACCTCGTGGACCGTCTCCGGCGGGGCGAGAGCCGCCGAAAACGACGGGCGCCTGGGCGAGCGCAACCGCACCTACCTTTCGATGGACGTCGGCGCCTCGGTCACGAACACCGGCTACAACACCGGCATCGCGGTGGAGAAGGGGAAGCGGTACGACTTCTCCGTCTGGGCCCGCGCGGGCAGGGCGGCGCCGCTGACCGTCACCCTGCACGACGCGGGGGGCGAACTCGCCCAAGGCCGCCGGGTCGTCGCACGCGGCGGCTGGGCCGAGTACACGGCGACGTTCACCGCGCGCCGCACCTCCACCACGGGTCGCCTCACCCTCGCCGCCGCACGGCCGGCCGCGATCGACATGGTCTCCCTCTTCCCCGGGACACCTACAAGGGCCGCGAGAACGGTCTGCGCAAGGACCTCGCCGAGAAGATCGAGGCTCTTCGCCCGGGCTTCCTCCGCTTCCCCGGCGGCTGCCTGGTCAACACCGGCAGCCATGAGGCGTACGACGAGGCGTCCGGCTGGGAGCGCCGCCGCTCGTACCAGTGGAAGGACACGATCGGACCGGTCGAGCAGCGGGCGACCAACGCCAACTTCTGGGGTTACAACCAGAGTTACGGACTCGGCTACTACGAGTACTTCCAGTTCGCCGAGGACATCGGCGCGATGCCGCTGCCCGTCGTCCCCGCCCTCGTCACCGGGTGCGGTCAGAACCGGGCCACCGACGATCCCGCCCTGCTGCGCCGGCACATCCAGGACACCCTGGACCTCATCGAGTTCGCCAACGGGCCGGTGAGCTCGGAGTGGGGCGGCAAGCGGGCGGAAATGGGGCACCCGGAGCCGTTCCGCCTCACCCACATCGGCGTGGGCAACGAGGAGAACCTGCCCAAGGAGTTCTTCGCCCGCTTCCAGCAGTTCCGCACCGCGATCGAGTCCGCCTACCCGGACATCACGGTGATCGCCAACTCCGGCCCCGACGACACCGGGACGACCTTCGACGAGGCCTGGCGGCTCAGCCGCGAGTCCGGTGTGGACATGGTCGACGAGCACTACTACAACAGCCCCCGGTGGTTCCTCGAGAACAACGACCGCTACGACCGCTATGACCGGAGCGGTCCCGAGGTCTTCCTCGGCGAGTACGCCTCCCAGGGCAACACGTTCGGCAACGCCCTCGCGGAAGCGGCTTTCATGACCGGCCTGGAACGCAACGCCGACATCGTGAAACTCGCCTCGTACGCGCCGCTGCTGGCGAACAAGGACTACGTGCAGTGGCAGCCGGACATGATCTGGTTCGACAACGCCAGGTCGTGGGGATCGGCCAACTACGAGACGCAGAAGCTCTTCATGACCAACGTGGGCGACGAGGTCGTCCCCTCCACAGCGTCCGCCACGCCGACCACCTCGGGCCCGTCACCGGCGCCGTCGGCCTGTCGACGTGGGCGACCAGCGCCGCGTACGACGACGTCCAGGTCATCGGCTCCGACGGCACGACCCTGCTGTCCGACGACTTCTCCGGCGGCGACGACCGGTGGACGAAGGCCACCGGCGCCGGCTCCTGGACCGTCCAGGACGGCGCGTACGTCCAGAGCGACGAGACGGCGGAGAACACCCTCGTCACCGCCGGCGACACGGCCTGGCAGAACTACGACCTCAGGGTGAAGGCCACCAAGAAGTCCGGGAGGGAGGGCTTCCTCGTCGCCTTCGGCGTCAAGGACACCGGCAACTACTACTGGTGGAACCTGGGCGGCTGGAACAACACCCGCTCCGCTGTCGAGAAGACCGTCGGCGGCGCCAAGCAGACCATGACCGAGAACGCGACGACCATCGAGACCGGCCGCACCTACGACCTCCATGTCGAGGTGCGCGGACGGCAGGTGACACTCTACGTCGACGGCCGGAAGTGGGGCGGGTTCACCGACGACAAGGTCGCCGAGCCCTTCCGTCAGGTCGTCACCCGTGACGCGCCCACCGGCGACCTCATCGTCAAGGTCGTCAACGCCCAGGCCTCACCGGCCCGGACGGCGATCGACCTCGGTGCGGGGACCGCGGTGGCGCCGACCGCCCGGGTCACCACCCTGGAGGCCGACCCGGCCGCGCAGAACACGGCCGACGAGCGGCCGGTCCAGCCGCGGTCCTCGACCTTCGAGGGTGTCAGCAGCACCTTTTCGTACACCTTCCCGGCCCATTCCGTGACCTTCATGAGGATCAGGACCCGGTGAGGAACGCGTGCGGGGTGTGCGCCCGGCGCGCGCACCCCGCACGCGCCTTCACTCTCCCGCCCCGCGGCTGACGCCGGGGCGCGAGAAGCCCCTCCGTGTTCCGGGCAGACCGGCCCGAACGGCAACCGACATACCGAACGAGCCGCATCGTGCGGCCGACCACGAGAGCGAGACGACCCATGACGACCAGCAGACGCACCGTGCTCACAGCGGCGGTGGGAGCCGCGGCGACAGCGGCCACAGCGGCGACGACCCCGACCGCGGCCGCCGGCACGACGACGGCCCCGCGGGGGACAAGGGGCACCCGCGGGCCGGTCCGGCAGCGGTTCGGGTCCCTGGCAGACGGCACCGGAGTCGACCTGTGGACGCTGGAGAACGACGGCATCCGTCTGCGCGTCCTGTCGTACGGCGGCATCGTCCAAGGGCTGGAGGTGCCCGACCGCAGGGGGAGGTGGGCGAACGTGTCCCTCGGCTTCGACAACCTGGACGACTACGTGGCGAAGAGCCCGTACTTCGGCGCGGTGATCGGCCGTTACGGCAACCGCATCGCCGGCGGCAGGTTCACCCTGGACGGGACCACCTACCGTCTCCCGGTGAACGACGGCCCCAACAGCCTGCACGGCGGGGACCGGGGCTTCGACAAACGGGTCTGGGACGTCGAGCCGTTCCGGCGGGACGCCGACACCGGCCTCACCCTGCGGCGCGTCAGCCCCGACGGCGAGATGGGATACCCCGGCACCCTCACGGTCCGGGTGGACTACACCCTCACCGCGCGGGGTGAGTTCCGCGTCGACTACGAGGCGACGACGGACCGTGCGACCGTCGTGAACCTCACCAACCACACGTACTTCAACCTCGCGGGCGAGGGAAGCGGCACCGTCCACGACCACCGGCTTCGTATCGACGCCTCCCGTTACACACCGGTGGACGCCACCCTCATCCCTACGGGCGCCCTCGCCCGCGTCGCCCGCACCCCGTTCGACTTCCGGCTGGGCAAGCCCATCGGCGAGGACCTCCGCCAAGGGCACGAGCAGATCCTCGTCGGACAGGGGTACGACCACAACTTCGTGCTCGACAAGGGGATCACCGGGCAGCCGCGGAAGGCCGTCACGGTCACCGAGCCCACGTCGGGGCGGGTGATGACCATCGCCACCACGGAACCGGGCCTGCAGTTCTACAGCGGCAACTTCCTCGACGGCACCCTGAAGGGCACCTCGGGCCGGGTGTACCGACAGGGCGACGGGTTCTGCCTGGAGACCCAGCACTTCCCCGACTCGCCCAACCAGCCCGGATTCCCCACCACCGCGCTCCGCCCGGGACGGACCTACAGGTCCTCGACCGTGCACTCGTTCGGCACACTCTGACGCCCACGCACCGTGCCCCGGCCCTCCGCAGCAGGAGGGGCCGGGGCACGGTGCCGCGTCGGGCCGGCCGTCAGGAACCGACCTTCCGCTTGTTCCAGACGTCGAACCCGACCGCGGCCAGCAGAACCAGACCCTTGATGACCTGCTGGTAGTCGCTGCCGATGCCGACGAGCGACATGCCGTTGTTCAGTACGCCGAGGACCAGGCCGCCGATGATCGCGCCGAACACCGTCCCCACGCCGCCACTCATCGACGCGCCGCCGATGAAGGCCGCGGCGATCGCCTCGAGTTCGAAGTTCACGCCGGCCTGCGGGACGCCCGCGTTGAGACGGGCGGCGTAGACGACACCCGCGAGGGCCGCGAGCACGCCCATGTTCACGAAGACGAGGAAGGTGACGCGCTTGTCCTTGACGCCGGAGAGCTTGGCCGCCGCCTGGTTACCGCCGAGCGCGTACACATGACGTCCCACGACCGCGTTGCGCATCACGAAGCCGAAGCCGACGAGCAGGGCCGCGAGGAGCAGCAGCACGACCGGGGCGCCCCGGTAGCTGGCGAGGGTGAGGGTGAAGGCCAGCACGGCGGCGCTGAGCGCGGCGCACTTGGCGACGAAGAGGTTCCTGGGCAGCACGTCGAGCTCGTACTTCTGCTGGCGGCGGCGGTCCCTGACCTCCTGCCACAGGGCGAACGCGAGCAGCGCGAAGCCCATCAGCAGGGTGAGGTTGTGGTAGTTGGTGACCGGCCCGATCTCCGGCAGATACCCGGTGGCGATCTTCTGGAACCCCTCGGGGAACGGCCCCAGGGAGCGGCTGCCGAGCAGGATCTGCGTCCCGCCGCGGAACAGCAGCATGCCCGCCAGCGTGACGATGAACGACGGGATGCCCACGTACGCGATCCAGAAGCCCTGCCACGCGCCGGCGAGCGCGCCGATCGCGAGGGAGAGGACGAGCGCGAGCACCCAGGGCACATCGTGCTCGACCATCATCACCGCGGCGGCCGCGGAGACGAACGCCGCCAGTGAGCCGACCGACAGGTCGATGTGGCCCGAGATGATGACGATCATCATGCCGATGCCGAGCACAAGGATGTAGCTGTTCTGGAGGACGAGATTGGTGACGTTGTTCGGCAGCAGCAGGACGCCGTCGGTCCATATCTGGAACAGCACGACGATGAGCGCCAGTGCGACGAGCATTCCGTACTGCCGCATGTTGCGTCGTGCCGCGTCGAGCAGCAGTTCCTTCGTGCCGTGGCGCGTCGGCGGGGGCTTGCTGGGGGAGGCGCTGGTCGGCGCGTCGGTGGTGGCCGGGCCCATGTCGGTTACCTCTTGTCGCTGGTGCTGGTCATGTGGCGCATGAGAACTTCCTGGGTCGCCCGGCCGCGAGGGACCTCGCCGGTGAGACGGCCCGCGGACATCGTGTAGATGCGGTCGCACATGCCGAGGAGTTCGGGGAGTTCGGAGGAGATGAAGACGACGGCCTTGCCCTCCGCGGCGAGCCGGTCGATGACGGTGTAGATCTCGAACTTGGCACCCACGTCGATGCCGCGCGTGGGCTCGTCGAGGATCAGCACATCGGGCCCGGCGAAGATCCACTTGCTGAGGACGACCTTCTGCTGGTTGCCGCCGGAGAGCCGGCCCACCTGCTCGAAGACCGTGGGCGCCTTGATGTTCATGCTGCGCCGGTACGACTCGGCGACGCGCCGCTCGGCGTGTTCGTCCACGACACCGCGCCGGGCGACCTTGGAGAGAGCGCTCATGGTGATGTTCCGGCCGATGGTGTCGATCAGGTTGAGGCCGTAGTGCTTGCGGTCCTCCGTGACGTACGCGATGCCGTGGCCCACCGCCTCCGGGACGGTGCGGGTGCGGATCTCCTTGCCGTCCTTGAGGACGGTGCCGCTGATGTTGCGCCCGTAGGAGCGTCCGAACACGCTCATCGCGAGCTCGGTACGGCCCGCGCCCATCAGCCCCGCGATGCCCACGATCTCGCCCCTGCGGACGTTGACCGACACCTGGTCCACGACCTTGCGCTGTTGGTCGATCGGGTGGTGCACGGTCCAGTCGCGGACCTCGAGCGCCGGATGCTCACCGGGTTCGCCGGTGTACGGGGTGCGTTCGGGGAACCGGTGGTCGAGATCCCGGCCCACCATGCCGCGGATGATGCGGTCCTCCGTCATGTCCCCGTCGCGCACACCGAGGGTCTCGATGGTGCGCCCGTCACGGATGACGGTGACCCGGTCGGCGACCTCCGCGATCTCGCCCAGCTTGTGCGAGATGATGATCGAGGCGATGCCCTGTTCCCTCAACTCCTTGATGAGGGACAGCAGTTTGGCGCTGTCCTCGTCGTTGAGCGCGGCCGTCGGCTCGTCGAGGATCAGCAGCTTGACCTTCTTGGAGAGCGCCTTGGCGATCTCCACGAGCTGCTGCTTGCCGACGCCGATGTCCGCGACCCGGGTCTGCGGGTGCTCGCGGAGGCCGACGCGCCCCAGCAGAGCGGCGGCGTGCCGCAGGGTCTCGTTCCAGCTGATGATCCCGCGCGTGGCGTGCTCGTTGCCGAGGAAGATGTTCTCGGCGATGGACAGGTACGGCACCAGGGCGAGCTCCTGGTGGATGATCACGATGCCGCGGTCCTCGCTCGCCCGGATGTCCTTGAACGCGCATGTCTCGCCCTGGAAGAGGATGTCCCCCTCGTAACTGCCGTGCGGGTGCACCCCGCTGAGCACCTTCATCAGCGTCGACTTGCCGGCGCCGTTCTCCCCGCAGATGGCGTGGACCTCGCCCGGCGCGACGGTCAGCGTCACGTCGGACAGGGCCCGCACCCCCGGGAACGTCTTGCCGATGGACCGCATCTCCAGGATGGGTTCCACCGCCCGTGCCCCCGGCATCAGAGGTCGCTCGCCTTGATGTAGCCCGAGTCGACCAGCACCGTCTTGTAGTTCGTCCTGTCGACGCTGACCGGGTCGAGCAGGAAGGCCGGCACGACCTTCTTCTCGTTGTCGTAGGTGGTGGTGTCGTTGACCTCGGGCTTCTTGTCGTTCAGCACGGCGTCGGCCATCTGGACGGCCTGCTTGGCGAGCGCCCGGGTGTCCTTGTACACCGTCTGTGTCTGCTGCCCGGCGATGATGGACTTGACCGAGGCGACCTCGGCGTCCTGCCCGGTGACGACCGGGTAGGGCTTGGCCTTCGTGCCGTAGCCGTCCGACTTGAGCGCCGAGAGAATGCCGATCGATATGCCGTCGTACGGCGAGAGCACCGCGTCGACGGTGTCCGAGCCGTACGAGCCGGTCAGCAGGTCGTCCATGCGCTTCTGCGCGGTGCCGCCGTCCCAGCGCAGGGTGGTGATCTGCTCCAGCCTGGTCTGTCCGCTGCGGACGACGAGCTGCTTGTTGTCGATGTACGGCTTGAGGACCTTCCAGGCGCCCTGGAAGAAGAAGCGGGTGTTGTTGTCGTCGGGGGAGCCGGCGAACAGCTCGATGGTGAACGGGCCTTCGGCGCTGCCGTCCTTCAGCCCCAGCTTGTCCACGATGTAGCCGGCCTGGAGTTCGCCGACCTTCTCGTTGTCGAAGGAGGCGTAGTAGCTGACGGCCTCGCTGCCGAGGATGAGGCGGTCGTAGGAGATGACCTTGACGCCCTGCTCGCTCGCCTGGCGCAGCACGTCACCCAGGGCCCGTCCGTCGATGGCGGCGACCACGAGGACGTCGACTCCCTTGGTGATCATGTTCTCGATCTGGGAGACCTGCTGGTCGACGTCGTCCTCGCCGTACTGCAGGTCCGTCTTGTAGCCGAGCTTCTTGAACTCGGCGGCCATGTTGTTGCCGTCGGCGATCCAGCGTTCCGAGGACTTCGTCGGCATGGCGATGCCGACCGTGGATCCCTTGCCTCCCTTCGGCTCCTGCTTGCTGCCGCCCGTACTGCTCTGGCCGCAGGCGGCGAGGGACAAGGCGACGGCGGCGGTGACCGCGGTGAGTGCGGCTCGGCGGTTGCGCATCTTCATCAATCCTTAGGTGAGGGCACGGCCGCCGGAGAGGCGGTGGCAAGGTCGGTGACGGGCAGATCGGTGGCAGCGGGGCCGGTGACGGACGGGCCGGCCGGGGGGAGGTCCGTCACGGGGAAGCGGTGCAAGGGGCCGGGGAGACGCGAGCCGAGCGGCGACATGCCGCCGTCGGCGCCGAGACGGGCCAGCAGGTCGAGGGTGAGACGCCCGCGCCGGACCCGTTCACGTGCGGACGCCAGCATCGCGTCGCGCATCTGGGCGCCGTACGGGTAGAAGCCGGGCGCCTTGCTCAGTCCGAACTTCAGATAGAGGGGAGCGCCGCGCCTGATGAGCTCGGCCGCCTCGTACATGCGCACATAGCCGCCGAGGTCGTCCGGCGCCTCCACGTAGAGGTCCATCGGCGCCGCGCTGGCGCGCCGGATCTCGGTGAGATGGGCGAGCGTCAGGTCGGAGGGCACGTTGACCGAGTCGGCGCCGAGACGTTCATGGACGGCGTACGCCGCCGGATTGACCGGACCCACGAGCGCGGACACCTTGAACGTCGTTTCGGCGGGCAGCACCCCTTGGGCGCGCAGCCGGTGCAGGCACCAAAGGACTCCTTCGTCGGCGACGAGGAGGCAACGCACGCCGAGGGCGGTCGCGCGGAGTGCGTCCTCGACACAGCCGGCGAGCGCGTCGTGGCCACGGGCCCGCAGTCCGGAGCCGCCGGAGTCTGTACGGGTCGAGGCTCCGATGTCCCAGCTGCCGCGCGGCCCGGTGAACAGGCAGAGTTCGATGTCGCGTTCGGCGCAGGCGCCGGCCATCTCGGTGATCTCGTCGTCGGTGAGCATCCACACGCCGCTGCCCTGGCTGATGCGATGGACGGGCAGGTCCAGCCGGGCGGCCTCCTTCAGCACGACGGCCAGCACCTCCGGCCCCTCGCAGGACGGGATCTCGGTGCGCCAGCTGCCGCCGTCGGGGAACCGGTGTGCGGAGGCGTCCGAGGGGTTCTCCGCGGGCGCGGCCAGGCCGAGTGCGGCGAGGGCCGCTCCACCGGGGCGGCGGGCTCCGGAGGTTCGAGCGAGGGGAGGGGTCACGAGCAACCTCTATTGTTCGAAATATCGGACGTCGTTCGAGATTCTGGGGCGACGTTAAGGATCGAGCCACCTGGGTGTCAATGGGTCGGACGGTCGAACACGAAGATCCCCGACGCCTTACCGGGGCCGGCCACCGGCGATAGACTGTTCGCTCTGCCGATCAAGCGTTGATATATCGAACAAGGGGAAAGCCATGGGACGCCTCGTGCCCGCTGTCACCCGTGCTCTCGACATTCTGGAGCTCTTCCTCGACGGGGACGGGACGCTGTCGGCCCCCGATATCGTCCGGAAGCTCCAACTGCCGCGTACCACCGTGCATGAACTCATCACCACGCTCGCGGCCCGCTCGTACATCGTGCCGGTGGACGGCCGCTCCGGCCGCTACCGCCTCGGAGTGCGCCTCTACCAGCTGGGCAGCCGCTACGCCGAGCAGCTCGACCTCGCCCACGAGGGCCAGGAGGTGGCCCGCTCCGTAGCGGAGACCTGCGACGAGACCGTCCATGTCGCGATCCTGGACGGCACCCACGTCCTCTACATCGCGAAGGTCGACTCCACCCACGCCGTCCGTATGGTCTCCGCCGCCGGCCGCAGTCTGCCCGCCCACTGCACCGCGGTGGGCAAGATGCTGCTCGCCTCCCTTCCCGACAGCGAGCTCGACGCCCGCCTCGCGCCGGGCACCGAACTGGTCGCCATGACACCCAACAGCATCACCGACCCTGCCGTCCTGCGTACCGAACTGGAGGCCGTGCGGGAAGCCGGCATCGCGCTGGAACGCCGGGAGTCGAACGCGGACGTCAGCTGTGTCGCCGCGCCCGTGCGTGACCGTTCCGGCCGGGTCGTCGCCGCGCTGTCCATCTCCGTGCCGATGATCCGCTGGAGCGAGGAACGCCGCGCGGAGCTCGAAGCGCTGGCCGCCAAGGGCGCCGCCGACCTGTCCGAGCGTCTCGGTCACCGGGCCGTCGCATGAAGGGCATAGAGGTGGCGGTGCGCCACGACGCGTTGCTCGGCGAGGGCCCCACCTGGGACCCGGCGACCGAACGGCTGCTGTGGGTCGACATCCTGCGCTCACGCGTCCACACCTACGACCCTGCCACCGGGCGCCGCACGGTCATGGCCACCGAGCAGCACGTCGGCGCGGTCAAGCCCCGGGTGGGCGGGGGACTCGTCGTCAACCTCCGTGACGGAGTGGGGCTTTACGGCCGCGACGGCGCCTTCCGCTGGCTGCGCCGGGATCCGGTCCCCGGGCGCCGGGCCAACGACGCCGCGGTCGCCCCCGACGGCTCGCTGTGGACGGGGACGATGCGCTACGACGAGGCCCCGGGCGGCGGAACGCTCACCCGGACCACGCCGGACGGCACGGCGACCACCGTCCTCGCGGACGTCGCCGTCAGCAACGGCACCGGCTGGAGCCCCGACGGCCGCCGGATGTACTACATCGACTCGCCGACCCGCCGTATCGACGTGCTCGACCTGCGTCCCGATGATCCGCTGCCGGTGAACCGGCGCCCGCTGGCCGCCGTCGAGGACGGCGCGGGCTACCCCGACGGGCTCACCGTCGACGCCGACGGATGCGTCTGGGTGGCCCTGTGGGACGGGGCCGCGGTGCGCCGCTACACGCCGGAGGGGGTGCTCGACCGTGTCGTGAAGCTTCCCGTGCGACGGCCCACCGCCTGTGCGTTCGGCGGCGCGGGGCTCACCGACCTCTATGTGACGTCCGCCCGCAAGGAGCGGACGGCGCCGCATCCTCTTTCCGGCTCGCTGCTGGTGCTGCCCGGCGCGGGGCAGGGACTCGCTCAGCCCGCCTTCGCCGGCTGAACCCGGGGCCCTCGGCCGGCGTGGCGGAGGGGCCCGGACCGGGCGTCATCGACGCCCAACCGCCTTTATTGTTCGGCAAGTCGAACGTTGTTCGTGATTTCAGCAAAAGTCATTGACGTCGGGATTTCCCGCGTCTACGGTCCCGTTCGAAGTTGCGAGCGAGAGTCGAAATTTCGAACGTCGGTGTCGACGGCTCCGCCCCCGCATCCCCCCGTCCGATGAAGGAGCCGCCCTTCATGAACGCCCCGCGCCCCCGGCGAGGCCGCCGCCTCGGAGCGGTCCTCGCCACCGCCGCCGCCACCACCGCACTCCTCGGGACCGGCGTCCTCCCCGGCCACGCCGCCCCGGCCACCTCCGCGGGCCATCCTGACCCGCGCCCCGTCACCGGCGACACCGAGGTCCACGACCCTCCGCCGTCCGTCTCAAGGACGGCACGTACGTCGTCTACTCCACCCACGGCAAGATCGAGGCCCGCACCTCACGCGACGGCAGGACGTGGCAGCGCGCCGGATCCGCCTTCACCGACATCCCCGGGTGGTGGCGCGCCTACTCCGCGGAAGGCGACCCGTGGGCACCCGAGGTCACCTACCGCGACGGCGTCTACTGGCTCTACTACGCCGTCTCCTCCTTCGGCTCCAACCACTCCGCGATCGGCCTGGCCACCTCCCGCACCGGGAGGCCCGGCACCTGGGAGGACCGCGGAGCGGTCTTCTCCACCACCACCGGCGACCACTACAACGCCATCGACCCCGCCGTCCTCCAGGCGCGCGGCCGGCTCTGGATGTCCTTCGGCTCGTACTGGACCGGCATCCGCATGATCGAGCTCGACCCCGCCACGGGCAAGCCCCGTACCGTCGATCCCGAGGTCCTGCACCTGGCCACCCGCCCCGACGAGCCCTACGCCGTCGAGGCGCCGTACATCGTCGAACGCCAGGGCCGCTACTACCTGTTCGTCTCCTACGACCGCTGCTGCGCCGGTACCGACTCGACCTACAACATCCGCGTCGGGCGCGCCACGCACCCCACCGGTCCGTACCACGACCGCGACGGCACCGCGATGACGGACGGCGGCGGTGAACTCCTGCTCGCCGGTCACGGCCGGTACCTCGGCACCGGCGGTCAGTCCGTGCTCCGCGACCGCGGCCGGGACGTCCTCGTCTACCACTACTACGACGCCGACGACTCCGGCGTGCCCAAGCTCGGCCTCAACACCCTGAGCTGGGGCAAGGACGGCTGGCCCGTCGTCACCCCCTGATCCCCCGAACCTCCCGGAAGGACACCATGCCCGACAGCAACGCCCGCTTCACGCTCGACCCCGCCTTCACCGTGGGCGAGGTGAATCCCCGTCTCTTCGGCTCCTTCGTCGAGCACCTGGGCCGCTGCGTGTACACCGGCATCTACGAACCGGACCATCCGTCCGCCGACGAGGCCGGGCTGCGTACCGACGTCCTCGAACTGGTCCGGGAACTGGGCGTCACCGCCGTCCGCTACCCCGGAGGCAACTTCGTCTCCGGCTACCGGTGGGAGGACTCCGTCGGCCCCGTCGACGAGCGGCCACGCCGACTCGACCTCGCCTGGCGGTCCACGGAGACCAACCGTTTCGGGCTGAGCGAGTTCATCGCCTTCCTGGGGAAGGTCGGGCCGCAGGCCGAGCCCATGATGGCCGTGAACCTCGGTACGAGGGGCGTGGCCGAGGCACTCCAGCTCCAGGAGTACGCCAACCACCCCGCCGGCACCGCCCTTTCGGACCGGCGCATCGCGCACGGCGACAAGGACCCGTTCGGGATCCGCCTCTGGTGCCTCGGCAACGAGATGGACGGCCCTTGGCAGACCGGTCACAAGACGGCGGAGGAGTACGGCCGGCTGGCCGCGGAGACCGCCCGTGCCATGCGGCAGATCGACCCCGACCTCGAACTGGTCGCCTGCGGCAGCTCCAGCCAGGCCATGCCCACGTTCGCGGCCTGGGAGGCGACCGTCCTCCAGGAGGCGTACGACCTCGTCGACCACATCTCGCTGCACGCCTATTACGAGGAGATCGACGGCGACCGCGACTCGTTCCTCGCCTCCGCCGTCGACATGGAGTCGTTCATCGAGAACGTCGTCGCCACCTGCGACCACGTCGGGGCCCGGCTCAAGTCGAAGAAGCGTATCCAGCTCTCCTTCGACGAGTGGAACGTCTGGTACATGAAGCGGTTCGAGGCGGAGAGCAGGGCCAACCCCCTGGACTGGCCCGAGGCCCCGCGGCTGCTCGAGGACAACTACAGCGTCACCGACGCCGTCGTCTTCGGCTCGCTGCTCATCGCCCTGCTCCGCCACGCCGACCGGGTGACCGTCGCCTGCCTCGCCCAGCTCGTCAACGTGATCGCCCCGATCATGACCGAGCCCGGTGGTCCGGCCTGGCGGCAGACCACGTTCTTCCCCTTCGCCCAGGCCTCCCGCCACGGGCGGGGCGAGGTCCTCGACGTACGCGCCGACTCACCCACCTACGAGACGGCCGCCTACGGCGAGGTGCCGCTGCTGCACGCGACCGCCGTGCGCGACCCGCACACCGGCGCCGTCACCGTCTTCGCCGTCAACCGGAGCCAGAGCGACCCGCTGCCGCTCCAGGTCGCCCTCACCAGGCTGGACGTCACCCACGTCGAGGAGCACAGCGTCCTCAGCGACGCCGACCCGGAGGCCCGCAACACCCTCGCGGAGCCCGAACGCGTCGTGCCCCACGCGGGTGAAGGGGCCGTGCTCGCGGACGGCGTCCTCGACGTCACGCTCGAGCCCCTGTCGTGGAACGTGATCCGGCTGACCGCCGGCGCCTGACGCGCACAAGCCGCCGCCCGCCCCCGGTCGCGTCCGGCACCGGGGCCGGGCGGCCCCTCCCGGGACACCGCACCGCACGCCGACCCCTTCTTCCTCGGAGACGAGCCGCCATGCATCCACATCGCCTCAGCCGGCGCCGCGCCCTCGCCGGCGGCATCGGCGCCCTGGCCGCCACCACGGCCCTCGGCCCGCTGTCCGGCTGCGCCGCACCGTCCGCCGCCGCCGGCCCCGGGCAGACCCGTCTGCGGTTCTGGCATCTGTTCGGCGGCGGGGACGGCGTCAACATGCAGGGCATGCTCGACGCGTTCCGTGCCGAGCACCCGGACGTCTCCCTGGAGGCGGCGACCCTCCAGTGGGGCGCCCCCTACTACACGAAGCTGGGCATGGCCGGCGCCGGCGGCCGCGCGCCCGAACTGGCCGTGCTGCACCTGGCCAGGCTCGCCGGCTTCGCACCCGGCCGGCTTCTCGACCCCTTCGACCTCGACCTCCTCGCCGACCTCGGCGTCCGCGAGCAGGACTTCCCGCCCGGCATCTGGCGGCGCGGCCGGGTGGCCGGCGAGCAGTACGCCGTCCCGTTCGACACGCACCCGTTCGTCCTCTACTACCAGACCGAGGTGTGCGAGAAGGCCGGACTCATGTCGGGCGGCAGACTCGAACCGATCGAAGGGACCGAGGAGTTCGCCGACGCGCTGCGCGCCGCGAAGAAGGTGACCGGTCAGCCCGGCCTCGTGACCGAGACACTCGGGCCCGACTGCATCACCCCGTGGCGGCTGTTCGCCACCTTCTACTCGCAGACCGGCGGCAAGGTCCTCTCCGAGGACGGCAAGCACCTCGCCCTCGACGACACGAAGGCGCTGCGCGTACTCGAGTACATGGCCGGCCTTGCCGAGGAGGGGCTGATGGTGCGCCGCGCCGACTACGGCGCCTCCGTCGGCATCTTCAACGGCGGAAAGACCGCCTTCCACCTCAACGGCGAATGGGAGATCTCCTCCTTCCGCACCACCGGCATCCCGTTCTCCATGACCCCCGTACCTACGCTCTTCGGCCGACCCGGCACCCAGGCCGACTGCCATGCCTTCGTCCTCCCGCACCAGGCCGACCGCGGCGGCGCGGCGAACGAGGCCGCGCACCGGCTCGTCGCCTGGATGCTGCGCAACTCCGTCGCCTGGGCCGAAGGCGGCCATGTGCCCGCGTACCTGCCGGTATTGAAGGATCCCGCGTATCTCGAACTGAAACCGCAGTCCGAGTACCGCGGCGTGATCGACGACGTGGCGCTCGACGAGCCCGCCTGGTTCGCCGGCTCCGCCTCCCGGATGTGGATCGAACTCGGCGCCGTCCTTTCCGGCGTGCTCACCGGGTCCCGCACCCCGCGCGGCGCCCTCACGGAGGCCAAGGCCCGCCTCCGGAACCTCCTCGACACCCGCAACCCACTCCCCGGAGCCGCGTCATGACCACCACCGCCGCGGCACCGCCGTCACCGGTGACGAAGGGCGCCGCCCCCGACGGCCGGCCGGTGCGCTCCGTCCACCGCAAGTGGACCGAGCACGGCCTGGTGTTCGTCGCCCCGTTCCTGCTCGTCTACGCCGTGTTCCTGATCTGGCCGCTGCTCTCCGGCCTGGGGATGAGCTTGACCAGCGAGAACATCACCGGAACGGGAGGGGAGTTCGTCGGCTTCGCCAACTACGCCGAAGCCCTCGCCGATCCCGACGTCTGGTCCTCGCTGTGGAACACGGTCTGGTTCACCGTGCTGTCCACCGTCCCGCTGGTTCTCGTGGGCCTCGGACT
This sequence comes from Streptomyces sp. Tu 2975, assembly GCF_009832925.1. Lineage (GTDB taxonomy): Bacteria > Actinomycetota > Actinomycetes > Streptomycetales > Streptomycetaceae > Streptomyces. The sequence goes on from NZ_CP047140.1 coordinate 7,166,773, forward strand.
GGCCCTGCTGTCCCATCAGTTGAGGGTGGTGCAGTGGCTGTGGCGGCTCAGCTGGTTCGCGCCGTTCCTGCTCCCGTCCGGAGTCGTCTGTCTGCTCTTCGCCCAGATGATCTTCCCGTCCGGCTTCGGCCTCGCCGACCAGATGCTGGCCGCCGTAGGACTGGAACCGGGCATCGGTTGGCTCAGCGAGGAGCGATACGCGATGCTCACCGTCGTGGCGACCACCGTCTGGTGGACCGTCGGCTTCAACTTCCTGCTCTACCTCGCCGCACTCCAGGCCATCCCGGTCCACCTCTACGAGGCCGCCGAACTCGACGGCGCAGGGGCCTGGAACCGGCTGTGGCACATCACCCTGCCGATGCTGCGCCGCACCACCGGACTGGTGGTGGTCCTCCAGGTGCTGGCGTCGCTGAAGATCTTCGACCAGGTCTACATCATGACCGGCGGCGGCCCGGACGAATCGACCCGGCCGATCCTGCAGTACGTCTACCAGCAGGGCTTCACCGGCTACCGCATCGGCTACGCCTCCGCGGTGTCCTACATCTTCTTCGCCCTGATCCTGATCGTCTCCCTGGTGCAGCCGATGCTGTCCCGGCGCCGAGCTGAGGAGGCCGCGAAGTGAGCGGTTCCGCCACCATCACCCCCGTCGCGCGCCCCGTACGGGCTCCGGCGCCGGCTCCACGGGCCGCAGGACCCGCTGGAGCGCGGGCAGGATCACCCTGCTCGTCGTCGCCCTGGTCCTCACCGTGGCCTGGCTGATCCCCCTCGCCTGGGCGGTCGCCACCTCGCTGAAGCCGGAGGGCGAGACGACGAAGACCCCGCTCGAGTGGTTCGGTTCGCGGATCACGTTCGAGGCGTACAGCAAGGTCTGGGAGTCCGGCGACCTGCTGCGCTGGATGATGAACTCGGCGTACGTCTCCGTCATGACGACCGTACTGACGGTCCTGACCTGCGCGATGGCTGCGTACGGCTTCACCCGCACCGACTTCCGCGGCCGCAAGCTGCTCTACGGACTGGTGCTCGCCGGCATCATGGTTCCGCCGCAGGTGCTCATCGCCCCGCTGTTCACCGAGATGGTGCAGCTCGGCCTCGTCGACACCTACTGGGGAGTGATCCTGCCTCAGGTCGCCGTCCCCGCCATGGTCTTCATTTTGGTGAAGTTCTTCGAGGGAGTGCCCCGCGAGCTGGAGGAGGCCGCGTTCGTCGACGGCGCCGGGCGCTGGCGGGTGTTCTGGACGATCGTGATGCCGCTGTCCCGGCCGGTGCTCGCCGCCGTCGCGATCTTCACCTTCATCTCCACCTGGAACAACTTCCTCTGGCCGTTCCTGGTGACCACCGACCCGGGCGGTATGACCCTCCCCGTCGGCCTGGTCAACGTCCAGTCCTCGTTCGGCGTCCGCTACGCCCAGATCATGGCGGCGCTCGTGATCGCCGGACTGCCACTGCTGATCGTCTTCATGCTCTTCCAGCGGCAGATCGTGCGCGGTATCGCGCACACGGGTCTCGCCGGCCAGTAGGACGGGCCCGAAGAGCGGGCCCGTCAGTACGGTTGTCCGAAGGAGTCATCGCAATGAGCCGCACAGCACTCCTGCCCCGCCCGCTCGCACGCGCACTGGTGTCGATCCCCCTGGCCGCACTGACGGCCCTGGCTCCGGGTACGGCTCTCGCCTACCCGGCGCCGGGGCACGTGACCGGCGACATCGTCGTGCACGACCCCACCATGGTCCGTCGTTCCGACGGCACCTACCTTCTTTACGCCACCGGCGGCGGACTGGCCATGCGCTCGTCCACCGACCGGGTCGCCTTCCGCGCCGGAGGCTCCGCGTTCCCCACCGTGCCTTCCTGGTGGGGCCGCTACTCCTCCGTACCGGAGGCATGGGCCCCTGACATCTCGTACCACGGCGGCACGTACCTGATGTACTACGCCGTCTCCCGCTTCGGCTCCAACACGTCGGCGATCGGCTTCGCCACGTCCGCCACCGGACTGCCGGGAAGCTGGACCGACCGCGGCATCGTGCACAGCACGGACGCGTCGAGCGACCACAACGCCATCGACCCGAACCTGTTCGTCGACGACGACGGAACCTGGTGGCTCACCTTCGGTTCCTGGTGGACCGGGATCAAGATGATCCGCCTCGACCCGAGCACGGGCCAGCAGCACGCCGGCGACAGGACGCGGTACTCCCTCGCCTCCCGTCCCACTGGCAGTCGCGCCGTCGAGGCGCCGCAACTGGTCAAGCGCAACGGCCTCTACTACCTCTTCGCCTCGTACGACACCTGCTGCGCCGGCACCTCGTCCACCTACAAGATCAAGGTCGGCCGGGCGGGCCGGGTCACCGGGCCCTACACCGACCGCGCCGGCGTACCGATGATGAACAACGGCGGCACGCTCGTCCTCGAGTCCCACGGCCGGGTGACCGGCCCGGGCGGGCAGTCCGTCATCAAGGACGCGGACGGCCACCTGCTCGTCTACCACTACTACGACGGCCAGGACGGCGGCACCCCCAAGCTCGGGGTCAACCTGCTGGGCTGGGGCGGCGGCTGGCCTGCCGTCTACTGATCCGCCCTCTGCCGACCGGCACGCGCAGCGCGAAGGCCGGGGGGCACCCATCGGTGCCCCCCGGCCTTCGCGCTGCCTCAGACCCCGGCGTCCTCGAAGCGCCGCAGCGCGCCCGGCAGCCGCGAACCGAGCGGCGACATCACGTCGTCGGCTCCGTGCCGGGCCAGCAGGTCGAGCACGAGCCGGCCGCGGCGGACCCGCTCACGGGCGGTGCTCAGGACGGTTTCCCTCAGGTGCAGGCCGGAGGGATAGATCGACGGGGCCTTGGAGAGGCCGAACTTGAGGTAGAGCGGGGCGCCGCGCCGGATCAGCTCGGCGATCTCGTACATACGGATGTAGCCGCCGAGGTCGTCCGGCGCCTCCACGTACATGTCCATCGGCGCCCCGCTGACCCGGCGGATCTGGGTGAGGTGGTCCAGCGTCAGGTCGCTGGGCACATTGAGGGAATCGGCGCCGAGCCGTTCGAACACGGCGTACGCGGCGGGGTTGACGGGACCGATGAGCGCGGAGACCTTCAGCGTGGTGCCGGCGGGCAGGAGACCGCGCGACCGCGCCCGGTGCAGGGTCCACAGCACCCCCTCGTCGGCCACGAGCAGACAGCGCACCCCCAGCTCGGTGGCGCGGACGGCGTCCTCCACACAACCGGCCACCGCGTCGTGCCCCCGGGCGCGCAGCCCGCCGCCACGCGAGTCGGTACGGGTGGAGCCGCCGATGTCCCAGGTGCCGCGCGGTCCGGTGAACAGGCAGAGTTCGATGTCGCGTTCGGCGGTCGCCTCCACCATCTCGGTGATCTCGTCGTCGCCGAGCATCCAGACGCCGCTGCCCTGGCTGACGCGGTGTACGGGAACGTCGAGCCGGGTCGACTCCTTGAGCACCGCGGCCAGCGCCTCGGGGCCCTCCACGGAGGGGATCTCCACCCGCCAGCGGCCACCGTCGGGGAAGGAGTGCGGGGAGGCGTCGGCGGGGTCGAGGGCCGGACCCTCGAGCCCGAGGGCGGCGAGGGCGGGTTCACCGGGCCTGCGAGGCGTTGAACGAGGCATTGCGGACGGGGACATGGATCTCCTCGACTGAAGAATGGTTCGATATCACGAACAACGTTCGAGACTGCGGGTGTGGGCCGGGCGGCGGTCACGCCGCCCGGCGTCCTCGTCTCAGGGGTGCAGCAGTACCTTGCCGACCTCGGGGTCGCCCGATCCCACCAGGCCGATGGCCCGCTCGAACTCGTCCAGCGACAGCTCGTGCGTGACCAGAGGCAGCGGGGTGAGCAGCCCGGCGGCGAAGGCGCGTACCGCGTGCGCCCACGCCGCGGGAGTCGCTCCGAACACGGTCTGCACCTCGAGTTGGCGCACCACAAGATCGGTCGGGTCGAGTCCGGCGGCGCCGGCCGCCGGGATGCCGGTGAGCACCAGACGGCCGCCCCGCCGCAGCAGGCCGGCGGACATACGGGCGGCCGTTGCCGAACCGGCCGCCTCGACGACGACGTCGAACTCGCCGGGCAGGGGCAGTTCGTCCACCGTGCGGTACTCCGTCGCGCCGAAGGAACGGGCGAGCGCGGCACGGTCCGGCCGGGTGCCGATCATCAGCACCGCGGCGGGGGAGCAGGCCGCGAGCAGCTGCGCGGCGAGCATGCCGAGCGTGCCCGTACCCACGACGGCGACCCGCTCGCCGGGCCGCACGTCCGCCTTGAGGGCCGCCGCGGCGACGCAGGCGGCGGGTTCGAGCAGAGCGGCGGCCGTCAGATCGGCGTCGTCGGGCAGCGGGTGGAGCAGCCGGGCCGGGAGGGTGAGGGTCGCGGCCATCGCTCCGGCCTGCGTGAATCCCGTCTCCTCGTACCCGGCGCCGCACAGCGTCGTGTCACCGGCGTGGCAGCGGTCGCACACCTGGCAGTTGCGGAACCCCTCGCCGACCACCTTGCGGCCGACGAGCGAGCCGGGCACACCGTCCCCGACGGCGGCGACCGTCCCCGACCACTCGTGCCCCGGGGTGACGGGGTAACGGACGTACCCCTCCGGCCGGTTGCCCTGGAACACCTCCCGGTCGCTGCCGCAGATGCCGACGGCGGCGACGCGGACCTGGGCCTCGCCGGGGCCGGGTCGGCGGGGGGTGTGACCGGCCAGCCGGAACCGGCCGGGGCCGTCGAGCACGACCGCCCGCGAGGGGGCCGCCGAGCCGACGGCGCCCGGCGGCTCGGGACTCACGACTGCTTCCCCTTCGGGGCGCGCTTCTCCCAGCCCTCTGCCCACAGGTCGAACCGGGCCTGCTGCTGCGGGAATTCGGCGGCTGCGTCGGTGTCGAGCTCCACTCCGAGCCCCGGCGCGTGGGAGAGCTCGAAGCAACCGGTCTCGGGGTCGACCTGCGGGGCGCCCTTGACGACCTTCTTGATCTCGGCGTCCGCGAAGTCGTTGAAGTGCTCGAGCACCTTGAAGTTCGGTGTGGAGAAGCCGACCTGAAGCGACGCGGCGGTCAGGACGGGGCCGCCCACGTTGTGGGGTGCGACGAGCATGTAGTGCGTCTCCGCCGTGGCGGCGAGCTTGCGGGTCTCCCAGATGCCGCCGATGTGGCCGACGTCCGGCTGGAGGATGTCGGCGGCCTGCGACTCGAACAGCTCACGGAACTCGATGCGGTCGTGAATGCGCTCACCGGTGGCGACGGGCATGTCGACCTTCTCCGCCACCTTCTTCAGAGCTTTGAGGTTCTCCGGCGGCACCGGCTCCTCCAGCCAGGCCGGCCGGAATGGAGCCAGCTCGTTCGCCAGGCGCACGGCGGTGGAGGGGGAGAAACGGCCGTGCATCTCGAGCATCAGCTCGGCGTCCGGCCCGATGGCGTCCCGCACGGCCTCGATCAGCGACACGGAGTAGAGCGTCTCCTCGTGGGACAGCTCGTAGTGCCCGGTCCCGAACGGGTCGATCTTCAACGCGCGGTACCCGCGCTCCATGACCGTGCGCGCGGCCTTGTGGTAGGCCTCCGGGGTCCGCTCGGTGGTGTACCAGCCGTTGGCGTACGCCTTGACACGGTCGTGGACCTTGCCGCCGAGCAGCTGCCAGACGGGCACGCCGAGGGCCTTGCCCTTGATGTCCCAGCACGCCATCTCCACACACGCGATGCCGGACATGACGATCTCGCCGGCGCGACCGTAGTCGCCGTACTTCATGCGGCGCACGAGGTCTTCGACGGCGAACGGGTCGGATCCGGAGATGTGGTTGGCCTCGGCCTCGCGCAGATAGCCCACCAGCGCGTCGGTGTGGCCCAGCATGCGGGTCTCCCCGATGCCGGTGAGCCCCTCGTCGGTGTGCACCTGGACGTAGGTGAGGTTGCGCCAGGGCGTGCCGATCACATGTGTGCTGATTCCCGTGATGCGCAAGGCAGTTGCTCCAGTCATGTTCGATATTTCGACAGGCGTTCGAAATTCTGCCGCGACAGTAGGGACGTAGGCGAACGCGTGTCAATGGGTGCCGGTGCGCTTGACCGCTTATCCGTAGAAGCATAGCCTGCAGCCGTCCGAAATAAGGAACGTTGTCCGAAATATCGAACATTCGGACACTCATCGTCTTGGAGGCACGCACGTGACTACCACGCCTGTCTGGAGTGTCGACCCTCGTAGCGGGAAGCGGTGGGAGCGGGTGGGGGTGGAGGCGTCCGCGGGGTGGTGGACGGTGTGGTGCGGGCTGCGTGGGAGGCGCGGGGTTCGTTGGTGGATCGTGGGGTGCGGGTGGGGTTCTTGCGGGGGGCGGCGGATCTGCTGGAGGAGTCGTCGGCTTCGTTGGTGGAGGTGGCGGACGCGGAGACGGCGTTGGGTGGGGTGCGGTTGCGTGGTGAGTTGGCGCGGACGTGTTATCAGTTGCGGGCGTTTGCGGAGGTGGTGGAGGAGGGGTCGTTCCTGGGGGTGATCATTGATCATCCTGATGCGGGGGCGGTTCCGCCGGTGCCGGATCTGCGGCGGTTCAAGGTGCCGTTGGGTGTGGTGGCGGTGTATGCGGCGTCGAATTTTCCGTTCGCGTTCTCGGTGGCGGGTGGGGACACGGCGAGTGCGTTGGCGGCGGGGTGTCCGGTGGTGGTGAAGGCGCATCCGGATCATCCGGGGTTGTCGGAGCGGGTGGCGGGGGTGTTGCGGCGGGCTGCGGTTCGGTGGGGTCTGCCGGAGGGTGTGGTGGGGTTGGTGCACGGTTTCGAGGCGGGGGTGGCGTTGGTGGCGCATCCGCTGGTGGCGGGGGCGGGGTTCACGGGGTCGGTGCGGGGTGGGCGGGCGTTGTTCGATGCGGCGGCGGGGCGGCCGGTGCCGATTCCGTTCCATGGGGAGTTGGGGTCGCTCAATCCGGTGGTGGTGACGGAGGGGGCTGCTGCGGAGCGGGCGGAGGAGATCGGTGCGGGTCTTGGGGGGTCGATGACGTTGGGGGTGGGGCAGTTCTGTGTGAAGCCGGGGTTGGTGCTGGTGCCGGCGTCGGGGGAGGGGGACCGGTTGGTGGAGGCGCTTGCGGGGGTGGTGGCGCAGGCGCCGGTGGGGGTGTTGCTGGACGGGCGGATGCGGGACTCGTTCGTGGCGGGGGTGGCACAGCGGGCGGCGCTGGTGGATGTGGAGTGTCCGGTGGAGCCGGGTGGGGAGGGTGAGCGGGGGGTGCGGGCGGGGTTCATGACCGTGCCGGCGGATCGGCTGACGGGGCCGGGTGCGCATGATGTGCTGTTGGAGGAGTGTTTCGGTCCGGTGACGGTGGTGGCCCGTTACCGGCAGGAGGCTCAGGTGGATGCGGTGCTGGCGCGGGTGCCGGGCAATTTGACCGCGACGGTGCATCTGTCCACGGCGGAGAGTCGTGGTGAGGGCCGGGGTGGTGAGTGGCTGGGCCGGCTGACGCCGCTGGCCGGCCGGGTCCTGGTCAACGGCTGGCCGACCGGTGTCGCGGTGGCCCCGGCCCAGCACCACGGGGGCCCTTATCCGGCGACCACCTCCACCTCCACCTCCGTGGGCGCCACCGCGATCGAGCGCTGGCTCCGCCCGGTCGCCTACCAGAGCACCCCCCAGGCCCTGCTCCCGCCGGAACTGCGTGACGACAACCCGCTCGGACTTCCCCGGCGCGTGAACGGCCGCCCGCAACGCTGACCCGTACCGCCGGCACCGTGATCGCCGGTGCGGCACAGCGCCCATGCGCCGTGCCGCACCGTCGGGCGGATCAGGAACCGTCCGGCTGGCAGCGCGGACACCACACCGTGCCGCGTCCGCCGACGCGTGCACGGCTCAGCGGCCCGTCGCACCGCGGACATGTGGGGTCGCTGTCGTCACGGCGGCCGGTGAGCCAGGACTTCCGCGGCGGAACGCGTCCGGCACGCACCGACGAACGCAGCGTGCGGCGCATCTCGGTGTGCAGCCGCCTGAGCTCGTCGTCGTCGAGCCGGTCCGCCCGGCGGGTGGGACACAGGCCGGCGCGCCACAGGATCTCGTCGGCAAGCAGATTGCCCAGTCCGGCCAGCACGGACTGGTCGGTGAGGGCCGCCTTGACGCGGCCGCGCCGCCTGGAGAGCAGTTCCCCGAACGCGGCCCGGTCCACCGACAGCGCGTCCGGGCCCTGGTCGTGCAGGATGCGTGCCACATCGGCGTCGGGGTCGTCGGCGAGCCACAGGCCCTGCAGCTTGCGCTGATCGCGGAAGCGCACTTCCTCACGGCCCAGAGTGAGGACGACCCGGTCGTGCGCGTCCGGCGGGTCGCCCGGCCGGCAGCACACCAGTCGTCCGGTCATGCCGAAGTGCATCATGAGGGTGGGCCCGTCGGTGCGTGCCAGCAGCCACTTCCCGTGCCGGGCCGGTTCGGCGAACCGGCGGCCCTCAAGGGCCCGGCGCAGTCGCGCGACGGTGACGCCGTGCAGCACCCCGGCGTCGTGCACCGCGACCCGTTCGATCCGCTTGCCCTGCGCACAGGAGGCCAGCACCTCCCGGAACCCTTCCACATCGGGCAGTTCGGGCACGGCATCCTCCGACCGTCTCGTCCGTCCGGCGCCGGTGCGCCAGGGTCAGCGACCGCGCCCGGGACCTCCGGCGAACCGTCGGAAATCGCGCAGCCGACGGCGCTGCCGTGCCCCTCGCGGTCGCCGGCTTCCCGAGCCGGCAGGCTTTGCGCCGTCCCGGTCCGGCGTCCACCGGCCGTCGGGCGACAGGGCCTGCCCCTGGCGATCCGCCTGCGCCCGGATCTCGTAGTACGACTCATGGGCGGTCACCCGGAACGCCTCGTCGTGCGAGGCCAGAGCCGCCCGGACGGCCGCACCGGCGAGGCCGCGGCGGCGGACGTGGGCCGCGATCCGGACGAAGAACCCCATGATCGCGGCGAGGCAGCCGGTGAACACCAGCAGCGGCGGCAGGTCACCCATGTACCGAGCCTACGCCCAGGTGGAACGGCGGACAGACGCCCGTGGGGCGGCAACTGCCGGAGCATCAGGAACCCCACCCCGGCGGGCGCTGCCTGCGACGCGTCCGCAGGATGAGGACCGTGGCCACGCCGCATGCGCCCACGAACCCGCCCAGCCATGCGTACGCGATGCCGGTGCCGGTCTCCGCCGGGTCCGCGGCCCGAGCGGGCGGCGCGGCGGCCCGGGTGACGGGGCCGGGGCCGGCCGGCGGGGCCTTCTGTGCGGCCGGCGGCTCCAGCGACCCGACGGGTTCGGCACTGCCGGCCGCGGCGAAGCCCCAGTCGAGGAGCGAGCGGGCCTCCTCGTAGACGGCGTGACCACCGCCCGACTGCGGGTTCATCACCGTCACCACCAGGGTGCGTCCGTCCCGGCGGGCGGCGGCGACCAGCGTGTTGCCGGCGTTGGAGGTGTAGCCGTTCTTCACGCCGATGATCCCCGGGTAGCGCTCCACCCCGTCCGCGCCGGTCAGTAGCCGGTTGGTGTTCCTGATGCCGTACGTCCAGGTGGGGCTGCCGTCGTCGCGGGTGCCCCCGGGAAAAGCAGCGTCGACGGTGGACGCGTACGACGCGAACTGCCGGTCCGTCAGGCCGGCCCGCCCGAACACCGCCAGATCGAAGGCGGAGGAGACCTGCCCGGGTTCGTCGTAGCCGTCGGGGGAGACCACGTGCGTGTCGAACGCGCCCAAGGCACGGGCTTTGGCCTGCATCTTCTCGGCCGTGGCGGCCCAGCCGCCGTTCATCTCGGCGAGGACGCGCACGGCGTCGTTGCCGGAGCTCAGGAAGACGCCTCGCCACAGGTCGTCCTGTGTGTACGTACGTCCGGGCGCGATGCCGACCAGGCTGCTGCCCTCACCCACTCCTGCGAGTTCCTCATCGGTGACCGTGTGCGGCGGGGCGTCCGCCAGACGCGGAAGCGCGGTGAGGGCGAAAAGCGTCTTGATGGTGCTGGCGGGCGGCAGGCGGCGGTGCGCGTCGTGGGCGGCGAGCACGTCGCCGGTGTCCGCGTCGGCCACCAGCCACGACAGGGCGGAAACGTCTTCGGGGAGGTCGGGGGCCCCGTTGAGAGGCCCGACATGGGTGCCCGGCCGGTGCAGCGGTGACGCGTCGGCGGAGGCGGGTCGAGGCGTGGGTTCGGCCTGCGCGGCGGAGGCCGGTAGCAGGCCGAGTGCGCCGGCGGCGACGGCCGTCGCGCAGCAAAAGGCCAGCCGTGCAGTAAATCTGATGATCATTCGGCCAGCGTAGGAACGGGCAACCGGACGCGCAGGTCTGCTGAGCCGACCGGCGGAAGGGCACCGGTGACGGGCGGGCGCTGCCCTTGCCCATCTATCCGTGCTCCAGGAACTACCTCGCGGCGTCCATCCGCCGCCTGAGCGTCGCCGCGAAGTCCTCGGCGGCCACCAGTTGGGCGCGCAGCTTCTCGCAGCGGGCGTCGGCGACCTGCCGGTAGGAGTCCAGGCGGGCGTGGAGGTGTTCCCGCTCCTCGGCGGCCGGCGGGTCCTTCCTGTCCGCGATGCGGTCGGTGATCTCCAGCAGGTCCCGCATCTCGTCGAGGGAGAAGTCCAGCGGCTTCATCCGGCGGATGACCATCAGCCGCTCGACGTCGGCCTCGGTGTAGAGGCGGAAGCCGCCCTTGCTGCGTGCGGAAGGGATGACGAGGCCGACCTCCTCGTAGTGGCGGATCGTCCGCAGCGACAAGCCGGTCCGCTCCGCCACCTCGCCGATCTGCATCTGGCGCTCAGCCATCGCCCTGCCGTCTCCTCTGCCTCACGCCACGTTTCGATGGTTCGACGTGATCCAGAATACGAGCTCGAATCCTAGGGGCCGCCCGCCGGTGGCCTGCGATTCACCAGCGGCGGCTCGAACTCTCCTCTCACGTCAGGGTATGGTTCCGGGCAGAGCGCCCGACCCGTGCCGTGCATGGCGAGGGCCGCCCCGCCGAGGTGTCAGCGCGGCGCGGACCACAGACTTGCGGGCAATGATGCCCGACCGGCAGCCGCGGCAGCTGCCCCTCCGTCCGGCAGGCCCCTGGGGCCTCGGCCGGCGGAGACTCCGCACCGGACTCGGGTGGGGTCGCACTCAGCGCGTGTGTTCCGTGGATGGACGTATGCGCCCGAACAGGAACGGTTGCATGTCTTCTTCGCTGTCCGAAGGACGCCGGCTGCGCATGTCCGCGCCCGACTGGCTCGCCTCACCGAAGGTCTTCAGGACCGAGGTGCTGGCCGGCCTGGTGGTGGCGCTGGCACTGATCCCCGAGGCCATCTCCTTCTCCATCATCGCGGGGGTCGACCCGGCCGTCGGCCTGTTCGCGTCGTTCACGATGGCCGTGGTGATCTCGGTCGTCGGCGGACGCAAGGCCATGATCTCCGCCGCCACCGGGGCGATCGCTCTGGTCATCGCGCCGCTCAACCAGCAGTACGGTCTCGGCCATCTCGTCGCCGCCGTGATCCTCGGCGGACTCTTCCAGATCGTGCTCGGCGCCCTGGGCGTGGCGAAACTGATGCGGTTCGTGCCGCGCAGCGTCATGGTCGGCTTCGTCAACTCCCTGGCGATCCTGATCTTCATGGCGCAGGTGCCGGAGATGCGAGACGTCCCGTGGGCCGTCTATCCGCTGATCGCCGCCGGCCTGGTGCTCATGGTGCTCTTCCCGAGGATCACCAAGGTCGTTCCGGCGCCGCTGGTCTCCATCGTCGTCCTGACCGTCATCACCGTCGGCGCCGGTATCGCGGTGCCCGACGTGGGCGACAAGGGCGCGCTTCCTTCGTCGCTGCCGGTGCCGGGCCTGCCCGATGTGCCGTTCACCATGGAGACGCTGTCGACGATCGCGCCGTACGCCTTCGCCCTGGTCGGCCTGATGGAGTCGCTGATGACGGCCAAACTCGTCGACGACCTCACCGACACCCGTTCCAGCAAGACCCGGGAGTCCATCGGCCAAGGCGTGGCCAATGTCGTCACCGGCTTCTTCGGCGGTATGGGCGGCTGCGCCATGATCGGCCAGACCATGATCAACGTGAAGGTCTCCGGTGCCCGCACCCGGCTGTCCACCTTCCTGGCCGGTGCCTTCCTGATGGTGCTGTGCGTGGTCTTCGGGCCGGTCGTCTCCGACATCCCGATGGCCGCACTGGTCGCCGTCATGATCATGGTGTCGGCCGCCACGTTCGACTGGCACTCGATCAGCCCGAAGACGCTGAAGCGGATGCCGCTGGGCGAGACGACCGTCATGGTCGTCACCGTCACCGCCGTGGTCGCCACCCACAACCTCGCCATCGGTGTCGTTCTCGGATCGGTCACCGCGATGGTGATCTTCGCCAGGCGGGTGGCGCATCTCGCGGAGGTGACCGGCGTGGTCGACCCGGACGGCAAGCAGGCCGTCTACGCGGTCACCGGCGAGCTCTTCTTCGCCTCCTCGAACGACATCGTCCACCGCTTCGACTACAAGGACGACCCGGACGACGTGGTCATCGACCTCACCGACGCCCACATCTGGGACGCGTCCTCGGTCGCAGCTCTGGACGCGATCGGGAGCAAGTACGCGCAGCGCGGCAAGAAGGTCACGATCGTCGGGCTGAACAGGCCCAGCGCCGAGATGCACGACAGGCTCGCCGGCCGGCTCGGCGCCGGGCACTGAGCCCAGCGCAGCGCCCCTGCCCGCGGTCCTCGGACCGCGGGCAGGGGCGCTGTCGTTCCTGCGCCCGCGTACGGAGGCGTCAGTCGCTGTCGACCTCCTCGCGCAGGATCCCGCCGCTCACCGCGTCGACGTCGAAGGTCGTCAGGTACCAGTTGTTCCGGTTGACGACGTCGACCGACCAGATCACCTTGCCTGCGTCGTCGCTGTCCAGCTGTACGGCGCTGACGGTGCCCTGTTCACGGCCGGTCGCGGTCTTCGCCGCCTGCTCGGCCGTCAGCTTCGCCTTGCCGAGCAGGTCGGCGGTCTCCTGCTTGTCCCCGGCGTCCTGCTCGGTGTCGGGCTGCGACTGGATCACCCGGCCGGAAACGGCGTCGACGCGGACGGTGTGGCGGGTGCCGTCCTGGGTGGCGACCTCGGCGGCCCACTCGGGGCCGCCCGGGCTCGGTGCGGGGCTCGCGGGACTGGCGGTGCTGCCGGCCTCCGCGCGGGTGAGCTCGATCTCGACCAGCTTGCTGCCCGCCACCTCGCCGACGGCCGTGTCGGCCGCCTTGTCCCAGGTGACCTTGGCGGCCGGGACCAGAGCGCGGCGCTCGGCCTGGTCGTCGGTGGCGGTGCTTGTGGGGTTGGGGGAGCCGGTCGGGCTCGCCGTGCCGGTGGGACTCGACGTACCCGTGGGGCTGCCGCTCGGTGCGGCCGCCGCACTCACCTCGCCCCCCTTGTCGCTGCCACAGGCGGTCAGGAGCAGAGCCGAGCATGCGATGAGACACGCGGGAAGTGCGGCCCTGAGGCGAAGAGCATGAGTCTTTACTTTCATGTCGCCACGCGTAACCCCTGGTCCCACGGGAGACACGGGCTGCCGGGAAGATCACCCGATCGCGTCCGCCCACCGGCGGAGGCCCACAGCTCCGGGCTTCCTCGACGGGACCCCGCAAGGGTGGGTCCGCGTCCGCCGGTGCCCCCGCGCATCCGGACGGGTCCGTGTCCATCGGCCGCTCACCCGGCCCGGTCGTCATGCCGATGTCGTCCACCGAGGGGCGGTGTCGGCCCAGGCCCTCTCCCACCCGGCGTCCCGCCGTCTGTCCAGCGCCAGCGCCGCCACGCCGTAGGCGCCCGCGCCGATGAGGGCGACCGCCACGCCCGCCGTGGCCGCCCACCCCAGCGCACGGCTGCGGATCTCACCCGCCGCCATGGGCGGATCGGTCAGCCGCCACTCGGTGTCGCGCCAGACGCGGACGGTGCTGCCGGCGGACAGACCGGGCCGGACGTCGGCCTCTCCGGTACGCGGCCGCCCGTCGGGGCCGAAGAAGCGGACCTCGACCGGGTAGAAGGTGTACCGGGCCTCTTCGGAGCCGGGTTCCGGATGACGGGGAGCGTCCCGCACCAGCACGGCGTCGACGGGAGCCCGCGAGCGGGCGTCCGCCGCGGCGTCCGCCCGCAGCGAACCGTGGACGGAGTTGTGCACGATCACCGTCACCGTGGGCGCCGCCGCCGGCACCGCCAGAGCCAGTACCAGCCCGGTCCACGCCTGCAACACGTCGGAGCGGCGGCGCAAGGGGCTGCGCCGCCACCGCCACAGCCCCGCGCGCGCCCGCACGGGCGGCGGCTGCGCCCGCGGTTCCGGGGCGGTCATGTCGTCCCCCGTTCCGGTGCATGCTCCTCCGCATGGGTCGCGGGGTGGCGGTGGGCCGACTCCAGGACGTGGGAGGCCCCTCTCAGCGCCGCCGTGTGCGGTGCGGGGACCGGCTGGACGGGGACCCGCAACTGCCCGGTGAGGTCGTAGGTGAACTCCGGCCGTAGCGCACCGCCTCCCGCCAGGAGGAGACCCCGCCCCAGGGCGTCCACGGTCTGCTCGGACTCGTCGAGCCGCAGCATGTCGGTGACCATGGCGACGACCGCGCCCGTGATGTCGCGGAAGGTGACGGAGCCGCCGATGTCGCCGGTTCCCAGCGCCGTACGGTACGCGTCCGTCACCTCGCCGTCGCAGAGCAGCGCGACCTCCGTGACATGCGCGCCGATGTCCGCGACGAGCAGCGGCCGGCCCAGGTCCGCGCCCGCTCCCAGCGCGATCGCCTTCGCGGTGGGGACGGTCAGGACCGTACGGGGATGCAGCACCTCGAGCGCGGTGAGAACCGCGCTGCGGAAGCGGGGCCCGCCGAGCACCGGTGTGGTGACGACGACCAGCGGGCGGCTGAAGCCGGACACACGGCGCCGGAACAGACGCTCGAGCATCCGGGCAGCGCCCTCGGGGTCGACGATGTCACCGCGCCGGACGGGGTACAGGGCATCGGCGCCCGGGAACGTCACCGTAGGGACGTCGAGGATGACACCGCGGCCCGGGGACCAGGCCCGGGTGCGGGAACTGCCGATGTCGATGGCGAAGCGCGGGCAGATCCGGCACACCGGCCCGGCCGTTCGACGGCGCCCGCCGGGCCGGGCACCGAAGCCGGTCACCGTCCGGCCTCCCCGCCCCGCGGGCAGCGCCCGCAGTAGCGGGCCTGCGGCACGACGGTGAGGCGCTCCAGGGAAATGGGGCGCGCGCACACGTGGCAGAGGCCGTAACGGCCCTGGTCCATGCGTTCCAGTGCGGCCTCCACGTCGGACAGGACCATGCGGGCCGACGCGCTGAGCTTCACCTGGACCTCGAGCTGCGAGGCCGACCGCCGGCGGAGCGCGTCACCGGCCCGCGACGGGCGGGTGAACCGCTCCAACTGCTCCAGACGGAAAGTACGTTGTTCCTTCAGGCTTGCGCGCAGCGCCGCAAGGTCGTCGGCGGAGAGCGGCGCGGCGGCGTCGGCGATCCGGTGGTTCACGAAGTCACCCCTCCAGGTGCACGAAGGACAGGACCGGGAGCCCCGCCCGTCACGACGCCCGGCGCTGGCAGCCGACGCAGCAGCGGGCGTAGGGCAGGATCTCCAGCCGCTCGACGGGGATCGGCCGCCTGCACTCCTGGCAGAGTCCGTATCCGCCGGCGCCGAGCCGCGCGAAGGCCGCGTCGATCTCCGTCAGCACCCGCTGGATCGAAGTCTTCTGAGCGATCATCAGCTCCCGCGGCGCGTCGTTCCCCTCCTGCTCGATCGCCTCGAGCTGCGTGAGGCGGGAGTTGCGCTCGTGCTGGAGGCGCTGACCGACCTCGTGGGTGGTGAGACGTTCGGGAAGGGAGTCGGAGCGGGCCGCGTCGAGCGACATGAGAGGAGTCCTTCCGAGGGAGTCGAACGCCGTGGAGTCCCGTCGCGGTGTGCTCGCGGACCCGGTGCTCCCGCCGGCGGAACCCCTGCTCCCGCCGGTCGGCGGGAGGGCGAAGGGTTCATGCCGCAACCATCGCCGGTGCGCCGGGCCCGCACCATCGGTCCCAGCACCCATTTACCGGGGGGCCGGCAGTGCAGGCGGTGCGGGGCCGCGAGCCCGATGACCGGCGCGGACGGCTGCCGCCGGCGATCGACACGCGCTCCGGGGGGCGGCAGGCAGGCAGACCCGGGTGCGAGCCGCACCCGGCGGTGACCCATAGTGGGTGGCACACCGCGAAAACTGTGGAGGTCCGGTACGCCGTGTCGCTGTTCTGGCGGATTTTCGCCCTCAACGCGCTGGTCCTCGGCCTGGCGACGGCGCTGCTGCTGTGGGCGCCGGTGACCGTCTCGGTCCCGGTGCTGCTCACGGAGGCCGTCATCCTGGTGGGCGGCCTGGTGGTGATGCTGGTCGCCAACGCGGCCCTGCTGCGCATCGGACTGGCTCCGCTGGAGCGGCTCACCCGGCTCATGACCACCGTCGACCTGCTCCGCCCCGGCCAGCGGCTGCCGGGGCCGCCCGGGCAGGGCGGCGTAGCCGAACTGATCAGCACCTTCAACGACATGCTGGAGCGGCTGGAGACCGAACGCGCCACCAGCAGCGCCCGCGCGCTGTCGGCGCAGGAGGCGGAACGCCGCCGTATCGCGCAGGAACTCCACGACGAGGTGGGCCAGAGCATGACCGCGGTGCTGCTCGCGCTGAAACGTGTCGCCGACCGGTCCCCGGAGCACCTGAGGGCCGAGGTGCGGCAGGCGCAGGAGACCACCCGCGAAAGCCTCGACGAGGTGCGCAGGCTGGCCCGCCGGCTGCGGCCCGGTGTGCTGGAGGACCTCGGCATGGTCAGCGCGCTCACCGCGCTGAGCGCCGACTTCGCCACCCACACCGGGCTGCGCATCGAGTGCGACTTCGACCCCGGGCTCCCGGCGCTCGCATGCGAGACGGAACTGGTGCTCTACCGCGTCGCCCAGGAAGGCCTGACCAACATCGCGCGTCACGCGGAGGCGGAGCACGTCCGGCTCGCCGTGCGCCGCACACCCGGCGCGGTCGTGCTGAGCATCGCCGACGACGGCCGCGGTACCGGCCTCGCCCGCGAGGGCGCGGGGATTCGCGGCATGCGGGAACGTGCCCTGCTGATCGGCGCCACCCTCGACATCGCGCCGGGCGGCGCGGGCGGCACCCGGGTGTCCCTCTCCGTGCCCGACGACTCCGCCCCCGTGCCGGCGGAGTCCGCCGGCACGGCGCGTGCCGGGAAGGAGGTGGCGTAGCCGTGCCCGAGCCGGACGAGATCCGCATCCTGCTCGCCGACGACCACGCCCTGGTGCGGCGCGGCGTGCGGCTGATCCTCGACGGTGAGCCCGGCCTCCGGGTCGTCGCGGAGGCCGGTGACGGCGCGGAGGCGATCGCCATGGCCCGCAGCCACGCCGTCGACCTGGCCGTCCTCGACATCGCCATGCCCCGCATGACCGGTCTCCAGGCCGCCCGTGAACTCGCGGCGCTGCAGCCCCAACTCCGCATCCTCATGCTGACGATGTACGACAACGAGCAGTACTTCTTCCAGGCGCTCAAGGCCGGGGCCTGCGGATACGTTCTGAAGTCCGTCGCCGACCGGGACCTGCTGGCGGCGTGCCGGGCCGCGATGCGCGGGGAGCCGTTCCTGTACCCGGGCGCGGTCACCGCTCTGATCCGCAACTACCTGGACCGGGTCCGCCAGGGCCAGGAGACGCCGGACCAGATCCTCACCGCGCGCGAGGAGGAGGTCCTCAAGCTCGTCGCGGAGGGCCAGTCCTCCAAGGACATCGCGGAGACCCTGTTCATCAGTGTCAAGACCGTTCAGCGCCATCGCGCGAACCTGTTGCGCAAGCTCGGCCTGCGGGACCGCCTGGACCTGACCCGCTACGCGATCAGGGCCGGCCTCATCGAACCCTGACGCGCCTCGAGCCTTGACGCGGCTCGCGCCCGGCGTCCCGGCCCGGGAGCCCCGGAGGGGCGCCGGGACGGGGAGGAAGGGCCGCCGACATCGTCGCCGACCCCACCTCCTACACTCGGTCACTGCTCTCGGCCGCGGTCGGCGCGGCACGAGGCGACCCCTGTGAAAGGACCCTGTTCGAGATGAGTTCCGCAGACCGTACCGAGGCACCGATCTACGCGGACCTGGTGGAGGAGCGCGGCGACGTTCCGGCCGAGGCCCGGCGGACCGCCGAGGAGACCCTGCGGGAGATGGGCCGGGTCATGGACTTCAGCGACGTGCTGGCCGGCCGCTAGCCCGCGCCGGCCGAGCGCCGGCGGGCCCCGCACGCTCCAGGCCCGCCGGTGACGTGCGCCACCGCCCCCTGACCCCCGCACCGGCCGCCGGCCGGGCCGCACGGCAGGGCACTGTCGAGGCGCGAGCGATCACGGGATATCTTGATGTCGAGCAATGTTGCAGACGTGGAGAGCGGAGCACCCGGTGACTGACTCGACCATCATTTATACGCACACTGACGAGGCGCCCGCCCTGGCGACGTACTCGTTCCTGCCTGTGATCCAGGCGTACGCATCGACCGCCGGTGTCACCGTGGAGACCCGTGACATCTCGCTCTCGGGACGGATCATCTCGCAGTTCCCCGAGTACCTCGCCGAGGGACAGCGCATCGACGACGCGCTCGCGGAGCTCGGGGCCCTGGCCAAGACGCCCGAGGCGAACATCATCAAGCTGCCCAACATCTCGGCCTCGATCCCGCAGCTGAAGGCTGCCGTCGCCGAGCTCCAGGAGCAGGGCTACGCGCTGCCGGACTACCCGGACGACCCGAAGACCGACGAGGAGCGCGACATCCGCGCCCGTTACGACAAGGTCAAGGGCAGCGCCGTCAACCCGGTCCTGCGTGAGGGCAACTCCGACCGCCGTGCCCCGGCGTCGGTGAAGAACTACGCCAAGGCGCACCCGCACCGCATGGGCGCCTGGACCCCCGAGTCGAAGACGAACGTCGCCACGATGTCCGCCGACGACTTCCGCTCCACCGAGAAGTCCGCGGTGATGGGTGACGCCGGTTCGCTTCGCATCGAGCTCAAGGGCGACGACGGCTCCACCACCGTGCTGCGTGAGTCGGTGCCCGTGCTCACCGGTGAGGTCGTCGACGCCTCCGTGATGCGCGTCGCCGCCCTGCGCGAGTTCCTCACCGAGCAGGTCGCCCGCGCCAAGGCCGAGGGTGTGCTGTTCTCCGTGCACCTGAAGGCCACGATGATGAAGGTCTCCGACCCGATCATCTTCGGCCACGTGGTGCGCGCCTTCTTCCCGAAGACGTTCGCCCGGTACGGAGAGTCCCTCGCCAAGGCCGGCCTCACCCCGAACGACGGCCTCGGCGGCATTTATAAGGGCCTCGAGTCGCTGGCCGACGGCGCCGAGATCAAGGCGTCCTTCGACGCCGAGCTGAACGAGGGCCCGGCCCTCGCCATGGTCGACTCCGACCGCGGCATCACCAACCTGCACGTACCGAGCGACGTCATCGTCGACGCCTCCATGCCGGCGATGATCCGCACCTCCGGACACATGTGGGGCCCGGACGGCCAGGAGGCGGACACCGTCGCCGTCCTGCCGGACAGCAGCTACGCGGGTGTCTACCAGGTCGTCATCGACGACTGCCGTGCCAACGGCGCCTTCGACCCGTCCACCATGGGCTCGGTCCCGAACGTCGGTCTGATGGCGCAGAAGGCCGAGGAGTACGGCAGCCACGACAAGACGTTCGAGATCCCGGTCACAGGCACCGTGCGGGTCGTCGACACCGCCGGCAACGCCGTGCTGGAGCAGGCCGTCAGCGCCGGCGACATCTTCCGCATGTGCCAGACCAAGGACGCGCCCATCAAGGACTGGGTGAAGCTCGCCGTCACCCGCGCCCGCGCGACCGGCGTCCCGGCCGTCTTCTGGCTCGACGAGAGCCGCGCGCACGACGCCCGGCTGATCGAGAAGGTCCGGACGTACCTGGCCGAGCACGACACCGACGGCCTTCAGATCGAGATCATGTCGCCGGTCGAGGCGACCGCGTTCTCCCTGGAGCGCATCCGCCGCGGCGAGGACACCATCTCCGTCACCGGCAACGTGCTGCGCGACTACCTGACCGACCTGTTCCCGATCCTGGAGCTCGGCACCAGCGCCAAGATGCTCTCGGTCGTCCCGCTGATGAACGGCGGCGGACTGTTCGAGACGGGCGCCGGCGGTTCCGCCCCGAAGCACGTCCAGCAGCTCGTGAAGGAGAACTACCTGCGCTGGGACAGCCTCGGCGAGTTCCTCGCGCTGGCCGTCAGCTTCGAGCACCTCGCGACGACCACGGGCAACGCCCGCGCCAAGGTCCTCGCCGACACGCTCGACCGCGCCACCGGCACCTTCCTCAACGAGGACAAGTCGCCCAGCCGCAAACTCGGCGGCATCGACAACCGCGGCAGCCACTTCTACCTCGCCCTGTACTGGGCCCAGGAGCTGGCCCGGCAGTCCGAGGACGCGCAGCTCGCGGAGGCCTTCGCGGACCTGGCCAAGGCGCTCGGTGAGCAGGAGCGGACCATCGTCGACGAGCTGATCGCGGTGCAGGGTTCGCCGGCCGACATCGGCGGCTACTTCCGTCCCGACGAGAAGAAGGCCGCGGCGGTCATGCGTCCGTCGAAGACCTTCAACCAGGCTCTGGCGATCCTGGGCTGACACGGCGGCCGGCGAACCGTCCGCCACCCGCGCATCCGCCCCGGCCGGCACTCGTGCCCGGCCGGGGCGGCCTGCGTCCGCGGGGAACACACGAGCCCGCGTGCACGGGAACAGGCGAACACGGGAACACGGCGGCGCCGCACGGCAGTTGACGTCAAGGAAATGCCGGCCGGGCACGGCCCGGAACGGCGGCCGACCGTGGACGCACAAAGGAGTCACCGTGGCACTCAGCCGTGAGGACCGAGAGAAGTTCCTGGCAGAGCCGCTCGTCGCCGCGCTGGCGGTCGACGCGGGGGAGGACGGCAGGGCGCCCCTGACGGTGCCGATCTGGTACCAGTACGAACCGGGCGGCGACATCTGGGTCATGACCGCCCGCGACTCCCGTAAGGCGAAGGCGATCGAGGCCGCCGGCCGCTTCACGCTGATGGTCGACCGTGTCGAGCCGACGGTCCGCTATGTCTCGGTCGAGGGACCGGTCGTCGAGAGCGTCCCCGCCACCCGGGAGCATCTCGTGGAGATCTCCGCCCGCTATCTCGATCCCGCGAAGGTCGACGCCTATGTCGACTTCGCCTGGAAGGAGCACGGCGAGCAGATGATCATCCGGATGCGCCCGCAGCGCTGGATCAGCTCGGACCTCGGCGAGGCGTGACGCGGGCGGCGCCTCGGCGAGGCGTGACATGAACGGCCGCGGCGGGCGGCGCCCTCAGGCGCCGCCCGCCGCGGCCGTTCGCCGTGTGTGCGGTCAGTCCCGCTGGACCATCGGCGGTCCCACGTAGTGGGAGCCGGACAGACCGAGCGTCGCGTCGTACGCCAGCTTGTAGTCGCCGTTCTCGTCGTGCGCCTGGAGCGCGTCGGAGACGGCGTCGCGCAGGGCCTCGTCGTCCTTGGCCATGCCGATGCCGTACGGCTCCTCCGTGAACGGCTGGCCGACGACCTTCAACTTGCCCGCGTGCTGGGCGGCGTAGCCCTTGAGTATCGCGTCGTCGGTGGTGACGGCGTCGACCTTGCCCTCGAGCAACTGCTTGACGCACTCGGTGTACTTGGCCGTCTCGACCGTCCGGGTGTTGTACTCGGGCTTCTTGATCTCACGGAGCGCGGTCGAGCCCTTGGCCGAGCAGACCGTCTTGCCCTCCAGCGAGAACGGTCCCGCGATCGTCCGGTCGTTCTCGCGGATCAGGAGGTCGGCACCCGCCATGTAGTACGGGCCGGCGAAGGCGACCTTCTTCTTCCGCTCCTCGTTCATCGTGTACGTCCCGACGTACAGATCGACCTCTCCGTTCGAGATGGCCGCCTCGCGGACGCCGGTGTCCACCGTCTTGAACTCGATCTTGTCGGCGGAGAAGCCGAGGTCCGCGGCGATCATCTTGGCGATCTCGATGTCGAAGCCGGACCGGTTGCCCTTCTCGTCCTCGAAACCGAGGAAGGGCTGGTCGTTCTTGGCGCCGATGACGAGCTTTCCGGCCTTCTGCGCCTTCTCCAGCGTCGGCGAGTCGATGTCGACACCCGTGGCGACCTTGTAGGTGGGCAGCTTCGGCAGGTCCTCGGCTTTCGCCTGCTGGGTGGGACCGTCACCGGCGCTCTCGGAGTCGCCGCCGCACGCGGTTGCGGTGAGGGCGACCGCGAGCACGGTGATCGCCGCGGCGGCGGACTTGTAGGCCTTCATGGTGCGACATCCTTCACTCGATTTTGCGAGGAGAGTAAGGAGTCGATGGTCCGAGTGTCATTACATCTGAGCTGAACTTGAGCATCACATTCCGGATACGGTCGGGCGTACCCGCCCGCGCCCGCGGGCGCGCTCCGGCGATCGGGCCGCATGTCGCGCCCGCGGGTGCGGTTCAGCCCACCGTGAAGGGCCGGGTGGCCCCGCTGAAACCGCTGATCGTGCCGAACAGGCTCTTCGAGTCACCGAAGTGCACGATCCGGTACGTCCCTGCCGGCGTCCCCGCGGCCACCTTCCACGTGACGACCGCCTTGGACGTGCCGGTCACGCCGTTCAGCCGCACCCAGCGGTACGTGGTGTCCCAGTCGCCGTCGTCCAGCCGGCGGACCCACCGGCCGTCCACCAGCTGCTGCACCTCGAGGAACGTGCCACCGCGGCGCAAGTTGTTCTTCGGGTGCCCGGTCACGAACTCGGCGGTGACGGCGGCCCCCCGCCCGTACGCCCCGGCCGGCTCGGCCAGCACGTCGCCGAACTTCCGCCCCATCGGCGGGTTGTCCATCACCACACCGGTCTGCAAGGACGTCTGACGATCCGAGTGGTCGGCCGGCGCGGGGCCGCGGTCGATGGTGGTGCCGTCCCGCAGTGAGGCCGCGAGCGAGGCGAACTCCTGCTGGTAGGCGGGCAGTGTGTACCGGCCGTAGAGCGTCGAGCCGCCCTCGTACTGCTGGAGGTCGTACTCCTCCGGCGTGGTCACGTACTGGCTGTAGGCGCCCGCGTAGCCCTGCATCAGCACGTTCTCCAGCGGTACGCCCAGCTCCTGGGCGACCGTACGGCGGATGCGCAGGCCGGAGACGATCGTGTACTCGGCCGGGCCGGCCACCAGGTAGAACTGGCCGATCTTGACGATCTGCACCGGCAGGACCGTGGGCGTCGTCGGCGTCGCCGCGTTGACCAGGCCGGTGGGCACCAGGTTCGCCTTCGGGTACTGGCAGCTCACCAGCCACTCGGGCGGGTCGATGTCGAAGGGCTCCAGCAGCTTCGCCACCGGGCTGTTCATGCCCTCCGTGAAGCCGGGGATCGCGGGCCCGTCCTCCACGCTGCCCGCGAGCGTCGAGGCGCCCACCATGGCCGGGCAGGTGCGGTGCTCCTTGCCGTCGGGGGTGTACTTCCCGTCGACGGTCACCTGCTCCATGTTCACGAACCGCATCCGGGAGTCGACACCGCCGCTGAGCGGGACGGCGGCGTCGTCGTAGATCTCCTGTGCCTTGCGGAACTGCCGGTCACCGATGATCCGGGTGTTCTCGAACTCGTCCTCGGTCGGGCCCGAGCCCGGCCTGAGATTCAGATTGGGCGACATGTCGCCGGCGTTGGTGTTGGGGAACGCCGCGACGAAGCCCTCCTTGTTCTCCAGGTAGCGCACGCCCTGGTCGTCGTGCTCCCACTCGTAGGCCGCGTAGCCCTTGTTGTCCGGGCTGAGCAGCGTGTTCTTGTTGGTGAGCGACGTGTTGTGGGTGGCGAACCAGCTGATGGCGCCGATGTCGCGGTCGCCCTGCCGGAAGCGCAGCACCGTCATCGCCGGGTCGATCGCGCCGGGGAAGACCGCCTTGTCGCCGGCCGGGTTCCTCTCGAAGGCCGTCCTCGACCGGTTGACGCTCGCGTCGGTCAACTCGCCCCTGCCGAGCGTGATCGTGCCCGGTGCGAGGTCCTCATGGGCCTCGGCCACCGACTCGACGATCCCGTCGACGATCGCCCGGTAGGTCTCCTTCTGGAAGCCGAGCGAGGCCAGGTTGTACGCGAGGTGGTGCGAGTGGCCGCCCGACCCGGCGTGCGTGTGGGTCGCGGACAGCAGCACGTTCTGTTCGCTGTAGAGCGAGCCGTAACGCGCCTTCAGTCCGGCGATGACCCCCTGCTGCACGGACTGGAAGATCATGGCCAGATCGGCGTTGACGTAGACGACCCGCTTCCCGCCGGTCAGGTCGGCGACGATGAACGCCCGGGAGCGCTGCCGCTGATGGATGCCGGACGCCTTCTGCTCGAAGCTCGAGTAACCCATCATGCCCACCTCGGCGGCCTCGCCGGTGACATCGGAGATGCCCCGGCCGACGAGGTACGTCGTGGGTTCGGGCGCCGCCGTGCCGGACGCCGGTGCCGCGCCGGCCGGTGCCGCTCCCGGCACGGCCGCCAGGGCCAGGGCCCCGAGCGACCCCGCGAGCAGCAGGGAGAGCGCCTTTCGGCTGGTTGTGGGGAACCGCATGCCTTCTCCCTCGTGCCGGATACCGGAACCGGTCGGTGACTGGTGTGACCGACGGTAAGGGCGGTGGGTGGCCGGGGGAGAGGACCGAACCGGCCAGTAACGGGACTTCAGCGGCCACCGGGTCTGTCCTCCCGCGGCCGGAATCCCTACAGTGGCCGCCCGGAGGTGGGCCGATGCCGTCGCACGAACCGGTACCCGACGAGGACACCCGTCGGCAGGCCGGCGCTCCGCTCATCGCGCGACTGGACCCGCGGTACGGGTCCGCCACCATCACGCCCCATCTCCTGCGCTACCTCACCCTCGTGGCGGCGGAACGAGGGCACGACCTCGGCCCTTCCCTGCGCCGTGCGGGCCTGAGCGAGGCCGCCCTCTGCGCGGTCGGCCAGCGGGTGTCCTACCGCCAGGGCAGCTCCGTGATCAGGGAGGCGATGCGGGACCTCGGCGATCCCGCCCTCGGCCTCGCCGTCGGCCGCCGTCAGCGGGTCACCGCGTGGGGGCTGGTCGGCCTCGGCCTCCAGGCGAGCCCGACCCTCCACGACGCCCTCCGGCTCGGCGTCCGCCACCACGGAGTCACCGGTTCCATGCTCGACTACCGCATGGCACCGGTGCCGGACGGCGCAGCCGTCCTCGCTACCGCCCGATACACCGACTCCGGCCTGCGGGCCTTCCTCCTCGAAGAGGCGTTCGGCAGCATCGTCGCCCTGATCAGGGACGCCTGGCACGAGGAGTTCGCACCGCACTCCCTCGCCGTGCAGCACGCCCGCCCGCCGTACGGCCACGAGTACGAACGGTACTTCCGCTGCCCCGTCACCTTCGGCGCACCGGACGACCGCATCGTCTTCGGGTCGACGTGCCTGAACAGCCCGCTGCCGGGTGCCGACGCCTACACCCTCGCCCAGGTCGTCGAGCTCCTCGACGCGGCACGCACGCGGCGCAGGGAGCGGCAGGACCTGGTGCAGGGACTGGAGGTGTCCGTCGCCCGTGGCCTTCCGCACGTCCCCCCGCTCGCCCAGCAGGCCCTGGCACGCGGCATGAGCGAGCGGACGCTGCGCAGAAGACTGGCGGAGGACGGCACCAGCTACGAGGCGCTCGTCGACTCCGTCCGGCTCGTACGGGCGGAGGAACTGATGACGACCAGCGACCTCCCGCTGCACCGGATCGCGGCCGTGCTCGGCTTCAGCGACGCCAGGACCCTGCGCCGGGCGGTGGCCCGCTGGTTCGGCACCAGCCCGTCCGCGCTGAGGGGATCAGCGGCCCGCAGGCAGTGAGCCGACCGTTGCTCCGTACTGTCCGGTCCGTACGGCCGCCCGCGGGCGCCGCCCGCCCCCGGATCCGGATGGGACACCGCGGCCCGGGGGCGCACAGGAGCCACCCGCCCCATACTTGATCCAGTGACGGCAGGGAAGGCGGTGCGGTGAGACATCCGGGATGGGGGCGGCGGACCGGAGTACCGGCGCTGCGCCGCCGGGCGGCCTCTCTGGCCGAGCGGTTCACCATGCACAACCGCCTCGAATGGCTCAGTCACGCCAGTACCGGGATCGGCACCACGCTCGACCTGGAACGGACGGCGCAGGAGCTCGCCGACTTCGTCGTGCCCCGGCTCGCCGACGGTGCGGCCATCGACCTGCTGGAGTCCGCGCTGCGGGGCGAGCACGTCCAAGCGGGCAGGGCGGGGGAGCGGCCCGTCATGCGGGCCATCGCCGTCGCCGCCGTTCCCGAACTCATGGAGCTCGAGCCCGACCCCGTGGGCGAACTGACCTCGGTCAACAAGGACACGGTCGCGGTCGACGCCCTGATGCGCCGGCAGCCCGTGCTCATGAGCCGGCTCGCCCGGGAGGACTTCGCGCGGGTGGCGCCCACCGCACGGGCCGCGGAGAAGATGCGCGCGGCCGGGGTGCACAGCTACATGGTGGTTCCACTGATCGCCCGCGGAGTACTGCTGGGCGTCGCCGACTTCGTACGGGCGGGCCGCAGACCGCCGTTCTCCCGGACGGATCTCGCGCTCGCCATGCAACTGGCCTCCAGGGCCGCCGTCTTCGTCGACAACGCTCGCCTGTACAAGCGGGAGCGGGAACACGTCGTCAGCCTCCAGCGCAACCTCCTGCCGCGCACCACCCCGCGGACCCCCGGGCTCGACGTGTGCGCCGACTACGCCCCGACCGCCGACGCGAGCGGCGTCGGCGGCGACTGGTACGACGTGATGGCGCTGCCGGGCGGGCGGACCGCCCTCGTCGTGGGCGACGTCATGGGACACGGGCTCGCCGCCGTGGCCACCATGGGCCGGCTGCGCGCCATCGCCCGCACCCTGCTCGCCCTGGACATCGTCCCGGAGCGGGTCCTCGCCCGGATGGACCTCGCGGCCCGCGACCTCGAGGACGACCAGGTCGCCACCTGCCTGTGCGCGGTGTACGACCCCGCCACCGGCGTGTGCACCATCGCCACGGCCGGCCACCCGCCGCCTCTGCTCGTCGACGCGGCGGGCAACGCCGACTACCTCGACGTACCGGTGGGAGCCCCGCTGGGCGCCGGTGTCATCCCCTACGACCCCGCGAAGGTGACCCTGCCCGCCGCGAGCCGCCTGATGCTGTACACCGACGGTCTGGTCAAGAGCCGCGCGGACGACATCGACGCGCAGCTCGCACGGCTGCGCAAGGCCGCGTCGGGCGCCGCCCCCGCCGTACTCGATTCCTGCGGCCTGCTGTCCGGCGACTGGGGACCGGCCCAACGCTTCGACGAAGCGGTCATGCTCGTCGCCACGGCCCACGACGCCCGCGCCGGCGAGAACGTGGCGGTCTGGCCGCTGCCCGCCGACGCCACCGCCGCGTCCGCGGCCCGCCGGCTCGTGGGGGAACAACTGGCCGGATGGGATCTCGACGGCCTCGCCGACACCACCGAACTGGTGGTCAGCGAACTGGTCGGCAACGCCCTGCGCTACGGCGGCGGACCGGGACAGCTGCGTCTGCTGCGCCACGAAAGGCTCGTCGTCGAGGTGTCCGACACCGGCCCCGACCTGCCGCTCATCCAGCACGCGACGCTCAACGACGAAGGCGGCCGCGGGCTCCAGCTCATCAACATGCTCTGCCGGCGCTGGGGTTCCTGCCGGACCTCGGAGGGCAAGGTCGTCTGGGCGGAGCAGGACATCGTGCCGCCTGCCTGACCGGGTGCCGCTCCTGTGCCCTAGGTGGAACCACGACGGGCCCCGGCTCGTGTTACCCGCAGAGCACACGCCGGGAAGAGGGGAGTTCGTCGTGGCCGCGAGCGCCGTACGCGTCGACGGAAACAGTCTGCTGCTGGGCGGGGGAGTACGGGTCCGGTTCATCAGGACGCTCCGCCTGCCCGAATCGGGGACGCATCAACTGCCGCCCGGGCTGGGTGAGTTTCCCGTACGGCGGGTCGAGGACCATCTCGGCACCGTGCCGCCGCAGATGCGCGAGCGCGGCGGCGTGATGCTGCCGGTGTATCTCCGCGAGGCGATGTGGCTCAGCTTCGCGGGCAGCAGCGAGCCCGCCGCCCTCCAGGTCGGCGTCGGCAAGGTGTGCGCCGTCTCCGGCAAGCCGTGGCGCGGCACCCTCACCCGGAAGCCGCAGAACTACGTGGTGCTGCCCCGCCAGCCGTGGCTGGACGGCATCAACTCGGGCAAGGGCACGGTGCGTCAGTTCGTCGCCGTCCCGCTCGGCCTGGGCGCCACGGTGGAGGGACAGGTCACCGGCGAGGAGACCTGGGGCGGCGTGCAACTCCAGGCGTTCGGGCTGTCCGACGCGGCACTGGCGGCCTGGCGCGAGGAGGAGCGGGTCCGCGCCGAACGGGCCGCACGCGCCACCCCGATGTACCCGGCGGCGGCGCCGCCCGGCGGTGCGCCTGCTTACGGAGCGCCGATGCCCCCGCCCGCGGCCCCCGCCTCCGCGGCGGCCCCGCAGGCCGCGCCCGCCGCTCCCGGCGGCCCGCCCCGGGCACGCTCCGCCGCGATGGGCCTCGGTGTGGGCGGCTCCATGCGGCAGGAGGTCTACCGCGACGACCGGCGCCTGTCCGACTGGGCGGACGAGCCCTCCGGCCGGGTGTTCGTCCACCTGGTGACGCCGCCCGAGTGGCGCCGCATCACCGGCGAGGAGCCGCCCCCGTCCCCCGTCGACCGCGCGGCCTATACGCGTGCGGGACTGCCCTGGTACGAGTACTACGACGAGAGCGCGGCCGACCTCGCGCCGGCGGACGCCCTCAGCGGTGTGCAGCCGGTCGGCGACTGGCTCGGTGACGACCACGATTCCTGGCAGCCGCCGGCCCCCGGACAGGTCCTTCCCCTCGGCGACGCCCCGGCACCGGGAAAGCCGGTCGCGGACGGCGACTGGTGACCGCCGTCCGCGACGTCGCCCGTCAGGGATGAGTCAGGGCAGCTTGGTGGAACGGGGACAGGAACGTCCGGCGCCGCGGGCGTCCGGACGGTACGTCACATTGGTGGCGTAGCAGGGGGAGTCGCCCGAGCTGGTCGTCGACACGAGGGTCCGCTCGCCCTTCAGCGTGGCGAAGTTCGGGCCGCCGGAGTCGCCGTAGCACGCCCCGCCGTTGCCCTGGGGCGCGGTCATCGCCAGGTGCACCCACGACTTGTTGAGCGCGTCGAGGTGATCGACGGTGGAGCGTGCCGGACACGGCACGGCAAGGGTCCCGTACACCGCAAACCGCGGAGCGCGTGCCGTGGCCCCGCAGCCACGGCACGCGCTCCCTCGGGAGGCCGGTCGGTCAGCCGGTCACAGGCGCTGCCAGAGCGCCGGGACGTTCGAGGGTTCCCAGCCGGCCTGGGCCTGATGGCCCTGGAGGCAGCGGTAGGTCGCCCCGCCGTAGGTGACCTGCGCGCCGGCCTGGTAGACGGTGCCCGCCGCCCAGGTTCCGCCCGGCTCGCCCGGCTCACCGGGCTCACCCGGGTCCGTGGTGGTCCTCAACGTCAGCCCGTATCCCTGCAGCAGCGGGTTGATCGGCTGGTGGAACGTGGTGCCTCCGCTGCGGCAGTCACCGGAACCGCCTGAGGTGACGCCCTGTGCCTGGCTTCCGGAGATGTACGAGCCCCCGGAGTCACCGGGCTCGGCGCACACCGTCGTCCGCGTGACGCCCGTGATGGTCCCCTCCGGATACGTGACGCTGGTGTTGTGCTGCGAGATCGTGCCGCAGTGCCAGCCCGTGGTGGAGCCGGAGCGGCAGATCGACGCGCCGACCGGTTGCTGCACCGAACCGGTCACCTGGATGTTCTGCCCGCCCTGCCCCTTGACGTAGGGCGTCGAGGTCCAGTTGCTGTTCGCCGCCACCCACGCCGTGTCCCGGCCCGGGAACGTCGAGGCCTGGAAGGTCCCTTGGGCCACCTGGTTGTAGCCGCTGGTGGCGGTGCCGGCCCGGCCGCAGTGGCCCGCCGTGGCGAATCCCTGAGTGGTGCCCCGGGTGACGGAGAAGCCGACGGAGCAACGGCCGCCCCCGCCCATGTAGTACGCGTCGCCGCCGCGGATGTCGTACAGCGGACGCGGCTGTTCCAGGGTCGGGACGACCCGTATCCGGTCCCGCTCGGCGCCGCTCGCCCCGATCAGGGTCTGCGCCTTGGACTTCTCCACGGCCAGGACCACCACGGCGTTGGCCCGGACGTCGACGTACCAGACGGGCACGTCCGTCGAGGAGTCGCGCGCCGCGGCCCGGTCCAAGGCAGCCTTCGTGCGGTCGAGTTCGGCCAGAGTGTGGGGCACGACCCGTGCCTCGGCGCCGCCTTCCCTGATGGCGGCCGCGTCAGCGGCCCGGGTGGTGGCCACGGTCAGGGTGCCGGAGTCGGCCCCCTCGACCCAGGCGCCGGCGAACGCGGCCCCCAGCCGCTGCCGGAGCACGGCGGCGGTGGCGCCCGCCTCGGCCTCGTTCTCCAATCGCCGCTCGGCCTGGGCACGGGTGAGCCCGAGGTCACGCTGCATGGCGCGGAGCAGTTCCGGCTGCGCGGCGGAGACCGCGAGCGTGTCCGCCGCGGTGCGTGCGGTGGCGCCGGGTGCCGTGCCGGCCTGCTGCGCGGACGCGGCGCCCTGCAGGGAGGTCAGGACGAGCGCGGCCGCGGCGGCGGCACCGACACACGCTGCCTTGGCGTGTCTGTGGAGCATGGAAGTCCCCTCGGTCTCGTGGGAGGTGTGCCGAAACCGTAGGGAACGAGAACCCCCGTGCGGCAGCTACCAGCCGGCCCCCTCCACGGCGTTATGGAGGACGGCGCCCCTGGCCGCCAGCCACCGCGTGTAACTGGAGCTGCGGGCCACCGCGTCACGGTGCGCGGCCCGCACGTGAGCGACGACTTCGGGTGCCCGCGCCGCCGCGGGCGCCTCGGGGTGCCGGCCGAGGAGGTGGCGCCACACGAGGGGCGTGCCGACGAGCGGTCGTGTCACCATGCCGGGCGTGTCGGGGAAGGTGGCCCGGCACAGGCCCACCGCCCGCCCCACCTGGACCAGATGGACACAGGAGGCGGTGTCCGTCTCGTACACGCACGCCGGTGTGAAACCGGCCCGGACACAGGCGGCGGCGAAGCAGTCGGCGAAACATCCGTCGCCCGGCACGTCCGTCCATGCCTCCCGGGCCAGTTCCGCCAGCTCGATCCCGGGCCGGGCCGCCAGCGGATGGTCCGTGGAGAGCATCACGAACACCGGGTCGCGGGCGACCTCCGTCCAGGCGAGGCTCCCCGACCCGGGCGGTGAGCTCTCCCCGCACGCGCCGATGAGCGCGTAGTCCAGCCGGCCCTCGGCGGCCGACGCGGCGATCTCACGCTCCGACCACGAGGTATGGGTGACCACCGTGACGCCCGGGTCCGCGGAGGCGAGCCGGTCGACGAGCCCTCCGAGCAGCGGCCCGTGCGTGCCCCCGAGCCGCAGCGGCGTCCGCGGACCGTACGGCGCTCCGCCGCGCGCGAACCGCACGGCTTCCTGCTGGAGTTCGTGCACGGCGGGCAGCACGACACGCGCACGGTCCAGGACCAGTTCACCGAGAGCCGTGGCGCGCACACCGGTCCGGCCGCGCTCGAACAGGGTCCCCCGAGCGAACGCTCGATCCTCCTCAGCTGCGCGCTGAGCGCGGGCTGGGCGAGGCCGAGCGCGGTGGCCGCCTTGGTGAGACTGCCGGCGTCGGCGATGGCCCGGATCGTCCTGAGGTGCCGCAACTCCAGTTCCATGCCTGCAGCTTGGCCGTGGGGCGTCGCCGCGGCAATAAGCTGGTCCGGACCAGAGCGGCGGTCGGGCTCAGCCGGCGCCCTGCCCCGGCCGGTCCGCGGGCGTACGGGCCGCTACCCGGGCATGCCGCCGTCCGCCCCGCCGGGTCGCGGGGGAAGTTCTGTTCCGTCCAGACCGTCTTGCCGTCCCGCGAGTGCCGGGTGCCCCAGCGCGCCGTGAGCTGCGCCACGAGGAGCAGCCCCCGGCCTCCCTCGTCGGTGCTCCGGGCCCGCCGCAGATGCGGCGACGTGCTGCTCGTGTCGGAGACCTCGCAGATCAGCCGCTGGTGGTGGATGAGCCGCAGCGTCAGAGGCCCGCCGCGCGCGTAGCGGTAGGCGTTGGTGACCAGTTCGCTGACGATCAGCTCCGTGGCGAAGGCCATGGCCTCGAGTCCCCACGCCGCCAGTTGGTCCGCGGTGAGCCGGCGGGCCCGGGCGGGCGCCGTCGGCTCCGCCGGGAGCTCCCAGGTGGCCACCGACTCCGGCGCCAGGGTGAGCGTCCTGGCCAGCAGCAGCGCGACGTCGTCGGTGGGCCGCGCCGGCAGCATCCGGTCGACCACCGCCTGCGCCATGTCCTCCACCGGCCTTCGCGCACCGGCCATGACCGCGCACAACTCGGCCAGCCCGGCATCCACGTCCTGGTAGGCGCCCTCCACCAGCCCGTTCGTGTACAGGGCGAGCACGCTGTTCTCCGGCAGCGTCAGTTCGGCCGACTCGAACGGGAGCCCGCCCAGTCCGAGCGGAGGACCGGCCGGCAGCTCTGTGACGGCGGCTTCTCCCTCCGGCGTCACCACCACCGGCGGCGGATGGCCGGCACGGGCGATCGAGCAGCGCCGGCTCACCGGGTCGTAGACGGCGTACAGACAGGTCGCGCCGACCACCTGCTCGCCCGGCGCACCCTCGATGTCCTGTTCCTGCTCCCCGGCCAGCCTGTTCACCAGGTCGTCCAGATGGGAGAGCACCTCGTCGGGGTCGAGATCGAGGTCGGCCAGGGTGTGCACGGCCGTACGCAGGCGGCCCATGGTGGCCGCGGCGTTGATGCCGTGCCCGACGACGTCGCCCACGACGAGGGCGACCCGGGCACCGGACAGCGGGATGACGTCGAACCAGTCGCCGCCGACCCCCGTCGCGCCCCCGCGGGCATGTAGCGGTGGGCCACGACGACCGCCGGATGGACGGGCAGCTCACGCGGCAGCAGGCGGCGTTGCAGCGCCAGCGCGGCACGGTGCTGCTGGGTGAAACGGCGGGCGTTGTCGAGGGAGAGCGCGGCCCGGGCGGCCAGTTCGCTCGCCAGGGTGAGGTCGTCCTCCTCGAACGGCTCCGGGAGCTGCGAACGCCACAGACTGACGAAACCGAGGACGAGCCCGCGGGCCTTCAGCGGCACCACCATCAACGAGTGCATCGTGCCCGGCGGCACCTCACTCTGCCCCAGAGCCCTGGCGTTCTCCGCCACGTCGATGGAGGGCTCGAGCACAGGCAGCCCGGTGGACAGGCACCTGGCCTGAGGTGTGCCCTCGGGGAACGAATTGACCGTCCCCACCCGGAACAGCAGCCGCTCCGTCTCCGGGGTGACGGTCAGGCACGCGGTCCTGCGCAGCGGCCCGCCGCCTCCGTCCGCGACGGGTTCCTCACCGCGGCTGACCGACTCGAGAAGGTCGACCGACACACAGTCGGCCAACTCGGGAACCGCTGCCCGGACGAGCTCCTGCGCGGTCGTCCCCACGTCCAGGGTGGTGCCGACGCTGGCGCCGGTCTCGGTGAGCAGAGCAAGCCGGCGACGCGCCCGGTGGCGGTCGGTGACGTCCTCGACCAGGTCCGTCACGCCCAGCACCCTGCCGGCCGCGTCCTCCACGCGGAACGCGGACACGGAGACGTACCGCTCCTTGCCGGGCATCGCCGCCATGCGGCACGGTTGCTCGGTGAAGATCATTGGGGTGCCGGTCTCCAGCACCTTCCGCAGCCCGGCGTCCACCATCCGGGCGTCCGCCTCCACGAGGAAGTCACCGATCCGGTGACCGCGCGCCTCCTCGGTGGTGACGCCGCCGATGCGTGCGATGGCCCGGTTGATCCGCAGGATGTTCAGATCCGTGTCGTGCACGGCCAGACCGATCGGCGACCTGAGGAACAGCCCGTCCATCACGGACCGGTCGATCTCCCACTGCACCACCTCCTCCGCCGGCGCGGCCACCAGATACCACTCCCGGCGGCCCTCCGCCCGGATCACCTGGCGGGCCCGGATCCCGAAGCCGAGCCTGCGGCCCTCGCGGGTCCGGACGGGCACGGTCCCGAACCAGCCGCGCTGCCGGACGCAGGCGGCGGTGGCCTCGAGGACTTCCGCGTGGTCGTCGGGGTCGACCAGGACCTCCACCGCCGGTCGGCCGAGCACCTCCTCGGCCGACCAGCCGACCAGGGTGCGGGCGCGTTCGCTCCAGCCGATCACCAGGCCGCGCCGGTCCAGCACCACGGAGGCGGCTCGACCGTGCGAGTAGGGGTCCTCCGGGCTTTCACTGATCAGGGTCACGGGTCCTGTCATCGCTCCTATCCTCCGCCCGGTCCTATGGGGACGCGAGCGATGAATTCCGGGCGGCGCGGCGGTCGGTAAAGAGACAGTACCGAAGGCACAGTGCGGAACGGACAGTGCGGAACTTCCGCCGCGGACGATCTCAGGAGCACCCCATGCCCCGCATCACCCCGAATCTCTGGTTCGACACCCAGGGCCAGGAAGCAGCCGAGTTCTACGTCTCCGTCTTCCCGAATTCGGAGATCAAGCACATCTTGTACTACGGCGAGGCCGGCCCGCGGCCGGCCGGCAGCGTGCTGACCGTCGACTTCACCCTTGACGGCCAGGACTACACCGCGATCAACGGCGGCCCCGACTTCACCTTCAGCGAGGCGATCTCCCTGCTGATCAACTGCGCGGACCAGGAGGAGGTCGACCACTACTGGGAGAAGCTGGGCGAGGGCGGCCAGGAAGGCCCGTGCGGCTGGCTGAAGGACAAGTACGGCCTGTCCTGGCAGGTCGTCCCCGTCGCCCTCGAGGAACTCCTCAAGGACGAGGACGAGGCACGGGCGCAGCGGGCGATGAAGGCCATGCTCGGCATGAAGAAGCTCGACGTGGCCGCGCTGTACGCGGCCGCCGACCAGGCATGACCCAAAGGCGCGGCGGGCCGCCGGCCCGGTCGGCGGCCCTGCCCGCCGCGGCCGCCGACCGCACGACGGCGGTCCGCCACTCAGAGCCCGGGGCGCGCCGGGGCTGACGGGAACGCGTACAGCACCTGCGCTTCGTCCCACTCGACGAAGCTGTCCACCAGGGTGGCGCCCAGCCTCTCCAGCAGCCGCCGTGACCGGCGGTTGGCCTCCTGGGTCAGCGCGACGACCCCGGGCGACCCGGGCCGCACGCCCTCCTGGGCCCAGGAGACGACGGCGGCGACGGCCTCGCGGGCGTAACCGCGGCCCCAGTGCTCGGGGAGGAGCTGGTACGACACCTCGGTCCTGCCGTCCCTGACCCCGGCGGTCACGGACACGAGACCGACGACCGCCTCGTCCGACCGCCGCACCACGGCGAAGACGCCAGGGGCGCCGACGCACCTGCGCTCGCGGATGCGTACGACGTTGCCGTCCACCGGTCCGCCGAGGTGGCGACGGACCTCTGGGTCCGTCCACAGGCGGGTGAGCACCGGCACGTCCGCCCGCTCGACCGGGCGCAGGGCGAGTCGTTCTGTGGCGAGCGCGGCGGGCCAGTCCGCCGGGGCGGATACGGAAGACATGAAGCCGATCATGGCATGGGCGCGGTGCGCCGGTGGCGGCATCGGAAAGAGGCGACGGAGGGTGGGAGCCGATCAGCGGCGCCGCCGGGTCAAGGCTTGAACGCACAGCACCAATCGCAACGGCGTGTCTTGTCAGGAGTTCGAAACACTCCTACAGTCCAGCGCGATGGGAGCGCTCCCAAGGTATGCCCGCACCTGCTGAAGGGACACCATGCGACACCGTTTACGCGCCTTCGCCACCGCACTCCTGCTCACGGCCGCAGCGCCGGCCACGCTGCTGTCGGCGGCGCCCACCGCCCAGGCCGACGCCCGGACCGCGACCCGGGCCGCCCCCCAGGCCGACGTCGAGATCTGCGAACAGTACGGCAGCACCACGATCCAGGACCGCTACGTCGTCCAGAACAACCGCTGGGGGACCAGTGCCACCCAGTGCGTCAACGCCACCGGCACAGGCTTCACCCTCACCCGCGCCGACGGCTCCGTGCCCACCGACGGGGCGCCGAAGTCCTACCCGTCGATCTTCGACGGGTGCCACTACACCAACTGCTCGCCCGGCACCCGGCTGCCCAAGCAGATCGCGACGATCGGGTCCGCACCGACCAGCATTTCCTACGGCTACGTCGACAACGCGGTCTACAACGCCTCGTTCGACATCTGGCTCGACCCCCAGCCCAGGACCGACGGCGTCAACCGCACCGAAATCATGATCTGGTTCAACCGGGTGGGCCCGATCCAGCCCATCGGCTCCCGGAACGGTTCCGCGACGGTCGGCGGCCGCACCTGGGAGGTGTGGACCGGCAACAACGGCGGCAACGACGTCATCTCCTTCGTCGCTCCCACCGCGATCCCCAGCTGGTCCTTCGACGTCATGGACTTCGTCGACCGGACCGTCAGCCGCGGCATGGCCGCGCCGAACTGGTACATGACGAGCATCCAGGCGGGCTTCGAGCCCTGGCAGGGCGGCGCCGGCCTGTCGGTGAACTCCTTCTCCTCCACGATCAGCGACGACGACGGCGGCACCGGCGAGGAGCCCCCCGGTGAACCGGCCGGCGGCTGCCAGGTCGGCTACGCCGCCAACGTGTGGCCGGGCGGATTCACCGCGGAGGTGACCCTCAGGAACGCCGGCACCGCTCCCGTCGACGGCTGGAACCTGGGCTTCACGCTGCCCGCCGGTCAGAGCGTCACCAGCGCTTGGAACGCCACTCTGGCCGCGTCCGGCGGCGCGGTGACCGCGCGTGACGCCGGCTTCAACGGCCGCATCCAGGCGGGCGGCACCCAGTCGTTCGGCTTCCAGGGGACGTACACCGGCGCCTTCGCGGAACCGGACCGGTTCACGCTGAACGGGGCCGCCTGCACCGTCACGCCCTGACGGACGCCGCACTGCCGTCCACACGTGACGGCACTGGCGTGGGCGCGGCTCGGACGGCCGGGTGACACCGGCCGCACCGGTCCCCCGCACGAGGGGGCGGGGGACCGGTGCTCCACGGCCCGCACGAACCGACTGGCACGGCCGGGACCGAGTGGGATCCTGGGAAACGGCATGGTGTTCGGCGGGGTGGGGACCGTAAGGAGCACGGTGGACCTGGAAAGCACCCTCGACGAGCTCTACGCGCTGCGTCCCCACGAATTCACCGCGGTCCGCAACCAGCGAGCCGCCGAGGCCCGCCGGGCCGGGGACCGCGAACTGGCCGAACGGATCCGGGCACTGCGCAGGCCGACCGTGTCCGCCTGGGCCGGAAACATGCTCGTACGCAGAGAGCCGGACAAGGTCGGGCCGCTGATCAGCCTCGGCGAGGGTCTGCGTGAGGCCCACAGGAACCTCGACGGCGAGCAACTGCGCGAGCTCGGCAGACAGCAGCACCTCCTGGTCGGGGCGCTGGCCCGGGAGGCGCGGCAACTGGCTGCGGAGGAAGGACAGGCCGTCGGCGAGGCCGCGTTCCACGAGATCGAAGCCACTCTCCACGCGGTGCTGGCCGATCCGGAGGCCGCACGGCAGTGGGCGGCCGGGCATCTCGACCGACCGCTGAACGCGCCGGTCGGCTTCACCGGACTGGAGGCGGGCGCAGGGGCGACGGCGCGGCCCGCCCGACCGGCCCGTCGCGAGCCGGAACCCCGACCGGAACCCTCGCCGGAGCCCGAGGAGGACGCCGGGGCCCGCCGCCGCCGCGAGAAGCTGGATCGCGCCCGGCAGGACGCGGAGGAGGCCGAGCGGCAGGCCGGCGAGCGCGAGCAGGCCCACGAGGAGGCGACGGCGGCGCTCGAGCGGTCACAGGCGGCGCTGGACGGGATCAGCGAGCAGGTGGCGACGCTGGCCCAAGAGCTGGAAGAGGCCCGGGAACGGCAGCGGCGCACCGAACGCGAGCTCCGGGACACACGTGACCAAGTCGCCCGTACGTCCCGGACGGCCCGGGACGCGCGCCGCCGCGCGGACAAGGCGGCGACGGCGGTGGAGCGCTTGGCGGAGGGGGCGTGACGGTGGCGTGGCCGCCGCGCCGAGTCGTTCCCGACCTGCCCCTTCCGTCCCGGGCGAGCCCTGGACCCCGTATACGCTTCGCGCGGTGCTCGCGATCTTCCCTACGTCCGGGCGACCGTGACACGTAGCTCCGCGCGGGCTGGAGTTCGCTTCGCGAAACCGGCCCCGGCGGCGTCCGAGGCGCTTCGGGACACACCCCGAGCCCTCGCAGTGCCGGTCCGGGCGGAGCCACGTGGCACGCGTAGGACCCGGCACCGATACAGAGGGAAGTGGGTCCCCCCGGCCGCCAGGCCGTAGGAGGAGGGTCGGGGGACACGCGCCGCGCAGCGGCCCCGCCCCCCGTCACGCCCCGCCCGGGGGAAACACGTCAGGCGCCCCCCGCGCTCCCCAGTGCCTTCACGATCTCGTCCGCGTTGCGGTACGTGCCGTCCTCCGGCAGGCCGCGGGCCTGGTCCACGACAGGGTCCGGGGCGTGGTGTTCCTCCAGGGCGCGCAGGACCCCGGCGCGGTCCGCCGGGAACGTCGTGCGGTCCAGGTGGCGGGCCAGTTCGAGCCGCAGGGACTCGGCCTCGGTCTCCGCGCGTGCCCGGTCGCGTTCCTCACCGGGCGGCGGGACGGGTCCTGACGTGCCGACCCGGACGTCGTCGTCCGCGGCGGGCTCGGGGTCGTTGGCCTCCTCGACGTGGGTGTGCTGCCCGGACCGGAGGTAGCCCTCCAGTTCGTGCTTCATCTCGTCGTCCTTGCGTGGGCTGACGGGGTTGCTGCCTCGTTCGATGTGCCCCATGTCAGGAGCACCTCCTTCGTGCGTCCGTACGTCCGTGCAAGTCGCGCCGGACGATTACCCGCAAGGGGCGGAATGACACGGAACGGGCACTACTTTTGACCGGCGTGACGCGTGAGCAGGGTTCGGGTCTCCAGCGCGACCCGCTGCCCTTCGCCGGTCGGTACGACCAGCACCGGGACCGTCGCACCGGCCGGGCTGACGACGGTGTCCTCCCGCACGTTCTCCGGCCGCAGGCCGCCCGTGACGCCGAGTACGCCCAGACCCGCGCAGACCGCCTCGCGCACCTCCGGCTGGTCGCAGCCGATCTCGCCGGTGAAGACGAGAGCGTCGAGTCGGTCCAGCGACGCGGCGCAGGCGGCAACGCCCCGCCGGACGCCCAGGGCGAACACGTCGAGGGCCAGCGCGGCCCGCCGGTCGCCGTCGGCAGCCGACCGTACGAGGTCCCGGGTGTCGCCGGAGGTGCCGGAAAGGCCCAGCAGGCCGGATCCCCGGTTCAGGGTCTCCGTGATCTCCTCGGGCGCCATTCCGGCCGAGGTCTGGAGCCACAGCAGCAGCCCGGGGTCGACGCTTCCGCTGCGTCTGCTCATCACCATGCCTTCGAGGGGGGTGAACCCCATGGTGGTGTCGACGCTGCGGCCCTCGCGCACCGCGCACGCCGAGCAGCCGCCGCCCAGGTGCGTGATCACGAGGTGGAGGTCGTGAGGGGGCCGGTTCAACAGGGCCGCGGCACGGTCGAGGGCCCACGCGTAGGAGAGGCCGTGGAAGCCGTATCTGTGCAGCCCGTGGCGGTCCGTCCACTCCTGGGGCAGCCCGTAGGTGCGGGCGCGCTCGGGCAGCCCGGCGTGGAACGCGGTGTCGAAGCACACCACGTGCGCGGCGTCCGGCAGCAGCCGCCGTGTCGCGTCGAGGGCGGTGAGAGCGGGCGGCACGTGAAGGGGCGCCAGTTCCGCGGCCCGGTCGAGCTCCGCCCGCACCGCGTCGTCGACGAGCGTGGGGCCGAGCAGCCGCGGCCCGCCATGGACGAGGCGGTGGCCGGTCGCGGCCACCGGCGGGGCGTGGCGCAGCAGCTCCTCGATCACCTGCCGCGTCCCGCTGCCCGGGGCTTCCGTCTCGTGTCGTGCGGCCACTTCCCGTCCTTCGCCGTCGACCACGGTCAGGTGGAGGCTCGAGGACCCGGCGTCGACGACGAGCAGGTTCGAAGCGGTCGTGGTGCCGGAGTCCGTCATGGTTCCCACGTCCATTCGGTGACCTCCGCGGGGTCGACCCCCGTGCGCCGCAGTTCCTCGCGGAGCCGGTCCCTGCGGAGCGCGTAGCGGGCGGCGAGATCACCCGCGGCCGCCGGACGGCCGCGCAGATGCCGCAGTGCCGTGATCGCCAGGTCATGGCGGGAGACGCCGTTGCTCGCCAGCAGGTCGTACGGAGTGGTCGTGGTGCCCTCCTCGATGTAGCCGCGCACATGGAACCGGCCGGGGTGGGGACGGCCGTGCAGCAGGTGGTGCACGGCGGAGGGGTAGCCGTGGAAGTCGACGACGACGGGGAGTTCCGTGCCGAACAGGGCGTCGAAGTCGGCCTCGGTCATGCCGTGCGGATGCCGGTCAGGCGGCGCGAGCGTGCACAGGTCGACGATGTTCACGACCCGGATGCGCGCCTGCGGCAGATCGCGTCGCAGCAGTTCGGCCGCGGCGAGGGTCTCGACGGTGGGAATGCCGCCCGCGCACGCCAGGACGAGCTCGGGGTCCTCCCCGTCGTCCGTCGACGCCCACCGCCAGACCGATGCGCCCGCCTCGCAGTGCGTGCGTGCCTCGTCGAGGGTGAGCCACTGTGCCGCCGGCTGCTTGCCCGCGACGACCAGGTTGATCCGGCCGGTGTCGGCGAGCACCCGCTCCATGGTGACCAGCAGGGTGTTCGCGTCGGGCGGCAGATGGACACCGGTGACGGTGCTCTTCTTCGTGAGCAGGTTGTTGATGAAGCCCGGCCCCTGGTGGCTGTAGCCGTTGTGCTCCTGCCGCCAGCCCTCGCTGGTGAGCAGGTAGTTGAGGCTGCTGACGGGTGTTCGCCAGGGCACCTCGCGGGACATCTTCAGCCACTTCGCGTACTGGTTGAGCATGCTGTCGACGACCGACGCGAAAGCCTCGTACGTCGGGAACAGCCCGTGCCGTCCGGTCTGCAGATAACCCTGGAGCCAGCCCTGGCAGTTGTGCTCCGAGAGGATCTCCAGCACCCGGCCGTCGGGGGTGAGGTCCTCGGCGTACTCCTCGACGGGCCACACATATCCGCGGCCGGTCGCCTTCAGCACGCCGTCCAGCTTGTTGGAGGCCAGCTCGTCGGGGACATGATGCGGAAGTCGCGGGTCGCGGCGGTCCTGCGCATGATCTCCGTCAGCCAGTCCGCCAGCACCTCGTTGGGGCTCGCCTTCGCCGAGCCGGGGCCGTCCGGGACGTCGACGGCGTACGGCTCGAGCGGCGGCAGGTCGAGCGGCCGCCGCAGCCGTCCCCCATCACCCGCCGCCTGCATGCCGATGCGCCGATCGCCGGACGGGCAGGCGTCGAGCACCTCCGCCACCGGCCGGCCCTCCTCGTCGAACAGCTCCTCCGGGCCGTAGGACCGCAGCCAGGCCTCCAGTGCGGCGAGCTGCTCCGGGTCGTCGTGGACACCGTCCAGCGGCACCTGGTGCGCGTGGAAGGTCCCCTCGATGCGTTTCCCGCCGACCTCGGCCGGCGCTCCCTGCCCCTTGAGGCTGCGCAGTACGATCATCGGCCACGCCTGACGCTCAAGGATCCGCCCCGTCCGTGCGCGGCCCTGGATGTCCCGGATGCCGGTGTGCGCGGCGCGCACCGCCGCGGCGACCGGTTCGCCGTCCGGGTCGTCCCTCACGTCCACGATGCGCGGTTCCCAGCCGTAACCACGGAACAGCGACAGCAACTCGTCGTCGGACATGCTCGCGAACACGGTGGGCGAGGAGATCTTGTAGCCGTTGAGATGCAGCACCGGCAGTACGGCGCCGCAGGTGACCGGGTCGAGAAACTTCGACGAGTGCCAGGCGCCGGCAGTCGGGCCCGTCTCCGCCTCGCCGTCCCCGATGATGCAGGCCACCAGCCGGTCGGGTGCGTCGAACGCGGCGCCGAACGCGGTGGACAGGGCGTAGCCCAGCTCGCCGCCCTCGTGCAGTGTGCCGGGCACCGCGGGGGAGAGGTGGCTCGGGAAGCCGTCGGGAGCGCAGTAGCGCCGGGCCAGCTCGGTCAGCCCCGCCTCGGTCCTGGCCAGCGCCGGGTCGTAGTGCTCGTGCGTGCCCTCGAGCCAGAGCCCGGCGTGGTTGGCGGGTGCGCCGTGTCCCGGCCCCGTGACGAGGAGGACGTCGGCGTCCCGCTCGCGGATCAGGGTGTTGAGCGCGGAGTACACCATCGTGATGCCGGGACAGGAGCCCCAGTGCCCGAGGAGTCTCGGCTTCAGATGCTCGGGCCGCAGCGGCTCACGCAGCAGCACATTGTCACGCAGGAAGATCAGTGCGGCGGACACGTAGTCCGCCGCCCGCCGGTAGGTCCGTGTCATGGGCTCACTCCGGCGGGGCGCCCAGCGGATTCGCCGCCAGCGCCTTCGCGGTGCCGAAGAGGTTGGCCGCCATCGCGCGGCCGGTCTTGTGCGACCAGTCGCGCCCCCGCTCGTCGTCGAGGTAGTCGGGCCCCGGCCCCGGTCCGAGGTGCCAGTACGTCCACGCCTGGCCGGGAATCGTGTAGCCGATGTCGGCCAGCGCGCCGGAGATCTCGCTGATCACATGGTGCGCGCCGTCCTCGTTGCCGGTGACCACCACCCCGGCGACCTTGTTGTACGCGACGGGGCGGCCGTCGTCGTCGGTCTCGGAGAGCATCGCGTCCATGCGTTCGAGCACACGCTGGGCGACGGAGGAGGGACGCCCGAGCCAGGTCGGCGACGCCACGACGAGGATGTCCGACTCCATCAGTTTCCCGTGCACCTGCGGCCACTGGTCGCCGGGGCCGGCGGCCTCACTCACCACTCCCGGACGGATGTCCATGTCCACCGCCCGGACGAAGTCCACCTCGGCCCCGTACTTCTCGAGTTGGCCCGCGACGACCGTCGCCAGCGCATGGGTGTTGGAAGGTTCGGGGGACGACTTGAGCGTGCAGTTGATCACCAGTGCCTTCATGGAGACACCGGTACCCGGTCAGCGCAGGGGCACGCCGGGCGCCGAGCCGTTCGGGTGAGGGCGCGAGGTTTCCGGCGGCGCCCGCACGGTTACCCAGGAACAGGCCGGGACAGCGGCGCACACGGCACAGTGAGGAGCGGAACACCGACATGGCCAGTACGAAAGTGTCCGACCACATCCTCGAGCGGCTGCGCGAATGGGACGTCACCCACGTCTTCGCCTACGCGGGTGACGGCATCAACGGGCTCCTCGCCGCCTGGGGACGCGCGGACAACAAGCCGAAGTTCGTGCAGTCCCGCCACGAGGAGATGTCGGCGTTCCAGGCCGTCGGCTACGCCAAGTTCTCCGGGAAGGTCGGCGTCTGCGCCGCCACCTCGGGACCCGGTGCGATCCATCTGCTCAACGGGCTCTACGACGCGAAGCTCGACCACGTTCCGGTGGTAGCGCTCGTCGGGCAGACCAACCGCAGTGCCATGGGCGGGTCGTACCAGCAGGAGGTCGACCTGCAGAACCTCTTCAAGGACGTCGCGTCCGACTTCTGCGAGACCGCGATGGTCCCGGAGCAGCTGCCCAACCTCATCGACCGGGCGATGCGCACTGCCTACGCCCGGCGCACCGTGACAGCGGTCATCATCCCCGCCGACGTCCAGGAACTGGACTACAGCCCGCCGAAGCACGCCTTCAAGATGGTGCCCTCCAGCATGGGCATCGGGCGGTACGCGCCCGTGCCTGTCGACGAGGACGTGGAGCGGGCCGCCGAGATCCTCAACTCGGGCGAGAAGGTGGCCGTGCTCGTCGGCCAGGGGGCCCGTGGAGCCCGCGCCGAGGTCGAACGGCTGGCCGACGTCCTCGGCGCCGGTGTCGCCAAGGCTCTGCTCGGCAAGGACGTCCTCCCCGACGACCTGCCCTACGTCACCGGCTCGATCGGCCTGCTCGGCACCCGGCCCTCGTACGAGATGATGCAGGGCTGCGACACCCTGCTGATGATCGGATCCAGCTTCCCGTACACCCAGTTCATGCCCGAGCTCGACCAGGCGAGGGCCGTGCAGATCGACATCGACCCGCACATGATCGGGCTGCGTTACCCCTTCGAGGTGAACCTCGTCGGTGATGCCCGCGAGACGCTGCGGCGGCTGCTGCCACGACTGCACCGCAAGGAGAGCCGTGCCTGGCGCGACGGGATCGAGCAGAGCGTCGACCGCTGGTGGGAGGTCATGCAGCGCAGGGCCGCCGTCGACGCCGACCCGGTCAACCCGGAGTACGTCGTCCACGCCCTGGACGGGCTGCTCCCCGACGACGCGATCGTCACCGCGGACTCCGGCTCCGCCGCGAACTGGTACGCCCGCCACCTGCGGCTCCGCGGCCGGATGCGCGGCTCGCTGTCCGGGACGCTCGCCACCATGGGTCCCGGCGTCCCGTACGCCATCGGCGCCAAGTTCGCCCACCCGGACCGCCCGGCGATCGCCCTGGTCGGCGACGGCGCGATGCAGATGAACGGGATGATGGAGATGGTCACCGCGGCGAAGTACTACCGCGAGTGGTCCGACCCGCGGTTGATCGTCGCCGTGCTGAACAACGGTGACCTCAACCAGGTCACCTGGG
The DNA here is from genome assembly GCF_009832925.1 of Streptomyces sp. Tu 2975. GTDB lineage: Bacteria > Actinomycetota > Actinomycetes > Streptomycetales > Streptomycetaceae > Streptomyces. The sequence goes on from NZ_CP047140.1 coordinate 7,211,197, forward strand.
AGATGCGGGCCATGTCCGGCGCCCCGCAGTTCGAGGAGTCGCAGTCCATCCCGGACCTGCCCTACGCCGACATCGCGGAACGGATGGGGTTGCAGGGTGTACGCGTCGAGAAGCCCAAGCACGTCGAGTCCGCCTGGCAGCAGGCCCTCGCCGCCGACCGGCCCTTCGTCATCGACTTCCGTACGGACCCGGCCGTGCCGCCGATCCCGCCGCACGCCTCGCTCGACCAGATCGAGGCCGCCGCGTCCGCGATCCTGCGGGGTGACAGCGACCGCGGATCGATGATCCGGCAGGGCTTCAAGGCCAAGGTGCAGGAGTTCCTTCCCGGCACCCGGCACCGCGGGGACCGGCCCGGCGCGACGAAGGACAGCGCCGACGACGACAGGTGACGGCCCTTCACCCGGTGCCGGCGCCCTGGAGGTCCTCGTGTTCGCGCACCTGCCGTCACCGGAGGATTCTGGCGAGATGACCACCACCATCGGAGCGGAGGAGGAGTTCTTCCTCGTCCGGACCGACGACCGGTCCGTCGAACCGGCGGGCAGCCGCGTCGTGGCCCGCGCCCGCCGCACCGTCGGCGACCTGGTGTCGGGAGAGTTCCACGAGGGCCAGCTCGAGGTGCGCACCCCGCCGTGCGAGGACGTCGGCGAACTGCACCGGCACCTGGCGACGGTACGGAAGGCGGCCGGTGCGGCCTGCGCCGCGGAGGGGCTCGGTCTGTGCGCCACCGGCACGCCGGTCGTCGGTGGCGCCGGAGCGCGCGTCCTGGGCGACCACCCCCGCTACCGCGCGGGGGTGCGCCAGTTCGGGACCATGCTCGACGACTTCACCGTCTGCTCCGTCCATGTGCATGTGCGGGTGCCGGACCGGGAGGTGGCCGTGCTGACGGCGAACCATCTGCGTCCCTGGCTGCCCCTGCTGGTCGCCATGAGCGCCAACTCGCCCTTCTTCGAAGGCCGTGACACCGGCTACGCGAGCTGGCGGACCGTCGTCCGCGGCCGCTTCCCCGCGCTCAGCGCCCCTCCGTACGTCGATTCGCTCGCCCACTACCGACGCCTGACCGCGGCCCTGGAGGAGTCGGAGGCGATGCTCGACGCGAACATCCCGTTCTGGGACGTGCGGCCCAATCCCCGGGTGCCGACGCTGGAGATCCGGGTCATGGACGTGCCGTCGGACGTGGCGGACACCGCCGCGCTCACGGCCCTCGTCAGAGCGCTGGTCGTGGACAGTGCCGAGCGGGTCCGGGGCGGCGACAAGGGCCGCGCACCTGCGGCGAACTGCTGCGCGCCGCCTACTGGCGGGCCGCCCGCGACGGCTGGCCGGGCAGCGGCGTCGACGCGCTCACCGAACGCGTGCTGCCGTTCGCCGTCCAGGCGGCGCGGCTGGTCGACCGCGTACGGCCGCGCCTGGAGGAGCACGGCGACCTCGAGCGGGTCGCCGCGTTCCTGCGTCGGCTGGACGAGCACGGGTGCGGCGCGCAGCGGCAACGCGCGTCGTTCAGCCGCCGCTCACGGCCGGCCGATGTCGTCGACGACCTCGTCGCCGCCACCACAGGGACAGGCCCGGTCAGCCCGGCGTGAGGGTCGTCACCAGGACGTCGCGGTGGGCCGGACGGGCGGTGTCGCCCGGCCGGATGGGCGACACCCCGTGCAGGGTGGCTCGGTCGTCGGAGACCAGCAGGGTCGCCGGCTCGCGCAATGTGGCCGACAGGACCTCGTCGCCCTCGGGACCGTAGACGGTGCTTTCGCCCCCGGTGGCGTTGTCGCGGCCGATGAGCAGCGAGGACACCAGGGTGACGCCGTCCCGGTGCCTGCCCTCCGGTGTCGGTTCCCCTCCGCCCTCCGCCGTGGCGATGACCCGGAAGGGATGGACCTTGACACTCCACCACGTGGCCACGTCCAGTGCGCCCGCCAACCTGCCCAGCAGGCCGAGGATCCGGCGCAGCACCGGATCGGCCACGAAGGCGCCGGTCAGCGGATCGAAATGGCGGTCCACCGACTCGTAGAGCGGATTGGTGTCGTCGGGCTGGACGAACACGGTGTGTGGCAGCAGCCGCAGTTCCCCGGTCACGGGCGAGAGGGAGAAGTGTCCGTAGCGCCGCAGTCTGCGGGTGCCGCGCCGGGCCGCGTACTCGTCCTCCGTCAGGTCCTGCCAGTGGGCCGCGAAGTGCGCCCACGACGAGGCGTCCGCACCCACGTACGTCAGCACGTCGGCCGGGGGCATGAGGTACGCGCCGGTGCCGGCCAGTGCGCTGCGGGCCGCCTCCTCGGCGGACCGCGCCCTGGCCGCGTTCTCGTCCGCGGGGTCGAGGAAACCGGTGTCGGTGTCCACGGTCTGCCACCGCCCTTTCTCCGGTGGGGGTGAGATCTCGGGCTCAAGCCATCATGGGGCTGCCCCGCACCGGGCGCACGTCCGCACGGTGGGGGTGGCGGGATCGCGGGCGCCGCGGCTCATGATTGGCACCCGTCCGTCCGGGAACCCGCCGAGCTGTACGGGCCGGCGGATCCGGCGCCGGGTCCGGCACAGGCACGAGCATCCGGCTCCGACGGCGAGGAAGTGGGCCATGAGCGAGCAGACACCCTCCCAGGCGGAGGGCGAACGGCCGGAGGACGAGGTCCGCGCGAACTTCCCCCGCAGCACGCCGTCCCAGGCGGAGGGGGAACGGGAAGAGGAGCCCGAACCGCAGGCGGAGGACACGCCTGCCCAGGACCGGCGCGGTCCCAAGGACTGACGGCAGAGACCCGTACGGACCGACGGCAGAGGCCGCGGACGCGGCCTTGGCCCTCGGCCCGATATCGGTGTGGCTCCTGGCCTTCGGTGGCGTCGACGATGCCGGCACGGCCCGGCTCTCGCCCTTGGGCCTTGGCCCCGGGTCCGGCGTGTCCCCCGAACTCAGGCCCGACCTCGGCGAGGCCCGGACCGTAACTGGTCCCGCTCGGGCGGTGGAACGCCGCGAGCCTTCCGCAGGGTCGGCCGGGCCGGCGTCGCGGAAGGCTGGCGTGGGAAGGGTGTGGGCGTCAGCCGTTGTGCGTGGCGCCCGCGGCAGGCTGCCGGCGTCGCAGCAGTACCGACCCGGCGAGGAAGGCGCACGCCCCGGCGCACAGGACCGCGGCCGCTCTCGCCCAGCCGAACGAGTCGCCCAGGCTGCTCTGCAGCAGGTTCAAGGTGCCGACGCCCGCGAGCGCGTGCAGTGCGGCGACGCCGACCGCGAGGCCGGCGGCGGCCGCCCAGACCAGCGCGGTGTCACGCACGGCGAGCCATACGGCGACGACCAGGCAGAGGAGCGTGACGGCGATCGACAGCGTCTCGGCGTAGCCGCCGGAGCGCAGGCCCGCCACGTCGGTGGGCAGGTGGATGATGCCGCACGCGAAGAGAACGGCGGCGGCGGGCCAGCGCAGTCCCGAACGCATGGCCGGCGAGACGGTGTGGCCGTCGGGGCCGGCGGCCAGGGCGCCGTTCAGGGCCGCCATGGGCCACGGTGTCTTCTTCGACGGCAGGGGGTGGGCGACGGGAGCCTGCGGCGCGGCGGGGGGTTCTTGCCGGGGGGCGTCCTTGCCGACAGGCGGGGAGGGATCGTCGTCCGCAGCGGCCTCGTTCGCGGCCGACCGCCATTCGCTGGCGTCGGTGCCGATCATGTTCACCAGCTGCACGACGTCCTCGATGGGCCGGCCGACGGCGGCAGCGCGCAGCGTGGTGTCGGCCTCGTGCAGGGGATGCGGGTATTCGTTGAGCAGGGCGACCAACTGCCTGACCTCCTCGAGCGGGCGGGAGACCGCCGCGGCGCGCAGGGCCAGGTCACCGGGGCTGTCGACCTCTCCGGTCCGCTTCAGCCGGCTCACCAGGGCGGCGACCTCGGCCACCGGACGCTCGGTGGCGGCCGTCCACAGCAGCGTGTGGATGGGCTGCTCGCTGTCGTTGGGCGCCTTCTCCTCCGGCGAATCGGCGGCGCAGGTCCGGGCGGTGACGCCGGCAGGCTCTTCGCCGCCGGACCCGGGCGCGGGGGCCGCGGTGGGGTCCTTGAGCGGCGTCTCCATGCGGAGCGGGCTCGGGTCCTTGATCGCGTCGCGCACAGGCGTCGGTACGTCGGCGACGTCCTTGGCGGCGGCATCCTCGGCGACCGGGTCCTTGGCGGCCGCCGTCGCCGGCTTCCAGGCGTAGACGGTGCTGCGCACCGGCCCGGGCTTGTCGACCGGGGCGGCTATCGGCTCCCGCTTGTCGTCCTGGTCGGCGGCCGGGGCCGGGTGCTCGGCCGTGTCAGGCCACGGCACCGGTGCACCCGCGTCGGCCTGGGGCGCCCGCGGCTTACCGGCCGGGGTGCGTACAGGGGCCGGCTCGGGCGCCGGGGCGGGCCTCGGCCTCTCCTGCCCACCCGAACCCGTGACCGTGCTCGCACCTGTGCCCGTGACCGGTCCTGTCCCGTGGAGGGGGGACGGCTCCTCGGGGAGCAGCGGCGCTCCGGGCTCGGGATGGACGGGGTCGAGGGGGCCGGGGGAACCGCGGCAGCAGGGAAGACCGGCGGGTGGGAAGGCATCGGCGGCAGCGGCGGGACCGCGCGGGCCGGGAACGCCGGGGTGGCGTACCCGGCGCCCGTGGTGCCGTCGGGGGCCGCGGGCGGTCGTCCTGGTAGTCGGACGGGGAGTGGGTGTTGGGGTCGGTGCTCATGGCGCGGGCTCCGTTCGCGGAACATCCGGGTAGGCGTACACCGTGTCGTTCGTCGTGCGCCGCCTGAGCGCGCACACTTTGTTACATCTAACGGGCATAACGTGATATTGCGCCATCCGGGAACGCCACCAGTGGGCCACCAGGCGGAATCCGCCCGTGGAGCCAGGCCGTTCAGTCCGCCGCGTCACCGCTCCCGGAACAGGGCGGCGCGGGTGCCGTTCCGGCCGCCGTGCCGCCGGCGCCCAGCAGGCCGGTCGGTCCGAGCCCGGCCTCGCCCTGGAGACGTCGGAGTACGCGGCGGGCCCGCAGGGTGACGGGTCCCGGCAGCCAGCCCCGTGCCGCCCGCGCCGGACGGAGCCACGGCTGGGCGTACACCGCGGGAGCGCGCCGCTCGATGCCACGTACGAGACGATCGGCCACCGGCTCGACCGGATAGACCTTCCCCGCCGGCCAGGGCAGCGCCGCCCGCAGCTCCCGCATCACCCGGTGCTCGTCCGCGGCGCGGATCATCTCGGTGTCCGCCCAGCTGAGGTAGCCGACCCCCACCCCCACGCCACGGTGGGCCACCTCGGCCCGGAGCGAGTACGCGAACGCCTCCGCACCGGACTTGGCCGCACAGTAGGCGGCCATCATCGGCGAGGGCGCGATCGCCGCGAGGGAGGCGACCTGAAGGAAGTAGCCCCGGGTGCGCAGCAGGCCGGGGAGATGCACCTGTGCGGTGAGACAGGTGCCGAGGAGGTCGACCTCCACGATCCGCCGCCAGGTCGCCGGGTCGGTCTCCAGGAACGGCCCGCCCGCCGCCACACCGGCGTTGGCGACCACCACGGACACGGGACCGAGATGCTCCTCCACCAGGGCGGCGGTGCGGGTCATGGCCGGTTCGTCGGTGACGTCGACGGCCCAGTGCGCAGCGCCGGGAAGGCTCGCCGCCACACTCGCTAGCAGCGGTTCCTCCAGGCCGAGCAGGGCGACCCGGGCGCCGCGCCGGGCGAGGGCCCTGGCCATGGCCGCTCCGAGGCCCCGGGCCGCGCCGGTCACCACTGCCGTGCGGCCGAGAAGGGGAAGCTGTTCGGCCATGGTCGGGTCTCCTCCCCGGTCGGCTTCCCTCCCCGGTCACCCGTCCCGGATACCCCTTTCGAGGGAGTCCATGGTCCGGTGCCGCGCCGCCCTCGCCCATCAGGCGGAAGCCGGCGCCTCCCCGGTGATCCACGGGCCATAGATCACCCGGGAAGGGGCACTCGCTGGTCGACGACGTCCCTTCCAGCCGCTGGAGGACCCATGGCCGTGCACCACCAGCTGATCTGCAAGCCGCCCGCCACCGTGTGGTCGATACTCAGCGACCGTGACCGTTACAGCGACTGGGTCGTCGGAACCGCCGACAGCCGGCCGGCGTACGGCGACTGGCCGGAGGTGGGGGCGGCTCTCGAGTACACCGTGCGCGTCGGGCCATGGACCATGCACGGCAGAACGATCGTGCGGAACTGCGAGCCGCCGCGGACACTCGAACTCGAGGCGGAGAGCGGTCGGCTCGGCACAGCGCGGATCGCCATCGACATCCGCCCCTGGGGCGAGGACACCCTGGTCGTCCTGGACGAGCATCCGCTGAGGGGGCCCGGAGGCACCTTCCACAACGCGGCCGTGGACGCGTTCCTCGTCCTGCGCCACCGCCGCATGCTCAGCCGCCTGGCCGACGTCGTCGAGAACTCAGGAGAACGCGATGCCGGACGCAGTGGTGATCGGAGCAGGACCTAACGGCCTTGTCGGGGCCAATCTTCTTGCGGACGCCGGCTGGAGCGTCGAGGTCCTCGAGGCGCAACCGGAACCGGGTGGCGCGGTACGCAGCGACCGGGGTGTCCATCCCGACTTCATCAGCGACGTGTGCAGCTCGTTCTATCCGCTGGCGGCCGCCTCCCCGGTGATCTCCGGGCTCGGGCTGCAGCGGGAGGGGTTGCGCTGGGGCCACGCCCCCCACGTACTGGCCCACCCCCTGACCGACGGCCGGTGCGCCGTACTTCAGCGCCGCGCGGAGGACACCGCGGCGGGCCTGGAGACCTTCGCGCCCGGCGACGGTGCGGCCTGGCACGACCTGTACGACGTATGGGAGCGGCTGCGGCCGGACATCGTCGACCTGCTGTTCACCCCCTTCCCGCCGGTGATCCCCTCGCTGCGGCTGGCCGCCACGCTGCGCGCCGGCGGTGGACTGCGGCTGGCGCGGACCCTGCTGCTTCCCGTACGCCGCCTGGGGGAGGAGGAGTTCGGCGGCGAGGCGGGCAGACTGCTGCTCGCCGGCAACGCGCTGCACGCGGATCTGGCGCCGGAGGCAGCCGGCAGCGGTGGCTACGGCTGGCTGATGTCGATGCTGGGCCAGAGCCACGGCTTTCCCGTGCCCGTCGGCGGCGCGGGCAAGCTGACCGAGGCACTGGTACGCAGGCTGGAACGCCGCGGCGGCGCCGTCAGGTGCGGCCGGCGTGCCGTCGAGGTCGTGGTCCGCGAGGGCCGGGCGGTGGCCGTACGGACCGCGGACGGCGAGACGGTGCCCGCGCGCCGTGCCGTGCTGGCGGACGTGTCCGCGCCGTCGCTGTACGGGGAGTTGGTCGAAGAACGCCACCTGCCGTCCCGGTTCCGGCGCGAGCTGCGCCGTTTCCAATGGGACTTCGCGACCTTCAAGGTCGACTGGGCCCTCGACGGCGCCGTTCCGTGGACCGCGGAGGCGGCGGCCGGCGCCGGGACCGTCCATCTCGCCGACGGCGTCGACGGGCTCACCCGGTTCGCCGCCCAACTGGCCATGGGACAGGTGCCCGACCGGCCGTTCCTGCTGTTCGGCCAGATGACCACCGCGGACGCCACCCGCTCCCCGGCAGGCACCGAATCGACATGGGCGTACACGCACGTGCCCCACCGCACCAAGGGCGACGCGGGCGACGACGGTCTCACGGGCCGCTGGGACCCGAGTGAACAGGAAACGATGGCCGACCGGGTGGAGGAGCAGGTGGAGCGGTACGCACCCGGCTTCCGTGCCCGGATCATCGCGCGCCGCATCCTCGCCCCGCCGACACTCGAGGCCCTCGACGCCAACCTCGCGGGGGGCGCCATCAACGGCGGTACCGCCGCACTCCACCAGGAGTTGTTCTTCCGCCCCCTGCCCGGCACCGGCCGTCCGGAGACCCCCGTCGAGGGCCTCTACCTGGCCTCCGCGGCGGCGCACCCCGGCGGAGGTGTGCACGGGGCGCCGGGCGCGAACGCGGCGCGGGCCGCGCTGCGGAAGCTGTCCCCGGGTCGGCTGCTGAGCCGGACCCAGCGCGTCCTCGCCCGCCGGGGCCGTGGCGGAGAGCCGGCGGAACCGGGCGGGCGGGAGACGCGAGAGCGGTGAGGTCAGCTGCCGCTGCTGCCGTACGGCCGGGTGATGACCTCCATGCCATGACCGGCCGGGTCGTGGAAGTACATGCCGCGGCCGCCGTCATTGTGGTTGATCTCGCCGGGCCGCTTTCCGTGCGGATCGGCGAAGTAGGTGATCCCCTCGTCCTGGACGCGCCGGAAGACCTGGTCGAACTCTTCCTCGGAGATCAGGAACGCGTAGTGCTGCAACGGGACTTCGTGGTCGACGGTCGCGAAGTCCAGTGTGACGTTGTTGCTGAGGGTGAGGGGGACGAACGGTCCCCACTCCGGGCCGGTCTCGAGCCCCAGGATGCGGGCGAGGAATTCGGCGGACTCCCGGTTGTCCCGGGCCAGAACGATGGTGTGGTTCAGCTCTACTGACACTGTGGAATGCCTCCGTAAGGCAAACTCACGGGCACCTCCATGCCTCACCCGGTCGGTGACCGACACGCGATGCCGTGCCGGTGATCCTAGGACGGAGCGCTGTTCGCTGTCACATTCGATTTCGGTCGCCGACGGGCGGCACCGGACGGTGTGGAGTTCAATGAAGGCGCGGGGTCCGTACGCCTGCCGCACCTGCGGCACAGGACAGGGAGCTCGGGAGCGGCATCTGGGAGTGATCGACGCGTGAGCACCAGCGGCCACATCGTGAACACGGGGTCCGAGCGGCCGGAGGATTCGGCCGTACTCGTACTCGATCACCTCGGCCGGGTCCTCGCCTGCACCGGTGGCGCCGTGGAGTTGACCGGCCTGTCCGCCGGCGAGCTTCAGGGACGCGCCGTCGAGGAGCTGCTGACGGACCCCGGCGTCTGGTCGGCGCTGCGGGACCACGACCCCGGCGTGCACTCCCGCTCCGTGCGCACGGCCCTGCTGCACGCCGACGGTTCCCGTCGGGTGCAGCTCGACCTGCTTCCGGTGGACGGCCCGCTGGCTGCCCGGTATCTGATGCGGCTCGTGCCCGCCGCCGACGCCGACCGGCGGGAGGAGAACGACGCGCTGCTCCGAGCGCTGTTCTCGCAGACCGGCATCGGACTCGCCGTCTACGACAGCGAGCTGCGGCTCATCAGAGGCATCTCGCTGCCGAGCGACCCACGCCCCTCCGCCCTGCTCGCGGGCCGCCGGCTCGGCGAGCTGCTGGTGCCGGAGGACGCGGCAGCACTGGAGGAACGCCTGCACCGCGTCGTGGCCACCGGCGACCCGCTGATCGACTTCGTCACCACGGCCCGGCTGAGCCGGACGCCCGAGCGCGACCGGATCGTCTCCCTGTCGGCCCTGCGCATGGCCGGCCGGGACGGCATGGCCCGCGGTGTCGCCGTGACCTTCACGGACGTGACCGAGCAGGAACGGGAACGGAGCCGCGCGTCACTGGTGGCCACCGCCGCCTCCGCACTGGGCCGCTCCCTGGAGGTCGGCCGCAACACGCAGGTGCTCGCCGACCTGCTGGTACCCGCCTTCGCCGACCTTGCGTGCGTGGACATCACGGAGGCCCTGTTGGTCGGCGAGGAGCCCGGGGAGTTCGTCACCGGCGCACCGCTGCGCCGGGTCTCCGCCGTCGCGGGCGGCGGCGAGTGGCCGGACCCGCTGTATCCGCAGGGCTCCGTCATCCGGGTCAAGGCCTACGAGAGCGACCGGCTGCGCGGGGGTTCCGCCGTCATCGTGCCCGACCTCGACGAGCTGCGGCCCAGGATCGCCCGGGACCCGGAACGCCGGAGGCTGGTGCTGGCCCCCGGCGCCGCCTCGTACATGGTCGTGCCGCTGCAGGCACGCGGCCACGTCCTCGGCGCGGTGTCGGTGTGGCGTTCGCGTGCACGGGCGCCGTTCGACACACGGGACGCCGCGGTCGCGGAGGACATCTGCTCCCGCGCGGCCCTCGCCATCGACAACGCCCGCCGCTACACCCGCGAACGCCGTACGGCGGAGAGCCTGCAGCGCAGCCTGCTGCCGCGGCCGGTGCTCAAAGTGACCGCGGCGGAGACCGCCGGCGTCTATGTGCCCGGCAGGACACTGGCCGGCACGGGCGGCAGCTGGTTCGACGTCATCACCTTGTCCTCGAGCCGGGTGGCGTTCGTCGTGGGGAACCTGCGCGGTCACGGCCTCAACGCCGCTGCCGCCATGGGCAGTCTGCGCACGGCGGTGCGCACCCTGGCCGACCTCGACCCGCCGCCGGACGAACTGCTCACCCATCTGGACGACCTGGTGGTGCGGCTCGCCGACGACGAGCAGCCGGGCGAGCCCGAGGGGACCGTCCGCGGCGCCACCTGCCTGTACGCCGTCTACGACCCGGTCAGCGCCCGCGCCCTGATGGCCAGCGCGGGACACGCGGCGCCCGTACTGGCCCGGTCCTCCGGGGACACCGGTCCCGTCGACCTGCTTCCCGGCCCGGCGCTCGGGCTCGAGGGCGCTCCCTTCGAACCGGTGGAGGTGGCGCTCTCGCCCGGCGATCTGCTGGCCTTCACCGCGGGATCGCTCTCCGACGCGCCGGGGTCCGGCGCCGGCCACGTGATCGACCATCTGCGGGAGGTTCGGGGCACGGGCACGGGCGACGCCGCCGCCGTGCCGGAGATCGCGCGGGACCTGCTGGTCCCCTTTCTGGCGCACCCCCCGGACGACGACGCGGCGCTGCTGCTCGCGCGGGTGTCCGTGTCGCCCGAAGGGTCCGTCGTCGACCGGGAGTTCCCGGCCGACGTGCGAGTCGTGTCCGACGCGCGGGCGCTGGTGGCCGAGCGGCTCACCGTATGGGGGCTCGACGAGCTGGTGTTCACCACCGAGCTCATCGTCAGCGAACTCCTCACCAACGCGATCCGCTACGCCGGCGGCCCGGTGAGGGTACGGCTGATCAGGGACCAGCGGCTGGTGTGCGAGGTCTCCGACCCGAGCGAGACCCAGCCCCATCTGCGCCGGGCACGGCTGACCGACGAGGGCGGACGCGGACTGTTCCTGATCGCCCAGCTGGCGCACCGGTGGGGGAGCAGGAACACGGCCGCCGGCAAGACGATCTGGACGGAGCAGCTGCTGCCTTGAGCGGAACCGGCGCCGAGGGACTGTCCGCGCGGCGCCTTTGGTGGTCCACTTGACCCACGGGGAGCGTGGCCGATGAACGCGAGACGCAGACGGGAACAGAAGGACGACGGCAGTGGCCGGCCGGCACGCAGAGGTGCCGTGCTCGCCACCTTGACCGCTGCCGCACTCACCATGTCGCTCTACGGATGCACCGGCACGGAGCCCGGCCCGGAGAAGACCTCGTCCGCGGAGCGCGGGACGTCGCACTTCACCGGGCTGCCGGCCCGGCAGGGACCGGTGCTCGCCGTCAAGATCGACAACGTCCGGCCGGCCCGCCCGCACACAGGGCTCGGGGCAGCCGACATCGTCTACGTCGAACAGGTCGAATCGGGACTCAGCCGGATACTGGCCGTCTTCTCCTCCCGTATGCCGCCGCAGATCGGTCCGGTGCGCAGCGCGCGGGAGTCCGATCTCGAGCTGCTGCGGCAGTTCGGCAGGCCCGCGCTCGCGTACTCCGGCGCGCAGTCGGCGCTGCGGCCGCTGATCAGGTCCGCACCCGTCGCCGCGCTGCCGCAGGGGGAGGCGCCCGACGCGTTCGTCCGCTCGGGCGACCGCCCGGCGCCGCACAACCTCTACGTGCGCCCCGAACGCGCCCTCGCCGCCGCCCGCGACGTGAGCGACGCGTCGGACATCGGCATGCGCTTCGGCCCCGCTCCCGGCGGCGGCCGGCCGACCGAGGAGCACACCGTTCGCTATCCCGCGGCCCGGTACACCTTCAGCTGGTCACCGGAGCAGAAGCGGTGGCTGGTCTCGATGGACGGGTCCGCCGCGCGGACCACGGACGGGGGACGGCTCGAGGCCTCGACCGTTGTCGTGCAGCACACGGAGGTTCGGCCCTCGAAATTCCGCGACCGGTCCGGCAGCGTGTCGCCGTACACGGAGACGGTCGGCTCGGGCACGGCGCTGGTGCTGCGCGACGGACGTGCCTACGACGCCCGCTGGCAGCGGACGAGCGCGGACGGGGACACCGTCTTCACCGACGCGGCCGGTGAACGGCTCGATTTCGCCCCCGGTCAGGTGTGGGTCCTGCTCACGGCCCGCTGAGCACGCGGTACCGCCGGGCCGTGGGCCGCACGTGTTCAGGTGCGGCCGCCGGGGACCCCGTCCGCGGTGATCAGGCGGTGCAGGCGGTCCGCAGCCGCCCGGCCGAATGCCGGATTGTTGATGTCCGTGTCGTACTCGACCACTTCGACGGTGCTGCCGGACAGACCGTCCCGCAGGGCGGTGAACAGCGCCTCGTCCAAGGCCGGATCGTGGTACGGGCCGCCCGGCGCGCCGAGCGTCGACAGGCCACGCAGCGGTACGCACACCTCGGCCGGACCGGTGGCCGCCCGTAGCTTGGCGGCGACGCGGCGGCCGAGCTCGGCACACTCCTCCGCCGTCGTGCGGACCACGGTGATCGACGGGTTGTGCACCTGCACATCGCGTGCCCGCAGATGGTGGGGGAGGGTGTCGAGCGGACCGAACTTCACCATGTCGAGGGCTCCCAGGCTCACCACCTGGGGAGTGCCGCGGCGTCCGGCGGCGCTCAGCCGGTCCGGTCCCGCGGTCAGGATCCCGCCGACCAGGTCGTCGGCGAGCTCGCTCAGGGTCAGGTCCAGCACGCCCGCGAACAGCCCCTGCCCGGCCAACGACTCCAGAGTCCGGCCGCCGGCCCCGCTGACGTGGAACACCAGGACCTCGTAGCCCAGGCCGGTCAGCCGTTCGCGGGCCGCGTCGACACCCGCGGTCGTCACGCCCGCCATGCTCGCGGCTATGAGCGGCCTGCCGCCCGCGGCGAGCTCCGTGGGGATCAGCGTCTTTCGGTGTGTTTCGAAACCTTTCGCCATGCCGGCCGCCGCGTGCGCGGCGTTCGCCAGTACCGGTGCCAGGACGCTGTTGACGCCGGCGATGTCGACGATGCTGTACATCATGGTGATGTCGGACGCCCCGACATAGGGCGACACATCACCGGCGGCCATCGAGGAGACCATCAACTTCGGTACGCCCAGCGGAAGTTCCCTCATCGCCCTGGTCGCGATCGAGGTTCCGCCACTGCCGCCGACGGCGAGAACGGCGTGCAGCCGGCCCTCCTCGTACAGCCGCAGCACGCTCGCGGCGGCCCCGCGGGCCATGGCCGTCACGGCCGTGCCGCGGTCCGCCGCCGCCCGTAGCCCGGCCAGGTCGGCGCCGGCAGCGCGGGCCACTGCGGAACGCGGCACATCGGCCTCGATCCGTGGCTCGCCCACCACGCCGGCGTCGACCACCAGCACCTCGACCCCGGCGGCCAGCAGCCGCTCACGCAGCCAGCCGTACTCCACACCCTTGGTGTCCAGCGTGCCCACCAGTACAACTGTCGCCATGACACGTACTGTTCGCGGAAATCCGGCGGTCGACAAGAGTGCCTGACCGGTCGCCCCCGATCAGACGGCGGGTGGTGCCGTGCTGTTGCGGACCACCAGGCTGGTCGCCAGGTCGATCCGGGTCGCGGCCGGCCGCCGGCCGCGACCGAGGTCCAGCACGAGCCGCGCGGCGGCCTCGGCCATCTCCGTCAGCGGCTGTCGCACGGTGGTGAGCGGCGGGCCCACCCAGCGGGCCAGCGGCAGATCGTCGAAGCCCACGACGCTCAGGTCCTCCGGGATCCGTACCCCGAGCTCCCTGGCCGCCTCGTAGAGACCGAGGGCCTGGAGGTCGTTGCCGGTGAAGACCGCGGTCGGGGGCTGCGGCAGCCGCAGCAGTTCGAGCCCGGCGGCGTAGCCCGCCTCGTGGTGGAAGTCGCCCTCCCGCACCAGCTCCGCGTCGACCGTCACGCCTGCGCTCTCGAGGGCCGAGCGGTAGCCGTCGATACGGGCGCGGCTGCACATCATCCGGGAGGGGCCGCCGATCACGCCGACGCGGCGGTGGCCGAGCTCGAGCAGGTGCCGGGTGGCGGCCAGGCCGCCCTGCCAGTTGGTGGCGCCGACCGAGGGCACGTCGTCACCGGGGTCGCCGGCGGGGTCCACCACGACGAACGGGATGTCGCGGCTGGTCAGCTGGGCGCGCTGGGCCGGGTCGAGGTCGGAGAGGACCAGGATCACCCCGGCGGGGCGGCGGGCGAGGACCCCGTCCACCCAGGTCTGGCCGGGCATGAGCCGCCCGGCGCTCTCCGAGAGGACCAGGGACAGCCCCTCCTCCCGTGCCACGTTCTCCACCCCGCGGATGACCTCCATGGCCCATGAGCTCTCCAGCTCGTGGAAGACGAGGTCGATCATCCGGGACTGCTGCGAGGCGCCGCGCCGCCGGCGGTAGCCGTGGCGGCGCAACAGCTCCTCCACCCGGGTGCGGGTGGCGGCGGCGACATCGGCTCGCCCGTTGAGGACTTTCGAAACTGTCGGAGCCGACACGCCGGCCGCGCGGGCGATCTCGGCCAGTGTGGCACCGCCCTCGACCGTTTCGTCCGAGGACGGATCCTCCGGTCGGGACTGGACGTCTGCGGGTCTCATGCAGGGATCGTAGCCCGCCGCACGGTGTGCACAAGCTCTGACCGCTGATCGCGGAAAGCTTTCGCGGGACCTCTTGACGCGCCGGAAACGCGCTCGTACCGTTCCGGCAACATTCGCTGAGCATTTCGAAACATTCGATGAGGGGCAGTTATGGGGTCGGGCTTTCTCCGCAGAGGTACGGGTACGGCCAGATGGACCGCGGCGCTCGCCGCGACGGCGATGGCCGCGGTCCTCGCCGGCTGCGGCTCCGGCACCGGGGCCGCCAACAGCACCATCACCGCCTACGTCTACGGCGACGACGCGGTGAAGGTGCAGCAGGCGGCCGTCGACGAGTTCAACAAGACGTCGGACGTGAAGGTCAAGCTGGTCTCGGTCCCCGGCGCCGAGTACGTCAACAAGCTCCGCACCGCCATGGGCTCGCCCAACGCCCCGGACGTCTTCTTCAACTGGGGCGGCGGCTCCATCAAGCCCTACGTGGACGCCGGCCAGCTCGTCGACCTCTCCCCGCACTTCCAGAAGGACGAGACCCTGCGGCGCGGCTTCCTGCCGTCCGTCGTCGAAGCGGGCAGCCTCGACGGCAAGGTCTACGGCGTGCCCATGCGCGGCATGCAGCCGGTGATGCTCTTCTACAACAAGGCCCTGTTCGCCGAGAACAACCTCCAGCCGCCGAGGACCTGGGACGACCTCCAGAAGGCCATCGGCACCTTCAAGGCGAAGAAGATCACCCCGTTCGCGCTCGGCGGCACCGACGCCTGGACCCAGCTCATGTGGCTCGAGTACCTCCTCGACCGCATCGGCGGCCCCGAGGTCTTCAGGAAGATCCAGAACGGCGACTCCTCCGCCTGGGGCGACCCGGCGGTGCTCAAGGCCGCGCAGACGACCCGGCAGCTGATCGAGGACGGCGCCTTCGGCAAGAACTTCAACTCGGTCTCCTACGCCAACGGCGGCGCCCCCGCCCTCTTCGCCCAGGGCAAGGCCGCGATGCACCTGATGGGCTCGTGGGAGTACTCCACCCAGCTGGGCAAGGCCCCGACTTCGCCAAGAAGGACCTCGGCTGGACCGCCTTCCCGACCGTGGCCGGCGGCACCGGTGACCCGGCCAACGTGGTCGGCAACCCCACCAACTACTGGTCGGTCAATGCCCGCACCAAGCACAAGGACGCCGCCATCGACTTCCTGAAGACGATGGCGTCCAGGGACTACTCGAAGGCCCTCGTCGACAACGGCGACATCCCCACCACCGCCAACGCCTCCCAGGTGCTCGAGACCTCGCCCAACCCCGAGTTCGCCTCGTTCCAGTACAAGATGGTCCAGCTGGCCCCGAGCTTCACGCTCTCCTGGGACCAGGCGCTGGAGGCGAGCAAGGCCACCCCGATGCTCACCGAGATCAACAAGCTGTTCGCGGGCAAGTCCACGCCGGAGCAGTTCGTCGAGGCCCTGAAGGCGCTCAAGTAACCATGACATCAGCTTCCACACCGCTCGAGAAGCAGCGGAGCAGAGCGGCGGCCGCCACGAAGCGCGGCCGCCGCACTGCGGCGGGCCAGGGCTTCGGCCGCCCCTCCGTCACCTGGGCACTGCCCGGCATCCTCTTCTTCGGGCTCTTCGCGATCGTGCCGATGGCGCTGGCCGTCTATCTGTCCTTCTGCTCCTGGGACGGCCTCACCTCGCCGACTCCCGTCGGGCTCGACAACTGGACGCGGCTGTTCAAGGATCCGGAGTTCCGCCAGGCCGGCTGGCTCAGCCTGCTGCTGACCGTCATCAGCTGGGCCTTCCAGACGCCCATCGCGCTGATGCTGGGCGTATGGGCGGCGGGCCGGCAGCGTAACCGTGCCGTGCTCTCCGCCATCTTCTTCGTCCCCCTGCTGCTGTCCACCACGGCGATAGCGGTGCTCTTCCACTCGCTCCTCGACCCCAACTTCGGTGTGATCAAGGAGATCGGGCCCTGGTTCGGGATCGACCCCAACATCCTGGGCTCGTCCACCGGAGCGCTGCTCACCGTGGCCTTCGTCGGGGGCTGGCAGTTCATGCCGTTCCACACCCTGATCTATCAGGGCGGCACCCGGCAGATCCCGCACGTGCTCTACCAGGCGGCCTCGATCGACGGCGCGGGACCGGTCCGGCAGTTCTTCTCGATCACACTGCCCCAGCTGCGCAACACCGTCACCACGTCGTCGGTGCTGATGATCGTCGGCTCACTGACGTACTTCGACACCGTGCTCATCATGACCAAGGGCGGACCCGGCACCGACACCACGATCGTGCCCTACCTGATGTACCGCACCGGTTTCCAGAGCTACGACCTCGGCTATGCCAGCGCCATCGCCACGGCGCTCGTCGTGGTGGCGACCGCCCTGTCCCTGCTGATGGTGAAGTTCAGCGGATTCGGGTCCATGCGCTCCACCAGGGAAGGGATGTGACCGGCGTGTCCGCACAGCTGAACACCGCAAGGACCGTGCGCAGGACCCGCCGGCGCCGGCCGAAGGGCAACCCGCTCATCGGCCTGGGAGCACTGGCCTGGCTCGTCATCGTGCTGGTGCCGCTCTACACCCTGCTCTCCTCCTCGCTGACCCGGCAGGACCAGGCGGGCAGCGGTAACCCGCTGGCCTTCCCCACCGAGCCCACGCTCGAGAACTACAACACCGTGCTCAGCAGCGGCTTCCTCACCCTGCTGACCAACACCGCCGTCGTGGCCGTCGCCACGGTCGCCATCGTGCTGGCGCTCTCCGTCCCGCTCGCCTATGTGGCCGTGCGCACCAGGAGCCGACTGTCGTCGATGGCCTTCCGGACCTTCCTGCTGGGCGTCGCCATCCCGGCCCAGGCCGTCGTCGTGCCGCTGTACCTGCTGATCGCCGAGATGGGCCTGTACGACTCGCTGGCAGCGGTGATCCTGCCGACCGCCGCGTTCTCGATGCCGGTCGCCGTGCTGGTGCTCACCTCGACGCTTCGTGACATCTCGGAGGAGCTGTACGAGGCGATGGGGCTGGACGGCGCCACACCGCTGCGCATGCTGTGGCAGCTCGCGGTGCCGATGTCGCGGGCGGGGATCAGCACCGTCGCGATCTTCTCGGCACTGCAGGCGTGGAACGGCTTCCTGTTCCCGCTGATCCTCACCCAGTCCGAGGAGCAGCGTGTGCTGACGCTCGGGCTGTTCAACTTCATGGGCCAGTTCGGGCTCAACGTCCCCGCCCTGCTCGCGGCCGTCGTGCTGTCCGTGATCCCCATCTTCACGGTCTATCTCTTCGCCAGGCGCGCGCTGGTCAACGGCCTGATGGGCGTCGGCGGCAAGTAACCCGCCGTCGAGCCCGCACATTTGCCACCACCGAGAGGAACCCCTGCCCGATGGCCATTCCGCATGCCCCGGACGCGCCCACCGCGGCCCCCGACGCCGAAGGTCCCTGGCGCGACCCCTCGCTCAGTGCCGCAGAACGGGTCGACGACCTCATGGGCAGAATGACCCTCGAAGAGAAGACGGCCCAGCTCTACGGCGTGTGGGTGGGCGCCGACGGCGACGGCAACGGTGTGGCGCCCCACCAGAACGACATGGTCGACCCGGTCGACTGGGACAGCCTCATCACCCGTGGACTCGGCCAGCTCACCCGGCCGTTCGGTACCGCTCCCGTGGACCCGGCGACCGGCGCGGTGGCACTGGCCCGCGCACAGCGGGAGATCGCCGACGCGAACCGCTTCGGCATCCCGGCTCTTGCCCACGAGGAGTGCCTGGCCGGTTTCACCGCATGGTCCGCCACCGCCTACCCCGTACCGCTGGCCTGGGGTGCCACCTTCGACCCCGGCCTGGTCGCCGGCATGGCGCGCCGCATCGGCGAGGACATGCGTGCCGTCGGCGTGCACCAGGGACTCGCCCCCGTCCTCGACGTCGTCCGCGACCTGCGCTGGGGCCGGGTGGAGGAGACGATCGGCGAGGACCCCTATCTCGTCGCCACCCTCGGAACCGCCTATGTGCGCGGCCTGCAGTCCGCCGGGATCATCGCCACCCTCAAGCACTTCGCCGGCTACTCGGCGTCCGCCGGTGCCCGCAACCTCGCCCCGGTCCGCGCCGGCGCGCGCGAGCTCGCGGACGTCATCCTCCCGCCGTTCGAGATGGCCCTGCGGGACGGCGGCGCCCGCTCCGTGATGCACTCCTACGCCGAGATCGACGGGGTCCCGGCCGCGGCGGACACCCGGCTGCTGACCGAACTCCTGAGGGAGATCTGGGGCTTCGACGGCACGGTCGTCGCCGACTACTTCGGCATCGGTTTCCTCGAGACCCTCCACAAGGTCGCCGCGGGGCCCGGCGACGCCGCAAGGCTCGCCCTGACCGCCGGGGTCGACGTCGAACTGCCGACCGTCCGCTCCTACGGCGACGCACTCGTCGAAGCGGTACGGGACGGGCTGGTGCCCGAGGCGCTCGTCGACCGCGCGCTGCGCCGGGTCCTGCTCCAGAAGTGCGAACTGGGCCTGCTCGACCCCGACTGGTCCCCGCTGCCCCCGGTGCTCCGGGGAGCGGACGGCGAGGCGGACAGCGTGCGTGGCACCGTCGACCTCGACCCGCCCGCCAACCGGGAGGCCGCCCGCCTCGTCGCCGAGCAGTCCTGCGTGCTGCTCGCCAACGACGGCGGCGTGCTGCCGCTCCGCGACACCGCCCGGATCGCGGTCGTCGGACCGCGTGCCGACGATCCGCTGGCCATGCTCGGCTGCTACTCCTTCCCCAGCCATGTCGGTGTCTCGCACCCCGAGGTTCCGCTCGGCGTGGACATTCCGACCGTGCTGGCGGCGCTGGCCGCCGAGTTCCCCGGTGCCGCGGTCCGCCACGCCGCCGGCTGCGACGTCGACGGGCCCGACACCTCCGGCATCGCCGAGGCGGTACGTCTCGCGCAGGACGCCGACGTGTGCGTGGCCGTGCTGGGTGACCGCGCCGGGCTCTTCGGCCGCGGCACCTCCGGCGAGGGATGCGACGCGGCCGACCTCTCGCTGCCCGGTGTCCAGGCAGAGCTGCTCGACGCCCTGGTCGCCACCGGCATTCCCGTGGTGGCCGTGCTGGTGACGGGCCGTCCGTACGCGCTCGGCCGCTGGGCGGACCGGCTTGCGGCGGTGATGCAGGCGTTCTTCCCCGGCGAGGAGGGCGGCCCCGCACTGGCCGGGGTGCTCTCCGGGCGCGTCAACCCGTCCGGCAGGCTGCCGGTCGGTGTGCCGTACGGGCCGGGCGGACAGCCCTGGACGTACCTCCAGCCGCCGCTCGGACTGGCCGGCGGGGTCAGCAACCTCGATCCCACACCGCTCTTCGCCTTCGGGCACGGACTCTCCTACACGACCTTCCGGTGGGAGGCCGGACCGCCCGCTCCCGCGGAGCTCCCCACCGACGGGTCCGCGGACATCGGTGTGGTCGTGCGCAACACAGGAGACCGTGACGGCGCCGAGGTCGTCCAGCTCTATCTGCACGACCCTGTCGCCCAGACCACCCGGCCGCAGGTCCGGCTGATCGGCTACGCCAGGGTGGAGCTCGCGGCCGGCCGGGCGGCGGAGGTCCGCTTCCGCTTCCACGCCGACCTGACGTCCTTCACGGGCGTCGGCGGGCGCCGGATCGTCGAACCGGGCGACCTCGAGCTGCGCTTCGCGACGTCCAGCGCGCCCGGCGACGTCCGGCACACGGTACGGCTGCGCCTGACCGGCCAGGAGCGGACGGCCGGCCACGACCGCACGCTGCACTGCGCCACCGTCGTCGAACCGGTCGCCGGCTGACCTCGAGCACGGCACCGGAGATCCCCGGGAGCGGACCGTTCCCGGGGATCTCCGTCTGCCTCAGCGCAGCCGCATGCTCTCCGGCGGCCCCAGACAGCTGGGCCGCAGACCGCCGGTGTCGACGACCAGCTTCTGCAGCACCACCGTGGGGTCGACCATCCAGAACCGGAGCACATGCCGACCCGGGCGGCCGATCCGGTGCTCGGTGCCGGTGAGGTTGACGTTCTCGGAGGTGGTGCGCGCCCACCGGCGGTTCATGGTGCCGTCGTCGGATCCGGTGGCCGTCGTGATGTTCACCGTCCGGGGCCGGTCGTCGTCGAAGGACACCGCGTACTTCAGCCCGTCCGTCGCCAGCACGTTGTTCCGCGGCGACAGGTACGCCCACACGGTGACCCGGCCGGTGGTGAACAGGGTCAGCTCGTACTGGAGATGGGGACCGTCGCCCGGGGTGCGGCGCGCCGCCGTCACCGGGAACGGCTCCATGCCGCCGCCTGTGCGGCCGATGCCCGGGATGCGCTGCCAGGTCACCGAACTGCTGCCCACGGCCTTCGCGTAGTGCTCGGCCTCGATGGAGACGTAGCCGTTCGCCTCGATGAACCCGGACAGCCGGGCACGGGACACCCTCGGATTGTCGATCACCGCTTCGACGCGCACCGTGCGGCCGTCGGGGCCGTGGACATCCACCGGCAGCCGGGTGGTGCCCTTGGGCGCCTTGGACCAGTCGACGCGCAGGGTCACCCGCTGCTGTGTGCCGACCCGGCCGCGCGGCCGGTCGGCTCGCAGCCACGAGGCGCCGGTACGGACCTCGTAGTCGAAGGAACCGCCGCCCCGGTTGAAGACTTCGATGTACTGGGCCGGCTGGCTCTGGTACGGGCTGAAGACGGGCAGCGTGGCGGGCGTCTGCTCCTCGTTCGGCCACCACGCCGCGCTGCCGTCGACCGCCACACCCATCTCCGGCCGCTCGGGCAGCTCGATGCGCTTGACGGCGGGGAAGATCTCGTCGGGCAGCGCGACGTGGTTCAGCTCCGGCTGCTGCCACGGCGCGTCGGGCCCGTAACGGGCGACATCGCCGTAGCCGATGTGCGGCTGGGTCTGGAAGCCGCGCCACTTGCCGCCCGCGACCTCGTTGTCGAACCGGTCGGACAGCGCGAAGTCGTCGGCGAGCCGCGCCTCCGCCCGGGCCGCGAGCTCGTTGGTGAGGGCCCGCCCCTGGGCCGCGTAGTGCAGGTTGGTGAACTCGGCCTCGCGCAGCGCGTACACGTTGGCGGTGGCCTCGACCTCGTACCCGACGAGCTGGTACCACGCGTCCTGGTCGGCGGCCGGTATCCGGTGACCGATCTCCCGTGCCTCCTGGGCCAGCTGCCGCCAGTCCTCCGTGACCCGTTCCAGTTCCCGGTAGTCGGTGAGGCTGAAGGGGGTGGCCTCGTCGTCGTGGACGACGGCGCTGTCGTCCGTGGCGAGGTCTTTCGCCGGGTCCAGGGTGATTCTGCGGTTGAGTAGTTCGGGCTTGCGCCGGGACTGGAGCCGGGCGTAGCGGTCCAGTACGGCGGCGATCGCGGCGGCCTCGCGTTCGCCGAAGTTCTGCCGGGCGTAGCCCAGTTCCCACTCGGGGAGCCGGTCCAGCTCCCAGCGGCGCGGGTTCCACGCGTAGTCCATGAAGAACTGCGTGGGCAGTTCGTTGCCCTTCAGGTCGCCGACGTTGGTGACCCACAGTCGGTCGCTGCCGTACGCGAAGGACTGGCTGAGCTGGTCCCACATGTTCGGCAGCGTGGTGGTGTCGACCCACTTGTAGTTGCGGCCCACTCCCACATAGTCGAAGTGGTAGTAGAGGCCGTAGCCGCCGTCGCGCGCGTCGGTGGAGAGTGAGGGCACCTTGCGGACGTTGCCCCAGTTGTCGTCGGTGAGCACGACGGTCACGTCGTCGGGGACCCGCAGCCCCCTGTCCCAGTAGCGCTGCACCTCCTTGTACAGCGTCCACACCTGCGGCAGGGTCGCCGGGTCCTTGCCGGTGATCTCGGTGATGATCGTCCGCTGGGTGGCGATGATCTCGCTCATCAGGTCGATGGCGTCGCCGTCCGGCAGGCTCGTGTCACCGTTGCCGCGCATGCCGAGGGTGATGACGCCCTCGAAGTCCTCGTCCTTCATCCGGCGGACCCCGTCGGCCCAGTACGCCGTGACGGCCTCTTTGTTGCGCCGGAAGGACCACTCGCCGGTGCCGCCGTAGGGGTCGTGGCCGGGCGTGGTGATGTTGCCGTCTTCGTCGCGCACCGCGGGGACGGCGTGCCGGTTCCACTCCTCGATGCCGCGCATCATGGGCGCCTCGTGAGAGGTGCCCATGACAATGCCGTACATCGCGGCCGTGGCGTGGTTCAGGGGGTCGTCCTCGGCGAAGGCCCGGCCCCAGACCGCCGGCCACAGGTAGTTGGCCTTGAGCCGGAGCATCACCGCGAAGACCTTGGCGTAGAAGGCAGCGTTGAAACCGCCCTCGAAGCCGGGGGCCTTGCCCGGTCCGAAGAAGGCGGGCGCCCAGGTACCGAGCGCCGGGTTCTCGTCGTTGATGAAGATGCCCCGGTACTTCACCGCCGGGGTGCCCTGGGTGTGCCGGCCGCGGCGCACGTACAGCGCGTCGCGGCGGCGCGGCGCGACGTCGTCCCACCAGTACCAGGGGGAGACGCCGATGCCGCGGGAGACGTCGTACGCGCCGAAGATCGTGCCCCGCTGGTCGCTGCCCGCGATCACGAAGGCACGGTCGACGCCGGGCATCGGGTGCTCGACGACCGTCTGCAGCGACGTCTCCCACCTGCCTTCGATACCGCGGACATCGAGCTTGCCGGCCGCGATCAGCCCGTCGATCAGCGGGCTGCGGCCGATGGTGCCGACGATCGCCACCTCCTGCTGCCGCGGGACACCGTCCTGGAGCAGCACCGGCCGTACGCCGGTGACCCTTTCGATGTCGTCCCGCAGATCGCCCGCCACGCGGACGACGCCTTCGTGGTCGGCGGAACTCACCACGACGGGGACCGCTCTGCCCGCCCGGACGAGCGGGAAGCCGCCCGGCTCCGGTGCGAAGGAGATGTACGAGCCGGGGTCCGTCACCCGCCCGGTGCCGCCGCCCGGCGCGGCCCATGCCGCGCCGGGGGCCAGCAGCGCCGAGCCGAGGGGAGTGGCCAGGGCGGTCAGCCCGAGGCCGAGTCCCAGTACCGTTCTGCGGCTCGCGCCGCCCGGAGAGTGCCGTTGCATGCTGCCCTTTCCTTGACGAATGTCTTCTCGCACCGAGGACTCAGCGACGGCGGCCGGCGAGGGTCAGGTCCTGGCGGAGGGCGTCGAACGCCGGCTTCACCGCGTAGTTCTCGTCGAGGACGTTGGCAGCGCCCTCGCCTTCGAAGGTGCCGGGCACCCACGAGTACTTGTCGGTGAAGCCCCAGAGGGTGAAGTCGGTGCACCGCCTGGTGACGAGGCAGGCGCCCAGCAGCACGCTGTATCCGCGCGCCTGCGCCTGGAGCTTGATGCTGTCGGCGGGCATCGGCATCCGGACGTCGGCCTCGGTGATCGCGCTCTCCATACCGAGATCGTCGAACCGCTTCAGGTTGGCCGCGACGTCGCCGGGGAAGCCGTACTGAACGGCGAAGTGGCCCTGGAGGCCGACCCCCTGGACGGGCACGCCCTCCCGGCGCAACTGCTTCACCAGCTCGTACAGTGCGGTGCTCTTCGCGTTGACGCCTTCGATGTTGTAGTCGTTGATGTAGAGCTTCGCGCCCGGGTCGGCCTGATGGGCCCAGCGGAAGGCGTCGGCGATGTATCCGGGGCCCAGGTTGCGCAGCCAGATGCTGTCGCGCAGCGTCCCGTCGTCGTTGAACGCCTCGTTGACGACGTC
The DNA here is from genome assembly GCF_009832925.1 of Streptomyces sp. Tu 2975. GTDB lineage: Bacteria > Actinomycetota > Actinomycetes > Streptomycetales > Streptomycetaceae > Streptomyces. The sequence continues at coordinate 7,235,361 of NZ_CP047140.1, forward strand.
CCACTGCCAGATCCGGCCCTTGAAGTGGCGTACCTCCTCGGTGACATGGCGGCGCAGGATCTCCCTGAGTTCCTCGGGTGTGAAGGAGCCCTCGGTCACCCAGGCCGGCAGCTGGCTGTGCCAGACGAGTGTGTGGCCGCGCACGAGTTGCTTGTGGGAGCGGGCGAAGTCGACGAGCCCGTCCGCGGCGGCCCAGTCGTGCTTGCCGCGCTCAGGCTCCGTGAGCTGCCACTTCATCACGTTCTCCGCGGTGACCGAGGAGAACTCGCGGGCCACCGTCTCGCGGTAGGTGCTGTCGGTGGCGAGGGCCGAGGTGTCGACGGCCGTGCCGATCCGCAGTCCGGCCTTCCTCCCGAGCGCGCCGAGGGTCGGGATGCCCGTGGCGCCCTTCCAGGGCGCCACGGTCTCCTCGCCGGCACCCGCGGCGCCGGCCGGGGCGCCCGCGGAGGCGGCGGGCAGCGTGAAGGTGGCGAGAAGTCCTGCCGTTGCGGCGCTGATCGCCAGGGCACGGGTCACCTTGAGCACGGGATGTTCCCCTTCGGTGGGGCGGAGCGTCCGGAAAGCCCAGCAGGGCTCCTGTCTTCGAAAGTTTCGAAAGTAGCTCCGCAATTTTCTGTGGAACCTAGAGCCTGGTAAATCGGTGGGTCAATCCCCTTGCACGGAAGTCGCACCGACGGGTGTGTGAGCCCCGGCATGATCAGTGGGAGATGCGATGCTCGGAAGCGACGCATCCGAACGCCGTAGGCGCAGGGAGGCCTGACCCCATGTCACAGAACAGGTCGCAGGAGAGCTCGCGGCAGCGGCGCCGGCAGATGCCGCCCGACGGCGGCTGGGTCAATCCGCTGAGGGACCCGCTGGACAGGCGGCTCCCCCGTATCGCCGGCCCCTCCGGACTGGTCATCTTCGGCGTCACCGGGGACCTGTCGCGCAGAAAGCTGATGCCGGCCGTCTACGACCTGGCCAACCGCGGACTGCTGCCACCGGGCTTCTCGCTCGTCGGCTTCGCCCGCCGGGAGTGGCAGGACCAGGACTTCGCCGAGGTGGTCCACCAGGCCGTCAGGGACCACGCCCGCACGCCGTTCCGTGAGGAGGTGTGGCGGCAGCTCTCGGAGGGGATGAGGTTCGTCCAGGGCGACTTCGGTGACGACACCGCGTTCGAGCAGCTCAGGTCGACCGTCGAGGACCTCGACAGGGCCCAGGGCACCGGCGGCAACTTCGCCTTCTACCTCTCCGTGCCGCCGAAGTTCTTCCCCGAGGTCGTCCAGCAGCTGAAGGACCACGGCCTGTCCGACGCACCCGAGGGCTCCTGGCGGCGCGCGGTCATCGAGAAGCCGTTCGGCCACGACCTGACGAGCGCCTGCGACCTCAACGAGATCGTGCACGAGGTGTTCGCGCCCGACGAGGTCTTCCGTATCGACCACTACCTGGGCAAGGAGACCGTCCAGAACATCCTGGCGCTGCGGTTCGCCAACTCCCTTTTCGAGCCGATCTGGAACCGGTCGTACGTCGACCATGTGCAGATCACGATGGCCGAGGACATCGGCATCGGCGGCCGGGCCGGCTACTACGACGGCATCGGCGCAGCCCGTGACGTGATCCAGAACCACCTCCTGCAACTGCTGGCGCTGACCGCCATGGAGGAGCCGGCCGCGTTCGACGCCGCGTCCCTCGTCACCGAGAAGCTCAAGGTCTTCAAGGCCGTCAAGCTGCCGGCGGACCTGGCCCGGTCCACCGTGCGTGCGCAGTACACGGCGGGCTGGCAGGGTGGTGAGAAGGTCGTCGGTTACCTCCAGGAAGAGGGCATCGCTCCCGACTCCAGGACCGACACGTACGCCGCGATCAAGGTGGAGATCGACAACCGCAGGTGGGCGGGCGTCCCCTTCTATCTGCGCACCGGCAAACGGATCGGCCGGCGTGTGACCGAGATCGCGGTCGTCTTCCAGCGCGCCCCGCACTCGCCGTTCGACTCCACGGCGACCGAGGAACTCGGCCAGAACGCGTTGGTCATCCGCGTCCAGCCGGACGAAGGCGTGACCGTGCGGTTCGGCTCCAAGGTGCCGGGTACATCGATGGAGCTGCGCGACGTGACGATGGATTTCGCCTACGGCGAGTCGTTCACGGAGTCCAGCCCCGAGGCGTACGAGCGCCTCATCCTCGACGTGCTGCTGGGAGACGCCAACCTCTTCCCGCGGACGGAGGAGGTGGAGGAGTCCTGGCGGATCCTCGACCCCGTCGAGGAGTTCTGGGACCGCAGCGGCAAGCCGGCGCAGTACCCGGCCGGCACCTGGGGGCCCGCCGAAGCGGACGACATGCTCGCACGAGACGGACGGAGCTGGCGAAGGCCATGAAGATCGACCTCACCGACACCACGGCCAGCAAGATCAACAAGGCGCTCGTCCGGGGCCGCCGGGCCATCGGCACCCCCGCCGTCGGCATGGTGCTCACCCTTGTCATCGTCACCGACGAGGAGAACGCCTACGACGCCATCAAGGCGGCGGGCGACGCCTCCCGCGAACACCCCTCCCGCACTCTCGTCGTCATCAAGCGCCACGCCCGCTCGCCGCGCGACCGCAACGACACCCGCCTCGACGCCGAGGTGCGACTCGGCAGCGACGCCGGAGCCGGCGAGACCGTGCTGCTACGGCTGCACGGCGAACTCACCCACCGCGCGGACTCGGTGGTGCTGCCGTTGCTGCTGCCCGACGCCCCCGTCGTCGTCTGGTGGCCGGTGGACGCCCCGCCGGTCCCGGCCAAGGATCCGCTGGGCGCCCTCGCACAGCGGCGCATCACCGACGCGTACGCGGTTGAGCGGCCGATCGAGGAGCTCGACGCCCGAGCGTCCGGATACGAGCCGGGCGACACCGACCTCGCCTGGACCAGGCTCACCCCGTGGCGTTCCATGCTGGCCGCCGCGCTGGACCAGGCCCGTGCCGAGGTCGTCTCCGCGGTGGTCGAGAGCGAGGCCGACAACCCGAGCGCCGAACTGCTCGCCCGCTGGTTCGCCGACCGGCTGAAGGTGCCGGTCGAGCAGGTCGTCACCGACGGGCCGGTCGTCACCGCGGTCCGGCTCCGCACCGAAGACGGAGAGATCCACGTCGACCGGCCGGAGGGGCCCGTCGCCCGGCTCACCATCCCAGGGCAGCCCTCCCGGGTCCTCGCACTCAAAGTACGCAGCACCGCGGAGCTCATCGCGGAGGAACTGCGCCGGCTCGACCCGGACGAGGCCTATGCCGCGGCGTTGCACGCACAAATCACCGCCCCTGCTGCCAAATCGACGCCGAACGGCGCCTGAACAACACCCGGCGCAACTCTCCGCAATTGCGCGATAACTCGATCGCGGAGAGTTGTGCCGAGTGTGCTGCGGCACCGCCCCGCCCCGGTGTGAAGGCTTTGTGAGGTGCCGTCAAAAAACCTCCTCCTTCAATGAATCTGCACACCGAATGCTCAGGCGGCACACCGTCTCCCAACTCGGGACCTCCCTCCTGCCTCCACCCTGACCTGCGGCTATCGGTGTCTGTGCGGGAATGTCCAGTTCTCTGCGGGATGACCGGCCGCGTACCCGGCGCGCGGATCTGGTGATGTCGTGAAGGACCTGGCGCCAATTCATGTAGGGACGTCCACGAGGCGGCAATCAGGTGCCGTTCTCGCTGAGAATCCGCTTCGCGTGATTGGCTGCTCAACGGCCTTACGTGCTTTGATCCTTCGCACCGCGGGATTCGAAGAAGGGTTCCCGGATCCGGGAATCCCCCCACGCCCGCCAGGCGGCCGGTACCGCTCTTTTCGTGCCGGGCGCTGCGTTATCTACATATCCATCCGAAGGGAACTTCTCATGAGCTTCGTCCCCACCCAGGAGATCGCCGACTCCGAGCTGGACAACATCGCCGGCGGTCTCCACAGCGCCACGGTGAGCAACGCCACCGCCGCCCTTGACAGCATCGCCCCGGTCTCCGGCACCGTCGCCACCGTGACGGGCGTCGTCGAGGGTGCCACCGGCATCAACACCGCGGCCCTCACCGGCCCGGTCACCGGTCTCGTCGCCGGCCTGTAAGACCCCGCGGCTCGCCGGCACCCCTCTGCCGGCATTGCCGAGCCGTGTGCCCCGGAGCCGGCCAGGTTCCGGGGCACACGGCCGCGCGTGGTTGTGGCGCCACCGCCCCGCGCACGGGCCCGTCCCCGCACGGAGTGCGGCCGGACAGCGCCCGGTTCCCCCGTAACCCCAGGCAGTTGAGGGAAGAGCATCGTGCAGTTCCGCCAACAGGCCCTTTCCAAGCTGCAGTCACCGGAAGAGATCGACCTTCCGGTCCGTTTCGCCCGTCCGCAGGGGCTGCTCGTTCTCACCGTCACCGTCGTGGTCGTGATCGCCGCGAGTGTGTGGGCGGTGATGGGTAAAGTGTCCTCCACGCTGGACGCGCCGGGCATCCTCACCCACGCCCAGGGCAGTTACGTGCTGCAGAGCCCGGTCGCCGGCCAGGTCACGGAGGTCCTTGCCCAGGAGGGCGACAGGCTCCGCGCCGACGCCCCCCTGCTGAAGGTCAGCACCCCGCAAGGCGACACCGTCGTGCGCGCCATCGCCGCCGGCCGGCTGACCACCCTCGTCACCGCGATCGGCTCCGTCGTCACCCCAGGCGCGGACGTCGCGGCCGTCGAACGGATCGAGAAGCGGGACGACCCCCTGATGGCCGTGCTGTACCTGCCCGCCGAGAGCGCCTCCACCGTGCCCGTCGGCGCCAAGGTCGACCTGAGCGTCCAGTCCGTGGCCACACAGAAGTACGGCGTACTGCGCGGGCGGGTCAAGACGGTCGGCAGGACCGCCCAGAGCAGTCAGCGGATCACCGCGTTCCTCGGCAGCAGCCAGCTGGGTGAGCAGTTCTCCCGCTCCGGCCAGCCCGTCTCCGTACTGGTCGAACTGGACACCGCCCCCGACACGGGGTCCGGTTACCGGTGGTCGTCGTCCGACGGGCCGCCGTACGCGCTCGAATCCATGACCCTGACCGGCGGCGCCGTCCACCTGGCCGAGCAGCGCCCGATCGATTGGCTGCTGCCGTGACCCGGACCGAGAACGACGCACACCGTCCCCAGCAGCAGTTGCCGCCGGCAGGCCGCGGCAGGCACCGGCCGGAGGCGGCCACGCCGAGCGGCCGCCGCGGGACGCGCCGCGCCGCGCCGCCGCCCCGCCGCAAGCAACAGCGGCGCGGCAGCAGGCCCCGTTCGGTGCGCACCCCCACCGTGCTCCAGATGGAGGCCGTGGAGTGCGGGGCGGCCGCGCTCGCGATGGTGCTCTCCCACTACGGCCGCCATGTGCCGCTGGAGGAGCTCCGCATCGCCTGCGGCGTCTCCCGCGACGGCTCACGCGCCAGCAACGTCCTGAAGGCGGCCCGCAGTTACGGCCTTACCGCCAAGGGCATGCAGATGGAGGCGACCGCGCTCGCCGAGGTGCAGCCGCCCGCCATCCTGTTCTGGGAGTTCAACCACTACGTCGTCTACGAAGGCACGGGACGCAGGTTCGGCCGCCGCGGGGTACACATCAACGACCCCGACAAGGGGCGCCGTTTCGTTCCCCCGGAGGACTTCGACACCAGCTTCACCGGGGTGGCCCTGGTCTTCGAGCCGGACCGCAACTTCCGCAAGGGCGGGCGCAAGCCGGGCGTCATGGCGGCGGTCCCCGCCAGGATGCGCGGCACCGCGGGCACACTTTTCGCCGCCTTCCTCGCGAGCCTCCTCCTCGTCGCGGTGGGCGCGGCCGTGCCGGCGCTCAGCCGCACCTACATCGACATGTTCCTGATCGGCGGGCAGACCTCGCTGCTCGGGACCCTGTTCGCCGCCATGGCGGCGACGGTGGCGCTGACGGCCGTGCTCACCGGGCTCCAACAGGCGAACCTGCTGCGCGGGCGGATCATCTCCTCCACCCTCGGCAGCGCCCGCTTCCTGCGCCATCTCCTGCGGCTGCCCGTCACCTTCTTCGCCCAGCGCAGCCCGGCCGACCTGGTGCAGCGGCTGCAGTCCAACGACGCTGTGGCGGAGACCCTCGCGCGTGACCTCGCGGCGGCCGCCGTCGACGGCGTGGTGGTGATCCTCTACGCCGCGCTCCTGTGGAGCTACGATCCCCAGCTCACCGTCGTCGGTGTGCTGATCGCCCTGCTCAACGTCGTGGCGATGCGCATCGTCATCGGGCTGCGCGCCACCCACACCCAGAAACTGCGCGCCGACAGTGCCCGGCTCACCAACACCTCGTACACCGGCCTGCAGCTGATCGAGACCATGAAGGCGACCGGCGGGGAGAACGGGTTCTTCCGCCGGTGGGCCGGCCAGCACGCCACCACCCTGGACGTGCAGCAGCGTCTCGGTGTGCCCAGCGCGGTCCTGGCCGTCGTGGCACCGACCCTCGCCACACTCAACAGCGCCCTCATCCTGTGGATCGGTGGTCTGCGGGCCGTGGAAGGCCATATATCGATCGGTCTCCTTGTCGCCTTCCAGGCGCTGGTGGCCCGCTTCACTGCACCGATCACCAGGCTGAACGGAGTGGCCGGCCGGATCCAGGACTTCGCCGCGGACGTCGCCAGGCTCAAGGACGTCGAGAGCTTCCCCGTCGATCCCCTCTACTCCCGCGAGGAACCGGACCCGAGCAGCCGCCGGCTCAAGGGACATGTGACGCTCGAGAACATCACCTTCGGCTACAGCCCACTCGACGCGCCGCTGCTGAGCGGCTTCTCGCTGACCGTCGGCCCCGGCCGGCAGGTCGCCCTCGTCGGCGGCTCCGGGAGCGGCAAGTCCACCGTCTCCCGGCTGATATCGGGTCTCTACACCCCGTGGGAGGGCACCATCCGGATCGACGGCCGGCTGCTGGCGGACATCCCCCGCGGGGCGCTCGCCGCCTCCGTCTCCTTCGTCGACCAGGACATCTTCCTGTTCGAGGGCACCGTGCGCGACAACGTGACCCTGTGGGACCCCTCCATCCCCGACGAGGCCGTGGAGAGCGCTCTACGGGACGCGGCCGTGCACGACGTGATCATGCGCCGTCCCGAAGGCATCCACAGCCGCGTCGAACAGGACGGCCGCAACTTCTCCGGCGGACAGCGCCAGCGTCTCGAGATCGCCCGCGCCCTGGTGCGCCGGCCCAGCATCCTGGTGCTCGACGAGGTCACCAGCGCCCTGGACGCGGAGACCGAGCGCGTCATCATCGACAACCTCCGCCGGCGGGGCTGCGCGTGCGTGGTCATCGCCCACCGGCTGAGCACCGTGCGCGACAGCGACGAGATCGTCGTGCTGGACCACGGCGCGGTCGTCGAACGGGGCCGCCACGAGGAACTGGTCGCCGCCCAGGGGCCGTACGCCGAACTCGTCAAGGAGCACTGACGTGTCATCCGTACCCCCGGCGGCCACCGCCTTCCACCAGGCCCACGAGCAGTCCGACGCGGTGCTCCACGCACTCGGCGGCCTCGGCGTGCCCGTCGACACCAGCGGCCTGCGCAGCCTGCACCTCGAGGGACCGCAGGTGATGTGGCTCGTCATGGCCGGCGCCCTGGACCTGTTCGCCGTCGACGCGGCGGAAGAAGGCCACTGGCACTTCCTCGGCCGGCTCGAACCGGGCACGCTGCTCCTCGGCCCGGTCGAGGGACCACGGCACACCCTGACGGGCCGGCCCTCGCAGGACTGCGTGCTGCAACGGATCCCGCTGCGGGAGCTGTACGTACCGGACCAGGCGTACCCGCCCGCGTATCAGGACCCGTACGGCCGGACGGCGGCCACCCAGCTCGAGTACGCCTTCGGGCTCGGTGTCGGCCGCGGTCTCGGGGTGCTCTTCGAGGCGCCGCTCGAGGGCCGTCCGGCCGGCGAGGAGGCCATGGCCGACGACGACATCCTGTGGATGCAGGTCGAGCCGGGCAGCGTGCAGTACGGGGCCTCCTACAGCGCGGAGGCGGCGGGCGACCTGCTCGTCGAGGGCGCCATGTGGCAGAGCATGGTGAACCAGCAGTACCGGCTGCTGTCCGCGGTTGACGGCTGGATCGAAGCGCTGGAGCGTGCGCACGAGGACCGGACGGCCGCCGGAATCAAGGCCGGCGCCGATGTGCGCGCCCGGGCCGACGAGGCGCTGCTCGCCTCCATCGGCAGGCCGGACCGCGCCGCACGCGGTGCCGGAGGCACGGACGGCGACGACACGCTGCTGGCGGTGTGCCGGCAGGTCGCCGCCGCCACCGGGATCGCGCTCACCGAACCCCCGCGGAGCGGCGCGGCGGACGACCGCGTCGGCCCCGTCGAACGCATCGCCGTCGCCTCCCGTCTCCGCACCCGGCCCGTCCGTCTCCAGGGCCGCTGGTGGCGCACCGACGCCGGCCCGCTGGTGGGCCACCGGGCCGCCTCCGGCGCCCCCGTCGCCCTGATCTGGCGCCGCGGACGCTACGAAGCGGTCAATCCGCTCACCGGCTCCCGCACCCGGGTCGGCAGCGACAACGCGGACGAGTTCGAGGAACGCGCCGTCATGTTCTACCGGCCGCTGCCCGAGCGGCCCGCGAGCATCTGGCGGCTGGCCCGCTTCAGCATCCGCGGCAGCCGCAAGGACCTGCGGAACCTGGCCCTGGCCGGCCTCGTCACCGTCGGGCTCGGCGCGCTGGTGCCGATCGCGACCGGACAGATCCTCGGTGTGTACGTCCCCAAGGCCGAGAGCGGCCTGATCGTGCAGGTCTCGTTCGCCCTCATGGTCACCAGCATCGTCTCCGCCGCGTTCATGCTGCTGCAGAACCTCACCGTCCTGCGGATGGAGGGCCGGATCGAGAGCACCCTCCAACCCGCCGTCTGGGACAGGCTCCTGCGCCTGCCGACCACGTTCTTCGCCGAGCGGTCGACCGGGGAGCTGGCGAGCGCGGCCATGGGCATCAGCTCGATACGCCGCGTCCTGTCCGGCATCGGCCCCGTGGCCCTGCAGTCCACCACCCTCGGTGCGATGAACGTCGTGCTGCTCCTCTGGTACAGCGTTCCGCTGGCGCTCGCGGCCATCGGCATGCTGCTCGTCATCGGCGCGGTGTTCCTCGGCATGGGGCTGTGGCAGGTCCGCTGGCAGCGCAAGCTGGTGGAACTCTCCAACAAGCTCAACAACCAGGCGTTCCAGACCCTGCGCGGCCTGCCCAAGCTCCGCGTCGCCGCGGCGGAGAGCTTCGCCTACGCGGCCTGGGCGCGGCAGTTCGCCCGCTCCCGCGAACTCCAGCAGCGGGTCGGCCGGATCAAGAACCTGACCACCGTGCTGGACGCGGTCTATCTGCCGCTGTGCTCGCTCATCATGTTCATGCTGCTCGCAGGACCGGCACGCGGCTCCATGTCCGCCGCCGAGTTCCTCACCTTCAGCACCGCCGTCACCATGCTGCTGACCTCCGTCACCCAGCTCACCGGCGTGCTGGTGTCGGCCGCCGCCGCACTGCCCATGTTCGAGCAGGTGCGCCCCATCCTCGACGAGGCCCCCGAGGTGCGCGGATCGAGTGCGCAGCCCGGCACCCTGTCCGGCGCGATCGAGGCCAGGAAACTCACATTCCGGTACGCCGACGACGGCCCGCCGGTCCTCGACGACGTGTCGCTCCAGGTGCGGCAGGGCGAGTTCGTGGCGATCGTCGGCCCGAGCGGATGCGGCAAGTCGACCTTGCTGCGGCTGCTCATCGGCTTCGACAGGCCCGCTTCCGGCACGGTCCTCTACGACGGCCAGGACCTGGCCGCGCTGGACCCCGCCGCCGTGCGCCGGCAGTGCGGTGTGGTGCTCCAGAACGCCCAGCCGCTCACCGGCTCGATCCTCGACTGCATCTGTGGCGCGGAGACCTTCACGCAGGACGAGGTCTGGGAGGCGGCGGAAATGGCGGGGCTGGCGGAGGACATCAAGCGGATGCCGATGGGCCTGCACACCCTGATCTCGTCCGGCGGGGCGATCTCCGGCGGTCAGCGGCAGCGGCTGATGATCGCTCAGGCGCTGGTGCGGCGGCCGCGCATCCTCTTCTTCGACGAGGCCACCAGCGCGCTCGACAACGAGACGCAGCGCGTCGTCATCGAGAGCACCCGCCGGCTGGACGCCACCAGGGTCGTGATCGCCCACCGGCTGTCCACCGTGATGGACGCGGACCGGGTGATCGTGATGGAGGAGGGCCGGGTCGTCGAGGAGGGCAGGCCCGCCGAGCTGCTCGCCGACGCGGGCGGCCGGCTCCACGGACTGGTACGGCGGCAGCTGGCGTGAACGGGGAGCAGGGCGCTACCGCCTGCGGTGCGTGCCGCCGCCGCCCGTGAGGAGGGCGTCGCCGACGAGCCTGACCCCGCGGGCCAGCCGGCCGAGCTGCTCGAGCTCGACCGCGTACAGCCGGATGGTGTTCTCGATGACGGTCTCCGCCACGCCCAGCGGCGGCAGCTCGCACCGGGAGGTCTGCAGGGCGGCCCGTACCGCCCGCATCTCGTGCTGTATCTGCAGCTGCGCGTGCCGGGCGAGCAGGACGGGGTGCCTGTTGAGCGTCGAGTAGCCGGCGTAACGGGCCGGCAGCAGATCGCGCAGCCAGCGCGCGGCGGTCCGTTCCCAGTCGTGGCTGCCGGGGGCCTTCACCTGGCACGGCCAGTCCGGATCGACCGGGGAGAGGGTTCGGGACATTCGTCGTCGCTCCGGGTGGTGCCGATGAACTCTGATCGAGAGATGTGCGGCGGTCCCGGCCCAGGGGTTGACCGGGACCGCCGAGGGCGTCCGCGGCGGAATGCGGAGCCCGGATTGAACACCAAAGGACGGCACGAGGAGGGAGCGCCGACCCGGGTGTTCGGTTGGTGAGGGCTCGGGTGCGGCCCTCATGGCTACGGAGGACACCGGCGCCAGGAGCAGTAAATATATATACCGTCGAGTACGCAAGGGTATGAAAAATTTCATGCACCGCTGGGCATGAAAAATACCGGTAAGAGACCGGTTCGAGCACCGAAAGCCAGGCGGTTCAGTCGTCCAGGAAGAAGTCGTGCTGATCCGCCACCTGCTCGTAGCCCTCCAGCCGCACCTGCGTCCGCTCCGGATCGGCGTCCGCCATGGCCTGCAGCACCGCTGCGGACAGCACCCCGGGAGCCGCGTACGAGTCGAACACCAGCCGTGACCCCGTCCCCGCCGTCAGCGTCACATCGGCCTCGTCCACCAGCGGCCCCAGCGTCAGATCGGTGATCAGCGCGATGCGCAGACCGGTGCGGCGGGCCGCCCGCAGCGCCGCCAGCGTCTCATTGGCGTGCCGGGGCATCGCGAAGGCCAGCACCCAGGTCCCGCCCGCCTCCCGGGACTGCAGCAGCGCGTCGTAGGCCACGCTGCCGCCCCGGGTCACCAGCCGCACATCGGGGTGGATACGGCGCGCGGCGTACGCGAAGTACTCCGCGAGCGAGACGGAGATCCGCAGCCCGAGAACCGTCAGCGGCATCGACAGAGCCAGCTCCCGGCCGATGCCGAGCACCCGGTCGGTGTCCGCCAGCACCCGCCGCAGGTTCTCGAGGTTCTGGATCTCGGCGTCGACGGCCGCCTGGAGCTCGTTGCGGCGGATCTCCGCACGGGTCTCCGGCGAGCCGGCCACCGCGCTCAGCGCGATCGGCTGCAACGCCTCCCGCAGTGCCGGATAGCCGCTGTAGCCGAGGGACGTCGCGAACCGTGTCACCGACGGCTGGCTGACCCCGACCCGCTCCGCGAGGTCGGTGATCGACAGGAACGCGGCCTCGGTCAGGTGGTCGATGATGTACTGCGCGATGCGCCGCTGACCAGGGGAGAGACGGTGGCCGCCGAGCAGTGCGAGCACCCGCTCCGCGGGAGCGGGCTGCTGCTCCTCGGGCGGTCCGCCCGGGGTGATCGCGGCGGCCTGCGCACGTTCCTGCTGCCCTGATGGCACCGGTGTGCCCCCTTCTATGTCCAACTCCTGCTCAACATAGCCCACCGGCCGCGCCGGTCAGGGTGATCGTCCACGCGGGCGCCGGCCCCCCGCCGACGAGCGTCGAGGAGATGCGCCGCCCGTACGGCCGGGAGCATGCTGGCAGGGTGACCCGGTACGGCGAAGACGTGCCCGAGGCCCCCGCCGAGGAAGGCCCGGACCCCGTGCACAAGCACGGCCGCGACCCGCAGGCGGACGAACTCGCCATGGTCCTCGCCCAGGCCGAGGTGAGCGCCATCGAGGCCGTCGGCGGCTTCGCGGGCGGCCTGTACCTGCGGTCCGCCGCACCCGAACTCCTGCGCCTGGCGGTGATCGCCGGGCTGCCGTCGAAGCTGTTCCGGCACTGGTGGGGCATGCATGTGAACCGCCCCTTCCCGCACTCGGACGTCTACCGCACCGGTCAGCCGGTCTACCTCGGCGACGCGGAGGAGGCGATGCGCCGCTACCCCCAGCTGATGGCCGGCCTGCCCTTCCCCTTCGGATCGCTGTACGTGCCGATCTCCCACGAGCGCGAGAACTTCGGCGTCATCGGCGTGCTGCGGCCGGCCACTCCCGGCCAGCCGGTCTCCGAGGCCGACCGGCGGCGCATCCACGAAGTGGGTGACCGGCTCGGCGCCACGCTGGCCGCCATGGCGCCGGACCGGCCGCGTATCGAGTGGGACGCCGAACCGCTGGCCGTGACCCTCCAGTCGCTGACCGCGCCGCCCCTGCGCATCGGCGCGTTCGACTGGAACCTCGAGGCGGGCACCGTGACCGGCGACGAAGGCTGGTGCACCATTCTCGGCACCGACCCCTCACAGCTGCCGCTCACCGTGGAGGCGGTGGCCGCGCGGATCGAACCGGAGGACGCCTACGGGCTGTGGGCCCTGGCCCGCCGGTCCGCCGAGTCGGACCGGCCGGTCACCCGCAGACTGCGCCTCCAGGGCGCCGACGGCCGGCCGCACCTGCTCGAACTCACCGGCCGCCGCAGACGCCCCACGGTCGACGGGACGGCCACCCACCTGACCGGGTACCTGGTCGACCTCGGCGCGGGACCGGTCGTCCCCGAGGCCGCCGACCGGCTTCCGGTGGGCATCTGCTCCGTCGACCGCCTCGGACGCATCTCGTACATGAACGAGCACGCGGAGAGGCTTCTCGGACAGCCGCGCGCCCATATGATCGGACGGGTCCTGTGGGAGGCCGTCGACTCGTTCGGGCAGGCCGCCCACGAGGACCACTACCGGGCGGCGCTGCTCTCGCCCGACCCGGTCCACTTCCTGCTCAAGGGAACCGGCGAATGGCTGTCCGTCACCCTCTACTCCAGCCTCGACGGTCTCACCATCACCCTCGACGCGGGCGAACAGCCCACCTACGCCCCGGGATCCTTGGCCGCACCCGGCGCGGGTCTCGGTTCACCGGCGGACCGGGCCGTGGCCCTGTACCGCCCGGTCGCCCTCGCCATCGCGCTCACCGAGGCGGTCACGGCACGGCAGGTCTCCGCGGTGGTCACCGAGGAACTGCTGCCCGCGTTCGGCGGCCGGCAACTGGCGATCTATCTGCTCAGCAACCGCCATCTTTACCTGGCCTGGGAGACCGGGTTCCCCAGGGGCTTCCTCAACCGCTTCGACGGAGTGGGCCTCGACACGAAACTACCCGGCGTCGAGACCCTCACCTCCGGCCGGCCCCTGTTCTTCGAGTCGATGCAGAACCTCGCCGCCGCCTACCCCGGCATCCCCATGGACGCGCACGTCGGCGCCCGGGCCTTCCTGCCGCTGATCGCCTCCGGCCGCCCCGTCGGGTCCTGCATCCTCGGCTTCGACCAGCCCCGCGGGTTCAGCCCGGAGGAGCGCACCGTCCTCACGGCGCTCGCCGGACTCATCGCCCAGGCCCTCGAACGGGCCCGCCGCTACGACTCGGAGGCGGCGCTCGCCCGCGGCCTCCAGGACGCCCTGCTCCCGCACCGGCTGCCCGCCGTCGAGGGGCTCGACACGGTGGCCCGGCACCTGCCGGGCACCCAGGGCATGGAGGTCGGCGGCGACTGGTACGACGTCATCGACACCGGCAGGGGGATGGCGCTCATCATCGGGGACGTACAGGGCCACGGCGTCCAGGCGGCCGCCACCATGGGGCAACTGCGCAGCGCGGTAAGGGCCCTCGCCGTCAGCGGCCACACTCCCGTGGAGGTGATGACCGGTACCAACCGGCTGCTCATCGACCTCGACCCCGGCCTCTTCGCCAGCTGCTGCTACATCGTGCTCGACCCGGCCACCGGCCGCGCGGACGCCGTCCGCGCCGGCCATCTCCAGCCCCTGCTGCGGCACCCGGACGGCCGCACGGACGTGCTCGCCCTGCCGGGCGGAGTGGTCCTCGGCGTGGACGCCCGCGCCGTCTACCCCGTCACGGAACTGGCCCTGGAACCCGGTGCGGTGCTCGCCCTGTTCACCGACGGCCTCGTCGAACAGCCGGGCACCGACATCGACCTGGGCATCGAAAGACTGCGGCACACGTTCTCCGAACTGGGATACGCCCCGCTGTCGGACACCGCCGACCGACTCATCAACGAGGCCCGCCAGAACCCCGACCGCCCCGACGACATCGCCCTGCTGCTCGCCGCGCGGTGGTCACAGACCACCGGAACGAGGGGCGGCGGCCCCACCCCGTGATCTCGAGGCCGCCCCGACCTGCACGCTCACCAACCCCTGCCTCCCGCCGCCCCGGACTAACGTGGCCCCATGGACAGGCACGACGCGACCGGCCCGCGAACCGAAGACCCCGGCTTCCCGGCGCGGACCGCGCCCCGGTGCGGCGGACTCGGCGAACTGGACGAGGCCGTCAGCCGGTGCCGCGCCTGTCCGAGACTCGTCGCCTGGCGGGAGCAGGTCGCCACGGACCGGCGTGCGGCCTTCTCCGGCTGGGAGTACTGGGGCCGGCCGGTGCCGGGCTTCGGCCCCGCCGACGCGTCGCTCGCCGTCGTCGGCCTCGCCCCCGCCGCCCACGGCGGGAACCGCACCGGCCGCATGTTCACCGGGGACGACTCCGGCGACCTGCTGTTCGCCGCTCTCCACGCCGTCGGGCTCGCCTCACAGCCCACGTCCACGCATCGCGGCGACGGCCTCGTCCTGCACGGCGTGCGCGTCACCGCGCCCGTCCACTGCGCGCCGCCGCAGAACAGGCCGACGACCGCCGAGCGGGACACCTGCCGCCCCTGGTTGGCGACCGAGCTGTCACTGCTGACGAACCTGCGCGCGATCGTCGTCCTCGGCGGTTTCGGATGGCAGGCCCTGCTGCCCGTCCTCGAAGCCACCGGCCGCCGACTGCCCAGGCCGCGCCCCGCGTTCGGGCACGGCGCCCATGTCGTCCTGCCGGGCGACGACGACCGGTCGGAGCTGCATCTGTTCGGGAGCTACCACCCCAGCAGACGCAACGTGTCCACCCGGCTGATGACCCTGCGGATGCTCGTCGACGTGCTCCACGACGCCGCAGGCGTCAGCGGCCCCGGCCGCTGAGAGCCGGAGCCTTCTCGAGCGCGTGCAGCATCTTGTCGGGGGTCAGCGGCAGCTCGCGCAGCCGGACGCCCGTCGCGTGGTGCACCGCGTTCGCCACCGCCGCCGCCGTGCCGACGATGCCGATCTCACCGATGCCCTTGCTGCCCATCGGATTGAGGTACGGGTCGTCCTCCTCGATCCACTGCGCCTCGACGGAGTGCACGTCGGCGCAGACGGGCACGTGGTACGAGGCGAGATCGCACTCCGCGAAGTCCCCGAAGCGCTCGTCCATCGTGCTGCCCTCCATCAGCGCCATGCCGATGCCCATCGTCATCCCGCCGATGAACTGGGACCGCGCGGTACGCGCGTTGAGGATGCGGCCCGCAGCGAACACGCCGAGCATCCGGCGCACCGCCACCTCGCCCGTCACCGTGTCCACCTGCGCCTCGCAGAAGACGGCGCCGAAGGCGTGCCGCGCGTGGGCGGGCTCCTTGCCCGTCTCCTCCCTGGTGTCGGCCGACACGGTCACGCCCTCCGCCGGCAGCGGGCCGCGGAGGTCCGCGAGGCGCTTGGCCAGGAGGGTGCAGGCCTTGTGGACGGCCCAGCCCCAGGAGGCCGTTCCGGACGATCCGCCGGCCAGCGGCGCCGCAGGCAGGTCGGAGCTGCCGATCTCGACGGTCACCGTCTCCAGCGGTGTGTTCAGCGCGTCCGCGGCGATCTGCGCGAGCACGGTCCTGGCGCCGGTGCCGATGTCGGTGGCGTTGACCCGGATGCGGTGGACGCCGTCGTGCCCCAGGTGGGCGGTGGCCGTGGAGGGGGCGATCAGCACGGGGTAGGTGCTCGCCGCGACGCCGGTGCCGAGCAGTAGGTCGCCTTCCCGGGTGACGCCCGGACGTGGGTCGCGGTCCTGCCAGCCGAAGACGTCGGCGCCACGGCGGAGGCAGGCGGTGAGGTTCCTGCTGCTGAACGGAAGCCCCGAGTCGGGCTCGGCCGCCGGTTCGTTGCGCAGCCGCAGCTCGACCGGGTCCAGTCCGGTGGCGACGGCGAGTTCGTCCATCGCCGACTCCAGGGCGTACATTCCGGGCGCCTCGCCGGGGGCGCGCATCCACGACGGGGTCGGCACGTCGAGGGCCACCACCCGGTGCGCGGTCCGGCTGGCGGGGGAGACGTACATGACCCGGGCCGGGACGGCGGCCTGCTCCACGAACTCCCGCACCCGCGAGGTCTGGGTGACCACCTCGTGGGCGAGAGCCGTGATCCGGCCGTCGGCGCCGGCGCCCAGGCGGACATGATGCAGTGTCGGCGCCCGGTGGCCCACGACGGCGGGCAGCTGACGGCGCGGCAGGGCCACCTTCACCGGGTGCCCGGTGTGACGTGCGGCCATCGCGGCCAGCACCACCGGCGGCCGGGGCGTCCCCTTCGATCCGAAGCCGCCACCGACGTGCTCGGACACCGCGGTGACCTGCTTCCTGTCCAGCCCGAACAACTGGGCCAGGGCGTCCCTGACCGCTCCGGAACCCTGGCTCGAGTCCCGGACCGTCAGCCGGCCCTCGTGCCAGTGGGCGGTGGCCGCGTGCGGCTCCATCGGATGGTTGTGCAGCGCGGTGAGCCGGTAGGAGGTGTCGACGCGGACGTCGGCCGCCGCGTACGCGCCCTCGAAGTCGCCCCTCTCACGCACCGCGGGATGGCCCCCGTTGGCCTCCTCGGGCGTGTAGACGTCCGGATGGGACTCGGTGAGCCGTACGTCGTGTTCCTCGGTCTCGTAGCCGACGCGTAGGGCGGCGGCGCCGGCACGGGCGTTCTCGAGGGTGTCGGCCAGGACCAGGGCGATGTACCAGCCCCTGTGCGGCACGCGGTCGTCCTGGAGGAGACGGAGGGTCGGGTCGTCCGGCTGCCCGAGGCGGGGGGCGTTCTCGTGGGTGAGCACCGCCAGCACACCGGGCATGTCCAGTACTTCCGCTGTGCCGAGCGACGTGACGCGGCCGCGGGGGATCGCGGCGGGCACGGGCCAGCCGTACACGCAGCCGGACGGGGTGTGTTCTGCGGCGTAGCGTGCCGCGCCGGCGACCTTCTCGCGTGCCTCCCGCCGTTCGGCGGGCGCACCCAGCACGGCGGGCGGCCTGCTCATGACCGCTCCTCGCTGACGTCCTCGTCGTCCCCGCTGACGTCCTCGCCGTCCGCGAGCCCGGCGAGGACGTCGACGGCGAGATTCCGTGCGAGCCGCACCTTGAACGCGTTGTCCCGCAGCGGCTTCGCCGCAGCGAGCTCCGCCTCGGCCGCGGCGGCGAAGGCCTCTCGGCCGGCCGGCCCGCCGACGAGCAGTTCCTCCGCCCTGCGGGCCCGCCACGGCCGGTGGGCGAGTCCGCCGAAGGCCAGCCCCGCGTGCCGGACCCGGCCGTCCTCGACGGAGAGGACCGCGGCGACGGACACCAGGGCGAAGGCGTACGAGGCACGGTCGCGGGCCTTGCGGTACGAGGATCGCGCCCCGGCGGGCACGGGGGGCAGTTCCACGCCCGTGATCAGCTCGCCGGGCCGCAGCTCGGTGTCCACCTGGGGGCGGTCACCGGGCAGCCGGTGGAAGTCGCTGACCGCCAGCGACCGGTCCCCGTCGGTGGAGTGCAGATGGACCGTGGCGTCGAACGCGGCGAGCGCGACCGCCATGTCGGAGGGGTGCGTGGCGACGCAGTGCTCCGAGTGGCCCAGCACGGCGAGGTCGCGGTGGACACCCTCCCGTGCGGGGCAGCCGGTGCCCGGCGCACGCTTGTTGCAGGGCTTGGAGATGTCCTGGAAGTACGTGCAGCGGGTGCGCTGGAGGAGGTTCCCGCCGGTGGTCGCCGCGTTCCGCAACTGCCCGGAGGCTCCGGAGAGCAGCGCCTGCGACAACGCGAAGTAGCGTGTCCGGACGGCCGGATGGGCGGCGAGGTCGCTGTTGCGCACGGCGGCGCCGATGAGGAGCCCGCCTCCCGGTACGCCCTCGACCGTGGCGAGCGGCAGCCGGCTCACGTCGATGAGCACGTCGGGCGTCGCGACGCCCAGCTTCATCAGGTCGACGAGGTTCGTGCCGCCCGCGAGGTACTGCGCCCCGGTGTGCGCGGCGTACGCGGCGACGGCTTCGGCGGCCGTGCCGGGTCGGACATAGGCGAAGGGTTTCACGGTGTCACGTCCTCGATGGCCGCCACGATGTTGGGGTACGCGCCGCAGCGGCACAGATTGCCGCTCATGCGCTCACGGATCTCACCGGGCGTGAGGGTGACGGCTCCGTCCGCCCCCTCCTGCCGCCCGGTCACCAGCGACGGACGGCCGTCGGCCGCCTCCGCCAGCATGGCCACTGCCGAGCAGACCTGCCCGGGGGTGCAGTAACCGCACTGGAGGGCGTCCCTGGCCACGAACGCCTCCTGGACGGGATGCAGTTCGCCGCCGGGGGCGAGACCCTCTGCCGTGGTGATGTGCGCCCCGTCGTGGGACACGGCCGGCATCAGACAGCTGTTCACCCGCCGACCGTCGGCGATGACGGTGCAGGAGCCGCACTGCCCGTGGTCGCACCCCTTCTTCGGACCCGTCAGGTCCAGGTGCTCGCGCAGGGTGTCCAGGACCGTGGTGCGGTGGTCGAGTGTCAGCGTGTGACTGACGCCGTTGACGTGCAGTGTGACCGCGGAGCGATGGGCGCTCGCGACGGTCGTGGCGCCGGCGGTCTCCGGTCGGCTGGTCGGTTCCACGCCGCAGCCCTTTCCCGTCGGATGAGATGGTTCGCTCTACTTCCTACCAGGCTGGGGTGCAATGCGCGGGTCGGCCGCTCACGAGCCCTCCGGCCCGTCCATGTTCCGCCGTTCGAGGGGCCGCACCGCCGGGCCTTGCAGTACGGAGCCGTCGGTACCGAACCGGGAGCCGTGGCAGGGGCAGTCCCAGCTGCGCTCCGCTTCGTTGAACGCCACCAGGCATCCCAGGTGGGTGCAGCGGGCGGACACCGCGTGGCACACCCCTTCGTCGTCGCGGTACACGGCGCAGCGCTGCCCGTTCAGACGTACGACCGCGCCCGTGCCCGGTGCGATGTCCGCGGCGGAGTCCATATGGGTGGTACGCAGCCGGTCCCCGACGAAGTGCTTGCCGACCTCGGCCTGCTGGGAGAGCAGGGTGGGGGCCTCGCGCAGTGTGCTCCAGATCCGCCGGGGGTCGTAGAGGTCCGCCCACGGCGCCTTGACGGCGCAGATCAGGCCCGCCAGCAGCCGCCCCGCCAGCACGCCGCTGCTCATGCCCCAGCCGCCGAAGCCCGTGGCGACATAGGTGTGCCGGGCGCCGGGATGGAAGGGCCCGATCAGCGGCACGGTGTCGCTCGCGTCGTTGTCCTGCGCCGCCCAGCGGTACATGGTCTCCTCCACCGGGAAGTGCGTGTGCATCCACTCGTCGAGGCGCTCGATCCGCTGGGGGACGTCCACCGTGCCGGGGGTGAAGGTCTCCCCGGTCACGATCAGCAACCGGCGGCCGTCGCCCCACGGAGCCGTGCGGACCGACCGTTTGGCGCCCTCCTCGCAGATGTACATCCCGGCCGGGTCCCGGTCGGCCGGCAGCGCCGCTGCCACCACCAGCTCACGGTGCGGCGACATCCGGGCGAACAGCAGCGCCCGGTCGAACACCGGGTAGTGCGTGGCGATCACGACATCGCGGGCGGTCACGGTGCGGCCGCCCTCCGTGGTGAGCCGGCAGGGTGAGCCTTCGTGCAGGCCGGTGACCCGGGTCCGCTCGTAGATCTTGTTGCCGTAGGCGGTGAGGTCCCGCGCCAGACCGAGGAGGTACTTGCGCGGATGGAACTGTGCCTGCTCCTCCATCCGCACCGCCCCGGCGACGCCGAAGGGCAGCCCGGTGTCCTCGACGTACGCAGCTTCCAGGCCCGCCTCCGCGGCGGCCTCGGCCTCGGCCTTGAGCGCGGAGCGCTGAGCCCCGTCCCGGGAGTAGACGTACGACGGGCCGCGCTCGAACTCGCACGCGATGCCGAGCGCGGAGGAGACCTCGGCGACGCGTTCCACCGCCGCCTGCTGGGAGCGGGCGTAGAGCCTGGCCCCCTCCGGCCCCCTGGTCCGGCGCAGCCGGTCGTAGATCAGGCCGTGCTGTGCCGTCACCTTCGCCGTGGTGAACCCCGTGACACCCGTCGCTATGCGGTCGGCCTCCAGCACCGCGACGGAGCGGCCGCCCTCCCGGGTCAGTTCCCAGGCCGTGCTCAGCCCGGCGATGCCGCCGCCCACCACGGCAACGTCGACGGTGATGTCGTCGGCGAGCGGCGGGAAGTCGGTGGCGTCGGTGGTGCGAATCCAGTGCGAGTCCGTCGTGCGCGGACGTGTGGCCCCGGCCGAGTGCGGGGCAGGAGATTCGTTCGACATGCGGTGCGGGTGCCCGGCAACGCGCCGGTGAAGCCTGTCCGCCCTCGTCGCGCCGGGGTGACTGACCGGAGGCGGACGGGGTACCCGCGAGAACAGAAATCCGGCGCCACGCATCCTGCCGGTAACGATCGAACAAGGAGGTGTCAGCCGTGGACACCCGGGCCGACACCGAAAGAGCCACCGGCCGGATCCCCGAGAGGGAACGGATACGCACCTGCAGGCCCGCGGTCATGTCAGGACGCGAATCCGACCGACAGGTGGAGAGCGACCCGGAGACGAACATCTTCCGGGGCGAGGACTGAACCGACCGTCTGACAGCGTACGGAGGCGCCAGCCATGGACGGATCCGGACTCTCCGAACCGGAAAGGCTGATCCTCGCGGAGATCGAACGGGATCTGCGGGCCGACGAATTCCTGGACCGCCGGTTGCGGACCATGAGTCCCGGACCGCCGCTCGCGCGGGTGACCCACCGATTCCGGTCGCACCTGCTCGCCGCCGCCGTGGGTGTGCTGGCGGCGCTGACGTTCGTCCTGCTCGCGATGGCGGCATCCACGTCGAAGCCCGTCCTGATCTGGGCGTTCGCCGCCACATGGGCCCTCACCCTGGTCGGACTGCTCACGCTCGTCTGCCGTTGGTCCAAGCGGCTGGCACAGCGCAGTCGGGTCCGGGGCCGCCGACGCCCGGGGCCGCCGTGATCGGCGGCCGGCGATGGGGATAGCGAGGACCGGTCCCGGCAAGCGCCGGGAGACCCCTCAACAACGACTGGACCGGCTCTGGGGCGAACTTCTCCGTGAGGTGAGGGTCGCCCTCGCCGGTGTCCAGTTGCTTTTCGTCTTTCTGCTCGCCGTCGCCTTCACCCCGCTCTTCCCGCGTCTCGGCGAGAGCGACAGGCTCATGTACGTGGTGTGCCTG
Organism: Streptomyces sp. Tu 2975; assembly: GCF_009832925.1. Lineage (GTDB taxonomy): Bacteria > Actinomycetota > Actinomycetes > Streptomycetales > Streptomycetaceae > Streptomyces. The sequence continues at coordinate 7,257,010 of NZ_CP047140.1, forward strand.
CTCCTCGGGGCGGCCGCCACCGGCCTGCTGACGGCGCCGGTGAGCATCCACCGCATGGTCAGCGGCCGCGGGATGAAGTACGAGGCGGTCGCATGGGCCTCCCGCTTCACCATCGCCGGTCTGGCGATCCTGCTGTGCATGGTGGCGCTCGGCCTGCTGCTGGTGCTGCGAACCGTGACCGCGCTGAGCGACACGACCGCGCTGATCCTGGACGTGACCGTCGTCGGCGGGCTCACCGTGTGCTGGCTGGTGCCGGCGGTCCTGATGCGTCGCGGGAGCAGTGCCGCGTCGCCGGCCGGGCAGCGCGGCGAGGACGCCTCGAAGACGCCACAGGCACGGCTGCCGGAGGCGCGTCCGGGCAGTGAGGAGTACCGCCGGCCCTGACGGGGCCGGCGGTACTCCTCACTGCGGGTCTCAGCCCCCGTGCCCGCCACTGCCGAAGGCGCCACCGCTCTCGTCGGAGTCACGCGGCGGCTTGCTCTCGGGTGCGGGTCGCGAGCCCATGTTGCCGTAGCCGTGGAGCTCGTGAGGTGTCAGTCGCCCCGGCACCTCGTGTCCCTCGGAGAGATCGAACTCGTCGGGCTCCAGGCGGCTCTCGTAATGGGACTGGTGATCGGGCCGCACCGGCTGCTCCTCGGGCCCCGGCGGGGCGTCGCGCCGCCGTCGCGCGCCGACCTGCCAGACCACATAGACGAGCAGTACGAGAAGACCGACCACGATCAGTCCGAACACGATGACCGCGGGTGCTCCCTCTCCGGCCGCGAGGACAGTGGCGACGTCCCCCGCCGGCTCGTTGAAAGTGACCATGACTACCGGGTACCCAATCTCGTCGGTATCACCGCCGGTGAGCGGCCGGACCCTCGAACGGACCCCTTCTCAGGCGGCGGCGCTGCCCGTTCCGGTGAGGGCCTGAAGCAGTTCGTCCCGGTTCATCGAGGACCGGCCGGGGATGCCGAGGTCGGTGGCGCGGGCGTAGAGGTCCTTCTTGCTGAGCGCGGCCAGGTCCTGCTTCCTGCCGGCGCCCTTGCGGCGGCTGCCGCCTGAGCTCTTGGCCCGCTGCGCGCCCTTCCCGGCCTTGGCGCCCTTCGTGTCCTGCGCCCCGGTGGCCTTCGCGCGCCTGCCCTTCGCGGCTGCGGTGCGTGCTCCGCCCCGTCCCTCCCCGGAGCGCGCCCGCTCGACGCTGCGGTTCAGCGCCTCCATCAGGTCGACGACGTTGGTCGCTTCGGGAGGCCCTGCCTCCGCGACCACCTCTCGGCCCTCGAGTTTCGAGGCCACCAGCTCGCGCACCCGGTCCTCGTACGTGTCGTGGTAGTCCTCGGGCTTCCACTCGACGCTGAGCGCCTCGATGAGCTTCTCGGCGGTCCCGAGTTCGCCCGGGCTGATCTTCTCGCGCCGCGGCAGGTCGAACTCCTGCCGTGGATCCCTGATCTCGTCGGCGTAATGCATGGTGTGCAGGACGAGCACCGACTCCTGCGCGCGCACCGCGGTCAGGTACTCCTTGCCTCGCATCGTCAGGGTGGCGATGCCGGCCTTCTGCGAACGGTGGAGGGCGCTGCGGAGCAGCTCGTAGACCTTGAAGTACTCCTTGCCGCGCGGGCCGAGATAGTACGTACGGGCGAAGTGGACGGGCTCGATGTCGGCCAGGTCCACGAATCCGCCGATGTCGACGACCTTGGAACGGCCGGGGGAGATGTCGTCGAGTTCGTCCGGTTCTACTACGACGTACTGGCCGTCGCCCATGTCGTAACCCTTGACGATGTCCTCGCTCTTGACCTCACGGCCGGTGCGTTCGTTCACGCGCTTGTTGCGGACGCGGTCGCCGGTGCCGCGCTGGAGCTGGTGGAAATGGACGGTGTGGTCGTCCGTCGCGGTGAAGAGACCCACGGGCAGGGTGACCAGTCCGAAGCTGAGCACCCCTGTCCACATCGCTCTGGCCATCGCCCGTCACCTCCGTGTCGCCACGCGGCTGCAAGGTCCCGGATCCAGTGTCCTCGTCCTGCGGCCGATGACCCACCCGTGGCGGGCGGAAGCGAACGCGCGTTCGAGACCCTCCGTCGATGTGCGAGCCGGTCCGCGAAGCGTCGAGGGTCGCGGCCGCGCGGGGCGACCAGCCCGGATTCGTAGGCGAGGACAACGAGTGGGGCGCGGGCGCGGGCGTGGAGGGGTCGAGGTCCGACGCGGAGCGCTGCCCGGACAACCCGGTGACCAGCAGCGTCGCCGCCACGCCGACGGCGATCGCCCGGTCTGTGACACCGGCCCGGTCACCGGGCCGCACGGTCACCATGCGCGCACCCTGACCGGGCGCCCCCGCGGCGCGAGCCCCCTTGCGGACCAGTGGCCGGCTACCGCGCACGCAGTACCTGCGCGACGCCCGCGGGGTCCGCCGTAGCCGGTCGTCCGGTCGCGCTTCCGCCGTCGCTACCAGCGGCCGTGCACCTGGGCGCGGATCCGCCGGTCGTACAGATCGCGGACCGCGTCCAGTGTGCTTCCGGGCAGCGGCGGCTCGTCCGCCGCCGCGGCGTTGGCGCGTGCCTGTCCGGCGGAGCGCGCTCCGGGGATCACGCTCGTCACGCCCGGCTGCTGAACGATCCACCGCAGCGCCGTACGCGCCGGTGTGCTGTCCGGCCCCGCCAGGGCCGCGAACTCGGTGGCGGCCTCGACGCCCGTCGCGAAGTCGACGCCGGAGAAGGTCTCGCCCTGGTCGAACGCCTCGCCGTGCCGGTTGTACGTGCGGTGGTCGTCGGCGGCGAAGACGGTGTCCTTGGTGTACTTGCCCGACAGCAGTCCGGACGCGAGCGGCACCCGCGCGATGATGCCCACGCCCGCCTCGGCCGCGGCCGGGAGGACCTCTTCGAGCGGCTTCAGTCGGAACGGGTTGAGGATGATCTGGACGCTCGCGGTGCCGGGCCTGGCGATCGCGGTGAGCGCCTCCTCGCAGGTCTCCACGCTCACCCCGTACGCGGCGATCCGCTGTTCGGCGACGAGGGTGTCCAGGGCGTCGAAGACCTCGTCCGACGAGTAGACGGCGGTGGGCGGGCAGTGCAACTGGACCAGGTCGAGCGTGTCCACGCCCAGGTTCTTACGTGAACGGTCGTTCCAGGAGCGGAAGTTGTCCAGTACGTAGTTCTCAGGGAGCTGATCGACGCGCCGGCCCATCTTGGTCGCCACGAACACGTCGGCGTCCGGCCGCTCGCTGAGATATCGGCCGATGAGCTGCTCGCTGCGCCCGTCGCCGTACACATCGGCCGTGTCGAAGAAGGTGACGCCCGACTCGACGGCCGCGTCGAGGACGGTGATCGCGTCCTCGTCGGCGACGTCACCCCAGTCGGCGCCCAGCTGCCAGGTGCCGAGTCCCACCACGGAGACGTTCCGGCCGGTCCTGCCCAATACCCGCTGTTCCATGCGGCGCATCCTATGCGCCGCCCCGCAGGGTCAGCGGGGCGGCGTCGCGGTGCTCTCCCGCTCGATCAGCTCCGGCAGCGGCACGGGGACGGAGCGGGCGGTGCCACCGTCCAGCAGCGCGGTCAACTCCTTCGCGGCGATCCGACCGAAGGTCACCGGGTCACGGGAGAGCGCGGTGAGGAAGGGATGGACCATGCGGCACAGCACCGAGTCCTCCCACGACACGACCGACACATCGCCGGGGACCGACAGGCCGAGGCCGGTGACGACCGCAGCGCCGGCGGTCGCCATCACGTCGTTGTCGTACACCAGGGCCGTCGGCCGACTGCCTGAGGTGAGGACCCGGCGGGTCACGGCCGCGCCCTGGGTGTCGGAGTAGTCGGTCGGCACCGAGCGGACCTCGGCCAGGCCACGGCGCTCGGCCTCCGCGCGCAGCGAGCGGATACGCCGGTCGGTGTGGGCCAGCGAGGACAGTCCGGCGATGTGCACGATCCGGCGGTGGCCGAGCTCGTGCAGCCGGCCCACCACGTGCGCCATGGCCCCGGTGTCGTCGGCCCGCACCTGCGACAGGTTCGGGTGTTCCTCCGGGAGGCCGCCGATGACGACGCCGGGCAGGCCGAGCTCGTCGAGCAGCGCGGGCCGGGGGTCGTCGGTGCGAGGGTCGACGACGAGAACGCCGTCGACCCGGTGCTCCGCCCACCAGCGCCGGTAGACGGCGCACTCGGCCTCGACGTCCTCCACGACCTGGAACAGCAGACCGAGTTGGCGTTCCGAGAGGATCTCCTGGATGCCGGAGATCAGCTGGAGGAAGAACGAGTCCACGCCCAGGGTGGTGGCCGGCCGCGCGAGGACCAGCCCGACCGTCCCCGCACCTTCCCCGGACAGCGCGCGGGCGGCGGTGCTCGGCCGCCAGCCCAGCTGCTCGGCGACCCGGCGGACCCGGTCGCGGGTGATCTCGGAGACGCCGGGCCGGTCGTTGAGCGCGAACGAGACAGCGCTCTCCGAGACGCCGGCGCGCCGGGCGATGTCCTTCATCGTCGGCCGCCGCGCGGGTGCGCGTCTGCTCGGCGGCGTGTCCTTGGCGGACGGGCTGCTGGCGGTCACCCGATCCCCCTTCCCGTGGTCCCCCGGCTCGTCGGCTCCCCGGGCCGGGAGCATCCTATGGCCTGCGCCGGGCTCGGTCGAACGGTCGCCGCCCGCAACTAATGTGCTTGAGTCCCATCAGGCTAAAGCGCATTAGTCGATCAATGCTAGAGGGTCATTGTCGGCACCTGACCTGCGGCGACTCGCGGCCAATTGGATTCGGTCGGCGAATCTGTTGACTTTCTTCTGCTGTGCAATGCAAGGTCTGCTGGGCAAACGGCCGCCGCCCGCTTCCGCGGCGCCTGCCGCCGCTGCCCGAACACGCGTCTGGTCCGAGCAAAGGAGCCGTTCACCGTGCGCATCAACCGCAGGGCAGTCGCCGCTGCCGCCGTCATCGCCGTCGTCCTGCCGCTGAGTGCCTGCGGCGGCTCCGAGGCGAGCTCCACCGACGCCTCCGGCAAGGTGGAAGGCAGGATCACCTTCCAGACCTGGAACCTCCAGGCCAACTTCAAGGACTACTTCAACGGCCTCATCGCCGAATTCGAGAAGCAGCACCCGGGCACCGACGTGAAGTGGGTCGACCGCCCGGCCGAGGGATATGCGGACAAGATCAGCGCCGACGCCGCCGGCGGTACCCTGCCCGACGTCGTGAACGTCTCGCCGGACCTGGTCGCGCCGCTGGCCAAGGCCGGTCTCGCGCTCGACCTGGACAAGGCCGCCCCGCAGTACAAGAAGGAGTACCTGCCGGGCGCCTGGGACGCGCACCGCATACCGGGAGCGGAGGGCACCTACGCCTTCCCCTGGTACCTCAACACCGGCCCCCTCTTCTACAACAAGCGTCTACTGAAGGACGCCGGCCTCGACCCGGAGAAGCCGCCGACGACCTACGACGAGGTCTTCGACGCCGGACTGACGATGGCGCGGCAGAGCAAGGGCAAGGTCGCCGCCCTCGCCAACGTGCCCACCATCGAGGACTTCGGCCGCTACGGTGTCCCGCTCATGGACGAGGAAGGCACCGCCTTCTCCTTCAACGACCCCAAGGGCGTCGAACTGCTCACCCGGTACAAGGAATTGTACGAAGCCAAGGCGCTCGATCCGCAGGCGCTCACCGCCACCCCCGAGTCCTCGGGGCACAAGTTCCTCACCGAGTCCGTGGCCATGAACCCGGGCAGCGCGCTCGACCTCGCCAACTTCAAGAAGCAGGCCCCGAGCCTCTACGAGAACATCGGCATCACCGACCAGATCACCAGCACCGGCAAGGCCAACATGTACGTCATGGGCGTCATGGTGAACGCGCAGAGCAAGCAGAAGCCCGCCGCCGTCGCGTTCGCCCACTTCGTCACCGACGCCACCCGCCAGATGGAGTTCGCCAAGAAGGTGGCCATCTTCCCCAGCACCGCGGGCTCCCTCGACGACCCCTACTTCACCGAGGAGGACGGCACCGACGAGACCAGGGTCCGGGTCGCGGCCGCCAAGTCGCTGAAGACGGCAGTCAATTACACGCCCGTGCTGTTCAGTGAGCAGATGAAGACCGAGCTGCGCAACGCCGTGGCCCGGGCGCTGCAAGGGAAGCAGAGCCCGAAGAAGCGCTTGACAACGCTGTCAAGGCCTGCGACCGGCTGCTCCGGCAGAGCTGATCGGCCCCGCCATGAAGACGTCCACCGCCTCCGGCCCGATCACCTCCGACCCCGCCCCGGCGGGACCGCGGATCCACGGCCCCCGCCCCGGACGGGGCTCCGAGGGGCGCCGCCCGCACCGCGGCATCCGGCGTCATCTGCCGTACAGCCCCTGGCTGTTCGCGGCACCCGGACTGCTCGTCGTCGGCGCGTTCAGCCTGTACCCGTTCCTGAGTACCCTCGTCAACGCGTTCACCGACCGCCGCACCCTCGTCCCCGGCGAGTTCGTGGGCCTGGCGAACTTCCGCGAGCTGCTCGACGACGAGATGTTCTGGATCGGGCTGCGCAACAGCAGCCTGTACGTGCTCGGAGTCGTCCCCGCGCTGGTGATCCTGCCGCTGCTGCTGGCCATGCTCGTCCAGCGCCGGATCCCGGGCATCACCTTCTTCCGCTCCGCCTTCTACACCCCGGTCGTCGCCTCGATCGTCGTGGTGGGACTGATCTGGGTCTGGATGCTCGACGACCGGGGGCTGGTCAACTCGGTGCTGGAGGCGGTGGGAGTCGGCCGCGTCGGATTCCTGAGCGACCAGTGGCTCCTGCTGCTGAGCGCGATGGGCGTCACGGTGTGGAAGGGCCTCGGCTACTACATGATCATCTATCTGGCGGCGCTGGCGAACGTACCGCGCGAACTGCACGAGGCCGCCGCCGTCGACGGCGCCGGGCCGGTACGCCGGTTCTTCACCGTCACCGTCCCCGCCGTCCGCTCCACCATGGTCCTCGTCGGCGCCCTGTCCTCGGTCGCCGCGTTCAAGGTGTTCTCCGAGGTCTATCTGATGGCAGGTCCCTCCGGCGGTCCGGCAGGCGAGGACACCACGCTGGTGATGCTCGTTCAGCGCGTCGGCACCGGCCTCTCGGGCCGCGTCGGCTACGCATCCGCCCTCTCCGTCGTCGTCTTCGTCGTCACCGTCGCGCTGATGCTGCTCGTGCTGCGCGCCGACCGCAAGGAGGACGCGTGAGCGTCATCAACGTCACCGACGCCGACGGCAAACGGATCCCCGCCACCCGGCTCGCACTGCGTTACGCGCTGCTCCTCGCCGTGCTCGCGCTGACCGTCGGCCCGTTCCTGTGGCAGCTGTCCACCTCGCTCAAGGGCCCGCACGAGGACATCTTCAGCTCCCCGCCGAAGTTCCTCCCCGGCGAGCCGACCCTCGACAACTACACACGCGTCGCGCAGACCATCCCCGTCTGGGACTACGCGCTCAACTCGCTGAAGGTCGCCACCGCCAACGTCGTCACCAACTGCGTGGGAGCCGCCCTCGCCGGCTACGCGCTCGCCCGGATGCGCTACCGGGGCCGCAGGGCCGCCACGCTGGCCTTCATCCTCGCCATGCTCGTCCCCGTCGAGGGCATCATCATCGCCCAGTTCACCACCATGCGGGACCTCGGCCTCAACAACACGCTCCTCGGAGTGCTGCTGCCCGGCTCCATCGGGGCCATGAACGTGCTGTTGATGCGCAACGCCTTCCTGAACCTGCCCGAAGAGGTCGAGGAGGCGGCATACGTGGACGGGGCGAACGTCTGGCAACGGTTCCTGCGCATCGCCCTGCCCTCGGTCAAAGGCACCCTCGCCGTCGTCGCGATCTTCGCGTTCATGGGTGCCTGGGACGACTTCCTGTGGCCGCTGATCGTGCTCAGCGACCCGGAGAACTTCACCCTCACCATCGGCCTCAACTACCTCCACGGCACCTTCGCCAACGACGAACGCCTGGTCGCCGCGGGCACGATCATCGCCGTGCTCCCGCTGATCGTCCTCTTCGCCTGCCTCCAGCGGTTCTTCTTCCGCGGCGTCGGCGAAGGCGCAGTCAAGGGCTGACACCGGCCCCGCGCCGACCAGGCCGACGGGTGCACCGCGCGGCCGCGCCGCCCACCCGACCGACACCCCACGAGACTTTGGACGTCGCCGCCTCATGAGCTCTGCCCCGCCGCGCTTCGGCGCCAACTACACGCCCAGCCGAGGCTGGTTCCACCACTGGCTGGACTTCGACATCGACGACGTGCGCGCCGACCTCGACTCGATCGCCGGCCTGGGCCTGGACCACATCCGGGTCTTCCCGCTCTGGCCCCTGTTCCAGCCCAACCGCACCCTCGTCCGACCCCGCGCCGTCGAACAGCTTGTGCAGCTCGCCGACGCCGCGGCCCAGCGGGGCCTGGACGTCAACGTCGACGGCCTCCAGGGCCATCTCTCCAGCTTCGACTTCCTGCCCGCCTGGACGCGGACCTGGCACCGGCGGAACATCTTCACCGACCCGGACGTCGTCGCCGGACAGGCCGAGTACCTCAGGACCCTGGCCGCGGCCCTCGCCGACCGGCCCAACTTCATCGGCATGACCATCGGCAACGAGATCGCGCAGTTCGCCGCGGAACCGCACCCCGATCCCGACCGCATCACCCCCGCCCAGGCCGGCGACTGGCTCGACCGCCTGCTGGCCGCCTGCGAGGAGGGCGCGCCCGGCCGGATGCACCTCCATGCCGAGTACGACGCCTCCTGGTACCAGGACGACCAGCCCTTCACCCCCGCCCACGCCGCCCGGACCGGCGCGGTCACCGCCGTGCACTCCTGGGTGTTCAACGGCACCGCGCAGCGGCACGGCGCCACCGCCACGGCCACCGAGCACCACGCCGCCTACCTCGTCGAACTGTCGAAGGCCTGGGCGCTGGAGCCGCACCGCCCGGTGTGGCTCCAGGAGGTCGGTGCGCCCGCGCCGCACATCCCGCCCGAGCACGCCGCCGCGTTCACCGCCGCCACCGTGGCGAACGCCCTCGACTGCCCGGACCTGTGGGGTGTCACCTGGTGGTGCTCCCACGACGTGTCCCGCTCGCTCGCCGACTTCCCCGAACTCGAGTACAGCCTCGGCCTGCTGACCAACGACCGCCGCGTCAAACCCGCAGGGCGGGCCGTCGCCCGGATCGCCGAGGAACGGCGTGGCCGCGAGCATCGGCCGGCCCCGCGCACCTGTGCCCTCGTCGTCGACGCAGGTGACGACGAGAGGGCGCCCCGGCGTTCGGTCTGCGCCCCCGGCGGCCCCGTCTTCGAGGCCTTCGCCCGGCTCACCGCCGACGGCGCCCGGCCCACCACCGTCCTCGCGAGCCGTGCCGATGACCAGGACCACCTCGCCGCCCGCGGCATTACCGAGGTCCTCACCCCCGAACAGGCCGGTCTCCCCCGGGGACCGATCGCCCGCACCGCACCGTAAGCCGTCCACGACACGATACGGAGCACACGACATGGCCCCCCACCCCAGCAGACGAGCCGTCCTCATGGCATCCGCCGCGGCCGCCCTCGCCCCAGTCCTCGCGCCGGGCACGGCCGAGGCGGCGAAGCGGAACGCGCTCGGCGCGCCGTACGCCTCCTACTGGTACCCGGACTCGTTGCCCTCCGGCAGCCCCGGGGAGGGCATCACCTGGCGCAGCCTGAAGACCTGGCGCGCGGAGGACGACGCCGACCTCCCGTTCAACCGGGCGGCGGTCCCCCTCGCGCGCCGGTTCACCCCGACCCCCGTCAACGACACGGCCCGCGCGGGCCAGGCCCGGATCCAGTCCCTCGTCTCCTTCGCGCCCACGGCCTCGAACCCCTCCCAGGGCGGATCCACCGCCGACTTCTACGCCACCACCCACTGGGGGTACGTCGACGAACTGGTCTTCTGGGGCGGCTCCTCGGGCGAGGGCCTGATCCTCGCGCCCAACGCCCCCGTCGTCGACGCCGCCCACCGCCACGGTGTGCCGGTGCTCGGCAACGTCTTCCTTCCGCCGGTGGCCTACGGCGGCGATCTGCGCTGGACCCGGGACCTCGTGCAGAAGGACTCCTTCGGCCGCTTCCCGCTCGCCGCGCAACTCGTCGCCGTCGCCGTCGCGTACGGCTTCGACGGCTGGTTCGTCAACGCGGAGACCGGCGGTGGCGACAGCGCCCTCGCCGCCGACATGCGCGGATTCCTCGCGCGACTGCGGAGTCTCGGTACGGCGAAGGGCCTGCGTGTCACCTGGTACGACTCGATGACCGTGAGCGGCTCCGTGAGCTGGCAGGGTGCGCTCAACGAGCGCAACCGTCCCTTCTTCGAAGCGGCGGACTCCATGTTCGTCGACTTCCGCTGGTCGCGCTCCACCCTCGCCTCCTCCGGGCAGCTCGCCGGCGGACTCGGGCGCAGCCGGTACGAGTTGTGGGCCGGGGTCGACGTGGAGGCGAGCGGCTGGAACAAGTCCGTCGACTGGGACGCCATCATTCCCGGCAGCGGCGACGACATCGTCTCGCTGGGCCTCTACCGCCCGGAATGGACCCGCAACCACCTGCCCGCGGGTCGCACGCCGGAACAGTTCCACGCAGCCGACGACCACTTCTGGAGCGGCAGGTCGCTCGACCCCTCGCGACCCGACACCTCCGACGCCTGGCGTGCCCCGGCGCTCGCCGTGGCCGACCGCTCCACCGTCTCCGGCCTGCCCTTCGCGACCGTCTTCAACACCGGCCACGGACTGCGCTGGTACGCGGACGGCAAGGCGGTGACCGACGCCGGATGGAACCACCTCGGGCTCCAGGACCGGATGCCCTCACGCCAATGGGTCGTGCGGACCGAGGGCAGCCGGCCCCGGGTCGCCTTCGACTTCGCCGACGCCTGGCACGGCGGCAGCAGCCTCCTCGTCGACGGTTCCCCCGATGCCCCCGTCACCGTCGACCTGTACGCCACCCGGCTGCCGCTCGGGCCGGACACGGTCGTCGAGTTCACCCACCGGGCCGACGCGGGCCGGGTCACCGTCGAACTCGCGGTCGCCACCGCGGAACCCGCCGCACCCGGCGAACCCCACCCGTACACCTACCTCCCTCTCGGGGCGGCCGAGGACGGGTGGACCACCCGGACCGTGCGGCTGAGCGGCCTGACCGGGACCGTGCACGCCCTCGGCGTCCGGCTCACCGGTGACGCCGGCCCCCTGCGGTGGCGCCTCGGCGCGCTCGCGGTGCACGACGGCGGCGAGCAGACACCGGCCGCACCCGCAGCGCTGCGGATCACCGACGCGACGGACGAGGGCATGCGGTTCGTCTGGCAGGCCGCGCCCGGCGCAGTACGCCACTACACCCTGCACCGGCTGTTGCCCGACGGCACACGGCATTTCCTCGGCGCCACCTGCCAGCGCGCCTTCTTCGCCCGTGACCTGCGGCCCGAACCGGGCGAGCGATCGGCCCGGTTCGAAGTGTGCGCGGTGGGGGAGCTCTACACCACGTCCGCCCCCGCGACCGCCGTCCGTCCCTGGTAACACGCCCCACCTCCCGACGAACCCCGGAGCACCCCTCATGCATGACGACCGCACCCTCGTCGAAGCCCGCCTCAGGCGTGTCCTCGACGAACGCATCCGCCCCGCCGTGTACCCCGAGTCCGTGCCGCTCGACGTGACCGTGTGGAACGCGCCGGGAGAGCCAGTCCCCGTCGCGGAGGGACTCGCCGCCACGCCGGAACCGGTCACGGTGGGCGACATGTGGGGTGCTCCGTGGGGCACCAGCTGGTTCACCGTCACCGGCACGGTGCCCGGCCGGTGGGCGGGCCGGACCGTCGAGGCGGTCCTCGACCTGGGCTTCGACGAGAACATGCCCGGTTTCCAGTGCGAAGGCCTCGTATACCGCCCCGACGGCACCCCGGTGAAGGGCCTCAACCCGCGCAACCAGTGGGTCCGCGTCGCGGCGCCGGCGGAGGGCGGGGAAGAGGTCCGCCTGCACATCGAGGCCGCGTCGAACCCCGTCATCCTCGACTACCACCCCTTCCTTCCGACGCAGCTCGGCGACAAGGAGACAGCGGGCAGCACCCCGCAGTACCGGCTCGCCCGCATGGACCTCGCCGTCTTCGACGAGACGGTGTGGCAGCTGGTCCTCGACCTCGAGGTGCTCGGCGAGCTGATGCACGAGCTGCCCGCGGACGGCGCCCGCCGCCATGACATCCTGCGCGCCGTCGGCCGCGCCCTCGACCGCGTCGACCTCCAGGACGTGGGCGGCAGCGCGCCCGCCGCCCGTGCCGAGCTCGCCGGCGTCCTCGCCACGCCTGCCCGGCCCTCGGCGCACCGCATCAGCGCCGTCGGCCACGCCCACATCGACTCCGCCTGGCTGTGGCCGCTGCGGGAGACCGTGCGCAAGGTCGCCCGGACGACAGCCAACATGACGGCCCTGCTGGAGGACGAGCCGGACTTCGTCTTCGCCATGTCCCAGGCGCAGCAGTTCGCCTGGATCAAGGAACACCGCCCGGAGGTCTACGCCAAGGTCAAGAAGGCGGTCACGGACGGCAGGTTCGTCCCCGCCGGCGGGATGTGGGTCGAGTCCGACACCAACATGCCCGGCTCTGAGGCGATGGCCCGCCAGTTCGTCCACGGCAAGCGGTTCTTCCTCGACGAGTTCGGCATCGAGAACGACGAGGCATGGCTGCCCGACACCTTCGGCTTCGCCGCCGGGCTGCCGCAGATCATCAAGGCGGCGGGCTCCAAGTGGCTGCTGACGCAGAAGATCTCCTGGTCGCAGACGAACAAGTTCCCGCACCACACCTTCCAGTGGGAGGGCATCGACGGCACGCGGATCTTCACCCACTTCCCGCCCGTCGACACCTACAACTGCTCCATGAAGGGCAGCGAGATCGCCCACGCCGAGCGGAACTTCAAGGACAAGGGGATGGCCAGGCACTCGCTCGCGCCGACCGGCTGGGGCGACGGAGGCGGCGGTACGACCCGCGAGATGGTCGCCAAGGCGGCCCGCCTGCGGGACCTCGAGGGCTCGGCGACGGTGACGTGGGAGACGCCCGCCGAGTTCTTCACCAAGGCGGAGGCCGAGTACGCCCAACCGCCGGTGTGGGTCGGCGAGCTCTACCTCGAACTGCACCGCGCCACCCTCACCAGCCAGGCGAAGACCAAGCAGGGGAACCGGCGCAGCGAGCATCTGCTGCGCGAGGCCGAACTGTGGGCAGCGACCGCCGCCGTCCGCACCGACTTCGGCTACCCGTACGAGCAGCTGGACCGGATCTGGAAGACGGTGCTGCTGCACCAGTTCCACGACATCCTGCCCGGCTCGTCCATCGCCTGGGTGCACCGCGAGGCGGAGAAGACGTACGCGGCCGTCGCGGCCGAGCTGGACGACATCATCGGCGCGGCCCAGCGTGCCCTCGCCGGTGACGCGACCGCCGGCGGCGCGCTGGTGTTCAACGCCGCCCCGCACGAACGGCACGGCGTCGCCGCCGGCGGCGCGGCCCGTGCCGCGGAAGGCGGCACGGCCCAGCTCTCCGAGCGTGACGGCGGCGGTTTCGTGCTCGACAACGGCCTGCTCCAGGTCGAGATCGACGGCCGCGGCCTGGTGGTCTCCGTCTACGACATCGGAGCCGAGCGGGAGACCGTGGCACCGGGCAGCGCCGCGAACCTGCTCCAGGTCCACCCCGACTTCCCCAACATGTGGGACGCCTGGGACGTCGACGCCTTCTACCGCAACACCGTCACCGACCTCACGGACGCCGACGAGGTCACCGCCGCAGGCTCGGGAACGGCCGCGGCGGTCCGTGTGGTCCGCTCCTTCGGCGACTCGAAGGTCACCCAGCTGATCGCCCTCGCGGCGGGCGCCAAGCGCCTCGACATCGACACGGAGGTCGACTGGCACGAGACGGAGAAGTTCCTCAAGGCGTCCTTCCCGCTGGACGTCCACGCCGAGCGGTACGCCTCCGAGACCCAGTTCGGCCACTTCCACCGGGCCACGCACACCAACACCAGCTGGGAGGCCGCCAAGTTCGAGGCGTGCAACCACCGCTTCGTCCACATGGAGGAGCCGGGCTGGGGTGTCGCTCTCGTCAACGATTCGACCTACGGGCACGACGTCACGCGCACCGTCCGCACCTTTGACGCGGGGACCACGACCACCCTGCGGGTGTCCCTGCTGCGTGCGCCGCGTTTCCCCGACCCGGAGACCGACCAGGGCGTGCACCGTTTCCGTCATGCCCTCGTGCCCGGCGCCTCCATCGGCGACGCGGTACGGGAGGGCTACCGCATCAACCTGCCCGAGCGACGCGTCCCCGGTGACGCCGAGGTCGCGCCCCTGGTCACCGTCGACAACGAGGCGGTCGTCGTCAGCGCGGTCAAGCTCGCCGACGACGGCAGCGGCGACGTGGTGGTGCGGCTGTACGAGGCGACGGGCGGGCGGGCCCGGACACGGGTGACACCCGGCTTCCCGGCCGCCGGGGTCTCGGCCACGGACCTGCTCGAGCGGACTCTCGACGACGCATCCGCTCTCGAACTCGCCGACGGCGGCGTGCCGTTGAATCTACGACCGTTCGAGCTGGTCACGCTGCGACTGGTCCGCGCCTGACCGTCCGGCGCGGGAAACCACGCCGCGACGGCCCGCCGGCCCCCTCCTCGGGCGGGCCGGCGGGCCGTCGGGCCCTACCGGAAGCGGTCCTGGCGGTGGCCGAGGGAGCACTCGGTCAGCGGGTCGCGGCCCGCGCCGGGCATGGCCACGGTGTGACCGGCGGCCGGCTCCGTTCCCTGCCCGATCCACTCCTCCATCGCCCTGAACGCCGAGCGGTGACAGGGCGTCAGCGGCCTCAGCCGGTCGGGGAACACGTCGTACAGCGAGTCGACGTGGGTGCCGCCCTCGATGCGGTAGTAGCGGAAGAGGCTCTCACGGCCGGCCTCGCGCACCATGCGCGCGTACACGTCGGATCCCTCACCGATCGGCAGCAGCACGTCCAGCGTGCCGTGCAGCGTGATGAGCGGCTTCCCGATCCGGCCCGTCAGCGCGATCCGGTCCACGGCCCTGTGCACCTCGTCCGGCCGGGAGGCGTAGTCGTAATCGGCGTCGCACGCCGGTGTCCCCGGAGCGCAGAACGGCGTCCCGGCCTCCGTGGCACCGTCGAAGGCGGGGTCCACTTCCTCGCGGTAGATCCGCTGCGTCAGGTCCCAGTAGTACTGGTGGTGGAAGGGCCACAGGAACTCCGAGCCCGCCGGGTACCCGGCCGCGACCATCTCCCGGTGCGCCTGCGCGGCGCCGGCTCCGCCGGCCGCGTACACCGGATAGCTCCGCAGCGCGGGTGGCAGGAACGTCAGCAGGTTCGGGCCCTCCGTGCGCCACAGCGTGCCCTCCCAGTCCACCCCGCCGTCGTACAGCTCGGGGTGGTTCTCCAGCTGCCAGCGCACCAGATAGCCGCCGTTCGACATCCCGGTGGCCAGAGTGCGCCGCGGCGGCCGGTGGTAGCGCTGCGCCACGACCGCACGGGCGGCCCTGGTCAGCTGGGTGACCCGGTGGTTCCACTCGACGACGGCGTCCCCGGGCCGCCGGCCGTCCCGGTGGAACGCCGCCCCGGTGTTGCCCTTGTCGGTCGCGGCGAAGGCGTAGCCCCGGGACAGCACCCAGTCGGAGACGGCCCGGTCGTTGGCGTACTGCTCGCGCACCCCCGGGGAGCCTGCGACGACCAGGCCGCCGTTCCACCGGTCGGGGAGCCGGATGACGAACTGGGAGTCGTGATTCCAGCCGTGGTTGGTGTTGCCCGCCGAGTCGTCGGGGAAGTAGCCGTCGATCTGGATGCCCGGCACACCGCTGGGCGTGGCGAGCCCCGCCGGGGTGAGCCCCGCCCAGTCCGCCTGGTCCGTGTGACCGGACGCGATCGTCCCCGGCGTCGTCAACTCCGCCAGGCAGGAGACCTTCTGGTGTGCGGCGCCGGGCACCCGCAGCGTCTGCTGCCGTGCGCAGTGGCCCGGCTCCCGGGCCTCCGCGGCGGGGACGGCGGTCAGGCCGAGCAGCAGCGCGGCCCCTGCGACCACCCGTACGGCACGGCCGAGCGGGCCGGATCTTCCGCGGTGTTCGGGTGAGATGCCTGGCGGCGGGACGAACGGCACGGAAGGGCCTCCTGTGGTGAGTGGCGGGAAGGGCGGACGTCCGGGGCACCCGTGTGCCCCGGGACGGTCAACACGATGGAATTCAGCGGCAGTTGCCGTCGGCGATGACGTAGTGCCCGGCCGGGGACTCTTTGAGTGTGTGCGTGACGAAGGTGTTGTAGAGGCCCATGTTCTGGCCGGAACCCTTGGCGTACGTGTAGCCGCCGGTGGTCGTCGCCCGGCCCGCCCGGACATGCGCGTAGTTGCTGCCCGTCCAGCAGACCGCCGCCGCCCCTGTGGTGGACGCGGTGATCTGGACCGACCGGACGCCTTCCGCCCCGGCCCCGTCCCGGGCGGCGACCCGGTAGGTGTGCGTGGAGCCGGCGGCGAGAGAGGTGTCGGTGAACGAGGTGCCCTGCGGGGTGGCGACCCGGGCCCCGTCGCGGTACACCGCGTAGTCCGCGGCGCCGTCCACCGCCTGCCAGGCCAGGGCGATCGAGGTGTCGTCGCTGCCGGTGGCCACGAGTCCGGCCGGGGCGGGCAGACCGCCGGGATCCGGGTCGCCGCCACCCGCGAGTCCGAAGAACCCCGTCACCCAGTGGCTGGAGCAGATCGAGTCGATGAAGTGCGCCGTGCCCGTACTGCCGCACTGTTCGGGGCCGCTGCCCGGGTCGACGGGCGTACCGTGCCCGATCGACGGCACCCGGTCCACCTCGACGGCGACCTGCCCGCTCCCGTCCAGATACTGCTCCCTGCGGGTACCGTCGGCCCCGATCGTCGACGTCCTGTCCGGGGTCTGGCCGAGCCCGTGCACGGCGGTCCACTGGTCCCTCAGCTCGGCCGCGTTCATCGGGGCGACCGTGGAGTCGTTGTCGCCGTGCCACACGGCCACCCGCGGCCACGGTCCCGTGTACGACGGGTAGGCGTCCCGGACGCGCTGCGCCCACATGGCCGGCGTACGGTCCGTGCCCGGATTCATGCAGACGAACGGGCCGGTGTCCCGGGTGCAGTCGTACGGCATGCCGGCGATCACGGCGCCCGCCTCGAAGACGTCCGGGTAGGTGGCGAGCATGACCGACGTCATCGCACCGCCCGCGGAGAGACCGGTGACGAAGGTGCGACCCGCGTCGGCGCCGTACGCGGACTCCGCGTGGGCGACCATCTGCCGCACGGAGGCGGCCTCGCCCTGACCGCGCCGGTTGTCCGACGTCTGGAACCAGTTGAAGCAACTGTTGGCGTTGTTGGCGGACGTGGTGCCCGCGAAGACCACCAGGAAGCCGTGCCGGTCGGCGAGGGTCGTCAGCCCCGCGTTGTCGGCGTACACCTGCGCGCTCTGTGTGCAGCCGTGCAGGGCCACCACGACGGCCGGTTCCGGCGCGAGGGACGCCGGCCGGTACACGTACATGTTCAGGTTGCCCGGATCGGCGCCGAAGTCGGCCACGTGCTCGAGAGCGACGGCGGCGTGCGCGGCGGGAGCGGGGGAGACCAGCAGCCCGCCCGCGACGACGGCGAGCGCCGCGCCCAGCCGCCCGGCGGCCCGTCGCAGCCGGCGGACGGTCCGTACGCGTACCGGTTCGGGCGTGCTTCCACACAGCGGCATCCGGACCTCCTACAGGTGACGAGACGATTCCGGTCACAGTAGGAACGGCCCGTGCGCCGAGGAATGGTGACGCCACCCATAGCCGCGCCCGCCGACGGCGGTGCGCGCACTCTTGCGCCGGCGGGCGTCCGGCTGCTAAGCCCGTCCGGACAGGTCCTGGATGAGCACCGATCCGAGGACGACCGGCGCTCGCGCAGGGTCCGGCGGGCCGGGGGCGAGGCCGCTCGTGCCACCGGGCTGCTGCGGGGCCGGTTCCTCCGGCCCGTCCGGAGCCGGTCCGTCCGGGGAGTCGGCGCCCGACTCGGGCGCCGGTTCCGAGGGGGGTTCCTGCGGCTCCGACGGGGGCTCTTCGGGCGCCGGCTCCGACTCGGGCGGCGGTGCCGGCGGCGATTCCTGCGACGGGGGCTCGGGGGGTGGCGGCGCCTTGGGCTTCTCCGACGGCGGCCTGCCACCGTCCGACGGGGAGGCGTCCTCGGAGGGGACGGGCTCGCGGGAGGGCGGCTCCGTCTCCTTGTCGCGGGTGCCCGTGTCGCCGGCCGGCCGCTTGATCCACTTGTCACCGTCGCGGAGCACGAAGTCCTTGACGGGCTTGTCCGCCGGAGCGACGACGACGACGTTCGAGGGACGGTAGCCGGGCCAGGCGTCGCCGACGGCACGGGGTGTGTCCTTCTGCGCGACGGGCGGGAGCAGCGGATTGCCGCAGGCGCAGCGCACCCTCGGCACCCCGCGGTCGTCGACCAGTACCGCGGTGCCCGCCTGGAGCACGGCCTGATAGGCCCTCGGCCCGCCGTCCTTGAAGCCGTGGTTCGTCACCCGGGTGTCCATGCGCAGCTGCACCGGGGTGAGCGAGCGCAGAAAGTCCGGGACACGGGACGGTTCGATCCGGTGCACCTGCGCGAAGGCCCGGTTCTTGGCAGGGTCCGCGCCCAGTGCGGTGACCTGTTTCTCGACGTCGCAACTGGCCGCCTTCCGGGAGCCCCCGTACAGGCCCGGCGCCGACCCTTCGACGCTGCGGGTCACATTGGGTGACGCGGTCCGGTCGTCCTTCGGCTCGGCGGCCGGCGTCGACGCGGGCGGCGAACTGTCCTTCGCCGTCGACTCGGTGAACGGATCGGGCCCGGTGGAGCCGGCGGCCTGGAGGAAGACCTCGCTCCCGCCGCCGCCGGACGCCCCGGACCCGCCGTCCGGGCGGGTCAGCACGACGGCGAGCACCACGGCGGCCACCAGCGCGACGGCGATGGTCGCGATGCGGGGGACGGACCGCCACCAGGGCCGGTCGGGGCCCTCGTGCCCACCGGAGGGGCCACCGTCCCCCGGCCCGGGACCGCCAGGACCGCTCGGCGGACCGGCGGCGCCGCCCGAAGGGCTGCTGCCCGCGGGACCACCGGGCGGGGGCGGCGGTGTGGCGCCGCCAGGCTGCGAGGGGCCGGAGAGCGGACCCGGAGGTGGGCCTGTCGGGCGGCCGGGGGACGGCGGTTCGGCACTCACAAGCTCTTCTTCCCGGGCGTAGGAAGACAGAAGAGTCGATTCATTCCGTTCTGTCACTTGATGTGCCTATTGTCTGCCCGGCACCCATGAGGCCCGCAAGCCGACGCGGTCGGCCCCGTCCGGGGAGCGCGCCGTAGCCGCCGTGCATAGCGTGGCAGCGTGAGTGAGCCCGCATCGAGCAGCCCCGGCGCCGCGACCCGGCCGCCCCACGGCTGGGTCCATGCGCTCGCCGCCGTAGTCGCCGGCCTCGTCGTCATGGCCGTCACCGCGACCCTGGGTCTGTGGGCGGCTGGCGCGACGGACCTCCCCGACGGCGGGTTCCTGCCCGTCGTCGCGGCCGTCGTCGTGATGGCGGCAGGCGGCACCGTGGAGGTCGCCGGGGACGCCGGAGTGATCGCGGAGACAAGGGCCGGACTCACGGCCCTGCCCCTCTCCGTGTCCTTGGCCGGAGCACTCATCGTGGCAGCCGGCTTTCTGCGGCCGCTGCGCCACCGGGCCGTCGCCTCCGCCGGCGAACTGGCGGGCTGGGCGGCCCGGCTGGCCTTCCTCTGGCTGCTCGCCCTCATCGGCCTCGGCGCCCTCGCCCGCCACACCTTCACCATCCCCGTCGAGGACCCCACGGGTGGACTCCTCGAGGAGTTCCTGGACATCACCCCCCGCGTGGGGTTCCGCACCGACGTCCCGCTCACCCTCTTGTTCGGTCTGCTCTGGCTGGCCGGCGTCCTGGCCCTCGCGGTGGTCGTGTCGCGCGGCAGCCCGCTCCCCGCCCGGCTGCTGCGCTTCCAGGAGTCGGTGCGGCCCGCCGCGTACGCCATGGTCGCCCTGCTGCTCACGTACGTGGCGGTCGGCCTGGTCGTCGCCGTCGTCGTGGCACTGACCCGCGACAGCACCGCCGACACCTTCGCCGTGATCTTCCTCGGGCTGCCCAACCTCGTCTGGCTGGCCTTCACCCTCGGCCTCGGGGCCTCCTGGGAGGGCAAGGTCGAAGGCCCCTTCGGCCTGCCGATGCCGCAGCTGCTCGACGAGGTACTGCGCACCGGCGAGATGTCGACACTCGACCTTTCGGCGCTCGTCGAACGCGACGGCCGTGCCTGGTGGCTGCTGGTTGTCGCCGCGGTGCTCATGCCGGCCGCGGCCTTCCTGATGGCCGTCCGCTCACCGGCCGGGACCCGGCTCCGGCAGCACGCCGTCCACATGGCCGTCGCCCTCGTGCTGACCGTGCTGACCGTCTGTCTGCTCGTCAGGCTCTACGCGCACTACGGTCTCTCCCTGCTCGGCATCGGCGACCTCGGCGGAGACCTCGCCGGCGAGGTGGCGCTGCGTCCGAACCTCTGGCCCGCCCTCGGTCTCGCCGCCGCGTGGGGACTGGTCACCGGAGTGATCGGCGGGCTTCTGGCGTCGCGCGTCCACCGGCGCGGCCAGGCCGACGCCCCACGTCACTGACGACCGGCCCCGCCCGCGCCGGGGAAGACCGGCTGCGCCCACCGCGGCGGTTCCTTCGGGGAGTGGTCCCAGGGGGCCTGCCGTACCCGGCCACCGCCGTCACCGGACGGCGCCCCTCGCCCGGCCCCGTGGACGCAGCGGCCGTCGCCGCACGCAGGGCCGCCACGAACTCGCCGCACGAGTCGAAGCGGTCGTCCGGACTCTTGGCGAGCGCCCTGGCCATGACGTCGTCGACTGCCCCTGATAGATCGGGCCGCTCCGCGGTCAGCGGCGGTGCCGGATCGTACTGGTGCGCCCACAGCAGGGCCATGTCGTCGTCGCGCTTGAACGGAGGGCCGCCGGCCAGCGTCTCGAACACGACGCAGCCGAGGCTGTAGACATCGCACCGCCCATCCACCGGCCGGCCGGAGATCTGCTCCGGGGCCACGTAGTCGAGCGTCCCGACGAACTGCCCGACGGTGGTGAACCCGGTCAGCGACAGGGACTTCTTCGTCAGGCCGAAGTCGGTCAGATAGACATGCTCCGGGTGGTCGCTGTCCGTGCCCTCGGCGACCAGGATGTTGCCGGGTTTGACGTCCCTGTGCACCAGGTCGTGGGCATGCGCCGCGTCCAGCGCGGACGCGACCTGCGCGGCGATGCGGCCCGCCGTGACGGCGGGCAGTGGGCCCATGCGGTCGAGCAGCACCCGCAGATCCTGCCCGGCGACGTAGCGCATGGCGATGTAGAGCAGGCCGTCCGTCTCGCCGGCCTCGAAGACCGGCACGATGTGCGGGTGGTCGATCGACGCGGCGACGCGCGACTCGTGGGTGAACCGTTTGCGGAAGGTGTCGTTGCGGGCCAGCTCGGGAGCGAGCAGTTTCAGGGCGACGGTGCGGTCGAGGCGCAGGTCCCGCGCGCGGTAGACCACCGCCATGCCGCCCCGGCCGATCTCCCGCTCCACCAGATAGCTGGCGACCTCCTTGCCGACCAGCTCGGACGGCCTGCCGCCGGGCATCCCAGGGAGCGGCGGCATCAGCGCTCACCACCACGGCCGGACGGCCCTTCGGGGTGGTCGACGACGCGGGTGGCCTCCGGTGTTTCGGGATGGTTCACGATGCGGGTGGCCTCCGGGGGCTCGGGGTGGTCCACGACGCGGCTGGCGTCCGGCGGCCCTTCGGGGCGGTCCACGACGCGGGTGGCGTCGTGGGCCTCGGGGTGGTCGACGACCTGGGTGGCGTCCGGGCCGGGCGATCCCGTCGAGACCACCTGCGTCGGCTCCGGCGGGGTCGGGCCGGACGCGGACGGTCCGGAACCGCCCCCCGCGTTCACGTGCGCGGTGTCCGGGGGCGCCGCCTGCGACGCCGGGCCGGACGAGGTGGCGAAGGTGCTCAGCCCGAGTCCGTCGCAGTAGACCCACCGCTCGTGTTCCGCGTCGTACAGCCACACCGCCTCGCCGTCCACGACCAGGCCCGCCCGCAGTCCTCTGGTCCGTCCATGGAAGGTCTCGCCGTCGGCCAGCCCGTCCGCCAGGTCGTCGGCGGCACGGCGGTAGCGGGCCAGCGTCTCGGCGACCCGGGCCAGCAGCGGCCGGGGGTCCGCGGTCCGGGCCAGGGGCCGCCCGACGGCCGGCGGCTCCTGCGGTACGGCGACCAGCAGACGTCCGTCGACCCACGCTGACCAGCCGTTCGCGCACACGATCTGCCCCCAGTCGCCGCGCCGCTCCGCCAGCTGGACCGGCAGCAGCGGGTCGAGCGGTGTCGTGGGCCGGGACACGTCCGGCGCCTCCCACGCGGGCATGCCCCACGGCGGCACGACATGCGTGGCGCGGAACTCCCAGGCGGCCATGGCGGTCCCGGCCTACTTCCGCATCACTGCGGGCTCGTGCCGCCGCAGCAGGCGGGCGACCAGACAACCGAAGAGCACCGACAGCACCAGCAGCATCCCCATGTCGAGCAGCCATACCCCCGCCGAGTGCTCGAAGAGCGGATCGGCCGTCAACTCGCCGGGGACGATGCGGCCGAGGCCGATGGTTCCCGCCATCGCACCGAGGGCCCACCGGGACGGGACCAGCCACGCCAGCTGCTCGATCACCGCTACGCCCTCCAGCTTCAGCAGCGCCCCGCAGAAGACGACCTGCACGATCGCGAGGAGCACCAGCAGCGGCATGGTCACCTCCTCCTTGCGCACCAGGGCGGAGATCAGCAGGCCCAGCATCATCGCGGTGAACGAGAGCAGCGCGACGGCCAGGGTGATCTCCGGCAGAGGTGGCAGCAGCACGCCTTCGCCGCCGGGCGCGCCGAGGTCGATCCCGGCCAGGGCGACGAGGGTCAGCACGATCGCCTGGAGCACCGTGATCGCCCCCAGGACCACCACCTTGGACATCAGATACGCGGACCGGGACAGTCCGACTGCCCGTTCCCGCTGGTAGATCGGCCGTTCCTTGACGAGCTCCCGTACCGCGTTCGCCGCGCCCGTCAGCACGGCCCCGACGCACAGGATGAGGAGGGCGTTCAACGCCGTTTCCCGGTCGAGCCGGCTGCCCGCGAGAGCGCGGGCCATCGCACCCATGACGAACGGCAACGCGATCATGATGACGAGGAACGTGCGGTCCGCGCTCAGCGCGGCCGTGTACCGCCGCACCAGCGTCAGCAGCTGGGCACTCCAGCTCTGCGTCTTGGGCGGCGGCGGCACGGGTCCAGGGGCCGGCCCGGCGGGCAGACGCGGCTGGGCGGTGGCGCCGACGATGTACTGCGCGTGGAAGCGGGATTCGCGGTACATCTCCGCCCAGTCCCTGCCCCGGTCGCTCTCGAAGGCCTCGAACGCCTCGGGCCATTCGGCGAAGCCGAAGAAACCGAGGGCCTGCCCCGGCGGCCCGTAGTAGGCGATCCTGCCGCCGGGCGCGAGGACGAGGAGCCGGTCGCAGACGTCCAGGCTGAGCACGCTGTGGGTCACCACGACGACCGTGCGCCCGTCGTCGGCCAGGCCGCGGAGCATGTGCATCACGGAGCGGTCCATGCCCGGGTCGAGCCCGGACGTCGGCTCGTCGAGGAAGAGCAGGGAGGGTTTGGTCAGCAGCTCGAGCGCCACACTGACACGCTTGCGCTGGCCGCCGGAGAGCGAGTGGATCGGCTGGCCGGCCCGCTGCTCGAGCCCGAGCTCGCGGATCACCTCCGCCACCCGGGCCTCCCTCTCCGACCGTTCGGTGTCCTGGGGAAGCGCAGTTCGGCGGCGTAGGAGAGGGCGCGGCGGACGGTCAGCTGGGCGTGCAGGATGTCGTCCTGCGGCACGAGTCCGATGCGTCGGCGCAGCTCCGCGTAGTCGCGGTAGAGGTCGCGTCCGTCGTACAGGACGGTGCCCCGCTGCGCGGGCCGCAGCCCGGTGAGGGCGTTCAGCAGCGTGGACTTTCCCGCGCCGCTCGGCCCGACCACGGCGAGCAGGCACTTCTCGCCGACCGGGAAGGAGACATGGTCCAAAAGGGTCTTGCGGCCCCTGTCCACGGACACCGTCAGTTCCTGGACGTCGAGCGAGACCTCGCCGGTGTCGACGAACTCCTGGAGTTCGTCACCGACCAGCACGAACGCGGAGTGCCCCACGCCGACGATGTCGCCGGCCCGTACCGGGGCCCGGTCGACGGGCATGCCGTTGAGGTAGGTGCCGTTGTGGCTGCCGAGGTCGACGATCTCGTACGTGCCGTCGGGCCGTGTACGCAGTTCCGCGTGACGGCGGGAGACCACCAGGTCGTCGACGACGAGCTCGTTCTCGGGTGACCTGCCGATGCGCACGGTGCGGGCGGGCAGCGGCCGCACACTGGTCGGCATGCGGAAGGTTCCCGTCGCGGCGGGCACCGACACCACGGGCGGCGGTGCCGGTCCCGCGGCCTGAACTTCGTGAGCCGGTGGCAGGCCGGGCGAAGGCTCGACGGCCGGTGGTACGACGGCCGGCGGTGCCGGGTCGGCGAGCACGGCCCGCGGCCCGTCGGCGGCGCTTCCGAAACGGATGACACTGCCGGGGCCGACCTTCCGCTCGTGGATCCGCCTGCCCTCGGTGTACGTGCCGTTGGTGCTGTTCTCGTCGGCCACCGTCCAGTGGCCGTCGTCGGCCCGTAGCACGGCGTGGTGCCAGGAGACGCGTGGGTCGTCGATGACGATGTCGCTCAGGGGATCACGCCCGACGTGGTACGCCCGGGTCGGATCCATCACCGTGGAGCCGGTGTCGGTCTCCATGACGAGTGCGGGCGCAGTCGGCGGGCCAGGCCGCTCTGCCATGTTCGAATTCTAGCGATATGCACGGTTCTCCGCCCTGCGGCCGCCTTCGGTGGACCGCAGGATCCGCCGGCAGGAGTGCTCCGGCCTCCCAACGGCCCGTTGGTGTCGCGTGTTGCGGTGAACGGGTGGCCGGTGCACCCTGAGGGTTACCCAGAAGCGACACAGGCTCACTCTTCGTACTCGGGGGCCGCATACGAATGACGGGCCGTCGCGGTGAGGAGCCACGGTCATGAATGTTCCGGTTGCCTGCCAGTACAGAATCGAAGTACCGGCCTCCCCAGAGCGCATGCCTCAGATCCGGCGCATACTCGCAGCGCATCTGAAGTACTGGGGCCTCGACGCCCATGTCATGCCGGTCTGCAGCGCCGTCGACGAACTCGTCGGCAATGTCGTCCAGCATGTCGAGGGCGACAAGACATGCGTGGTGGAGCTGCGTTGGGCCGGGCGCCATCTCAATACGTCCGTCTCGGACCGGGACGGCACCCTTCCGCGGCTGCACACGTCGTCCCCCACCAGGGGCGGACTCGCCAGGGTGGCGATGCTCAGCGACAGCTGGGGCACCTGTGCCACCGAGCACGGCAAGGTGATCTGGTTCAGCCGGCGCGTCAAGGAGCTCCAACGCGTCCAGTCCGGTCCGCGCGTGCCCCAGCCGCCGGTCCGGGAGTTCCGGCCTCTGCCGCTGGAGGCGGTGCCCGCCGAGCCGTTCGAGGCCCCTGCATTCGCTGTGTCCGCAGGGCGGTGACTCGCGGATGCTCCGTACTGCTCGGACGCCGACGGGCGCCGCCGGGTGTCCGGCGGGGCACGGCCGCCGGAGACCGTCGGTGCCGTACGAACGGTACGTGTGTGTGCCGCACCTGCCCCGCGCGGTGTCCCACGGCCATGGGCCGTGCCCATGAAGGCGGACCTGCCCCTGAAGGCAAGGCTCCCGGCGTGCCGGAGGCGTTCGGGCCGCCGGCCGTCCCCCGGCCGTCGCGCTGACGGCGGGGCGAACAGCTCACCGGTCCGGACTACGCAGCGACTTCGAGGTCCTTGAAGCAGCCGGCTGTCCTCGAGCGGCCGGTCGTGCCGGGCCCGTGACCCGTTCTTCGCCTCGGGAGCCGCTGTGCCGGGCGGACCGGCCTCGGACCCGGCGACGGTGCACCGGGCCGGCGCCCCCGCCCGGTCTCCGTACCCGGGCGGGGGCCGTCGCCGTTCACGCGGCCCTCCTGCCCTCCCGTTCCGCGGGATGCAGCGTCGCGAGCAGCCGGAAGAAGTCCGCCTCGTTGCCGGCGAGGCCGACGGCGCGCAGCGCGTCGTCGGCCTCCGCCATCGGGACCGTCAGCAGCGGGACCGCGAGCGGCGCCTGCTGCGGGTCGGCGAGCACGGCCCTGGTGGTCTGGAGCAGGCGCACGTACGCCTGCGCGGCGGCGATCTCGGAATCGTTCATCTCGCGGTTCCCCTCCTTGAGGTGTCGGACCGTCAAGCATCCACCGCACCACTGACAACGACGGAGGCCGGCGGTCCGCCCAGGGGTGGCGGACCGCCGGCCGAAGGCCGTGGGGGGAAGACCTAGAAGACGCTCACGCCGTACGCGCTCAGGGCCTCGGTGACGGGCTGGAAGAACGTCGTGCCGCCCGAGGAGCAGTTGCCGCTGCCGCCGGACGTCAGGCCCAGAGCCGTGCTGCCGGCGAACATGGCGCCGCCGCTGTCGCCGGGCTCGGCGCAGACGTTCGTCTGGATCATGCCGTAGACGACGTCACCGTTACCGTAGTTGACGGTCGCGTTGAGGCCGGTGACGCGGCCGCTGCGCAGACCGGTGGTGCTGCCGCTGCGCTGGACGTTCTGACCGACGTACGCGTTGCCGGCGCCGGTGATGTCGCGGTAGCTGCCGTTGTAGAGGTAGACCCGGCCGTCCGCGGCCGAGGCATTGGAGTGACGGATGATGCCGTAGTCGTTGTTCGGGAAGCTGGAACCGGCCCGCGTGCCGAGCACCGTGGTGTTGGCGGAGTTGGTGTACCAGGTGGAGCCGATGTTGGTGCAGTGACCGGCCGTCAGGGCGTAGTAGGTGCTGCCGCTGCGGACGTTGAAGCCGAGGGAGCAGCGTCCGCCGCCCGCGTAGATGGCCTGGCCGCCCGCGATGAGCTTGCTGAAGGTGCCGGGGGTGCGCTTGATCTCGAGGACGCCGGCGCGCTCGCCCGCCGCCTTCTTGATCTTGGCGATCTCGGCGGCGGAAACGGTGGAGTCCGCCGTGACGACGACCTTGCCGGTCTCCTTGTCGGTGTACCAGGCGGTGCCGGGCACGTCGGCGCCGAGTACCGCGTCGTCGGCCTGGGCGAGCTGGGCCGTGGTGGCCCGCGCGGAGTCGGCCGGGTCGGCCAGCGCGGACGGAGCCGCAAGCGCGGAGGCGGCCACGAGCGCGGCGGCGACGGCGGTCAGCCGTGCGGCTCTCGAGACGCCGGTGAGGGGGGCGAAGCGCTTGATCTTCACTACATCCTCCGGTGGGGGATTCCGGGGCCCGCTGGGTGGGCGGGCCCGTCCAACGCCGGCTGCCGGAACGTGACGGAACGTTCAAGGTCATGATCCTGACAACCGCCGCGGAAGGAATCCTCCGGCTCCCGACAGTTGTGCGGCAAGATCGCCTTTCGGCCGCTCTACGCGCGTCCGTCCGTCGCGCCGGCGGCAGCGCCCCCGTCGGCGCCCGGCTCGGTCCCCGGACCCGCTGTCGGGCGGCCCGGAGCGGAGCGGGGCACCGGGCGGCGTCGGCGGGAGAGCAAATGCTGCGAACCATTTGCTGACTGCCCGTCAGGTGTGCAGGCTGTCCTCGCGTAGCGGCGGCGCGTCGAGGATCGCTCCCGCACGCTAAGCGGAATGGTGCACGCCATTTTGGCTGCTCAGTGTCGATGGGGCGTGATCCATGGGTGACGTGCCCTGGCGCTCCCCGGCCTGCCGTGCTCACTGCAACGTTTCAGTCCGGCCGTGGCGCCGTTGCAGTGGCTCCCGCACATCCCGGCCGCCCGAGCGCCCCGCCTCCGAAGCCGGTGTGCGGCGCTCACCCTGCGGTGCGCCGGGCCGCCTCCGGCGTCGGCGGGCGCACCGCCCGAGCGGCCGAGGTGTGGAGCCGTCACTCCTTTATGCCTCAATCACTCCCGTTCGCCCAGCGCCCGTGGGTGTCCGGATCCCGACCGTCGTAGCGTGTGCCGCTGGTGCTGGAGCGCGACGTCCGACCTCGTGGGCGGCGGCGTCATCGCGGCCGTCGGCGCGGCGGGCACAGCGGCCACCCTGTGCCGGGGGCGGCCCCGCGATCTGCCCCCCGCCGCAATGCCGCTGCTGCTCGGCGCCCATCAGGTCGTCGAGTCGGCGTCGCCACCGCGCCGGCCAGCAGCGCCGAGTGTGTGCCCAGTGAACCGTCTCAGCGGTCCCGTATTCCGGCCCTGCGCGTCGCGTCCATGTTCCGGTCGGCGGCACCGGGGTACCCGGCGTCCCGCACCGCCCCGGGCGCCGGAAGGGGCATCCGGCCCAGGCCCGGTCGCACCCGCCGGGCCCCCGGGTCACGCTGGAGGAGGACCCGGCCGGGACCGGACGCCATGACGGCGACGCGCTGGAGGAAGAGCGACGGGCGTGCCGGCACGGACCCGCCGCCGGGCCCCCGCCGCCGCGCGGACCGTCGGGTACGCCGGCCCGGGACGACGAGTGCCCGGCGACGCGCCGGGAAGCAGCAGCACGCACGGGGGACACGTCCCGACAGACAGGAACAACGGTGAACAGTGCACAGGAATCCGCGACATCCGTCGTGGTGACTCTCAGTGGCTGCTCGCGGGAGGACGCCGACGCGGTCTTCCGGGCCCTGAGCAGGTCCTTCGAATCGGATCGCGCGGCCGACGACACACCCCAGTACGTCTCGGAGGGCCACGCGACCGTGTGGACAGCGACCTTCGACGTGGCCGGGACGCGCGATCCCGCCGAGCCGGTACGACTCGCGGCACCCGTGACGGCCGAGCTGCAGGGCGGCTACTGGGCGGTGGACCAGATGCAGGTGGCGCTCGCTGCCGCCTTCGACCTGGTGGAGCAGGGCATGGCGGCCGGCGACCAGGAGAAGGACGTCCAGCTGCTCCTCAACAGCGGCGTCCACCAGGAAGAGATCTGACAGCGGCGTCCCGCCGCACGAGAGCCAGAGGAGGAGGCCTTCATGCCCATCGCCACGGTCAACCCCGCGACCGGCGAGACACTCGAGACGTTCGACGCGCTGGGCCCCGAGGATATCGAGCGCAAGCTCGACCTGGCCCGCGCCGCCTTCGACCGACACCGCACCCGGTCGTTCGGCGAGCGCGCCGCCCTGTTGAACCGGGCCGCGGAATTGCTGGAGGGGGAACAGCACGACATCGCCCGGGTGATGACGACGGAGATGGGCAAGCCGATCGGGGCCGCCCGCGCGGAGGCGGCCAAGTGCGCCAGGTCCATGCGCTGGTACGCGGCCCGCGCGGAGGAGCTGCTGGCGGACGAACAGCCGGCAGCCGGTGACGTCGAGGGCTCCGGAGCCGTACGGGCCACGGTCCGGTACCGGCCGCTCGGAGTCGTCCTCGCCGTCATGCCGTGGAACTTCCCGCTCTGGCAGGTCGTCCGCTTCGCCGCCCCCGCCCTGATGGCGGGCAACGTCGGACTGCTCAAGCACGCGTCCAACGTGCCTCGGACCGCGCTGTACCTGGAAGACCTCTTCACCCGTGCCGGATTCCCGGAAGGGTGCTTCCAGACGCTGCTCGTCGGCTCCGACGCGATCGAGTCCGTCCTGCGCGACAGCCGCGTGGCGGCGGCGACGCTGACCGGCAGCGAGGGCGCCGGGCGGGCAGTCGCCTCCGTCGCCGGCGACGAGGTCAAGAAGACCGTGCTGGAACTCGGCGGCAGCGACGCCTACATCGTCATGCCGTCCGCCGACCTCGGCCGCGCCGTCGGCACCGCCGTCACGGCCCGCGTCCAGAACAACGGCCAGTCCTGCATCGCCGCCAAGCGCTTCATCGTGCACGCGGAGGTGTACGACGAGTTCTGCGACCGGTTCACGGCCGCCATGAAGGACCTCACCGTCGGTGACCCCATGGACGAGTCCACCGACGTCGGGCCGCTGGCGAGCGAGCGGGGCCGGGCCGATCTGGAGGAACTCGTCGAGGACGCCGTGAGCCACGGCGCCACGGCACGCTGCGGAGGCCGCCGCCCGGCCCACCTCGACCGCGGCTGGTACTACGAGCCCACCGTCCTGACCGATGTGTCCGACCGGATGCGCATCCACCGGGAGGAGGCGTTCGGACCGGTGGCGTCCGTGTACCGGGTGGCCGACGCGAAGGAGGCGCTTGCCGTCGCCAACGACAGCCCCTTCGGCCTCAGTTCCAACGCCTGGACGCGCGACGAGTCGGAGGTGGAGCTCTTCTCCCGGGACCTCGAGGCGGGCGGCGTGTTCTTCAACGGCATGACCGCCTCCCACCCGGCGCTGCCGTTCGGCGGCGTCAAGCGGTCCGGCTACGGACGCGAGCTGTCCGGGCACGGCATCCGGGAGTTCTGCAACGTCACGACCCTGTGGCACGGCGAGGAGACGGAGAAGTAGACCATGGTGCAGTTCGGATACACGATGATGACCGAGCAGGCCGGACCGCGTGACCTGGTCGGCCATGTGGTCGCCGCGGAGGAGGCCGGATTCGACTTCTCCGTCATCTCCGACCACTACTTTCCCTGGCTGGCCTCGCAGGGCCACGCCCCGTACGCCTGGAGCGTCCTCGGAGCCGCTGCCCAGGCCACCTCGCGGATCCCGCTGATGACATACGTGACCTGCCCGACCACCCGCTACCACCCGGCCGTCGTGGCACAGAAGGCCGCGACGGTGCAATTGCTGTCCGAGGGGCGCTTCCGCCTCGGGCTGGGCTCCGGCGAGAACCTCAACGAGCATGTCGTGGGCGGCGACTGGCCCGCCGCGCACGTACGCCTGGAGATGCTGGAGGAAGCGGCAGGCATCATCCGCCGGCTTCTCGACGGTGAACATGTCACCCACCACGGCGCCCACTTCGACGTCGTCGACGCCAAGCTGTGGGACGTACCCGCCGAGCGTGTGCCGATCGGTGTCGCCGTCTCCGGCGACAAGTCCTGTGCCGTCGCGGGCCGGACCGCCGACCTGGTCATCGCCACGCAGCCGCAGAAGGAGCTCCTCGACGCCTTCGACCGCCACGGCGGCACCGGCAAGCCCCGCGTCGGCCAGCTTCCCGTCTGCTACGACACCGACCGGGACGCCGCGGTGAAACGCGCGCACGACCAGTTCCGCTGGGCCGTCGGCGGGTGGCGGGTCAACGCGGAACTCCCGGGCCCCAAGTCCTTCGAGCAGGCCACCGAGCTCGTCACGGAGGACGACGTCGCACAGACCGTCCCGTGCGGCGACGACGTCGACGCGTTCGTCGACGCGGTCCGCGCGTACGTCGACGCGGGCTTCACCGAGGTCGCCCTCGTCCAGATCGGCGGCGACCAGCAGGAGCCGTTCTTCGAATGGGCGCGGAGCACACTGCTGCCCGCGCTGCGCGAACTGTGAGGGTGACGCCGTATGAACGATTCCGCACACACCCCGTCCCACGCCCCGTCCGACGAGGAAGTGGCGATGCGCCTCCTCCCTGTCTGGCTGGCGGAGGCCGCCCGCAACGACGCCGGCGCCGCGGAGCGGGCCAGAGGCGAATGGGAGCGGCGCGCCCTGTCCGCCGAGTCCGCGCGCGAACTGGCCGACTGGGTCACCGCCCGCGTCACCGACACGGGCTTCAACACGGACAAAGGTCCCGCTCCGGACGCCCCGCGCGGGTCAGCGTCGCCGACAAGGCGGCCGTCCACCGGTGGCTGGCCGCCCACGGGCACGACGTGTGACCCCTGGTCACAGAAGTGCGAACGGCGGACGGCCCCGTGCCTTTCGGCACGGGGCCGTCCGCGAGCCGCGGGGACACGCCGTTCAGACGTTGGGGACCTTGAGCTTGTCCCAGCTCGTCCTGCCCGGGATGCCGTCCGCGTCGCTGCCCGAATAGCCGAGCTTGCGCTGCCATGCCGCGTACGACTTGCGGTCCGCCTCCGACCACTCGGGGCCAGGGCCCACCTCGTAGCGGCCGCAGCCCTCGGCGACCAGGCGTCTGCCCATCGCCGTGATGACGGCGCTGCGTCTGCCGACCTGGAAGAACGCCGCCCCGGGGAACGGCTCGTAGGTCGGCGCGGGCGGCGTCGTCGGCCCCGACGGTTCGCCGCCCAGCCGTTCCTTGATGCGACTGCGCATCGCGTCCATGGTGAAACCGCGCGGGTCGACCTTTCCCGGCTGCCACTCCTTGTGCCCGATGACCGACCGCTGTGACCAGCCGTGGGCCCGGCAGATCGCGGCCGCGGCCTTCTCGATCGCCTCCAGCTGCGCCGCCGGCCACGGGTCCTTGCCGTCACCGAGGTTGACGCACTCGAAGCCGTAGAAGTGGCGGTTGCCGTCGGTGTTGGCCTCGTTGTCGGCGGGCAGCGTCGCCGACTCGTTGATCACGGCGCGCAGCACGTCGTCGTCGCCGAGGCCGGCATGGTTGGCCCGGCCGTTGCCGACCAGGTACACCGTCCCGTCCTTGGCGATCACTCCGTGGCACAGCGGGCCGGGCAGACTGGAGTGGCCGTTGTAGCAGAGCTCGACGGAACTCGAGGTGCCGGAGGTCACGGTGTGATGGATCATCACACCGTTCACCGGCCCCCAGGGCCCCTTGTGGTTGCGGTTGTGCGTGCGCCAGCTTCGGTGCTCGACGACACGCAGTCCTTCGTTGCGTAAGGCTCTGAGCAGTTTGTCGGCGGACAGCGGCGTTGCCATCGTGGTGCTCCTTCCCGGCGGACCGTCAGTTCTCGGACCGTCCCTGATCGTTTTGCCCGTTGGCGGGGTCCGTCGAACCGCCCGCCGCGGCACGCTCCGCGGCGACGGCCTCCTGCTCCGCGCTCGCCTCCGCGGCGAGCGCCTCCGCGTCCGCGGCGGGCAGCGGAGCGGCCAACGGCCCGAAGGCCAGCCGGAGATCGGCCACCGAGCCCTCGCCGAGGACCCAGGCGAGCGGCGCGCGGTGCACCCGCACCCCGTGCGGGGAGCGCAGCAGCGGACGCCGGGCGGCGTCCACAGGCCACTCGACGGAGCCGGTCGCCGTGCGCGCGGGCACCGTCCAGAAGTCACCGGAGCGGTAGGTCCTGCCTGCTTCGAAATACACGAACACGCCGTCCTCCAGGGGCAGCCAGACTCCTTCCTCGATGCGCAGCGCGCCGCCGCGGGACTTCGGCGCGGCCGTCCTCGAGCGGCCGGAGCCGGCCGGACGGGAACCGGGACGGTGGTCCCAGCGCCGCAGATACGGCGCGAGTTCGGGCCGCCTGCCCACCGACGGGTCCGGTTCGCCGGACAGCCGCACCCGCCGGCCCGGCAGGTCGAGCTCCTCGACCCGCAGCAGCGGCAGCGGTTCCCGGCGGCTGGTGTAGGCGGTGTCGACGAACTCGACCCAGTCGCCCACGTTCAGGCCGAGCTTGTCGTCGCTGCCGACCGAGCCGAGCTCCACCCATGTGCCGTCGAGTTCGTCGACCGGGAGGGTCACGGACCCGTTCTCCCTCGACCACTTGAACGTCGCCTCACCGGCCGGGCCGCCCTCATGGATCTCCACCCGGTAGAGCTGGTTCTCCGGTCCCCGGTAGCGGGCGTCCGGACGCACCAGGCACGGGTCCTCGTCCGCCCGGTCCGGGCGTTCGCTGCGCGCCGCCATCCGGGCCGTCGGCGCCTGTGCCGCCTCCCACTCGGCGAAGGCCTCGCGCACCTGGTCCTTGGTGGCCCCGTCCTCGAGCTCCAGCTCGGAGCCGGGCACCGGGACGACCTGCCACACCACCTTCCGCCGGGCCGCGGTGTCCGGCATCGCGGCCCCGAGCGCGACCTCGCGCAGCAGCGGGTCCTCCGCCGCCGTGACCGTCCGCTCCCACACCTGCAGGCAGGCCAGGTAAGGGAACCGGGTCGGCAGCCGGTCGCCGGGGCGCTCCGGGTCGCGGTGGCCGTCAGGCTGGTCCCAGTAGGTCCAGGTGGCCGGCGGGGCGGGCGGCTCCGTCGCCGCGTCGCCGGCCTCGTCCTCGTCCGGCACCGGTACGCCGGGCGCGGGCCGGGTGGCGTCGACGAGGATGCCGTCCACGTAGTAGCGGCCGCCGCCGATGGACAGGTCGTCGAGCTCCCGGCTGCCGCCGAGGAAACGCACCTCGAAACCGGTCGCGCCGCGCGGCCCGCCGTGCGTGCCGATCAGGTCGGACAGAGCGGTCCGGGCCTGGTGGAGCTGGATCGCCGCCTGCTCGTTGGCGTCGGCGTCCAGCTGTACGCGGCCCTGCTGCGCGATCACCGCCGAGTACTGCCGCTCCGGCCGGAAGGTGTCGCGCGAGATGTCAGCGTGCATGGGTTCGGTGTCCCCTCGGGTAGTTCGGAAGAAGTCGTCTCAGGTGACGGGGATGATCCCGGCGTCCGTCCCGGCCGGCGTGTACTCGGCGAGCCGGGCCCGCAGGCTGTCCTCGCGCTGCGGTTCGTACAGATCGTGGAAGACGCCCATCTCGGAGCCGTCGTCGGCGCCCCGGCGGATCTCGGGCGGGCACGCGTCGGACAGCCTGCCGTAGCCAGGTGTGCCGTACCGCTCACTCGTGAACAGCGGCCGCAGCGGCTCGCCGTCCGAGAGGTCCGGTCGGCAGCGGTGCCTGCGCGGCGTGCGGGAGCCCGGCGGCACGTACGAGTACCGCAGGCAGCCGACACCGCGCCGGGCCACCCGCATCTGCCCGGTGAAGACGCTGTTCTCGCCGATCTCGACCGCGTGCGTGTGCACCTCCCCGATCACCGTCGTGCGATGGGCGTGCAGCACGGCATGCGCAAGTCGGCAGTCCGGCGCGGACAGCGCCTCACGGTCGTGGCCGGTGGCGTCGAGGACGCTGTCCCGGATGTGGATGGGCAGCGGATCGTGGTTCACCTCGTCGCCGATCACCTCGATGGTGCCGAGGATGCTCCGCTCGATCTGCACACAGGCGGTGGTCCGCTCCAGGACCAGGCTGGGCTCCTCGGGCGAGTGCGGATCGCACTCCGGCTCCAGCGACCAGCCGGGCACCAGCGTGCAGTGCCGCAGCACCACCGCACCGACCGGGCCGCTCACGTTCAGCCCGCGTCCGGTGATCAGCAGCCCGTCGAGGACGATCCGCGGCGCGTCCCGTCCTGGCGGGCAGTCGTCCTGGGCGCGGATGTTGAGCGCGTCGGGACGGTTGCTGTACCAGTCGAGCAGCCGGATCACCGGACGGCAGCCTTCGGCGGCGCGCAGCTCCAGCCGGTCGCCGCGCTCCAGGTCGAAGTCCAGCTGTTCCTGGTAGGCCCCGCTGTGCGTGATCTCGATGACGCCCTCGGGGCCGCAGCGGCCGGCCCGCCGGTCGCCTCGCCACTCCTCGTAAGCGTCCATGATCTTCTGGAAGCGCTGCCCGGGTCCCACTTGGTAGAACTCCGCCGCCGGCGAGGTGTCCCGCTCACGGGGGTACTCGCCACCGCCGATGTCGTCCCCGAACGCGTAGTGGTAGGTGACCCACACGCCCTGCCGCGGCGCCGAACGTGAACCGAAGGCGATCCGCCCGAGCTCCGGGTCGACCGCCACCTGGCCCCGCCGGGGCCGGTAGCGCCACTGCGAGAGGTCGGCGACGACGATGTCCGACATCGGGACCGGCTCGTCCTGGCCGTCCCGCCGGATCGTGAAGCTCTTGCCCGGCCCGTAGTAGTCCGCGAGCCGGTCGGCGAGCTGCCGGCGCCGGATGTACGCGGGCACGTTGTCGATCGTCGCGATGTGCGTCGCCGACGGCTCCGGCACGGGCTTGGTCACCAAGGGGCTGTCGTTGCCGAGGATCGAGAACGTGTACAGGCTGCGCGCACGGTCGATGCAGTACGCCGGGGCCCGGGTGACGTGGTACGGCTTCAGCCGCCACACGAACAGCCCCACACCGGCCGGGGACAGCCCGCCCTGCCGCCGTGCCGAGCCCGCCCTGCGCACATCCACGGACCGCGCCGTCGCGGTGAACGGGGTGCCGGCCAGGTCGAGTTGCGCACCGTCCCGCACATCGGCCAGCCGGCCGCGCTCCAGCCTGCGGGAGTCGGCCGCGGACGACCCCGCCCCGTACAGCCGCACCGGCTGGTGGTGGGAGACCAGCCGGGAGAACTCGACGGCCCTGGCGGGCCAACCCGCGATCTCCCGCGCCATCTCCTCCAGCAGGTGCAGCGTGCCCTTGCGGCGCCGGTGCGCGACGGTGGCGGCCACGTCACGGCGCGGGGCGAGCGCCTCGGCGAGCCGCCGACGCGACTCCTCCACGCCGGCGCCGCCCAGGCCGCCGGTCAGGACCCGCTCGTACCCGGGCAGCGGGGTGTGACCCACGAGGTCACCGAGGTACGGCAGCACCCAGGGCGCCGCCGTCTCCACGAACAGGTCCTCGTACCCCTGCTCGACGCCGTCCCGCACCAGATCCACCTGCTCGGCGATGACCGCGAGCAGCGCACGCAGCGGCTCCCCGCGCTCGGTGTCGCGCAGCCGGTGCCACTGCGGCAGCAGCTCCGCGAGACCGTCCGGTTCCCTGCTCATGCGGTGACCTCCGTCAGAATCAGCGTGTCGGGCACCTGCGGTGTCAGCAGGGCGAGTTGCGCCGGCCGGACGCCGCGGAAGACGAACACCCGCCGCCCCTTCTCCAGCCGCCGGGTGTCGGTGATGTCCGGATTCAGACGCAGCAGCTCGGCGAGCGGGACGCCGTGGCGGCCCGCGACCGACGTCAGCGTCTCGCCACCGTCGGCGGTGACGCGGTGCACCACCTCGTCGTACCCGGCGTGCCGGGCCGGGACCGTGGCCGCCGGCCCGCCGAGACGCTCCGCCAGGCCGGCCGGTCCGTCCGGGGTGGCCGGGACGCCGCCGAACACGTCGACGTCGACGTGGTCCACCCCCGGCACCCGGTGGGCCGTCGCCATCACCTCCGACAGACGCGCCGGACGGCCGAGCTCCCTGCCCTCCGGGCCGAACGTGCGCAGCAGGGCCTGCCGGAGCCTCGGCTCCACGACCGACCAGGTGTGGTCGGGTGCGACCTTCACCTTCGCCGCGAGGAGCAGCAGCACCAGGTCGCGGACGTCGACCCGCACGGGCAGCCGCCCGTCGCCGTACCGGGCCAGCGAGGAACGCAGGGCTTGAAGGACGTCGGAGTCACCGGCGACGGGAATGTCGTCGACGCCGGCCACCGTGACATGCAGCACCTGGCGCCGGCCGTCGAAGACCTCGCGGGCGACGGCCCGGCCGATGCCGGCCCGGGAACGGGCGAAGTCCTCGTAGTCCTTCACCGACACCAGCCGGTCGAGCGCCGACACGGCGAGCGGGACCGTCCGCCGGGTCAGGCCCGGCCCGTCGGCGTCCGCGCCGCCGGTCGCGGCCTGCGGGTTGGCCACCCCGGTGACGCCGAGCGGGCGGGTGACCGCCTGGGTGATGCGGTTCGCCCGCACGTTCGCCGCCCGGCCGGTGCCGAAGCGGTAGCGGGCCCGCACGTTCTCGCTCCCCGTCGGCAGCCGGGCGCCGTGCACCCCGTCGCCGAAGGTGACCGTCGTACGGCCGTCGGCCGTGGTGCCCGTGACGTACACACGCTCGCGCGGCCCGCGCCCGGCGAGGCTGTCCACCTCGTGCCACAGCAGCCCGTCGACGCGGATCTCCAACTCCGGTGTCGCCCCGAGGGGATTGCCGGCGGGCAGCCAGGTCAGCGGGGACTGCCACAGGGCGAACGTCTGGTTCGGCCGGCCCGTGTTCCCGCTGCCGATCGGCTCGTCGCGGCTTTCGCCGTGCGTCGCCGCCACCACGTTGCCCAGAACCCGCACCGTGTCACGGCGGTAGCGGTACGCCAACTTCGAGGTGAGCCGCAGTCGGGTGTGAACATGGTCGCCCGGCAGCCGCGGATCGATCACCTGCTCCACCCCCGCGACCACCACCAGCTCGGTGCCCGCGACTCCCGACGCGCCCGGGGAGCCGGGCAGCACGTCCGTCCGCTCACCGGAGACGATCAGATGCCGTCCGGGCCGCAACCCGTCGTACAGCTCGGCGAGTTCGAGCTCGTCGCCGTGCACGTCCTCGCCGAGGGGTTCGTCGGCGGGGCGCAGCGGCTGCCCGTCGGCGTGCACCGTGGCGTCGCGGATGTTGGACAGCAGCACATCGTGCTCGTCCAACCAGGGATCGGCGAGGGTCAGCTCCGTACCGCGGCCCGTGATGCCGTAGTTGGTGTACACCGCCCTACGCACCGCGGTGACCCGAGTGGTGAGGAACCTCAGCTTCTCGTCGCCCGGGATACCGTCGGGGCCTTCGGCACCCTTGCGGGGACGCTCGATCGCGACCCAGCTGCCGACCGCGATCGAGTCCCGGACCGAGTCGAGGGGCAGGACATGGCGGTTCGCGGGCTCAGGAACCGTCGCGATGCCGATGACGACGTTCGCGGGCTCACTGCCGACCGTGTAGGACACCGTCAGCTCGAAGTCACCGTGCCGGACCTGGTGGTGCTCACCGGGAGCCAGGTGCCAGGCCTTCGTGTCCCCGTTGTTCACCGCCACATGGACGCGGCCGTCCTCGCCCGGACGGGACACGAACAGCGTCCGGTCCGGCAGGCCGTCGTGCAGCTGCGCGGTGACCCCGGGCTCCTGCGAGTCCGCGGGCCTGCGGCTCAGCCAGCTCAGATCGTGGTCCTGAGCGGCCCGCGTGCGCAGCGTGATCCGGCCGGGACCGAGGTCGAACGACTTCTCCGACGGCAGGTTCTCCGACACCTGCACCGACGAACCGGTCTCGGTGTGCTGGAACTCGGAACGCACCGGCACCCGCCCAGCCGGGTCGTACACCACGCGCATGGTGGTGAGCGCCGCACCCGTCAGAGGCCAGTCCGCCTGCCGGATCACCCGGCCCCTCTCGTCCTGCACCGGCCGCAGCGGAGCCGTCGCACCGAACGGGGCCCCCGTGAAACGCATCGCCTGAAGTTCGCGCAGCAGCGCGGGCGCCGTCGGGGCGGTCCGCCGCCATGCCGCGTACATTCCGTCCGCCACTCGTGGATCGAGCGCTCCCAGCAGTTGCGCGCCCAACTCCGAGCCGGCGACCGGCAGCCGGCCCGCCGCCCGCCGGACGCCGCCACCGGGCCGTACCTCGCGGGTGCGCAAGGCCGGCAGCACCGCGCCCAGCGCCCGCAGCGCCGACGCCCCCTCCGACGGTGGAGCCCCGTCGGGCGGGGCCGGCCGGGACGGCTCCAGGCCGGCCGCCCGCTCCCGCAGCTCGCCGACCATCGCCTCCAACTGCTCGAACCAGGCGGCCACGTCCTCGTGGGCGGCGGCCACCGCCTGTGCCTCCGCCAGCCGGTCGTGCGGCTCCGCGAGACGCGCGGCGAACGCGGCGGGCGTGCCGATCGCGTCCAGGTCTGCCCGCAGCGGCGCCAGCACCTGGGCGTCGAACTCCTCGATGTACCGGCTGACCGGACGCGGATTCGGGTTGGCCGGCGTCGGTTCCCCGTCCTCGACCTCCCGCTCGTCCTCCGTGATCCACTCGCGCAGCTCGTCGACCAGCTCCGCCAGCATCGGCGGCGCCGACTGCGGCAGCCCGATCGCCGTCACGTCGTCCTCGCGGTCGGTACGGATCCGGGCCACCGGCAGCAGCAGCCGCCGGCCCCCGGGACCGCCCTCCTCGCCGGCGAAGACGAACAGCAGCCGGTCGCCCGCCGTCAGCGATGTGGACGTGCCCGACACGAAGATCTCCGAACGCCGTGTCAGGTCCTCCGGCGTCAGCAGCGACGGCCGGCGCCTGCGCACCGACAGCGTGTTCCACGACGCCCGCGCCGTCAGGTCCTCGCTCGTCTCGAAGACCTGCGAGTCCTCGCCCGACGTCGTCGGCACGCTGTTGCTGCGCGCACCCCGGGGAATCACCACGGAGATGTCCGGGTCCCGCGGATCGTGGTCGAGGGAGTACGCGAGATGGGTGTCGGCGGCGATCCCCGGCCGCGGCCGGTGCCCCACCAGCCGGCCCAGCAGGGCAAGCGAACGGTGCTCGTTCGCGGTCCGCAGATACGCCTCGTCGGCGATCCGCTCCGAGTGGAAGGTGAGCAGATCACCGACCACCGCCCACGAGTCGAGCAGGCCGATCGCCGGATCGTCGGGCGTACGGGCCGTCAGGCCGCGCAGCGCCGGGTAGGCGGGCGAAGCCAGCCGGTCGAGCATCGCCGCCAGGAACGAGCCGTACTCGCCCACCCGGTAGTCCAGAGCGCTCCGGCCGGGCGGGTTGTACAGGGCCCTGGGCGCGTGACGCTCGTCGTGGCCGCCGCAGCCGCAACCGCATGCGCCGGTCATCGTTCACCTCCGCCGAGCTCGATGGACAGCCGCCCGTTCTCGGGCCGGTCGGGGTCGTTGTCGCAACGCGCGATCTCCAGCGGGCCGAGCCGCAGCACGCCTGCCTCCAGTGCCGTGTGGTCGATGTGGTCCGGATACGAAGCGGTCGGTTCGAAGAGCCTCTGCAGCCGTGTCACCCGCACGCTCTCGACTCCCTGGACGGCGGCCGCCGCGGCCATCAGGCGGCTCAGCCGCACCGGTTCGCCGAAGGTGAGCGCGTCCGGGTGGAAGAAGCCGAGCCGCCCGCCGGGCAGGCGCCGACTGCTCAGCAGCCGGTACAGCTCGGCAAGGATCTGACCGTGCTGATGACCGGGCGCCGCGCACACCTCGATCGCGACGTCCAGCGGCACACTGCGCGCCGGACCCACCACCAGGTCGTGGCCGATACGACGGCAGCCCTCCAGGGCGTACGCCACCGCGTCGAGCAGCTCCGGGCCGGGGTCCCCGGCCGCCGACGCGTCGACCGCCACATGTGCCTCCTGCACACTGCCGGTCCAGCGGATCTCCGCCGCCGCCCGCTGCACACCGGGCACGGCCGACGCCAGCGCGGCATAGTCCTCGGCGGTGACCGCACGCAGCCGCGACCGCTTCAGACCGAGCGGCGCCAGCTGCCGGACCTGCTCCAGCGGCTCCGGCTCCGTGCCGCCCACCGCCGGCAGCGGGTTACGCACTCCGGCGACAGGCATCGCCTCGTCAGCGTCCGACGCGTCCGGTTCACGGCACAGCACCAGATGGTTGACGGCCTCCGCGCCGACATTGCCGGCCGTACCGCCGCCGAGCCGGTAGTGCAGCTCCAGCCGGGCACCCGGCCGCGGTCGCGCCCCGTGCCGGCCGTCGCCGAACCGCAGCGCGATCCCGCCGTCGTCCTCCAGCTCGCCGACGAAGTGCCGCTCGCGCGGCCCACTGCCCAGAAGGTCCCGTCGCGGGGACCAGACGTCGTCCCGGTCGACGACCGTGACCGCCGGCAGAGCCTCCCGCGGATCCTGCCGCAGCGCGGCGGCC
The DNA here is from genome assembly GCF_009832925.1 of Streptomyces sp. Tu 2975. Lineage (GTDB taxonomy): Bacteria > Actinomycetota > Actinomycetes > Streptomycetales > Streptomycetaceae > Streptomyces. The sequence goes on from NZ_CP047140.1 coordinate 7,298,164, forward strand.
GGGCCACGCAACTCCGGCTCGTCCGGGTGGAGACCCGCCGCGTACGCCGGGCCCCAGGTGTGCGCGACCTCCCAGGCGATGCCGCCGTCCAGCACCGCGCCCGCACGGGCCCGCGCCGTCAGCACCTCCAGCCGGCGCAGCTTCGCGGCCAGCAGCCGCTCGCTGCGGTGCAGCAACTCCCGTAGCGCCGCCACCGGATGACGCCGCAGCTCGAAACGCTCCAGCACCTTCGGCCCGAACAGCACCGTCAGCTCGCCGATCTCCGCCTCCGTGAGACCGTCGCAGTCACGGGCGCTGCGCCACAGTTCCACCAGCCGGTGCCGTACCCGTCCCGGGACGGCGGCGAGCCGGTCCGCCTGACCGGCGGACACGTGCGCGGACAGCGGGAACGGCACGGCCTGCACGACGGGGGAGCGGTGCAGCACCGGACGGAACCGGCGCCGGATGCCCGGGTACACCAGCTGCGCCAGCAGCTTCTCGAGCGCCTCCGCCTGCTCGTACGCCGTTCCCGGCACGACCTTCTCCCGTCGCCGGCCCGCGAGTTCGAGACCGAGTCCCGCCCGGCCCGTCTCCTCCTCGCCGACGACCTCGAACAGCTCACGTATCTGACCGGCGGTCAGCAGACCTCCCCGCCGGGTCCGGTCCAGGTGGGCGCCGATCAGATCGGCGACGGCGTTGCCCGCGTCCTCGTCCCGGCAGCCGAAGCCGGACGGATCACACGAACCGAGCACGGCCGGTTCGGTGGGCACCCTCACCGTCTCCGCGGTGCCGCCGCAGAAAGTGAGGGAACGGCCGTGGTCGACCAGCGCCACATTGCCGCGCGCCACGCTCACATCGGCGACCGGTTCGCAGTTCCTGCCGCCGCGGGTGGACAGGCAGACAGGGAACGTGAGCGCGTCCTGAGCGGCCCAGGTCACCTCCAGCACCGGCTGGTCGCACAGCGTGTCCACGGCAGGGGTGACGGAGGTGAGCCGGACGGCCTGCCGGTGCCCCGGATCGGCGTCGCCCGGCGTACCCGAACGCGGTCCGCGCACCTCCTCGATCAGCAGCAGGTCACCAGGCATCAGCCGCAACTCCCGGCGTGAGCACTCCTGGTCGGCCCACTCGTCGCGCAGCGTCGCCGACGTCGCCCCCTTGGGCAGCGAGCACATCTCCTCGCCCCAGGTCCAGAACCGGACGGTGTTGTGCGCGGGACGCAGCACCAGCGGCTCGGCGGCGACGACCGGTTCGAACACCTCGACGGAACCGCGCTCGCCGAGGACCGCCAGCTCGCGGTCGTCGATCACCGTGCCGATCTCCGGGCGGTCCCGTGGGCCGCGCCCGCGCACGTCGACGGCCGCGAACCGGAACGTGCCCGGCAGCAGCGTCAGTTCCCGCGCCACCTCCACCGTCACGAACGTGCGCGCGTTGCAGCCGTCGTGCATCGGATAGTCGATCAGCCGCACGTGCCGGCGCACCGACACCCGCCGCCGGGCGGTGTCCAGGTATGCCTCCGTCGCCACCGCGTCCTGCTGGTAGCTGATCCGGTCGCCGGTGTGCGCCAGCAGCTCCACCAGCGTCATCCCCAGATCCGCCGGGTTGCGCTCCACCCAGTCAGGGGTGGTGAGCGCCAGGCGGTCCAGGATGAGCTGCCGGATCGAGTCGTAGTCACGGGCGGTGTAGTCGATGACCGGCGCGGCGTCCACCACCGGCGCGTCCGCGAGATCGGGCGGGCAGCCATCCGGCTCGTCCTTGCAGTCGAAGGGCGTGGGACAGTCGGCCCGGAAGGAGAACCCGGCGGAGAAGTACCGCTGGTCGAAACCGCGGAACGGCTCGGTGCCCGGCCGGCCGTACGGGTCCGTGTCCACCACGGAGAGCCGGTAGCGGCTCGTGTCACCGGTCCGGTCGAGCGTCACCAGCAGCCGGTCGTCCAGCTCCGGGTCCTCCTCCCGTTCGACCGAGACGTCGACCGCCCGGACACCGGTGATCCGCCGCCCGCCGTCGATCCGGATGTTCTCCGGGCACAGCCCGTGCGGAGCCTTCCCGAGGAACGTCACGGTGAGGGTGACGCCGTCGTCGTCCACCTCCACCGCGTCCACGCCGCCGAGCCGCGCCGCGCGCACCTTGCCCCGCCTGCCGTCGCCGCGGCAGACCAACTCCTCGCTCACGCCGCTCATGCGGGCCCGCTCCCCTCGAACACGTCGTCACGCCGGCTCCCCGTGGAGCGCACCGTGTAGGACAGATGGACCCGCACCACGTTCTCCTCGCTGACCACGTCCAGGGCCTCCACCTCGATCACCTCGCCCAGCACGCGCTGCAGCGACGCCTGCACCGACAACTCCAGCGCGGACGCCAGCTCGGGGCTGTTCGGCGTGAAGACCAGATCCAGCAGCCCGCAGCCGAAGTCCGGCCGCATCACCCGCTCGCCCGGGCTGGTGAACAGCAACTGTTCGACGAGATCCCGCACATGCTCGTCGTACGCGGCGTGCGCGGTGCGACCGCGCCGGTCGCTGCGGAACGGGAACGCGATGTCGCCGCGTCGTCGGACCGTCATCCGCACACCACCCCTTGGCGGGCCCCGGCGACGACCGCCGGCCCCTGTGGCACGAGCGCGGCGTCGAAGCACTGCGCAGCAGTGGTGTCCAGGAGCACAGCCGCTCCGTCGACCAGCACACCGCGTTCCGGCGGACTGAAACGGACGCTGGTGCACGGGCGCGGGACACCGTTCACGGTGTGCGCGCAGCCTGCGACGACGAACACGTCGGACGCCGTGCGGACGGGCTGCCCGTCGACGAGCACGGCACTGGGCGCGCCCGCGGCGAACACCCGGCCGCCGTGCGGACAGTGCAGCGCGGAGGCCGCGCTGACGCAGGTCCCTGAGGCCCCGGAGTTCCCCGAGGTCCGTGAGTATCCGGACAAGACTTTTCTCTCCCCGTTGTCGGTCACTGCTTGCCCGGCACGATCAGCCGGCCGTCGTTGACATTGACCTCGGCGCCGCTGAGCACGATCGAGGCGCCCTGGCCGTTGGCGATCGTCACGCCCTTCTCGTCGACCTGGATGTACGCGCCGCTCTCGGCCTGGAGCCTGATGCCGTGGCCGCCAGGGACGTCGCCCATCACCAACTTGTGCTTGTCGGACGTCTGGATCACCACGTTCTGGTGCGCCGGACCGCCCGTGAGCGCGTCCGGCGGCAGCTCCGCGCTGTCGCCGTACCAACAACCCGTCCAGATCGGGTAGCTGGGGTCGCCCTGCTCGAACTCCACCCACACCCCCGCCCCGCTCGCGGGCACGACGTACTGCCCCGAGCCCGGCCCCGTGAAGGGCAGACACGGCAGCGCCCAGGTGGAGGTCTCGTTGCCGAGAACGTCCGGCACCTGCACCGTGACGCGGCCGATCCTCAGCGGATCGTCGTTGCTCACCACCCGCCCCCGGAACTTGCCGAGAAACCGGTTGTTCGGTCCTGCAGCCATGCGTGGTTACTCCTGGTCCCCTGGTCCTTGGTGCGCGTCTACGGCCGCACGGTGCCGCTGCGGGCGATGAGCCCCTCGCGCGAGAGCGTGAAGTTCTGCTGGTACGAGCCGGGCCTGATGTTGTGCGTCACGGACTTCACGTAGTAGTCGCCGTCGTACGTCACCCCGGCGCCGCGGACGCCGACGAGCTCGCGCGGTCGCAGGATGTACCCGTGCCGGTTGACGTCCAGCGAGCCCGAACCGGAGATCGCGTCGGCGGACAGCGCGGCACGCGCCAGCAGTTCGGCCTGCGCCTGCTCCGACTCCATCTTGGCCGTGCCGGACAGCCGCCGACGCCGGAGCGCGGGTGTCGCCCGGCGCCCCAGCGGCGGACGCAACGGCCCGATGTCCGGCTGCGGGAGCAGCAGGCTGTCCCGGGTGGCCATGTTCTGCACCCGTGCCTGCGGTTCCTCGCGGGCTGTCCCGTCGTAGGCGAACGTCAGCTGGTCCACCGTGGAGTTGGCGTCCATGTTCACGTTCAGGGCGTGCTGACGGTCCCCGATCCGGCGCTCAGGGCCCCACACCGCCGTGGAGACGCCCGGGCGCGGGCCCGGCTCCAGATAGAAGATGTAGCCGTTGGCCCGGGCCAGTTCGGTGATGTACCCCAGGTCGGTCCCCGTCTGGTACTCGACCCGCAGCCGCTCGCGCGGCGGCTGCTCGATCTTCTCCTGGTAGACCCGCGGCTCGATCCCGTAGTCGGCGTACTTGGCGAGGATCCGCCCGACCCGCTGCGACGGCCGCATGTTCGGGTACCGGTCGGTGTACTCCTCGAGGTCCATCAGGATCGACAGGTCCTCGCCGGTCACCGTCAGCGTCGAATGCCCCGGCTGATTGCTGGCCCCGACCTCCTGACGCACTATCAGCCCGTCGAGCAGCACCTCGGGGGTGCCCTTCACGCTCACCGAGAGGATCACCCGTGTCTTCGGGTCGAAGAACCCCTCGGGCAGCAGCCGCCGGGACAGCGCGCCGGTCTTGGTGAGGTCGAACGCCAACTGGAAGCCGCTGCGTTCGCCGGCCGTCGCCGTGATCTGCGCGGACAGCAGCGCCTCGACGACCTCCGGCGGCACGGGTCGGGTCAGCCGGGGCCCCGTCTGCAGGGTGATGTGAACGGGCCCCTGCCCGACCGGCTGGTCAGACATACCGGTCCCCGGGGGCGGGGAAACCGCCGGCGTGCGGGATCCGGATGTCACGGCCCGCCTCGTCGGTCAGCTCCCGGGGTCCAGCACCGGATTGGCATCCGCGATCTGCCACCACTGGCCGGGGTCCCCGAAGTAGCGCTGCGCCAGCAGGTCGGGACGCTCGTCGCTGCTGACGGTGTGCGTCGCGGACTCGTCGTCGTCGGCGCGCCCGTCGCCGAGCGGAGGCAGCAACCGGCGTTTGGTATAGCGCACTTCACTGCCGTCGGGAGTGCGGTGCACCCCGATCTCGGCGTCGTGGTAGCGGCTGGAGCGAGGGTAGGGGTGGGCGCCGGGTATCGCGTCCAGGGCGCTCTCGTACGGCTCGATCTCTGCCATGTCCTTCAGGCCCTCCCCGTGATGCCGCTGATCCTGTTGCGCCCGGCCAGCCCCAGCGCGGCGAGCCCGCCGCTTCGGGCGGCCCTGGCGAGCTGCTCCTTCTGCGCGAGATGCGCCATGTACAGGTCCGCACCGCGGTGCCCGGCCGGCAGATCGCTGACGCTGAGCACCTTCATGCCGATGCTGAGGCTCGCCCGGATCGGATTCAGGTTCACGTCGAACGCGGACTCGTTGATGGACAGCTCGGTCAGCCGCACGGGCATGACGCGCTTGGCCCCCCAGGTGAAGAGGGTTAACGGCATCTCGATCGGACTGATCTCGATGGTCCCCTTCTTGGTGAGCCGGGACGCCTCGCGCAACTGCGCGGTCGTCGGGTGCACGAGCATCTCGAGAGTCGCGAGCTCGGGTGGATCCCGTCGGGAGCGGCGACCTCGAACTGATCGGTGGCGTCGATCTCGGCGGTGAACTTCCACGTCTCCTGCGCGGGGCCCTTGAGGCGGAGTGCCTCGTTCCGGTCCCCGGACCCACTGCCCCCGCCGCCGGCATCACCGGACCCTCCGGCGGCCTGTGGCGAGAGACTGCGCTCGAGCGTGTCCGGGTTGAACTGGAGCACGATGATGCGCTGCGGCGTCCCGCGCTCGGGGTCGACGACGACGATGCCGGAGCGGATGGGCTTGGGGATGTCGGCGTAGCGGGTCACAGGCGGGCCTCCAGGCGGGCGCGCAGGTCTGAGTAGTCGTGGTCGGGAAAGAGCCGAGGGAAGGCTTCAACCATGCTCCGCAGCGAGAAGAGGACGCGTTCGAACCCTTCGCTGCGCAGGGAGACATCCGCGAACAAGTACTGCCACCCGAAGGTTCCTTTGGTGAGTAGCAGTGCGTCGAGGTAGTCGGGGTACGTCAGCTCCAGGCGTACGTACTGGCGGTCGCGACCCTCGACCGTGTTGAGGTCCATGTCGTAGTACCAGAGCTCCAGCGGGGCGACGCCGGGTTGGACGCGAACTGCAGTGAACTGGCCTGTTGCGGCGACCGGGGTCGAGTCGACAACCCGGAACTGCTCGTACAGGGCGCTCTCTTCAGCCGGTGTCCCTTCCCAGGCCAGATCAGGCGGCTCCTGCAGCAGAGCGACGAACAAATCCGTGATCCAGAACTCGCCTTCGAACGGTGCCAATGGCTCTTTCGTACGCCAGCGGCAGCCGAGTCCGTTGAAGCGCGGCGTTCGTCGTGCGAGTTCGGACCCGAGAGGCACGTCCTTCCACTCCGGCAGGAGCAAGAAGACTCCTGGTGCTGCCTCGAGTTGCTCCCCCAGCTCCTCCATCTCGTGGTCCTCGACGGTCATCAGGTCGCAGGCGAGGATCTCGTCTACCGAGGCGATGTGAGCCGATTCGATCTCAGTTGGTTTCCGCATGCGGACTCCTCTCGCAGGGATGGTGCTAGCCCCGGTACCGAATGTTTCCCTGGGCGTCGAGTCTGATGAGCTGGCCGATCCCTCTGTCGAAGTCGCCGATGCGGCGCCTACCGGGATCGGCGATCAGACGGTTCGTCAGGTCAATGATGTTGCTGGGGCCCGTGTCGCTGGGATTGAGTTTGCGCACCCTCACGATGGCTTTGGAGAAGGAATCGCTCACGTCCAGCATGCGGCGCATTCTCTTCTCGTCGTCCCGATTCACGTAGATGCGGCTCTTCTCGGTGTCGAAGGCGGGCGGCTTCTCAAGGCCTGACACAGTGTAGGAGGGGGGCTGGCCGGTGATCGCGGGTTCTTCGTCCCACTTCTTTTTCGCCCGATCGTAGGAGTAGGTCCCCCATGCGGCGGTGATGGACTGCGGGAACCCGGGTATGTCCCCGGTGTGGTAGGTCAGGTTGATTCGGTACCAGACCATCTCGCGCGTTCCGGAAGATATGGCTTTCTCTGGGTACTCCTCGATCGCCTTCTTGAAGAGCGGGTTGTTCACCTTGCTGCGTGCCGGCACGAGATTCGACCCCTTCGCCGGCCCGCCGAGCCGCTCGGTGAGCAGATGCATGCGCACCCACGAGTTGCTTCTGTTCCGGTTGAGGTCGTACTTGTTGATGTACCGGAATCCGATGGGTTCCTGAATATCTGCCGCGCCCGCGTGCTGGCTGATTCCGGTGTCCGACGGGTTTTTCTTGTAGAGATGCTTGTTGAGATACTCCGCTTTGAAGTTCCTGGCGAGAACGCCGTCCTGGAAGTCAGGAATCCTGGGCTCCGGCAGATCGGGTTCCGGCTGGTTGTTCATGTAGTCCGCATGGCGGACCCGCTTGTACTTCCTCTGGTCCTCGGCTTCGGTGTAGCCAGGTGTCACCAGCCCTGACGGGTTCAGTCTCGCCGTTACCCTGAAGTCCGGATATCCCGACTTGTCGAGGCTGGTGAGCCGGTACCAAGCGCGCCAGCCGTCGAGCAGGGAATCGTGAACGCGCTCATCCATTCCCCGGCTGAGCTTTTCCCGCAGTCGGGGGCGGATACGGGCGATGATCTCCTGCAGCCGGTCTTCCCTGGCGTTCTTGGAGTCCTCTTCGTTTCGGCGACTATCCTTCTCGGACCTGGACTTGGGCCTCCCCGGCCCGGACCCGCCCGGCCTTCTGTTGCGCAGGCCGGTCCTGTCCCGGTCCTGCTCGGGCCTTCTCTCGTCCGCCTTGTTCGGCTTAGCGGGTTTGCCAGGCGCGTCGTTGTCGTCCTTCGGCTTGCTGGGATCTGTGTCCTTGGGCGGCGTCCGGCGCCCATCGTCGTCCTTCGGGCGGGTGGAGTCCTTGTTGTCCTGCGGCCGGCCCGGGGTGTCGTTCTTCGGCTTGGGCACCGGGGTCGGCGTCGGCGTCGGGTCGGGCTTCGGTTTCGGCCGGGGCGTCGGTGGTGCCTTCGGCTTCGGGGACGGCGTCGGGCGGGTGTCCGGCTTGTCGTCGGTGCGGTCCTGCGGCTTGCCGTTCCGGTTGTCCGCGGCCGGCTTCTTGTCGCCGTTCGAGGGCTTGGGTCCGGCCGGCGTCGTGTCCTTCGGCTTCGCAGGAGGCGGGGTCTTCGGCCTGGCCCCCGGCGTCCTGTCCTTGCCCGGGGCGGGTGAGGTCGGCTTCTTGGGGGTGGTGGCTGGGGTGGCCGCCGGCTGGTTCTGGTCCTGCTGGTCCTTGCCCGGGCCGCCCTTGTCGCCGGGGGGCGCGGCCGGCGGTGCCGGGCTCTTGTCCTTGTCGTTCTTGGGCTTGCCCAGGTTCGCCGCCACGCCCTTCAGGCGCTGCCCCACCTTCGCCACGTACTTGCCGATGCCGCTCAGCAGCGCCTCGTAGGCCAGCTCCAGCAGCGCCACGATGCCCGCCGCGACCGCCTTCGCGAAGAGAATGCCCGCGCCGCCCTGGCGGACCGCCTTCAGCCAGGTGATGACCGCGCCGATCGCGCGCAGGATCTCGCCCAGCGCGCCGATCGCGACCTTGATCGCGTCGATGACGGCCATCGCCCAGCCCGCGCCCGGGATCAGCTTCGCGATGACCTTGGTGATGACGATCTCGCCGATGATGAAGGGCAGTTGCGGGACGATCGCGTCCCATGTCTCCTTGACGATCTTCTCCAGGGTGTAGCCACCCTTGATCAGCTTCTCGATGATCGCCTTCGGGATGCCGATGATCTCCTCGATCTTCGACTGGAACCACGACTTCACGGCCGCCTGGACCTCACGGAACAGGTGGTTCTTCGCCCCGTCCACCGCGGAGTTCTTCGCGCCGCTCAACCAGCCGCCCGGGTCGGAGAGGAAGTCGACCGCGATGAGCATGAAGTCACCGAGCGCGCTGAGGAGTTTCGCGGCATAGTCGAGAACGGTCTTGATCGCGTCCACGACGGCTTTGAGGACGTCCATCAGCATCTTCTTGAGGATGCTCAGGATGTCGCTCAGCAGTTTGGCGATGGCGTCCAGCAGGTCGGTGATGATCTGCTTCAGCATGGTGGCGAGCTTGTTGACGAGGGCGATCGCCGCCTCGATCAGGGAGGTGATGAACTTCCGGATCCGGTTGGCCAGTTCGATGACCGCCCGCACCATGTTCTTCGCGAACTCGATCAGGTCGTCGATGAGTTGCTTGATCGTGTCGACGATGAACTTGCGGGCCTCGTTGATCCAGCGTTCGACGGTCTCCTTGAAGTTCTTGATGAAGCCGACGACCGCGTCGCGGGCCGCCTTGATGACGCGGACGATCGCGTCCTTGATCTCGATGACCTTCTGCTTGATCCAGTCGAAGGCCTTGGTGATCCAGTTGCCCGATTCGCTGACGCTGTCGTCGCGCTTCTTCTCCGCGTCGCGTTCGGCCTTGGTGTTCTCGTCCTTGATCTTCTTGTCGCCGTCCTCCTTCTCCTTGGTGACGTCCTTGTCGGTCTTCTCCTCCCGGTCCTTGACGTCCGTCCTGACCTTCTCGTGGCGTTCGGTCTTCTTGGTGCCGAGGTTCTTGAGCTCCTCGTCCTGTTCCTTGCGCCAGTCCTCGCGCTGGGTGTTGACGTCGCTCAGCGCCTTCTCGCGCTCGCCCGTCTGGCTCTGCGTGTTGGTCGCGATCTCGGCGTCGACCTTCGCCTTGTGCTTCGCCTGCGAGTCGCGGAAGTCCCTGTCCTTGGTCTGCCGGCCTTCCGACATCCCCTTCTGACCGTCGCCGAACGCCTTCTGGAACTGCGGGCCACGGTCGTGCTCGGCCACCTCCGACGCGGCCTCGGGCGGCACGGCCCCGGTCGACGCGCCCCCTTCGGGTACGCCGGCCTTCCCGCCGTCCGGGCCGGGCACCTTCCCCTTCATCTGCTCCTTCGGAGCATTCGGGTAGACCTGGTCCTCGCCCATTCCGCGCGCGGAGTCCTCACGGCCCGTCGTGACGGTGTCCTGGCCCTTGGCGTCCACGGCCGTGCCCTGCTCACCGGCCGTCTGCTCGGCGGCACCCGACATCTCCACGCCCGGCGCGTTGCCCGCCTGGGCCTGCTTCAGCGCCTCGTCCTTGGTCGGCAGGCCGGCGAACTTGGCCGCCAGCTCCTGCGCGTCGACCTCGAAGCCGACCCAGCTGAGCACTTTGCCGATGCCGAAGCCGAGGGCCATCTTGAAGGTGTCCCAGCCTCCGGGCTCCTCCGCCTTCTCCGCCTCGATCTGTCCTTCGGGCTCCTTGGCGCCCGTGACCTCGGCCTTCTCGTCCTTCGGGGCCTCGGACTTCAGTGCCGGATCCTGGGAGTACTCGGCGGGGGCGTCGGCTTTCGGCTTGCCCTCCAGCGTCTTCGGAGCGCCCGCCGGGCGCTGCATCGACGGTGGCGCCGACGCCAGGGTCTTGTGCTCGTCGCCGACGGTGCGGTCCACGGAGCCGCCCACGCCGCCCATGGCCTCAAGGGCCTTGTGGGGCTTCAGCTTCGAGGCGGTGGACAGACCCGCCTCCGGGACACGGCCGAAAGGTTCGGCGCCGCGCCGGAGTCCTTCTTCGCCTTCTTGGCCGCTGCCGCCGCCCCGCCACGGCCTCCTGACCTGCCCCCGCCCTGCGGCGTCCTGGGCGCGGGCGCGGCCCGCCTCGACGGCGCGGCTTTGGGCGACGGAGCGGTCTCCGGGGCCGGCGAGTCGGCCGGAGCCTTCACCGGCGCGGGGGCCGGGGGAGGGCGGGTGCCGGGCCGCGCCGCGGGCTCTGTGCCGGAGCGGGGTCCGGCGAGGGGCCCTCGGCCTCACCGGCCGCGTTGCTGCTCGCCCCGCCGGGCGTGTCCGCGTTGGACCCGCCGGTGACATGGGTGTCCCGCGCGGGGGAGGGCGCCGGTGCGCCTGCGGCCTGCTCGCCCGTGGCCGCGGGAGCCGGGGCCGGCGGCTTCTGCTCCTGTTTCGCCACCGGATCCGGCCCCGCCGTGCCGCCCGCCGCCTGCGGCGACGACTTCTCCTGCGCGGCGGCCGGGCGGTCGCCCGCAGCGGCGGTGCCCTTCTCCTCCTTGGCGGCGGCTTCCTGGGTCGCGTCGCCGCTCTCCGAAGTGCCGGGCTTCTCCTGGACCGCCGTCTGAGCCGCGACGGGCCCCGCCTTCGGGTCGGCGCCGCTCTTCGGGTCCTTCGACGCCGGACCCGGGGCGGGCAGCGCCGCGGCGGCACGCTCCAGCGCCGCCTCGCCGGGATCCGTGCCGTCCGGCGCGTTCTCCTCCTCGTCGGCCGAGGGCTCGGCGTCCGCGGGTGCGGCGGCGTCGTCCTCGTCGGTCTCGGCCTCCGCCGCCGCGTCCTCCGCGTCCTCCGCGTCCCGATCGGCCTGCACCTTGTCGGCCCTGGTGACCGGGGGAGCGGGGAACGACGGGACCGCGGGTGCCGCTGCCGGATCGGCGCCGTCCGCGGTCGGCACGGCGGACACGTCGAGGTCCTGTTCCGGCAGGAAGTCCTCCGGTTGGAGCTTGATGTCCCAGGCGCTCTTCTCCCCGCCACCGACCTCCACCTCCGAGGTGCTGTCGGACAGTTCCTCCTCGGCCCCGTTCTGCGGACCGTCGAGGTCCTGGTTCCGTACGCCGTCGAGCCGGCTGAACGGGCCGGGGTCCGACACGCCTCTGCCCGCTGACGTGGGCGATCCACCGGGCTTGTCCTGGCGCGCCTTGTCCTCGGGCCTGATCTGCTGCCCCGCCGTGAGCGCGTCGACCGCTCCCGGACGGTTCCTCGCCGCGGACTCCTCCTCGCTCGGGGCGGCGGCCTGTTGCTCCTCGCCCTCTTTGCCGCCCTCGGCGCCGGACTCCTTCTTCTCGCCCGCCGGCTGCCCGGACGCCGGGGCGCCGCCCGACGACGAGCCGCCGCCACCGGCGCCGTCCCCAGCAGCCGCCGAGCGGTCCTGCTGAGGGGCGGCGGGGGGCGCGGACGGCTCCTGTCCGCCGTCCGTGCCCGACTGCTCGCCGCCCTGCGGGGCGTGCCCGCCCTCCGGTGTCGTGCCGTCCTGCGCCGTACCGCCGTTCTGCGGCGTACTGCCGGGAGCGCCCTCGGTGTCCGCGTGCTCCTTCTCCGGGCCCGGCGCCGGGGCGGGCCTTTCCTGGTTCTCCTGCTCCGCCTCCGCGGCCCGCTGCTCCTGTTCCCGCTCGAGGGCCACCTCGTCGAACAGATCGCTCTCGGCGTGCGGGGCGTCCAGCGAGCCCTGTTCCTGTTTCTGCTCCTCGTCGCCGTCGAGCTCGTCGACGATGTCCAGCAGCCTCTCGTGCTCCGAGCTGAGCAGCCGGCTCTCCAGCCGGTCCAGGACGCTGTCCTGCAACTCCTCCGGCAGCCGGGCGAGCTGCCGCCGGGTGCGCTTGGACCGGTCCTCCGGGTCGCCCCGCAGCGACCGCACGACACTGTTCGTCAGCCGGTCCACCAGCGTCGCGGGATCGATCTGCTCCAGCCGGTTCCGATCGGCGTCCACGCGGGCGTACCGCAGCCAGCCCGGCGTCGTCTGCCCCGGCTCCACCTCGGAGGCCGAACCCTCTTCCCGTACGAGATCCCGCGCTGCCGACTCCACCTCGCGCTCCATCGCCTGCTGCGGCAGGCTCACCGCGCCCAGGTCGCGCCCGGCCCGCAGGGTGCCGAGACCGTGCGGGTTCTGCACCGTGTGCAGCAACTCGTGGGCGAGCAGGCGCTGCCCGTCGACGGTGCCGGGCCGGTAGGCGCCTTCGCGGAAGAAGATGTCCTGGCCGACGGCGACCGCGTCGGCGCCCAGCATCTCGGTGAGCGCGCCCGCGTCCCGGTCGGTGTGCAGCCGTACCCGCCCGAAGTCGTGGCCGAGCTGCTCCTCCAGCTCCCTGCGCACGCTCACGTCGAGGGGCTGTCCCGCACCGCTGACGATGTTCTTCGGCTCCACAGTGCCGGACCTGTCCCGGTCCTTGCGCTTGCGCCGCTTGCCCGCCTGGTCCGAGCGTGATTCCTGCGAGTGGGCGGTGCTCATGACGTCACCTCGCCCCGGCCGGACAGACCGGCGTGCACCGCGCGCGCCAGCTCCTGGCCCAGACGGCGGGCGGACGCGGTCGCGGGCAGCGGCGGCAGCCCCGCGAGCCCGTCCAGCGCACGGCCGCCGTCCGCCGCGAGCGGCACGCCTTGTTCCCGTACGAGCCGGGTCAGTTCGGCCTGGAACGCCGCGGTGACACGCTCCGCGTCGACGCCCCGGCCGAATCCGTCGAGCGCCAACTCGCCGATGTCCACCCGCACGGTCGCCTCGCGCGGCGCCTCGTTCAGACCCATCCGTGGACCTCCGAAGGCGTCAAGGAGCGGTCCAGCTTGAGATATTCGGTGCGCGCGGCCTCCAGCATGTGACGCATCCGGAGCCGCTCGCCCTCCTCCGCCGCGAGGAACGCGCCGGACAGTGCGATGTTGCGGATGGAACCGCCCGCCACGGTCAGCCGGGCCAGCAGTTCGGGGTCGATGTCCTTCATGGGCGCCTGCGCGGGCAGCACCCGGCGCCAGATCTCGGCCCGCTCGCTCTCCCCGGGGAAGGGGAAGTCGACCACGAAGCGGATGCGGCGCATGAACGCCGTGTCCAGTGCCTGCTTCATGTTCGTGGTCAGGATCGCGAGACCCCGGTACGCCTCCATCCGCATCAGCAGATAGCTCACCTCGAGGTTGGCGTACCGGTCGTGGCTGTCCTTGACCTCGCTGCGCTTTCCGAACAGCGCGTCGGCCTCGTCGAACAGCAGCAGCGCGCCGCCCCGTTCGGCTGCGTCGAAGACCTTTCGCAGGTTCTTCTCGGTCTCACCGATGTATTTGCTGACCACCTGGGACAGATCGATGATGAACAGGTCCAGGCCCAGTTCCTTCGCCATCACCTCGGCGGCCAGCGTCTTGCCGGTGCCGGAGCCGCCGGCGAACAGGGCGGTGACGCCGAGTCCCCGCCGCAGGGTGTGGGCGAAGCCCCACTCCTGATAGACGGTGGGGCGCCGGCGCACATGCGCCACGATCTCCCGAAGGATCTTCAGCTGCCGCTCGGACAGGACGAGGTCGCCCCAACCGGCCTGCGGTTCGATTCGCCGCCCGAGCTCGTCCATGCCCATCCGGGCCTCGGTGAGGCCGGCACGCCAGGCGAGCCCCGTCGCGTCCAGCTCGTCCTCGCCGGGCAGGTCACGCGCGACGGCCGCGCCGGCCGAACGCACAAGGTGCGGCGGCAGCGAGAACTGGGCGACGAGGTCACGGAGGGCGGCCTCCGGCACCTCGGGCACCGACGCGAACGCGTCGGTCCACACGCCGAGCTGCTCGTCGGCGTCGAGAGGGGGCACCAGGACGCGTTCGCCCCTCGGACGGTCCGTCGCCCGCGGTTCGAGGCTGGAAACGACGAGCGGTACGGCGGCGCTCTCGATGAACACGTCGGCGGCGGCCGCCTGTTCACGGTCAAGGTCGCCGGCCTCCACGAGCAGGGCGGCGGGCAGCAGGATCGCCTCGCGCTGCCACAGCCGGGCCAGCCGGTCCCGGTCGGCCGGCGCGGCCGGGATGTCGGCCGCCGACATCCCGTACAGGCCGAGCCCGGAACGGCGGGCGGCCGCCGCGGCGATGTCCGCGCGGCTGCGCAGGTCCCCGCCGACCAGCTCCACCCGCAGCGGCGCCCCCGGGGCCGCGCCCGCCCAGCCGGCCGCGACCCTGCTCGCCGCAAGGTCGTACGAGGCGGGGAGGGAGTCAGGGACGGAGGTGCGGCGCAGCAGCCCGTGCAGCCGGGAGTCCAGGTAGGGGGAGCCCGCGAGGAAGTGCAGGATGCGCTCGTCGAGGCGGAGCCGGGAGGTGGTGAGCCGGGTCTCGTCGTCGAGCTCGACGATCCGCCACCGACGCAGCGGTGCGACGGGGGTCAGCGCGCTCCAGTGCGGCGCGTCGAGCGCCGCGAGCGCCAGGGAGAACGTGGGATGGGCCCGCTCGGGGTCTCCGCAGGCGGCGGCGCACCGGGCGCCGGTCGTCGGATCGAGCTCGGCCGCGGCGGCGAGCAGCACGATGTCGCGTTCGAAGGAACTGAGTCCGAAGCAGGCCACGAGCGCGCCGAGTGCGGTGGGCCCGTCGGCGGTTGACGCGTCGCCACGGTGGCCCTCGGGCAGTGCGACGGCGTCGCCGGGGCCGGCGAGCGGCTCCGCCGCTGCGGTCGACCGGTCCGCGTCAGCCCGGTCCGGACCGGGGTCCTCCGCCCGGGTGGCCGGGGCCGCGTCCGCCGGGCCCGTGCTCGTCCCGGCGCCTCGGGTCCCGCTCTCAGGAGACTCGTCCGGCCGGGCGGCGCCGCCACCCGCGTGCCCACCGAGGTGCCCCGCCCGCGCCGCGTGCGCGTCGATACGGGCCAGGACTGTCTGGATCGCCGACGTCAGCGCGCGGCCTTGGCCCGCCGCCCCGGCGGGGCCGCCGCCCTCCTTGTACGTGCCCATGTCCTCACCCGCCCCCGTCCGCGACACCCCGGCTCAGCTCTTTCCGTCCTGCTGCGGCTGTGGCTCGTCAGGCCCCCCTGCCCTACGGGAACGGCCCGACGCCGACGCCCGCTTGACAGCCTGCTTCGCCGGAGTCCGCCCGCCGGCAGGCTGTTCCTTGCGGGCGCGTGCCGGTACGGACCGCTTGGCCGCCGCCTCGCCCGCCCCTGCCCGTGGCGGCCGATCCGGCTCGGCGGTCCCCTCGGGCGCGGCCCCGGCGCCCTCGGCTGTGGGTGTGCCGGAGCCGGGCGGCACCGGCGCACCCGGCGCGCCGAACGGCAGTACCCGTACGGTCCGTTCCGTCACCGGCTTCGCCGGGACCGGCCGCTCGCGGCCCTCTATCAGCACCAGCGACGCCTGGTACGCCACCGACAGGGCGTACGGGGTCTGATGCAACATCCCCCACAGCTTCGACGTCTCGTCGATGTCCATCACCGTCGGTGTGAAGCGGACCTTCTGCGTCGACGCGGCCAGATCGGAGCCCGCCAGGTACGGCGCCTGGGCCGCCAGTTCGATGACGTCCTTCGGCAGCACGGGGATCTCGTGGAGCGTGCGGATCACGCATCCGATGAGCCGCTGGCCGACGAGGGTGGCCTCCTCCCCGTAGGCGCTGATCAGATAGTGCAGGTCCAGGGCGGCGGCGGGGCGCTTGCGCAGGGTGCCGTCCGGGCCGCGGGTGGGCAGGTCGACGTGGCGCATGGCCGCGTTGGGCGTCACCTGGTACAGGAACACCGTGATGGTGGGGTCGGTGGGAGGCTCGTTCGGCGGCTTGCGCGTCTCGACGTTGACGGCGAGGTCCATCTCGGGTCCGAGATTGTCCGCGATGAGCAGGCTCAGTGCCTGGGTGACCGTCGCGACGGCGAGTGCGTTGCTCATGTCGTCAGTCCCTCTTCCCGCCGCGTGAGGCGCGTGACAGATAGTCGTCCAACGTCAGTGCCGGCGCGGCCCTGCCGGAGCGGCCTGCCGTCCGCCGGTCCTGGCCGGGCGGCGGCGCGGCACTGACCTCCAGCCGGCCGATCTGCACATGCACGACCCGCTCGGCGGGTTTCGGCGCACGGCGGCCGACGGAGGCCCGGGCCGCGCCACGGGCAGCGGCGGTGTCGGAGCCGCGCGGCACGGGCGTGGCAGCCGCGGGAACGGGACCCGCGGCGGCCGTCTGCCGGACGACGGCCGCCGTGGCGGGCGGCGGGGTGTCCGCGGTGTCGGCGGTGCGGCCGCGACGCCCGGTGCGCGCCGGTGGCTTCTGCGGAGCCGGCCGTCCGTGGGGCCGTTCCGTGGCCGACGGCCGCGGCTGCGGTTCCGGCGCCGCACGCCCCGCCCGCGCGGAGTCGTCCGGCCGGATCCGCTCGGTACGCACCACAGTGTGCCGGTCGGTGCGCACCTCGTGCTCGTGGCGGACGGTCGTGGCCGGCGCCGCCGGCGCCGCGGGGGCCGACGGGATCAGCGCCGCGGGCTCGTCCGGGTCCGGCGGACCGTACCGAAGCGCCTCGACACGCTCGAAAGGTCCGGGCAGACGCGGCCGCACACGCGCCGGCGCGGGCTCGGCCGCACCCAGCGGCGTGTACCGGGCGAGCAGCCGGTCGAAGTGGTCAGACATCTGCGCACAGCTCCAGGTAGTAGCGACGCCGCAGCGGGCTGAGCGCCAGGATCTCCGGCTCGCTCCACCCGTAGGCGGTGGCGAGCAGGTGGACGTCGAGCATCAGATCCCGCGCCCAGGTGTCGAGTTCGGTCCACAGATAGGAGGTGATGTCCAGCTCGGCCGGGGTGGCGTCGCCGCATTCGGGGCAGGCGACGGTGAGCCGCACGTCCGCCGTCGGGTCGGCCTCCGCCGCCGCCTCCGCGATCCGCCGCTCCACCCGCTCGGGCAGCAGTCCGGGCAGGGCGTCGGCGTCGACCGGTTCCCCGTGCCTGGAAGCCCGTACCGTGCAGGCCCGCACGAGCAGGCCACGCGCCTCCGCCGGGCCGGACGCCGTCGCGGCCTCCGTGAGATCGGCGACGGTGGGCAGCCGGAACTCGACCATCCACTCGCCGTCCGTCACCCGCAGTGGTTCCCGCGGCAGTTCGGCCCCGGCACCCAGCACGCGGGTGTCGAGGTCGAACTCCATCTCCTCGCCGCAGGCGCCGCACTCGACGCGCACCTGCATACGCTCGCCGAACAGCGCACGGCGCAGCGCGAGCAGGTCCGCCTCCCGCTGCCCGACCGGTACCGACAGGAGTTCGTCGGTACCGGCACCGGGCCTGGCGGCCCGGTGGAGCAGCAGTGAGCGGTCGGACGGATGCTGTGCCAGCCCGGTCTCCCAGACGGCCAGCAGCTCGGCCGGCCCCGCGGCCGACGCCCCGATGGGACCGTTCATCGTTCGCCCCTCCGCGCGGACCGCGGTCAGGCCGGGTGAGTGAAGGACGGTTCGACCGGCTCCGGCACCTCGTAGTCCCGCTCCCAGCCCTCGCATTCGAGCTTGACGCTCTGGATGGCGACGGCGTTCGCGTTCGCGTCGAGCTCACCGAGGACCTGGTACTCGCTCACCCAGGCCCGGTATAGCTTGTGCGAGACGGCCACCTGCCCGGCCTCGTTGAGGACCTGGATGATGATGTCCTTGCGGAAGTCGCGCAGCGACACCTCCGAGCCGAGCCCCGCACCGACCTGCCACACCTTGTTGGCCCATCGGTCGAACTCGGGGTCGTGGGTGACACCGCGCTCCAGGGTGACGCCCTCGAACTCGGAGCGGCCAGGGGACTTCCGCGGCGAGCTGGGGTCGCCGCCGTGCCGGTGCTTGACCACCTCTGTGGTGCGCTTGAGCGGACTGATCTTGCTGATGCCCGCGACCGTCCGACCGTCCCACAGGACCAGGAACTTGAAATTCTTGTAGGGGTCAAAACGATGGGCGTTTACCTGGAACTCAGCCATCGGTTTCCTTTGTGTTCCTTTTCCTCGGGCCTGGAGACTATGAGAGGTCGAACTGGCCGGCCATCTGCTGGATCTTGACGATCACGAACTCGGCGGGCCTGACCGGCGCGATACCGATCACGACATTCACGACACCCCGCTCGATATCGGCGTCCGTGGTGGTGTCCTTGTCGCATTTCACGAAGTACGCCTCACGGGGTGTGCCGCCCTTGAACGCGCCCAGGCGGAACAGGTCGTTGAGATAGGCCGACGCCTTCAGCCGGATCTGCTGCCACAACTGCTCGTCGTTCGGCTCGAAGACGACCCACTGCAGGCCTCGGTACAGGCTCTCCTCGACATGGAGCGCGAGCCGGCGCACCGGCACGTATTTCCACTCGCTGTCCAGCGCGTCGGCGCCCTTGAGCGTGCGGGCGCCCCACACCAGCGGACCCACGACGGGGAAGGTGCGCAGACAGTTGACGCCCAGCGGGTTGAGCAGGCCGTTCTCGCGGTCGGTGAGCCGGACGGTGAGCGAACGGACACCCGCGAGGCGCGCCTCGGTTCCCGCGGGCGCCTTCCACACACCGCGTTCGCCGTCCGTGCGGGCGATGACACCGGCGACCGCACCGGACGGCGGGAAGGCCCGCAGCCGGCCGGTGAGCGGGTCCGTGAGCTGCAGATGAGGGAAGTACAGGCCCGCGTGGTCGCTGCGCACGGAGTCGAACGCACCGATCCCCGCCCGCGCCGAGTCCACGCTGCCCCAGGTCGACGGCGAGTCGACCAGCAGGAAGATCCGCCGCTCACGGCACAACTGCTCCGCCGCGGAGATCACGGTGACCATGTCCTCCGTGGACGCGTAGGCCGCGAGCTCGGGAAGGGCCAGCAGGTTGACGTCGTCGACGTCGCGCAGCGCCTGCACGCCCGTCTTTTCCGTCGCGCTGCCGATGAGGTCGCGCGGACCGGGCGCGTCCCCGTCCTTGCCGCCCCGAGCGCGAAGACCGGCGGATTCACCGACGCCTCCAGGCCGAGGTCGTTGGCGCACTCGCCGACGAAGCGCACGACGTCGTCGGGGTCCACCGAGCCGGCGACGACCTGGAGCCGGCGGCCGAAGGCGGTGACCTCGGCCCCCGCGTAGGCGTGCTTGCCCGGGGCGTCGGGCAGGGCCCGCAGCTTGCGCTCCAGCAGCAGGGCCAGTTCGGTGACGTCCGTCGGCGGTTCGCCGTCGTGATCGGGCTCGTAGAACGTGAACTCCCGCTCCACGTCCCCGATCTTGACCTTCACCTCGACGTTCAGGTCGGGCAGGTCGGCGGCGAACGGCTTGGACACGGTGCCCGACGGGTCGGGCCGGTCCTCGTCCAGGACCTTCACCCGCACCAGCGACGAGCCCGCGTTCACCACGGTCTCCGCGAAGCGGCCGTGTCCGGAGTGCATCGACAGTCCGGTGAAGGTCTCCCGCGCGTCGCCTCGCGCGTCCAGGACATGCAGGTTGAACGTCTTGTCCGGCGTGGGCGTGTCGTGGTCCACGGCCACCCGCAGGCCGGAACCCCACACTCCTGGTTCCTTAGCGTGCACCTCGAGCACCGGGCACTCGCTGCGCCCCTCGGTGGAGTCGAGCGTGACGCATGCCTCTTCGCCGGTGCCGGCCTTGGCCACACGGACGACGACGGCCACCGTGCCGCCGTTGCCGAAGAACTGGTGCACCGCGTAGCCGACGGCGCTCTGGGCGGTGAGGCCGCCGAACCGCCTCTCGAAGTCCGCGAAACTCGTGATGCGCACCGGCTGGTTGAGCGGGCCCCGGCGGGTGTGCCCCACGAACGCGGTCACCGAGGTGGTGACCGAGGCGATGGTACGGACGCTGCTGGGAAGTTCCTCGATGTATACGCCGGGATAGCCCATGTGCGTCGGCATTCCCCCTCCATTCCCTTCCGCGCACCAAGAGATGGGAAGAGGGGGTCGAGAATTGCGCGCATACGTAGAACGCATGCGAGATCTTCGCTTTTTTCCCCCGCCGCACACCCCGTGCGATATCGGTCTCGCAGGGCCAATCGCAGGCGCATGCGCCTGTGGCTCCTGATGCATGAGTGCCACTGCGAGTCTCGTTCGTCGCTCAACTGCGGGTCAAGAGACCGATTGAGTCAGTGGTACCGATGGTGCATGTGAATGTCCGTCGGCCGGTGATCGCATGGTCAGCGGCGTGCGAGGGGTCGAATATGGAGACGAATTCACGATCGCTTCACATGAATCGGACGCGCGAAGTGTGATTCAGGCCGATCGGGAACCGCCTTCGGCGCGCCGTCTTGCTTTCGGTCGGCGGGGATGGGTCCACCGCTTCACTCGATCGTGAGCAAGTTCGACCGTGCTGTTCGAGCCGTTGCGCGTGAGGCCAGGGTGGGTTGGTGCGGTATGCGTGGCGGCGGCCGAGCGGGTGACGTGCGGTGAACCGCCTGCCCGCTCCGGGGTGTTGTGACACGTGATCCAGCCGGTGGAGTTACGCGATCAACGCAAGAACTCTGCATAGGTGGCGGGCTGATGAGGCTCGGCCGACAGCTGCCCTGCGTACCCGCAATGCGCGACGGCGCCTGACACACCCCACACCAGGTCAAGGGCGTGGTCGCTCGGCCTTGCGGTGTGCGCGCTCGTGCTGCCGGGCGAGGCCATGTCGCTGGCCGTGCTGCCCGACCGCGCCGTGCTGCACACCGTCCGCGACGGCACGGTCCGCCACACCGACGCCGCGGGCAACAGCAAGGTCGTCGGCCGGCTGGACGTCTACACCCACGACGAGGAAGGCCTCCAGGGCGTGGCGGCCGATCCCGGATTCGCCGCCAACAGGTACGCCTATCTCTACTACTCGCCCAGGCTGAACACCCCCGCGGGGGACGCGCCGGCCACCGGCACCGCGGCCGATTTCGAGCCGTGGAAGGGCCGTCTCAACCTGTCCCGTTTCGCGCTCCGTGCCGACAACACCCTCGACATGGCGAGCGAGAAGGTCGTCCTCGAGGTCCCCAACGACCGCGGGCAGTGCTGCCACGTCGGCGGCGACATCGACTTCGACGCCGCCGGGAACCTCTACCTGACCACCGGCGACGACATCAACCCGTTCGAGTCGTCCGGATATGCGCCGATCGACGAACGTCCCGTCCGCAACCCGCAGTTCGACGCCCAGCGCTCCTCCGGCAACACCGCGGACCTGCGCGGCAAGGTCCTGCGTATCAAGCCCACGCCCACCGGCGGCTGCACGGTCCCGCCGGGCAACCTCTTCCCCCGGGCACCGCGAGGAGCCGGCCCGAGATCTACGCCATGGGGTTCCGCAACCCGTTCCGGATGTCCGTCGACAAGGCCACCGGCACCGTCTATCTCGGCGACTACGGCCCTGACGCCGGCGGCGCGGACGGGGCCCGCGGCCCCGGCGGCAGGACCGGCACGCAGGTCATGGACACACCGACTTCGAAGGTCGCCTACCTCCTCGGGCACGACAGCCACCGACACGAGATCACCTCGAAGAACGGCTGCTCCGGCACGCTCACCATTCCCACGGACGGCGAGTACGACAGCGCGGCGAACCTGTACGGCGTCCTCGACGCCGAGTACACCGACCGGGTCGGGCTGACGGCACACAGTGTGCGGATCCTTCAGCCCCGCCACCGGCAGGCCGAGCACTTCGGCGGGCAGTCGGGCATTCGGGCATTCGGACAGCCGACCACGGGTGCGCGGAGGGCGGCAGGACCGTCGGCTTCACCGACGACGGCGACTGGATCTCGTTCGAGCCCTACCACCTGAGCGACGCCGAAGGCTTCACCGCCCGGGTCTCGTCCGGCGGCGCGGGCGGCACCCTCGAGGTGCGGGCCGGTTACAGGGCAACCTCTTCGATCTCGACGCATTCATGCTCTCCGGCTCCGGGAACCCCGACGTGGCCGTCGAGGGTGAGGCGTTTTCGTCGGGTGCGGCTGTGCAGGTGGCGGGGCATGCGGGTGCCAGTGGGGGTGCGACGCTCGGTTATGTCGACCACGGTGACTGGGTGGGGTACTCGTCGGTGTCGACGGTGGGTGCCACGTCGTTCACCGCGCGGGTGTCGTCGGCGCTGACGGGCACGGGTACCGGTCCGTTGTTCCTGCGTTTCACCGGCGGAGCCGGAGCCCTGTTCGACATCGACAGCTTCACCCTCGCGTGACAGCGGGAGGAGAGGAGACAGCGATGCGCACATCCTCGGGACGCCCGAGGCGCCGGCTGCCGGCCGTCGTCGCGGCACTCGCCCTGGGAGCCGGCGCCGCGGTCGCCGTCCCCGGCGCGGACGTACAGGCTGCCGACCCCGCCTATCAGCTCCTTGTGTTCTCCAAGACGGCCGGCTTCCGCCACGACTCGATCCCGACCGGCATCACGTCGCTGCGCACGCTCGGCGCCGCGAACAACTTCACCGTCACGGCCACCGAGGACAGCTCGGCCTTCACACCGGAGGGCCTCGCCGGATACGAGGCGGTGGTCTTCCTCAACACCACCGGTGACGTCCTCGGCGACGCCCAGCAGAACGCTCTCGGGGCGTACGTCGAGGCGGGCGGCGGCTTCGTCGGCGTGCACGCGGCGGCCGACACCGAGTACGAGTGGGCCCACTACGAGCAGCTCGTCGGGGCCCGCTTCAAGAGCCACCCCGCCATTCAGCAGGCCACCATCCGGAACGAGGACCGCAGCCACCCGGCGACCGCTCATCTCGGGGCGGAATGGACCCGCACCGACGAGTGGTACAACTACCGCACCGATCCGCGCCCCGACGTCCGAGTCCTGCAGAGCCTCGACGAATCGTCCTACAACGGCGGCGAGATGGGGGCCGGCCATCCGATCACCTGGTGCCACCCGCAGGGCGCCGGCCGCTCCTTCTACACCGGGCTCGGCCACACCGCCGAGTCGTACGGGGATCCCGCCTTCCGCGCCCTCCTGCTCGGCGGCATCCGCTACGCGGCCGGGGTCGCACCCGCCGACTGCGGCTCCGGAGACGGCGGACCGGAACCGGTGGCCGTCGAGGGTGAGGCGTTTTCGTCGGGTGCGGGTGTGACGTGAACGCGCGCGGCGCGCGGCGGCCTGTCCCGGCCGCCGCCCGCTGTCCTGGGCCGACCGCTCAGATGCCCTGCCAGTCCGGCTTCGCCGCGTAGGTGGCGCGGAAGTAGTCGGCGAGCTTCAGCCCGGCCGCCGCCGCCTCGTCGACGACGACGGTGGCGTGCGGGTGCAACTGCAGCGCGGAGGCGGGCACCAGCGCGGAGAGCGGGCCTTCGACGGCGAGCGCCACTGCGTCCGCCTTCGCCTCCCCGGTGGCGAGCAGCACCAGGTGGCGGGCCTCCAGGATGGTGCCGATGCCCTGGGTGATGACGTGGTGGGGGACCTGCTCGATGTCGCCGTCGAAGAAGCGGGCGTTGTCCACCCGGGTCTGCCGGGTCAGCGTCTTGATGCGGGTGCGGGAGGCGAGCGAGGAGCACGGCTCGTTGAACCCGATGTGGCCGTCCGTGCCGATGCCCAGCAGCTGGAGGTCCACGCCGCCGGCCTCCGCGAGCGCGCGGTCGTACGCGATGCAGGCAGCGGCGACGTCCTCTGCCGAGCCGTCGGGACCCATGAAGGAGGCCTGGTCCAGCCCGAGCGGCTCAACGACCTCGCGCAGCACCACCGAGCGGTAGGACTCCGGGTGCCCGGCCGGCAGGCCGACGTACTCGTCGAGCTGGCAGACACGGGCGCGGGAGGCGTCCACCTCCTCGTTCGCGACCTTCGCCGCGAGGGCCTGGTAGATCGGGAGCGGGGTCGACCCCGTGGCGACGCCGAGAAGGGCGTCGGGCTTGCGTCGCAGCAGGTCGGCCATGGCTTCGGCGATGAGCTCGCCGCCCGCGGCGGAATCCGGAACGATGACAACTTCCACGAAGATCCCTGTCTCTGAAGCGCTCAGTGGTGTAGACCAATCTACCTGCTGAGAGGGCGTCCTGTCCTGTCCTGACAGCATGTGGACAGGGTGAGAGGTCCGCAACGAGCCAAGATCGGAGCTCTCGCCGCCGGCTTGTCCGGAAGACGCTCCACTTGAGGCAGCGCCTCCCACGGTTCTGCGATCGCTGTCCCGAGCGCGCCGACGAAGCCGAGCCCATGGCTCGCGGAGACGGTGGGTGTGGCGCTGTCACAGGACTTCCCTCCATGGGGCTCTGCCGGCCACGTCGGCCCGGTCGGGTTCCTGGAGACGCACCCACGGTCGCACAGGCCAAGCTTTCCGAACGGGCCCGGGGCGTTCGGAGAGGCGTGGCCTCCGGAGTGGCCGATGGGTCCGGCTGTCGGGTGAGCGGATCCGAGGTCAGGGCAGGGTGAGGATGCGGGGGCCGTCCTGGGTGATGGCGATGGTGTGCTCGATGTGGGCGGCGCGGCTGCCGTCGATCGTGCGCAGGGTCCATCCGTCGCGGTCGGTGTAGTAGTCGTTGCGTCCTCCGGCCATGAGCATGGGTTCGATGGCGAGAGTGAGACCGTGGCGCAGAGGGAAGCCGCGGCCGGGTCGTCCGTGGTTGGGGACGTGGGGGTCCTCGTGCATCTGGCGGCCGATGCCGTGGCCGCCGAAGTCGGCCGGCATGCCGCAGGCGGCCTTGCGGGCGACCGTGCTGATGGCGTGGGAGATGTCTCCGATGCGGTGACCGACCGTAGCGGCGGTGATGCCGGCGTCCAGCGCCTGCTGGGTGGCGGCGATGAGTTCGAGGTCGGCGGGGCGAGGAGTGCCGACGGTGAAACTGACCGCGGCGTCGCCGGTCCAGCCTTCGAGCTCGGCGCCGCAGTCGACGCTGACCAGGTCGCCGTCGCGCAGGCGGTAGTCGTCGGGGATGCCGTGCGCGACGGCGTCGTTGACGGACACGCACAGTACGGCGGGGAAGGGGACGGGGGCGAAGGAGGGCTGGTAGCCGAGGAACGGAGAGCGCGCTCCGGCCTCGGTGAGAACGGTACGGGCGGCTTCGTCGAGCTCCCGCAGGCGAACTCCGACGGCTGCCGCTGCGCGGGCGGCCGCGAGTGCGTGGGCCACGACGCGTCCGGCTTCCCGCATCGCCTCCAGGGCCGTGTCGGTCTTGATCTCCACCATGTGTCCTGCACTCCCTGCGATACGACGCTTCCCAATACTTATACCGGTATTAGTATCACGGGTGTATGGGGGTTCGCCGACCGACGGGGAGAGCGGACGTCCCTGACGCGCGGCAGCACCGACCACGACCGCAGAGCCGCAGGCGAGAGCCGAACTCCCCTGGACGAGGCGCTCCATGACCTTCCGGAGCCGACGGCAGTCCGTACAGGACACCTCCCGCCGGCGGCCCCTGCCCCTCCTGCTCAGCGGGGCGGGGGCGGGGCCGGCTCAGCCGACGCCTCGGCGCATGGCCACGCGGGGCCATCGGTCGAGGCCGTGTTCCGCTTCCCGTTCGCGGATGGTGCGCAGCCTCGGGCCGAGCGTGCTCTCGGGCAGGGGGAGGAAGCCGCAGCGCGTGTAGTACGGGGCGTTCCACGGGACGTCCGCGAACGTGGTCAGGGTCAGCGCGGGAATGCCATCGGCCGCCGCCCGGGCCGCGAGGTGGTCCAGCAGGGAGCGGCCGACCCCTCGGCGTGAGGCGTCCGGATGCACCGACACCTGCTCGACGTGGAGGTTGCCGTCGACGTGGTCGGCGATGAGGTAGGCGACCGGGACATCTGCCCGGTCCACGGCGGCCCAGGCCCTTCCGGAGTGCTGATAGCGGGCGAGCTCCGGGACCGGCAGGGGCGGGTCGTCGGCGATCTCGGGCATGCCGATGTCGCGGAAGCACTGTCCCGCGGCTCGTTCGATGTCCTGGAGTACGGACAGTTCTCCGGTGCGGACTGCTCGGATGCGCATGGCCCCCATTGTTCTCGCCGACCCGCCGCGGGTCCGATGATTTGTGCGCCGTCTGCGGCACGGCGGGACCGGCCGGTGGGGGTCCCCGCCGCGCCGCGGTGGCCGCCCCGTCAGCGGGCGAAGGCGATCGCCGCCAACCGCACGGGTCCGCGGACCTCGACGCGGAGGTCGTGCACGCCGGCGAGCCGGACGTCCGAGCGCAGCGTGACGTAGTCGTGGACGCCTCCTGTCGCGATGACGTCGACCGTGGCGAGCGTCGTGCCGTCCTGTGTCCGCAGAGTGAGCGCTCCGGGCCCGGTCGCCGCGACGTCGAGCGAGACGGCCGTGGCGCCGTCGCCGAAGTCGCAGCGCCGGTAGACCAGTTCGCCTCCCTCCGCGCCCGCCGCCGTCACCGCGTCCCCGGAGATCCTGGTCCGGTCCACGATCACGGTGCCGCGCTGTTCGTCGTAGTCGACCGCGGCGAGGGGCGTCTCCAGTACCGCGCGCGGAGCGGGGGCGTCGCCGCCGACCTCGAGTGCCGCCCGCTGCCGGATGTCGGTGCTTGAGGCCCCCGCCAGGACCTCGTAGCGACCGGGGCCCACCGTCCAGCGCCCGTGCGCGACGTCCCAGAAGCCCAGGTCGGCGACGGGGAACGAGAAGTCGAGGCGCCGGCCTTCGCCCGGGGTGAGCCGGATCCTGCGGTGCGCGGCGAGCTGCCGTGAGGGCAGGGTCACGGTGGGGTCGAGGGCCCGGGTGTAGAGCTGCACCACCTCGTCGGCGGCGAGGGGGCCGGTGTTGGTGACGGTGAGCGAGACGGTGACGTGCTCGCCGTCGTGGCCGGCGGTGAGGTCGCGGTAGGCGAAGGACGTGTAGGACAGGCCGTGGCCGAACGCGTAGAGCGGGGTGCCCTCGAAGTAGAGGTAGGTCTGGCGGCTGCCGATGATGTCGTAGTCGAACAGGCCGGGCAGATCGGCGTCGGCCGCGTACCAGGTCTGCGGCAGCCGGCCGGCCGGGGAGACGTCGCCGGCGAGGACGCGCGCCAGCGCGGTGCCCGCTGCCTGGCCGCCGTGTGCCGTCCACAGTAGGGCGGGCAGCGCGGCGTGCGCGTCGCCGACGGCGTACGGGTACGAGGACACGAGAGCCAGTGCCGTACGGGGGTTGGCCGCGCGGGCGGAGCGCCACAGCCGCGTCTGGTGCTCGGGGAGGGCGAGCGTTCGGCGGTCCTCGGTCTCACGCCCGTTGATGTGGGGGTCGTTCCCGGCGACGACGATGACGGCGTCGGCTGCCGCGGCGGCCGCGGCCACCGCGTCCTCGCCGCGTTCGGTGACGACGACCTCGAAGAGATCACCCTCTTCGGCAACCTTCAGGCCGTCGGCGGCGACAGAGACGTACCGGCCCGTTCCCACATGCGCAAGGAGGTGGCCCTC
This sequence comes from Streptomyces sp. Tu 2975, assembly GCF_009832925.1. Lineage (GTDB taxonomy): Bacteria > Actinomycetota > Actinomycetes > Streptomycetales > Streptomycetaceae > Streptomyces. The sequence continues at coordinate 7,325,655 of NZ_CP047140.1, forward strand.
GCCGTGCTCCTCCAGCCGGAAGGTCTCCTGCACGACCCAGCCGCCGGGCTGGTCGGCGGAAGCGCGTACGTAGCCGTCGTCCGCGACGGACAGGTAACTGCCGCCGGGGCGCGGAGGGTCACCAGGCCCTCGCCCCAGTCGGCCAAGGCCAGTTCGGTCGGCTCGTCGCCGCAGGTCAGCGGCGGCAGGTCGGTGCGGCCGGCGAGCAGCGCCGGGTCCAGCGCGCCGTCGGCGCCGCGTACTTCGGTGGTGCCCGGGGAGCCGGGCACCCGCACCCAGCCGTTCGCGGTCCGCAGCCGTACCCGGTCGACCCCTTCGGTGAAGGACACGTTGCCGGCGCCGAACCGTGTGCGCAGACCGTCCAGCGGGGTCACGCGGTGTATCAGGGTGCCGCTGTACCAGTCGAGTTTGCACTCGTCGGCGAGCAGCCCGACCACTGCGATGCGGGCGCCCTCGGCCAGCGGCAGCAGTCCGTCGTTCTTGAGCAGGACGACGGCCTGTTCGGCGGCCTCCTGGGCGAGGGCAGGGTGCTCGGGGGTGTCGAAGGTCTTCTCGTCGGCGTACGGGTCGAGTTGGGGGTCGAACTCGCCCAGTGCGAAACGCATGGTGAGGAGCCGGCGTACGGCGTCGTCGATGTCCTTCTCGCCGATGAGTCCCTGTTCGAGGGCGCCTCGCACCCGGCCGGTGATGGGAGAGGAGTCCTGGCCGTGGTCCGTGAAGCTGTCGACGCCGGCGCGCAGGGCCGCGGCCGTCGCCTCTTCATGAGTGTCGTAGTAGTGCTCGGAGTCGACGAGGTTGGAGGGCGCGCCGGCGTCCGAACACACCACCAGGGACCGGTCCGTCCAACTGCGCAACTGCTCGCGCAGCAGGGGCGAGAGGTGGTTGGGCCGCCCGTTGACGAGGTTGTAGGACGGCATCACACCGGCGACGGCGCCCGCCTGCACGGCCGCCCGGAAGGCGAGCAGATCGTACTCGTGCAGCACGCGCGGCCGGACCGAGGAGGAGCAGGTGTCGCGCTCGGTCTCGTTGTTGTGCGCCAGCCAGTGCTTGAGCACCGGTGCGGTGCGCCAGTAGACGTGATGGTCGCCACGCAGACCGCGGGTGTAGGCGACGGCGACGGCGGAGGTCAGTCGGGGGTCCTCGGAGTAGCCCTCCTCGTTGCGGCCCCACAGCGGGTGGCGCAGCAGGTTCACCGTGGGCGCCCATACGTTGAGCCCGACGCGGTGGTCGTTCGCGCGCATCGTGCGCGTCTCGGCCCCGACTGCTTCGCCGATCCGGCGTACGAGGTCCTCGTTCCAGGTGGCGCCCATTCCCACGGCCTGCGGGAAGACGGTGGCCGGGCCCATCCAGGCCACGCCGTGGAGGGCTTCCTGGCCGGTGCGGAAGGCTCCGACGCCCAGGCGTTCGACTGCCGGCGCGAACTGGTGGAGCATCGCGATCCGTTCGTCGGCGGTGAGCCGTGCGAGCAGGTCGTCGACGCGTGCACCGAGGGGCAGGCTGGAGTCGCGGTAGGGCGGTCGGGTCTCGGTCACGTGGGTCCCCTCGAGGGCGGTGGTTCCGGGTTGTTCAATTGTCTTCGAAGCGCTTCGATGCTGAGCCGCCCCGGTTGATGTGTCAAGACTCCATGTCGATGCGGGCACTCGTCGGGCCGGGTGCTGGATCGGGTGTCCCGGGCGGGAAAGTGCTGCGGTGAATTTCGCATCGACTCTTGAACGACCCGGCATCCTCACTTAACCTCGCTGCAACATCGAAGCGCTTCGACAGATCGTCGCAGGAAGCTTGCGCTCCGACAGCGTCCCGCTTCCAGCTCAGCCACATAAGCCGACACACAAGCGCGAAGCCGATCCATGCCCGCCGGCTGCCCGCGTGAGGAAAGGGTTGACCCCATGCCCAACGCCCAGGCTCCCAGCCGGAGATCGTTCCTCGCCTCGACGGCGGTCGCCGCGGTCGCCGTCGCGGGCGGCGTACCGCTGCTCGGCGCATGCAGCGGTTCCTCCGGCGGCGACCGCAACGAAGGTGCCACCACCGGCAAGAAGCTCCAGGACATCCTGCCGACCTTCGTGGGCTCCGACGTCGTGCAGCCCGACGTGCCGAGCAAGAACGGTTCAGCGCTGGGCTTCACCACCGCGCTGCCGGCCTCGCGGCTCGCCGTCTCGGTCCCGAAGAAGCTCGGCAAGGGCAGCACGGTCACGGTCATGGCTCCGCTGTGGGGCACGCCGCCCAAGTCCGGCAACCCGTACTGGACCGCGATGGACGAAGCCATCGGCGTCAAGGTGAACTGGCAGAACCAGGACGGCAACACCTACGGACAGAAGCTCGGCGCCGTCCTCGCCTCCAGCTCCGTACCGGATGCCGTCGTCGTCCCCGGGTGGGAACTGGGCGGCAAGATACCGAGCGCCATCAACAACAAGTTCGCCGACCTCGGTCCCTACCTCTCGGGCGACAAGGTCAAGGAGTACCCCAACCTGGCGGCGATCCCCACCGGCGCCTGGCAGCGTGCCGTCTTCGGCGGCAAGCTGCGCGGCCTGCCCATGCCGGCCAGCGACATCCCCAACATCGCGCCGTTCTACCGGGTCGACCTCTTCAAGGAGAAGGGGTACGAGCCGCCCACCACCACCCAGGAATTCTTCGACCTCGCCAAGGAGATCACCTCGGCCAGGAACAAGGTCTGGGGCTGCGGCGACATGACCTGGGCCGCGTACAAGTTCTTCGGCGTCCTCGACGAGAAGCCCACCTGCTGGAAACTCGTCGGCGACAAGCTGGTCCACCGCTTCGAGACCGACGAGTACCTCGAAGCCCTCGAGTGGTCCCGCTCGCTGTACTCGGCCGGTCTCGTCCACCCCGACGCCAAGGCGGAGACCGGCGACCTGGGCAACCTCTTCGCGGCCGGCAAGGTGTGGATGTACAACGCGGACATCTCCGACTGGTACGGCAAGACCGTCGTCCAGCGCGGCGACAACCCGGACTTCACCATGGCCGCCATGGACTACTTCCACCACGACGGAGGCAAGCCCCGCCTCTACGCCGGCTCACCGTCCAACATCTGGGCGTTCGTCAACAAGAACGCCGACGAGAAGACCATCCGCGACATCCTCGCGATCGCCAACTTCACCGCCGCCCCCTACGGCACCAAGGAGCAGCGCCTGAAGGCCTACGGGGTCGAAGGCGTCCACCACACCGTCAGGGGCGACGAGATCACCAAGACGGAGACCGGCAACAACCAGGTCTTCGCCACCTACGAATACATCGCGAGCCCGCAGCAGTTCTTCGCCTACCCCAACCACCCGGACGTCGCCGAGGGCATGGTCGGCTGGCAGCAGCGCATGGGCGCATCCCTCACCAAGCCCCTCTTCTACGGGATGCAGGTCCAGGAGCCCAACCGCTGGGCCGAGTTGAGCAGCCAGTTCGAGGACCTCGAGAAGGACATCGTCCGCGGCCGCAAGAAGATCGCCGACATGCAGCAGGCCGTCTCCGACTGGCGTTCACGCGGCGGCGACCAGCTGCGCGACTGGTACCGGAAGCTGCTCGACGAGTCCGGCGGCCAGGCGTCCTGAGCGGCCGCCCGGCGGACGGGGAGCGAGGAGAGAACGTGTCGCAGAGCAAGGTGGCGGGCCCCGCCCGTACCACCGACACCAGCACGGAGACACCGGCGGGGGACGGCGGGGCGGCGCCGGCAGGACCGCCGGAGGCCGGGCCGCCCGACCGCGCCGCCGGCGGGGGCGGGATCACCTGGCGGATCCGGCTGCGGCGCGACCGCACGCTGATCCTCATGACGCTGCCGGCCGTCCTGCTGGTGCTGGTCTTCAACTACATACCGCTCCTCGGTAACGTCGTCGCCTTCCAGGACTACGACCCCTACATCGGCGACAACGCGTGGCAGGCCATGGCGCGCAGCCCCTGGGTCGGGGTGGAGCACTTCGCGCGCATGACGGAGGACCGGCTGTTCCGGCAGGCGCTGGGCAACACCCTGGCGATCTTCCTGGTGCAGCTCACACTGTTCTTCCCCGTGCCCATCCTGCTGGCGCTGCTCATCAACAGCTTCGTCCGGCCACGGGTGCGTGCCGTCGCCCAGGCGATCCTTTACCTGCCGCACTTCTTCTCCTGGGTCCTGGTCGTCACGGTCTTCCAGCAGATGTTCGGCGGTGCCGGCATGCTCGCGCAGACGCTGCGCGAACACGGCCACGAGGGCATCGACCTCATGACGAACCCGGGGCTGTTCAAGTTCCTCGTCACGTTCGAGATGGTCTGGAAGGACGCCGGCTGGGGCGTCATCGTCTTCCTCGCCGCGCTGTCCGCCGTCAGCCCCGACCTGTACGAGGCCGCCGCGATGGACGGTGCCACGCGATGGCGGCGCATGTGGCACGTGACGCTGCCCGCGCTGCGCCCGGTGGTGGCCCTGCTGCTCGTCCTCCAGGTCGGCAACGCCCTGACCGTGGGCTTCGAGCAGATCCTCCTCCAGCGCACCGCCGTCGGCCCCACCGCCGCGGAGGTCCTCGACACCTACGTATGGAACGTCGGCATCCAGTTCGGTGACTTCAGCTACGCGGCCGCCGTCGGGATCGTCAAGGGAATCTTCGGCCTCTGCCTGGTGCTGGCGGCCAACAAGGTCGCTCACATGATGGGCGAACAGGGGGTGTACAAACGATGAGCCACGTTCTGGGCGTCGAACGGCGCGAAGGGACCCGCGGCCGGCTGCGGCCGGCATGGGAGGAGGAACCACGCCCCGCGGGACTCGCCGCGAAGGGCCTGGTCCTCGCACTGGCCTGCGCCGCCGTCCTCTTCCCGCTGTGGATCGTCGTCGTGACCAGCGTGTCGTCGGTGAAGACCATCACGGAGGCAGGCGGCCTGGTCGTCGTGCCCCGCGGCGTCACGCTCGTCGCCTACCAGGAACTGCTCGGCGGCGGCCAGGTCACCAGGGCTGCGCTGGTGAGCCTCGGTGTCACGCTCGTCGGCACGCTGTTCAGCATGACGGTGTCGGTCCTGTGCGCCTACGGGCTCTCCCGCAGCGGATCCGTGCTGCACCGCCCGCTGCTGATGATCCTGCTCGCCACGATGTTCTTCGGCGCCGGCCTCATCCCCACCTACCTTCTGGTGCAGGGGCTGGGGCTGACCGACACCTACCTGTCGCTGATCCTCCCCAGCGCGGTGAACGTCTTCAACATCCTCGTCCTGCGCTCCTTCTTCATGAGCGTGGCGCCCGAACTCATCGACAGCGCGCGGATCGACGGCGCCGGTGACGCCCGGATCCTGTGGCGGATCGTCATGCCGCTGTCCCGCGCGGTGCTGGCGGTCATCTCCCTGTTCTACGCGGTCGGTTACTGGAGCGCCTGGTTCAACGCCTCGATCTATCTGAGCGACCAGGACATGATGCCGCTGCAGAACGTGATGATGCAGCTGGTCCTCAAGCAGGAACGGCCGACGGGACTGGCGCAGGCCATCAACACCGGCCATCTCTCGCCCCTGTCCATCCAGATGGCCGTCATGGTGCTCGCCCTGCTGCCGGTCGCCGTGCTGTCGCCGTTCGTCCAGCGGCACTTCAAGAAGGGCATGCTCACCGGCGCGGTCAAGGGCTGACGCCGGCAACCGCCCGCCGCCGCGCGGCCGACGCGGGCCCCGGTGCGCCCTCCTCGCCGCGCCCCCCACAGCCGCCGCCGTGTCCGGCCGTACCTGACCACGGCCGGACACGGCGGCCTCCACCACACCCCCCGCCCGCCTCACGGATCGAGGTACCAGCCATGTCCCTGCCATCGAGCCATCCAGGCAGGCGCACAGTCCTCACCGCCGGCACCGCCGCCGGCCTCACCGCCCTGCCCCTCCTGCACGGGGAGGCAACGGCCGCCGACCGCACGACCGCAGCAGCAGACGCCCCGACGCGGGGAACCCAGGCGCACCGCTGGCGCAACGTCGTCATCGGCGGCACCGGATTCGTCACGGGCGTCCTGTTCCACCCCCGCGTCAAGGGCCTCGCCTACGCCCGCACAGACATCGGCGGCGCCTACCGATGGGACGCCCGCGACCGGTCCTGGACACCGCTCAACGACAACCTCGGCTGGGACGACCACAATCTCCTCGGCGTCGAGGCGATGGCCGTCGACCCGCACCACCCCGACCGGCTCTACCTCGCCCTCGGCACCTACACCCAGAGCTGGGCGGGCAACGGGGCCGTGCTGCGCTCCGACGACCGGGGGGCCACCTGGTCGCGCACCGACCTGCCGGTCAAGCTCGGCGCCAATGAGGACGGCCGAGGTGCCGGCGAGCGGTTGATCGTCGACCCGCGGGACAGCGACACGCTGTGGCTCGGCAGCCGCCACGACGGCCTGTGGCGCTCCACCGACCGCGGCGCGACGTGGGCACGGGCCGACTTCCCCGCCCAGCCGTCCCCGACCGGGCAGGGCATCACGTTCCTCGTCGCCGCCGGACGGATGCTGTACGCGTCCTGGGCCGACGGCGGTCCGACCCTGCGCCGCACCCGCGACGGCGTCAGATGGGAAGACGTCCCCGGCCTCCCGGGCGGGGCGGCGGCCCGTGTGCCGATCCGCGCTGCCCACGACGAGGCGGGCCACGCGCTCTACGTCACCTTCGCCGACGCGCCCGGCCCGAACGGCCAGAGCGACGGCAGCGTGCACCGGCTCGCCACCGCCACCGGCGCCTGGACCGACGTCACCCCCGTCCGCCCCGGCGGCACCGCCGACGACGGCTCGCGCGACACCTTCGCCTACGGCGGCGTGGCCGTCGACGCCCGGCGTCCGGGCACCGTGGTGGTGACGACCAACAACCGCTGGGCACAGGTCGACACCGTCTTCCGGTCCACCGACGGCGGGCGCAACTGGACCTCCCTGAAGGACACCGCCGTCCTGGACGTCTCCGAGACGCCGTACCTCCGCTGGGGGGAGCAGCAACCGAAGTTCGGCTGGTGGATGCAGGCGGTCGCCGTCGACCCGTTCGACTCGCGGCACATCGTCCACGGCACCGGCGCCACGCTCTACGGGACCCGGGACCTCGTCCACTGGGCGCCCGAGATCCGGGGGCTGGAGGAGAGCTCCGTACGGCAGCTGATCTCACCGTCCGCCGGCAGGGCCAGGCTGATCAGCGGTCTCGCCGACATCGGCGTCATGTACCACGACTCCCTCACGGCCTCGCCCTCCCGCGGCATGGCGGACAACCCCGTCTTCGGCACCGCCACCGGCCTCGCCACGGCAGCGGGCAGGCCCTCGTACGTGGTACGGACCGGCTGGGCCTCCGGCGGCAACGGCGCGTACTCCCGCGACGGCGGCAGGACCTGGCAGCCGTTCAGGAGCCAGCCGGAGATCGCGGCCACCGCCCCCGGGCCGATCGCGGCGAGCGCCGACGGCCGGGTCCTGCTGTGGTCCTTCGTGCACTGGGACGGCTCCACGCACGCGACGCACCGCTCCACCGACGACGGGGACACCTGGACGGAGGTGCCGACGTTCCCGAAAGGGGCGACCCCGGTCGCCGACCCGGTCGACGCCGGTCGTTTCTACGCCTACGACACCGCCTCAGGCACGGTGTACCGCTCGACCGACGGCGGGCTCACGTTCAGCGCCGGCTCGGACGGTCTGCCCTTCGGCGACAGCCAGTTCAAGGTCGCGGCGGCGCCCGGCCGCCGGGGCGACCTGTGGCTCTCGGCCAAGTGGAACGGACTTTTCCGCTCCACCGACGGCGGCCTGACCTTCACCAAGGTCACCAGCTGCTGGGCCTCCTACTGTCTCGGCTTCGGCAGGGCCGCCGACGGCGCCGGCTACCCGGCGGTCTTCCAGGTCGGCGCGACCGAGGACATCACCGCCGTCTTCCGGTCCGACGACGAGGGCGCCTCCTGGACGCGGATCAACGACGACGCCCACCAGTGGGGGTGGACCGGGGAGGTCATCACCGGCGACCCGCGCCTCCACGGCCGCGTCTACCTGGGTACCAACGGCCGCGGCGTCCAGTACGCCGATCCCGTCCGACGCCCCCTTCCCCCGACCACTTCGTGACGAAGCGAGTTCCCCCATGCCCTCTCTGTACGACGCCACCGGCCGCCGTGTGCTCTTCGGCGGCGACTACAACCCCGAGCAGTGGCCGGAAGAGACCTGGCTCGAGGACGCACGGCTGATGAAGGAGGCCGGGGTCAACTCCGTCACCCTCGGGGTGTTCTCCTGGGCGACGATCGAACCCCGCCCAGGAGCACGCGAATTCAGCTGGCTCGACCGGCTGACGGACCTGATGCACGGCAACGGCATCGGGATCGTCCTCGCCACACCGACCGCCTCGCCGCCGCCGTGGATGGGCTCACGCCATCCCGAGACACTGCCCCGCGGCGAGGACGGGTCGGTGATCTGGTACGGCTCCCGCCAGCACTTCTGCCCGAGCTCGCCGGTCTACCGGGAGTACGCGGCGGCGATCACCCAGGACCTCGCGGCACGCTACGGCGACCACCCGGCGTTGCGGATGTGGCACATCAACAACGAGTACTGCACGTTCTGCTGGTGCGACGGCACCGCCCGCCACTTCCGCCGCTGGCTGAGGAGGAAGTACACGACCCTCGACGCGCTCAACGAAGCCTGGGGCACCGCCTTCTGGAGCCAGCGCTACGACGACTGGGAGGAGATCATCCCGCCCCGCAAGGCCCAGTACATGCGCAACCCGGCCTGCGCGCTGGACTTCCGGCGGTTCACCTCCGACGCGCTGCTCGAGTGCTACGTCGCGGAGCGGGACATCGTCGCGGCACACACGCCGCGGCTGCCGGTGACGACCAACTTCATGCCCTTCTGGACCGGCCAGGACGCCTGGCGGTGGGCCGAGGAGGAGGACGTCGTCTCCGTCGACGTCTACCCGGACCCGCGCGATCCGCTGGGCGGGCAGTACGGGGCGATGATCCAGGACATGACCCGTTCGCAAGCACGCGGCCCGTGGATGCTGATGGAACAGGCGGCGGGGCCGGTGAACTTCCGGGGCGTGAACCATCCCAAGCCCCGCGGTCTGAACCGCCTCTGGTCGCTCCAGGCCGTGGCACGCGGCGCGGACGCCGTCTGCTACTTCCAGTGGCGGCAGTCCCGGCAGGGCGCCGAGAAGTTCCACTCGGCGATGGTCACCCACGCCGGTGAACGGGGCCGCACCTATCAGGAGGTCAAGCGGATCGGCGCCGACCTCGCCGAAATCGGCGAGCATGTCGCAGGCGCCGGCGTACCGGCCGACGTGGCGATCCTGCACGACTGGAACTCCTGGTGGGCCGGCGGCCAGGAGGGCCGGCTGTCCAGCGGTCTCGACTACCCGGCCGTCGTCCGTGCCTGGCACCGCGCTTTGTGGGAGAAGGGCTTCACCACCGACTTCGCCCACCCCGAACACGACCTGAGCGCCTACCGCCTCGTCGTCGTCCCGCATCTGTATCTGCTGACCGACGCCGCGGTCGACAACCTCGTCGGGCATGTGCGCAGCGGCGGCACGCTCGTGTCCGGTTTTCTCACCGGTACCGCCGACGGCGACGACCGCATCCGGCCCGGCGGCATGGACGAGCGGCTGCGGGAACTCCTCGGCATCGCGACCGTGCACGAATGGTGGCCGCTCGACGCCGGCGACACCGTGGCCTGCGACGGACCCGGCGCGTTCCACGGCACCGTGTGGTCGGAGGAACTGGAGGTCTCCACCGCCGAGACGGTCGGTGTCTACAGCAGCGGCGAACTCACCGGACTGCCGGCCGTCCTGCGCCACGGCAGCGCCTGGTACGTCTCGACGCTCCCCGAGCCCGGGATGCTGCGTGACCTGCTCGCACAGGTCGCCGACGAGGCCGGGGCCCGTCCCGTGCTGCCGGACCGGCCGGCCGGGGTGGAAGCCGTACGCAGGGGAGACCTGCTGTTCCTGCTCAACCACGCTCCCGGGCCCGTCACCGTCACGGTGCCGGGAGACCACCGGGACCTGCTCACAGGTGCCCCGGTCCTTGGCCCGCTCCGTCTCGACCGCCACGGCGCGGCCGTACTGAAGGCACAACAGCCGTGAGACACGGGACCTGGGAACCACGCCCCGCCGGGCGGTGGGAGGACGCCTTCCTCAGCGGCAACGGCCGGCACGGCGCCATGGTGTACGGCGACGCCGGCGACGAGCGTGTCGTCGTCAACCACCACACCCTCGTGTGCCCCAACGGCAGCGAGACGGTCGGCCCACCGGAGCTCGCCGCCGGCCTGCGGGAACTCCAGGACGCCCTGCTCGCCGGGGACACGGCGGCTGCCGAACGCTTCGGGGCCGGACACCCGCACCTGTGGGTACAGCCGTTCCACCCCGCCTACCAGGTACGCGTTCGCCGCACCCCCGCGGTCGCCGCCGGGACCTACCGCAGGGAGGTGGACTTCACCTCCGGTGTCGTGACCGCCGTACGCGGGGCCTGGCGCAGCGAGGTGTTCGTGTCCCGCGCCGACGACGTGATCGTCCACCGTACGCGGACGGAACCGGGCGGCCTGAGCGCGGATCTCACGCTCGACGAGCAGCTGCCCGGGCTCCCGGCCGGACTCCGTTTCACCCGCACCGCCATCCTGGAGCACGAAGGTCCGTGCACCGCCCTGCTGAGCCTGCGGACCGACTACCCGAACGGACGGACCTCCTTCACCGGAACCACCCTGGTCACCGTCACCGGCGGCAGCACGACACGGACCCGCAGCGGTCTCCGGGTGACCGACGCCTCCGAGGTGCTGCTGCTGACCCGGGTGGAGCGGCACCCGGCGCACCTCGACCCCGCGGCGGACCAGGCGGCGGCCCTTCGGGTGCTCGCGGCGCCGACCGCCGCGCACACCGACGGGGCGTACTCACGACTCCTCGAGCGGCATCTCCCACCGCATCGCGACGCCTACGCGCGTGCCGGGCTGTCACTCGAGGCCGACCCGGGGGAGCGGGAGCTGCCGGGCAGTGAACTGCTCCGCAGGCCCGCCGGCCCCGCCCTGCTGGAACGGCTCTTCGCGGCGGGCCGCTACCACCTGCTGTCGTCCAGCGGCGTGCTGCCGCCCCGGCTGGTCGGCCTGTGGACAGGCGACTGGAACACCGCCTGGTCCGGCGCCTTCACCACCAACGCCAATCTCAATCTGCAGATCGCCTCCGCCGCCGTCGCCGCGCTCCCCGAAGTCTCCGCCGCCCACGCCGAACTGGTGCACGGCCAGTTCGACGACTGGCGCGACAACGCCCGGGCCCTCTTCGGTGCGCGCGGCGTCGTGGCGCCCTCCCACACGGACGGGGAATCCGGCCACACCCGCCACTTCGAACGCGCCTACCCGCTCCACCTCTGGACCGCGGGCGCCGACTGGCTCCTGCTGCCCCTGCTCGACGAAGCCCTCGCCGGTGGCGCCCCGGACCCCCGGCTGGCGCCCGCCCTCACCGAAGTCGCCACCTTCTACGAGGACTTCCTCGTCCCGGTCGGTCCCGGCGGGCGGGTCGCCGTCGTGCCCTCGTACTCGCCGGAGAACCGGCCGGCCAACGCGAGCTGGGGCACCGTCGACGCGACCATGGACATTGCCGCCGCCCGGCACGCCCTCACCACCGCGGCCGCCCACAACCCCGGCCATCCACGCGCCCCGCACTGGCGGGACCTCGCCGGGCGGCTGCCCGACTACCGCGTCAACGACGACGGCGCGCTGGCCGAATGGGCACCAGGAGGCCTGAAGGACAACAACGACCACCGGCACCTCAGCCACCTCTACCCGGTGTGGCCGCTCGACGAGATCAACCCCTACGACACACCGGAGCTCGCGGCAGCCGCCCACCGCGCCCTGGCACTGCGCGGCGCCGAGAACGACTCGGCGCACGGCCATCTGCACACCGCTCTCGTCGCCGCCCGGCTCCGCGACGGCGACCGGGCCGGGCGGGCCCTCGGCCAGGTGCTGGAGGGCGACTTCTTCCACGACTCGCTGATGAGCGCCCACTACCCCGGCCGTGACGTCTACAACGCGGACGCCGCGCACGCCCTCCCCGCCGTACTGATCGAATGCCTGGTCCAGTCGACCCCGAGCCGTCTCGTCCTGCTCCCCGCGCCGCTGCCCGGCTGCCCCGCGGGCACCCTGCGCGGCGTCCGCACCCGCTTCGGCGCCCGGCTCGACCTCAGCTGGCACGACGAGTGCGTCACCGCCGTGCTGAGGTCACCCGCCGACCGGACCGTCGAAGTGGTCGCCGGCACGGACCGCTTCCCCATGACTCTCGTCGCCGACGAGAAGCACGTCCTCTCCTTTCCCAGGAGGGCGTGATCCCCCCACCCATGGAAGGGACTCCATGGCACACCCCACACAGGGCGCACGCCGCGCACTCCGGCGCGCGGCGCTCGCCCCGCTGCTCGCGCTGCTCGCTGTCGTCGGTCTCGCGTCCGCCCCGGCGCACGCGGCCGTCTGGTACTCCTCCGACCGCTGGGGCACCTGGAACAGCGGCGGCTACACCCTCTACAACAACATCTGGGGCTCGGGAGCCGGACCCCAGACCATCTGGGCCGACTCGGCCACCGACTGGGGCGTCTGGGCCGACCACCCCGGCACCGGCGGCATCAAGTCCTATCCCAACGCCAAGAAGGTCGTGAACAAGAAGATCGGCGCCATCTCCACACTCACCAGCCACTACAACGTCTCGGTCCCCGCTGCCGGCGCGTACAACACCGCGTACGACATCTGGGACAGCAACTACGACCACGAGATCATGCTCTGGGTCAATCACCACGGCCCCGTCGGGCCGCTGGGCGCCGCCCAGGGCAGGGTCGTCCTCGGAGGTCACACCTGGGACGTCTACCGGGGCGACAACGGCGCCAACGCCGTCTACTCGTTCCTGCGCACCAGCGACTCCACCGCCGGCACGGTCGACCTCAAGGCCGTGCTCGTCTGGCTGAAGAACACGAAGGGTTGGATCGGTGACGTGACCGTCGGCGACGTCCAGTTCGGTTACGAGATCACCTCGTCGCCGGGCGGACTCGACTTCGTGACCCACGACTTCGGCGTACGGACGAGCTGACCGCACAGCAGCACGCCGCGGTGCGGCCGGCTCACCGCCGACCGCACCGCGGCCCCGTGTCACCCCGTGATCGGCAGCTCGGCGCCGTCCCTGAGGAACAGCGGGATCCGCTCCAGCGGCGCGTCCACCGTCACCGTGCGCCCGCCCTCGTACTCCTCGCCCGTCCAGGCGTCCGTCCAACGGACGCCGGCCGGCAGGTGGACCGCACGACTGGTCGCACCCGCCTCCAGCACCGGCGCGACCAGAAGATCAGGGCCGAACAGGTAGGTGTCGGCGATCTCCCAGGCCCTCTCGTCGTCCGGGAACTCCAGGAACAGCGGACGCATCGGCGGCAGGCCCTCCTCGTGGGCGGCGCGCATCTGCTCCAGCACATACGGCTTGAGGCGCTCCCTCAGCCCCAGGTACCAGGACAGGACCTCCTCGGCCCGCTCCCCGTACGACCACACCTCGTTGGGGCCGCCCGTCATGGACGGACCGAGCGGCATACCCGGGTCGCGGAAGCCGTGCAACCGCATCAGCGGGGACAGCGCCCCGAACTGGAACCAGCGGATCATCACCTCGCGGTATGCCTCGTCCTCCGGGTCGCCGCCGTGGAAGCCGCCGATGTCGGTGTTCCACCAGGGGATGCCCGACAGCGCGGTGTTGAGCCCGGCCGCGATCTGGCGTCGCATGGTGGCGAAGTCGGTGCCGATGTCACCGGACCACAGTGCCGCCCCGTAGCGCTGACTGCCCGCCCACGCCGAGCGGTTGAGGGTGACGACCTCCTTCTCGCCGGCGGCCAGCATCCCCTCGTAGAAGGTGCGGGCGTTCTCGCGCGGATAGAGGTTGCCGACCTCGAGGCCCGGTCCCGCGTGGTAGCGCAGATTCGCGGAGAAACCGGGCTTGAGCTCCGGCTCGCAGGCGTCCAGCCAGAACGAGCGGATCCCGTACGGTTCGAGGTAGTTCTCCCGCACCCGCGACCAGACGAAGTCGCGGGCCGCCGGGTTCGTCGCGTCGTAGAAGGCGACCTGGACGGGCTCCGCGACCTCCTTGTCCGGCCAGTCGGCGTGCGCCGTCGGACCGTACTCGGTGCCGATGAAGTACCCGCGCTGCTCCATCGGCCGGTGGTTCTCGCTCAGCGGGGACACCGAAGGCCACACCGAGACGACGAGCCTGATGCCCAGCTCCTCCAACTCCCCGACCATGGCGGCCGGGTCGGGCCACTCGGCCGGGTCGAACTTCCACTCCCCGAGGTGCGTCCAGTGGAAGAAGTCGCAGACGATCACGTCGAGCGGCAGTCCGCGGCGCTTGTACTCGCGGGCCACGGACAGCAGTTCCTCCTGGGTGCGGTACCGCAGTTTGCACTGCCAGAAGCCCGCGGCCCACTCCGGCAGCATCGGCGTCCGGCCGGTCACCGCCGCATAGCGTTGCTGCGCCGCGGCCGGGGCGCCCGCGGTGATCCAGTAGTCGATCTGCCGCGCGCTGTCGGCGACCCAGCGGGTGCCCGTCCGCGCGAGCTCTACCCGGCCGATCGCCGGGTTGTTCCACAACAGGGTGTAGCCGCGGCTGGAGGTGAGTACCGGGATGCCGACCTCGGCGTTGCGCTGGATCAGGTCGACGACCGCGCCCTTCTGGTCGAAGAGGCCGTGCTGGTGCTGGCCGAGGCCGTACAGCTTCTCGTCGTCGTAGGCGGCGAAGCGCTGCTCCAGGCGGTGGTAGCCGTTGCCGTTCGGGGTGTAGAGCCGGGAGCCGGGCCACCAGAAGTGGGCGCGTTCCTCCGCGAGGAGTTCCCGTCCGTCCTCGGTCGCTGTGAACCGCAGCAGCCCTTCGGCGCCGATCTCGGCGGTGATCGCCCCGTTGACCAGCACGCCGGCGCCCTGCTCCGTCTTGACGGAGAAGGAACCGCCCGGAGGGCCGTCGGTCAGGGCGCCCGGCAGACCGTCGAGCAGCGGTCCTCCGATCCTGGCGCGGATCCGGACGGCGTCCGGGCCCCATGGCTCGATGCGCACGGTCTCCTGACGTCCGCTCCACTCCAGGGCACCGTCGCACTCACGGACGGTACCCACGGTGGGGGAGGACTGGGCAAGGCTGGGTGACTGGTCCACGTAGGGAACTCCTGGGCGTAGGAGGGACACTCTTGGGGCAGGGCGGTGCGGAGATGGCCGGGACGCGAGGCGGTTCAGACGCCGGGAGCGGGGGCCGGACCGCTGCTGGCACGCACGGTGAGTTCGGGCGCAAGGAGGACGACCTCGTCGCCGGCCCGCCCCTCGATCTTGGCGACGACCTGTTCGACGGCGTGCCGCGCCATGTCGCGCGCCGGGATCGCGACGGAGGTGAGCCGTACGGAACCGTGGACGGCGACCTGCTCCGGGCAGATCGCGACCACCGAGATGTCTTCCGGCACGGCCCTTCGGTGCTGACGCAGCAGACCGAGCAGCGGCTCCACGGCGGTCTCGTTCTGTACGACGAAGCCCGTGACGTCGGGGCGTTCGGAGAAGATCTGGGCGAGCGCGCCGGCCATGGCCGCGTAGTTGCCCTCGCAGGGGCGGTGCAGCACCCGGAGCCCGAGTTCCCGTGCCCGCGTGCGCAGTCCGTCGATGGTCCGCTCGGCGAAACCGGTGCGCCGCTCGTAGACGGCGGGTGCCTCTCCGATGACGGCGATCTCACGGTGACCGAGCCCGGCCAGATGCTCGGCGCACAGCGCGCCGGTCGCGGTGAAGTCCAGGTCCACACACGTCAGTCCGGTGGTCTCGGCGGGCAGTCCGACGAGCACGGCCGGCCGGCCGCTCTCGCGGAGCAACGGGAGCCGCGCGTCGTCCAGTTCCACGTCCATGAGGATGATGGCGTCGGCCAGCCCGCTGCCCACGACCCGGTGGACCGCTTCGGGTCCCTCCTCGCTGGTGAGCATCAGCACGTCGAACCCGTGACCGCGGGCGTGGGTGGCGATCCCGATGGCGATCTCCGTCATGACCGGCAGATACATGTCCATGCGCAGCGGCATCATCAGCGCGATGATGTTCGACCTGTTGCTCGCCAGCGCACGGGCCCCGGCGTTCGGGTGGTAGCCGAGTTCCGTGATGCTGCGCTCGACCCGCTCCCGGGTGAGCGCGGAGATGGTCCGCTTCCCGCTCAGGACGTAGCTGACCGTGCTGGCCGAGACTCCGGCGTGCTGCGCTACGTCGGCGAGGGTGACCATCGGATCTCCAGATGATGAAGCGCTTCGACAATGCGCTCCGAGTCGGTGACTTCGGATGTGGGTAGACAGTAATCCGACGGGTTCGAGACTGTCCAGACTCTTGTCGAAGCGCTTCAATAGGTGCGCGGGCCGTGCCGACGGGCTTCCGGCAGGCGCTGCACGCGTTCGGATTCGGGCCGCGACTCCACTGCCCACGGCCCATGGAGCTGGACCGTCACGCTCCCCGAGTACGCCCGGACTTGATCTGCGGACCCGTCATGCGGTGTGCCCGAGGTATCGCAGGTAGGCATGCAGGGCCGCGGAGGCTCTGAGCCGGTGGAGGCTGCGGCGGTGGAGATCCCGCTGCCTCTTCGTCAGTTCGCCGAGCACGCGGTCGGGCCTGCCGGTGGCCCGTAGTTCGCCCAGTACCGCATTGATGGTGGCCGGCGGGTAGTGCCCTCGGCGCAGCAGTGCGACGACCTGCGCCGCGTGGAACTCCGAGCGGGAGTAGACGCGGTATCCCGTGCCCGGCTCCCGGTCCGGTCGCAGGAGGCCGTGGGCCTCCCACAACCGGAGCACAGGTGGTCGGACCCCCACGGCGCGGGCGACCTTGCCGATGCGCATGCCGGGAAGCGCGGTGGCCGTGGTGACAGCCGGTTGCGCGAGGACGGTGCCCAGGGCGTCGTGCACCGCCGCCAGTTCGGCCCGTTCGCGGTCCAGTTCGGCATGACTGGCGTCGAGAGCGGCCAGGGCGGTCTCCACATCGCGGTCGTGGATGGCTCGCATGACCGTCCGGGTGGTCGCCCAGCCGTGGCCGGCGGCTGCTTCTCGAGCCGCGGCGAGGGCTTCGGCGTGCGCGGCGGTGAAGACGCGGTATCCACTGGCGGTGCGTTCGACCGGAGGCAGAACACCCGTGTCCACGTAGTTGCGGACCTGCTGGACGGAGAGCCCGGCCGTGCGCGCAAGGTCGACGGCCCGCAGCCGGTTCCCCACCTCGCCACCCCCTCGGCCACCGCGCGCCCGGCGGTTCACAGGACGCCTCAACCCTGTTTGAGACTTCTCCGGCATTCCGGAGTGCCCACCAGGACCCATGGTCCTCAAAGTCTCACATTGCACTTGAATGAAACAATTGATACCGCAGGTCCGGCCCTCTGTGGGCGGGGCGGAACCGTTTCGTGAGGGGAGACAGGCAACGTGAAGTTCGTTCTCGAGGTCGACGTGGACGCCGGGCGGCCCGCGGAGGAGACGGCGGGCGAGTTGGGCCGCATCCTCCGCTACTGGGGCGGCAATCTGAACCACTACGCGCTGAAGCCGGGCGACGGGTCGGCTGTCTACGACTCGCAGCACCAGGAGGTCGGCAGGTGGCGGATCGTCGAAGCAGAAGGATCCTGACAGGACCGGGCACCGCACCGCGACGCAGCGGCAGTTGACGCCGGGTCGACCGAGGGCCGCGGATGTCGCGCGGTCCTCGTCGTCGACGCCTGCCCTTGTCGCGGGCGCCGTCTCGGCGGGCGGCGGTCAGCTCATTCGCCGTCGGTCCTCGTCGGTCCACTTGCGGGTGTCGCGGGGCTCGACGTAGGGCTCGGCGTCCTTCGGGTGGCCGCCGACGAGCGCGCGTTCGCGGGCGAGTTCCGCGTCGAACTCGAGGCCCAGGAGGATGGCCAGGTTGGTGATCCACAACCAGACGAGGAAGATGATGATGCCGGCGAGGGTGCCGTACGTCTTGTTGTACGAGCCGAAGTTGGCCACGTAGAAGGCGAAGCCGGCCGACGCGACGAGCCAGATCACCACGGCGATGACGCTGCCGGGGCTGATCCATCTGAAGCCGTGGACCTTGGCGTTGGGCGTGGCCCAGTACAGCAGTGCGACCATGAGGCTGACCAGTACGACGAGCACCGGCCACTTGGCGTACGTCCAGACCGTCATGGCGGTGTCCCCGACGCCGAGCGCCGTACCGAGCTGCTGAGCGATGCCTCCGGAGAGCACGACGATGAGGGCGCTCACACAGGCCATCACCATCAGGGCGACGGTCACGCCGAGGCGGATCGGCAGTACCTTCCACGCGGGCCGGCCTTCCGGCACGTCGTATATGGCGTTCGAGGAGCGGATGAACGCGGCCACATAGCCGGACGCGGACCACAGGGCACCGAGCAGGCCGACGATCGCCAGGATCGAACCGGTGCCGGAACTCCCCTGAAGCTGGGTGACGGCGTTGGTGATGACGTCACGGGCGGGCCCCGGGGCGAGTTGCTGGATGTTGTCGAGCACCTTCTGCGTCGTGCTCTCGCCCATGATGCCGAGCAGCGAGACGAGCACCAGAAGGGCCGGGAACAGCGCCAGGATGCCGTAGTACGTCAGAGCGGCGGCACGGTCGGTGAGCTCGTCGTCCTTGAACTCCTTGAGCGTTCCCCGCAGCACCTGTCCGAAGGACTTCTTGGGCATGTCCGTAGGCTTGTCAGGGGCGTTGCGCTCCACATCCGGCCCGGGGCCGGGCTTCCGGTCCGTGCCGGCGTCGGGCTGCGGTCCCGGGTCGGTGGCACGGTCGGCCTCGTGACGGGAGGCTTCTCCGTGGCGATGCCGCAGATTCGCAAAACGTGTCATATCGCCCGTGTATCCGTATTCGTGGAAGCCAACCAACCGATTGCCTTCGCAGCGGAACGCCCGCGCGCCGGCCCCCGCTTCGGCATGCGCGTCAGGCCCGTGGCTCCGTCTTGTGCTCCGTCGTGACGGCGGGCCGCCCGGCGAACGAGGTGCCGTCCCGCTCGACGGCAGGCCCCACCCGGCGACGTGCCCTCCGTGGCCACGAAACAGGACTCACCGGCCCGGGCGCCGATGTCAGCGGTGCCCGGGCCGGTGCCCGGAGGGGGAGTGGGGTGGGATCGGCCGTGACGTGTCAGCCGGGCCAGGTACCGGTGAGGCGTTTCGTGGCGACGGCCCCGCTGCGGTCGACGGTGGCCTTGACGACAGCGAAGATCGCGCCCTGCAGGGCAGCGGCGAGCAGCACCTCCCGCCAGCTGCGGTGCTCGTCGGTCGCGTCCGGCGCGTCATCGTCGTGGCCCAGCTTCTTCCATACCTGGCCGAACACCGCCCCCGCCACGGCGCCGCTCGTCGCACCGATCGCCAGACCGACGGGTTTGTAGAGGATCTTCGAAAACTTCATCGGCGCCTCCTGTGCTTGACCAGCATCAGGAGAACGAGGGCCACGGCGACTCCCGCTCCCGCACCGACGATGAGCCTCGTGTCGGTGTCGCGTGCCGCGTGTGCGGCGTGGTGCTCGTGGCGCGGGTGAGGGGCCTTGTCGCGGATCGTGTCGCCCATCGCGGACGCGGTGGCGGCCACCTGCTCCTTCGCACGAGTGGCCTTCAGGCCCACCTGGTCCTTCACGCCCGCGGCGGTCTCCTTGGCCCGGCTCTTGACGTCCGCCTTGGCCGCGAGCGCTTCCACCGTCTCGCCCAGTTCGTCGCGGGTGTGCTGGATCTGTGCGCGCAGTTCATCGGCCGAAAGGGCGCTCGGATCCCTGCTGCTGCCCTGCGGGGACGTGTTCATCGGTGTGCCCTTTCCTTGATCTCACGGACGTCGCGCTGCACGCTGCTGATCGTTTCCTGGGGCTTCGGCGGGCCGGCCCGCCGAATGCTCTTCTTCCCGGCCATGCCGAGGATCGCGGCGATCAGGAACAGCACCCCGGTGACGATCAGTGCCGCCGCCCACCACGGCAGGACCAGCGCGAGCGCGATGATCGCGGTGGCGACCAGCGCCTGCAGGGCGAGAACCGCGACCAGGCCGGCGCCCCCGAACAGCCCGCCGCCCATGCCGAACCGTTTGCCCTTCGCGCTCATCTCGGCTCTGGCCAGCTGCATCTCTTCCCGTACCAGCAGGGAGATCTGCTGCGAGGCACGGCTGACCAGCTCACCGACCGGCTCGTCCGTGGCCGTGCGATGGAAATTGCTCATCGGGTCCACCTCCTGACGGGTCCACGGGCTCCGGTTACCCGAGAAGACGCCGGGCACACAACGGGCCGGCCCCGCGCGCGCGGCCAGGCCGTCGCGGCAGCGGCTCCACGAGCGCTGCCGCCTGCGGCAATACGGCAATCCGGGACCGCGGAGCCGTCGAGCCGAGCCGCCAAGGCGTCAGGCCGTCACGGCCCAGCGGGACGTCACCTACCGCGACGGTCCGGCACGGCCCGTTCCGGACGGCGGATCAGCGAACGGCCACCAGCCGCCCGAAGACGACCACGTTCCCCTCGTAACCGCGGTCCTGTGAGTACTTTCCGCCGCAGGTGATCAGCCGGATCTCCGCCTCCGCCGTATCCGCGTACACCTCTTCGGCGGGGAAGTCCCGCAGGTCGAACACCTCGACCGCGTACACCGCGAACACCGCCGTGCGCCCGTCGTCGCGCAGCACCTCCACCCGCGTACCGCGCGTGAGCGAGCCGAGCGGATAGAAGACGGCCGGTCCCGCCTCGTCGTCGACGTGGCCGACGACGACCGAGGTGCCGCGCTCCCCGGGCGTCGCAGCGCCGGAGTACCAGCCGGCCACGTCCGCCTGCGCCGCCGGCGGCACGCCCACCCAGCCGTTCCCGTCGAGCCCGACGGGTCTCAGCGGCGCGTCGATGCCTGCCGCGGGTACGGAGACACGGCGCGGCGCCGAGCGCGACAGCGGCTCCGGAGCGGGCGGCAGCGCCGCAGACGCGGCGGGCGCGGCCGGCTCATGGGACCCGCGGGCCCCGGCAGGCCCGAGAGGCGCGGCGGACGCGGGCGACGAGGACGGCTGGGGCGGGCCGCCGTACGGCCCGCCGGTCCCGTTGCCCACCAGGAACACGCCGAAGAGCAGGACACACAGCAGCGTGCACCAGGGGCCGCGTCTCGAGGACGGCGGCACGGGGCCCTCCCCTTCAGACGCCCTGGCCCGAACGGCGCCGCAGCAGGTACACGCCGCCGCCGAGCGCACAGGCCACAAGTGCCCAGCCCGCCACCGACCTTGCGGGACCGGGGTCGGAGACACTGCCGCCGGTACCGGCATGGGCCCCGCCGCCCGGCTTCACGGTCGCGGGCGGGTGGGTCCCGCCGGAGCCCGTCGCGATGGTGAGCGGGGCATGACCCTTCTCGCCCTTGCAGTCGAAGACGACCTTGTACTCCGCGCCCGGCTTGGCGTCCTTGTCGACCTTCGCCGTGGCGGGGCCGCCGTCGTGGACCGTGACCGTTTCGAACACCTCCGACGACACGGTCACCTTCTTCGCCGGGCACTCGGTTGCGGTGAGGGTCACCGTGCCGCCGGGCTCGACCGTCGAAGGGGAGACGGAGAAGGCGAACGAGGTGATGTCGCCTTCGTCCTCGGCGTGGGCCGCCGCGGCGGGGGCGAGAAGCGCGACGGCACCGGCGAGGGACAGGAACGCGAGCGGTGTGGCGCGCATGGTCGGTTCTCCGGGTTCCCGAGGGCAGCCACACGGAGTTTCCGCGGATTCGGGACGTGCACCTCGACGGGAACGACGCTAGGAGCTGCCCTGTGGCCCTGCCACTTCAAGGGGGCCGATGGGCCGGGTCGCTGCCGGTCGTGAACGAGCGCCGAGCACGCGCCGGGCAGGGGCGGCGTGCGTGTCGCGCCGCTTACTCGCTGTCGGCCGGCTCCGGCACGTCGCGGGTGCCCAGCCGCAGGTGCTCGATGTGGTAGACGGCCTCGTCGAGCAGCTGGGCGACGTGGTTGTCGTAGAGGCTGTACTCGATCCGCCGGCCCTGACGGGTGCCGGAGACCAGACTGAGCGCCCGCAGCAGCCGCAGCTGGTGGGAGACGGCCGACTGCTCCATCTCGACCGCCTCCGCGAGCTCGGTCACTCCGCACGGACCCTGGCGCAGTCGCGTGAGGATCATGAGGCGGGAGGGTGTCGCGAGGGCCTGCAGGGTGGCGGCGATGGTCGCCGCGGAGTCCGCGTCCAGATGCGCGGCCGGGGTGGTCCCGCCGCTGACTCCGTGTCCCATGGTGCACATCGTAGCCGCGCGACAGAAGCAATGAATGAAGACCTCTTCATCTGTTCCGCTATGGTGGTCGGGTTCCGCCCCACCCGGTGCCCCGGAACCGAATGAAGAGGTGTGTTCCCGATGGTTCCTCCGACGCCACCGACGTCCCCGACCGCCACGCCGGTACGCGACTCCACCACCGCGCGGCCCGCCGCGGCGCCCGCGTCGGTACCGGACAGAGGGCGCACACGGCTGTTCGCGCTCCCCGAGGTCCGCTGGGCGGCGGTGTCCGCCGTCGCGTTCCTGTGCGCCCTGCCGCTCGACCTCGGAGGCGCACCGGCCTGGGCGTGGGGCCCGCTCTACGCCCTCTGCTACGCGGCCGGCGGCTGGGAGCCCGGCCTGGAAGGGCTACGGGCCCTGCGCGAGAAGACGCTCGACGTGGACCTGCTCATGGTCGTGGCGGCCGTCGGGGCGGCGGCCATCGGCCAGTTCCTCGACGGCGGGTTGCTGATCGTCATCTTCGCCGTGTCGGGCGCGCTGGAGGCGCTCGCCACCCGCCGCACGGCCGACTCCGTCAGCGGCCTGCTCGACCTCGCCCCCGCGCGGGCCCTGCGCCTGACGGACGGTGCGGAGGAGATCGTCCCCGTGTCCGGCCTGCGGGTGGGGGACACCGTTCTGGTGCGGCCCGGAGAGCGTTTGCCCGCCGACGGGACCGTTCTCGAGGGCGCGAGCGAGGTCGACCAGGCGACCATCACCGGCGAGCCGCTCCCCGTCGACCGCTTCGCCGGCCATACCGTCTTCGCCGGCACCCTCAACGGCACCGGCTCGCTGCGCGTCCGCGTCGACGCCGACGCGGCCGGGTCCGTGATCGCGCGGATCGTGGCGATGGTCGAGGAGGCCAGTGCCACCAAGGCGCCCACCCAACTGTTCATCGAGAAGATCGAACAGCGGTACTCCGCAGGCGTCGTGGTCGCCACCCTCGCGCTGCTGGCGGTACCGCTCGCCTTCGGCGCCGACTTCACCAGCACCCTGCTGCGGGCCATGACGTTCATGATCGTCGCTTCGCCGTGCGCCGTCGTGCTGGCCACCATGCCGCCGCTGCTGTCCGCGATCGCCAACGCCGGACGCCACGGAGTCCTCGTCAAATCCGCCGTAGCGATGGAGTCGTTGGCCTCCGTCACCCGCGTAGCGCTCGACAAGACCGGCACCCTCACCGAAGGCGCTCCCCGCGTCGCGGACGTACGTCTGCTGCCCGCCGGTAGCCTCGACGAGGACATGGTGCTGACGCTCGCGGCAGCGGCCGAACACCACAGCGAGCACCCGCTGGGCCGTGCCGTGGTCACCGCGGCACGCGAACGCGGCCTGCGGCCGCCGGAGGCGCGGCAGTTCGAGTCGGCTCCCGGGCGAGGCGTTTCCGCGCACGTCTGCGGCCGCGCGGTGCGCGTGGGCAGCCCCGCCGCTCTGCTCGCCGGCGAAAACGCGGAGGCGACGGCGATGGAGGCCGACGGCCGGACGGCCGTCGTGGTGGAGGTGGACGGACAACCCGTCGCCGTGCTGGCCGTCGAGGACCGGCTCAGGCACGGCGCCCCGGAGGCCGTCGCGGCCCTGGCCCGTCTCACCGGCGCCGGCCCCACCCTCCTGACGGGCGACAATCCGCAGGCGGCGGCCCGGGTGGCGGGCGAGGTCGGCATCACCGACGTACGGGCCGCGCTGCTGCCGCAGGACAAGGTCGCGGCGGTACAGGAGTGGGAACGGTCGGGTGACAGGGTGCTCGTCGTCGGCGACGGCGTCAACGACGCGCCCGCGCTGGCCGCCGCGACCGCAGGCGTCGCGATGGGCCGGGCGGGCTCCGACCTGGCGCTGGAGAGCGCGGACGCCGTGGTGGTGCGCGACGAGGCGGCCGCTGTCCCCGCCGTCGTGGCGCTGGCGCGGCGTGCCCGCCGGCTCGTCGTGCAGAACCTCGTGATCGCGGCCGTGTGCATCGGCGTGCTGGTGGTCTGGGACCTGGCCTGGCACCTGCCGTTGCCGCTCGGAGTGGCCGGCCACGAGGGCTCCACCGTGCTGGTGGGGCTCAACGGCCTGCGGCTCCTGCGCGAGTCGGCATGGCGGCGGGCGGCGCAGGCGTGACGGTGGCGGGCAGGGCGGGCAGGGCGGACAAGCGGGTGGGTGCCTGGGGAGCGCTTTCCTTCGACCGCGCCCGATGTCGGCGGCGTACGGCCCGGCGGTGGGCATGGCGGCGGGCCGCGCAGGCCCCGCCGCAGGCGGGACTGGCGGGTGAGCGCTCTCCCACGAGCCGCACCCGCCCCGCAGCCCGCCCGGCCCCCGCCGGAGCCTCGCCCGGGCCGAAGGGCGTTCCTGCGTCCGGGCGTTCCTCACAAGTGGTCGCGAGGCAGCGTCTCGTTCCACGTACGGGAGAAGACCCGGCGGTCGTTCTCGAAACCGTCCAGCGTGGCGTCGATGAAGAACTCGGTCTCGCTCGACGTCAGCGCGGTGCGAGTCTCCACACGCACGTCCCATTCGTCCCGCCGGAAGCGCATGGTCCAGGCGCTTTCCCCGCTGACCGACGTGAAGTCGTCGGCGACCGCGCTGTACTTCTCGTACGCCCGCAGGCCCACGTCGAGGCCGATGTCGTCGTAACGCACCATGCCGCGGTCCTTGACGATCTCCAGCGCCGACCGGTAGTCGACCAGGTCACGTGTGACCTCCCAGCGCTGCTCGGGGGGTGTCAGCCGGGTGGTGGTGAGGGGCTCTGTACCCTCCGGCTCTCCGAACGGATGCCGGGGAAGGCCGTCGGGCGCGTCGTCCGGTCGCAGCGGCAGCGTCAGGCTGCTTGTGCCTTCGTGGACGCTCAGCAGGACCGGTCGGGGCGGTGCCCAGGCGAGCGGCCAGTAGGAGGTGGACAGGGACAGCCGGATGCGGTGCCCCGGCGGGAAGGCCTGTGCCACACCGTTGAGTTGCACGGTGGCCCGGTAGCGGGCACCGGGTTCCAGCGGCTGCGGTACGCCCGTCCCCTCGCGATGGGTGAGGTTGAGCAGTCCGTACGTGACGCGGGTGGCACTGCCGTCAGGGGACACGTCCGACAGGCGCGCGGCGACCATGCCGACCGGTTCGCTGACCGACAGGTCCAGTTCGACGCTGGGGGAGCCCAGGATCTCGACGCGCTCGGTGAGTGCGTCGGTCTCGAAGACCAGTGAGCCGCCGTCCTCCTCCCGCTGGTCGTAGGGAAGGTCGGGCGGGGCGTTGTAGGAGGCCCACTTGCCCGCGAACTGCCCGACGGACAGCGGCGACTGCACGGTCAGGGCGTCCTTGCTCGACGGCTCCTCACCAGGGGCGCCGATGCGGTGCCGGCTGAGGGGATGGGCGGTCGGCCGGACATGCGGTGAGGGCCAGGAAGGTTCGCCCACCCAGCGGCCGGGCCGGGACTCGTAGGACGTGGAGGGCGGCACACTCTCCTGCATCCAGGTCCGGAGCATCGGCCCGTCCATGACCCCGTTGTCGACGCCCTTGAGCCAGTGGTCCCACCAGGCGACGACCTCTTGCAGATAGCCGATGGCCGGGCCCGGCTCGCCGAGGTGGGGATACTTGTGCGACCACGGGCCGATCAGGCCCTTGCGCGGCACGTCCAGGTTTCCCAGCAGGCGCGTCACCGCGTTGGAATAGCCGTCCGCCCAGCCACTTGAGGCCAGGACGGGGCAGCGTACGGCCTGGTAGTCCTCGCAGACAGAGGCGTGCCGCCAGTATGCGTCGCGGCGCTGGTGGCGCAGCCACTCCAGCGCCCACGGACGGGTGTTCTCCAGGCGTTCCCGCCACATCTCGCGCCAGCGCTCACCGACGACCGCGGGGTCGGGCGGGCAGGTGGCGTAGGCGAACATGGTGCCGGCTTCGGCCAGGTTGTCCGACAGCAGCGCACCGCCCATGTAGTGCATGTCGTCGGCGTACCGGTCGTCCGTGAAGGAGGCGATGACGATGGCGCGCAGGCTCGGCGGCTGACGGGCGGCGACCTGGAGGGCGGCGAACGCGCCCCAGGAAATGCCCATCATGCCGGTGTTCCCGTCGCACCAGGGCTGCTCCGACAGCCACGCGAGGACCTCCTCGGCGTCGCTCTGTTCCCGTTCCAGGTACTCGTCCGCCAGAACACCTTCCGACTCGCCGGTGCCCCGCAGGTCGACACGGACGCAGGCGTAGCCGTGACCGGCGATGTAGGGGTGATGGACGGAGTCGCGAACCGAGGACAGGTCGCGCTTGCGGTACGGGATGTACTCCAGCACGGCCGGCACCGGTTCCGCGTCGGAGGAGACGGGACGCCAGATCCTGGCAGACAGACTGACGCCGTCGGACATGGGGACGGCGACGTGCTCCTCTTCCGTTGTCGCGTAGGGCAGGTTGCTCACATAACGCATACGGCCGGCCCTCTCCCTCCTCTTTTCGGCTCGGCTGGGCGGCTGCCCAGGATCCTGTCCGGCACACCGGTCCGACCGGCCTGCCTCAGGCGGCCTCGCCATCGGTGCCGGCGGGGCCGTCGGACGCGGCGCGGTCGAAGGTGAGGTTCAAGGCGGCCACGCAGCGGTCGTACTTGTCCCGCAGGTCTTCTTCGCTGTCGCCCCCTGTGAAGATGTGGGCCAGTTCGAAGCTGTAGCTGTCCTGCTCGGGCATCTGCGACAGCCGCTGCCCTTCCTCGGGCACCATGTCGATCCGTACGCCCGGGATCTCCCGCTCGATGCGCCTCAGGTCCTCGTCCGAGGGCACGTCGTGCACCACACCGTCGGCGAACCACCGGTAGTACCACTTGGCGGCCGTCTTGTAGCGACCCGCGCCGTCGGGCAGTTCGGGGTTCTTGCCGAGGGCGAGGCTGAGCATGCAGTGGTGGTTGGGCACCCCGTCGACGTACTCGAACAGTTCGGCGTGCGACTGGGAGTGCCGGGGATTGATCTCCAGCAGGTTGATCGCGTCGGTCCGCGGGTCGTAGAAGTACTCGATGCTGAATGTCGCCGCGTCCATCCCTATCTGCCGTATCACGCGCTCGGAGACGTCGTGCAGACGCCGCACCACGGGCTCGGGGAGCGTGGAGGGGTACTGGTGGCGCAGGAAGGACGAGCTGTCCGGATAGTTGATGGAGTCCAGTACGCCGTAGACGGTGACCGCGCCCTGGTGGACGTAGCCCTCGACCGCGACCTGGATGCCGGAGAGCGCTTCCTCCGCCAGACACACCTGGCCTCCGACGCCCTGCATCTCCGGCGGCAGGTCCAGCCGGTCGAGGATGTACTGGAAGGGGCGGCCGACGCGGGCGACGCCCTTGCGGATCTCGTCCACCGCCGCGCGGAACTCCTCCTCGTTCTTCACGCCGAAGGCGAGCTCGGACGAGTACGAGAGGGCGGGCTTGAGCCACATCGGGAAACGGACGCCCTCGGGCGGGCGCGGATCCTGTGCCTCCAGATCGACCCTGCCGAAGCGCGGGTGCTCGTCAACGACCTTCTGCTGCTCCAGCCGGCTCCAGTACTTGTGCTCGCACTTGACGACCGACTCCAGAGAGGTGCTGCGCGTGCCGTAGCGCTCGCTCAGGATGGGCACGAGCGTGCTCACGGGGAAGTCCCAGTAGCCGACGACGGCGTCGATGCTTCCGTCGAACGCGTCCAGGATTCCCTCTGCCTTCTCGAGCAGTGCGGGCACGGACACCTCGCCGACCTGCAGTTCCTGCGGGGTCAGGAGCGGATGGAAGCGGTACTCCCCGGCGTCGGGCACGCTGTGCAAGGTGGGCAGGTTGGCGTCGTCGAGGCCGATCACGAAAATGTTCTTCTCGGGCACTGATTCTCCTCGGGTCGGGCGAAGGCAGCTGCGCACTATCGGGGATGCCGCCCGGCTACCCCCCGCCCCGCGGGACATGCCCCAAGGGAGGGACGGGCGGATCACGGGCACCTGTTGCCGGGGGGCACCGGGTCCGGCGCACAGGACGGCGCGGGCGGCAGGCCGACTTCGTGGCCGACTGCTCCCAGGACCCCGGCCGGCCGTGGCGTACGGGTTCGGGCGGCACCCTCCGGAGCGACTTCGGAGGCGGCTGCCTCGACCTGGTCACGAGCAGCGGATCGGTGACGAAGACCTGCGCGGGGGAGGCGACGCAGTGGTGGTCGAGGCAGGCCTGAGACGCGATGGACGCGGATGTCCCGAAGAGGTTCAGTGCTCGCAGAGGGAGAATTCTCGTTCGTAGAGCTGCTCGTTGTGTTCGTCGACGAAGAACTTGCGTTCCTGCATGAGTTGTTCGCGGTGGTTCTTGGCCTGTTCAAGCGTCATGGTCGAGGTGTCGGACCACGGTTGCTGCGGTGGCACATCGGATGTCGAGACGATCCGTTCCGACGGGTCGACCAGGAAGAACGCGAGAATCTTGCGATGTCCCGGACGGGTGGGGTCCGTGAGGCGGAACGAGCCGACGCGGTGTTGCAGGATGTTCGGGAACGCCAGGCAGCGGCCCGGTGGGGTCGCTGTCGATCCCAGGGTCTGGTTCAGTGCGTCTTCGTCCTCCAGACCGTAGACCTCACGCAGGCCGTTGTCGTCGTTCTGTTCGTAGTGCGGGTCGTCGAGTGCCGCCCGGAAACTCAGCCGGCTTTGGGTGATGTTCTCGCTGTCCCAGTAGTAGATGCCGGTCGAGACGATCCGCTCGTTCATCATCCCCTCGACATGCCAGGAACCGCCGGGGTACTCGGGCTTGTCCGGGGTGAGGTGAATGGTGGCGAGCTTGACGATGACCTGGAGACGGCGGCCGCGCAGGTCGACCCGGGCGGATTCATCGGGCACCTCGGGCGGGGTGAAGGCCGGCGCGTCGGGGACGGCGGGACGGCGGTTCTCCCACCAGTCGTCCTGGGCCTCCTCCCATGCACGGACTGCTTCTGCGTAGGCCCCGTCATCACTGTAGGAGGACTTGTCCGGATGCTCCGGCTCCGAGTCGTACCACCCGTAAGGATCGGCCTCGATCCGCAGGGGCCGTGGATGGCGCAGATCGGTCAGCACGTTCTCCAGCAGCGGGCGGAAGCGTGCGAACAAGTCCGGTAGTACCGAGGCCAGTTCGCGATGCGTTTCGGGGTGGACGTTGTTGACGTACGAATGGAAGGCGACATCGCCGTCGTCACTGACGTCGACGTCCGTGGGCAGCCACTGGAACTTCTCCGAGAATTCGTACTTCGAGTAGCGGTCCGTCGGGTTCTGCCAAGCACGCTCGGGCGCGCCGCTCACCTCTCTCACCAGGCAGAACAGTGAAGGATGAACAAGATCCAGTACCTGGCCGTCGGAGCCGGGATGCCAGTCCTGTTCTGCTTCGGGGACCTCTTCCAGAACCCGAACCGCGTCGCGCAGCCGGGATCTGAGCTTGTCGTCGACCAGTGTGTCCGACTGCCACACCCCGTCGACGGCGGACACCTCGACCCCGGTTCGCCCGTCCCGCAGCGCGGCGTAGTGCGGGAGTTCGGCAAGCACGTAACGAACCTGCGCTTCGGTGAGGCCCTGGGCGACCGCTTCCTGCGTCCACCTGGCGACGATGTCGGCATCGTTCATCTTGTCGAACCAGCCCGGCTTCGCCCGAATGTGTGAGCTGCACCGCATCATCTGAAGTTCCCGCAGAGTTCGGGGTGTCGCGAACGATATGGAACGTGAAGCACGAAAAGGCAGCGGGAAAGCAGAAAGGCCGGTCAATTCTCTTGGTCCTCTTGGTCGGTGTGCGGTGGCGGGAAGGATACGTCAGCGGACCGACACCGCAGCCGTGGTCCCTGTGACGCCGTCGTTCCGTGTCCTCGAGAAGCTCGGGCTCGAGAGGGATCACATGTCCACGGCACGACGAGGAACTACAGCGCACCGGTCGCGCCGTTCTCGCGCGACTCGCCTGAACCTCGACGGAAGCACCGCACCACCGCAGCCGGGCGGCCACTCCGTACGGCCGGCACATACGCCTGCGAGGTGCCCACATCCTGACGTCGTCACAGAAGGGGTCGGTGCCGTTGCCTCGCAGCCGGCTTCACCGGCAGGGCACCGCCCCCTCCGGCCCCGCTGGGCCGCGGTCAGTGAGGCAGGCCGGTCAGGGCCAGGAACTCGCTGCGGGATCGCGCATCGCTGCGCAGCAGGCCGAGGAGCGTGGAGGTCATCGTCGTCGCCCCGGTGGCCTGGACGCCGCGCAGCGTCATGCAGGTGTGTTCGGCCTGGATGACGACGCCGACGCCTTTCGGCTCCAGGTGTGTCTGGAGCCAGTCGGCGACCTGCTTGGTGAGCCGCTCCTGCACCTGAGGACGGCAGGCGAAGTGCTCCAGGACCCGCGCGAGTTTCGACAGTCCCAGGATCCGCTGCCCGGGCAGGTAGCCGATGTGGGCCGTCCCCACGAACGGCAGAAGATGATGCTCACAGACGCTCCGGAGCGGGATGCTCCGGGCGAGGACCAGTTCGTCGTAGCCCTCGTCGTTCGGGAACGTCGTCAGGTCGAACGGGCGAGGGCTGAACAGTTCGGCGTAGGCGCGGGCCATGCGGCCCGGGGTGCCGCGCAGGCTCTCCGAACCGGTGTCGATACCCAGCGCCTGAAGGAACTGCCCCGCCGCGAGTTCGGCGGCCGTCAGGTCCACCCCTTCCACGTCGTGGACCACGCGCAGGGCAGCGGGCGCCGGGACCGGTTCAGGTGAGGCGGCCGGGCCGGGGGTTATGTGCAAGGCGGAGTGGAGGTCCTGGGTCATGTCACTCACCCGTCCCGAGAGCACTGCCCGCCCAGGCGCCGACCGGCGCGGTGACCACTACCGCATCGAACGGGTGCCCGTACGGGGCCGCGAGAGCGCTGACCGGCTGTTTCGCCTGCTTGTGCAGTTCCTTGGGCATGGCGGGCTCCTCTCCAGAGTTTCACCAATCAGTATTGGACTTATTCGGGAAGCGGGTCAAGGTTCTCTGGAAAAAGCGCGCGTCTCTTCGGTTTCAACAGCGTGGATTGGAGTTATCCTGAAGGTATGACCTCAGGACCGACTCCGGCTTCGCCCCATCCCCGCGCCGCGGCGGGCGTGGAGGCGGTCTCGGTGCTCGCGGACGAGGTGCGCCGCACCCTTTACCGGTTCGCCCGGCGCGCCCACCGGCCCGTGACGCGGGAGGAGGCGGCCGCGGATGCGGGCATCTCCGCCAAGCTGGCCGCCTTCCACCTGGACAAACTCGTCGCGGCCGGATTGCTGCACTCCCGCTACGACAGTCCCGGAGGCGTCAGCAGGGTCGGCCGCAAGCCGAAGGTGTACGAGCCGGCCGAGACCGACATCCGCATCAGCATCCCCGAACGCCGTCCCGACGTCCTCGCGGAGATCCTCGTCGACGCGGTCCTCGAACAGGGACAGGGCGAAGACGCGCAGTCCGCCGCGCTGCGCACGGCCCGGCGGCGGGGTGAAGAGCTCGGAGCCGCGACACGCTCCGACATCCGCCCCGGACGCTTGGGCCCTGAGCGGTCCATCACCCTGACGGCGTCCGTGCTGGAGGAGTTCGGCTTCGAACCCGCCCGTCGCGCCCCTGACGAACTGCGGCTGCTCAACTGTCCCTTCCATCCCCTCGTTGCCCGCTCACCCCAGTTGGTCTGCGGCATCAACCACGCCTTCCTCGGCGGTTTCCTCACGGGACTCCGGACCGGCGGGATCGACGCAGTCCTCGCCCCCCACCCGGACCGGTGCTGTGTGGAGCTGCGTGCCGCAGCTGACCGCCCCGGAGAGTCCGGCTCGGCCGACGGCACCCGCGCGAAGGAGACGGGAACCCGGCACCCCGCTCCCGATGAGGGCACCACGCCGTAGACGGCATCGCACGACGCATGTGGGAGAACGCCACGAGTGAGAACCTCGACCGGCCGGCCGCCCAAGGCGTCGCGGTTCGGCTCGATGATCCGAGCCGGGAGCGGCCCGTCGGCGGCGGACCGGAAGGGGCCGACGGGCGCATATCCCTCGAGGTGGGCCCGCGCGTCGCGCCCGTGCACACCGCTGCCTGATACCGCAGTCCGCAGTCCGCCGGCCGCCGACGAACGGTCCAGCGGCCCCCGGCCTCCGTCGATGGACCTGTCGGAGACACACCGGGGAACAGCTCAACCGATGACAGCGCACGGCTGTCGACGACGATGGCCTGGCCACGTACGACGCAGGCAGGGAGCGGAACGTCGTCCGCCGACGGGCCGGCCGACGCAGCAGAGGAGAGAACATGGCCGCGAACACAGCATTCGTGATCGTCGGAGCCGGCCTGGCCGGTGCGAAGGCGGCGCAGACCCTCCGGGAAGAGGGCTTCGACGGCGACGTCGTGCTGCTCGGAGAGGAAAGCGAGCGCCCTTACGAACGCCCGCCGCTGTCGAAGGGCTACCTGCTGGGCAAGGACGAGCGTGACACCGTCTACGTCCACCCTCCCCGCTGGTATGCCGAGCATGACGTCGACCTGCGCCTGGGCGTCGCCGTCACCGCGATCGACCCGGCCGGACACGAGGTGACGCTCGCCGACGGCAGCCGCATCGGCTTCGAGAAGCTGCTCCTGACCACCGGCTCCTCGCCCCGCCGCCTGACCGTGCCCGGAGCCGGTCTCGACGGAGTCCACTACCTGCGCCGGCTCCCCGACAGCGACAGCATGAAGGAAGCCTTCGCGTCCGCATCCCGCGTCGTGGTGATCGGCGCCGGCTGGATCGGACTGGAGACCGCGGCCGCCGCCCGCGCGGCCGGTGCGGAGGTCACCGTGCTGGAGAGGGGGGAGCTGCCCCTCTTGCGCGTGCTCGGCCGTGAGGTCTCCCAGATCTTCGCCGAATTGCACGCCGGTCACGGGGTCGACCTGCGCTTCGGTGCGCAGGTCGCCGAGATCACGGGGAACGGCGGCCGGGCGAACGGTGTGTTGCTGGCCGACGGCAGCCGTATCGATGCCGACGCGGTCATCGTCGGGATCGGCATCACCCCCGACGTCCAGCTCGCCGACGCCGCCGGCCTGGAGGTCGACAACGGCGTCCTCGTCGACGCCCGCTTGCGTACCTCGCACCCGGACATCCACGCCGCCGGCGACGTCGCCAACGCCTTTCATCCGTTGCTCGGGAAACACATCCGTGTCGAGCACTGGGCCAACGCCGTCAATCAGCCGCAAGCCGCGGCCAAGGCGATGCTCGGCCAGGACGTGGCCTACGACCGCGTTCCGTACTTCTTCACCGACCAGTACGACATGGGAATGGAGTACACCGGCTACGTCGAACCGGGTGGCTACGACGAGGTCGTCTTCCGCGGGCAGAGGGACACCCGCGAGTTCATCGCCTTCTGGCTCGCCGAGGGGCGGGTGCTGGCCGGCATGAACGTCAACGTCTGGGACGTCACCGACCCGATCCGCGACCTCGTGACCTCCGGGCGTCCGGTCGACGCGAAGAGGCTCGCCGACCCCGACGTCCCGCTGGGCGACCTTCTCGAGCGCCGGGCCTCGGCCGGGTGAGCATCCAGGAGAAGGCGGTGCGCAGGTGACAGCCGGGCAGGCGTGGCCGGCCGGCTGTCGACCCGGGCATCCCGTGTCCGCCCGTGCACCTGAGGCCGTCCCGGGCGGCGGCGCAGCCGGTACGGGCGGACGGGTACGCGCAGGTGCGGGCCCGTCCGTCGCTTACGCCCGCCTGGCCGTGTCCAGTCCGAGGTCCTCGGCGAGCCGGCCCCGGTGCCACGCCGCTGGCCCGAACAGATGGGCGGAGCCGTGGGCGCGCTTGAAGTAGCGGTGGGCATCGTGTTCCCAGGTGATGCCGATACCGCCGTGCAGCTGGATCGTCTCGCCCGCCACTGTCGAAAAGGCCTCCGAGCAGGCGGATCTGGCGACGGCCGCGCAGCGCGTCAGCTCCGATGAGCCGGCGGCGGCCGCGCAGGCCGCGGCGAGGGCGGCCGACCGTGCCGACTCCACCAGCACGTACGCGTCCGCCAGCCGGTGCTTGAGCGCCTGGAAGGAACCGATCGGCCGGCCGAACTGGATGCGTTCCTTGGCGTAGGCCACGGTGAGCTCCAGGCAGCGCTCGGCCGCGCCGGTCTGCTCCGCCGCGAGCGCCGCGCAGGCCAGGTCCAGTACGTGCCGCAGGACCCGCCCGCCGTCGCCCTCCGTGCCGATGAGCCGGCCCTCGGCCCCGTCGAGGACGATGCGTGCCTGCGCCCGGGTCTGATCCATGGTGACCGCCGCTTCGCGGCGCACCCCCGCGCCGGCGACCGGCACCTGGAACAGACAGACCCCGGCCGCCGTTCGGGCCGCCACGAGCAGCACATCGGCCTGGGCCCCGTGCAGGACGAACTCCTTGGCCCCGGTGATACGCCAGGTGCCCTCCGGGCCACGGGCGGCTTCGGCCCGGACGGCCGCCGGGTGCCAGGAACCGCTTTCGGCCCACGCAAGGGCCCCTACCGTCCGGCCCCCGGCGAGTCCCGGCAGCAGCCGCGCGCATGCCTCGGTGTCGCCGGAGGCGAGCAGGGCCTGGACGGCCAGCACCGCGGAGCCGAGGTAGGGGACGGGGCTCAGGCTCCGGCCCAACTCCTCCATGACGACGTGCACTTCGCGTGCACCGCAGCCCGCACCGCCGTACTCCTCGGGGACGAGAAGTCCGGCGGCGCCGATCTGTTCGGTCAACGGCAGCCAGGCCGCCGCACCTTCGTGCCGCGCGAGCGAAGCCCGGACGGCGGTCCGCAGTTCCGTCTGTTCTTCCGTCGGCCTCACCCGCAGTCTCCCTTCCATGCCGCTCGGTGCCGGGTTTCAGGGGGCCAGTACGCGGGCGCGGCAGGCGGCCGGTGTGCCCCAGGCCGACCGCAGCGCCCGGGCCTTGCGGATCCACAGGGAGAGGTCGAACTCCGCGGTGTAGCCGAGGGCGCCGTGGATCTGCAGGGCGGTTCGAGCAGCGGCGCAGGCCGCCTCGCACGCCGTGACCTTCGCCGCCGCGATCTCGCGGCCGGCGGCCGGATCGTGCGCGGCCAGGGCCACGGCCGCGGCCCGCACCAAGGGCTGGGCGAACTCCAGGGCGATCAGCGCGTCGGCCAGCCGGTGCTTCACCGTCTGGAACGAGCCGATCACCACCCCGAACTGGGTGCGCCGCCGGGCGTGTTCGACGGTTCGTGCCAGCAGGGTGCGGCCCAGACCGAGGGCCTGGGCCGCCGTCACCAGCGCCGCGACATCGGCGGCGTGCCCGGCCGCGGCGGCCACCTCCGGCCTTCGCGCCAGGACCGTCCCGCCGAGCGGGCGGGCCGGCCGGCGCGCCGGGTCGGCGGACGGCTGGACGGGCCCGGACGCCGCTGCCAGGCGTACGGCGTCGCCTTCCACGACGAAGACCGCGTCGGCGGCGTGGGCGTCCAAGGCGTAGGGGCTGTCGTCGGAGAGCAGACAGAGGGAGGCGGCCGTCTTGCCGGACGCGATGGCGGGCAACCACACGGCGGCCACCGCGTCGTCGCCCAGGCGGTCGAGGAACGCCGCCACGGCCACCGTCTCCACGAGCGGGCCCGGCACCGCGTGACGGCCCATTTCCGTGAAGGCGACGCCGAGTTCGACGGGTAGCGGGCCCAGGCCGTCGTGCTGCTCCGGCACGGCGAGGGCGAAGACCCCGGCCTCCGCGAGCCGGGACCAGAGCGCGCGGCCGGGCGCGGTGTCCCCGGCGGCCCAGGCCCGTACGACGGCGGGGGTTCCGGCCGCCTCGAGCATGCCGTCCAGGGAGCGGGCGAACGCCTGCTGTTCGTCGTCGAGGAGGAACCGCATCACCGGCGCCCCTTCGGCAGGCCGAGCAGCCGCTCGGCGATGATGTCGCGCTGGATCTCGTTGGTGCCCGCGTAGATGGGGCCGGCGAGGGAGAAGGTGTACCCCTCGGCCCAGCTCCCGCGCGCCGGCGCCTCCCCGGCCGTGTCCGACAGTTCGCCGTACGGGCCCAGCAGGTCCAGCGCGGTTTCGTGGAGGGCGATGTCCAGCTCGGACCAGAAGACCTTGTTGAGGCTCGTCTCGGCGCCGACCGCCCCTCCTGCGGCGATCCGCGAGGCGCCCGCGTAGGTGAAGAGCTGGTACGCGCGGGCGCCGATGACGGCGTCGGCGACCCGGTCGCGCAGGGCGGTGTCGCCCGGGTCGGCGCCCGAGCGCCACAGGGCCACCAGGCGGTCGGCCGCCGCGGTGAACCGTCCGGGGCTGCGCAGCGTCAGCCCGCGCTCGTTGCCCGTGGTGCTCATGGCGACCCGCCATCCCTGCCCCGGCTCGCCGATCACGTCCTGGTCCGGGACGAAGACGTCGTCGAGGAAGAGTTCGGCGAAGGCGGGCTTGCCGTCGAGCCGGCCGATGGGACGCACGGTCACACCGTGCGCATCCAGTGGGAACATGAGGTACGTCAGGCCGTGGTGAGGCTCGGCCGCCTTCGTGTCGCCCTGGTCGCCGCGGAAGAGGCCGAACGCCCGGTCGGCGAAGGCCGCCCGCGACGACCAGGTCTTCTGGCCGCTCAAGAGCCAGCCCCCGTCGGTCCTTACGGCCGTGGAGCGCAGGCTTGCGAGATCCGATCCGGCCTCCGGCTCGGACCAGGCCTGCGCCCAGATCACGTCGCCGCTCGCCATCGGCGGCAGGATCCGGGCCAGTTGCTCGTCCGTGCCGTGCTCGAAGAGGGTGGGGGCGAGGAGATTGATGCCGTTCTGGCTGACCCGGCCGGGTGCGCCGGCGGCGTAGTACTCCTCCTCGAAGATCAGCCACTCGAGGATCGAGGCGCCCCGGCCGCCGTACTCCTCGGGCCAGGAGACCACCGACCAGCGGTCCGCGGACAGGGTCCGCTCCCATGCGCGGTGGGCCGAGAAGCCCTCGGCGGTCTCCAGGGAAGGCAGAGGTGCGGCCGGGACACGGGTGGCGAGCCAGGCGCGGGCCTCGGCGCGGAACGCCTCCTCCTCGGCGGTGAAGTCGAGGTCCATCAGGAGGAGGCCTCCTTCATCGCGCGGACGTCCATGCCGCCGAGCGAGTCCTTCGCGGTCTCGGCGTTGTGGGCGTGCGCCAGGTGGTGCAGTCC
This sequence comes from Streptomyces sp. Tu 2975, assembly GCF_009832925.1. Lineage (GTDB taxonomy): Bacteria > Actinomycetota > Actinomycetes > Streptomycetales > Streptomycetaceae > Streptomyces. The sequence continues at coordinate 7,362,697 of NZ_CP047140.1, forward strand.
GAAGACCGAGTCCAGTCCGGAGTGCAGTCCCTGCAGGTCCTCGGCCTGGTTGACGGCCCGCTTCGTCAGCGCCAGCCCCAGGCGCGGCATGTCGGCGATCCGGGTCGCCAACTCCATGGTGTGGTCTGCCAGTTCGGTGCGGGGCACGACCCGGTTGACCATCCCGACCTCGTAGGCGCGCTGCGCGCTCATCCGGTCGCCGGTGTAGAGGAACTCCTTGGCGATGCGCGGCGGCATCACCCATGGGTGGGCGAAGTACTCCACGCCGGGGATGCCCATGCGTACCACCGGGTCGGCGAAGAAGGCGTCCTCGGAGGCGACGATCAGGTCGCAGATCCAGGCCAGCATCAGGCCGCCCGCGATGCACGCGCCCTGCACGGAGGCGATCAACGGCTTGGGCAGTTCGCGCCAGCGGCGGCACATGCCCAGGTAGACCTCGGACTCGCGGGCGTAGCGGCTCTCCGCCCCTTGCTTGTCCGAGTGGTCCCACCACAGGCCCGCCTTGCGGTCGAAAGGAAGATGCGCGTCCCTCTCCGGGGTGCCGATGTCGTGGCCGGCAGAGAAGTGCTTCCCCGCTCCCGCGAGGACCACGACCTTCACCTCGTCGTCGTCGGCAGCCCGGTAGAGGGCGCGGTCCAGGGCGTAGGTCATCGCGGAGTTCTGGGCGTTCCGGTGATCGGGCCGGTCCATGGTGACCACGGCCACGGCGTCGTGGCGTTCGTAGCGGACGGGCTCGGCGGGTGCGGTGCGAGCGGCGGACATCCGCCCTCCTTCCCTAACAAGTGTTTGGTAGGTTAACGTACGAGCCATCGGCCGTCGAGAAGTCGAATCGCCCGTTCGCCGAGAGCCGTCCGGAGCCGCCCATGAGCAGCGTCGAGGAGTTCCGCGCCGAGTTCCGCGACTGGCTGCGAGCCGCTCTCACTGGGGAGTTCGCGAGCCTGCGAGGGCGCGGCGGACCCGGCAAGGAGCACGAGACCTTCGCCGAACGCCTCGCCTGGGAGCGCCACATGGCCGCCGCGGGCTGGACCTGTATCGGCTGGCCGAAGGAGTACGGCGGCCGGGGCGCGACCCTCGAGCAGCAGGTCGCCCTCCACGAGGAGTACGCCCTCGCGGAGGCCCCCGCCCGCGTGGGCCACATCGGGGAGCAACTGCTCGGCCCCACCCTGATCGCCTTCGGTACGCCCGCGCAGTGCGAGCGCTACCTCCCCCGGATCGTGGCGGTCGAGGAACTGTGGTGCCAGGGGTACAGCGAGCCGGACGCCGGGTCGGACCTGGGAGGCGTACGGACGCGGGCCGAGCTCGACGGTGAGGAGTGGGTGATCACCGGCCAGAAGACATGGACGTCACTCGCGCACGCGTCCGACTGGTGCTTCGTCGTCGCCCGCACCGAACCTGGCACCACCCGCCACCGTGGCCTGTCCTATCTGCTGGTGCCGCTGGACCAGCCCGGCGTGGAGGTGCGGCCGATTGCGCAGCTGACCGGTACCTGCGAGTTCAACGAGGTGTTCTTCGACGCCGCCCGCACGCCCGCGGGGAACGTCGTCGGAGCACCCGGCGAGGGCTGGAAGATCGCCATGGCCACACTCGGCTTCGAGCGCGGTGTGTCCACCCTCGGACAGCAGGTCGGCTTCCGCCGCGAGCTGGCGGCCGTCATAGACCTGGCCAAGCGCAACGGCGCGGCAGAGGACCCGCTGATCCGCGACCGGATCACCCGCGCCTGGATCGGCCTCGAGATCATCCGGGCCAATGCACTGCGGATGCTCGACGGTGTCGCGGCCGGCGCACCGGGCCCCGAGGCGTCCATCTGCAAGATCTTCTGGGCGACCTGGCACCGGGAGCTGGGCGAGCTCGCCATGGACGTCTGCGGCGCCGACGGCATGCTCGCGGCCGGCGCGCCGTACGACCTCGACGACTTCCAGCGGCTGTTCCTCTTCTCCCGCTCCGACACCATCTACGCCGGATCGAACGAGATCCAGCGCAACATCATCGCCGAGCGGGTCCTCGGCCTGCCCAAGGAGGCCCACCCATGACCTCGGCCCCGCCGCCGTACGAGCCGGGCCACCGCCTGCTCGCCGGCCGTACCGCCGTCGTCACCGCCGCAGCGGGCGCGGGGATCGGCGGCGCGACCGCCAGGCGGCTCCTGGAGGAGGGGGCGAACGTCGTCGTCTCCGACGCGCACGCCCGCAGGCTGAAGGAGTCGGAGGCGGAGCTGGCCGCCCGCTTCGGTGCCGGCCGCGTGTCGTCGCTGCCCTGCGACGTGACCGACGAGACCCGGGTGAGGGCACTCTTCGACCACGCCGAGGAGCGGCACGGACGCCTCGACATCGTGGTCAACAACGCCGGGCTCGGTGGCACGGCCGATCTCGTCGACATGCCCGACGAGCAGTGGGACAAGGTCCTCGACGTCACCTTGAACGGCACGTTCCGCTGCACCCGCGCCGCTCTGCGCCGCATGAAGGCCACGGGTGGCGGGGGCGTCATCGTCAACAATGCCTCGGTGATCGGCTGGCGGGCGCAGAAGGGCCAGTCGCACTACGCCGCCGCCAAGGCCGGGGTCATGGCGCTCACCCGCTGCGCCGCGCTGGAGGCCGCCGAGTACGGAGTGCGCGTCAACGCCGTCTCGCCCAGCCTCGCCATGCATCCGCACCTGGCGAAGGTCACCACCCCCGAACTGCTGGAGGAGCTGACCTCCCGCGAGGCGTTCGGCCGATACGCCGAGCCGTGGGAGGTGGCCAACGTCATCGTGTTCCTGGCAAGCGGCTACTCCTCGTACATGACCGGCGAGATCCTGGCCGTCAGCAGCCAGCACCCGTGAGGCGAGAATGGTGGTGTGCCGAAAAGCAGCAGCAGAAGGACCACGATGAGCCCGTCTCCCGACCGGCGCGAGGAGCTCCTCGCCACCGCGGCCGAGGTGTTCGCCGCACAGGGGTACAACGCCACCACCGTCCGCAAGATCGCGGACGCGGCGGGGATGCTCGCGGGCAGCCTCTACTACCACTTCGACTCCAAGGAGTCGATGCTCGACGAGATCCTCTCCACCTTCCTGGACCATCTGTGGGCCCGGTACGACGCCGTCCTCCTAGCCGGAATCGGTCCGAGGGAGACGATCGAGGCCCTCGTCACCGAGTCCTTCCGGGAGATCGACCGCCACCGTGCCGCGGTCGCCATCTATCAGAAGGAGTCCCAGCACCTCCGGACCCGGCCGCGCTTCGGCTATCTCGCCGACTCGCAGCAGAAGTTCGAGAAGGCGTGGCTCGGGACGCTGGAGCGCGGCGTCGCCGAGGGCGTCTTCCGCGCCGATCTCGACGTCCGGCTCACCTACCGCTTCGTACGCGACACCGTATGGGTCGCCGCGTCCTGGTACCGGCCGGAGGGACAGCACAGCCCGGAGGAGATCGCCCGCCAGTACCTGTCGATGGTGCTGGAGGGGATCGCCCTCCGCGGATGACACCGCAGACATCGGAGAAGGAGCGGCCATGGCCGAGGCATACATCGTCGAAGCGGTCCGTACCCCCGTCGGGAGGCGGAACGGCGGGCTGTCCGCCGTCCACCCGGCCGACCTCGGCGCACACGTCCTCAAGGCGCTGATGGCGCGCTCGGGCGCCGATCCGGCGGCCGTCGAGGACGTCGTCCTCGGCTGCCTGGACACCGTCGGCCCCCAGGCCGGCGACATAGCCCGCACCTCCTGGCTGGCCGCGGGACTGCCGGAGGAAGTGCCCGGTGTGACCGTGGACCGCCAGTGCGGCTCCTCGCAGCAGGCCGTGCACTTCGCGGCCCAGGCGGTGCTGTCGGGCACGCAGGACCTGGTGGTCGCGGGCGGAGTGCAGAACATGTCGATGATCCCCATCGCCTTCGCGACCCGTCAGGCCGCCGAGCCACTCGGCCTGACCCAGGGCCCCTTCGCCGGCTCGGAGGGCTGGCGGGCCCGCTACGGCGACCGGCCGGTCAACCAGTTCGCGGGCGCCGAGATGATCGCCGCCAAGTGGGGCATCTCCCGTCGTGACATGGAGGAGTTCGCACTGCGCTCCCACCAGCGGGCGATCCGCGCCATCGACGAGGGCCGCTTCGAGCGCGAACTCGTCCCGTACGGTGACGTGACGACCGACGAGGGCCCGCGCCGCGACACCGGCCTGGAGAAGATGGCCGGCCTGAGGCCGGTCATCGACGGCGGCAGCATCACCGCCGCGTGCTCCTCCCAGGTCTCCGACGGCGCGTCCGCCATGCTGCTGGCGAGCGAACGGGCCGTACGCGAGCACGGGCTCACCCCGCGCGCCCGCATCCACCACCTCTCGGCGCGCGGCGAGGACCCCATCCGCATGCTGACCGCGCCGATCCCGGCCACGGCGTACGCACTGAAGAAGGCCGGGATGACGCTCGACGACATCGCCCTGGTCGAGATCAACGAAGCCTTCGCTCCCGTGGTGCTGGCGTGGCTGAAGGAGACCGGGGCCGACCCGGAGAAGGTCAACGTCAACGGCGGGGCCATCGCCCTCGGCCACCCGCTCGGCGCCACCGGCACCAAGCTGATGACCACCCTGCTGCACGAACTGGAGCGCACGGGCGGCCGCTACGGCCTCCAGACGATGTGTGAGGGCGGCGGCCAGGCGAACGTCACGATCATCGAACGGCTCTGAGTCGCACGGCTCCGACCTGCCACGGCGCCGTACGGCCCGCCGGTCCCTTCGGCCGGCGGGCCGTACGCGGCGAGCGCCCGAGCCGGCCGCGGGCCCGGTCCGCCGACGGCCCCTCAGCCCGGCGCCGTCACGGGCCCGCCGCTCCGGCGGAAGACGGGGGCCGGTTCCCGGTGCCACGGTCTCGGCGCAGTCCCGGACGGAACGGGCCGCGGGCCTTCAACGCGTGGAGAGGAGGCAGCGGAGGGTGGCGTGTGCTTCCGCCATCACGGAGTCCACGAGCTCGGCGCAGGACGGCAGGTCGTCGATCAGCCCCGCGACCTGGCCGGCGGCCATAACACCGGCGTCGGGGCGCCCGTCGACCATCGACGCCTTCAGCAGCATCGGTGTGTTGGCGGCCAGCAGTACCTGACTCCAGGACAGCTCCCTGCCGTGTCTCATCGCCAGGCCGTCGCGCACCATCTGCGCCCAGCCCATGCCGCTCTCGCGGCGGAAGGCCGCGGCGTGGCGGACCGCCCGCAGCAGCGAGGCGGCCCGTCCCGAGCGTTCCAGCGCGTCGACCAGCTCGGTGCGCAGCATCCGATGGGGCAGGCCGTCCACGGCGGTGGTGACGGTGACGTCCTGGACGGTCGCGGCCAGGTACCTGGCCTTGATCGCGTCGGGAACACTGCTGTCGGAGGTCAGCAGGAAGCGGGTGCCCATGGCGATTCCGGCGGCGCCGAAGGCCAGGGCCGCGACGAGACCGCGCCCGTCACGGAAGCCGCCGGCGGCGATCACCGGGATGTCGACGGCGTCCACGACCTGGGGGAGCAGAACGCTGGTGGCGACGGCACCGGTGTGCCCGCCGCCCTCGCCGCCCTGCACCACCACCGCGTCGGCGCCCCACGCGGCGACCTTCTCGGCGTGCCGCCGGGAGCCCACGGACGGGATGACGACGACCCCGGCGTCCTTCAGCCGCTCGATCAGCTCCCGGGAGGGGGCGAGCGCGAAGGAGGCGACCTTGACGTCCTCGTCGACGATGATCCGTACGCGCTCGGCCGCGTCCGCCGCGTCCGCCCGCAGATTGACCCCGAACGGCGCGTCCGTACGGGACCTGACCTCGCGCACCGCCGAGCGGAGCCGGTCCGTGGTCATGGTGGCGGAGCCGAGGATCCCCAGCGCACCCGCGTCGGCGGCGGCCGAGACCAGGCGGGGCCCGGCCACCCAGCCCATGCCGGTCTGCACGACGGGGTGCCGGACACCGGTCAGCTCGGTGAGCGGAGTCCTCATGGTGACGTCGCTCATGCGGCCGGCACCTCGCGTTCGCGCAGCGCCGCCGGGTCGACAACCTCCCGGACGAGCCGCAGCTCCTCGGCGGTGGGCTCACGTGTGTGCGGAACGTCGTCGGGGACGGTGAGCGCGAAGCCGGTGGCCCCGGCGACCTCATCGACCGTGACGCCGGGGTGCAGTGAACGCAGGCGCATCGTCCGGTCCGGGGTCTCGAAATCGAACACGCCCAGGTCGGTGATGACGTCCGGGAGGCGGTGGAAGCGGGTCGCCGAGGGGCCGGCGGCGGCGGCGCGGTCGTAGCCGACCCCGCACACCATGTCGACCCGCTCGACGAAGACCCGGGGCGAGTGCCGGGGCACCCAGTAACTCGTCGGATTGTTACAGGTGTTGACGGGGGCACCGCGCACGCCCAGCAGTTGTCTCATCGGCCGGGCCCACTCGCCGATGCAGGAGATGTTCTGGTTGCCGTGCCGGTCGAGCTGGCTCGCGCCCATCATCACGTGGCGTCGCCCGGTTGCGACCAGGGCCAGATGCTGCCGGTAGGGCAACCAGCCCTCCACCACCCGTGCCTCTGCGCCGACTGCCGGTACGTCGCCGACGAGCAGCGCTTCGCCGTCCGTCAGCAGCAGGTCGGGGGAGAAGGTGAGCTTCGCCAGCCGGGCCCCGATCGTGGGGACGGTGCCCATCGGGGCGGCCAAGACCTCGCCGGCGCTCCGCCATGCCTCGGCGCACGCCACCACGCAGTACTCGGCCCGCGTCGCCGTCGTCGGGCCGCCGCTCATGCTTCCTCCTCGTGGAACGCCGCCACTGCTGCCCGGTAGGCGCCCTCGTCGCCCGACAGGAACCGCTCGCAGAAGGCCCGCCAGGTCTCGGGGTCGCGGGCAGCCCGGGCGTAGGCCCGCTGGAACGCCTCGTCGCGGTCGTGGTCGGGGGCGCAGGAGGTGAAGTGCGCCCCGTGCGGGGCCTCGACGACGCCGCTCACGAACGCGCGCTTGACCAGCAGGGACTGCGGACCGGAGTCCTTCAGCAGGTCTGCTGTGTCCACGATCCGCTCGCAGGAGACGTACGCCGCGTCGGCGGCCTCGCAGAACAGATCGTCGAAGTACGGGTCCGGGCCCAGGTACTGGGCGTTGCCCTGCACGTCGGCCCGGTTGAGGTGGACCAGCGCGGCGTCCAGCCGCAGGGCCGGGACCGCGACCAGCTCCTCACCGTCCTCGTACGGGGAAGTGACCGTGCGCAGCGTCGGGTTGACGCTCATCACGTCCGAGGCGAGACCGGCCCGGACCGGCATGAACGGCAGCCGCTGCGCGGCAGCGGTGAGGCCCCACATGACCATGGCCTCGTCCAGCTCCACCATCTCGAACGCGGCGCGCTGCCGCGCCGTCCCGAAGTGCGGCTCGAGGGGGATGGAGTCGAGCGTGGCGAACGCCGCGACCAGCTTGCGGATCTTCCCGGCGGCGGCGAGCAACCCGACGTCCGGGCCGCCGTAGGACACGACGGTCAGATCCGTGACGTCCGAACGCAGCAGCGCGCGCACCAGTGCCATCGGCTTGCGCCGCGAGCCCCAGCCGCCGATGCCGATCGTCATCCCGTTCTCGAGGCGGCCGGCCACCCCCTCGACGGTCATCGTCTTGTCGCTCACCGTTCCTCCTCCTTGGACGAGACGAACGCGTCGCGGTGCTGGTCGGCGAGGCCGCCGAGGTTGGCCTCGAAGGTGAAACCCTGCTCGAAGCGGTAGCTGCGGCGGACGTCCACCGGGTCGATCCCGTTGATCGCGGCCTTGGCGAGGCGGATCAGCGCTCCGTCCTTGGCTGCGATCTCCTGGGCCAGTTCCAGTGCGGCGCCGTGGAGTTGCTCGCGGGGGACGACCCGCCACACCGAGCCGTGCCGGTGCAGCTCCTGGGCGGTGACGGTGCGGGAGGTGAAGTACAGCGTCCGCATCAGATGCTGGGGGACCAGCCGGGCGAGGTGGGTCGCCGCGCCGAGCGCGCCCCGGTCCAGTTCGGGCAGTCCGAAGGTCGCGTCGTCGGAGGCGACGACGGCGTCGGCGTTGCCGACGAGGCCGATACCGCCGCCCAGGCAGAAGCCGTGGACCGCGGCGACCACCGGGACCTCGCAGTCGTAGACCGCGGCGAAGGCCTCGTAGCAGCCGCGGTTGGCCCCGATCAGGGCGTCGTACCCGGCCGTGCGCTGCATCTCCTTGATGTCCACCCCGGCGTTGAAGCCGCGGCCCGCGGCCGTGATCACCACGCAGCGCGCCGTCGGATCGGCCCCGGCGGCGCGCACCGCGCCGGCCAGGTCGTACCAGCCTTGTACGGGAAGGGCGTTGACCGGAGGGAAGTCCATCGTGACGACGGTGATGCCCCTTGCGGGGCGGAGGTGGAGACACCCATGAGCACATCAGCTACCTTCCCACCAAACGTTTGTTAGGCGAAGGTAGCAGTGGATCCCTCGCTACGGGAGGTGCCCATTGGCAGCGATCACCGACCTGTCCGGCTCCGTCGCCGTCGTCACCGGCGGAACCCGGGGCGTCGGCGCCGGCATCAGCCGCGCCCTGCTCGAAGCCGGTGCGCAGGTCGTGACCTGCGCGCGACGGCCCCCGGACAAGCCCGTCGAGGCGGCCGGGCGCACGGCCCGCTTCCTCCCCGTCGACGTCCGCGACCCGGCGGCGATCGGCGGATTCTTCGAACAGGTGCGGAGCGACTACGGGCGGCTGGACACCCTGGTCAACAACGCCGGGGGAACTCCGTTCCGCATGCTCGACGAAGGCGGGGCCGAACACCATTCCCGCGTCGTCGGGTTGAACCTCGTCGCGCCGCTGACCGCCTCGCTCGCCGCCTTCGAAGTGATGCACCGTCAGAGCGGGGGCGGATCGATCGTGATGGTCGGCAGCGTCAGCGGGACCCGCCCGTCCCCCGGGACCGCGGCGTACGGAGCAGCCAAGGCGGGCCTGGAGAACCTCGCCCGCTCCATGGCCGTCGAATGGGCGCCCCGGGTCCGGGTCAACACCCTTGTCCTCGGCATGGTCCGCACCGAACTGTCCCATCTGCACTACGGGGACGAAAACGGCATCGCCGCCGTCGGCCGCACCGTGCCGCTCGGCCGGCTCGCCGACCCGGCCGACATCGGCGACGCCTGCGTCTTCCTCGCCTCCGACCGCGCCGCCTACATCAGCGGCGCCGCCCTGCACGTCCACGGTGGAGGCGAACGCCCCGCGTTCCTCGACGCCGCCACCGTCAACAACTGACCGCACGGCAGGGACGAGGCGTGCGTCCGCCCGTCCGCCGCCGCCGTGGTCGAGCCCGTGGGCACCAGGCCCGGGCGGCCGGCGGAAGAGGAGCTCACCGAAAGGAGACAGCCATGACCACCGGAATCTGCGCCGGGCGCGTCGCCGTCGTCACCGGGGCCGGCCGCGGGCTGGGCCGTGCGCACGCCCTCGCCTTCGCCGCCGAGGGAGCGAGAGTCGTCGTCAACGACCTCGGCGTCGGCCTCGACGGCAGCGGAGGGGCCTCCGGGCCCGCCCAACAGGTCGTCGACGAGATCCGCGCCCTCGGCGGAGAGGCGGCCGCCCATGACGGCGACATCACCACCGCCGACGGCGCGGCCTCGCTCATCTCCATCGCGGTGGACACCTTCGGCCGCCTCGACACCCTCGTCAACAACGCCGGCTTCCTGCGCGACCGCATGCTCGTCAACCTGGACGAGGACGACTGGGACACCGTCATGCGCGTCCACCTCAAGGGCCACTTCCTGCCGCTCAAGCACGCCGCCGCGCACTGGCGCGCCGAGACGAAGGCCGGCCGTACACCCGAGGCCCGCGTGATCAACACCAGCTCCGGGGCCGGCTTGCTGGGCAGTGTCGGTCAGGGCAACTACGCCGCCGCCAAGGCCGGGATCATCGGCCTGACGCTCGTCGCCTCGGCGGAGCTGGCGCGCTACGGCGTCCAGGTCAACGTGATCGCCCCGGCCGCCCGCACCCGGATGACCGAGCAGACCTTCGCCGACACCATGGCCGCCCCCGAGGACGGTGCGTTCGACGCCATGGCCCCGGAGAACGTCTCCCCGCTCGTCGTCTGGCTGGGCTCCTCCGCCTCTGCCGGGGTGACCGGCCGGGTCTTCGAGGCCGAGGCCGGCCGGATCACCGTCATGGAGGGCTGGCGTCCGGGGCCCACCGCGGACAAAGGCTCCCGCTGGACCCCGGCCGAGGCAGGCGGAACCGCGCTGGAACTGCTCGCCGCGGCCGGGAGGCCCCAGCCGGTGTACGGGGCGCGGTGACTGCCGCCGTACCCACCGGCCCACCGTCAGGGCGGAGAGCACCGGGCACAGCGGACCGGCCGATCCGCCATCTCCTGCATCGCGCCTGATCTGCGCTGAGGAAGTGGACTCTCCGGAACCGGTAAAATTATCCTAAAGTGCCACATTCGACCGAACGTCGCTCGCTTCGCGGCAATGCCGCGGCACGGGGAACGGCCGTCCATTCGCGCACCCGCACTCGACAGGAGGGCTGCTGATGGATCCATGGCTGATCTGGTTGATCGTCGGAGCGGTACTGGCTGTGGCGGAGATCTTCACTCTCACCGTCGCGCTGGGGATGCTGGGTGGGGCGGCATTGGTCACGGCGGGTTCCGCCGCGGTCGGACTGCCGCTGCCGTGGCAGTTCCTGGTGTTCACCGTCGTCGCCACGGTCAGCCTGCTGTTCCTGCGCCCCGTCGCATTGCGTCACGTGCGCCGGCCTCATGCGGAGCGGTTCGGCGTGGACGCTCTGGTCGGAAGGGCTGCCTATGCGGTCTCGGAGGTGACAGCCCTGGGCGGCAGGGTGCGCATCGGTGGCGAGGAATGGACGGCCCGCCCCTATGACGAGACGCTGGTGATCCCGCCCGGAACGACCGTCGACGTCATCGAGATCAGTGGCGCCACCGCGCTCGTTTACCCCCGGGAGTGAACCATGGAAGTATCGGCGCTCCTCATCGCCGGCCTGATCATCGCCCTCTTCGCCGTCTTCACCGTCGTGCGGGCGGTGCGCATCGTGCCCCAGGCCCGCGCACGAAACGTCGAACGGCTCGGCCGCTACCACCGCACCCTGCAGCCCGGCCTCAACGTCGTCGTCCCCTACATCGATCGCGTCCATCCGCCGATCGACCTGCGGGAACAGGTGGTGTCCTTCAGGCCCCAGCCGGTCATCACCGAGGACAACCTGGTCGTCGAGATCGACACTGTCATCTACTTCCAGGTCACCGACCCACGGGCGGCTGCCTATGAGATCGCCAACTTCCTGCAGGCGGTCGAGCAGCTGACCGTCACCACTTTGCGCAATGTGGTCGGTTCGATGGACCTGGAGAAGACCCTCACCTCCCGTGACACCATCAACAGCCAGCTCCGTGGCGTGCTGGACGAGGCCACCGGCAAATGGGGGTTGAGGGTCAACCGGGTGGAGATCAAGGCCATCGACCCCCCGCAGTCCATCAAGGACGCCATGGAGAAGCAGATGCGGGCCGAGCGTGACAAGAGGGCCGCGATCCTCGGCGCCGAGGGACAGCGCCAGGCACAGATTCTCACCGCTGAGGGGGACAAGCAGTCCGCCGTCCTACGCGCGGAGGGCAACCGTACCGCCGAGATTCTCAAGGCCGAGGGCCAGTCGCGAGCCATCGACGAGGTGTTCCAGGCTGTGCACCGCAACGATCCTGACCCCAAACTGCTGGCCTACCAGTACCTCCAGACGCTGCCGCAGCTCGCGCAGGGCCAGGGCAGCACCTTCTGGATGATCCCCAGCGAGGTCACCTCCGCGCTCCAAGGCGTGTCCCGTGCCTTCGGCGAAGCTCTGCCCCGGTCGCCGGCCACCCGGGAGAAGACCGCGGACGACAAGGCCGCGGGCGACGCCGCGGACGACGCGGCACAGGCCGCGGAGGCCGCTGCCGAGGCCCTCGCCGACGCGGCGAAGGCGGACGGTGCCGCCTCCGACGCCCTCCGCCCACCCGGCTCTCGCTGACGGTCACTGTCGGCGACCCACTCGGTCGCCTGTCGCCTGCCCACTCTGGTCCGCTCGGTGATTCGAACGAAACGGCCGAGCCGGCCCCCGCTCCGGCCAGGGCCCGGCGTGCCTTGCCGTCGGGACGAATGGTGGACCAGAACAACGCGCGGGTAGGCCGGCGGGTCACCCAATCCTGGATCGTGGGTCAGCGTGGCACCCACAATCGGGGCCGCCCCTGGCGCTCCGGGATGCTGCAGTCTGCCAACGGCACCCGGGCCCGAACGACGTAGGCGGTGTTCTGTCGTAGCGGGCGGCTACGCCCCACCGCCGTGCCCGGCGCATCGCCCGCTTCGGAAGAGGTGGTTCGTCCCGGCGGTCAAGTAGGGTTGATGGCAAGGTGGTTGCCCGTTCCTTGCCATGATCAACTTATGGCGCACAGGGGGCTTGCCGCAAGGCCCGGGTCGTGGCGCAGAATCGCCACTGGCAGCCAGGATCTGCGGAAACGGGTGGGAAGTTCTGATGATCGACGTGATTGTTGCCGGCGGCGGACCGGTCGGGCTGATGCTGGCTGCTGAGCTGCGGCTGGCAGGAGTGCGGACGGTCGTGCTCGAGAAGCTGACCGAGCCGGCCGGGCAGTCCCGCGGGCGCGGGATTCAGGTGCGCAGCGTGGAGATGCTGGACCAGCGGGGCTTGTTGGACCGGTTCCTCGCGATGAGCGAGCAGTACCGGACCAGTGATTTCGGTGGTCTGATCAAGCTGCGGCCGCAGCTGTTGGACACTGCGCACCCGTTCGGCCTCGCGACTCCGCAGACCGTCACCGAACAGCTGCTGACCGAGCGCGCCACCGAGCTCGGTGCCGAGATCCGGCGCGGCTGCGAACTGGTCGGGCTGAGCCAGGACGAGGACGGGGTGAGCGTCGAGTTGGCCGACGGCACGCGGCTGCGCTCGCGCTACCTCGTCGGCTGCGACGGTGGCCGCAGCACGGTACGCAAGCTGCTCGGCGTCGGCTTCCCCGGCGAGCCCGCCAGGACCGAGACGCTGCTGGGTGACATGGAGATGACGGAGGATCCGGCGACGGTGGCCGCCGTCACCGCGGAGGCCCGCAAGGCCCACGTTCGGTTCGGTACCGTCCCGCTGGGGGACGGGGTGTACCGGGTCATCGTGCCCGCCGCCGGCGTGGTCGAGGACCGGGCGACCGAGCCGACCCTTGAGGAGGTCAAGGAGCAGCTGTGGGCCCACGCGGGCACCGACTTCGGCGCGCACTCACCGCGCTGGCTGTCCAGGGTGGGCGATGCCACCCGGCAGGCCGAGCGGTACCGGGTCGGCCGGGTACTACTGGCGGGCGACGCAGCACACATCCACCCGCCGACCGGCGGCCAGGGTCTCAGCCTCGGCGTCCAGGACGCCTTCAACCTCGGCTGGAAACTCGCCGCCGAGATCAACGGCTGGGCACCGGCCGGCCTGCTCGACACCTACCACAGCGAACGCCACCCGGTGGGGGCCGGCGTCGTGGCCAACACCCGCGCGCAGACCGCGCTGCTGGAGAACACCCCCGGCGCAGTGGCCCTGCGGGAGCTGTTCTCGAAGCTGCTGGACTTCGACGAGGTGAACCGGTACGTGACCGAGATGACCTCCGCGGTCGGCGTCCGCTACGACTTCGGCAGCGGCCACGAGCTGCTCGGTCGGCGGATGCGGGACGTCGCGCTGAAGCACGGACGCCTCTACGAGCAGATGCACGCCGGCCGCGGACTGCTCCTCGACCGGACCGGCCGACTGTCGGTGACAGGATGGGAAGACCGGATCGACCACATCGTCGACACGAGTGAGGAACTGGACGTACCCGCAGTACTCCTGCGCCCGGACGGCCACGTGGCCTGGGCGGGCGAACACCAGCAGGACCTGCTCACCTACCTTCCCAAGTGGTTCGGCACCGCCGTCGGATGAGCCCGCAGTTGCGGCCGGAAGAGACGGGACCGTCGCACCACCGCCCACAACGCCGATCACTGGCCGGCAGGAACGGCCGCAGCCGTTCCCACTCCGCATTCGTGAGATCACTCCGGCCCATGTCCACACCAACGACCCAAGCGTGAAGTCCCATGATCGGCCGGACAGCCGTAGAAGCGCCCAGCCGCTCAGATTGCCCAGGCACAGAAGTTGTGCCAGAGCCCCTAGGCTGACGCTCATGAGCGAAGATCACGAAGCAGAGCCGGTCTTCGTCCGCTCCAAGTGGGGGACGAATCGTTATGTCTACAACGCCGACAACCCCGTCGGGATGGCGCTCATCATCGCGTCCCTGCTCTTCGCAGCCGCCGGAATGTACGCGCTCCACGACAGTTCGTCCTGGAGCGAAGGGGAACTTGACGACGCGGTCCACGCGGCTGTGGACAGCCTCAACGCGGCACCCCAGCAGGTGGGCGGGTGGAGAGGCGACTACGAGCAGCTCATAGCCGACGCGATCGAAGCCAGCGGTGAGGGCCCCGAGAACGGCTTCGTGAGCGTTTCGTCGGAGAACTACGGCGCCGACGACGCAGGGGAGTCCGACTCGGACAGCTTCGAGGTCCGCACCGACGATGTCGACGCCGTGTACTGCCTGCGCGTCTCTCCGCCCGCACCCGAGACCTTCACTGCGATCACCGTGAGCCTCGAGGTGACCGTGGATGCCGACTCCTGCTGACGCGTCGCGGATGCTCGGTCAGCCGGGGGCGACGGCCTGCGGACCGCCGGTGCGCCTGGGCAACGGCGGCGGCGTCCAGGCGGGGTGCAGCTCCCCGACATCTCCTGATCCTTCCACACCGCATCGGGTCGAGGGCGAACGCTCACTTCGAGTTCGAGAGCCGCCTCGAGACGCCCGGCCGACACTCACAGTGCCTGCGGCACGGAAGTTGAGCCGCCGCGCGACGTTGCGGTCAATACCGTGACATGCTGGACGAACGCAGTCCACTGCCTGGTCGGCACGAGCAGCACCGGACCGCAGGTGACCTTGGAATCGCGCACACCCGTGCGACCGTCCGGGAACTGCGCCGTCTCCACGCAGAAGCTGTCCTCATTGAGGCTGTAGGAGCTCTTGTGCCACGGGGTGATCGGTCGCAACTCGGGTTCTCCTCGGCGCGTGTGGGCTTCCGGTCCCAGTCTGCCCACAACGGCGTCCGGTCCACACACCCGCATGCCCTTGCCGGCCGGACAGACCGCGCGTGGCTCGATGTCCGACACGGCGAGTGCGATCGACGCCGACTCCCGCTCCAGTCAGCCGACTTGAAGACGCCCGGGGCACCGGGGCCGGGCACGGCGCGACGGCCACCGCGTCATCGGTCTTGGCACGGGACGGCTCGATCGTCCTCAAGACGGTCGGTCTGTCCGGACACGTGGGCGCGATGTGTCGGCTCAGGCAGGCGCAACAGCAACGCCCGCCACCCCGACGTCCTCGCAGTACAACGACGCGAACGCCCCCGCATCCGCAGCGAGAAGGGCATCCGCGGGCAGCAGACCACTGCGAACAGCAGCCTGACCACCCGACCCGGCGCACCATTCGGTCCCGGCACCAGCCTCTCCTGTCATGAGCGATTCGGAGCATCTGGCCTGGCTGCAGGACTGGTACGCGCAACAGTGCGACGGCGACTGGGAGCACGAATGGGGTGTGAAGATCGCCACGCTCGACAACCCCGGCTGGACCGTCACAATCGATCTGGAGGAGACGGACCTGGAGGGACACGAGTACCCCCGCCAGGACGTCAATCGCAGCACTCAGGACTGGGTCTGGGCCTGGACCGCTGAGAAGACTTTCCACGCCGCGTGCGGCCCGGGGAACCTTACCGAGGCCCTGGGGATTTTCCGCACGTGGGCGACCACCATCGCTCCCTGATGCCGGAGAGCCGGACGCAGGGACCCGGTGAACCCGTGCGGTCGGAGCACTAGTCGCGTTCCGGACCCTGATCGGCAGCGCCGTCCGTGGGAGTCGTGGCTTTCGCGTGGAGGATCTCGCGGGCCTGGTCCGCGGCGCGGACGGTGCTCTCGGAGACGAAATCGAGGAAGCGGGCGATGTTCTCGAGGCGGGCGCCGGCCGGGGTGTGGGGGCCGAGGATGCCGGCGCCCTGCCGCGTGGTCCGGACTATCTGGTCCATGGCCCGGGCGCTGGCCAACATCGACTGATACATGATGTCGTCGTCCATGACATAGCGCTCGCGCCGGCGTTCGTCGCGCTCCCGACGGACCATGCCCTGATTCTCGAGGAACGCGATCGCTTTGGAGACGGACGCCGGGCTGACGTCGAGGCGCTGGGCGAGTTCGGACGCGGTGAGGCTGCCGGTGTCGGTGATGCTGAGGGCGGCCATGACCCGGGACATCATCTTCGGCAGGCCCGACTGCATCATGGCGGTGGTGAACGTCTCCTCGTACTCGCTCACCGCCTCGGCGTCGCGTCCGTGGGCCTGCGGAGGTGACTCCTTTCCCCGGGGCGCTGCCTGCCTGCGCCGGTGGGCGCGGCGTTCTGTGGCGCGGTGGGCGAGGTCGGCGCGGTAGGCGGTGGGGCCGCCGTTCCGCATCACCTCACGGGTGATCGTCGAGGTCGGACGGTCAAGACGTCTGGCGATCTCCGCGTAGGCGAGGCCGTCGGCCAGCCCTAGCGCGATCTGCTGACGTTCCTGCTGGGTGAGCCTGCCTCCCGGCATCGCGATCTCCTTCGTGCTCCTGGGGTCCCAGCATAGCGTTCATCGCCCATCCATTGCAACGACCGAATGGCTGACGTTGCGTTACCTTCAGCGCCGTTGCAACGATTGTATCGCTCTGACCTGCGCTAATAATGTAAGCGTGCAACGGCACTGTTGCCGTCATAGTGAATGCAACGTAGCTTTCTGGCATCGGAAACAACGAGCTCAAGGAGTGCACGATGCAGAAGTTCGACACCCCCGCCCCGGTCTCCGCAGTCCTCGACATCCCCGCGGGACGCATCCGGTTCATCGCCGCCGACCGGGCCGACACCACTGTCGAGGTCCTGCCGGCGAACGCCTCGAACGGCCGCGACGTGAAGGCGGCGGAGCAGATCAAGGTCGAGTTCGGCGACGGCGTCCTGCGTATCGAGGCCCCGGAGGCGAAGAACCGGATTCTCGGCAGCTCCGGTTCCGTCGAGGTGACCGTCCAACTGCCCGCCGACTCCCGGGTCGAGGCCAAGGCGGCCCGCGCCGACTTCCGGGGCGTCGGCCGGCTCGGCGACGTCACCTTCGAAGGCGCGCAGGCCTCGGTCAAGCTCGACGAGGCCACCAGCGCCCGCCTCAGCACCCTCGCCGGTGACATCTCGGTCGGCCGCCTGGGCGGCTCAGCGGAGATCAGCACCATGAAGGGCAACCTCCGGATCACCGAGGCCATGCACGGCACCGTCGTGCTGCGCACCGAGTCCGGCGACGTGTCCGTGGGCGCCGCCCCTGGAGTCTCCGCCTCCCTGGACGCGGGCACCACCTACGGCCGGATCCACAACGCGCTCAGGAGCACCGAACGTGCAGCCGGCCTGAACATCCACGCCACCACCGCCTACGGCGACATCACCGCCCGCAGCCTCTGACCCGCAGTCTTTGAAGGAGCACGCATCATGACCAGCTCGGCCATCGCGGCGAACGGGTTGCGCAAGTCCTACGGCGACAAGGTCGTACTCGACGGCGTCGACCTGAACGTCCCCGAAGGAACGGTCTTCTCCCTGCTCGGCCCGAACGGTGCCGGCAAGACCACCGCCGTCAAGATCCTTTCAACTCTGATCACCGCGGACGCCGGCGAGATCCGTGTCGGCGGCCACGACCTCGCCGCCGATCCCCAGGCCATCCGCGCCAAGATCGGCGTCACCGGTCAGTTCTCGGCCGTCGACGGCCTGATCACCGGCGAGGAGAACATGCTCCTCATGGCGGACCTGCACCACCTGCCCAAGCGCGAGGGCCGGCGGGTCGCGGCCGAACTGCTGGAACGCTTCGACCTGGTCGACGCCGCGAAGAAGCCCGCCTCCACCTACTCGGGCGGCATGAAGCGCCGCCTCGACATCGCCATGACCCTCGTCGGCAACCCGCGGATCATCTTCCTCGACGAGCCCACCACCGGCCTCGACCCCCGCAGTCGCCACAACATGTGGCAGATCATCCGCGAGCTCGTCACGGGCGGCGTCACCGTGTTCCTCACCACCCAGTACCTGGAGGAGGCGGACCAACTCGCCGACCGCATCGCGGTACTGAACGACGGCAGGATCGCCGCCGAGGGCACTGCCGAGGAGCTCAAGCGGCTGATTCCAGGTGGCCACGTCCGCATCCGCTTCTCCGACCCGTCCGCGTACCGGAGCGCCGCCTCCGCCCTGCGCGAGGTCACCCGGGACGAGGAGGCCCTGGCGCTGCAGATCCCCAGCGACGGCACCCAACGCGAACTGCGCTCCATCCTCGACCGGCTGCACTCCGCCGGCATCGAGGCCGACGAGCTGACCGTGCACACCCCCGACCTCGACGACGTGTTCTTCGCCCTCACCGGCTCCAACGTGCCCACCCAGCCGAACCAGCCCAAGGAGGCTGTCAGATGAGTACCCTCTCCCTCGCCGCACGCGACACGAACACGATGCTGCGCCGCAATCTCCTCCACGCCCGACGCTATCCGTCCCTGACGCTGAACCTCCTGCTCACGCCGGTCATGCTGCTGCTGCTCTTCGTCTACATCTTCGGCGACACCATGAGCGCGGGCATCGGCGGCGGTGCCGACCGCTCCGCATACATCGCCTACCTCGTGCCGGGCATCCTGATGATGACCATCGGCGGCACGACGATCGGCACCGCGGTGTCCGTCTCCACCGACATGAATGAGGGCATCATCGCCCGCTTCCGCACGATGGCGATCCACCGCGGATCGGTCCTCATCGGACACGTCATCGGCAGCGTGCTGCAGTGCGTGATGAGCGTCGTCCTCGTCGGCGCCGTCGCCGTCGCCATCGGCTTCCGCTCCACCGACTCAACCGCCCTGGAGTGGCTCGCCGCGTTCGGACTGCTCACCCTGTTCGCCCTCGCGCTCACCTGGATCGCCGTCGGCATGGGCCTGATCAGCCCCAACGCCGAGGCCGCCAGCAACAACGCCATGCCGCTCATCTTCCTGCCGCTCATCTCCAGCACGTTCGTCCCGGTCGACGCGATGCCCGGCTGGTTCCAGCCGATCGCCGAGTACCAGCCCTTCACCCCGGCCATCGAAACCCTCCGCGGCCTGCTCCTCGGCACAGAGATCGGCCACAACGGATGGCTCGCCCTCGCCTGGTGCCTCGCCCTGACCGTGCTCGGCTACTTCTGGTCGACAGCATCGTTCAACCGCGACCCGAAGTAACCGCCATGACAGCGCGGGCAGTTGCCCGCGACTCGTCCCGCCCCAGGGCGGCGTACACCGACACCGCGTCGGCCTACGCCGCCCTGTTCGCGTCATCGGCCCCAACGGGCGCGGGTCGCAGACGTCGTCGGCCGGGACGCCCGTATTTCGCGAAGCCGCACGGCCGAGGCGAGCAACCGGATGCCGGCTCCCGATGCCCCGACCGTAGGTGTCGGCAGCTTCATGTGGCTGTCTCTGCGCCGGAGCCTGGTGCCGAGGCACGTCGCCTCATGCGGTCGGGAGGGTCGCGGTGGCCGGATCCTGCGCGAAGTTGGCCCTGTCGATGCCGGCAGGTCAAGATCCCTGTGCGGAGAATCGACCTCGTCCGTGCCCGCTTGGGCAGTGGATTCCCGAACAGTCAGGAAAGCCATGGCCCTGGAGATGCGCGACCGCTGCGAACGATGTGAAAGCACGGTGCTGCCGCCGGACTCGTCCGCCGCCCGCATCTGCTCGTACGAGTGCACATTTTGCGTCTCCTGCAGCCGTGCCATGCAGGACGTCTGCCCCAACTGCGGTGGCGAGCTCATGGCACGCCCCCGCCGCACGCCAACCCCTGCCGCACCATAGGCGATCACGTGCGTCAGGCGTCACCGCATCGGAGAGCGAGGCCTACCTGTCCCGCACCCACGGCCCCAGCTTCTGCGGGTTGCGGACCGCCCAGATCCGGGTGACGCGCCCGTCGGAGACGTCGAACGAGGCTACGGTCATGACGACGCCGGCGCGCCGGGCCACCAGGCCCGGCACACCGTTGACCGAGCGCTCCAGAAGTTCGAGGCCCGGAGCCTTGTCGGCGATGGCGATCATGTACTGGGCGATGCGCACGCCGCCCTCGACCGGGCGCAGGACGGTGCCGACCATGCCGCCCCCGTCCGCGGTCATCACGGCGGCCGGGTCGAGGAGGCCGACGAGGGCAGCGATGTCCTTGGTCTCCCACGCCTCTTTGACGTGCTTCACCACGTCGGCACGGCCGGTCGCCGTCACCGGGGCGCGGGCGCCGCTCACCCGCCGCCGGGCGGAGGCCGCCAGTTGCTTGCATGCGCCAGGGGTCCGGCCGAGAACGTCGGCGATCTCGGCGAACGGGTACCGGAACACGTCATGCAGGACGAACGCCACCCGCTCGGCGGGCGTCATCGACTCCAGGACGACGAGGAAGGCCATGGTCACCGACTCGTCCAGGACGATCTGGTCGGCAGGGTCCGCGGTGCCGGAGCCGCCGGCGTGGTCCCACTCGGTGCGGTCGGGCAGCGGCTCGGGCAACCACGCGCCGACATAGCGTTCACGACGGGCACGCGCCGAGCCGAGCAGGTCGAGGCAGATGCGGCCGGTCACCGTCGTCAGCCAGGCGCCGGGGGAGAGGATCTCCTCCTGCCGGCTTCGTGGCAGCCGGTACCAGCGTGCGTACGCATCCTGTACGGCGTCCTCGGCCTCGGTCACCGAACCGAGCAACCGGTAGGCGACATTGATCAGTTGGCGTCGCTCGTCGGCTGTCCCATCGGTGCCGGTCCCGACAGTCCCCATGCTTCCGGCCGCCCCCTCGCCTTACCTTTCGCGGGCCCGCGTCGTCGGGCTGGTGAGACCTTATCGATCTACTGCCCGAGGGCGGAAAAGGGGACTGTGGCATGGCCACTCAGGTGACGGCGACGGCAAAGGCACAGCGCGGCTCCTCCTTCCTGCGGATCACGATCGCCCTGCAAACCGTGACCATCTTCCTTCAGGCGGTCTCCGCCGGACTGCTGCTGACCTCGTCCTACGGAGAGACGCTGCACAGTGTCGGAGCCCGGGTGATGTACGGGTCGTCGATGCTGTACCTGCTCGCCGCGGTGCTGGCGTGGAAGCCGGGAGGCGGCTCGCCCCGGCCCGTTCGGCACGCGTCGGGCTTCCTCGTACTCGCCTCGGTCCAGGTCGTGCTCGGCATCGCACACGTCCCGTCGGTCCATCTCCCGCTCGGTGTCCTGATGTTCGGTCTGAGTGTGCTGGCGCTGGCCCGCCGCTGAGGTCCGATACGGCCGCGAGCGCCCCACCGGGGCCGGCATACGGGTCCGCGTCCGGGTCCGGGGGGCGACGACGGGGCCGGGCTTCGTGTTCCCGACGCCGGTCAAGCGACCCGGCAGGCGGTCAACGCGTTGACGAGGCGGGCGAACTCGGTACGTTGCCGGTCGGTCAGTGCGGCGTAGAGCGGCGCCTGCATCTCGTCGGTGAGTTGCTCCGCACGCTGCAACAGGGGGACCTGTGTCGCGGCAACGGCACGCGGCTCGTGCCAGCCGTAGTGCGCGGCCTGCTCGACACCGAGATTGATCACCATGGCCGCTTGGGCGCTCAGCCCACACAGGCGCACCGCTGCCAGATGGCAGGCCCCCCGGTGTTCCCGTAGTACGTGTACGCGCTGCATGGCCGCGCCGACCGGGTCGTCGCCGGGGCAGGGTTGCGCGCGCCAGCCGGCGAACAGAGGCAGCGCGTCGGCATCGGCGGCGTCGATCAGTTGCTGTGCAAGGTGGTTGAAGTGCTCCACGTCGACGTCGCCGGGGATGTGGGCACGCCCCCACGTCCGGACGGCCTGCCCGTAGCAGGCGGCGGCTTCCTCCGCCGGCATCACGGGACGTCCAGCCAGCCAGCCCGCCGTGGCGAGGTGAGGGCCGAGGAAGCCCTGCACCGCTTGGACCACCGAGGCCGGTGCCTCGCCGAGCACACCGAACCGTCCGCGGCAGTAGAAGCCGCGTCCTGGGGCGAACCCGGCACTCAGACCGATGGCGGCGGTCGCCTCGTCGGACATGAACTCATCACCGAAGTCGTGGAGGGGCCGGGCAACCACAGAGATGCAGTCGAAGATTTCCATGCGCTGAAGGTCGCTCACCCCGACTCCGCAGGTCAAGGGGATCATTTCTGACGGAATGCTTTAGGTAATCTATCGAGTCATGCTGGATATCCGCCGTCTGCACATGCTCAAGACCGTCGCCACCCGCGGTTCCATCGCCGCGGCCGCCCAGTCCCTGGCGCTGTCCGCCGGTGCCGTGTCCCAGCAACTGTCCGCGCTGCGGCACGACGTGGGAGTCGATCTGCTGCGCCCTGACGGGCGAACCGTGGCGCTGACGGAGGCGGGCCAGGTGCTCCTCGAACACGCCGGCCGGATTCTCGCCGCCGTAGAGGAAGCCG
The DNA here is from genome assembly GCF_009832925.1 of Streptomyces sp. Tu 2975. Classification (GTDB taxonomy): domain Bacteria; phylum Actinomycetota; class Actinomycetes; order Streptomycetales; family Streptomycetaceae; genus Streptomyces. The sequence continues at coordinate 7,385,080 of NZ_CP047140.1, forward strand.
AGTGCGCCATCGCGGCGGTCAAGGGCACGGTGGGCGTCACCGCCACGCTCGCCGCACTGCCGTCCACGGTCGCCAGGATCGTGGCCCCCGCGCTCACCGAACTGGGCTCGCGCCACCCGCAGCTCACCGTGACCTGCCTCGTCACCGACCAGGCGCAACTGCGGGAACTCACGCTCGGCACCGTCGATGTCGTGCTGGGGCAGCGGTACCACCACCTGACCGACGTGACACCCCGGGGCATCGAGGTCTCACCGCTGCTCGACGATCCGCTGCTCGTCGTCACCGCGGCCGGCCAGGGCGACGAGCGACCCGTCGCCCTGAGGGAACTGGCCACGCACCCCCTCGCCGTGCCGCCGCCGACCACGGACTGCGGCCAGGCCGTCCTGCAGGCCTGCCGGCAAGCCGGCTTCACACCCACGCCCCGCTACGTCACCGCGGACATCGCCGCCCAGCTCACCCTCGCCCGGGCCGGCCTCGCCACCGCGCTCGTCCCCGGACGGCCATCGACCCGACCACACCCGGCATCCGCACGGCGCCCATCCGGGACCACCCGATCCTTCGCCTCCTGTTCGCCGCGACCCGTCACACCGGGACCGCGAACCCGACGACCACGGCCGTCACCGCTGCGCTGCGCACAGCCGCGCAGCAGGACCGCACCAAGCACCTCCCGCCGGCCTGATGATTGCGCAGTGCCCCGCTGCCTGCGGGCCGGCTCCAGGGCTCGTCCGGGCAGCGCGGGCCGTGTTGGAGAAGGGGCGTCAGTGCCTTGCCCGTGCGGTGATGATCTCGGTGTGGGGTGAGGGAACTCTTCGAGGACCACGGGGCAGGGCTGGTGCCGTTGTTGCCGCTCGCGGCATCAACGGCACGCGCATGAGGACGCTCACCCCGGGCGGAGGGCTGTATGCGACGAGCTCCGGTTCCGGCCGGTGCTACGCGACTTCCTCGAAACTGTAGGCGTAACCCTTGCTGCCGATCTTGACCTGCACCGTCTTGTAGCCGGGCTCGCCGTTGTCGGCGTGCTCGCCCCAGTACTGGCACTTGTAGCCGGTGTCGGCTCCGAAGTCGAAAGCCTTCGCGGCGGGGAGTTCGTCGCAGGCGAGCTTGCTCGCGTCGCTCCGCCCGGACTCGGAACCGTAGTTCTCGTTGATCATCTGGTAGACGAGCTTGCCGACCAGCAGGCCCTTCTTGGGCTCCTTGGTGTACGAGATGATGCTGCTGCCCGCTGTGTAGCTGTCGCTGATCTTGACCTCGTAGGGGATCTCGGCCCCCGCGTACGTCACCACACACTGGCTGACCGCGCCGGCCTTCTGGGTCACGCCGGCCGGGCACTTGGCGCTGGTCTCACCGGCGACCTTGGCGATGCTGAGCGCGTCCTCCCGCAGCGCGTGCTCCACCTTCTGCAGGAAGGGCGCGCCGACCGCGGGAATCGGGGTGACCCGGAGCGCGTCACCGCCGCGCATGTGAACGTCCGGCTGCGGACCGGTGATGGTCACCGGCAGAGCCTTCGACGCATCGTCCGCGCCACCGCCCTGGGCGGTTTCGGCGGAGCTGCAGCCCGAGCTGAGCAGGGCCACAGCGGCCACGCCGGTCACAATCATGGGGAATCGCATGGACGAGAGCGTAGACGCCGCCACCAGCGGGTCTTCCGCCGGGGCACGGGCGGTCCCGCGCCCGCCGGCCTTGCCCCCTGCCGGTAGGCCCCGCCGGACGGACGACTTGCCGAGTCGGGCGCCCGCTGCGAGCCGGCCCGGGGGAGGAACGCCGAGCGGCCGCAGCGCGTTCGCCGACGGCCGGGCCGAGCGGCACGCGCCGCGCAACTCGCAGCCCGGGGTGCAGCATGCGGAACACCGCTCTCCCGCCGCCTCCTCCTCTGCGACCGTCCGAACCATCGTGCGGCACGCCTACCGGACACCGCCCGGCCCTGGCCCGACCGAGAGAGCGTCGTCGGCGGAGCCGACCGGTTCACTCCCGTCGCAGGGCGACGCCGGTTCGGGATCGAAGGTCGTCACGCATTCGGCCCGACCCCGAAACCGCGACAATCCGGGCCGATCGGCGCTCCCGGGCGTAGGGTCGGCGCGTGGAGGGATCGAAGCGACTCAGCGCCGACGACGCCCGGATCCTCGAGCTCGAGTCGGCGGCGATCGCCGGGCATACGCTGAAGATGATCATGCTCGGGCCGGTCGACGCCCCGCTCGACCTCGATCGACTGCGGGAAAGCGTCGACGCGAGGCTCCAGGAAGGATCACGCGGCCGTGAACGGGTGGCGCTCCCCGCCGCCCACTGGGTCACCGACGACGATTTCGACATCGCCGCCCACGTCCGCCGCCGCGACGGCACGGCCGGCATCGACGAGCGGGGCGCCTGGGCGGTGGCGGGTGAGCTGATGGCCGAGCGCCTCGACCACCGCCGCCCGCTGTGGGCGCTCGACGTCCTCGGTCCGCTCGCCGACGGCCGCGAGGCGATCGTCGCGCGCATCCACCATGCGATGGCCGACGGGATCAGCTGCCTGCGCTTCCTCGACGACGTCATGTGGGAGCCGTCAGGTGATGCACCGTCACCTTCAGTCGCCAGGACCGCCGTTCCCGCGGCGGGCGGATCCCACGGCCACGAACTGCGCCGGCTTCCGGCGACGCTCCTGCGCGAGCTCGGACACCGCGCGAAGGACTCGGCGCTCGATCGCAGGATCGGCGCGGCACGCGAACTCGCCTTCACCACCGCGCCGCTGGTCGACCTGAAGGCGATCGGTGCTTCACGACCCGGCCGGGCCACGGTCAACGACGTCCTGCTCGCCTCGGTCTCCGGCGGCTTGCGCGCCTGGCTGGCGGGCGCCGGCGAGCGCGTCGGCAGACTGCGGGCCCAAGTGCCGGTCAGCCTCCACCACCGCGACGAGGGTCCGGCCGAACTCGGCAACCGCGACTCGTTCCTGAACGTGGATCTGCCGCTCGCCGAGGCCGATCCGCTGGCCCGCCTCGATCGGATCAGCGCCGGGACCGCCGCCCGCAAGGTCGCCGGCGACGCCCAGGAGCTCTACGACCTCTTCCACGCGCTCGCCCGCTGCCCACCGCTCGAGCGTGCCGTCGAACGCATCGCCTCCGGCCCGCACGGGTTCAGCCTCGCGATCTCCGACGTGCCGGGCCCGCGCTCGCCGCTCGCGGTGACCGGCCGGCCGGTCGAGAGGCTGTACTCGGTCGCCGAACCGGCCCAACGCCACGCGCTCCGTGTCTCGGCGATCTCCTACGCGGGGACGGTCGGCGTGGGGATCTGCACCGATCCCGAAGCGCTGCCCGGGATCGCCGGGCTGGCCGATGCGATCAGCGGCTCGATCGCCGAGCTGCGGCGGGCCGCGATCGGATGACGCCCGCGCGGTGGGCGGGGTCAGGGGCGGCGGCTCGCAAGGACGCAGAACTCGTTCCCCTCCGGGTCGGCAAGGGTGACCCAGCTCTCGTCACCCGTTTGGCCGACGTCGGCGTGCCGGGCCCCCAGGTCGAGCAGGCGACGGACCTCTTCCTCCTGCTCCCTGTCGCTCGGGTTGACGTCGATGTGGAGCCTGTTCTTGACGGTCTTGCCCTCGGGCACGCGGGCGAATGTCAACACCGGTGGTATTGGGCCACGTTGCTTCGAGGCTCCGGGTGCCGCAGGGGAGCCGATGGTGACAACTCCGTCACCTTCGTCCTGGACCTCGTAGTCAAGGACCGAGCACCAGAAGCGGGCGAGACCGTCGGGATCGGCACAGTCGATCGCGACCTCGGTGAACTTACTGCTCATGTCAGGACCTCCCGGTCGAGTAGCGGGTCCGGCGAAGGCCACGCTAATCCCCGCGAGGACATCTGTGTTGCCGACGGGTGCGTAGGTGTTGCCGATCGGGTGCGTAGCGAGCGGCGGTACTGAGCAGAGGCCGGCCGAGGGCGCCCGGATGATCCCTTGGTGACCGGTCCCTTCGGCGACCTTGAGCTGAGCTGGTGCGCAAAGTGATCAGCGGTGGGGGAACCTGTCGCGGTGCGAGTGCCGCTCGTGATGGTCACCGTGCCCTTCATGGCCGTGGTGGCCCTCACGTGTGCGCTGCCCGGAAGGGATGTCGACGGTGTCGCAGTAGACGACCGGCCCCGGGGACGTGGGCGGTACGGGGCCGTCGGCCCGAATGCCCTCGGTCTCGACGACCAGCAGACGCAGCGGCCCTCCGCGCGCGGACGGAACCGGGACCTGACCCGTGTAGAAGGGCCGGTCGGCGGACTCGGCGTCGATCGAGGTGAGTTCGGTGACGGTGTCTTCGAGGTCGATCCAGCCGAGGTCCTCGTCGGCGATGGCGCCGTTGCGGCGCTGCAGCGTGGCGGTGATCCGGGGCGGCAGCGAGCCGGTGGGGTCCCAGGAGGGGCCGGTGACACTGACGTCCAGCGACTCGCCGGTCCTGACCAGCAGTTCCCGGTCCGGCAGGGTCCGCACGAGGTCGGCGAGGACGACCGGCGAGATCTCCGCTCCCGGGACGGCGTCCGGCTGGTAGCGGACCAGGGCGAGCCGGACGAAGGGCAGGCAGGCGTCCTTGGTGTCCAGGTCCAGATCACAGAACCACCGGCCGCCCTCCACGCTCTCGTCGAACTGCGGGGCGAAGCCCATGACCGTCACGGTCAGCGGTCCCGCGGGCGTGGCCAGGGGAGGGGCCCGGACTGGCGCACCGCGTTGGTGAAGACGTCGGGGGTCGGGGCGACGACGGGCGCGGAACGGTGGACGGGGTCGCGGCCCATCAGGGTGACCAAGGCGTCCCGTGCGGATGACGGGTCGCCCCCAGGAGGTTCGCCGAGAACCACGCCGAGCAGCTCGCCGTCGCCGGAGGAGAACCAGGGACGTCCCAGGTACACCCGAATCCCGCCGCCGCGTCGGCGGTGGACGACGGCGTCGTGGGCGTCACGGTCCTCCTCGAGAGCGAGGGTGGGTACGCAGTACAGCAGCCGCGGTGCCGTGGGCGGCGCGCTGCTCGGCACCGAGCGCTCGGTCGCCTCGCCCTGTACGGTCAACGCGTTGTGGCCGGGCGCGGCGAACTGCGGGGGGAAGTAGTCGCCGAACCTGCTGCCGACCAGCGGGCGGTAGCGCACCGTCCGGTGCTTGGTGTCCCCGAACTCGTGCTTCTCCGGTACGGGCGGGACCTTTCCCCCGCTCGCCTTCGATCTCTCCTCCGCCGCCTGGGTGCTGAAGGTCAGGAGGCCGTTCCGGAGCACGGCGGGATCGGCGCCGGGGACTCCGTCCCGCGTCACCCCCGCCGTCAGGAGGCCGAACACCGGGACGGCCGTCGTGCGGGTGTCGCGGCCGGTGGGACCGGCGTCCGTCACCTCGGTCCACCCCGCGACCACGTCGATCCGGTCCGTACTGGCCTCGTCCAACTCGACGGTGCCTGCGAGATGCTCGGCGGTCGCCCCTGAGGCGCGTACGGTCGCCAGGTCCGTCAGTTGCAGCACCGGTGCCCGCAACGGCTGTTGAACCGCGTGAACGAGCGTCAGTTCCTGCCACGGGGTGAACATCCAGTGCCGGCCGGCCGCGGCGACCTCCATCGCGTGCTCGGCTCTTTGCGCCTCCGCTGCCTGCCTCGCCGACGCCTCCTCCTCCGTCTCCGGTGCCAGTTGCGGCGCGGGCTGCGGGATCTCGCGGCACCAGGAGGCCATACCCATGATGTCCTCGTCGAAGTCGATCAGGGAGCACATCCTGACGGTTGCCACGACTCCCTTCGGGAGTGACACCGTCAGCACCCGCGACGCCTCGTCGAAGCGGGGCGGAGAGCTCCCTTCTGCCAGCCGCAGCATCAACGACCCGGGCCGGTGCCAGACGTCGCCGCCCCAGCGGATCGAGAAGGGCTCCCCAGGAGGCGCTCCCGGCAGGTCAAGGAAGACCGCTCCGGTCGCCAGAGGGTCGGGAAGGTAAGGCAGTTCGACACGCTCGCCCGTGTGCAGTGCGGTCCTCGCCGGGTTCTCGGGGTCCGCCGACGGTGACCGGACGGCTTCCAGTCGCACGTTCGGCTGGGACGGGTCGTCGAGCGAGCCGCTTTCCCGCGCAGCCAGTTCGTAGACCGCCTCATGGACCCCCTGGTCGGTGGATCCGACGGCGGCGTCCAGCAGTCCGTGCCACTCGACGCACTGCAACGATGCCTTCGGCGCCACCACATGGCGTTCGTCCACCCCGTGATACGGGACGTGGCCTTCCGCCGTGACCAGCGTCGACCGGTTGAACTCCGCGGCGTACTCCTCCGCGGTCGTGCCCGTGTCCCGGTCCGCCGGAGGCGGGGGAACGCCGCCGTCTCCGGGACCGGCACCGCAGTCGACGGTGAAGCCGCCCTTGCGGCCGAGCTCCGTGAGGGACCGGCAGCCGGGGTTGCCGTCGGCGGCCCCGCCGGTGAAGCCCTGGGCGCGCTGCTCGGCGGCGTACGCGGCCTTGGTGTGGTCGCCGAAGACGCCGTCCGCGCCGCCGACAAGGCTGTGTCCTACGGCGATCAGGGCCTTCTGCACGGTGCGCACCTGGTCATTGGTGAGGCCGAAGCGGACCTGGGCCAGCGAGACGCCCGCCTCGGTGCCCGGGCCGTCGGCGGGGCCGACGGGGGCGGCCCGGATCCCGGGCTGCTCCGGATCACCATCCGGAATGCGGAGGCGCCTTCCCCCGGAGGCACCCTGAGCGCCACGGCGGGCGCCGGTACGGCCTCGTAGCGGTGGAAGACCAACAGCCCTTCGCCGGGGAGCGCCAGGTCCTCGCCGTCCATCAGCGTGTCGGCGTCGCTCACGCCCGGGCCGTTGCCCGCGAGATCGACGGTGCGCAGCCGTACCCGGTACCGGTGGCCGAAGCGCAGCCTCGGCAGCGAGCCGGGCCGCACCTTGGCCGTGATCTCCAGTGGCAGAGCGGTTACCGCCTTGTTGCTGACCTCCACCGGCCTGTTGGGAGGTATGTGATCTTCGACCGAACCTTCGTCGATGTCCAGGACCAGACCGGGCCGGGGAGCCGACAGCGACCACCCCTCCCAGGTGACGATCTGCTCGGGCACGTACAGGCGCGGGTCAGCGGCGTCGGTCGGCGGGGAGGCGAGATTGGCCTGGAAGAAGCCCTCGTCGGATACCGAGTGCAGGAGCGTTCCGCCGTCCGGCCGCCGGTACTCCACCTCGCGCTCGTGCAGCGAGAACCACCGCTGCCGGTCCTCGTCCCAGATGTCCATCCGGTGGCCGCGGACGAGGTCCTGGGCGACCAGCTCCGGTGCGGCCACGGGCGGCGTTCCGTCCGCAGGGGCGGCGCCCGGCGCCCCGGGGTCCGCGGCGTGCTCCTGAGCGATCACCCCGGTGAACCCCTGGTCGTGCTCGGCGGCCTTCACGAACTCCTCTTCAAGGCTTCCCAGGCGATCGTCCCGCACCAGCGAAAGGCCTTGCGTGCGCACGGGGGACAGCCCCGTGCCGGCCGAGGAGAGCTGCAGCATCTTGAGCGCGGCGCCGTCGATGTCGGCCTGCTCGACGGAGAACTTCGACTCGGGCAGCGCCACCACGCCGCGGGACGGGGACGCCAGCGGATCGGCGGCCGTGAGGGAGCGCGCCCCGGCGACGAAAGCACGGCGGTCGGGAAGGAAGACGTACCGGGTGCGCGGCGACACGTCGTACGAGTCCTTCCCGAGGGCGGGCTTCCAGTGCGGTGTGACGCTCAGGAACCGCTCGCCCGAGGAGGCGGGGAGCCGGTCGGCGGGCAGGACGAAGTCCAGGACCAGGCCGAGGCGCCGGAGCAGCGAGGGGTGGTCGCCCAGTGAGGTGAGCATCTGGTGGAAGTCGACGTCGGGCAACTGCGGAGGCGGCGGGGAGGCGTCCGCACCGGCGATCCCGGTCGCCGTTCTGACCTTGTGGAACTCCTTCAGCGCGTCCATCGCCGCGTCCATGGAACCGCTCTGCGGGGCGGTGCCGCCGGTTGCCGCCGCGACACTCTCGACGCCCTCGACACCCGTCGTTGCCGCGGCACGCAGCGGGCGCATCGTCTCCTCCGCTGCGGGCAGCGCCTCCGGCGAGGCCTTGGCCGCCTCGGCGTAGACGGTCCGGGTGGCTCGTCCGACTGCCCGGGCGGAGTAGGTGCGGAAGTCCCGTCGGCGCGCGTCCTCGAAGACGTAGGGCTCCAGCGGGGTGTTCGCCCCGAAGAGAGCCGTCCACGCATCGGTGTCGGGGGCGGGCCTTGGGGGACCAGCGGCTCGGTGACGGAAACGGGGGGCGCGGAGGTACCGTCCCCGGCAGCGAACTCGAACCTGGCGGCCTTGACCCTTTCCGGCCAGGTGACGAGATCGGGGAAGTGATCCAGGGTGGTGCGGTTCCCGGTGGTCACGCCCTCCGCGGCCGCCGTCACCAGCCGGGGGGCGACGAACACCGACACCCGGACCTGGCTGCCGTCGCCGGAGAACCCGGCGGGGAGAACGGTCCAGTTGATGTGCTGTTCGAACGGCATCTCGTCTCCCACGGGTGTCACGGGGCGAACGCCAGGCAGTAGTCGTGCCAGTGGCCCGGCTTGACGCAGTCGGTGAAGGTGGGGTCGCCCGGCGCGCCGGAGAAGCTCCGCTCCAGGCTGAGCTGGACCGACTTGCTGAAGAAGGCGATCCGTACGCTGACCGTCAGGGTGCCCCTGCCGCGGACCACGGACTGGCCGCCCACCTTCTCCCACGAGAGTTCCAGGTAGAACTCGACGGACACCGTGACGATTCCCAGCACGGACAGGAAGCCGTTGCACCGCAGATATCCGCCGAGGAAGACGTTGTCCCCCTCGAGGGCGAAGCGGATGCCCGCCATGATCGACACGCCGCCGCTCGCGACGCCGAGGTTCAGTGCCGCGTTGCCGCCGAATTCGAGAGCTCCCTCGATCTGCTTCACGCCTTCGGCGTCCACCAGCATGGAGAAGTAGCCGCCGCCGCCGAACAGGGAGACGGTGACGTTGAAGGGGTGCTGGCGCTCGGACACGGAGAAGCGGAACGAGACCGGCCGGGCGTCGAAGGGAATCGCCAGCTCGGCCGAGAGCGAGATGTTGGACAGGGTGAAGACACCGAGACCGATGGCCGGGAGCGCCAGTTCGTAGCCGGCACGGATGCCGGCCGGCTGGACGTCCACGTAGGCGCCGCTGCCGAAGGCGTCGGCCGGAAGGGCGCTGCGCAGGGTGTTGATGAACTCCAGCTCGTTGCTGAACTTCAGTTCCAGGCCGCTCGCCGACACGTCGGGCTTCTTGCCCGGGCCGGTGCTGAACTTCAGGTCGGCGATCTCCACTCGGGCGATGCCGGCGAAGTCCAACGCGAAGTTGCTCAGTCTGCCGTCCACCGTGGCCTTGTCGACGGCGTCCTTCGAGCGGAGGGTCCGCGCGTCCAAGGTCAGCGCGGCATGCGACACGTCGAGGATGTCCTGGCCGTCCTGCGGTTGCTTCAGCGAGGGCTTCCACACGTACCGCAGTTCCTTGCCCTGTCCGTCGGCCAGGTCGCGGACACGCAGCACGGGCGCCGGCAGCAGGCCGTCGGGCGCGCGCAGGATGGCCTCGATCTGATCGTCGCCCAACTGCCGCAGGGTGCCGAGGCTCTCCTTGGCGATGCCGCCCAAGATCCGGCCGAGATCGATGAAGCCGAGCAGTTTGGCGCCCGCGAACGCCGCCTGGATCGTCTCGACGGGCAGAGCGTCGACGACCTCACCGGTGGCCTGGTCCGCCTTGAAGACGTCCGGCACGACACCCGCCTGACTGGTGATCACCTTGACCGCGGCGTTGGGACTCGCCACACCTCCCGCCTTCTCGGCCCCGAAGGTGAGACCGACCGCGTCGACCAGATCCAGGTACCCGCCCGCCGGGTGCTTCTCCATCGTCTGACGGAGATACGTGTCGTTGAAGTGGACCGGCAGGTCACCTGCGTTCGGGGTGAACTGCTCGATGGCGGGGACGCGTACCTTCGCGGCGGACACATATGGCATGCCGACCGCGAAGCGGTGGCCGGCCGGATCCGGGACACCGAGACCGAACGTAAGGGTGCCCACCGCGTGGCTGGTGCTGCCGGGCGCGTCGGCGGGCGGCTGCGCCATCGCCATGACCTGGCCGCCCAGTGGCCGGTTCAGCCGACCGTCCAACCGCGGACCGGGTGCGTACAGCAGGGCCAACTTCTGCTCAGGCGCCTCCGTGCCGTCGGGCACGAACACCAGAGGCACGGTGAAGCTGACCTTCCGCCCCTCGCAGTCCGTGCCGATCAAGGTGAACTCGTGGTCGTTGCCGGAGCTCTGCAGGCACACCCAGAAAGCGGGGTTGCCGGGAGGGGGCTCCTGGATCAGTGGCGTGACGCGGTCGGTGATACGCAGCGTACGGAAAGGCATTTCGCGTCCGCCGTGCTTGTAACCGGTGCCGCCTCCGTACCGGACCTCCGGCTGCTTGACGACGATGCGGTGCTCCTGCTGCAGGTAGGCGACGATTCCGTCGCCCGGACGGGCGACGAACACCCGTTTGCACTCCGTCACGTGCTGGGCCTCGTGGCCTGTGCTCAGGCGCCCGCGCGTGACCACCCGGATGTACTGGTCACGCCCAAGTCCCGTGATGTGGTCGTACGTCACCAGGTCCGGGAAGCGCCGCCCGGCCTGCTGGAACCGGGCCTTCTCGGACGCCGGTGGCGCCTCCCAGGCACCCCGCAGGTGTGCGGACGCCCCCATGGGCGTGACGATGAACTGCTCGGCATGCAGCGGCGCGCTGGGCACCACGAGAGGCGGGCCGCCGCCGGGTCCGGTCAGCTCGGCCCGACTTGTGAGGGTGACGAGGTCCTCCAGAGTCTCGGCACGCGGGAGGCCGATCGGGGGAGGCCCGCCCAGGTCCCCGGGCGTGGCGAAGGCCCGCAGCATCACATCGCCGTCCCGCTCACTGTTCAGCCGCGCGTGCCACAACGCCGCTCTGCCTTCCACCAGTTGTGGCTCCAGGTCCCCACCCAGTCCACGGGCTCGTCGTAGGTGATCAGCAGCCGCGTGGGGAACTCGATGACCGAACGAGGGATGCCCTGGAAGACCGTCGAACCCGGCGTGTCCGGAGCCTGCAGGCCGGCGGGCACCGTCATGGGCACCAGCCGCGCCCAGTCGAGCAACGAGGCCAGGGACAGTTCCAGACCGTCGATGTCGGCGGGCACGGAGAAGGCGAGGTGGGTCGAACCCGCGGTGAAGGCCTTCATCGGGGCGAGTGCGGTGGTGACGGTGCTCAGCGGCGGAGGGATCTCCTCCAGCACGTGCTGCGGCGGCAGTCCGAAGAGGACGAGCGTCGGCTCACCCGGAACCCTCCGTACGAGGCGATGACCGTCGAACTTCAGGTTCACCAGCTTGATGTCGACGACGAGCATGTCCGCCGGGCGCACCACCCGGAACGGTCCTTCCGTGAGAGCCTCGTCGTCCGGCGCCGGCTCCGGAGGCCGGTCGGGCCGGTCGGGGCCGCCCCCGAGGGCCGGTCGGTGCGGTGCTCGGAGCGACGGTCGTGACCCTGGCGATCGCCCCGGCCGTCACGCGCTCCGTCCCGCGAGCCGAAGCGCCGCCCTCCGCCGGATCCTCTGTCACGCCCCCCACCATGGCCTTCGCCGGGGTGGTTCCGCACCTCCTGCCAGAGCTTTCGGCCGACAGGACGGGCGGTGTTGATAGACATGAGGAACGCCTCATCGGATCGCGAAGGTGTGCAAGCGGTGACTCACCTCACTTCCATGCTCACTCCGATGGCGGATCCCCGCCACTGATCGACGGTGAATTCCCCGCGTCTGTTGACCCTTTGAGCATCTCTGACGGAACCCGGGCCATAGAGGGCCTTCGGCCGGGCTCGGCCCGGAAGGCCAGGCCCCCCGTTGGGGAATCGTGCGCTCCGCATCCACCGGTCCGAGAGCCGCGCGAAGCAACGTCGCCCGACCGGTTCCAGGCTCCTCCGCGCCCCGGACTTCGTAGCCCCGCCGACGTCTGCTTCTCCCCGGTGCATGTGCTCGGCGGCCCTGCTCCGGCGCGACGGTTCCTGCCGGAGCTGATCGACCTGATCCAGCAGCGGAAGATCGACTCCGTCCGACCGCGCCGTCACGGCCCGGCCTCGGCGGCCACAGCGCCCGTCCAGGTCACGCCCCGCGTTCAATGGTTGCCCGACTCCATGGCGATGGCCTCGGTCGCCTCCCCGGCGGCCATCCAGGCACCCGCGGACGCCCCGAGAAGGATCCCGCGACGCGTCCCGCGCACGCCACCGGACACCTGGAGGGTGGTCGGCCCGGGGCGCGACGCACCTGGACTTGATAGGCAAGTGCCTACTTGCCTATGCTGGGGATGTGGCCGACGACATCTTCAAAGCCTTGGCCGACCCCACCCGCCGCACCATCCTCGACGAGCTCGCGGAGAAGTCCGGACAGACACTGTTCGAGATCTGCTCCCGGCTGAGCATGAAGCACCAGCTCGGCATCTCGCGTCAGGCGGTCTCCCAGCACCTCGCCGTGCTGGAGGCCGCGGGGCTCGTCGGGACGAGGCGGGAGGGCCGCTACAAGTTCCACGACCTGGACACGGCCCCGCTGCGGCAGATCGCCGAGCGATGGCTCGTGTCGGACACGTCCGGACCGGAAGAGAGCACTCCATGAAGATCCATCTGACCAGCGTCTTCGTCGACGACCAGGCCAAGGCCGAGCACTTCTACACGGAGATCCTCGGCTTCGTGAAGAAGCACGACGTCCCGGTGGGCGGGGAGGACCGGTGGCTGACCGTCGTCTCGCCCGACGAGCCCGACGGCACCGAACTCCTCCTCGAGCCGGCCGGCCACCCGGCCGTCAAGACCTACCGCGACACGCTCGTCGAGGACGGCATCCCGCTCGCCCAGTTCGCCGTCGACGACGTGAGTGCCGAGTACCAGCGCCTGCGCGGTCTCGGCGTCCGCTTCACCCAGGAGCCCGTGGAGATGGGTCCCGTCACCACGGCCGTTTTCGACGACACCTGCGGCAACCTGATCCAGATCGCGACCAAGCCGCAGTAGACGGTCGCCCGTGGCGCGGCTCGGCCGCTGCGGCGACCGGGGCTGCGGCGACCGGTGGCGCTCACCCTCGCCGCTCGCCGCTCACTGTGGTCGCCATTCTGCTGTCGGCAGACCGAATGGACGGCAGATCGTGGCCTGTCAGAGTGGCCGTATGGGGAAGAACACGGCGGTGCGCCGCCTCGACCTGGGGTACTTCATCCGACCGGCTTCGGAAACAGACGGCTCCCGACCACGAGTTGAGCCCGTGCTCGCCTATCTGGTGCAACACGACCAAGGGTTGATTCTCTTCGACACCGGGATCGGCAGCGCCGACTCCGGGACAGAAGCGCACTACCGGCCCCGACGGCGTCCACTGCAGGAGGCGCTGTCGGCGGCCGGAGCCACCCTCGACGAGATCTCTCTGGTCGTGAACTGCCACCTGCACTTCGACCACTGCGGCGGAAACCCTCTCCTGGGCGGCAAGCCGATCCTGGTGCAGGACGTCGAGCTGGCCACCGCCCGGCGCGGCGACTACACCGTTGACGAGCTTGTCGACTTCCCCGGCGCGACCTACGAGGAAATCGCGGGGGAGGCCGAGATCAGGCCGGGTGTCCGGATCGTCCCGACACCCGGGCACACCCTGGGACATCAGTCGCTGGTCGTGCGGCAAGGCGACGGCACGGTGATCCTCGCCGGGCAGGCGCACGACTTCGCATCCCGGTTCGCGTCGGACCAACTCGCCCGCCAGGCCGCACTGGACGGTGTGGAGCAGCCGCTGCCCGACCACGCGCCCTGGTTGGACCGGCTCGCCGAATTCGACCCACGGCGTGTGCTCTTCGCCCACGACTGCTCGGTCTGGCAACCCGCCCACGGCAACTTCTGAATCGACCCGGCGATGCCGACCCGCCGGTGCCCCGTTGTGCCGGGGCATCCGCGCCCATGTCCCGCCGGGGCCGGGGGACGGGCCGGGCGTCGGCGCGGTGCTTGCCGAGCCGCCCGGCTGCCCACCCGACACGCAAGGACGTCCGGCCGCAACGCTCACTGCTCGCGCATGCCCCAGGGAGAGCCGTACTCCCTCAGCAGGTCGAGGAAGGGCACCGGCGGGAGGGCCTCCGGGCCGCGGACGCCGGACTCCGCCCACACGCCGCTCGCCATGAGCTCCAGGGCGACGACCGGGTTGATCGCCGTCTGCCAGACGACCGCCTGCGATCCGTACTCGCGCATCGACCATTGGTTGTCGACCACGTGGTACAGGTACACCTCCCGCGGAGCGCCGTCCTTGGTCCCCTTCACCCATGTGCCGGCGCAGGTCTTGCCGTGCATCCGGTCGCCGAGCGTGGCCGGGTCAGGCAGGCAGGCGGCGACGACGTCGCGTGGGGACACCTGCGCCCCGCCCGGGACGGTCACCTTGTCCGTGCGGTCGAGGCCGAGCTTGTGCAGCGTTTTCAGGGTCTCGATGAAGTCGTCACCGAGCCCGTACTTGAACGTGACCCTCCCCGCGTCCACCCAGCGGGGGATCAGCAGAACCTCTTCGTGCTCGACGTTGACGCACTCGACCGGGCCGATGCCCTCGGGAAAGTCGAAGACCTCGGGCTCGCTGAAGGGTGCCGTGGTGAACCAGCCCCGGTCCTTCTCCCAGATCACCGGCGGATTGAGGCACTCCTCGATGGTGGTCCAGATGGAGAAGGAAGGGGCGAAGTCGTAGCCGTCGACGGTGAGGTTCGCACCGTCGCGGACGCCGATCTCCTCGATCGTGTCGAACAGTTCGTCCGCCGCGTACCGGGCGAACACGTCGGAGAGCCCCGGCTCGACCCCCATGCCCACGAGCGCCAGCCGCCCCGCCTTCTCCCAGTCCGTGGCACGCTCGAACTGCGCGTCGCCCAGCTTGACCCCGCACTCCTCGTAGGGGCGGTCGCGGTGCGGGTACGACAGTGACATCGCCATGTCGATGTAGTGGGCCCGCGCCTCGAGCGAGGCCTCGAAGAGCGGCATCACGAATCGCGGATCGGTCGCGTTCAGCAGCACGTCGCACCGTTCGGCCGCGAGCAGCGTGGTGACCGCCTCCCGGTCGCCGGCGTCGACCCGGACCGCGCTGAAACGGGTGCCGTCCTCGCCGAGCGCGGCGACCGCCGCCTCGGCGCGCGGCAGGTCGCGGTCGGCGACGACGATGTGGTCGAAGAAGGAGCGGCGGGCGGCGATCCGGGTGATCGCGGTGCCCACACCGCCCGCGCCGACCAGCAGTACTCGCATGAGGAACGCCTTTCGTCGGGGGCCCAGGAGCCCTGTGCCGCCATGAAACGGGCCCTCGGCACAACACGTCAATCATGTTGGCATAAGCTCGACGGGGACGGAGGGAGCCCTGATGGCGAAGCAGGTGGTCACGGAATCGGCGCGCCGGCGCAGGCGGCCGACCAAGAACGGCGTTGTCCTCTCGGAGCAGCTGATCGTGGAGACGGCGCTGCGGATGCTGAAGGAGCACGGCCGGGACGGGTTGACGGTGCGGCGCCTCGGCACGGCGCTGGGAGCCGACCCGAGCAGCTTGTACCGGTACTTCCGCGGCACCGACGATCTGACGCTGGCCATAGCCGACGAGCTGATGGGCCGGGCGATGCGGGGACGTCGGCCCGTGGGTGACTGGCGGGGCGACCTGCGAGATCTCGGGCTGCGGATCCACTCCGCCTATCTCGCGCACCCGCAGGCCGCTGTTCTCACGGCGAGCCGGGTCAGTGGCCGTGCGAACGAGATCGCCGCCGACGAGACGATCCTCGGCGTGCTGCGCTCCGCCGGGTTCCCCGATCCGGAAACGGTGCGGATCTACCAGGCCTTCATCGACCAGACGCTCGCCTTCGCGGCGCTCGACGCCGCGAGTCTCGCTCTTCCGGACACGGCCCGGACCGCTGACGAGACGGTCTGGCAGGCGACCTATGCCCGGCTGCCGCCCGACACCCATCCGAACATTGCCGCCACTGCGCCGCTGCTCGTCGACCGCATGAACGAGAGCGCGTATCCGCACGCGCTGGACATGCTCCTCGACAGCGCCGAGGCGACGCTCACGGCGGTCCGGCGGCGAGACAGTCACGGCCCGATGGGGCCTCGCTGACCGCCACGTGACGTGACGTCAATGTCCGTCGCTCGACGGTCGCGCGAAGGCTCCACATCAGCCCTGGGCCTGTTCGGCACCTCGCAGGAGCGGACAGGCCCAGGGCACCACGTCTCCGGCCGCGGGTGGTCAGGCCCTGTCCCGCCGCGCGGCCTTGCGGCGAAGACGGAGGGGCAGCACGTACCAGCACAGCACGAACCACAACATGACGCCGCCGACGAGCAGTTCCGCCAAGAGGCTCGGCAGCACGACGTGAAGGATCAACAGCAGGGTGCAGCCGATGGTGAGGGCGAGCAGGACCATACCGCACACCATCAACCGACTTGCGGCCTCCACCACCTCGTGCTTCATCCGCAGTCCGGACAGGAAGCGATGGATCGACACCGGCGCTATCAGCGCCCCCGTCGCCGAGGCGCCGAGCACCACGGTGACGACGTAGATGCCGCGGTCGAAGGTGGCGAGGTCACGGAAGGCCGGTGTGAAGGCCAGACTCAGCAGGAAGCCGAACAGAATCTGGACTCCGGTCTGTGCGACCCTGGTCTCCTGAAGGATTTCGTTCCACCGGCGATTGACCCGCTCGCGCGAACTCTCGGGCGGGCAGCCGATGTCAGCGGTTTCGTCGGGCGCGTCCGCCGTTCGGCTCGTGATGGTCGCGGACCTTTCCAGCATGGCCATAGAACCTCCTCGGTGGTGCGCGTGTACCCGCAAGTCCGCGCGGTACGCCGACCTGCGCACACGGCGGGCAGCCACGCCCGGTGCCGCTTCTGTCCTGCACACACAGCCACTGATTGGATGGTCCGGCCTCGCGGCCCATTCGGCATCCGGAACGCCCGGAACGGATCCGGACCCGAGCCGTGCGCCCATGGCCGGCACGGCTCACACGGTCACGCCGGCGGCAGCAGCAGGAAGACCGGACGGCGCCCGGCTGCGGCGGCGAACTCCTCGTCCGTGGAGGTCGCGTTCACGTCGAAGTACGGACGGGGCACCGGAACCTCGCGAAGGTACTGCCTCAGCACCGGGACGCTCTGCCGCGCATCCAGCTCCACGACCCGCAGACGCTCGGAGCGGCCACCCCTGCTGAGCGTGACGTCGCCGTTCACCCGCACGTTGCGTACCCGGCTCGTGACTCCGTAGGTCGCCACCAGCCGGCGTTGCCCGTCGGCCGTCATGACGTCGACCGGATCAAGGATGCACAGGGTGATGCCGGGCAAGTGCCGCCCGCACCATGCCCGTTCCCCGCCGGGTCAGGCGTCGACGCGGCGCTTGCCGAGCCAGTCGACCATGGCCGGGTCGCGGTGGTCGAAGAACAGCGACGATCCGGTGTCGAGGGTGGTGATGGCGGCCATCTGGTCGCCGGTGAGTTCGAAGTCGAAGACGTCGATGTTCTCCGCCATACGCTCGGCCCGGACCGACTTCGGGATCGCGACGACGCCGCGCTGGACGAGCCAGCGCAGCACGACCTGCGCCACGGACTTGCCGTGCTCGGCGCCGATCCCGCTCAGCAGCGGATCGGTGAACAGGTTGTTCTTCCCCTCGGCGAACCCGCCCCAGGACTGGATCTGTACGCCACGCTCGCGCATGAGGTCCTGGTCGGCCGCGCGCTGGAAGAACGGGTGCGTCTCGATCTGGTTCACCGCGGGCGTGATCTCGTTGTTGAGGATCAGGTCGATGAGCCGGTCGGGGTAGAAGTTGGCGACGCCGATCGCCTTGGCGAGGCCCTCACGGTTCAGGTCCTCCATGGCACGCCACTGTCCGTAGACGTCGCCGTAGGGCTGGTGCATCAGGTACAGGTCGACGTGGTCCAGGCCGAGCTTGGCCAGCGACGTCTCGAAGGCACGCCGGGCGTTCTCCTGGGCAGGCGCGTCCTGCACCCACAGCTTGGTGGTGACGAACAGGTCCTCGCGCGGGATGCCGCTGCTCCTGACGGCCCGGCCCACGGCCTCCTCGTTGCCGTACGCGGCCGCCGTGTCGAGCAGGCGGTAGCCGGCCGCGAGGGCCTCGGAGACGGCCCGCTCGGTCTCCTCCGGCGGGATCTGGTAGACGCCGAAGCCGAGGATCGGCATCTCGACGCCGTTGTTCAGGGTGACGTGCTGCATCCGGGTCCTTCCGTGGGTGGTCCGAGGCGGGCCGTGAAGGCCGGGGCCGGGGGCGGCGCCGCTCCGGCGCCCGAGGTGCCGCCGCCTCCCCAGCAGTACCGCCGCCCCGCACGCTCCTTGGAGGCGCTGCGGCCCCTGCTCGACATGGCCGCGCCCCGGCCTGACCCCGGCACCCGCCGAGGCAGCCGCACAAGGAACCCTGATCCGGGCGGAGGGTCAGCTCCGGGAGGCGCAGTCACAGGCGTGGCCGACGCCCGTAGGGCCGTGGCCGGGCGCCCGCCCCAGGACACAGCGGACGGGCGCCGGGGGGGTGGTCACGGGCCATAGGCCAGGGTGGTCATCATGCCGGATTCCGAGTGGTAGATGTTGTGGCAGTGGAGCATCCACAGACCGGGATTGTCGGCGTCGAAGTCGAGGACGAGTTTGTTGTGGGGCAGGACGGTGGCGGTGTCCTTGCGGGCCCCCAGGGAATCGATACCGGCAAGGGCGAACGTGTGGCCGTGGAGATGCACGGGGTGCCACATGTCGGTCGCGTTGACGACGACCAGGCGTACGCGTTCGCCGCGTTCGACGTGGTGGACGCGGTCAGGTGAGTAGGGGCGATGGTCGATGCCCCAGTCGTAGTCCTTCATGCCGCCGGTGAAAGTGAGTTTGAGGATCCGGTCGGGTCTGCGCCGGTCGAATTCCACGGATTCGTGGGGCCTGAGCCGGCGGGCCGAGGGCAGAACATCGCGCCGCAGTTCGGCGGGGCGGGCAGTGGGGCCGGGCAGTGCGCCTCCTGCCGTGCGCAGGACGGCCATGGCGGCGCCGTTCTTGCCTTCGGCGAGTGCGGTGAGCGGGAAGACGCCGTCCTTCGCGGTGATCAGTACGTCGTACCGTTCGCCCATGCCGAGGAGCAGGGAGTCGGTCCGGTGGTGGCGTACGGGGAAGCCGTCGCTGTGGGTGACCGTCATCCGGTGGCCGCCGAGTGCCACGCGGAACGGCGTCTCGGCGCCCGCGTTGATGATGCGCAGCCGGATCCGGTCGCCGGCCCTGGCCCTGAACTGGGCCGGGTCGTCGGATGTGCGCCCGTTGATCAGATAGTGCGGGTAGGCGACATCGCCGGCGTGGCCCCCGAGCAACGGGCTGTTGGCACCCGTCATCAGCCGGTCGGGTCCCTTGCCCCGCTTCGGAGCGGGTGACGCGTCGTCACGCTCCGGCGCCCGGGCGGCCGGCGGACCGTACCCGGCCGCGATTCCCCCTGAGGGTCTCGACGGTACGGAGCCGGCTCCGTGACTGTTCCCGCGCTTGTGGGCGGAGCCGTGCCCCATGGCGGGCTTGCCCTTCCGGAGCTGGTCGAAGACGTCCTCGGGGCTGGAGCCGCCGACGCCGTCGATCCAGTCGTCCAGCTGGACGATCCATTCCGCGTCGTAGGCGAGGGGCTCGTTGGGGTCGTCCACGATCAGCGGTGCGTACATCCCGCGGTCGATCTGCAGGCCCAGGTGCGGGTGGAACCAGTACGTGCCGGGGTGCGGCGCCCGGAAACGGTAGGTGAACGAGCCGCCCGGCTTGATGGGTGGCTGCGTCACGTCGGGCACGCCGTCCATGTCGTTGCGCAGGGCGATCCCGTGCCAGTGCACCGTGGTCGGTTCGGGCAGATGGTTGGCGAGGGTCAGCTCGAGTGTGTCGCCGGCGGTGATCCGCACCTCCTTGCCGGGCAGTTCGCCGTCGTACACCGAGGTCCTGACGGTGCGTCCGCCGCCGATCCCGACCGTGGCCGGCGTGGCCGTGAAGGTGAGACCGCGGAGCTTGCCTTCGGGACTGGGTGTCCATGTGGGCCGGAGCTTCTTGCCGTCCGCGACGACGGAGCCTTCGCCGCCGACGTCCGTGGCCGCCCGTCCGGTGCCGCCTGCGCGCTCCGCGCCGCTGCCCGAGCAGGCAGTGGACAGCGCGGTTCCCGCGGCTGCGATCCCGGCGCCGAGCACGGCACGCCGGGTGGGAGAGGCCGGACGGGTGTGGTCCTGGCTGTACATGGTCCTCCGTCTGTCGGATGTGCGGGTCCCGCCCCGGCCGAGGGGCGGCGCCCCGGGCGGGGCCTGACGCGGCACGAACCAGCATGGAGCATCATGTCCAAAACATGCGGTAAGTTCGTGTATGTCCTCGCCGTGGTGCTGCCGGAATTCCGCTCGTGACGGCGGATCGCACCGCGGACGGCAGGTCGACGCACGAGGGGGTGACACCGGCGAGGGCCAAGGGGCGCGCCCGGGAGCCGGGTGGGCTGCGCACATGACAGCAGCCGAAGCCTCGCGCCAGGAGTCAGCCCAAGGACGCGAACGTGAAGTGCCGCACCTGCAGCGGTGCAACCAGGTACTCGTCCTCGCCCGGCAGGACCACGGGCCGGTCACGCCAGTGCTCGCCCGCGTAGGCGACCAGGTCCTCCTCGCCGCGCCGGCGACTGACGTACAGCGGTGAGCCAGGCGGCGCGAGCAGTACCTCGTGGTCCACCAGCCCTGGGTAGCGGCCGGGAAACTCGCGCACCGCGGACACGATCATGTCGCGGAATGCTGAGAAGCGTTCAGGACGTACCTGTGCCTCACTCACCCTGACGATCATTCAGGCGGAGTGGCACACCGGCGGACCGGACGACAGTGCCTCCGCCGGTCCCGCCCGGCGCCCCGGCCGGTCTTCACGGGCGTCCTGCCGGTACGGGCAGAAGGGCGGGCCAGCGAGCGAGTATTCTTCGGCGCATGGCGGTGCAGAGGCGGCTCACGCCACTCAGGGACCGGTGCTCGGCCGTCATCCGGCTGACCACTCCGAGCCGGTGGACGAGCCGTTGCCGGGCGGTCGCGGTGCCCCATGTCCAGTCCTGGTGCAGAACGCGGTCCAGGTGATCGGTGCCGTCACGGCGCGCCCGCTCGACCAACGCGTCGCCGCGGAGCAGCCAGCCGGCGCACGCGTCGGCGAGCCCGTCCCGGGTCTCGGAGCCGGTCGTGGCACGCCACTCCTCCCGGTATGCGCGCTCCGCCCGTTCCAGCAGCGGCTCCGACGCAGAAGTGACGCACCAGCAGGTCGGAAAGCCGATGCGCAGGTAGGCGAGCTCCATCGAGCCGCTGCCCAGTGACGCCTGTTCGAAGTCGATGAATCTGACCCCGGCGGCAGTGTGAAGATCATTACCGGGACAGGGATCACCGTGGAGAAGCGCATGCCCGGATGCCTGCTCGAGCCGGTCCACGAGGTCGTCGAGTTCGCCGGACACACCAGGTGCGACAAGGACTTCCAGTGCTCCGGCCAGCCGCAGGAAGGACGCGATGTCGGCCTGGTTCGGTCCCTGCCATCGGGGGAGTACCCCGACGTCCTCCGCACCGGCGGTGGCGTGCAGCCGTGCCAAGGCGGCTGCGTAGTCGACGATCCAGTCGCCGGGCGGGCGCCGGTGGTCCAGATGCTCCAGCACCAGGACCCGGGACTCGGGATCGGTCGCCAGCAACGCGGGCACCACAGGAGGTTCGGCCCGGGTGGCGAGCCGCAGGGCGGCCACCTCGCGGGCGTATCGCTCGTCGGCATCGGGGCCGTCGACGAGCTGCTTCACCACCGCCGTTACCGCCGGCAACTCGACGCGCCACACGCGCGAACGAGGGCTGCTGTCCAGTCTGCGAGAGCGTCCGGGCGATCCCAGCTCGGCCCGTAGCTCGTCCCCGAACGGCAGTCGCGACCCCATGGGCCCATCCTTCCACGCCACCGAACGAGCATGCTTCTCCCGCGCGACGCATCACACTCCGGTCAGACCTGCACCCCGTCGTTCCCCGGCGTCGTGGCCCGCCGTGTCCACGCCGCCAGGGCCTCCGGCGTGCGCGGCCCCTCGTCGGAGAGGCCCAGCAGTCCATGGGCACGGAGCACCTCCGCGACCGCCGTGCCCCACGGTCTGCGCAGCCGCGCCGAGTCCAACAGGGCCTGATCGGCGAGGAGTTCACCGACAGGACCGGTGCGCAGGCCGTCCGGTGAGAGCACGGCCGCGTCGTCGGCCCAGCGCAGCGCCAGGTCGACGTCGTGCGTCGCCATCACGACCGTCGTCCCGGAGGCGCGCAGCCGGCCGAGGACCTCGAGCAGCCGCTCCTGGCCGTGCGGGTCGAGTCCGGCGGTCGGTTCGTCCAGGATGAGCACCCTCGGCCGCATCGCCACGGCGCCCGCGATCGCGGCCCGTTTGCGCTGGCCGTACGAGAGGAGATGCGTGGGCCGGTCCCGCAGGGCCACGATGTCCATCGCGGCCAGCGCCTCGTCGACCCGGACCCGTACCTCGTCCTCGGCGAGCCCGAGATTCATCGGACCGAACGACACGTCCTGTTCGACCGACGCCGCGAAGAGCTGGTCGTCCGGGTCCTGCACGACCAACTGCACCGTCGTGCGGAGCCGGGTCAGACCGGCCCGGTCGTAGGTCACCGGCTCACCGTGCAGGCGCAGTCGGCCCGTCGCGGGCCGCAGCCCGCCGCTCAGCAGCCGCAGCAGGGTCGTCTTGCCGCTGCCGTTGCGCCCCAGCAGCGCGGTGGAACGGCCCTCCGCGAGGCCGAGACCGATGCCGCTGAGCACGGCGGGCCCGTCCTCGTACGCGTAACCCGCGTCGACGAGCTCCACGACGGCCGGGCCCGCGGGGGAGCGGTTCATGGCAGACACCTTTCGAGCGCGAGAGTGAGGGCGACGATCCCGGACAGCAACGCGGCGACCATGGCGAGGAACGGTCGCGACACGGTCGCCCGCGGCACCAGCACCCGCAACGTGCCGTCGTATCCGCGGCCCGCGAGCCCGGCCTGCAGACGGCCGGCCCGGTCGAAGGCGCGCACGAAAGCGGTCGCGCCGAGGCCGGCCAGCGACCGCCAGGCGGCAGTCCGGCTCGCATGGCCGAGACGGGCGGCCTGCGCCTGGCGGATGTTGGCCACGGCGTCCAGGAGCAGAAAGCTGATCCGGTACATCACGAGCGCCACGTCCACCACGGCCGGCGGCACGCCCGCGCGGACCAGCCGGGGCAGCACGTCCGACACGGGTGTCGTGAACGCGAACAGCAGCACACCCA
Organism: Streptomyces sp. Tu 2975; assembly: GCF_009832925.1. Classification (GTDB taxonomy): domain Bacteria; phylum Actinomycetota; class Actinomycetes; order Streptomycetales; family Streptomycetaceae; genus Streptomyces. The sequence continues at coordinate 7,408,265 of NZ_CP047140.1, forward strand.
GCGACGCGGCGGACGTACGCAGCAGCAGTCGCGCGGCGTCCCCGGGCCCGTCGGGTGCGAAGGCCATCATGCCGTCGGGACCTCCCACCGAGAACAGCAGCGGTACGGCTCCGGTGACACAGAACCCGAGCGGGATGCGGAACGCCCGCCACAGTTGGCGCGGTGCCACCCCGGCCGGACCGAGCAGGATCGCGACCGTCGCGGCGGCGACGAGAACGGCACCCGGCCAGGGCGGCAGGCAGACGGCCGTGACGGTCAGACCGAGGCCGAGGGCGGCTTTTTCGCAGGGGTGGCGGCGGCGCCAGCGACTGCTGTGTGCCGCCGCGTCGATCGGCAGCATCGGCGCTAGGGCGCCGTCGTCGTGGGGTCGGTGCCCTCGCTGCGCGAGCCGGGGATCGAGGGGTCGGGTGCCGGGTCGTCCGGCGTCCCGTCCCCGGCCCGCTCTGCCGCCGCCCGCTCCTCGCCCTGCCGGCGGCCCTTGCGCAGGCCGAAGTAGTACGCCAGGACGCCCGCGCCGAGCGCCGCCTGGAGGGAGAAGAGCGCCGACTCGACCTCGCCGGACGGCGGTTCGTACAGGGGGGTGAACCACGGCTCGTAGTCCGGCTCGAGTTCCGTGATCGCCGCCTCCGCCTCGCCGTCGGCGCCGGCGAACGGCTCCTCCTTGTGGTCCCCGAGCCCCAGGACGAGCGGCAGTACGGCCAGCGCCGCCACGGCGAGCAGCAGCAGGGTGTTGATCCTCGCGTTACGGCTCATCGGGCCGACGCCTCCTTCTTCGCGCCCGTGACCAGCACACCGAGCCTGGTCAGTTCACCCGTGCTGGACCGGCTGAGCAGTCGCATCACCAGCACGGTGAGCAGCCCCTCGCTGACCGCCAGCGGGAGCTGCGTGACGGCGAAGATGCCGCCGAACTTCGCCAGCGCGCCGGGGATACCGCTGCCCGGGTCCGGGAACGCCAGCGCCAACTGCACGCTGGTGACGCAGTACGTGGACAGGTCGGCGACGAACGCGCCGAAGAACACGCTCACCATCAGCGGCACGTCGAATCGGCGTAGCAGCCGGTACACCGCGTATCCCGCCCACGGTCCGACGACCGCCATGGAGAAGACGTTCGCGCCCAGCGTGGTGAGCCCGCCGTGCGCCAGCAAGAGTGCCTGGAACAGCAGGGTGATGGTGCCGAGCACCGCCATGATCGGCGGTCTGAACAGAATGGCCCCGAGGCCCGTGCCGGTCGGGTGCGAACAGCTGCCCGTCACCGACGGGATCTTCAGCGCCGACAGGACGAACGTGAACGCCCCGGACGCGCCGAGCAGCAACGTCGATTCCGGATTGGACCTGACCTCGCGGTTCAGGGCCCGCACGCCGTGGACGACGAACGGGGCCGACGCGACGCCCCAGGCGACCGCGTGCAGCGGGGGCAGATACCCCTCGGCTATATGCATGATGTGGGAGACCCTCTCCAGCACCTCGTGGATGGACAACGCACCCTGGCCGGTCTCCTGGCTGACGGGTCATGCCGCCCGGACTCCGCCTTCCCGGGCACCGCGCGTTCACGCGGTGTCCCAGTGGCTCCCCGTGAGGGGGTGGAGCCGGACTTCCCGATCACAGTGGCGAGGGCCGCACCGGTACCGCACCGGTTTCCCGAACACCAAGGCCCCGTGACACTAATGCGTTGACCAGCGACATCACAAGCCGCGCACGGGCGCACCCGGGGGCGGCGGGGTGAGCTGTTCGCCACACCCGCCGCCGAACCGCCCGTCCGTCACTGCTTGCGGTAGCCGTACGCCTCCGACGCCGCGGCCTCCACCGCGTCCAGGTCGGCGCCGGCGGAGGCCGTCACCACGGCCGCGACCGCGCCCTCCACGAACGGCGCGTCCACCAGGCGGGTACCGGGGGAAGTTCGTCGCCCTCGGCCAGCAGGGCCTTGACCGTCAGGACGGCGCTGCCCAGGTCGACGAGGACGGCGACGCCCGCGCCGCCGTCGACCTGCTCCGCCGCGGCGGTGATCAGTTCCGAGCTGGTGCCGAGGCCCCCGTCGGGCGTGCCGCCCGCCGCGGCCACCGGCGCCGTATCGCCGCCGCCCGCGAGTCCCTCGGCCAGTTCGGCGACCGCGGTGGCGACCTCCCTGCTGTGCGAGACCAGAACGATGCCCACCCGCTTGCCGCCGCCGCTCATCCGGCCGTTCCCTCCGCCGCGTCCGCCGTCTCGGCGAGCGCCGCCAGCAGCAGCGCCGACGATGTGGCGCCCGGGTCCTGGTGACCGATGCTCCGTTCACCGAGGTAGCTCGCCCTGCCCTTGCGCGCCTGCAACGGCACCGTGGCCGTCGCTCCCCGATCCGCCGCCTCGCGGGCCGCCGCGAACGTCCGTGTGGAGTCGCCGAGCGCCGCCACCGCCGGCTCGAGCGCGTCCAGCATGGTCTTGTCACCGGCCTTCGCCCCGCCGAGCTGGGCCACCGCGGCCACGCCGGTCCGCAGTGCTTCGGCCAGCTGCCCCGGTGTCACCTCGGCGTCGTCCCCCAGCGCCTTGCCGGTGCGCCGCAGCAGCGTCCCGTACAGCGGGCCCGACGCCCCGCCGACCGTCGACACCAGCTGTCGTCCGGCCAGCATCAGCACGGCGCCCGGCGTCGCCGGGGGCTCCTTCTCCAGGACCGCCACGACGGCCGTGAACCCCCGCCTGAGGTTGCTGCCGTGGTCCGCGTCGCCGATCGCCGAGTCCAGCTCGGTCAGTCGGTCCGCCTCCCGGTCGACCGAGGCCGCGACCGCGGCCAGCCAACGGCGGAAGAATTCGGCGTCGAGCACAAGAACTCCCTGGGATCAGTCGGTTCGAATGGTGATCTTGATGCTTCAGCTCTCAACGTCCCCAGCGCAGCGCCGGAGTCTGCACCGGCGCGTCCCACAACCGGAGCAGCTCCTCGTCCACCTGGCAGAGCGTCACCGAGGCGCCGGCCATGTCGAGGGAGGTCACGTAGTTGCCGACGAGCGTACGGGCCACCGCCACGTCCCGCTCCGCCAGCACACGCTGGACCTCGGCGTTGAACCCGTACAGCTCGAGCAGCGGCGTCGCGCCCATCCCGTTGACCAGCGCGATCACCGGGCCGGTGGGCCGCAGGTCCTCCAGCACGGCGTCGACGGCGAAGTCGGCGATCTCCCGCGACGTCATCATCGGGCGGCGCTCCCGCCCCGGTTCGCCGTGGATGCCGATGCCCAACTCCAGCTCGCCGGACGGAAGATCGAAGGTGGGGCTGCCCTTCGCCGGCGTGCTGCACGCGCTGAGCGCCACGCCGAAGGAGCGGGAGGAGCCGCTCACCTGCCGGCCGATCGCCTCGACCCGCTCCAGCGGTGCCCGCTCCTCCGCGGCGGCCCCGGCGATCTTCTCCACGAACAGGGTCGCCCCGGTGCCGCGCCGCCCCGCCGTGTACAGGCTGTCGGTCACCGCGACGTCGTCGTTGACGAGGACCTTTCCCAGCCGCACCCCCTCGTCCTCGGCGAGTTCGGCCGCCATGTCGAAGTTCAGCACGTCACCGGTGTAGTTCTTCACGATGAACAGCACGCCCTCACCGCTGTCGACGGCGGCGGCGGCCCGCACCATCTGGTCGGGCACCGGGCTGGTGAACACCTCCCCGGGGCAGGCGCCGTCGAGCATCCCGTGCCCGACGAACCCGCCGTGCAGCGGCTCGTGCCCCGAGCCGCCCCCGGAAACGAGCGCCACTTTCCCCGCGACGGGCGCGTCACGCCGCACGATCACCCGGTTGTCCACGTCCACGGCCAGATCGGGGTGGGCCGCCGCCATCCCGCGGAGGGCGTCCGCGACCACGGTCTCGGGAACGTTGATCAGCATCCTCATGGGTGTCTCCTGGGAAGCTCGGCAGGGTGCGCTTCTGGCCTACGTTCTCGCTGGTCCGCGAAGGAGCGCAAGATTGCTGCCGGGCGGCTCGTGCCCGGCAGGTGACCGATCGCCGGAAGCCGCGCAGGGCACCGAGCTACGGTCACGTCACCATGGTCGCAGGTAGTGAGGTCCTTGCCCTTCCGTCCGCATGGCATGCGTGTGCGGCGGTCCGGAGCGTTGCCCGCGGGGCCAGGGACGGCCGTGCACCGTGGTCGAAGACTGCCGGCAACGCCGCCACGGCCGTCGGCGCCTCCGTCGTCACCCGCGTCCACGATGGTTGAGCCGAATGCAGCCGCACCGTCGCGCGCCGGAATTCCCCGTTGTTTATGTTGAGCGCGTCACGATGGGGAGTGCAAAGAACCCGAGGAGCGGCATGGGCCGGACGGAGTACGACTACATCATCGTCGGCGGGGGCTCGGCCGGCTGCGCACTGGCGAACCGGCTCAGTGCTGATCCGGAGAACAAGGTCCTGGTCCTGGAAGCGGGCCGGCCCGACTGGATCTGGGACATCTTCACGCACATGCCCGCCGCGCTGACGATGGTCATCGGCAACCGTTTCTACGACTGGTGCTACGTCTCCGAACCGGAACCGTTCATGGACGGCAGGCGTGTCACCCAGGGCCGCGGGAAGCTCCTCGGCGGGTCGAGTTCCATCAATGGGATGATTTTCCAGCGCGGAAATCCGATGGACCTGGAACGCTGGGCGTCCGACCCGGGCATGGAAACGTGGGACTACGCGCATTGCCTTCCGTATTACAAACGGATGGAGCACTGCGTGGCCGGTGCCGACGACTGGCGCGGCCAGGGCGGCCCGCTGTGGCTGGAACGCGGTCCCGCGGCCAACCCGCTGTTCTCCGCTTTCCTCGAGGCCGCGCAGCAGGCCGGTCACCCGCTGACCTCCGACGTCAACGGCTACCGGCAGGAAGGGTTCGCCCGCTTCGACCGCAACATCCGGCGCGGGCGGCGCTGGTCCGCCGCGCGCGCCTACCTCCACCCGGTCAAGAAGCGGCCGAACCTGACGGTGCAGTGCTTCTCGCAGGTGGACCGGGTGCTGTTCAAGGGCAAGCGTGCGGTGGGTGTGGACTACCGCCGGTTCGGCCGGGAACGCCGGCGGGACTTCGGCGGCGAGGTGATCCTCTGCGGAGGCGCCGTCAACACGCCGCAGCTGCTGCAGCTGTCCGGAATCGGCAATCCCGACGAACTGCGGCCGCTGGGCGTCGACATGGTGCACGAGCTGCGCGGTGTGGGCGAGAACCTCCAGGACCACCTCGAGGTCTATGTGCAGCACGCCTGCAAGCTGCCGATCTCGTACAACCCGTCGCTCAAATGGTCCAGGCGGCCCGCGATCGGTCTCCAGTGGCTGCTTTTCCACACCGGACCGGCGGCCACCAACCATTTCGAGGCCGGCGGTTTCGTACGCGGAAACGACGTCGTGCGCTATCCCAATCTGATGTTCCACTTCCTGCCCATCGCGGTGCGCTACGACGGCACACCGGTCGGCGCGGAGCACGGCTACCAGGTGCACATCGGACCCATGTATTCGGATGTGCGCGGCTCGGTGAAAATCAAGTCCCGGGACCCGAGGGTGCATCCGGCGCTGCGGTTCAATTATCTGTCCACACCCAACGACCGGAAGGAGTGGGTGGAGGCCATTCATGTCGCCCGCGACATCCTGTCCCAGCCGGCTTTCGCCCTGTACGACGGAGGCGAATTGTCACCCGGTCCCGGGGTCGAGACGGACGAGGAGATCCTGGACTGGGTCGCCCGCGACGCCGAGACCGCGTACCACCCGTCCTGCACCGCACGCATGGGCGTCGACGAGATGTCGGTGCTGGACCCCACCTCCATGCGGGTGCACGGACTCGAAGGGCTGCGCGTGGTCGACGCGTCCGCGATGCCGTACCTCACCAACGGAAACATCTACGCACCGGTGATGATGCTCGCGGAGAAGTCGGCCGACCTCATCCTCGGCAACACCCCGCTGCCTCCGGCCACGGTCGACTTCTACCGGCACAGCACCCAGGAGAGCTGACACCCGGGCCGAAGGCGCAGCGGCGGCACCGGGCCGCGTCCGGATCGACGCGCCGGCACCGCCCGTCAGCAGGGCTCGCGCCAGGTGCCCAGTTCCGGGTTCTTGAGCATCGACGACAGTCGCAGCCCCCGGGCCGCCGGGCAGAACCCGGCCGTGGGCTGCGCGTACTCCACGTGGAAGACCGCCTTGCCCGCCGCGATGAACGGTTCGAGCAGTGCGCATTCGTCGTACTGTGCGCACTCCTCGTTGACCGCGAAGTCGAAGTCGTCCACGAGGTGCGGAATCTGGGCCAGGTCGTTCTTGAGGCCCACGGCCAGCCCGCGCTCGTGCGCGATGTCCGCGATCATGCGGTTGTACCGGAGCTGGTCGTGCGCCGTGAGCGGGAAGCCGGTGTCGTTGCCGTAGCCCTCGACCAGGTCCGGTTCCACGGCGTCGAACCCCTTGTCCCGGCAGATGTCGAACCGGCGTTCCATGACGGGCCGCAGGGCCGAGACCTGGCGGATGTCCAGCCAGCGCTCGCCGTGCCAGCCGTTGGGCCTGCCCAGCGCCGAGCGGGGGAAGTCGTGCCGGTCGGGACGGAAGTCCTCCCACGCCCCGACGTTGACGTAGCAGATCACCTTGCGGCCGTCCCGGTGCAGGCGGGCGACGTCCGAGGCGGTGTTCTCGAAGCCGTCGATGTCGTAGACGGGCACGTCGACCGACGGGTCGACCCTGCCGTCGAGCTGCCACTGCCAGGCCAGTCCGGGGCGCGGCTGCCAGACGGGGCCGGCGCGCCTGCCGTCCGTGCGATCGTGGCCGCCGGCGCATGCCGCCAGAGCGGCCAGAGCTGCCATGACGGCCACAGCGACGACGAGGACCGATGGGAGGCGCCTCATCGGTCCGTCGCGGTCAGCGCGGGGGTCAGCCGGGACCAGGGGTTGGGCGGTTCTCCCGTCACGGGTCCGCACACGGCCGCGCCCCGCTCGCGTGCGGTGCGCACGGCGAGCGGCACCAGCAGTTCGGGCACCCCGTAGACGAGGTGGCACAGCCGTTCCGGCGGCTGCCGCGCGGTCCACGAGGGACGGTCGAACGCCGACACGTACGTGGACCAGTGGCCCTCGAAGGTGACGGTCAGGTCGGCGAGCCGCGCGTAGCCGGGAGCGGGATGCACGCCCGGGTTGAGGACGACGGTCGAGGCGCCGAGGCGGCGGACGGACCGCACCAGCCGGCGGCAGGCCGGCAGACCGTGCGGCCCGGCGGTCACCTGGTCCAGGAAGCAGCCGTCGATGGCGTACCACTCCTGGTGCCTGCGCAGATCGGCCGTGATCTGCTCCGGGTCGCGTGCGCCGTAGTCCGTGTCGACGTAGCCGAGCAGCCGGGCCCCCGCCGTGCGCAGTGCGTCGGCCGCGGCGGCGAACGCAGGATCCGGCACGTGACCGGGCCCGCTGGCGGGGTTGAGCACGACGCCCCAGGTACGGGCGGCCCGGGTGATGAGCCGGTGCCACGCGGCCGGGTCCTCTGCCGGATGGACGTACAGCGGGATCAGCAGGCTCACCGTGCCGACGCCCCTTCTCTGCGGCACCCGGCCGCCCACAGCGCCGCCAGCGACGCGTCGAGGGGATACGACGGCCGCCAGCCGAGGGCTTCGCGGGCGGCCGTGATGTCGGAGCACTGCCACGACACCTGCGGGGACCGCGCGGAGTCGCTCGCGCCCTCCTCGACGATCCGCCCCCGGAAACCGGCCACGCCGGCCAGCGTCCGCACCAGGTCACGCACCTGGACCGCCTCGCCGCCGCCGATGTTGAGGATCGGCGGCAGCGGTCCCGGGGTGGTGGCCGCGAGCTCCGCCGCCCGGGCCACGTCGCGTACGTCCACGAAGTCGCGGTGGGCGGACAGGTCACCGAGCCTCAAGGCCGCGTCCGGGTCGCCCCCGGCGTCCGTGAGCATGGCGGTGACCCGGCCGGGCAGCCCGGTGGGCGGCGCTCCCGGGCCCACCGGGTTCCCCACCCTCAACACCACCGCGTCCAGACCCGACGCGGTCACCGCCACCGTGCCCGCCAGCTTCGTCGCACCGTACGGGCCGGCCGGGCGGGTCGCCGCCGACTCCGCCACCCGCCGGCCGGGCGTGCCGGGGCCGTACTCGGCGGCGGAGCCCAGATGCACCAGGCGGGCCGCGGGAGCCGCCTCCAGCAGCGCGGCGCACAGCACGGCGGGGCCGCGGGCGTTCACCTCCGCCAGGGTGACGGCGTCGGTGCCGGTCGCGCCCGCGCAGTTGACGACGGCGTCGGGCGCTGCCGACGCCAGCGCCTGCGCCAGCTGCCGCGGACGATCGGACGCGAGGTCGAGGGTGACGTCGACGGCGGTCGAGCGGCCGCCGACGAGCACCCGGGTGCCCGGCAGGGCACGCAGCCGCTCGGCGACGTGGCCGCCCAGGTAACCGGTGGCACCGAGAACGAGGATGCGCATGTGTGCTCAGGCTCCCTTGAGCAGAAGCGACTTGCGGCTGGTGAACTCCGCGTTGGCACGGTCGTAGTCGTCGGGGCGGCCGATGTCCAGCCAGTAGCCGTCGAACTCGTAGGCGTGCGGCGGCCGTCCGGCGGCGAGCAGGTCCAGCACCAGCTCGTCGAAGCCCAGCGGCAGGCCGGGCGTGTAGCCGTCGAGCGTGGCCCTCGAGACGCCGTAGACCCCCATGGACACCCGGTAGTCGATGCTGGGCTTCTCCGTGAACGCGACGACCCGGCTCGCGTCCGTGGTCAGCACCCCGAAGTCGATGTGCACCTTGCGGGCGTAGGTGGCGATGGTCAGGGGCGCGCCCGACGTCTCGTGCCGGCGCAGCACGTCGGCGTAGCAGAGGTCGGTGAGCACGTCGCCGTTCATGACCAGGAAGTCATCCGGCAGACGGTCGCGGAGGGTGAGCAGTGGGCCCATGGTGCCCAGCGGGCTCTCCTCGGTGGCGTAGTCGATGGTCATGCCCCACTGTGAACCGTCGCCGACGTAGGCGCGGATGATCTCGCCGAGGTGGCCGATGGCGATGGTGCAGTGGGTGAAGCCGGCCGTGGACAGCTGGCGCAGCACGATCTCCAGGATGGTGTGCTGGTCGCCGATGGGGACGAGTGGCTTGGGCAGCGCGGTGGTGTACGGCCGCAGCCGGACGCCCTTTCCTCCGGCCAGGATCACTGCGTGCATGGGAGTACCTCCTGCGAGTGGGTGCCGGTCGGGTCAGATGTTGTAGATGCCGGTCTTGTAGCGGGCCAGGTTGGCCGGATCGCCGAACCACTCCACGGTCCGCGTGATGCCCTCCTCCAGCGTGTGGCGGGGCTGCCAGCCGGTCGCCGCCGTCAGCCGGGTCGCGTCGGCGACGAGCCGCATCACCTCGGAGCCCGCGGGCCGCAGGCGCTCGGGGTCCTCACGCACGTCGAGCGGGGCGTCCATGACCTTGCCGATCAGCGCGACCAGGTCGCCGACGGAGATCTCCCCGCCGGTCCCGGCGTTGAGGGTGCGGCCGACGACCTGGTCCGCCGGTGCGGTACCCACCGCGAGGAACGCCCGCGCGGTGTCCTCGACGAAGGTGAAGTCCCGGGTGGGGCGCAGGTCGCCGAGGGTGATGGTCCGTTGCCCGGCGGCCACCTGGCCGATGACGGTGGGGATCACGGCGCGCATCGACTGGCGCGGGCCGAAGGTGTTGAAGGGCCGCAGCGTGACCACGGGCGTGTCGAAACTGGCGTGGTAGCTGTCGGCCAGCCGGTCCCCACCGGCCTTCGAAGCGGCGTACGGCGACTGGGTGTTGACGGGATGGTCCTCGGTGATCGGCACGGTCTGCGCGGTGCCGTACGTCTCGCTGGTCGAGGTGTGCACGAGACGCGGCGTCCCCAGCGCGCGCACCGCCTCCAGCACGTTGAGCGTGCCGGTGACGTTGGTGTCCACGTAACTGTGCGGGGCCTGGTAGGAGTACGGGATCGCGATGAGCGCGGCGAGGTGGTACGCGCAGTCGGCGCCTTCGAGCAGGCCGCGCACCGAGCCGGGGTCGCGTACGTCGCCGAGGACGATCTCCACGTGGTCGAGGACGTCGGCGGGCAGGGTCTCCAGCCAGCCGTAGGAGGAGAACGAGTTGTACTGGGCCATGGCTCTGACGCGGTGGCCGGAGGCGACGAGCGCCTCCGTGAGGTGCGAGCCGATGAATCCTTCGGCTCCGGTGACGGCGGCGAGCGGTGCGGAGGTCAACTCATGGGTCCTTTCGTCCGGTCGAGTGGCAGAGCTGGTGTGTTCCGGCCGAGCGGGACGGCCGGAGATCTTCGGGTGAGCGGCATGCACCGGTGCGGTGCCCGGCGGTCAGGCGTGCGGCGAAGGTCTGCCGAGAAGGCGGATCGCGCAGGCCCCGAGAGAGACCGCGGCCACGCCGCACCCCAGGGGCAGCACGGCCGGGCCCGGTGGCAGGTCCAGCCGGATGACCGCCCCGGCGCAGCCCGCGGCGAGCAGGCAGAGCGCGGCCGGTGGCCAGGCCACGCCGAACGCCTGGAGAAGCAGGGCGGTCCACAGGGTCGCCGCGAGCAGCAGCAGCGCGGCCGGGTCGGAGCCGGTGAGCAGCGCCGGGGGCAGCAACAGAAGGAGGTAGCCGGTCAGGCACATGGCCAGTACGCCGGCCGAGCGCAGCCGGAACGCTCCCTGGGTCGCGCTGACGCGCAGTGCGGCGAGGGACCAGCCCCGATAGCGGTACAGCAGCCACTCCGCAGGGCCCATGCTCAGCGTCAGCGCGATCACCGCGTACGGGTGCCGCCGGCCCTCCAGCATGACGAGCACCGCCGCCGCCAGCCCGAACAGGCCGTACGGCAGGGAGGAGTTCAAGCCCGGCCGTGGACCGTCGGAGGCGGCCGGGGTGGCCAGGCCCGCCCACAGGACCCGTGCGCAGGCGGCGAGCGTGGCCAGCACCGCCAGCAGAGGCAGGGCTGTGCGCAGCAGGGGGCCGGGCTCCCACCACGGCAGCACCGCGGCGCCGGCGATCAACGGGCTGAGTGCGGCCAGCAGCAGCCGCTCCCGGCCCAGGACGAGCAGCACGCCCGCCGCGGCCAGATACAGCGACTGGGCGGCGGCCACCGCGGTCACCCGACCGCCACCGGCGGGCAGCGCGGCGAGGCCCGTCGCCACCGCCGCGCCCAGCACGGACCCGGCCAGCAGGGTGCGTGCCGCTTCCCGGCGTCCCGTCACCAGCCGCAGGTGCGCCCGATGGCCCAGCGCCTGCCCCCACGCCCAGGAGGCGACGGCCGCCACGATCAGGACGGGGGCGTGCCGGTCGACGCGCCACAGCGGAGCGGTGAGCAGATACGCCAGGGCCGGCAGCGCGAACAGCACCCCCCGCAGCAGGCATCGCACCGTGTCCGGCCGCCAGGGGTCGGCAGCGGCGGGCGGTTCGGGAAAGGTCCGGGGCACCCTTTCGTACAGCGCCGAGGCGAGCGAGAAGACGTTCTCGTGTCCGTACCGGTGCCGGATCACCTCTGCGGACAGCCCTTCGGCCTCCAACAGCGCGGCCACCTCGTACGGGTGGACGGCCGGGCCGATGCGGTCGGCCAGGTCGGCGGCGAGCCGGTTGACCGCGTCCTCGTCCGGGCCCTGTTCGGGCAGCCGGAGGATGAGTGTGCTGTCCTCGTCCCGGCCGAAAAGCGCCGGGCCGGGCCCGGCGAGCCGCAGCGCCAGCGTGTCCTGCTCCGCGCCACCCGGCTCGAGGGCCATCGGTCCGCTCACAGCGCCACGCTCCTCGTCGTCGCGCCGGCCGGGGACCGCGGGTCGGGCGGGAGAGGGGCGGCGGTCCGGGAACCCGCGGGCGCGAGGACGACGGGCTGCCGCACGGCCGCCGGTGCCGACAGTTCCCGGTAGATGGAGCGGAAGGTGTCGATGGTCCGGCGGAGGGTGAACTGCTCGATCACCCGCAGCCGCGCCGCCTCACCCATCGCCCGGCGCCGCGCGGGGTCGCCCAGCAGCTCCAGCGCGGCGGCGGCCATCGCGGCCGGGTCGCGCGGCGGCACCACGAGACCGGTGTCGCCGACCGCCTCCCGTACTCCGCCCACGTCGGTCGAGACGGTCGCCCGTCCGCACGACATGGCCTCGATCAGCGTGAAGGGGAATCCCTCGCTGATGCTGGACAGCATCACCACGTTCCCGGCCGCGTAGGCGTCCTTGATGTCGTCGACGCGCCCCTCGAAGGTCACGGCGTCCGCGTGTCCCAGCTCGGCGGCCAGCTCCTGACAGCGCTCCCGGTAGCCTTCCCCGCCCCGCGGCGTCCCGCCGAACAACCGCAGCCGCACTCCGGGCAGTTCTGCCCTCACGAGGGCCGACGCGCGGATCAGGGTCTCCAGGTCCTTGATCGGGTCGACGCGTCCGGCCCAGCTGAGGGTGAGCGTCTCCGGCTCGGGTCCGGCGGGCGGGAAGGCGGCGGGGTCGACGCCGTTGTAGACGGTGCGGATCGACGCCGGGTCGGCACCGCCCCGCTCCTCCCAGAGCCGGTTGTAACGGTTGCCCGGCGTGATCAGCGCCGCTCTGCGGTAGGTCTCCTCCGCCAGCAGCCGGAAGAAGCCCAGGACCACCGCCTTGACCGGCCAGCGGTAGGGGGCGGTGCGGTAGCCGAGATAACGCTCGCGCAGGTAGACGCCGTGCTCGGTCAGCAGCAGCGGAACACCGTGCCGTTCCAGGGCGGCCAGCCCCGGCAGCACGGCGACACCGCCGCTGACGGCATGCGCGACCCCGTCCTCGGGCGGCGGCGCGGCCAGCGGGCGCAGGGCGTGCTCGAGCAGGGCGGTGGCGGTGAGCGCGTCGTGCAGGGTCGGCCCCGCCTCGCGCACGGCCGTCCCGGGGCGCGTCCATACGGCGGTCAGGATCGCGATCGCCGTGTCGCCGCGCAGGAAGGGGCTGAGCAGTCCGTCGGCAGCCGCCCGCGCCAGGGTGTGAAGGGCGGGCGCGAAGCCGTCCTCGGCGCTGGGGTCGACCAGCGCGGTGAGGAACCGTTCGTACGCGTCGGCGAGCCGGCGGCGGGAACGGCCGCGGGGCGGCCGGCCCTGCGGCACCTCGCCCCACATGGGGACGGAGAGCACGCTCGAGACATGGCCCGGCAGGTCCCACACGAGCGGCTCCCGTCCGGTGCCGGTGACGGCGATGACGTCGAAGTCGACGTCGGGCATGCCGGTGACGAGCTGGTCGCACCAGACGCTCACACCGCCGTGACTGTGCGGATAGGTGCCTTCGGTGAGCAGGGTGACGCGCGTGGCGCCGGAGCGTCGCGCGCCGTGGTGATCGTGCATCGGTGTGCTCCACGGCCGAGGTGTGGGGTGGTCGTGCCGGCCCCGGCCGCCGGTGGGCGGCCAGGGCCTCACTGCCGGATGCGCCGGTCAGTTCCCCGCGGCGGGGGAGACCGGCTCGGCCACGCCCTCGGGCACGCGGGTGCCCGGGGCCGGGCCGGTGGCCGGTGCGGAGCCGACCGCGTCGGTGGCGGTGGACGGGGCGGCGGACGGCGGCAGCGTGAGGGTGAGCGGTGCGGTCACGGAGGACGTCCAGCCGGACCGTTCGCCCGCGTAGGCCTCGCCGAAGGGAGAGCCGGCCCGTGTGGTGCCCTCGGGCATCGTCGCGGGAACCGCCACCCCGTCCGGGCCCTCTACGGTGACGGTGCCGCCGATGCGGTAGGCCGTGACCTGTCCGCTCTGTACGGCCGAGTGCCATGCGGCGCGCCGCCGGAGTTCGCTTCCGATGTCCTTCATCCGCGGATTGACCACCGGGGTGTTCTCGGCGAAGAGTGCGTCGTAGGTCTGGAGGACGCCGTCCAGGACCGGGTAGGCGATGCGGTCCTCCGCCAGGTTCGACTGGTGGATGAAGTGCGGCTTGGGGTCGTTGGCGAGGACGTGGCCGAGGGCGATCTGCCGCTCCAGGGGCACGATGTGTTCCGTGTAGCCGGTGGCGGTGTCGAGCGGGGCGGCCAGGCAGGTGGTCGTGGCCGGGTTGTCCTCGCAGATGCCGCTGCCGCCCTGCGCGCGGCTGGTGTAGATCCAGTTGTACTCGTCGACCTGTTCGGCCGCCCGCCCGGCGTTGTAGAAGATGTTCATCGGGTGGCGCGGGACGGTCGTGGCCGCTCCGACCTGACGTTGGCCGGGCTCGCGGGAGTTGTCCGAGGCCAGCCAGGTGATGCCGTTGTCGGCGAGGGCGAGCGTCAGGTTGGGGTTGTCGGCAGGCTGTTGGGGCAGGACCCGCAGCCCGGAGTGCTCACCGGTGACCAACTCGCCGTCGTCCAGCGGCAGTCCCGCGATGCGGCCCCAGACGCGGTTGTGGGCGATCTCGTCGGAGAGGTCGTCCCTGCCGACCCACTTGGTGCCTCCGTCCGCGTCGGTGGCGCACCGCCAGGGCACCACCGTTGTGTCCTGTTCGCAGCCGAGGAAGGCGTGCGTGTAGGTGTGGTTGATCCAGCGGAACGCGCCGCGCTCGGCGACGAACCTGTCTGCGAGCGGGTCGGCGCCGTTGTTGTCCTCGCGGTGGTCGACGCTGCCGGCGCCGTTGTAGGCGAGGTCCAGGGTGAAGTCGTGCTCGCGCTGCCAGGCGGTGGCGTGGTCGACGTCCGCGGGTGTCATACGGATCGGGTCGGGAGTGGCGTTCGGATCCGTGCAGTCGACGTCGCCGGGCGTGCAGTTGAGGGCCGGGTTCCAGCGGTCGTCGGCGGCGAACACGTCATCGACGTGCACGGCGAAGTAGTTGCGGGAGGCGCCGAGGTGCACACCGCCGGTCATCCACTGGACGATGCCGCGTGCCAGCAGCCGGAACTGCTGCTGGTACCGGTTGTAGACGAAGGTGACGACGAGTTCGCGCCGCCCGTCGTGCCGGTACTCGCCCACCAGCGAGCCCCGCCGGGCCGTGCCCGGGATCGGCGCCTCGACGTACGGGGTGAAGTCGGCGCCGGCCACCGGGGTCGACAGGTACGCGTAACTCTCGCCCACCGTCGGCGAGTTGTCCTCGAACGGTACCGCTCCTTCGAGGTAGCCGAACGGTCCCGAACGGCCGGCCTCGGTCACCTCGGCGCGCGCGCCGTCGACGCTGCCGGAGTAGCCGCCGTACACCGGGTACTGGAGGCCGGCCTCGGGGCGGGCGTACGTGTACGCGTCGACCTGCGGAATGTCGTAGGCCTGTTCGTAGGCCACCAGCGCGGCCATCTCCGGCGAGTCCGCCGGGAACGGGTTGTCGTTCGGCAGGACGACGGCCTGGAACCGTGCGCGCTCCCGACCGTCCACGGTGTCCGCGAGGTAGTCGGCGTCGATCACGGACCGGTCGGCCCGAGCGAGGTCGATCTCCGTGTACGGCGTGCCCGCGGCGTCCAGCTCGGCCGCGATGGCGTCGGTGGACGGGCCACCGTCGCTCACGATCAGCACCCGCAGATCGATGCGGGGAGCCGGGGCGTCGGCGTGCGCTGCGGTGGTCGGTACGCCGAGGGCGGCTATGAGCGCGCCCGTCGTGAGCAGGGTGGTGCGTATGGTCCGCTTCATGCGGTGCTGTCCCCTCCCAGGGCAGGGGTGAGCACTACTCCGCGGAGCGGACGCACCCCCTTGCGCGACGCCGGCTTCCCCCTCAGAGGCCGTTCGTCGACGCATCCGTCGCGTCACATCGTGAGGTGTCTGTGTAGCTTTTGTGGTGCTGCTGCGAAACCTGACGGAAAAGTGCAGGTGTGCAACAGGCGGTCGTCCGGGGCGATATGGCCCTCCGACGGTCCGCCGCACAGGCCCGCCGGCGTCCGGCTTCAGCAGGTGCCGCCCAGGTTGGAGGGGATTGCGGTGCGCCGGCGGGCCGCTGGGGCCCGCCGGCGTGACTGCCGTTGGTACAGACCGGTCCGCCGGGCGGTCGGGGGCCGGTTTCAGGTCACCGCCCCGCACGCCGCGACGTCACGAGCAGAGGATGCGGGTCTCGGGTGTGTGGACCGGGCCGCCGCTGATGCTCGTGCTGTCGCTGAACTCGGCGTAGAAGTACGAGTAGAAGCCGATGTTGCCGTTGCAGCCGGAGTCGGCGGCGATCTGGAGCGTCAGCGTCACGGTCCGGCTCTGACCGGGTGGGACGGGGGCGCCGTAGTTGGTGCCGAGATTCGCGGGGCCGGTGCCGGAACATGCGGAGCTGCCGGTGGCCGTGGCGAGACTGCAACCCGTGACGGAGTACTTGAGGTCGGGGCGCTGGGTGGTCAGCCAGGTGGGGTCGATGGTCTGGTAGACGAACCAGATGTCGTAGGTCTTGTTGTTCGTCAGCGTCATCGACAGGTTCACCGTGCCGCCCGGCGTGGTGGTGGCCGTGTCGGTAGTGAACGTCAGCTCGGCGGGACCGGGGGCGGCCGCGCTCGCCGAGGGAGCCAGGCCGAACACGGCGAGGAAGAGGGCGAGGACGGTGGCGAGACCGAGACGTCTCATCAAAGGTGATCGCATGGCCCGGGAGGCTAGGCAGGGGGCGGCCGCGCCGTCTGCCCCGCGCCGGCGCCCGGGGACCGGGAACGACCGAAAGTGTGCCTGGTGTGAAGGGCATGCGGCGAAAGTGTGGCGCACGGTCGTTGATCGCATACGTGCACGGTGGAGCCGGTACGGCGGGACGGTCGGCGCGGAGGCCGTGCCCCACGCCTCGACAGAACGGCGGTGGAGGTATTGGCGCGTACCTGTTGTGCACCTCCGGCACCCGGCACCACCTTGTGTGCGCCCGCTGCGTCAGCGGATACGTCATGCGCTGCCCGGCCCTCACGGCCCGTCGCAGGTCACGGCAGGTTGCGGATCACTCCGGTTCGTGCTCCCGGGCGCGGGCCGTCCGTGAGCGGGCCTCCTTCCGCGCCGCCAGGACGACGAGCGCGCCGGCGACGACGCCCGCGAAGTACGGGGACGGCACGAGCAGGACACCGCCGACGAAGCACCACGCCGCGAGGCCCCAGCCGGCCCAGGCGGGCACTACCACCCCGCGGGCCGCGAGGTGCCACGTCAGGCAGCCGAGGAGGATCAGAGGCACGGCGAAGCTGCCCGGGCCGGCCCAGAAAGTGACCTCGTTCTGCAGGGACTCCACCGTGCGACCGGGCGCCCCCTCGTTCAGTGCGAGCGGGACGGCGGCCCATACCCCCCGATCCATCCATCCGCTGATGTCTCCCCAGGCGAACAGGGTCAGCAGCAACAGGTGCCCCGTCCCCAGCGCGATCATGATGCCGCTCGCCCGACGCAGCAGTCGCTTACCGGCGTTCATCGTCAGTCAGCCCCGTTCTCCGTGCTGCGCCGCAAGGTCGTCGCGGTCGCGCCAGGCCCGTTCCCACTGCCGGGCCAGCGCCGGGTAGACGACGAGATGCCGGAAGGGCGCGATGGCGGCCATGTAGAGCCGCCCGAACCGTCCGTTGGGCTTGACGAGTACGGCCATCCGCAGCTCGTGGTCACCGTCCGCCCCCTGCGCCCAGCTCAGGTGCATCACGGTGTGCACGGTCTTGTTCGCCAGTTCTCGGGCGGACTCCGTCGGAAGCTCGTAGAGCCCCTTCAGGGGCATGCTGTCGTTGTCCTCGCCCCGGGGTGCGTCGCGGAGGTCGCCGGGGAGGCGGTCGCGGAGCGAGGCGACCCGCGCACCGACACCCGCTGCCGGGTCGTCCCAGCCGAGGAGCGCGCCGAGCTTCCATCGGACGGCGAACAGGAACCGCACCGGCCAGGCCTGTTCGGTGAGCCTGCCGGCCGTCCGCATGGCCATCAGCATCGTGGGGAAGTCGTCAGGCCCGGCTCCGGGGGTCCGGAACGCCCACACGTCCTCGACCTCGAAGTCGGAAGTGAGTTCGTGGATGCGCCACCGATGTCCGGCAAAGGTGGACTTCGCGAGTCGTGCCACGCGTCGGCCTCTCGTTCTGTACGCAGCCGTACATTTCATCTGTACGGTACCGTACAGAACCCACCGCACGACACCCCCGAGAGCAGGTGAGCAGGTGCCCCCCGTCGCGCGCACCCCACGAAGTCGCTGGATCGAAGCCGGACTTGACGCCCTCGCCCGGGGCGGACCGGACGCGGTCCGAGTAGAGGCTCTGGCTGCCGAGATCGGCGTGACGAAGGGCGGTTTCTACGGATACTTCGACGGTCGCACCGCGTTGCTCGCCGAGATGCTCGACGAGTGGGAACGCCGTTGCACCGACAGCGTTCTCGAGCAGGTCGAGTCCGAGGGCGGGGACCCTGCCGAAAGAGTCCGGCGGGCCGGCCAACTGACTTTCTCCGACGACCTGCACCGGATCGATCTCGCGGTCCGCGAGTGGGCCCGTCATGACCCGGCGGTCGCCGCCCGACTGAGGCGGATCGACAACGTCCGCATGGAGTTCCTTCGTTCGATGTTCCGCAGCTTCGTCGCGGACCCCGACGAGGTCGAGGCGCGATGCACGCTGGCCTTCGCGCTCGCTATCGGCCGCCACTTCATCGCCGCGGACCATCCCGGACGTACCAAACGCGAAGCGATCCACCTGGCCGGGGAGTTTCTCCTGCGCCCCCGGCCGTGACGCCCGAGGCGACTGTCCGCTCCTGACCCGCGCAGGCGTGCACCGGCCTGTGTGCTCGCGGCCGGCGGCGCACGCGGGCCCGGCGGCGCGTGATCACGGGGCGGCCGTGCTCGCCCCGGTGCGTGATCACGGGCGGCCGTGCTCGCTCCGGCCCGTGGCCACCGGCGGCCCGTGCTCGTTCCGCCTGCGGCGTCAACTCCCCGGCGCCCGGCGCCCGGAACAGCCGCGGCCGTCCCGGTCTGCCCGGGACGGCCGCGGTCGTCGCTGCCTGTCAGCAGCTCTCGACCCACTGGTGGGAGGAGATGTTGTCCTGGAGGCTCTCGCCGTATCCGCCGCTGTTGAGCCAGCTCTTGTGGCTGAACTTCTCCCAGCCGAGCGAGAGATCCATCCACATGTCGCCCCGGGCCAGGCAGGCCCACGCGCCCTCCTGGTCGATGTCCCAGTAGAGGTTCACGGCGTCGACACCCTCGTAGCCGCGGTTCTCGAGGGAGGTGGCTCTGTTGCGCATCCCGCCGCACCCTGGCTGGGCCGTCTCCTTCAGGCCGTCCCAGTGGCGGCTTGAGCCCGTCCAGCTGCAATGGCCGCCGCCGCGGTACTCGTGCTCCCAGGCGTGCAGTTGCCCGTCCGCCGCCGCGGCAGCCGTGCGGGGCGCGGCGTCCGGCCCGTCGGCGGCCTGGGCCGAGGTGATGGGGAGGGACACGGCCAGAGCGGTCGCCGCCGCGGCGGCGAACAGGCGGATCTTCTTCATTTTCTGCCTCTCATGATGTGGTTCAGCCTCTTTCGACGATGTCGCGGGCGCGGCCCAGTGCCTGGTGCTCCAGCGCCCTGCGGTCCGCCACTTCGGTGGCGTACCGGGCGTTCGTCCGCTGCCGGTGGACGCGTTCGAGCGTGAGGATCTGCGCCGACAGACCCGAAGAGGCGGCGCACCGGGCCTCTGCCACGACGGTCCGGGTCTCCTCCTCCGCGGCGCCCGCTGTCCCCGCGTCCTCGGAGCGCAGGAACTTCCTGCGCGTCTCCGGGGGCGAGGCGTATGTGTGTCCCGCAGCCCGCATGCACGCGGACCAGCGGGTGACGGCTTCCGTGAACCGCGGGTCGGTGACGACCGCGGACCGCACATGGTCCTCCAGGGTCTCCGTCACCTTCCGTGCCCTGTACCACTTCGGCAGGTCGGTGTAGAGCGCGCGCTGTGCCGCAGCCTCGCACCCCTGGTCGCTGTGCCGGACCGTCCCCATGCCGGGGACCTGGGCCTCCAGGCCCACCGGTTCGGGGCCGTTCAGCGCGTTCACGGCCGCGGACCTGCGCTCCGCGGAAAGCCCTTGGAAATAGAGCTGGTTGGGGTCACGGGCGGCGAGGGCCTCCCTGCGTTGCCGTATGCCCCTGCCGTAGCCGTTCTCCGCGGCCCAGTCCTCGTCGTCGACGACGTAGGGGAACAGTTCGTCCACCGGCCTGGGCAGGTCCTCCGTGACCCAGAAGGAGAAGCCTTGCTTCCGCATGCAGTCCCGCGTCAGCAGCTTCTCCGCCCGTGCCAGTGTTCCGCGCTCCGCGGCGGTGGGCTCGCGAAGGGTGGACGCCGCCGGAGCCGCTCCGGCCGGCGCAGTGCCGGCCGGAGCGGCGCAGGCCGCCACCACCGGTGCCGTCAGGCACAGGAGGACGGCCGCCGTCACCGTGCGGCTGCTGCGTCCTGTCATGGCCCCCCCAGGTCCTTGTGTTCGACGACCGGAACGTTAGGTCGGCGGGGGGCGGCTCGGGTCCTGACGGATGTCAGGGTCCGGCCGGGGCAGGAGTGTGTCAGCGTGTGTACGCGCTCAGATTGGCGAGGACCTCGTCCACATGGGGCTGCACCTGCTTCGGCACACCACCGGTCTCGATGACGGCCTTGTCGCTGGTGCGGTAGCCGGCGGCGATCAGGGCGGGCAGGTTCTCGCGCAGCCCGCTCTGCTTGAAACGCTGGTCCAGCCAGCACGCGAACACGGCCATGGTGGCGATGGCGTCGGGCGGTGACATGTGGTCCTTGCGCCCGTCGCCGTCGCCGTCCACCGCCCACGCCCGGAACACCGCCGGCGTCCACATGGCGATGCCGTGTTCGTCGGTGGCGGGCCGGGACGCCTTCGCGTCGAAGCCGCTCTCGGCCTTGAGCATGGCGGCGAGCAGCGCCGGGGTGACCTCCTCCTCCGTACAGCGCTTGGCCGCGTCGGTGATGGTCTGCCGAAGGGTGACGGGCACGTCCGAGTCTGCGGGGACGGCCCCGGCCGCCGCACGGTTCGTCGCGGGGGCCTTCGGTTCCTGGGCCGTGCCGTTCCGCTCCGGCGGCAGCGCAAGCGCCAGGGCGGTGACCGCTCCGGCCAGGGTGACGCATGCGGCCGACAGGACGGCCGGGTGCCGCAACAGCGACCGGGGACGCGTGCCGGCGTGCAGCGCGCGGACCCGCCGGGCCAGCTCTGCCGCGTCCAGTGCGGCACGGGAGGCGTGGTCCGGGGCCAGGCACTCGGCGATCAGCTTCCGCCACTGGGCATCCAGGGAATCGTCCAGACGCAGCGGCGTCGATCCGTTCGCGTACGCCTGGGCGGCAAGGGCCCGGGCCCGCGCGGTGCCGCCGGGGAAGGGGTGCAGGCCGCCGGTCAGCACTTGGTGCGCCACCACGCCGAACGCCCAGATGTCGGCCGTTCGGCGGACCGTCGTGCCACGGACGCCCGTCCGCTCCGACCACCACTCCGGCGGTACGTGGTCCAGCGAGCCGATCGGAGGGATGTAGGCGTGCGTTCCCTCGAGTTCCACGGTGAGGCCGAAGTCGGCGAGCCAGACGGCGTCGCGAGCCCCCAGGAGGATGTTGGCGGGCTTGAGATCGGCGTGCACCCAGCCGTGGGCGTGCATGTGGGCCAGTCCCGCGGCGACGCCGGCGAGGACAAGTACGGCGTTCGGCAGGGGCGTCCCGGGCCGGCCGGCCGCGACGAGGTCCTGGAGACTGCGCTCGGCCCGGTCCATCACCAGCGCGGTCACACCGTCCAGGTCGGGCCTGGCCGCATCGCGCAGGGTGACCACGGCATGGGTGCGCACCAGGTTCGGGTGGTCCGCCTCCTTGCTGAAGCGCACCTCCTGGCGCGTCAGTTCCTCCAAGGTGGCCCGCTGGCCGGGGGTGAGCAGGTCGGTGCGCAGGAGTTTCACGGCGGCCGACGCCCCGTCTACCGTCCTCTCGGCGGCGTGGACGCTGCCCCAACTCCCGGACCCGATGAGGCCCTTCACCGTCCAGTCGGCGATCCGGTATCCGGCGGGGATGTCGAGCGGGGGAGGGGTGTGGGGTCGTTCCATCCTCGGCGGGGCCTTTCGATCAGTGTCTGACGGGCGGGGGCAGCAGGTTCAGGTGTTCCTCGCGGACCAGGGCGAAGCGGAGTGCCAGCGCGACGAGCCGCTCGCGCTTGCCGCCGTCCGGGTAGGGGCCGTCCCGCTCCTCGCGCATGCGCAGTTTCGTCGTGACGAGGTAGTCGATGTGGTAGTTCACGGCGGACCGGGTCAGGTCGCCGCAGGAGGGGATCGGCCGCAGCCGCTCGACGACTTCGCCGACACCGGGAACGGCCGCGCTCGACGCGGACCGCAGCCGCGGTTCGCACAGCGCCAGCAGGACCAGGAAGTACTTGGCCGTGGGGTCGAGCGAGAACGGGGTCGCGGTCGGTTCTCCGGAAGCGGGATCGCAGCCCGGGTCCGCGTAGGCGTGCTGCGGGGCGAACACCTTGAACTCCACCGGGTCCCCGACCGCGGGCAGGAGTACCCGCGAGAGCTCGAACGGCACGGGTGCGCCGATGCGTCCAGGAGCGACCTTGATGTGCTCGCCGGCGCCTTCGAGATTCTCCACCACGTACGTGGCGCCGGAGCTGTAGTTGGACAGCCGCCAGTAGTCCTCGACGGCGGTGATCTGCCCCGCGCAGCGCGAGACGCCGGGATCGTGCAGCGGGATCGGGAGCGGCGCCCCGGGCGCGCCGCGTCCGAACTCGGCGCTCTGCCCGGGGCTCATGTGGAGCAGACGCGGCCTGGGCGGCGGATCGTCCGGTCGCCGGCCGGCGGGGTCGGGCAGCTGAACGGTCACTGTGGTCAGGGTGCTCACGTCCGTAGGTGGGCGCACGACGGGTGCGTGGGGTGGATCGGGAGTGCTCGGGCCTGCCGGTACCGCAGTGCGTGTGCCGGGGGTCGAACGAGGTGTGCGCCGTGCGGACGGGCGGGCCGACCTCACCCTCCGAGCAGTCCGACAGGCGGAGCACGACAATAGCGACCGGCCGCGAGCGGACGCACCACCTCCGCCTGCCTGGGGGCAGGGGGGCGCGGACATACCGTCACGATGCTCGGCCGTTCCACCACGGTGCCCGGGTGTGCCGTCACGGCCCGCTCTGCGCGGGGTCCTGGGAAACCGTTGGCTCGCTCCCGTCCGTGGACTCAACTCACCGGACGACGCGGCTTGTTGCGTGGCCCTCACGTCTCCGGTGCACGCCCCGTCGAAGTGCGCAGCGGCCGGGCGTCGTCCCGCACGGTGCTCAGGACGGCTCCCCGTGGTCGGTGGAGCGTGGTGCCCCCTGCAAGGGGAAGGCCATCAGGCTCATGCCCACAGGCACCGTTCCCGGCGTGCGTGGCGGGTGTGCGGCGTCGTGGAGGTCGGCGGCGATGCCGGCGAGCCCCCGCCTGGCCGCTTCCCAGACTTCCGGTTCCACCCACAGCTCGGCATCGACGGTCACCCCTTCGCTTTCCGGGGCCCGGCGCACCGCGCGTTCCTGAAGGGTGTGGGCCAGAGTGGCGGCCAGCAGCTGGGTCCCGTCCCGCTGGTCGGACAGCGGTGATCCGTGGACGGTGCGGTAGCGGCGCTCGCGGCCCCCGCGTCGCGTGCGCTCCTCGGCCAGTTCGACCAGGCCCGCGGCGTCCAGTCGCCGCAGGTGCCCGCTGGCCAGGGCGTGCGAGATGTCCAGTTCACGCGCGAGTTCGGCGGCGGACATCGGTCCGGTCCACATGAGCGTGAGCATCCGCAGTCGCAGGGGATGGGCGAGCGCCCTCAGAACGGGGTCCGGATCAGTCACACCGGCAAGTAAAGCGCACGCCGGCACACACGCGGCCTACCCCCAATCAAATGATTGGGGGTAGGCTGCCGCGCAACCTGGACCGAGACATCGGAGCGAGATGTCGCTCCGGGGGAACCAGGCACGGCATCGAACGAGGCACGGTGTCAAGGGGGTTCGGGCATGGCCGCGGGCGTGTTCACGGTGCTGCGGAATCGCAACGCCCGCATCTACCTGGCAGGAGTGATCATCTCCGGCTTCGGCGACTCGGCCATGCTGCTGGCCTCCGCGGTCTGGGTGAAGGAGCTCACCGGCTCCAACAGCCTCGCCGCCCTGGTGACTTTCTGCGCCTGGGCGCCGGCCCTGGCCGGACCGTTCATCGGCACCCTGGCCGACCGCATGCGTCGCCGCACGCTCCTCGTCGCGACGAGCCTGGCACTGGCGGTCGTCATGACCGCGCCGGTCGCTGTGCGCTCTCCAGAGGACGTGTGGCTGCTCTTCACCGTACTGACCCTGGTCGGCACGGGAACCGTGCTCATGGACGCCGCCGAGACCGCGCTCATCGCCTCCGCCGTGCCGAGCGAGCTGCGCGGGGACTTCAACGGCCTTGCCAGGACCGCGATCGAGAGCACCGGTCTGCTCGGCCCCCTGATCGGTGCGGGCCTGTTCACCGTCCTCGGCGGACCCACCGTCGCCCTCCTGAACGCGCTCTCCTTCCTCCTGGGCGCAGCCGCGTTCAGTCTCATCCGCGCGCGTGAACCCGCGCCCGCAGCCCGGTCACGGCAGAGCTGGACCGCCGCCTCCGCGGATGGAATCCGCTACCTCTGGCGGCATCCGGCGCTGCGGCCCCTGGTCCTCGTGGGCGGCTGCGCCATGACGGCGTCGAGCCTCAGCAGCACGGCCACGTTCGCGCTCCTCGACATCGGACTGGGCCGAGCCGCCGCATTCGCCGGCGTCCTCAGCTCGATCCAAGGGCTCGGCTCGGTCGTCGGCGGTCTGGCAGCCGGCGCACTCCTGCGCCGCATGCCGGCACGCGCCCTCTCGGCGATCGGCCTCGTCGTCTTCGCCGTCGGCGTGCTGGCCCGGATCAGTGGCTCGGTGGCCGTCGTGTCGGTCGGCAGTCTGCTCATCGGCCTAGGGCTGCCATGGCCGCTCATCAGCGCATTGACCACGGTTCAGAAGGAGACACCGGACGAACTGCTCGGCCGGGTCGCAGCCACCGCGAACACCCTGGTCTTCGCGCCGACCGGCCTGGCCCTCCTCGCGGGCACAGCCATGGTCGCCACTCTCGACCATCGGGTCCAGCTTCTCGCCGCCGGCGTCCTGGGCCTGGCGGCAGCCGTGCTGCTCGCCACCGCGGGCCGTGCCGCGTCCACGCCTCCCGTACGGGCATAGCCGCGCTCGCCGCCCTGGCGGCGCTCCCGACCGCCGGTCCGGCGGCATCGGCCACTGCGTCCGGCGGCGGGGACGCGAGTCCCGACGGCGGTTCACCGGCCGGCGTCAGCGTCCTGTCCGACAAGTGGACCGGGCCGTGCAACAAGGTCGTCCCAGCGGGTCAGCGATTCCCTTGCAGTGGTATAGCCCCCGCTCGACGCCCGGTTCTCGGCGCCCGGTGGGCAGCGGTCACTCCTGACCGCTGCCCAGTTCGTCGTCGAGCTCCTCGGGGATCGTCGACGGGTCCGGGGACGGGCTCGGGGAGGGCCGGGACAGGAAGTCCTCGAACGCTTCCATCCCGAGCAGGAGCAGCATCATCACGATCGGTACACACAGGGCCAGCAAGACCATGGAGCCTCCCTGGGGAAGCGCGGACTTTCTGCCTGGGGCCGGAGCGAGAGCCGGCGAACCATTCATCAGTGTGGAGCTGAACGGGGTAACCCGCATGTCGGCACCGCGCGTCTCGATCACCGCGCGATTCATCCACTGAACCTCGACCTCGCTCCTTCGGCCGGAGACGAACCCGCGAAGTAGGCTCCGGTCCGCCCGGCGCATCGGGTGGTCCGGCCTCCGGCGGCAAGCGCATCCGCGTGGTGGTGACGCAACCGCCCGCGCTCCGGGCTCTCCCCGCTCAGCGACGACGCTTTCAACCTCTCCCGCTGGAGCACCGCGGCGACTCTGGTCACTCGCGACGCGAACGGCGACCCGCGCGGCCAGTGCCAGCGCGTCGGCATCGCGCGGGCGCCGGCGAGCGAGCCACGACTGCTCGCCCTGGACGAGCCGGTGTCGGCCCTCGACCCCTCCGTACGGGCGGGCGTCCTGAACCTGCTCACCGACGTTCACTAGCGGCCGGGTCCGGCGTATCCGTTCATCTGACACGACCTGCCGCGCGTACGTCACTTCGCCCAGCGCGCGGCGGTCATGGACAAGGCCCGCATCGTCGAGACTCTGCCCGCGAGCGCCCTGTACACAGGCCGGCCCTCCGCCGGGAGCCGCTCGGCAGGTCCGGACATGGCCCGCGCCCGCCCCTGTGCGGAGCGGGATCGCCACGGAAGCGGACCTGCCGGCAATAGGCACGGCCGGGCCACGCGGAGGGGCGCGGACGGGTGTCAAGGGCGTCCGCGCGCCTCCTCGGCGGCCTGTTCGGCGGCCTTCCGCTCGGTCCGGGCGTCGGCGGTGCTCAGGTGCCCGCCGCTGCTCTCGAGGTGGGCGCGTACGAACCACTGGAACAGCTCGAGCCCGCGCAACTGCTCGATGAGCATGTCCTGTGTGACGGGGTCGGGTTCGTCGGTCGCCTTCATCCCGGCGCGGTGCTCCTCGATGATCGACGTGTACACGAGGTCGAGGGCGCCTAGGTGTTCGATGGACTCCGCCCGGCCGATCGAGTAGTCGTTCCAGGAACGCTCCGAGACGAGTGCGCCAGGGGTGCCCTTCGGCTCGCCGCCGAGCGTGGAGATGCGCTCCGCGAGGTCGTCGATCATCTCCCGGACCTGGTCGACCTGCGGGTCGATCATCTCGTGCACGGCGATGAAGTGGGGTCCCACCACGTTCCAGTGGATGTGCTTGAGGGTGAGGGCCAGGTCGTTGAGTGCGTGCAGACGCATCTGCAGCATCTTGATGATCGCTGCGCCGTCCTTCTTCGACATGCCCGGCACGGTGTAGTCGGGGGTTTCGGATGTCACGATCGCTCCTTGCTCTGCGGTTCCTCTCGTCAGGCAACCACCGGTGGCACCGTCGCGCCCGGCCAGAACGAGTCGGCACTGCTCCGAACAGGGGACACGGGCCCGGCCCGCCGCCCCGGCCGTCCCGGCCGGCGGTAGGACAACGCCACGGCCGGGCAGGACGTGCCGCGGACCTCAAACCTCAGGGCCGGTGCCGCCGGCGGCGTCCGAAGGCGGAGCCGCCGGGCCCAACGCCCTAGACTCACCGAATGGCGAAGTATTTCGACGTGCACCCCGAGAATCCTCAGCGGCGCACCATCAGCACTGTGGCCGACAGCATCCGATCGGGGGCGCTGGTCGCGTACCCGACGGACTCCTGCTTCGCACTGGGGTGCCGGCTGGGCAGTCGTGACGGCATCGGCCGGATCCGGTCGATCCGGAACCTGGACGACCGCCACCACTTCACCCTGGTGTGCCAGAACTTCGCGCAGCTCGGGCAGTTCGTGCACGTCGACAACGACGTGTTCCGCGCGATCAAGGCGGCGACCCCCGGCAGTTACACCTTCATCCTCCCGGCGACGAAGGAGGTGCCACGCCAGCTGCTGCATCCGAAGAAGAAGACGGTCGGGGTACGGATCCCCGACCATGTCGTCGCCCAGGCCCTGGTCGCGGAGCTCGGGGAGCCGCTGCTCTCCAGCACCCTGCTGCTGCCCGACGAGGACGAGCCGATGACCCAGGGCTGGGAGATCAAGGAACGGCTCGACCATGCGGTGGACGCGGTGGTCGACTCCGGCGACTGCGGCACCGAGCCCACCACGGTCATCGACTTCTCCGGCGGCGAGCCCGAGATCGTACGCCGGGGAGCGGGCGACCCTTCGCGGTTCGAGTAGCGGGCCCCTGGCTGGCTGAGTCCTGTCCGGTGTCCAGGTCGTGAATGCGGTGCGATGCTGCGGAGCCGGAGCATCGCACCGCACAGATGGAATCCGGCGTCGTAGCTGCTCGTCGGTGAGACCGCCTCGCGCCCGACTGACGACTCATCCGAACCGAGGCTCCGCGCGCAGGCGATCCACCGGTCCTGGTTGCCCGAGGAGCCGCTCCCACAGCAGCCCGTCGCGCCGGCGCCCGTCGAGGAAGACCGAGGAGTCGGAGCCGAGCACCACGCCGACGCCGGTCACCACTTCAGCCGGCTTGCCCCCACGGGTGTCCCGCCGCCACACGGGCGCCCTTCCCGCAGGGCCATTGCCTGCCGGCGCTGCGGCTCACCGGCGGCCCGGAGGGACCTGCACCGGCCCGTCGTCGTGTGTACAGAGCGTGAGATCTGCCCGCTCGCAGTGATTCCCGGCCTCCGAGAGATGCCCTCCGTTGTGATGCCGCGCATAGGGGCCAGGTCACTTCCTAAAGGCGGTAGTGGACACCGCCTGTCCGATGCGCCAGGGCCAGGGCTGAGAAGCGATCTTTCGGTCATTTCTCTTAAGTGGGGTAGTAGGTCACATTCTTGCGTCGCGCTACGACCGCCCCTAACCATGGCTGACGTCCCGGGAAGCACATGAACCGGACAGGGCGTCCCGCCCGTCCGACTGTGCCGGGCCACATGGCGGAGAGGTTTCCGCCCCGCCGAACCGCACGTAGGTCGGCAGCCCTGATGTCCATCGTTTGGAGAGTCCCATCCGTATCACCGCCTTCACCCAGACCAGCCGTACCGCCCGTCTCCGCAAGCTCTCGATCACCGGCATGGCCACCGCCGGCGCCGCTGCCGTGGCGCTCACTCTGGCCCCTTCGCCCGCCAGTGCGGCCCCCGCCGCCGCGGACGCGTCGAAGGTCGCGGTCTCGGTGTCGGCCGACGCTCCGGCGGTGAAGACGGCGGAGAACGCGAAGGACGCGGACAAGGCCAAGAAGGCCAAGAAGGCCAAGAAGAAGGCCTACGCCGACAACCTCGACGGCTGGATCAAGGAGGCCCTGGACATCATGAAGTCCGAGGGCATCCCGGGCACCTACGAGGGCCTGCACCGCAACATCATGCGTGAGTCCAGCGGCAACCCGAACGCCCAGAACAACTGGGACGTCAACGCGCAGAACGGCACGCCGTCCAAGGGCCTGCTGCAGGTCATCCAGCCGACCTTCGACGCCTACCACGTCGACGGCACCCCGCACGACCTGACCGACCCGGTCGCCAACCTCACCGCGGCCGCGAACTACGCCGCCGACAAGTACGGCTCCATCGACAACGTCGACTCCGCCTACTGATCCGCGCCACGACGCGCGGACGCCCGCACCACACCCGGTGCCGGCGCACCGTCACCGGGTCCGACGCCGCGGTCAGCGCTTCTGCGCGACCGCGGCGTCTCCGGTTCCCGGCCGTCTCACGCGGCACGACGCGGCAGCCCGCGTCCGCCCGACGTGACCGGCGCAGCAAGGCGCACCACATCCCGGCGGCTGCCGGAGCGTGGTGCGCCTTGCGCTTGTCAGCGTCCCGCGCGGAAGCGCCGGTGCAGATCGTGCACCTGCCCGGCGAGCTCCGGCACGGGACCGTGCACCTCGAGGCCGGGCACGATCTCCTGGACCGGGAGGGTCCGCACCGGAGGGGCGGGCACCCCCATCTCGGCGAGCCACTCGCCGAGCTGCCGCGACGAGACGATGTAGAAGATACGGCCGAGACCCACCCAGCCATGGGCGGCCGCGCACATCGGGCAGTGCTCACCCGAGGTGAAGACCGTCGCCGCCCGCCGCTCCTGCGCCGTCATGTGCTCGGCCGCCCACCGGGCGAGCGCGAACTCGGGATGCTGCGTCTGGTCGGCCAGCGAAGTCTCCCGGTTGCGGTCCTCCGCGAGGACCCTGCCGTGGCCGTCGACCAGCACGGAACCGAACGGCTCGTCGCCGGCTTCCACCGCCTCGGCCGCCAGTTCCACGCACCGCCTCAGGTGCCGCAGCTCGGACGCGTCGGTCATCGCAACCCCCATGGTGTGCTCCGTTGCGCCCGCACCCGCGGGCCCGTGCGGCGACGTTACCCCGGCGTCATGTCCGGGCCGGGCCCCTGTCCGGTCCTGCGCTGTTCCCCGGGGTGCCGGCCGCCGTCGC
This sequence comes from Streptomyces sp. Tu 2975, assembly GCF_009832925.1. Taxonomy (GTDB): domain Bacteria; phylum Actinomycetota; class Actinomycetes; order Streptomycetales; family Streptomycetaceae; genus Streptomyces. The sequence goes on from NZ_CP047140.1 coordinate 7,437,854, forward strand.
GCGGCGTCCATGAATGGGCGCCCTCGCCCGGCGCGAGCTGCTCCACGACCTCCGCGAGGTCGGAGCATGCCTTCTCGATCTTGCGGCGCACGGCATTCTGCTCCGTGACGATCGACGCCAGCAGCAGGCCTGTCAGCGCCGCGCACCCGTTCAGTGCCTGGAGCACGACCATGACCTCCAGCACGCTGCGACCCTCGAACGGGCCCATGCCGTCGGTCGCCGCCGAGATCGCGAGCACCGAGATCAGCAGTGCGCACGGTGCCGAGCCGGGCAGCTGGAACCGCAGCGCTGCCCAGATCAGCATCGGGAAGACAAGGAACAGCAGTGACAGGCTGACCCGGGTGGCGAGCAGCGTCACGGTGAGCGACGCCAGACCGAGGACCGTTGCCTCCGTCCACCACCACGCCCGCGTGTCGCGCGGCAGGTGCGCCCGGCGCAGCACCAGCAGGAGCGGCGTGATCACCAGGACACCCATCGCGTCACCGGCCCACCACGCGGACCACACCGGCCAGAACTCGCCGAGCGGCAGCGCACCGCTCAGCACCAGGGTGCAGGCGCCCAACGTCGCACTGACGAGCATGCCGCCGAGCGCACCCAGGAACACCAGCGCCAGCCCGTCCCACAGCCGGTCCAGATCGGTGCGGAAGCCGACCCGCCGCAGCATCAGGTACGCGGCCAGCGGAGCCAACGTGTTGCCGGCGAGGATGCCCAGCGTGGCCACGCCGACGGAGTCGATCGTCGCGATGGTCAGGAGCGCGCCGAGGAGGATGCCGGGCCACACCCGCACCCCTATCCACAGCAGACAGGCCAGCGCGATCCCGGTGGGCGGCCACAGGGGTGTGACCACAGCTCCCTCCACGACCACCTGCTGGAGCAGGCCGATCCGCCCGCCCGCCCAGTAGGCGGCGGCGACGGCGAGCACACGCAGCACTGCTGCGGCCGGACCCCGGACTTGTTCGCTGCGGACCACGCACGTCATCACACAGGAGCGTCGCCGGCCCGTCCTCGTGACACGCGCTGCCGGGACGCCCGAACTTGCCGGGAGCCACCGCGCGCCGGGCCGCCGCAGCGGTCTACGCGGGCTCGTTGAGGAGGACCAGCACGGCCGCGTCGTCCGTGTGGTCGGTCAGCGCCGCCACACCCATCACCTGCGTGGCCAGTTCTTCCACGTCCGTTCTCTCCCGGACCGCGGCGCGGACCAGCTCGGCGACCGCGTCCAGACCCGCCTCGATCGAATACGCGGGGCCTTCCACGACGCCGTCGGTGACCAGCACGAACGCGCTGCCCTCGGACAGTCGCCGGTTCGCCACCGGATAGACCTCGCCGGGCAGGATCCCCAGCGGTACCCCCGCCTCGTCGGCCACGATCCCGCCCTCGCCGCCGGCCGTCGCCCACAGGGCGGGCACGTGTCCCGCGCGGGCGCTCTGCAGTGTGCCGGTGGCCGGGTCGTAGCGCAGGAAGCTGCACGTCGCGAAAAGCCCGTGGTCGACGGAGAGCAGCAGCTCGTTGGCGCGGCGCAGCACCTCGCCCGGGTCGGTCGTGACGGTGGCGACGGCGCGCAGCCCTGTCCGGACCTGCCCCATGAATGCGGCGGCCTCCACGTCGTGGCCCTGCACGTCGCCGATGGAGAAGCCGAGTGAGCCGTCCGGCAGGAAGAAGCCGTCGAACCAGTCGCCGCCGATGTCCAGGCCGTTCCTGGCGGGCGTGTACCGTGCCGCGACCCGCAGCCCGGGCACCGTGGGCAGGTCGGCCGGCAGCATCGACCGCTGCAGGGCCTCGGCGAGCTCGACCCGTGCCTTCTGCCGTTCCGCGCCTTCGCGGGCACGGTCCGTGAGGCGGCCGAGCGTGGTCAGCATCTCGTCCGCGGTCGCCGATCGCACGGGACGACGCCGGGTCATGGACCTCTCCGAACTGCCTTGGCAGGTCGACCGGCCCGGATCTGTGCGGCGCACAGGGGCATCGGCCGGGTGGGCCGTTCAGCCCGCGTTCATTGTATTTCCGGCGACCCGGACCTGCCCGGGGTGCGCACCCGGGCACCGGTCAGGCCGGCTCAGGGGGTGGGGGAGGCGATGCCATGGCCCACCGGACAGCGCCCGTGAGCAGGGTTCCTGTCGGGCCCACACAGCACTTCTCGAACGTCGGCGCGTAGGGCAGCCCGAGCGGCTTCCGCGCCCACGACGGCAACAGGGCGACGGCGTTCGCGGCCAGGACCGCGTACGGCGCCCGGGCGGACAGGGGCAGCGGCGGATGGAGAAGCATGAAACGGGCCGCCTCCAGGGCCTCCCGCGAAGGGCGCAGTTCGGGGCGGTACGCGGCGATCCGCTCGGCCAGCGCGGTCCGGTCGCGTGGGGGGTCGATCACTCCCAGGGCGGCGGCGACGCGTGCCGTGTCGGCGAGGTACCCGTCGCAGCCGGCGCCGTCCAGCGGACGGGCACCGAAGCGCTGATGGGCGCGCAGGAAGCTGTCGACCTCGGCGACGTGCACCCAGCCGAGCAGATGCGGGTCCGCGGCACGGTACCGCTCACCGTCGGCGGTCCGGCCCGTCACGCTCTCGTGGACGGCCCGTACCGTCTCCACCGCCTCCTGGGCGTCGTCGGCCGTGCCGTACGTCGTCACGGCCAGGAACGTGCTGGTGCGCTGCAAACGCCCCCAGGGATCGCCCCGGTACCCGGAATGGGCGGCGACGGCCGCCATGGCCAGCGGATGGAGCGACTGCAACAGCAGGGCGCTGAGCCCGCCGATGAACATCGAGGCGTCGCCGTGGACGGTACGGATGGGCCGGTCGGGCCCGAACCAGCGGGGCCCGGGCGTGTCATGGATACGGGCGCGCGTCTGCCCCGCCGCGGGGCCTGCGACCCGGGTGAAGATGCTGCTGCCGAGCTGCCGCCGCAGACCGCGGATCCCGGGCGGTGCCTTGCTCACGCCACCAGTATCCCGCCCCGCCGGACGTGCGCGGTCCCGGCCTGCCGTCCTTCTGTCAGCGGTGGGCGGCCAGCAGGCCGGCGAAGGCGCACAGGACCGCGGAGACGAGGACCGCCGCGACGCCCGCGCAGAGCAGCCGGCGCCGCAGCTCCTCGTACCGCTCGGTGTACTCGAGCCGCAGCTCGTCGGCCCGGGACACCAGGGCCTCCAGCACACGACGGGACAGGGCGATGCGGTCCTGGGTGTAGACGCGGACGACCTCCTCGCGCTGCGCACCGGTCAGCCACGGCATCCGGCCGGCGAAGGCCTCCGCCTCCTGCCGGGCCTCCTGGAGCCGGCTCTGGGCGAGCAGGTAGCCCTCGAGCCTGGCGATGCCCGCGGCGACCTCCGACTCCGTCTGTCGCACCGGGCCGCTCACCGGTTGTCCTTCCCCTCGCCGAGGGGCGGAGCGATTCCCTTCCCCGGCTCGACGACATCCCGCCGACCGGTGTCCGAGGCCTCGTCCAGGGTGGCGATGGCCGGGTGGTGAAGGTCGAACGCCGGCGACTCCGAGCGGATCCGGGGGAGCGTGGTGAAGTTGTGCCGCGGCGGCGGGCAGGAGGTCGCCCACTCGAGCGAGCGGCCGTAGCCCCACGGGTCGTCGACCGTGATCTGCCGGCCGTACTTCGCCGTCTTCCAGACGTTGTACAGGAACGGCAGCATCGACAGGCCCAGCAGGAACGACGCGATCGTCGACACGGTGTTGAGGGCGGTGAAGCCGTCGGCGGCGAGGTAGTCCGCGTAACGGCGGGGCATGCCCTCGGCGCCCAGCCAGTGCTGCACCAGGAACGTGCCGTGGAAGCCGATGAACAGAGTCCAGAACGTGATCTTGCCGAGCCGCTCGTCCAGCATCTTGCCCGTGAACTTCGGCCACCAGAAGTGGAATCCGGCGAACATCGCGAACACCACGGTGCCGAAGACGACGTAGTGGAAGTGCGCGACGACGAAGTACGAGTCGGAGACGTGGAAGTCCAGCGGCGGCGACGCGAGGATGACGCCCGTCAGACCACCGAACAGGAACGTCACGAGGAAGCCGATCGCCCAGAGCATCGGTGTTTCGAACGACAGGGAACCTCGCCACATCGTGCCGATCCAGTTGAAGAACTTCACACCGGTCGGTACCGCGATGAGGAACGTCATGAACGAGAAGAAGGGCAGCAACACGCCGCCTGTGACGTACATGTGGTGGGCCCACACCGTCACGGACAGACCGGCGATCGCGATCGTCGCACCGACCAGGCCGATGTAACCGAAGAGGGGCTTGCGCGAGAAGACCGGCAGGATCTCGGTGACGATGCCGAAGAACGGCAGGGCGATGATGTACACCTCGGGGTGCCCGAAGAACCAGAAGAGGTGCTGCCACAGCAACGCGCCGCCGTTGGTCGCGTCGAAGATGTGGGCGCCGAACTTGCGGTCCGCCTCGAGGGCGAACAGCGCTGCCGCGAGGACCGGGAAGGCGAGCAGGACCAGTACACCGGTCAGCAGTACGTTCCAGGTGAAGATCGGCATCCGGAACATCGTCATGCCGGGAGCGCGCATGCAGATGATCGTGGTGATGAAGTTGACCGAGCCGAGGATCGTGCCGAAGCCGGAGAACGCCAGGCCCATCACCCACATGTCGCCGCCCACCCCGGGGGAGTGAATGGCGTCCGACAGCGGGGCGTAGGCGAACCAGCCGAAGTCGGCCGCACCCTGCGGGGTGAGGAAGCCGCCCACCGCGATCAGCGAGCCGAAGAGGTACAGCCAGTACGCGAACATGTTCAGACGCGGGAAGGCCACGTCCGGCGCGCCGATCTGCAGCGGCATGATCCAGTTCGCGAAACCGGCGAACAGCGGCGTCGCGAACATCAGCAGCATGACCGTGCCGTGCATCGTGAACGCCTGGTTGAACTGCTCGTTCGACATGATCTGCGTGCCCGGCCGGGCCAGCTCGGCGCGCATGAAGAGCGCCATCACGCCGCCGATGAGGAAGAACATGAACGACGTGACGAGGTAGAGCGTGCCGATCGTCTTGTGGTCGGTGGTCGTCAGCCACTTCACGACGACATTGCCGGGCTGCCTGCGGTGTACGGGCAGCTCGTCCTCATAGGCGTCTTCCGACTGCTCATCGAGGCGAGAACCTGACTGAGATGCCACACGAACTCCCGTACGTTCGGGTGCCGTCTGCCCTGGCTCCGGGCGCTGTTGCACCCACAGGCGGCGACCCCAAGGACATATACCGGTGCAATGTATATGTGTGGGGCCCTAGGGGCTATTTGCGACATCCGCTGTTCGGGTGACCGTCCGTCGGGCCCGCGTGCTCGGGCCGTGGCCGACGCCCGCTCGCAAGCACCGTGCGTTAGGGCCCGCCGATCCCGGGTACTTCTGTGCGGTCGGTACGCCCCGTACCGCCCGTACGACGAGGGAGGTCGACGTGGAAGATTCGGTGGACCGGATCGCCGAACCCTGGGGCGGTCGGACCCCGTACTCGCGGCACGGAGCATGGCCGACCCGCGTGGACACCCACCTCGCCGAGGGCGTCACGGAGGACGAGGTCCAGCGGTGGGTGCAGTCGGCCTCGATCCTGCACTCCGACGGGGACGCGATGGACATCGCCGTCAAGGACGGCCGCATGGTCGGTGTGCGAGGAAGGGCGGTCGACCGGGTCAACCGGGGCCGGCTGGGGCCCAAGGACCTCTTCGCCTGGCAGGCCAACGCCTCGCCCGACCGGCTGACGAGGCCGCTGATCCGACAGGACGGACGGCTGGTGGAGACCGACTGGCCGACGGCGATGGACCGCGTCGTCGCCCGCTCCCGCGAGCTGCTGGAGGAACGCGGTCCGGGCTCCATCGGCTTCTACACCACGGGTCAGCTGTTCCTGGAGGAGTACTACACGCTCGCGGTCCTCGCCCGGGCCGGCATCGGGACGAACCACCTCGACGGCAACACCCGACTGTGCACCTCCACCGCCGCGGAGGCCCTCAAGGAATCCTTCGGCTGCGACGGACAGCCGGGCAGCTACGACGACATCGACCACGCCGACGTGATCGCCCTGTTCGGGCACAACCTCGCCGAGACCCAGCCGGTGCAGTGGATGCGCGTACTGGACCGGCTGGAGGGGGCCGACCCGCCGCGGCTCGTCTGCGTCGATCCGCGGCCGACCCGGGTGGCACGCCGCGCCACGGTGCATCTGGCGCCGCGTCCCGGCACCAACGTGGCGCTCCTCAACGCGCTGCTGCACGAGACGATCCGTCACGACCGGGTGGACCACGAGTACATCGAGGCGCACACGGTCGGCTTCGAGGAACTCGCCGCACGCGTCAAGGACTGCACCGCCGAGTGGGCGGCCGCGATCTGCGACGTACCCGCCAGGCTGATCGTCGAGGCGGCGGAAGTCCTCGGTGGCGCCGACCGGCTGCTCTCCACGGTGCTGCAGGGCGTCTACCAGTCCCATCAGGCGACCGCGGCCGCCGTCCAGATCAACAACCTGCACCTGATCCGCGGGATGCTCGGACGGCCCGGCGCCGGCGTGCTGCAGATGAACGGGCAGCCGACCGCCCAGAACACCCGCGAGTGCGGCGCCAACGGCGACCTGCCGGGATTCCGGAATTGGGAGAACGACGAGCACGTGGCCGACCTGGCCAGGGTGTGGAACGTCGAACCGGCCACCATCCCGCACTACGCGCCGCCCACCCACGCCATGCAGATGTTCCGCTACGCGGAGCAGGGCTCCATCCGGATGCTGTGGATCAGCGGCACCAACCCGGCCGTCTCACTGCCCGAGCTCTCACGGATCCGCTCGATCCTCTCCGGTGAACGGCTGTTCGTGGTGGTGCAGGACCTGTTCCTGACCGAGACCGCCCAACTGGCCGACGTCGTCCTCCCCGCGGCGACCTGGGGCGAGAAGACCGGCACCTTCACCAACGCGGACCGCACGGTGCACCTGTCCGACAAGGCCGTGGAACCGCCCGGGGAGGCGCGGCCCGACCTGGACATCTTCCTCGACTACGCCGCCCGTATGGACTTCCGCGACAAGGACGGCGGCCCGCTGATCCCCTGGCGCGACCCCGAGTCGGCGTTCGACGCGTGGAAGCGCTGCAGCGCCGGCCGGCCCTGTGACTACACCGGTCTCTCGTACGGCCTGCTGCGCGGCGGCAGCGGTGTCCAGTGGCCCTGCACCGAGGACGATCCCTCCGGCACGCCGCGTCTGTACACCGACGGGATCAGCTGGGCGCACCCGGACCGCTGCGAGGCCTACGGCAAGGACCTGGTGACCGGCGCGTCCTCCGGCGTCGTCGAGTACCGCTCGCTCAACCCGGACGGAAAGGCCATGCTCAAGGCCGCCGAGTTCATGCCGCTGCACGAGGCGCCGAGCGAGGAGTACCCGTTCCAGCTGACGACCGGTCGCACCGTCTACCACTTCCACACGCGAACCAAGACCGGCCGCACACCCCAACTGAACGCGGCGGCGCCCGATGTGTGGGTGGAGATCTCCGAGGCCGACGCCGCCGCACGCGACCTCGCGGAGGGCGACCTCGTCGAGGTCGGCTCCCCGCGCGGCTCCCTGCGGGGGCGGCTGCGCGTCACCGGACTGCGGCGGGGAACGCTGTTCGTGCCCTTCCACTACGGCTACTGGGACACCCCCGCCGGCTTCGGCCCCAACGCCTCGGTCCCGGGCCGGGCCGCGAACGAGACCACCGTCACGGATTGGGACGCGGCCTCCAAGCAGCCGCTGTTCAAGACCGCCGCCGCGACGCTCACCCTCGTGGAGAAGGGCAGCGGGCGACACTCACCCGCCCCCACCACCACCGCCTCCGAGCCCGGCCGTGACTCCGGCGTCCCCGCGACGGAAGGCGGACCCGACGCCCGCGTGCGGCAGACGACGGACGACGGTTCCTCGCAGGAAGGGGGCCGGCAGTGAACGGCATCCGTCTCACTCTGCGTGTCCTCCACCACGGTGAGCGGCACCTGGCAGAGGAACTGCTCACCGTGGCGGACCGGCACAGCACGGAGCACGAGGTCCACCACGTCGCCAAGGACCTCGCGGGCTGGTCCCGGGAACACGTCGAACGGCTGGCCGTCACCGGTCGCGCCTACGGGCTCGAACTCGACGAATCGCCGGCGCAGCCCTCGCCCGGACTGCTGACACTGATGCGGCAGAAGGCGGCGCAGGCCGTCGGCCACCGGCCGGAGCCCGGCCTGCTGCTCCTGCGGGACCTGCGTGATCTGCATCTGGACGCCGCCGAGAACTCGCTCTCCTGGGAGATGCTCGCGCAGGTGGCGCAGGCATCGAAGGACACCCGGCTCCTCGAACTCGCCTCATCCTGCCACCCGCAGACGCTCCGGCAGATGCGCTGGACCAACACCATGATCAAGAACATCTCGCCGCAACTGCTGACGAGCCTGTGATGACGGAAGGACAGGGAACAGCGAAGGGGCCGGTGATGCTGATCACCGGGGCGTCCTCCGGGATCGGGGCCGCCGTCGCGACCCGCTTCGCCGCCGTGCCCGGCTGGCGCTTGCTCCTGCACGGACGCGACGCCGAGCGGCTGGACCACGTGGCGGCGCGCACGGGCGGAGCCCCGCTGCGGGCCGACCTGAGCGACCCGGCGAGCGCCGGCCGGATCGCCGCCGAGGCCATCGGATCCGCCGGCCGCGTGGACGTCCTGGTGGCGGCGGCCGGCGTCGGCTGGGCAGGGCCGTTCACCGCCATACCGGCTTCGGCGATCGACGAGGTGCTGGCCGTCGATCTGGCGTCCGTCGTGCACCTGGTGCATCAGCTCCTGCCGCAGATGGTCGAGCGGGGCAGGGGAAGGATCGTGCTGCTCGGTTCCATCGCCGGAGCGGTGGGCGTCGGCGACGAGGCGGTGTACTCGGCGGCCAAGGCGGCGCTGGGCACCTTCGCCGACAGTCTCGCGTACGAACTGAGAGGGACCGGCGTGACGATCTCCCTGGTGCTGCCGGGCATCGTCGACACGCCGTTCTTCGAACGGCGCGGCACCCCGCCCCGCCGCACCGGCCTGAAGCTCCTCACCCCGGAGCAGGTGGCCGAAGCGGTCTGGCGGGCGGTGATGCGGCGGCACCGGGCCGAGATCTTCCTGCCGCAGTGGCTGCGGCTGCCGGCGCGTATCCACGGAGCGGTGCCCCTCGTCTTCCGGCGCCTGGCCGAGCGCTTCGGCTGAGCCGTCGGGCTGTCGCCACCGCAGTGGCCTCGGCCCGTGCCCGGCCGGCCCTTCGGCTGAGCCTCGGCCCGTGCCCGGCCGACCGCTCCTGCTGAGCCGCGGTGCGGTCCGTCACCGCCCGCGCGGGCGTCAGGCGCCCGGCGGACCGCTTCCGGGCAAGGCGGCGACGAGGCGTGCCGCGTCGTCACGGAACAAGGCCGCGGCGCGTGCGACCTGACCGTCCCTCACGGGACCCGGCGCGACCAACTCGTCCACGCGGGCCAGTAGTTCGCCGATGCCGCCCGCCCACACCGTCACGCCCTCCGCCGCCATCGCGCGTACACCTTCGACACCGTGGCCGGCGATCGGACGGTAGCCGATGACGGGAACGCCCGCGGCGAGTGCCTGCACCGCCGTCTGGCCGGCCGCGTTGTCGATCAACAGCCTTACGTGGGACATCAGTTCCGGCAGATCGTCCACCCAGCCGAGCGCGACCGCGCCCGGTACCGCGGCCGCCCGGCGGCGCAGCCGTTCGTCGCGGCCGCACAGCAGCACGGGCAGGCAGCCGTGGCGCGCGAGCACCTCCGCTGTGCGCGTCAGCCCTGACCCGACGCCCCAGGCGCCGGTGCAGATCAGCACCGGCGGCCGGCCGTCGGCCCAGCCGGGCGGGTCCTGCGCGGCGGGACGGCCGAACTCCGGCGGCACCACCGGCCCGGGGGCGGTCGCCGGCCGGCCGGTCGCCGCGTGCACCGCCTCCGCGCACGTCCGCGTGACGCACAGGTACAGGTCGTTGCCGGGGTGGAGCCAGCCGCGGTGGACGGCGAAGTCGGTGACGAACACGGCGCTCGGGACAGCCAGGGTGCCGCGGTCGCGCATCCGGCCGGTGATCTGACCGGCCAGATGGAAGGTCGAGACCACGGCGTCGGGGCGCCGGTCGCGGACGAGCGCTGTCAGCCGGCCCTCCGCCAGCGCGGCGAGCGGGGCCATGTCCGTCACCGTGCCGCGGCGTGAGGGCGGACGGCCCGCGCCGCTCCACTGCTCGAGGAACACCGCGTGCACGCCCGCGTAGAGGCCCGGAACGTGCCGTACGGAGAACCGGTACGACGATCTCAGAGCCCGGCCGGTGCCGGGCGGCAGGAGGGTCAGCACGTCACGTACCAGCACCTCGTGGCCCGCTGCGGCGAGCCTGCGCCCCATTTCACCGGCGACCGCGTCGTGGCCGGCCCCCATGCCCGCGCTGAGCACCATGAAGCGCCCACCCATGGGGCCACCTCCTCGGCACGCCTGCGCCGGACAGATCCGTCGGTCCATGGTGGCCCCGAACCGGAGCCACCGGTGTCCGGGAAGGGCGCCGGGGGGACCGATCGGGTGAACCGGCGACCGCGGCGCCTGCTGTCGGGCGGCGCCCGGGCGGTTCCCCGACAGGCTGGACCCGTTACTCGACAGGCTGGACCCGCTCGGTCCGTGATCCGGGAGGTCCCCATGTTCCGTCGGTCCCGCGCCGCTTCGATCCCCGTGCCGGGCCCGGCGGACGGCAGCGGTCGGGCGGACCGCCCGGCGCACAGGCGGGACGTGGCGCGATGACGGCACTGTCCGTCGGCCTCGCACTGCTCGCCGCGCTCGCCAACGCCGCGGCCTCGGTGCTCCAGAGACGGGCCCTCGCGGACTCCGCCGGTACGACAGTCATGGCGCTGCTGCGCCGGCCGGGATGGATGTGGGGCGCGGCGATGCTCGTCCTGTCCGGGGCCCTCCAGGCACTGGCCCTGGCGACGGGGCCGCTCGCCGTAGTGCAACCGGTGATGAGTACGGAGCTGCTGTTCACCCTGGTGGTCGGAGGCATCGCCTTCCGGCGTCGACCCGACTCACGGACCCGGGTGGCCTTCGTGGCGATGGCGGTCGGCCTGGGCGGGTTCCTCGCACTTGCCGCCCCGTCGGGCGGCAGGGAGACGGTACCGGCCGCGGACTGGGCGTGGGCCGGGCTCTCGCTCGCCGCCGCGGTCGCCGTGCTCGTCGCGGTCTCGGTCCGGCTTCCGTCCGCCCCGCGCGCGGCCGTGCTGGGCACCGCGACCGCGATCGGCTTCTCCTGCACCGCCGTGCTGTTGAAGGACGCACTGGGCCGGCTGCCGGACGGTGTCGGCGCGGTGTTCGCGACATGGCAGTTGTACGTGGCCATGGGCGTCGGCCTGGGCAGCTTCCTGCTGCTCCAGGTGACGCTCCGGGCCGGCTCGCTGGCTGCCTCGCAGCCCGCTCTGACGCTCGGTGACGCGCTGCTGAGCGTGGTGCTGGGCGTGGTGCTGTTCCAGGAGAGCGTGCAACTGGGGTGGCGTACGCCGCTGGAGCTGGTGGCACTCGGACTGCTGATCGGCGGCTGTGTGGAACTGGCCAGGTCCCCGCTGCTGGCGGAGGACCCGGAGAGCGCGGAAGGTGCGGGGAAATGGTGATGCCCATGAACAGTGGATCCAAGGCCGCCCTGGCGGTGACGGGCACGGCGCTCCTCGTCGCCGGCGCACACATCGGGCCCGCGGCGACCTGGCTTCCCGGTGTACGCGGCGCCCTTGCCCCGGTCCTCGACGGGCGGGGGCACCGGGCCCGGGTGGCGCTGACGTTCGACGACGGCCCCGACCCCGCTACCACGCCGCATTTCCTGCGGGCCCTGGACGAACTCTCCGTACGGGCGACCTTCTTCGTGCTCGGCAGCCGGCTCGCACAGCACCCCGGACTGGGCAGGCGCATGGCAGCAGAGGGCCATGAACTGGCCGTGCACGGCTGGCACCACGAGCGGCCGTGGTACCCGCGGCCGTCGCGGGACACACGGGACCTGGCGCGGACGGCGGACCTGGTCGCGGAGGTCTCCGGGGAGCGGCCGCTCTGGTACCGGCCCGCCTACGGGATCCTCACCGGCGGGCGCTGGTACGCGGCCAGGGCCAACGCGCTGCGCCCGGTGCTGTGGACCTCCTGGGGCCGCGACTGGACGGCCGCGGCGACGCCCGGGAGCGTACGCGCGGAGTTGAACAGGACGCTGAAGGGCGGGGCGACGGTCCTGCTGCACGACTCCGACGCGCTGGGCGCCTCCGGCGCATGGCGCGCGGCACTGGGGGCGCTCGGCCCGCTCGTGGCGGACTGCCGGGCCCGCGGTCTGTCCGTCGGCCGACTCCGTGACCACGGCCTGCCCACTCGCTGACACTCGGGCCTGTTTCTGTCCGTTTGCATGCCCGAACCTGTTTACTTCCCCGTGGTTCGTGCGTAGCATCAGGGAAAACCACAGGCTCGGTCATGGAAACGGATGTAAAACCACATGTTCGCAGCGGAGCGTCAGCAGGAGATCATGCGCCTGGCTCGCGAAAGCGGTCGGGTGGATGTGCTGTCCCTCGCCGAGGAGTTCCAGGTCACCGCGGAAACCGTGCGGCGCGACCTGAAGGCCCTCGACCGGGCGGGGCTGGTGCGGCGTGTGCACGGGGGCGCCATCCCCGCCGGCAACCTCGACTTCGAGCCCGACCTCGCCGAACGCGACACGGTCGCCGCCGACGAGAAGGAACGGATCGCGCGCGCCGCGCTGGGCGAGCTGCCCGGAGACGGCAGCGTGATCCTGGACGCCGGCACCACGTCCGCACGACTGGCGGCCGGCATCCCGGTGGAGTCCCGGCTGACGGTCGTCACCCACGCGCTGCCCGTCGCCGCCCGCCTCGCCGACCACCCCGGCATCGCCCTCCATCTGGTCGGCGGGCGGGTCCGGCACCGCACCCGTGCCGCCGTCGACGCGTGGGCCCTGCGCGCCTACGGCGAGATCAAGGCCGACGCCGTCTTTCTCGCCACCAACGGCTTCGACGTCGAGGGCGGCCTGACCACCCCGGACCTCGCGGAGGCGGCCGTCAAGCGGGCCGCGATCGCCGCCGCGCGCCGGGTCGTCCTGCTGGCCGACTCCACCAAGTTCGGGCAGCAGCACTTCGCCCGCTTCGGTGACCTGGCGAACGTCGACCTGCTGATCACCGACACGGGCCTGAGCCCCGACGACGCCCGCTCCATCGAGCGGCAGGGCACGGAGGTCGTCCGCGCATGATCCTCACCGTCACTCCCAACCCCAGCCTGGACCGCACCTACGAACTGCCGTCCCTGGTGCGCGGAGCCGTGCTGCGCGCGGCCGTGGACCGGGTCGACCCCGGCGGCAAGGGCGTCAATGTCTCCCGGGCGGTGGCCGCCGCCGGCCACCGCACCGTCGCCGTCGTACCGCTCGGCGGGCCGGAGGGCGCACTGCTCGACCGGCTGCTCGGCGAGCACGGCATCGAGGCTGCCGGTGTCCCCGTCGCCGGTTCCACCCGGGTCAACATCACGCTCGTCGAGCGTGACGGCACCCTCACCAAGGTCAACGCGGCCGGACCCGACCTCGCCGCGGGGGAGGCGGAGGCACTGCTGGAGACCGTCCGCACCCGCTCGGCGGAGGCGGACTGGATCGCCTGCTGCGGAAGCCTGCCGCGCGGCCTCCGTCATGAGTGGTACGCCGAACTCGTGGCGCGCACCCACCGGGCCGGCGCCCGTGTCGCCCTCGACACCTCCGGCGCCGCCCTCACCGCAGCTCTGCGGGAGCGGCCCGACGTGGTCAAACCCAATGCGGAGGAACTCGCGGAAGCGGTCGGCCGCCCCCTCGCCACAGTCGGTGACGCCGTCAAGGCGGCGGAGGAACTGCGCGACCGGGGCGCGCGCGCGGTGCTGGCCAGCCTGGGAGCGGACGGTCAACTGCTCGTCGACGACACCGGCGTCTGGTTCGGCCACGCCCCCGCCGACGCCGTCCGCAGCAACGTCGGCGCCGGGGACGCCTCTCTCGCCGGCTTCCTCACCGCGGGCGGCGCCGGTCCCGTCGCCCTGGCGGCCGCCGTCGCCCACGGCACCGCCGCCGTGCAACTGCCGGGCAGCGCCATGCCGTCACCGGCCGACCTGGACACGGAAGCGGTGACGGTCACCGCTTCCGTCCCCCTCGATCGGGTCCTCGGGGAGCCGGCGTCATGACCGTCCGTCCCCGGCGGGCCGGCCGTCCCCCTCGTACCGGCACGCGGCCCTGCGGCCGTGTCGGCGCCGGGCCCCGCCCACCACGTCCCACCACCGCCCTCGGGCGGTTCGCGAGCAAGGAGCCGCGTGATGAGTGAGTTGATCACCGCAGAACTGGTCGACGTCGACCTGGCCGCCGAGACCAAGCAGGCCGCCGCGCGGTCCCTCGCGCAGCGGATGGTCGCGGCCGGCCGCGTCACCGACCTCGACGGCTTCCTCGCCGACGTGGCGGCCCGCGAGGCGCAGATGCCGACCGGCCTCGACGGCGGCATCGGCATTCCGCACTGCCGCAGCGAGCACGTCACCGCCCCCACCCTCGCCTTCGGCCGTAGTGCCGGGGGAATCGACTTCGGCGCCCCGGACGGGCCCGCCGACCTGATCTTCCTGATAGCGGCGCCGGCGGGAGCCGACGACGATCATCTGACGATTCTCTCCGCCCTAGCCCGGCGGCTCATGGACGCCCGGTTCACCACCGCACTGCGGGCCGAGCACGACCCGGCGGCCGTCGCGGCCCTGATCCGCGGCGAGGAGGCACCGGCTCCCGAGCAAGCTCTTGCGGAGAGCGCGGAGAGCGCGGAGAGCGCGGAGAGCGCGGACAGCGCGGACCCGGCGGAGGCACCTGGCCCGCCGGTCACGGCGGAGACCCACGCCCCGTTCCGGATCGTGGCCGTCACCTCCTGCCCCACCGGCATCGCCCACACGTACATGGCCGCCGAGGCGCTCCGCCAGGCAGGTCAGGCCGAAGGCGTCGAACTCGTCGTCGAGACCCAGGGCTCGGCCGGTTTCACCCGCCTCGACCCGGCCGTGATCGCGGCAGCCGACGGCGTGATCCTCGCCCATGACGTGGAGGTCAGGGAGCGGGAGCGGTTCGCCGGCAAGCCCACCGTCGACGTCGGTGTGAAGGCGGCCGTCAACCGGCCCGCCGAACTCGTCGCAGAGGTACGGGCGAAGGCCGAGCGCGGCGAGACCACCGCTCCGGCCGCCACCACCGCCCCCATGGACGCCGGTGCGCCGGGCGACCACTTCGGCATCCGGCTGCGTACATGGCTGATGACCGGCGTCAGTTACATGGTGCCGTTCGTCGCCGCGGGCGGTCTTCTCATCGCACTGGCCTTCGCCATCGGCGGGTACGAGATCAACAGCGCCCCGTCGGTCGCCGAGCACTTCGTGTGGACGGAGGCCACCAGCTGGGCCGCCCTGCTCTTCCAGGTCGGCGGCGCCGCCTTCGGCTTCCTGGTCCCCGTCCTCGCCGGATACATCGCGTACGGCATGGTCGACCGGCCCGGACTCGTACCCGGCATCGTGGGCGGCGCCATCGCCGTCACCGTCAACGCGGGCTTCCTCGGCGGTCTTGCCGCCGGTCTCATCGCGGGTGCGGTCGTGATGGCGATCCAGCGGGTTCACGTGCCGACCGTGCTGCGCGGTGTGATGCCGGTGGTCGTGATCCCGCTGATCTCCGCCGCCGTCGTCGGATTCCTGATGTTCATCGTCGTCGGCAAGCCGATCGCCTCGCTGCAGAAGGCCATGACCGACTGGCTGAGCGGCCTCTCCGGCGGAAACGCCGTGCTGCTCGGCGTCCTGCTCGGCCTGATGATGTGCTTCGACCTCGGCGGCCCTGTCAACAAGGTGGCCTACGCCTTCGCGGTGGGCGGCCTCGCGACCCCCACCGACGGCAGCCTGAAGGTCATGGCCGCGGTGATGGCCGCCGGAATGGTCCCGCCGCTCGGCATGGCCCTCGCGACGACCGTGCGCGCGAAGCTGTTCACCAAGGCGGAGCAGGACAACGGCAAGGCGGCCTGGGTCCTCGGCGCCTCGTTCATCAGCGAGGGCGCGATCCCGTTCGCCGCGGCCGACCCGCTGCGGGTCATTCCGTCCGCGATGGCGGGCGGCGCGGTGACGGGCGCCCTCTCGATGGCGTTCGGCGCCACGCTGCGGGCACCGCACGGCGGCATCTTCGTCGTCCCGCTGATCGGCCGGCCACTCATGTACCTGCTGGCCATCGCCGCCGGCACCGTGGTCACCGCCGCCCTGGTGGTCCTCCTCAAGAGCCGCCGCAAGCCGGCCGCTCCGGCGGCCACGCCGCCTGCCGTCCTCGAGGCCGCGGACCCCAAGGTCCCGGCCGCCGTCTGAAGCCGCAGCCGTCCGAAACCCCCGGCCCGGTCCGTCCCGGGCCTGCCGGAACGCTTCCCGGCAGGCCCGAGGGCGGGACGGGACCGGCCCCCGGACCGGTCCGTGAACAGGTCCCCGGACAGATCTGGGACCGGCCCCCGGCGACCGGGCCGTGAACAGGCCCCGGACAGGTTCGGGAACAGGCCTCGGACAGATCCGCGGACGGATGCCCTGACCCTCGCCGGGCCAGGACCCGCCCACCCGCCCACCGGCCCAGCGTTGTGCCCTCCGCGGCGGACACACGACCGGAAGCCCTCGCCCCCCATCCCGTAGGAGTGTCATCCCCATGCCCCAGCGCACTGTCGTCATCGGCTCCCGCTCCGGACTCCACGCCCGGCCCGCCTCGGTCTTCGTCCAGGCCGCCGCCCGCCAGCCCGTCAGGGTGACCGTGGCCCGCGACGGAGGGGCACCGGTCGACGCCCGCAGCCTGCTGTCGGTGCTCGCCCTCGGAGCCCGGCACGGGGAACCCCTGGTGCTGTCGGCAGAAGGCGACGGCGCCGAGGCCGCCCTCGAGGAACTGGCCACGCTCGTCGCAGCCGACCTCGACGCCCAGGAGCAGCGGTGACCGCCGGCACGACGACCTCCGTCGCCCGCGCGAACGCGGCCACCGGGGTGATCGACGGCATCGGCGTCGGTGGCGGCAGTGCCTCCGGGCCCGTCGCCCGGATGGCCCAGCCGTCCGTGCTGCCGCCGCCGCGCACCGTGGATCCGGCCGACGTACCGGCCGAGGCGGCAGCGGCCCGGGCCGCGCTCGCGCGGGTCGCCGCGGACCTGGAGGAGCGGGCGGCCGCGGTCGGCGGCGACGCGGCGCAGGTTCTCTCCGCCCAGGCGATGATGGCCGCCGACCCGACGCTTGCCGACCAGGTCGGCGAACTCGTGGCCGGCGGGGCCGACGCGGCCCACGCGCTCGACAGGGCGTTCCGCGCCTTCCGCGCGTCGCTCGAGGCGGCCGGCGGCTACTTCGCCGAACGCGTCGCCGACCTCGACGACCTCCGCCACCGGTCGGTCGCGGCCGTGCAGGGCCTCGCGATGCCCGGCCTGCCGGCACCCGGCCACCCGTACGTCCTCGTCGCGGACGATCTCGCTCCCGCCGACACCGCTCTGCTCGACCCGGCCGAGGTTCTCGCCCTGGTCACCGAACGTGGCGGCCCGACCAGCCACACGGCCATCCTCGCGAAGATCCTCGGCCTGCCGGCCGTCGTCGGCTGCGCCGCCGCCGCGGCGCTGACGGACGGCACGCCCGTGCTCGTCGACGGCGCGTCCGGCACGGTCGTGACCGACCCGGACCCGGCCATCGTCGCCGAGGCCGCCGCGCGGGACGAACGACGTCGCCAGGCCGCGGCCCGGGTCAGCGGCCCCGGCCGGACCGCCGACGGGCACGCGGTCAAACTGCTGGTCAACCTGGGCGCCTTGCAGGAACTGAACGCCGCCGCGGCGGCCGACAGCGAGGGCGTGGGGCTGTTCCGCACCGAGTTCCTCTACCTCGACCGTGAGCAGGCCCCCACCGCGGAGGAGCAGACGGACGCCTACCGCACGGTCTTCAACGGCTTCCCCGGGCGCCGGGTCGTCGTGCGGACCCTGGACGCGGGGGCCGACAAGCCACTGCCGTTCGTCACCGCGGACGACGAGCAGAACCCCGCCCTCGGTGTGCGTGGCCTGCGAACCTCGCGCCGTGACCCGGAGCTGCTCGAGACGCAGCTCGCCGCGATCGCCGAAGCGGCGCAGCACACGGAGGCCGACGTATGGGTGATGGCGCCCATGGTCTCCGTGCCCGGTGAGGCAGCGGGCTTCACGGCACGGGTGCGCGCCCACGGACTGCGGACCGCAGGCGCCATGGTCGAGGTTCCTGCCGCGGCACTGCGGGCGAAAGACCTTGCCCGGCAGTGCGACTTCCTCAGCATCGGCACCAACGACCTGGCCCAGTACGCGTTCGCAGCCGACCGCACCCTGGGCACGCTGGCCGAATTCCTGGACCCGTGGCAGCCGGCCCTGCTCGAGCTCGTGCGCACGGCCGCCGTGGCGGGAGCCGCCTGCGACCGCCCCGTCGGGGTCTGCGGCGAAGCCGCGGCCGACCCGCTGCTCGCCCTGGTCCTCGTCGGTCTGGGCGTGAGCAGTCTCTCGGCCGCGCCTAGCTGCCTGGGTGACGTCCGTGCCACCCTGGCGGCGCACACCCTGGACGACTGCCGGCGGCTCGCCGGACTAGCGCTTGCGGCCCCGGACGCGACGGCGGCGCGCGCGGCCGTGCGGAAGGCTGCGGCGCAAGAAGTGCTCGCGTAGCCCTGCCCATGACCGGCGGGCAGGGGGCCTGTCCGCCGGTCCCGTGACGCCCCGGCGCGGCCCGGCCGGGCGCGGGCCGTTACCCGCGGCGTCCCCGCCCGGCCCGGTCGGTGGAGCAGCGCGCTGCCGCCCCGGATGCGAGCATGACGAGAGGGCCGTCGAGGACGAGCCCGCGCCGGTGCGGCGCAGGAGGAACGGGCGACCCGGGGATGGTGGGGCGTGAACGGCGCTGACCGGCCGCTGGAGCTCGACTTCCTGCGTGCCGTGTTCGAGAGCATGGGTGCCGGGCTGTTCATCACCGACACCTCGGGGCGGCTCACTGCCTCGAACCCTTGGGCCGACCGACTCCTCGACCGCGACACCACGCAGATGCTCGGTCAGGACCTCCACGACCTGCTGCACCGGCAGGCCGACGGCAGGACGATCCCGCGCGACGAGTGCCGTGTCCTGTCCGTGATGAAGACCGGCAGCCCCGCAGAGGGAAGCGACGAGTGCTACCTCCGGGCCGACGGCACGACCGTCCCGATCATCTGGGCCGCCACGCCCCTGGTGCGGCAGGGGAGGGTGGAGGGCGCGGTGATCGTCTTCCACGACTTCAGCCTGCAGCGCCGTGCCGCCGACCAGCAGGCGACGCACCTCATGGCCCTGGAGGAGCTCACCGAGCGGCTGACGATCGTCGCGGAGATCTCCGCGGTGCTCAGCTCCACCCTGGACGTCCCGAAGATGCTGCACCGGCTGGTGCGTCTGCTGGTGCCTGAGCTGGGCGACTGGGCGGTGGTCGATCTTCGTACGCATCCCGAGGCCGACGACCTGCGCAGGATCGTCGTGCGGTGCGAGGACCACGAAGGGGAGAACCACGGCCGGGAGGACGACGGACGGCCGGACACGCTGCTGGGTCCGTTGCCGCCGTTGACGGACACACCCTCCGCGTCGGCCCTCGCCCGTGTGATGCGGGGCGGCCGGCCGCTGCGGCTGGAGGCAGCGGACCTCGGCCCGCAGGCGCCACTCGCGCGGGCTCACCGGGACCTGTTCGACCGGCTCGGCGGGCACTCGGCGGTCGTGGTGCCGCTGAGCACCACGCGCCAGGTGTTCGGCGCGCTCACCGTGGCGCGCAGAGGCGAACGTCCGCCCTGCACGGAGGCCGACCTGCTGGTGCTGGCCGACATCGGCCGCCGGGCCGGCCTGGTGCTGGACAACGCCCAGCTGTTCGACCAGCAACGGCAGCTGGCGGAGACCATGCAGCGTCAGCTCCTCACGCCGCTGCCCCAGGTGGACCACCTCCAGATGGCCGCCCGCTACCAGCCGGCGGAGAGCGCCGCCGAGATCGGGGGCGACTGGTACGACGCCTTCCTCCTCGCCGACGGCGTCACGACGATGGTCATCGGCGACGTCGTGGGTCACGACCTGAAGGCCGCGGCCCACATGGCCGAGGTGCGCAACATGCTCCGCGCCCTCGCCTGGGACCGGCAGGAACCTCCCAGCCTCATCATGCGCCGTCTCGACGAGGCGATGACGAACACCAGCGACGCCCCCATGGCGACCGCCGTCTTCGCCCGGGTCGAGGGCGAGGAGGGAGGGCCGTGGCAGCTGCACTGGGTCAACGCCGGGCATCCGCCGCCGCTCCTCGTGACCTACGACGGACACGCCCGTTACCTGGAGGCGGGCCACGGACCCCTCCTCGGTATGGATTCCGCGCTGCATCTGGGCCTGGGGTGGCCGGACGCCCGTGAGGAGCTCCCCGCCCGGTCCACTCTGCTGCTCTACACCGACGGTCTGGTCGAGAGCCGGACCCGTTCCATCGACGGCGGACTCGCCCAGCTCCGCCGTCACGCCGCCGACCTCGCCCACCGGGACGTGGAGGACTTCTGCGACGAGCTCCTCACCCGCCTGTCACCCAGCGGCGACGACGTCGCCCTTCTCGCCCTGCGCATCCCGGAGCGCGGGGAGGGCCGGGACGACGGGCGGCCGCCGCGCCGGCACTCGCGCAGCCCGGCCGCGCCCAATCGGGCCGCTCCCGGGTCCCAGGTGGAGGACACGGAGGTGCGGGACACCTCCTGACACGGGGCGCCGCCCCGTACGCCGGGTCCGGACGGTCACCGTCCGGCCCGTGTCAGGAGGCCAGGCGCGCCGCGAGGAGGGCGACGTCGTCGTGGAAGGCGTAGTGGCCGTGGGCGAGGAGCGCGTCGCAGAGCTCGGACAGAGGGGCGGAGGCGCGCACGGCCGCGATGCCGGTGGCGTCGGCCATCCCCTCGTCGATGGACCGGCGGGGGTGCTCGACCAGCCCGTCCGTGTGCAGCAGCAGCGTGCTGCCGGGCGGCAGGATCTCCGCCTGGTCCTCGCGGTCCATCGCCGGATCGACGCCCAGCGGCAGGCCGGTGTCCGTCTCCAGATAGCGGGCCCGGTGGTCCGGAGTGACCACGAGCGGCGGCAGATGTCCCGCACTGGACCAGTACAGCCGCTTGCCGTGGGCGCTGGGCTCGAGCCTGGCGATGATGACGGTGGCCATCGGGCCGCCGTGCAGTTCGTGCAGGACCTCGTCGAGCCGGCGCAGGATGCGGCTCGGAGGCTCCTCCTCCTCGAACGCGATCACCCGCAGCATGTTGCTGATCTGGCTCATCACGGTGGCCGCTTCCAGGCCGTGGCCCATCACGTCCCCGACCATCAGGCACGGCACGCGGCCCGGCAGCCGGACGAGGTCGTACCAGTCGCCCCCGATCCGCGGCGCCTCCGTGGAGGGCTGGTACCTGGCCTCGAGCTCGAGGTCCTCACGGCGGGGCATCCGGGGCAGCAGCCTGCGCTGGAAGTCCTCCGTGGCGTGCCTCAACCGGTCGTACAGTCGAAAAGCCCTTCGCCCGGTGTCGTGGCGGGCCGCTCTTCACGCGGCGGGTACCCGCCCGGGAGCGACTCATGGCGGCGGGGGAGGCACGGAGCTCCCGGCGGTGTCGTCCGCCCGTGGGCGCCCACAACAGTCGCGGTGCCGCGGCGCGTGCGGAACCGTCCCGCGGGCACGTGCACGCCGCAGGCTTCGGCGCGCAGAACACGGGGTACGCGGCAATCCTTAATCGCGTGGCTCCCACCGCCGGGCGGCGAGAGCGCCCGCGTCCGCGGGGCCACTGAGCAGGGAGGACAGACATGGACGTACGCGAGGGTCCCGCACCGTCCGACCGGTTCGGCGATCCGGGCCCGCGGCCGTGACCGGGCCCCGCTGGCGCGGTGTCGACGCCGTCGTCCTCGACACGGACGGCGTCATCACCGACTCCGCCCGGATCCATGCCGCGGCCTGGAAGACGGCCTTCGACGCCTGCCTGCGCGTCCACCCGCCGGACGACCCCGCGGCCCGCCGGCCCTTCGACGTCCGGGACGACTACCTGCGCCACGTCGACGGCCGCTCGCGCCAGGACGGGGCCGCGGCGTTCCTGGCCTCGCGCGGGCTCCGGCTGCCCAAGGGGAGCCCCGACGATGCACCGGGCACGGACACGGTGGGCGCCGTCGCCGCGTACAAGGAGCGGTTGTTCACCCAGCGGCTGCGCGAGCAGGGCATCGACGCCTATCCGGGCACCGCACGGCTGTTGCGGTTGCTGAGGGACCGCGCCGTTCCGCTGGCGGCGGTGTCGGCGTCCCGCCACGCTCGGGAACTGATCACCCGGGCCGGGGTCCTGCCGTGCTTCGACGTCCTGGTCGACGGAGCGGAGGCGGCCCGCCTGCGGCTGCCGGGCAAGCCGGAGCCCGCGTTGTTCCTCGAGGCGGCCCGGCGGCTCGGCGTACCCCCGGAGCGGGCGGCCGTCGTGGAGGACGCCCTGGCCGGCGTCGAGGCGGGCAGACGCGGCGGGTTCGCCCTGGTGATCGGGGTGGACCGTACGGCGGGTCCGGGCACGGGCGACGCCCTGCTCGAGCACGGCGCGGACGTCGTCGTACGGGACCTCGCCGAACTTCTCCCCGCAGGCAGGGACCGGCCCTGCGAACCGGCCGTCCCCGCGGAACCCCCGACAGCCCCGGCCGCTCCCCAGCCCGAAGCGCCCCCGGAGGACTGACGATGCACGAGTGGATCTGGACGTACGAGGGTTACGACCCCGCGCGCGAGCGCCTGCGCGAGGCGCTGTGCACGCTCGGCAACGGCTACTTCGCCACACGGGGAGCCGCCCCCGAGTGCACCGCCGACGACACGCACTACCCGGGCACGTACGCGGCGGGCTGCTACAACCGTCTCACCTCGACCGTCGCCGGCCGGCAGGTCGAGAACGAGGACATGGTCAACCTGCCCAACTGGCTTCCCCTGCGCTTCCGTCTCTACCGCGTCGCCGGCGACGCGGCCTGGTTCACCCCGGACAGCACGGCGCTGGCAGAACACCGCCAGAGCCTCGATCTGCGGGCGGGCACCCTCGAGCGCACCATGCGCTACGTGGCCGAGGACGGCCGTGCCCTCACGGTGCGTCAGGTTCGGCTGGTCCACATGGCCGATCCACATCTTGCCGTGCTGCGCACCCAGTTCACGGCCGAAGGCTGGTCGGGGGACATCGAGGTCGAGGCCGCGCTCGACGGGGCGGTGACCAACAGCGGCGTGGCGCGCTACCGGGAGCTCAACGGCAGCCATCTCGTCCACGTCAACGCCGGTGACGGCGAGCCGGACACGATGTGGCTGCGCTGCCGCACCACCACCTCCGACGTCCGGATCGGTATGGCGGCCCGCACGGTCGCCGACGAGCCCACCGACGAGGAACGGGCCCGTACCGCCCATGAACCGCTGCGTGCCGTGCAGCTGCTGAGGCTGACCCTCCCGGGAGGTGTCACCCGTACGGTCGACAAGACCGTCGCGCTGCACACCTCGAGGGACGCCGCGATCAGCGACCCGCTCCACGCGGCCGTCGGCCGGGTCGGCCGGGCGCCGGGCTTCGAGGCGCTGCTGGAGTCGCACAGGGCGGCGTGGCGGCAACTGTGGCGCAGGGGTGAGCTGGACGTGCCGGGGGAGGCGGGCAGCATTCTGCGGCTGCACCTCTTCCATGTGCTGCAGACGCTGTCCCCGCACACGGCCGACCTCGACGTCGGTGTGCCGGCCCGCGGCTTGCACGGCGAGGCGTACCGCGGCCATATCTTCTGGGACGAGCTGTTCGTCCTGCCGTATCTGAACCTGCACTTCCCCGAGGTCTCCCGCGCCTTGCTCATGTACCGCTACCGCCGGCTGGAACAGGCCCGCGTGCTGGCCCGCGACGCCGGTCACACCGGCGCCATGTACCCGTGGCAGAGTGGCAGCGACGGCCGCGAGGAGACACAGGAGCTGCATCTCAATCCCCGGTCCGGCCGCTGGCTGCCGGACCACTCCCGCCTCCAGCACCATGTCGGGTCCGCCATCGCGTACAACGTGTGGCAGTACTGCGAGGCGAGCGGCGACGCGGAGTTCCTGCACACCAAGGGCGCGGAGATGCTCACCCAGGTCGCGCGGTTCTGGGCCGGATTCGCGCAGTACGACGAGCAGTTGGAGCGCTACCGCATCCGCGGCGTCGTAGGTCCGGACGAGTACCACGAGGGGTACCCCGGCTCCTGCCTGCCGGGGCTCGACGACAACGCCTATACGAATGTCACCGCCGTGTGGGTGCTGGCCCGAGCCCTTGAGGTGGTGCGAGAACTGCCGGAGCCGCGCCGCCGTGAACTGTACGAGCGCATCGGCCTCGACCGCGGGGAGCTCGCCCGCTGGGAGGAGGTGTCGCGCCGGATGTACGTACCCTTCCATGACGGTGTCATCAGCCAGTTCCACGGCTACGGCGACCTGGAGGAGCTCGACTGGGACGGCCTGCGCGCCCGGCACGGGAACATCCGCCGCCTCGACCGGGTGCTGGAGGCGGAGAACGACAGCGTCAACCGCTACAAGGCCTCCAAGCAGGCCGACGTCCTGATGCTGGGCTACCTCTTCTCGCCGGTCGAACTGCGGGGCCTCTTCCGGAGGTTGGGCCATGAACTCGAAGAGGAGACCTGGCACCGGACGGTCGACTACTACCTGAAGCGCACCAGTCACGGCTCCACGCTGAGCGGCCTGGTCCACGGCTGGCTGCTGGCGCGCCAACGGCGCGAGGACGCGTGGACCTACGTGAAGGAGGCACTGGAGGGCGACATCGCCGATCTCCAGGGCGGCACCACGGAGGAAGGCATCCACCTCGGGGCGATGGCGGGCACGCTCGACCTGGTGCAGCGTGGTCTGACCGGGATGGAGACCCGTGGCGGAGCGCTGTGGTTCGACCCCGTGCACTCGCCACAGCTCGCCGAGTACGGCTTCTCCGTCCGCTACCACGGCCATTGGGGCGTGAGGGTGCGGATGCGGCCCGGAGAACTGCACATCGGCGTGCCGGCCTCCGACGGGGGACCGATCGAAGTGCGGCTCACGGACCGGACGGTGTCGGTCGAGCCGGGCGGCTCCCGGCTGCTGATGCTGCCCGACGACGGGCACCGGCCCGCGCCCTGACCGCGCCTCCCACCAACGGGGCGCACGGGCCCTCGTCCTGTACGGCACCTCCGCCTCCGCGGCGACCGGTCGGAGGCCGTCGGCCGGTCGTGGCTCAGCCGGAGTCCTGCTGTCCCGGCAGAGGCAGGCATGCCCAGACGGTTTTGCCCGCAGGAGGTGCCGGCCGCCAGGACCAGCTGTCGCTCAGCGAGTCGACCAGCAGCAGGCCGCGGCCTCCCGAGGCGGCCGGGCCGGGATCACCCAGGCGAGGCGGCGCCGGACTGGGGTCGGTCACCGCGCAGACCAGGTGGGTGCTGTAGCGGAAGAGTCCGAGCCAGACCGGGTACTCGTCGGTGCGCGGCGCGGCGGGCGGAAGGGCGTGCCGGACCGCGTTGCCGACGAGCTCGCTGACGATCAGTTCGACGTCCGTCACCAGCGGCCGCAGGGCCCACCCGTGAAGGGTGTTCGCGGCGAACTTCCGCGCCTGTCCAGCGTTCCTCGGGCGGCCGTCCAGCCCGCATGCGGAGAAGCCGCCGGGGACGACAGGTTCTTCCGTGGCGTACTCCGGCGCGTCGGTGGGCATGCCGGGCGGACGTTTCACGCCAGATTGCGTGAGACCGCTCGTGAACCCACGCCGTGCATCGGTTCCGGAGAGCGCCGGCATGTGAGTCGTCACTGGTCATGTCTCCCTGCAGGCTTTGCCGTTCGACAGCAGACGCAGGGCGAGTATTGTCGAGCCGACCCGCGGATGCAATTGCAGATGGGATTGCATCCGCGGGTACAGGCCAAACGGGTGCGAGGAGTGAGGAGTTGATGGGCATGGAGTTCGTCAACGGAATGCAGGCCAGTGCGCTGGAGTCGGTGACCTGGATCAAGAGCAGTCACAGCAACGCCACGGGAAACTGTGTCGAGATGGCGACGCTGCCGGGCGGCCGGATCGCGATCCGGAACTCACGGGACCCGCACGGGCCGGCGCTCGTCTGCACGCGCGACGAGTTCGCGGGATTCGTGGCGGGGGCCCGTGAGGGAGGTTTCGACGCGGTAATCGGCTGAAAACAGTCGGTGAGTGGGCGACTTCCCCATGGCCTCGCCGCGCGAGTGCTGGATACTGTCGTCGTCCCTATTTCTCCGCAGGAGCGCCTGATGGCTGCAGTCGAACCGAGTCCGTCGTTGTTCGTCCGGCCGCTGGGAGCGGTCGAGAACAACCCGACCGCCCTCAGGCTGATCCTGGGTGGCAAATTGCGCCAACTGCGGGTGAACGCCGGACTGGACCCCGCGGACGTCGACGCCCGGCTGGGTTTCTCGCGTTCCAAGACCAGCCGGATCGAACTGGGCCGCCACGGCTGCAAGCCGGCCGACGCGATGGCACTGCTGAATCTGTACGGCGTCGGGGCGCAGGAGCAGGTCGACGAGTTCATGCGGCTGGTGACGCAGTCCCGCCAGTCCGACTGGTGGCGCTCCTTCAGCGACGTCCTCTCCGACTTCTTCGAGCCGCTGGTCGCCCTGGAGGGCGCCGCGGCGACGATCCGTACCTACGAGCCCTTCTACGTGCCCGGTCTGCTCCAGACCGCCGCGTACGCCGAGGCCGTCGTCCGGTCGGGGCCGGGGCACCTGCTGACTCACGATGTGCGGCGCCGGGTCGAGCTGCGGCAGGAGCGCCAGCGGCAGCTCGACACGCCGGAGGCGCCGCGCCTGTGGGCCGTGATCGACGAGTCCGTTCTGATGCGTACGGTGGGCGGACCGCACGTGATGCGAGAGCAACTGCTGCACCTCGTCAAGATGATGGAGCGGCCCCGGGTGACCTTGCAGGTCGCGCCGCTGGAGGTGACCGCCTCCGTCGGCGTCGGGAACAGGCGTGACCTATCTGCGTTTCGCGCTGAGCGACCTGAAGGACGCGGTCTACATCGAGCACCTGACCGACAGCACCTTCTCCCAGAAGCCGCAGGCCGTCGAGCAGTACCGCGACATGCTCGACCGGCTCGGTGCGTGTGCCCTCACTCCCAAGCAGTCACTGGAACGGCTCGAAGAGCGCATCAAGAGCCTCTGAACGCCCGGGCGTCGGACCCCGGGCCATGTGATCTGCCGTGTCGCGTGCGTGCCTTCGGAGCCCGTGCGCCCGGACGACGGCAGCGGCGGCCCGGTGAGCTCGCTCCTTCGAGCCGGCTCGCCGGGCCGCTGCTTGCGCCTACTGCCGGTCGCTACGGGATGCGGGCGACCCCGCCCCACTCGATCCATTCGTCGGTCTGCTGCACCGGCGCCAGATCGTTGTCAGGGCGCCAGGTGGAGACCTCCACCAGCCCGGGCTCCAGGATCTCCATGCCGTCGAGGTAGGTGGCGACCTCGTGTTCCTCGCGGACCCTGCCCCAGTGGTTGTCGGTGGCCTGTGCCATGTAGTCGGTGACGAACTTGCGGATCTCCGGCCGGTCGCTCACCAGTTGGCAGACGACGAGGAAGCTGCCCGGCACCAGGCGTTCCGCGACCCGCCGCACGATTGCGGCGGGATCGTCCTCGTCCGGGATGCAGTGCATCACCGACACGAAGAGAGCCGCGACAGGCTGGCTGAAATCGATCAGCCGCCGGGTCTCCTCGTGGCCGAAAATACCGTCGGTGTCGCGCATGTCGGCCTGGATGACCGTGGTGCGGTCGTTCTCGTCGAGCAGGGCCCGGCCGTGCGCGAGCACGATGGGGTCGTTGTCGACGTAGACGACCCTGGACCCGGGATCGATCGACTGCGCGACCTGGTGGACGTTGTCCTGTGTCGGCAGACCGGATCCGTGGTCGATGAACTGGCGGATGCCGTAGTCGGCCGCCAGCATCCGCACGACACGGCGCAGGAAGCGGCGGTTGTTGACGGCGAGTGTCTTCGTGCTGGGGACCTGCTTCAGAAGTTCTTCGCAAGCGTCGCGGTCCGACTGATAGTTGTCGTCGCCCCCCAGGAAGTAGTCGTACATACGTGCCACGCTGGGCACTTTGGTGTCGATGGCGTCGGGGCGCCACGAACTCTGCATCCAGTCCTCACCCGCGTTGATGGAGATCCGGTTCTGTGGGATCCACATGCTAGGGAGGCGCCGCACGGTGGTACAGGTGGATGGCGGGGCCGGCGGCTCAGGTACGTCGGCTTTCGGCCATGGTGGTCCGTCCCAACTGCCCCACTCTTCCCAGGCGTTGCGGCCGGTCAGAGCGCTCCCCACGAGTGGGCGCGGGTGCGGAGGTGGTCGTGGACGAGCGCCAGGGGAGGGTGGACGAGGGCCCCGGCCCTGGTCGCCAGGTAGAGCGTGTTGAGCGGCGGGGCGGCGGGCTCGTGGAGCAGTTCGACGGAGCCCGCGGAGAGGGCCGGCTCGGCGAGGTAGCGGGGGAGGGCGCTCACCCCCGCGCCCGCGATCACGGCGGCCAGAACGGCGCGCAGATCCGGGACGATCACGGAGATGTGGTTCGGCGGCCGGCGGTCGAACTCGCTCAGCCAGTAGCGGCGGACGATGGGCAGGTCGTCCGCGTAACCGACCAGCGGGAGATGGGCGAGGGCGTCCACCGGATCGCCGGCCAGCCGCGCGCTGTCGACACTGCGGGCCAGCGACGGCGCGCCGACGAGGACGAACTCCTCGTCGATGAGCGGCGTGGTCACGATGTCCTGCTGCGTCGGTCTGATGGCGGACACCACCAGCTCCACGTGTCCCTCCGCGAGGGCGGCCAGCAGGTCCCTGGCGAGCCCCAGCGTCACATGGATCCGCAGCCCCCGGGTCGTCAGCGGCGCGAGCGTGGGCAGGACGCGCATGGCCATCAGCTCGCCGGGGCCGGCGATCCGCACGGTCCCGACATGCGCCGCCCCGGCGCGCGACGGTTCCAGCGCCGCCCGTAGCTCGTCGAGGTGCGTGCCGACACGGGCGGCGAGATCGGCGGCGTGCGCGGTGGGCGTGACGCCCTTGCGGGAGCGGACGAACAACTGCTCCCCCAGTTGCTCCTCGAGCCTGGCCAGCTGCCCGCTCACGGCCGGCTGGGTGAGCCCGAGGCGCTCGGCCGCGGCGGAGATCGACCCGCAACGGTAGATCTCCACGAAGGTGGACAGCAGATCGAGTCCGGGCACGCAACCCTCGTTCCATAAGAGAAGTTATGACGCTCATGATGCCCGCGGATGATCCGGGGTCAAAGCTGGAGTTGTCCCTGTCGAACCGCAAGACACTCGAGCCACGTAAGGACTGCTCCATGTCGAAGATCCTCATGGTCGTTTCCGGCGCCGACAGCCTCAAGCTGTCCGACGGCACCAGCCACCCCACCGGCTACTGGGCCGAGGAAGTGGCCGCCTCTCACGAGGTGCTCCGGAAGGCGGGCCACGACGTGGTCATCGCGACCCCGGGCGGCGTCCGGCCGACCGTGGACCCCATCAGCCTGGACGAGCGCGGCGGCGTGGAGGAGGCGGACGCCAGGAGGTTCCGCGCCTACCTGGACGCCATCGACGCCGAACTGGCCCGGCCCGCCGATCTCTCCACGGTGTCGGCCGGTGACTACGACGCGGTGTACATCCCTGGCGGCCACGGCCCGATGGCCGACCTCGCCGTCAGCGCCGACCTCGGCCGGCTGCTGACCGACGCCGACGCCCAGGGCAAGATCGTCGCGGCGCTCTGCCACGGCCCGGCGGCACTCCTCAGCGCCGTCGGCGAGGACGAGTCCTTCGCCTTCTCCGGGCGTGAGCTGACGACGTTCAGCGACGAGGAGGAGCAGCAGGGCGGCCTCGGCGACAAGTCGCCGTACCTCGTCGAGTCGCGCCTGCGCGAGCTCGGCGCCGTGGTCCGGCCGGGCGAGGCGTGGACCAGCCGGGTCGTCGTCGACGGCAACCTCGTCACCGGTCAGAACCCGCAGTCGAGCACCGACACGGCGCAGCGGGTGGTCGAGGTGCTGGCAGGCCGCTGACCCGTTCCCGTTCATGCGGCAGGGCCCGGTCGGGAAAGGGGAAGTCCGGCCGGGCCCTGCCGCGTCCGTATTGCGAGGAACACCGGTCCGGGCGGCGGCGGAGGCGCACACGCCACGCCCGGCCAGAGGAGCGCTCCCGACGGCTGCGAACACGGCCGCCGCGCAGGCGTTAATGATGGCCGCCACCAGGGCACTCGAGTCACGGAAGCACAGCCGGACCGGGTGACTCAAGGCTCCTCTTCGCGCACGGAACGTGACGACCGCATTCGCCGGTCGCCGCCCGGGGGAGCACCATGGAACCGGCCCGCGTGAACCGCCCCCGACCGCCGGACATGGTGATGAACGAGAACTCGACCCCGACCGTGACCGCCGCCGCTGCCGCGTCCGCCGCGGTGTTCGGCGCTCCCTGCTGGGTCAGCCTCATGGCCCGCGACCTGCAGGCAGCTCAGGACTTCTACGGGGCCGTGCTCGGCTGGAAGTTCCGCAAGGGCAGACTGGGCGACCAGTTCAGAGTCGCCGTGGTCGACGGTTCGCCGGTCGCCGGGATCGGCGCGCTGGCACCCGCGCTGACCGTCGCCGTCGCCTGGACCCCGTACTTCGCCGTGGAGGACGCCGACCGGACCGCGAGTCGTATCCGGGAACGCAGCGGCACCGTGGCGGTGGGGCCGCTGGCGCTGTCCATGGGGCGCGGCGTGCTCGCGGCGGACCGCGACGGCGCCGTCTTCGGCCTCTGGGAGGGCGAACTCATGCGGGACTGGCCCGCCTGGCGTGACAAGGCGCCCGCGTGGATCCGGCTGCTGGCCAAGGACGCCTTCGAGTCGGCGATCTTCTACGGCGAGGTGTTCGACTGGGCGTCCGACCGGGCCGGCTGCTGCGAGGTCAGCTACCTGGAAGGCGCGGTCGTGCTGCACCGCGAGGGGCGGGTGCTCGCCAGACTCACCTCCGGGGCGGACGGCACCGCGACGAACCCCCTGCTGCACCCCCGCTGGCATGTGCACTTCGCGGTGAAGAACCTCGACGAGACCGTGCGGACGGCCGAACGGCACGGCGGCACGGTCCTTGCCGAGCGCACGACCCCGCACGGCGCCGAGGTCACCCTGCGGGACCCGGACGGCGCCATCTTCAACGTGACCGCCACGGACAGCGCCGTACCGCTGTAGCACCTGGGAAGGACCTGCACACATGGACCGCGCCGCTGTGTTCGACGTCGACGGGACGCTGGCCGACACCAACCATCTCCATGTCGTCTGCTGGTGGGAGGCCTTCCGGCAGGCAGGGCACCACGTGGCCATGGACGACATCCACCGCTCCGTCGGGCTGGCCGGCCAGGACCTGGTGGAGCATGTGCTCGGCGACGACCGCGACCCCGCGCAGGACGAGGCGATCAAAGCCGCCCACAAGGCCCTCTACGGGACGTACTCCGACCGGCTCCCGGCGTTCGACCAGGCAGGAGACCTGCTGCGTGCCCTGGCGGGCGACGGTTGGACCGTGGTGCTCGCGAGCTCGGCCGGCGGGTCGGAGCTCGCCGCGCTCCGGCGGGCCGTCGACGCGGACGACGCCATTTCCGCGATCGCGGGCGCCGAGGACGTGGCGGAGGGCAAGCCCGCTCCCGACCCGGTCGAACACGCGCTGGAACTGGCCGGCGTGACGGCTGACCGCGCCGTGTTCGTCGGCGACACGGTATGGGACATGCAGGCCGCGTCCCGGGCGGGGGTGCGCTGCGTGGCGCTGCTGTGCGGCGGGATCCCGCGTACCGCCCTGGAGGCCGCCGGAGCGGCAGCCGTCTTCGACGATCCGGCGGATCTGCTGGCCCGGATCGGCACCGGCCCGTTCGCCGAACTGCTGGAGCGGTCCTCCCGTTAGCCGGGCCGCTCCGTGCGCCGGGTTCTTGTTCGGCGCGGCCTTCGCGTGCCGGTTGCTTCGTGCGCGGGCC
The DNA here is from genome assembly GCF_009832925.1 of Streptomyces sp. Tu 2975. Lineage (GTDB taxonomy): Bacteria > Actinomycetota > Actinomycetes > Streptomycetales > Streptomycetaceae > Streptomyces. Next base: position 7,469,709 of record NZ_CP047140.1, read on the forward strand.
GGACCGGCGACCGAGAGCGAACGAGGGCCGCGCTCAGTGCGCCCGGTGCCCCACCAGCGGTGCGGTCCGGTCGCCGGAGCCCTTGCGGACGCCGCGCAGGAACTCCTCCAGGGCCGCCGTGGCGGTGTGCCGTGGCTGCCAGTCCAGCTCTTCGCCGGCCCGGGCCGTGCTCATCACCGGCATCCGCAGCAGCGCGTCGAACAGCTGCGGCGACGCAGGAACGGCGCGCAGCCCCCATGCGGCCGTCACCACGGCGTGGGCCGCCTGCCGCGGTACCCGCACCACTCGGGCCTTCAGCAGCTCACCGAGGGTCTGCGCGTCGACGACCGGCTCTGCGGCGAGGTTGAAGGCCCCGTGCGCATCGAGGAGGACCGCCAGGAGGAAGGCGTGCGCGGCGTCGTCGGTGTGCAGCGCCTGGAAGCGCAGGCCCTCGATGTCGGGCACGAAGGGAAGCAACCCCGGCCTGATCAGCGGTCCCGGCAGGAACTTGCCGGCGAAGATCCGGCGCTGCTCGCTGGCGGAGGACTCCTTGAACATGAACGCGGGCCGCACGCGTACCACGCGGACCCCGCCGTGCCGCAGTTCGAAGGCGTCGAGCGCCCGCTCCAGATAGGACTTCTCGCGACAGTAGGCCGCCTCCGGCCAGCCGTGCGTCGGCCACGACTCGCCGACGCCGGGACCGGTCTTCGGCCCCGGCGCGTAGGCGCCGACCGACGAGGCATGGACGAGCGCCGGTACCTGCGCCGCGGCGACGGCGTCGAAGAGCCGCAGCGACCCGAGGACGTTGGTGTGCCAGGTCGTGGCGGGGGAGTGAGTCGGCTGGAAGCGCCACGCCAGATGGATCACGGCGTCGGCGCCCTCCAGATGCCGCACGAGCAGTTCGCCGACGTCCTCGCGGGCCAGGTCGACGGCCGCCCAGGACGTCCGCGAGATGTCCAGGTCGGGGACGCGCCGGGCGAGGCCGAGGACCGACGCGATCCGCGAGTCCTCCGAGAGCGCCCGCACCACGCTCGTGCCCACGTTTCCGGTGGCCCCGGTGACCACCACCCGCAGTCCTGTCTTCACGCTCATCAGCCACTCCGTGGGGTTCCCGGAACACCGGCCGGCTGCTGCCCGGGTCCCCGGCGGGCGCGGACCGAAACGGATGAAACGCGCGGTGCTGGGCACACGGGATCAAGAAGCTGGGCAACGGGATCTGGAAACCGCCGGGCCGTAGGACGCCGGCACAGTCTGCCGAGGGAGTCGGAATGACCAGTCTGCTGGGAGTGGACCGGGGTGGGTCCACGCTGGTGCTCGCCCCGGGTGTGTACGCCCCGCAGAGCGACACGTTTCTGCTCGCGGACGCGCTCGAGCGTGAACCGCTGAGGCCGGGTGCCGAGGTACTCGACGTGGGCACAGGCACCGGAGCGCTGGCCCTCACGGCCGCCCGGCGCGGCGCCCGTGTGACGGCGGTGGACAGCTCGTGGCGTGCCGTCGCCGCCACCCGCCTCAATGCCGTGCTCGCCCGCCGTCGGGTGCGCGTCCTGCACGGTGACCTGCTGGATCCGGCCATGGACCGGCGTTTCGACCTGATCGTGTGCAACCCGCCCTACGTGCCCGCACCGCACGCCCTCCCGCCGCACCGCGGCGCGGCCGTGGCCTGGGACGCCGGCCACGACGGCAGGGCGGTCCTGGACCGGATCTGCGACGGTGCCGCGGAGCTGCTGAACCCGTCGGGCGCCCTGCTGATGGTGCACTCGGCGCTCAGCGGAGTGGGGGCGACCCTCGAGCGGCTGCAGGGCGCCGGCCTGGACGCCGCCGTCGTCGAGCGTCGTCTCGTTCCCTTCGGGCCCGTCCTGCGTTCGCGCAGGAAGTGGCTCGAGCGGCGGGGGCTGATCGCCCCCGGCGAGGACAAGGAAGAGCTGGTGATCATCCGTGCCGATCGAGCATGAGGACCGAACGTCCCCGGAGCCCTGCCGCCTGACGGTGACCCGGGAGGGGCCGATGCTGGTGGAGGGTCCCGTCGAGGTCGTCCTCGACGACGGGACCACGGTGCGGTCCGACCGGTTCGCCGTCGCGCTGTGCACCTGCCGGCGCAGCCGGACGTACCCGTGGTGCGACACCAGTCACCGCCGACGGGGCAGGAGGTGAACGATGACGGACCTCGCCACGGCCACGCAAGCGGCCCTGGAGGGCGAACTGCCGGGCGCACGGGGCGATCTGTCGCACGGCGTGCTGAACGCCCTGCGTCACCCGGCCGGCGCACAGCTGCCGGACCCGGGCTCCGCGAGGAGCGCCGACCCCTTCGGTGACGACCTGCAACTCGCCCTGTACATCAGCTACGAGCTGCACTACCGGGGCTTCTCCGGGGTCGACCCGGCCTGGGAATGGGACCCGGGGCTGCTCGGCCTGCGCGCGGCGATGGAGCGGCGCTTCCTTCAGGAGCTGCGCGACCGGACCGCAGGCCACCCGGACGTGCACGACGCCATGGACGAGCTGCTCGTCGAACCGGTGGAGGGCACGGGGGTGTCGTACTTCCTCAAGGACGAGGGACAGCTCTGGCACCTGCGCGAGTACGCCGCCATGCGCTCCCTGTACCACCTCAAGGAGGCCGACCCCCACGCCTGGGTGATCCCACGGCTGCACGGCAGGGCCAAAGCCGCCTTCGTGGCGGTCGAGTTCGACGAGTTCGGCGGCGGACGCGCCGAGCGGGTGCACGCCCGGCTCTTCGCCGACCTGATGGCCGATCTCGGCCTCGACCCCGCCTACGGCCGGTACCTCGACGCCGCCCCCGCGGAGATGCTGGCGAACGTCAACCTGATGTCGCTCCTCGGCCTGCACCGCGCCCACCGGGGCGCTCTGGTGGGGCACTTCGCCACCGTCGAGGTGACGTCCTCACCCGGTTCGCGCCGGCTCGCCGAGGCGATGCGCCGTACCGGTGCGGGGCCCGCGGCCGAGCACTTCTACGCGGAGCACGTCACCGCCGACGCCGTGCACGAACAGATCGTGCGGCGTGACGTCATCGGTGGACTGCTCGCCGACGAACCCGCTCTCGCGCCCGACGTGGCCTTCGGGATCGCGGCCACGACCTGGCTGGAGGACCGCCTCGGCGACCGGCTCATGGCCGCCTGGCGGGACGGCTCCACGAGCCTGCGCACACCTCTGTGAAGCCGGGAAACAGGGAAGAGGGCGCCGCGGCTGGGAACGGTCGATTCCGGCGTGCCGTGGCCCCTCCATACCAGCGACTACCTACAGTAGCCAGCTGTGTGGCGGACAGAACCGCTCCGGTTCACAATGAGGCACCGGACGGACCTCGCTCCGCCGTGTCAGGGGGCCGCATAAACCGGGAGACCACGATGCTGATGCCCGACACGAGTGTGATCACCAGGCTGATTGCCCGCTACCGGGCGCAGGAACATTATGTCCTCGCCGCTCCCCACGACGACTCCGCGCGGAGACGGTTCGAGGACACCGCCTACACACTGTGTGTGCTCATGTGCGAGCGCACGGCCCGCGACGCGCTGCTGGCGGCCGAGACCTACGTGGGCCGCCGGATCCGGTCGGCCGCACCGGTCGTCGGCGAAGGCGCGGCGTCCGGCGGGCGCTGAGGGGATCCCGGACGAACCGGCACGCAGGGGTCCGGGCGAGGGAGCGGGGAGGACGAAGGTGTCTGAGGCTGAGGCTCGCAGGGGGCTGCGAGCGCCGATGGCCGGCATCGTCAGCCGGAGCAAGGAACCGGCCGTCGTTCAGACGGTGCGATCGACCGCGGCGGCGACCATCTCGTACGTGGTCGCCGTGCAGGTGCTCGACAGTCCGGTCGCCCCGCTCACCGCGCCCCTGACCGCGCTGCTCGTCGTCCAGGTCACTCTCTACTCCACGCTCACCACCGGTGTGCGCCGGGTGAACTCCGTGGTCGTCGGCGTCCTCATCGCCATCGGCTTCAGCGCGCTCGTCGGTCTGTCCTGGTGGAGCCTCGGGCTGATCATCCTGGCCTCGCTCGTCGTCGGCAGATTCGTGCGGGTCGACGAGTTCGTCCCCGAGGTCGCGATCAGCGCCATGCTCGTGCTCGGCGTGACGCAGGTGGGCAGCGCCGCGTGGGACCGGGTCCTCGAGACGCTCATCGGCGCCGTCGTGGGGCTTCTCTTCAACGTGCTCTTCGTACCGCCGGTCTGGGTCGAGGCCGCCGGGGAGTCGATCGAGGACCTGGGGCGGCGCATGCGACGGCTGCTCCTGCGGATCGGTGAGGAGCTCACGAGCCCCACTCCGGTCGAGCGGGCGGCGGCCCGGCTCCACGAGGCCCGCAGACTCGACAACGACATCGCCGACGTGGACGCGGCGCTGCGCCAGGCCGAGGACAGCCTCCGCTTCAATCCCCGGGTCAAGGAAGGCCTGTTGCACCGCATCGTGCTCCGTACCGGCCTCGACACCCTGGAGATCTGCGCCGTCGTGCTACGGGTGCTGGCCCGCACGATCACCGACCTCGCCAAGGAGCGACGGGAGGAGGAGTTGTTCTCCCAGGAGGTCGGCCTCGCGCTCGAGGAACTCCTCGCGCACGTCGCCGACACGCTGGTGAGCTTCGCCGTCCTCGTCACCACCCAGACCAGCGAAAGCGCAGACGCCGCGGAGGAGCGGCTCACCGGAGAGCTCGCCGCCGCCCGTACCAGCCGCGACAACGCCGCTGATCTGATGCTCAAGGGCGTCCAGCGACAGCCTCGCCACTGGCAGCTGCACGGCGCGCTGCTCACCGAGATCGACCGCATCCTCGACGAGCTGGACATGGACCACCGGTCGCGGCGTCTCATGGAGGAGCTCGACCGCCACACCCGGGAACGGCGTGAGAAGCGCCCGAGGTTGTCGGCCCTCCGCGACTGGCTGTGGGGCAGAACCCCGCGCCGCCGGATCCCGTGAACACCGAAGGCCACGACAGGAGGCAGCCACCCCTATGAGTTCCATCTCGGACGCAGAGACAGGAACCGTCACCACCAAGGTCCCCGCCCGGCTCGACCGGCTCCCCTGGTCGCGCTGGCACTGGATGATCGTCATCGGTCTCGGCACCGTGTGGATCCTCGACGGCCTCGAGGTCACCGTCGTCGGCAACATCGCCAGCAGACTCTCCGAAGAAGGCAGCGGGCTGCCTATCACCGATGCCCAGGTGACCGGCATGGCCGCCGCGCTCTATGTGGCGGGCGCCTGCTCGGGCGCGCTGTTCTTCGGCTGGCTCACCGACCGCTACGGGCGCAAGAAGCTGTTCCTCGTCACGCTTGCCGTCTACCTCGCCGCGACGGCGCTGACCGCCGTCTCCTTCTCCGTCTGGTGGTTCTTCCTCTTCCGCTTCCTCACCGGTTTCGGCATCGGCGGCGAGTACGCGGCCATCAACTCGGCCATCGACGAGCTGATCCCCAGCAAGTACCGGGGCCGGGTGGATCTGATCATCAACGGCAGCTACTGGCTCGGCGCCATGGGCGGCGCCCTCCTGTCCGTCGTGGCGCTCGACACCGACATCTTCGCGATCAACGTCGGCTGGCGGCTCACCTTCGCGCTCGGCGTCGTTCTCGGCCTCGTCATCCTGCTCGTACGCCGTCATGTCCCGGAGAGCCCGCGGTGGATGTTCATCCACGGCCGGTCGGAGAAGGCGGAGCAACTCGTCGGCGACGTGGAACGTGAGATCGAGCAGGAGAAGGGGGAACGGCTGCCCGAACCGGAGACTGCGATCACCATCCACCAGCGGCGCAGCGTCGGATTCGTGGAGATCGCCCGGACCCTGTTCCGCGCCTATCCCAAACGTGCCACCCTCGGCTTCGCCCTCTTCATCGGGCAGGCGTTTCTCTACAACGCGATCACCTTCGGCTTCGGATCGATCCTGGTGAGGTTCTTCGACGTCTCCAGCGGCAGCACCGGCTACTTCTTCGCCGTCATCGCCTTCGGCAACTTCCTCGGACCGCTGCTGCTCGGCCGCCTCTTCGACACCGTCGGCCGCCGCCCGATGATCGCCGGCACGTACATCCTCTCGGGACTGCTGCTGTTCGGGACGGCCTGGCTGTTCGGCGCCGGTGTCCTGAACGCCACGACGATGACTCTGTGCTGGTGCGTGGTGCTGTTCTTCGCCTCCGCCGGCGCGAGCTCCGCCTATCTGACCGTCAGCGAGATCTTCCCCATGGAGACCCGGGCCATGGCCATCGCCTTCTTCTACGCCATCGGCACCGCTGCCGGCGGCATCTCGGGCCCCCTGCTCTTCGCCGAACTGACGGAGAGCGGCGTCGTCGCGGACGCGGTGCTCGCGTTCTGCGTGGGAGCCGGCCTGATGGTCGCCGCGGGCCTGGTGGCGGTGTTCTTCGCCGTCGCCGCCGAACGCAAGTCGCTCGAGGACATCGCCACACCCCTGTCCGTCGCGGCCGCGAAAGACGACGACGGCCCGGGTGCACCGGCCGCTTGAGCGGCGCACCCGGGGCGCGTCTCACCCGACGACCGGTGGCGGGGGCGCCAGGAGGAAACCGTCGACCGGGCGGGTGGGGATCCGGCGCAGCGGGATCGACAGGTCCTGCGGCGGAACACCGTGCTCCAGCCGCGCCAGCTGTGGCACCAAGGCCTTCAGCAGCGCCACGGTGATGTCCTCGCCGGGGCACCGGTGGCCCATCGCCGTGTCGCCGCCGCCCTGCGGAATGAGCAGGTCCGCACCGACCGGCGCGCCGTCGGCGAACCGCGCGGGCTCGAAGACGTACGGGTGGGGCCAGAGCGCCGGATCGTGATGGTGGCCGTAGACGTCGAGCAGCACGAGTGTGCCCTCGGCGATCCGCTCGCCCCGCCACTCGAGATCCCGCACCGCCACCCCGCCGAGGAACGGCGCGAACGGGTAGAAGCGGCGGACCTCATGGGCGAAGGCCTCCGCGTATGCGGGGCCGCCCTCCCGCAGCAGCTCCCGCTGCCGCGGCCATCGGTGCAGGGCATGGGCGGCGAACGCCATGAACCAGGCCACCGCCGCGGTCGGCCGGATGATGTTGAGCACTTCGACCGCGGCGGTGCGCGGGTCCAGCAACTCGTCGTCGTCGTCGCGGTGCAGCGCCACGGCGTGCAGCGCCGAGCCGGAGTCCTCCGGCCCGCCCCGGCGGATCTCCTCGATCAGGGCGCGCAGCCGTTCCTCCTGGCGGGTACGGGCCTTTCGTGCGCGCCAGTGCCGCGGACCCGTGGTGGCGAAGCCGTCGACCATCGCCACCAGGTCGCGCGCCGTGGCCCGGCCGTCGTCCTCCCCGCGGGGCACCCCGGCCCAGTCGCAGACGGCGCGGGTGATCAGCACGCTCGTCTCCGTGAACAGTTCGATCCTCGGCCGGTGTGCCCATTCGGCGGCGGCGGCGTCCCACTCCTTCACGGCCTGACCGGCAAGGGTGTCCACCCCCGTCGCGTCCTTGAGGAGGGAGACGAACAGTGCCTTGCGCGCCCGGTGGGCAGGGCCGTCCAGCGTGTGCACCGCTCCCCGGCCGAAGAGCGTGTCCAGGACGGGCCCGGGCAGCGCCGAACGGCGTGCGATGTTCCGCTCGTCGTAGAAGAAGGGCACTGCGTCGAGGCCGTGCAGGGCGATCGCCGGGCGGCCCAGGAGCCGGGTCCGCACGGGTGCGCCGCCATTGCGCCGCACCAGGTCGGGCAGCCAGGCGTACCCCTCGAGGAGCGCGGGCAGGGTGGCGTCGGGACGAAGGATCTCGCGTAGTTCCATGCGGGGAAGCGTTCCCCGCCGATCCGGTGAAATGCCCTGATTCGCCCTGATGCGGTCACAGTGGGCACTGCTACACCCGCAGACTGCGGCCCCTGCTGCGCACGACCTCCTCCGCCACCGCGCTCAGCTTGCGGTTCGTGCGCTGCGAGAAGCGACGCAGGACGTCGAAGGCCTCGCCCGGGTCGCAGCCCAGCGCGTGCATCAGGATGCCGCTGGCCTGGTCTATGACGGCGCGTGAGTCCAGCGCCGCCTCGAGCTGGTTCACCTGGGCGAGAGCCGCCCGGTAGAAGTGGTCGCGCACCAGTCCCTGGGCGAACTGCTCGCCCAGCACGACCACCGGATGATGTGCCAGATGGGTGAACGCCCCGGGACGGAAGCTGTAGAGACTCAGGGTCACCTCCACCTCGCTGCGCCGGAACGGCATCGTGACGCTGGAGCGGATGCCCGACTCGAGGGCCGCGGCGCGGTAGTCCGGCCAGCGCTCCTCGTCCAGCAGATCGAGGGCCGCTACGGGCTCGCCCGTGTCCAGGGCGCTCGAGGTGGGACCTTCGCCCGAATCGAGCTCGACGGAGATCAGCGTCGTCAGATCGGGGTGGGTGGCGGCGGCACGGCGCTCGGCCGAGCCGTCGGTGACCGTTGTCGCGGCGCCGCAGCAGGGCTCCACGCAGCGCATCGCCGCTTCCGTGAAGTCCGAAAGGCCGCGAGCGGCTGCGGGTCCCACGGTCAGGTCCGTCGGGGGCAGCATGACGTGTCCTCCTTCGCGGGTGCGGCTGCCCGCCCCTTCGCACCACAAACCCCCGGTGCCTCGTGCTGAACTCCTGGTCGTCGCGTTGCGCCGCCGTGCGGTCGGATAACTTTCTCCCATGGCGCAGAGCGATGAGTTCGGCGACGACCTCGAGGATTTCGTCCGCCGGGTGGCTGAGCTGAGAGCCGCGCGGGGGCTCCCGCCGGACGAGCAGCAGACCCTTCTGGACGCGGCCCTGTTCGAACTCCAGCACGTCTCGGAGACCCTGTGGCCCAAGTACGAACGCCTGGCCGCACAGCGCCCGGCCCGCGCGTCGGCGGACCGTACCGAGCTGCAGCTGCTCCGGGCCCTCTTCCAGCGGCTGCCGCTGCCCGTGGCCCTCATGGGGGGTGACACGGTCGTCCGCCGGATGAACCTGGCCGCCACGGACCTCACCGGCGTACGGGCCGGCTTCGCCGCCGGCCGGCCGCTGTCCGGGCTGCTGCGCCCCGGCGACCGCGGCGCCCTGCGCTCGCAGGCGGCCGCGGTCGCCAGGGGAGAGGGGCCGCGCAGTCTGCGCGTACATCTCCAGCATCGTCCGGAGGAGACGCTGCGGGCGACACTCACCGCCCTGCGCCCACCGAACGAGCCGCACCCCGCCGTCCTGATGGTCCTGCAGTCCGACATGGCCCCCGACCGGCGGGACGCCGGCCCGGCCGGCCGCCCCGGCACCAGGCTGCGCCGCGCCACCGCCCCCGACCTCGCCGAAGCAGCCGCGCACGCGGCCCAGATGGACCTTCTGGACGGGATGACCACCGCCCTGCTGCGCGCCCCCGTCGGCGAACCGGAGGCGGCGCTCGGCGCGGCCGCCGAGGTCCTCGCCACCCATGGCGCGGACTGGGCCGTCGCCGACCTCGTGTCCGGGGCCGGTCTGCGCCGTATCGCGGTCCGCGGTCCGGCCGGCGAGGAGGCTGCCGCGCTGGCGGCACGGATAGCGGCCCAGGACCCGGCAGGCTGCCCGATCGTCGTCGACTGCGCCGGCGAAGGCTCCTCGCTGCTGCAGGTGCGTCCGGAGGACCTCGACTGCTTCGGCCGCGACGCCGAAGGGGACTCCGTCCTCGTCCAGGCCGACGTGACGTCCCTGCTGTGCGTGCCCGTCCAGGAGCGCGGTGAGGGAGGGGGCCGGGTTCTCGGGGTGCTCTCACTGTTCGGCAGTGGAGGCACGCCCGCCTTCTCGATGGCGCACGCCCGCGCCGTCGACGTCGTCTCGAGGCACGTCGCCCTGGCTATGCGGCGCGCCGCATGACGTCCTCGTGCACGGCCTCGTCCCGCATGACCTCGTTGCGCAGCTGGTCGCAGCTCCGGCTGATCAGCCGGGACACGTGCATCTGGGAGATGCCCAGCGTCTGCGCGATGCTGCTCTGGGTCATGTCGCGGAAGAACCGCATGTACAGGATGTTCTGCTCGCGCTCGGGCAGCTTGCGCAGTCCCGGCTTCACCGCTTCGCGGTCCACGAGGACGTCGATGGCGGGGTCGGACGATCCCAGTGTGTCGCTGAGCGAGTAGCCGTCGTCGGCGCCCGGGAGCTCCGCGTCCAGGGACAGCGCCGTGAAGCTCTCCAGCGCCTCCAGACCGACCAGGGCGTCCTCCTCGGACACACCGGCGCGTTCGGCGATCTCCGCGACCGTCGGGGCGCGCCCCGAGACGGTCTGCACGAGGTCCTGGCGGGCGAACCGGACCCGGTTACGCAGGTCCTGGACGCGGCGCGGCACGTGCAGGGCCCACATGTGATCGCGGAAGTGCCGCTTCACCTCGCCCACGACGGTGGGCACCGCGAAGCTCTCGAACGCGCCGCGTGACGGGTCGTACCGGTCGACCGCCTTGACCAGGCCGAGCGCGGCGACCTGCTGAAGGTCCTCGATGGACTCGCCGCGGTTGCGGAACCTGCCGGCGATCCGTTCGGCCATCGGCAGCCAGGCGGACACGATCTCCTGGCGCACTTCCTGCCGCTCAGGTCCGTCGTCGAGCTCCGCCAGCCTGCGGAAGGCGTCGGCTGTGTCGGGGGCGTCGGAGTGAGAGTGCTTGGTGTGAGCGAACGTGGGCATGATGTCGCGACTCCCTGGGATGTGGGGGCTGCTATGCCGGAAAATCGAGTCACCCGGGGAACACGGACAGGGGCCTGAGACGCCCGGAGCATCCGCTCCCACGGGGCGTGCCTCCTGTCCGAAGCACACCACGCACCTGCCCGGGCGTGTGCGGCCAAAACATCCTCAGCCCACGGCCGGTACGTCGATCCGCGCGTCGACGGGGAGGTGGTACACGGCGAAGGCGTGGCCGATGACCGGCTGCGCGACATTGCGCACCTTGACGCCGCCGGCGGTCATCCCGTGCTCGGTGCCCATGTGGGCATGGCCGTGCACCGCCAGGTCCGCCTCCGCCTCGTCGACCGCTTCCGCGAGGAGATATGTGCCGAGGAACGGATAGATCTCCGGCGGCTCTCCGGCGAGCGTGTCGGGGACGGGGGAGAAGTGCGTGAGGGCGACGAGGACCTCGCAGCCCTGCTCCCGCAGGTCGAGCAGGGCGCGTGCCAGATCGGCCGCGCACCGGCGGCTGTAGCGGACGAAGGACCTCATCTCCGGCTCGCCGAACTCGCCCGCGCTGCGGCCCGCGAAGCCGCCGCCGAAGCCCTTCGTACCGGCGATGCCGACCTTCGTGCCGCCGACGTCGAGCACCGTGCCCTCGCCCTCGAGGACGGTCGCGCCGGCGCGCTCCAGCAGGCCCGTCACCTCGTCCTGAAGGTCGCTGTGGTAGTCGTGGTTGCCCAGTACGGCGACGACCGGTACGGGCAGCCCCTTGATCTCGTCGGCCACCACCTTCGCCTCCTCGACGGTGCCGTGGCGGGTCAGGTCGCCCGCCAGCAGCAGCATGTCGGCGCATTCGCCGAGCGTCTCCCAGGCGGGGCGCAGCAGCCCTCGGCTGTCGGGCGCAAGATGGATGTCTCCCACGGCAGCAACACGGATCACTCGAGCTCCTCGGGCCCTTCGGGGCCGTGGCGCCGGCGACCGTGAGGTCGGCCCGCACCGGCAGCCCGCCGAGTTCGGTCTCTGCGATGCGCAGGATCTCGCTCCTGCACGCGGCCGTGGACACGGCGCCCCAGAGGTGCACGTGCCCGCCGCGCATGTCGATCTGTACGCCCAGTTCCGAGATCTCCTCGTCCGCGAGACGCTCACGCAGACGCGCGATCCGGTACTCGGAAGCCTCAGGTTCCTTCATGGGACACCTCCCGCGGCGGGATGACGTCCAGACGCTCCAGCAGATACAGGAACGCGTCCGGCATCGGCGAGGAGGAGTGTTCACGGCGCAGCCGGTCCCAGTCGACCCGCTCGCGCAGCGCCCGGGCGATCGGCAGCAGCGCGCCGAAGTCGCAGTGGTGCTCCGACAGCGCCGTGAGCCGGCTCTCCAGCAGGTCGGACGGGGCGAGCACCGGCATGTGCACGGAGTCGACCGGCAGGATCTCTGCCCGGTCGAGCATCTCCTTGGTGACGGGGCGGTGGGCCAGTTCGAAGATCAGATCGATCTGCTCGCCGCCCGCTCTGGCCTTCACCAGCCAGTCCTCCGGCGGGGAGACGACCTGGATCCCGCCTTCGACGAGGGTCCGTACGACGCCTTCGGCGTCCTGCCTGCGGAGGCAGAAGTCGGAGTCGTGCTGAAGCCGGACGGTCACTCCGTGGGCGTACGCCGCCACGCTGCCCACCAGGGCAAAGGGGTACCCCGACGCCTTGAGCAGTGCGCCCACCTGCTTGGTGGCCTCAAGGATCGCCTGGGTGTGGTCCTGGGGCAGTTCGTCCGGGGCGGTCGCGGCCGGTTGGACGGCGGCGACCGCGTCGAGGGCTCCGCCGGGCACGGAGGCTCGCGGAAGAGTTCCCGGCGGGGCCGTGTCCTGGGGGTGGTTCATCACCAGTTCTCCGTCCTGGGTCCGTCTCGGAGGGCGTTGGCTTTTCCTGCTGTTCGCAGACGTCGTGAGGACACGACAGGTACCCCGTCGACGGCAATTGATCCGTCCCCGACGGTCGTGGACCGCCCGGGACCTCCGGCGGACAGGTCCGGGCCCGTCCCCCGCTCCCGGCTCCGTCCCCGGTCCCGTGCCGGCCTTCGGGAGGCGGCCTTCCCGAAGCGGAAGGACGGCGGTGTGGCGCCGTCCACGGCGGGGTACCCGCACGGTCGCGGGTGGCCGCTGCCCAGCAACGCGGCAATAGTCGGAAGCCGGTACGAGTGTCGAGGAGGCTGGAGCCCATGGTCTCGCGAGCCACCAGGCCGCCGGGGGAGGAATCCGCCGCCGGAGGAGAGCGGTTCGGCGTTGCCGCCGCACGGCGGGGCGCCACCGTCGTCCTCTCCCTGAGCGGCGAGCTCGACCACGACACGGCCGATCCCCTGCGGGAGGCCATCGAAGAGCATCTGAACAAGGGCGCCGAGCGGGTCCTCGTCGACTGCGCCGGCCTGGACTTCTGCGACTCCACCGGACTGAACGTCCTGCTGCACGGGCGGCTGACCGCCCAGGAGACGGACGCCCGGGTGGAAATCGCGGGCATGCGGCCCCCTGTGGCGCGCATGTTCGAGATCACGGGGGCGTATGCGGTGTTCCGGGTGCACGCCGGCGTGGAAGAGGCGCTGGCGGACGAGCCGTCGACCTGACGGAGGAGGCCTGATGACCACGGGCCCCGGAGGGCACGGGCAGACCCGCCGGCTGGCGCTGTTCGGCACGAAAGGGGTGGTCAGCCGGTGTCGTGACTTCACCGAGCAGGCGCTGGCCGACTGGGGCTGGACGGCGGCCGGCCCGGAAGGACCCAGCGACGTCGTGGAGGACGTGCTGCTGCTCGTGTCGGAACTGGTGACGAACGCGTGTCTGCACGCGGGCGGACCCCAGGAACTGGTGCTCAGCAGGTCCGCCGGGTGGCTGCGGGTCGAGGTGGCCGACGCCGACCCTCGCCACCCCCGGCGCAAGGTGCAGAACGACCTCTCCCGGCCGGGTGGCCACGGGCTGCTCATCATGGAGCGGCTGGCGCACAGCTGGGGCTCGGAGCCACGCGGCACGGGGAAGGTCGTCTGGCTCGAGGTGCGACTCAGCTCCGCTCGGGGACAGCGGACGAGTCGTCCATGACCCCGGTCCGCAGCGTGTCGAGGATGCGCGCCAGCAGACGGGACACATGCATCTGTGAGATGCCGAGGCGTTCGCCGATCTCCGACTGCGTCAGCTCCTCACGGAAGCGCAGTGACAGGATCAGCCTGTCGCGCTCGTTCAGCGTGGCGATGAGGGGCTTGAGCGCCTCGAGTGAGTCGATGATGTCGAAGGCCGGGTCATCGATGCCGAGGCGCCTGGTGACGGCGTTGGACGCGTCCTCGTCGTTCACCGTGGCGTCGAGGGACTGCGCGGTGTAGCCGTTGGATGCGCGCTCGCCCTCCAGAACCTCCTCCTCGCTGACGTGGAGGTACGCGGCCAGCTCGGCGGTTGTGGGCCTGCGGCCCAGCCGCTGCTCGAGGACGTCGAGCGCCTTGGCGAGGTCGATCCGCAGCTCCTGGAGCCGTCGCGGCACCCGCACCGACCAGCTGGAGTCCCGGAAGAACCGCTTGATCTCACCGATCACGGTGGGGAGGGCGAACGAGGCGAACTCGACCTCGCGCTCCAGGTCGAAGCGGTTGATCGCCTTGATCAGACCGATCGTCCCGACCTGGATGATGTCCTCCATGGGTTCGGCCCGGTTGGCGAAGCGGAGGGCCGCGAACTTGACGAGGCTCAGATTGAGTTCCACCAGCGTGTTGCGGACATAGGAGTACTCGGGGGTGCCCTCTTCCAGATCGGCGAGCCGGGCGAACAGTGTGGTCGACAGGGCGCGGGCGTCCATGGGGCTGACGGCCCGCGGGTCGGGGATCTCGGGGAGGCCGTCGGGCAGGGCCCGCCGGTCCGTCGCGGCGAGCGGCTCCGGGCCGCCGGCGGGTTCCGGGGTTCCATTGGGGATCGGCTGCCGAGTGTGGGTCGAGCTGGACATCGAGGCTCCTTCGACGGGCGGAGGCCGGCGCTGTCGGGTGCAGCGGGACCGTCGGGCGAGCTCCTTATGTACTGATGATTCCCCTTCAGGGTGCTTTGAAGCAATCGCTGAGGGGCACGCGACTGATATGGAACGGGCGTCTGAGCAGCAGATCTCCGTCAGCCGCCGCTTCCCGCTCGACGGCGGGCGGGGCGTCGTGGCCCGGTGCCGTGATCTGACACGGGAGGCGTTGGACGACTGGTTCCCCCTGTCCGGCACCGACGGACGTGTCCGGGCCCAGGACGCACTGCTGCTCGTGTCCGAGGTGGTCACCAACGCGTGCACGCACGGTGGCTCCCCGTACGAGCTGAGGATCGACCGCGGCCCCGGCCGGATCCGGGTCCAGGTCAGCGACACGGGCACGGCCCGGCCGCGGCCTCGCGGCCCGCACCACCCCGCCCGTGCCTCCGGACACGGTCTGTATCTGCTGGACCGCCTCTCCGACGAGTGGGGGTGGGCACCTCAGGGGACGGGTAAGGCTGTCTGGTTCGTGGTCACGGTCCCCGAGTGAGCGCTTCCGCCGTGGCCGCCCCGTCTAAAGCGGCCCCGCCGCCGGGGTGTCGCGGCAGTGCCCGCGTGCCACAGTGGAGGAGGCCGTGGGCGCCGCCCCGCGGTGACCGGCCCACGGCGCCGTACGTCACGACAGCGCGAGGTCTGCGATGGACGCGTCCAGCAGTAAGCCCGAGCCCCTACGGGGCCGGCCTCCCGCGGAGCTGAGCGAGGAGGGACTCACCAAGCTGCTGGCCGGACTGACCGCCGTGCGCGACGGAGACCTCTCCGTCCGGCTGCCCTACGACTCCGGCCTGCTCGGCGAGATCGCCGCCATCTACAACGGCATGGTGGACCAGCTCTCCCTCGTCACCTCCGAGGTCACGAGGGTGGCCCGTGAGGTCGGCGGACAGGGCCTGCTCGGCGGCCAGGCCAGGGAGCCGCAGGTCAAGGGCGTGTGGTGGGAGCTCACCTCCGGCGTGAACACCATGGCGGACAACCTCACCTCCCAGGTCCGTTCCATCGCGCAGGTCGCCACAGCCGTGGCCCGCGGCGACCTCACACAGAAGATCAGGGTCGACGCGCGGGGCGAGATCCTCGAGCTCAAGGAGACCATCAACACCATGGTCGACCAGCTCTCCTCGTTCGCGGAGGAGGTATCCAGGGTCGCCCGTGAGGTCGGGACCGACGGGAACCTCGGCGGTCAGGCCACCGTTCGCGGTGTCTCCGGCACCTGGAAGGACCTCACCGACAACGTCAACTCGATGGCGACCAACCTCACCAACCAGGTCCGCAACATCGCCCAGGTCACCACCGCGGTCGCCCGCGGTGACCTGACCAGAAGGATCGACGTCGACGCCCGGGGCGAGATCCTCGAGCTCAAGACCACCATCAACACCATGGTCGACCAGCTCTCCTCGTTCGCGGCCGAGGTCACGAGGGTGGCCCGTGAGGTCGGCAGTGAAGGACGACTGGGCGGGCAGGCCGAGGTCGAGGGCGTCTCCGGCACCTGGAAGCGGCTCACGGAGAACGTCAACGAACTCGCCGGGAACCTGACCCGGCAGGTGCGCGCCATCGCCGAGGTCACCAGCGCGGTCGCCGAGGGGGACCTCACCCGCTCCATCACCGTCGAGGCGCCCGGCGAGGTCGGCGACCTCAAGGACAACATCAACGCCATGGTGGAGTCGCTGCGGGCGACGATCCGCGCCAACGAGGAACAGGACTGGCTCAAGACGAACCTCGCCCGGATCTCCGGCCTCATGCAGGGCACCAGGAGCCTGACCAAGGTGGCCGAGCTGATCATGGACGAAGTGGCGCCACTGGTCCGCGCCCAGTACGGCGGGTTCTTTCTCGCCGAGGAGGGTGAGGAGGGGACCGAACTCGTCATGATCGCCGCGTACGGGGCCCAGGACGGCCTCGTCGGCCAAGGCCGCCGTATCCGGCTCGGCCAGTCCCTGGTCGGGCAGGCCGCCCGCAGCAGGCGCACGATCGAGGTGCACGACCTGCCGCCGGGCTACGCGACGGTCTTCTCCGGCACGGGCCGCACGGACCCGAACCACCTCGTCGTGCTGCCCGTCGTCCTCGAGGACCAGTTGCTGGGCGTCGTGGAACTCGCCGCGGTACAGCCCCTGACGGTCGTCCACCGCGACTTCCTCGACCAGTTCATCGAGTCGGTAGGCGTCAACGTCAGCTCGCTGATAGCCAACACCCGCACCGACGAGCTGCTCGACAGGTCCCAGCGGCTGACCGTGGAACTCAGCAACCGCTCCAAGGAACTGCAGGCCCGCCAGGCGGAGTTGCAGCGCTCCAACGCCGAACTCAAGGAGAAGGCGGCACTGCTCGCCGACCGAAACCGTGACATCGAACGCAAGAACCTGGAGATCGAGCAGGCCCGCCAGGAGCTGGAGGCCCGCGCACAGCAGCTGTCGCGGACCTCGATGTACAAGTCCGAGTTCCTGGCCAACATGAGCCACGAGCTGCGCACACCGCTCAACAGCCTGCTGATCCTGGCCCAGTTGCTCGCACAGAACCTCGAGGGCAATCTCACCGAGAAACAGGTGGACTACGCCGAGGTCATCCACTCCGCGGGCTCCGACCTGCTCCAGCTGATCAACGACATCCTCGACCTGTCCAAGGTCGAGGCCGGCAAGATGCCCGTCCATCCCGCGGCCTTCCCCCTCAGCGGGCTCATGGAGCACGTCGAGGCCACGTTCCGGCCCGTGGCGACCGAACGCGAGCTCACCTTCGAGGCCGTGGCGGAGCCCGACGCGCCACAGTGGCTGACCACCGACGAGTCGCGGCTCCGCCAGGTGCTGCGCAACCTGCTGTCGAACGCGCTGAAGTTCACCGACCAGGGGCGGGTCGAGCTGCGGGTCGCCGCCGCGGGCGAGGAGGAGGTGCCCTCGTCGCTGCGGGACGCCGGGCCCGTCGTCGCCTTCCGTGTCGCAGACACCGGCATCGGCATTCCCGCCGACCGGCTGGAGAGCATGTTCGGCGCCTTCCAGCAGGGCGACGGAACCACCTCCCGCCACTACGGCGGCACCGGTCTCGGGTTGTCGATCAGCCGGGAGGTCGCCCGGCTGCTGGGCGGCACCATCGAGGCGCAGAGCACCCTCGGACGAGGCAGCTGCTTCACCCTGTACCTGCCGGTCCACCGTCGGGGTTCCACCCGGGCAGAGCCCGACCACGCGAACGGCGAACCCGGCACCGCAGGCGACCGGCCCGTCGTGCCGGTCGGAGACCGTACGGTCCTGGTGGTCGACGACGACACGCGCAACGTTTTCGCGCTCACCGAACTGCTCGAGCACGAAGGCGTGCACGTCATCACGGCGGACAACGGCAGGACCGGCATCGAACTGGTGCGGACCCGACACGACATCGGCCTTGTCGTGATGGACGTGATGATGGCGGGGACGGACGGCTACTCCGCCATGGCGGCGATCAGGAAACTGCCGCACGCCGCCGATGTGCCGATCATCGTCGTCACCGCGAAGGCGATGGCGGGCGACCGGTCGGAAGCGCTGGCGGCGGGAGCGGACGACTACGTGTCCAAGCCGGTCGACACCGACCGGCTCGTGGCGAAGATCCGGCTCTGGCTGGAACAGGGCCGCTGACCGGCCGCCCCGCCCGCGGCCGCAGGTGTCCGCGGCGGGAACATCAGCCGACGCGCACGGCGATCAGACTGGTGTCGTCGTCCGTGTCGCCGGTCGCGTCCCGCAGCAAACGGTCAACCTGCTCGTCGACCTGAGAGGCCGTGAGCTTCTCGGCCGTGCGGCGCAGCGCCGCCAGGCCCTCGTCGAGGCCGTCGTGGCGGCGCTCGATGAGTCCGTCGGTGAACAGCAGCAGCGTGTCCCCCCGGTGCAGCTGCGTCGTCGCTTCCCGGTAGACGGGTGCGCGCGTCGCGCCGAGCAGGATGTCCTGTGGGGGATCCAGCAGCCGGGCCTTTCCGTGACGCAGCAGCAGGATCGGCAGATGGCCGGCGCTCGCCCAGAGCAGCGTCCGGTCACCCGGGTCGTACAGCGCGCACAACGCGGTGGCCGTCAGATGTCCGGCGGTGTGCAGGGTGACCTCGTTCAGCCAGGCCATCAGCCGGGCGGGGGAGTGGCCGGTGAAAGCCAGGCCGCGCAGCGCGTTGCGCAGGGCGACCATGCCGGTGGCCGATTCGATGCCGTGGCCCGCGATGTCACCGACCGCCATCAGCACCTTCCCGTCGGGCAACGGGAGGATGTCGTACCAGTCGCCGCCGACCCGGTACTCCTGCGCCGCCGGACGGTAGCGGGCCGCCACGCTCAGCCCGGGCAGCTTCGTCAGCGACGGCATCTCGGGGACGATCGCCTGCTGGAGCTGGAGCACCAGCCGGTGCCGCAGCGTCGCCTGCGCCCGCACTGCCGTGAGCTGGTCGAACGTCGCCGTCAGCGCGACCTCCGTGTGGTACTCGGCCGAGATGTCCTGGTAGACGCCGGTGATCCCGCACAGGTCCGCCCCGTCGAGCAACGGCTCCGCGGCGATCCGGACATGGCGCAGTCCGCCGTCGTGGCGGACCACGCGGACGACGGCCGCGGCGCCCTTGCGCCGCTCGACCAGATCGGTGAGCAACTCGCGCAGCTCACCCGCGTCGTCCGGGTGCACTCGCGGTTCCAGCTCGGTCAGCGGGACCGGTTCGGAGCCGAACGGCATCCCGAAGAGCGCGTACGTCTGCTCCGTCCAGGTCGACCGGCCCGAGCCGAAGTCGTCCTCGAAGAGCGCCAGGCCCCGCAGCCTGCCGACGGCCCGTCCGCCCGCCGTGCGGTGGTCGCTCCGGGTGTGCCACAGCACGACGGTGCGGCCGTCGCCGGCCGGCAGCACCCGCACGTCCACCAGCGGCGCGCCGGTGCCGGAGCCGTGTTCGGCGGGAAGCCGCGCTGCCCGCTGCGGGGCGCTTGCGTGCCGGGCCCGGCGCGACATCGCCTCGAGATCGACATGGAGCAGCGGGAACGCGGCCTCCACGGGCCGTCCCACCGCCCGGTGCGAGCCGCCCAGCGCATCCGCTGCCGGCCCGTTGACATGCTCGACGAGCAGGGCACCCGTCCGCGGGTCACGTATCAGGGTCATCGCCGGATGGGCCAGCGCGTCCAGAAGGTCGTCGAGTACGGGCTGCTCGGACGGCGTCACCTCCTCGGCCGCCAGCACCCGCGCCGCGACCTCGACCAGGCCCGTGAGCGCGCCGCGCAGGGAGCCGTCCAGGTCGGCGGCGGCAGGCCAGACGGCGAGCGCCAGTCCCACGGTCCTGCCGCGCAACCGGAGCGGGAACAGCGCGCGGGCCGCACGGTCCGAGGGACCGGGCAGCGTCTCCCCCGGCGACGGACCCGTCGGCAGCCATACAGGCGCTCCGTCCGCGAAGGCGGCGCGGACCGGTGCCGGGGCCGCCGGGGGGATCCACTGCCACTGCGACGCCTCGAGGGCGCTCACCCCCGCGTGACCCGCGAGCCGCAGGCACCCGGATCCGGTCACCCGCCAGAGCCACAGAGCCTCCACACCGAGCGGCCGCAGTCCACCCTCCAGCAACGTGGCCGCGCCCTTGGACACGGTGGCTGCGGCCTCGGCGGCCGTGACCACCTTCCGCAGCCGGCGCGCCTCGGCCGTCGGCGGAAGGTCTTCGCCCTCTCCGCGGCCGGGGCGGGCGTCCGTCGGGCCGGGCGCGGTGACGGCGATACTGCCGGCCACACCGTTCACGATGTCCGCGGCGATGTCCTCGCGGCTCAGTGAGGCGGACTCGGCGAGACGGTCGAGGTGTTCTCCGGCCTCCGACGGCGCCGTGCGCAGCTGGGCGGCGAGGATCCCGGTGGCCAGATCGGTCAGGTGACGCCGGGACAGCTCCTCGCGGAGTGCGGCGTTCTCCTCGCGGAGGCGGTCGACGAACGACGCCTGTTCGCTCCGCCCGCCGCCGGCGGGCCCTTCGGCAGGCAGGACCACGACCACTCCCATCTCGAGCAGTCAGTGCGACCAGGCCGGCGGGTGATCGCGCCCGGTGAGGATTTTACGCGTGCTCCCTGTGCCCGGCAGAAGTCGTCCGCCCGCCCTCGCGGCGGGCTCCGCCAGGTGCCCGACCGGCCGCCGGAATGTCCCTCGGAGCGCGGGGTACACGCAGTACCCGATCGGCCGCGCCCCGAGTCGCGGCGATTGCGGCCCATCCGGGCGCGGCGCACGGTGGAGGGGTCGGCTTCCCGACCCGGTCACCAGGTCCGGTCACTAAGGAGTGGTCATGCCACGCGGTTCGAGTTCCAAGAGGGAACGACAGTACGAGCACATCAAGGAGGGGGCCGAGGAGCGCGGAGCGAGCGAGAAGCGCGCCAAGGAGATGGCCGCGCGCACGGTCAACAAGGAGCGTGCCCGCTCGGGCGAGTCCAAGAGCGCGAGCAAGACGTCCACGCAGGACATGTCGTCCTCGCGCCGGGGCGGCAAGCGGTCGCACAGCGGCTCGGAAGGCCCCACGTACGACCAGCTGTACGCGGAGGCGCAGCGCCGCAACGTGCACGGTCGCTCTTCCATGAACAAGGACGAGCTCAAGCGGTCATTGGGGAAGTGACCAGCCTGCACGGATGCCGGACGCCACGGGACGCCGCGGTGTCCGGCATCCGCCATGTCCGGGCCGTCCGCCCTTGTCGTTCCGTCAGCCACGCCCGGCGCCGTCGCCGCCCGCTCACCCCGAACCGGCCCGACTCACCGTGTGCCGGGGTGCCGGCACCTCTCAGGCCGTCGCGTGTTCCTTCACCGAACCGACCTCTCAGGCCGTCGCGTGTTCCTTCACCGAACCGGCGAGTTCCTTGTCGAGAGCGGCCCGCACCAGTCCTGCCGCGAGGTGCGCCGCGTCGGCGTCGTCCGCGAGCTTCAGCAGCGTCCCCGGGTCGTCGGCGACCCCGAGGCGACGGGCGCCCTGAAGGGCTTTCTCGTCCAGCATCGGCCCGGCCTCCGGCCAGACGGCCTGCACCTCCCGCAGGAAGATGTCCACGCCCGCCGGACCGATGCCAGGGACCTCACGCAGAAGGCGGCGCAGCTCGTCGACGTCGCCGTCGGCCTGCTTCCGCATCCGCCGCAGATCACCGCCGTACCGCTCGATCAGCAGCTCCGCGCCGTCGCCGAGCTGCGTCGCCGTGCGCTCGTCGTAACGGCGGTAGCCACCGCGCCCGAGGGCGTCGACGCGCTCCTGCCACGACGCCTTCCGCATCGCCTCGGGGCTGCGCATGCCCGCGTCGCTCAGCTCACGGGCCGCCGCGACCGCGACCGAGGCCCGGATGCGCGCACTCAGCAGATGGGCGAGGACCAGCAGCCGGTACAGCGGCTGCGGCGTGTCCCGCAGCGTGATCCCCGCCTCCTCGGCATACGTACGCCCGTGGTCCTCGAGGAGCGTGTGCAGCAGGGCGCGCTGCCGCTCGTCCTTCCCGCCGCTCCCTCGGGTGCTCATCGTCGTTCCCCCGCCTCGTACGGCCAGCGCAGCAGTGCGCCGAGGCCGCCCACCGGCACGTCGTGGGAGCCGTCGGCGGGGACACTCTGCACCTCGGCGCCGGTCACCACCGCCGAGCGCAGCAGCGCGTCGTCGGCACGGGCCGCGGAGGGCCGGGTCTCGCCCAAGTACTGCGACTCCGTTCGGCGTACGGCCAGCTGGTCGGGCTCGCTGCCGACCCAGACCTCGCGCTGGGTGTCGGCACCGTCCGGCCTCACGAACAGCTCGGCGATCCGGTGCTCGCGGGCGGCCTCCACCAGATCGGGGACCGTCTGCGCGACCGAGTCGTGGGCGGCGCGGAACCGGTCGAGCTCGTTCTCGGTGGTGCGCAGGGCGAGCTCGTGGAGTGCGCTCTCGATGTCCTTGTCCAGCAACCGGGTGGTCGCGCCCTCCGCCCGGCCGCCGTGCTCGGTCTCCACGGCGATCGGCCGCAGCTGCGGGGGCAGCCTGTCATGGACCGCCCTGCGCTCACGGGCTCCGCCGGCCAGCACGATCAGGTCGGCCTTCACCTCCTGTCCGCGGGCGGCGATCGCGGCCGCGATCTCGCCGGCGTTGTGCTCCCAGGTGTTCTCGACGCTCCGCTGGAAGTGCCACTCCGACCAGTCGTCACGTCCCGTACGGTGCACCGGCCAGTCCCAGCCCTCGGCGTGGCCGGCGGGACGGGAGGCGACCGGGGTGCGTACCTCCAGGTCCGCGCCGAGCCGGTCGATGTAGGCGACCAGGCACACCGGTTCCCGGGCGCCGAGGTCGAGCAGCGGAGACACGTGCGGCAGGGCGGACCACCGTACGTCCGCCGAGACGGCCGGAGGCGTGGCGAGCGGCGGGTCGAGGACCACTTGACCGGCGGTCGCGAACACGGCGCGCCCCGCCCCGTGCGTCGGCCCCGGCCGTGACATCAGGGCGTCGTGGACAGCACGCCCGGTCGCGTCGTCTGCCCCTTGCCGTGCGAGGGAGTCGCACACATCGCGGGCCTGCAGCTCACGCCGCCTCGTGGTCGACTCGTTCTCCCATCCGGTGTCGAGATGAACGCTGGCCCATGGACCTGGACGCTCGTAGAGAGGGGTGAGAAACGACAGCTGCATGACTTCCTCCCTCGGAGGCCGGGTATCGCGTCACCAGCGGGTACCCGCAAGGTCAACCCACACACGCCACGACCAGCACGACTCGGAAAGGACGGTCGCCGTGAACGAGACCGAGCACGGGCACAAGGGCGTCGACCCGGCGGACCTCAGCGAACAGGATCTGCTGCGGGAACTGGAGACCATCCACCGCAGCCGCCACGACACACTGCTCTACGGCTCGGCCGCCGCCCTGGAGGCGCACAATGTGCGGATGGCGGACCTGGAGGCCGAGTATCTGCGGCGCCACCCCGACCGGTCGGCGGCTGCGGGCCGTACCCGTTCCGGGGCTCGGGGAAGGACCCAGTGAACGTCCGGGACACGGAGCAGGCCCCCGGTAGCCGGGGGCCTGTCGCCGGGGCGCGTCGCGGCGCCCGGACAGCCGTGAGCGTGTGAACGCGTCGGGCGCGTTCACACCTGGTGTCCGGCGGCTCAGCGGCTCGCGCCGACGCCGGAAACCTTCGCGAACTCGGCGGTGAAGGCGTCGCAGAACGCCTCGAGGTCCCCCGGCTTGCGGCTGGTGATCAGCGTGCTCGGCGCCGCCTCGCAGACGCGCACCTGCTCGTCCACCCATTCCCCGCCCGCGTTGCGGATGTCGGTACGCAGGCTGGGCCACGAGGTGAGACTGCGGCCGCGGACCACGTCGGCCTCGATCAGCGTCCACGGCGCGTGGCAGATCGCCGCGACGGGCTTGCCCGCGTCGAAGAACGCCTTGACGAACGCCACGGCGTCGGCGTCCATACGCAGCGCGTCGGGATTGGCCACACCGCCGGGCAGCACCAGCGCACCGAACTCGTCCACCGACGTGTCCGCGACCACCTGGTCGACGGGGAAGGAGTCCGCCTTGTCGAGGTGGTTGAACGCCTGCACCCGGCCGGAACGCGTCGATACGAGTTGCGGTTTGTCCCCGGAGTCCGACACGGCCTGCCAGGGCTGGGTGAGTTCGACCTGCTCCACTCCTTCATGGGCGGTCAGAAACGCGATCAGCATGATCAGCTCCTTTCGTTGTTGCTCTCGGCGACACTGATCTCCGCCAGCGCGGAGTGCGGATCCTGTGAGGCGGCGAGGTCTCCGAGGCTCACCACGCCGAGCGGGCGGCCGTCCTCCACGACCGGCAGCCGGCGCACCGCGTGGGCGCGCATCAGCCGCACCGCGGACTCCACGGAATCGTCGGGGGCCACGCACACCGGGTCGGGGGTGCACGCGGAGGAGGCGCTTACGCCGGCGGGATCCGCGCCCTCGGCGACCGAGCGGAGGGTGATGTCCCGGTCGGTGAGCATCCCGACCACCGTGTCGCCGTCGGCGACCAGCACATCGCCGATGTCCAGGTCCCGCATCAGCCGCGCCGCCTCGACGAGTGAGGCGTCCGGCCGCACTGCCGCCACCCCGGCCGTCATGACTTCTCTTACGAGCTCTGCCATCGCTGTTCGCCTTCCACTCGTCCCTCACCAGCCCGTTCGGGGCGGCTGCCGGGGCCGGGTACCCCGGTCCACCGGCAGCGACACAGGAAGAGACGGGGCGGGCGCGGCAGTTTCCGGGCCGCCAGGTTTGGACCCGCGGCGGGCGGGGACCCGAAGATCGGCCGAGCGGCCATGGGATGGGAGAACGGGCCGGGTGCGCGGATCGGCGGAACCGCGCACCCGGCTCCGCCATGCCGCTACGGCTGCCGCGGCTCCGCCATGCCGCTACGGCTGCTGCGGCTCCGGCTGGGCGAAGGCTTCGAGGATGCGCTCCGCGGCCAGCGTGGCGGTCAGCCGACCGCCACGGACCTGCTCCTCTAGACCGGCCGTCAGCTCCCGTACCCCCTGGTGCCTGTGCAACCGGTCCAGCAGGGTGTCGTGGACCATCGCCCACGTCCAGCCGATCTGCTGCTCGCGGCGCTTGGCGTCGAGAGCACCTGTCGAGCCCAGGACCGTCCGGTGCTGCTCCAGGCGCTCCCACACAGCTTCCAGCCCGGTGCCCTCCCGGGCGCTGCACGACAGCACGGGCGGGGTCCACGCGGCGTCCGCCGGGTTCATCAGACGCAGTGCCCCGGCGAGTTCCCGGGCGGCGGAGCGGGCGTCGCGCTCGTGCGGACCGTCGGCCTTGTTGACGGCGATCACGTCGGCAAGTTCCAGCACGCCCTTCTTGATGCCCTGCAACTGGTCGCCGGTACGGGCGAGGCTGAGCAGCAGGAACGAGTCGACCATGCCCGCCACGGCGGTCTCCGACTGGCCGACGCCCACCGTCTCCACCAGTACGACGTCGTAGCCCGCGGCTTCCATCACGACCATCGTCTCCCGGGTCGCCTTGGCGACCCCTCCCAGCGTCCCCGAGCTGGGGGAGGGGCGTACGAACGCCGCCGGGTCCACCGCCAGGCGCTCCATCCGGGTCTTGTCGCCCAGGATGGAGCCGCCGGTGCGGGTGGACGACGGGTCGACGGCGAGCACCGCCACGCGGTGGCCGAGGCCCGTGAGCATCGAGCCCAGTGCGTCGATGAACGTGGACTTGCCGACGCCTGGTACCCCGCTGATGCCCACCCGCCGGGCCGCCCCGGCGAACGGCAGCAGCTCCGTCAGCAGCCGCTGTGCGAGCGCCCGGTGGTCCGGGCGGGTCGACTCCACCAGCGTGACGGCGCGGGCGATGTACGCCCGCGAGCCGTCCCTCACGCCCTTCACATAGGCGTCGATGTCGATCCTCGGTGGCATGAACAGGCCCTACGACAACTCGTGCCCGAGCGAACCGGCCAGGGTCAGCACCAGGTCCCGCGCGGCGTCGGGGATCACCGTCCCGGGCGGGAACACCGCCGCGGCACCGGCCTCGTGCAGCGCCGGGACGTCCTGCGGCGGGATCACACCACCGACGACGATCATGATGTCCTCGCGGCCCTCCGCCGCCAGCTGCTCGCGCAGCGCCGGCACCAGCGTCAGGTGCCCGGCCGCCAGGGACGAGACGCCGACGATGTGGACGTCCGCCTCGACCGCCTGCCGGGCGACCTCGGCCGGCGTCTGGAACAGCGGGCCGACGTCCACGTCGAAGCCGAGGTCGGCGAACGCGGTCGCGATCACCTTCTGGCCCCGGTCGTGCCCGTCCTGGCCCATCTTGGCGACCAGAATGCGCGGCCGCCGGCCCTCCGCCTGCTCGAACTCCCCGACCAGGGCACGGGTCGCGTCCACCGAGGGCGACATGCCTGCCTCGTTCCTGTACACACCCGAGATCGTACGGATCTGGCCGGAGTGCCTGCCGTACACCTTCTCCAAGGCGTCGGAGATCTCCCCGACGGTCGCCATCGCACGGGCCGCGTCCACCGCCAGCGCCAGCAGATTGCCCTCGAGGCCGCCGCCCCCGACGTGGCCGGCCGCCGCGGCCGCGGTCAGGGCGCGCAGCGCGTCCTGGCAGGCGGCCTCGTCGCGCTCCGCGCGCAGCCGCCGCAGCTTCTCGATCTGCTGGGCGCGCACCTGGGAGTTGTCGACCTTGAGCACGTCGATCTGCTCGTCGGACTCCACCCGGTACTTGTTCACCCCGATCACCGGCTGACGCCCGGAGTCGATGCGTGCCTGGGTGCGCGCCGCGGCCTCCTCGATGCGGAGCTTCGGGATGCCCGCGTCGATGGCCTTCGCCATGCCGCCCGCGGCCTCGACCTCCTCGATGTGCCGCCAGGCGCGGCGGGCCAGGTCGTGCGTCAGCTTCTCGACGTACGCGCTGCCGCCCCACGGGTCGATGACCCGGCAGGTGCCCGACTCCTGCTGGAGCAGCAGCTGGGTGTTGCGGGCGATGCGCGCGGAGAAGTCGGTCGGCAGGGCCAGCGCCTCGTCGAGGGCGTTGGTGTGCAGCGACTGGGTGTGTCCCTGTGTCGCGGCCATCGCCTCGACACAGGTGCGCGTGACGTTGTTGAAGACGTCCTGCGCCGTCAGCGACCAGCCGGAGGTCTGCGAATGGGTGCGCAGCGACAGCGACTTCGGGTTCTTCGGGTCGAAACCCTTCACCAGCTTCGCCCACAGCAGCCGTGCCGCCCGCAGCTTCGCGACCTCCATGAAGAAGTTCATGCCGATCGCCCAGAAGAACGACAGCCGCGGCGCGAACGCGTCCACGTCCATCCCCGCCCCGATACCGGCCCGCAGATACTCCATGCCGTCGGCAAGCGTGTACGCGAGCTCCAGGTCGGCCGTGGCCCCGGCCTCCTGGATGTGGTAGCCGGAGATGGAGATCGAGTTGTAGCGCGGCATCTTCTGCGCCGTGTACGCGAAGATGTCCGAGATGATCCGCATCGACGGGCCGGGCGGATAGATGTAGGTGTTCCGGACCATGAACTCTTTGAGGATGTCGTTCTGGATGGTCCCCGCGAGCTTCTCCGCCGGAACGCCCTGCTCCTCCGCGGCCACGATGTACAGCGCGAGGACGGGCAGAACCGCTCCGTTCATCGTCATCGACACGCTCATGCGGTCCAGCGGGATGCCGTCGAACAACTGCCGCATGTCGTAGATCGAGTCGATCGCCACACCGGCCATGCCGACGTCGCCCGTGACCCGAGGGTGGTCGCTGTCGTACCCGCGGTGCGTCGGCAGGTCGAACGCGACGGACAGGCCCTTCTGGCCAGCCGCCAGATTGCGCCGGTAGAAGGCGTTCGACTCCTCGGCGGTGGAGAACCCGGCGTACTGCCGGATCGTCCAGGGCTGGTTGACGTACATCGTCGGGTACGGGCCGCGCAGATACGGCGCCACCCCCGGATACGTACCGAGGAAGTCGACGCCGGCCAGGTCCGCGTCCGTGTACAGCGGTTTCACCGGAATGCCTTCCGGTGTCTCCCACATCAGCTCACCGGCCTCCTTGCCGGTGGCGGCCTCGAGCGCCGCACGCCACTGCTTCTCGTCGGCCGAGCCCGCGGGGGCGGGGCCCAGCTCGATCCCCGTGAAGTCCGGGATGCCCATCACGCCACTCCGATCCGGTCGATGGCCCCGGTCAGCACGGCGACCGCGTCGCCGCCCGCGACGACGAACTCGTCGACACCGGCCCTCTCGTACGTCTCTCGCTGTTCGCCCGGCCGCCCGGCGAGGAACACCCGCAGAGCACCGGCGGCCTTCAGGGCCGCGGCGACCTGCGCCGCCTGCTCCGCGTAGAGCGCGTCGCTGGAGCAGATGCACGCCACCTGTGCGCCGCTCGCCGTGAACGCCGCCGCGGCCGAGGCCGCGTCGACGCTCACCGGGTCGTGCACCGTTTCGATGCCGCCGGCCTGGAAGAGGTTGGCCGCGAAACCCGCCCGCGCGGTGTGCGCGGATGCCGGGCCGAGCGCCGCGACGAACACCCTGGGCCGCGCTCCGGTCGCCGCCAGATGCGCGTCGGAACGGGCCCGCAACTCCTCGAACGCCTCGTCGCGGCGGACCACCGGCAGGCCTCCCGCCGGCCGCCGCGGCGCCGGGTCGCGTCGGACCGCCGGCTCACCGAGCAGCGGGAACTCGCTGACACCGGTCACCGGTTCGCGGCGGGTGTCGAGCCTCCTGCGGCGGCTCTCCCACGTCGCGTCGAGGCGCTCGGCGACGAGTCCGCCGCGCAGCGCGGCGGACTGGCCGCCGGCGCGCTCGATCTCCTGGAACCACGCCCACGCCGCCCGGGCGAGCTCGTCCGTGAGCTGCTCGACGTACCAGGAACCGCCGGCCGGGTCGACGACCCGGCCGAGGTGCGACTCCTCCAGCAGGATCGAGGACGTGTTGCGGGCGATCCGGCGCGCGAACGCGTCCGGCAGGCCCAGCGCGTGGTCGAAGGGGAGCACGGTCACCGCGTCGGCACCGCCCGCGCCGGCGGCCAGCGAGGCGACCGTCGTGCGCAGCATGTTCACCCACGGGTCCCGCCGCGTCATCATCACGGCGGAGGTCACGGCGTGCTGGCGCTGGGCGGCGCCGCCCCCGGTCACTCCGCACACCTCGGCCACGCGGGCCCACAGCCGGCGCGCCGCCCGCAACTTGGCGATCGTCAGGAACTGGTCCGCGGTGGCCGCGTACCGGAACTCCAGCTGCCCGCAGGCCGCTTCGGCGTCCAGCCCGGCGGCGGTCAGGTCCCGCAGCCAGGAGACACCGGTGGCGAGCGAACAGCCCAGCTCCTGGGCGGCACTCGCGCCGGCCTCGTGGTACGGAAGGGCGTCGACGCTCACCGCGCGCAGATGGGGATACGCGGCGTGGCAGAGCACGGCGAGCTCGGCGGCGACGGCGGTCCGCTCCTCGATGTCCGCGTGGCGGCCGGTGCGTGCGGCGTGGCCCAGGGGGTCCGCGCCGAGATTGCCGAGGGCCGACTCCGGGGCCGTCCCCCGCTTCTCGTACAGGCCGTGGAGTTCGCGTGCCGCGGCCTCGAAGTCGCCGCCCGCGTCGAGCACGACGGGAGCCAGGTCCAGGTGGACGCCCTCCAGGGCCGTGGCCAGGCCGTCGAGGGCACGCCCGCGTCACCGACGGCCAGCCACACGGAGGCCGCGCCGTTCTCCAGGTCGGCGAGGATCGCCTCGTTGGTACGGGCCGGGTCCGGCCGCTCGTGACGCTGGCGTACGTCCCAGCCGGCGACCGAACCACCCTCCGGCGTGGCGCCGCGGGTGAAGGGAGCGAAACCGGGGAAACCGGCCGAGTCGGCACCGCCGGCGGACGTGTACAGAGGTCGGGTGGTGATCCCGTCCTCCAGCGCCGTGGACAGTGCGTCCTCTGCCGCCGCGCCCGCCGCGTCCTTGCCTGCCTTGCGCAGCACGCCTTCGACCAGGCGCTGCCACTGCTCATGGGTCGCATCCGGAAACTCGGCGGCCAGTGAGAACCCGTCATCGGGGAGGACCGTCATGCCCCGGATGTTAGGTCAGTACCCACAGTCACAGCAGGTCCGGCGGCTGTGACCTTGCCCTCTCCGGGGCGCTCTTGATCCATTGCGCCCGGTGCCCTATCCGGCGGCCGCGACAGGGCGTGCCGCCCGGCGCCCAGGCATGGCCCTACCTCAGGCGGGTACCCGCAACGGACCAGCCGACAGAGACTAGAACGGCCGGCTGAACTGACAGAAACAGGTGAGTCACATGGGTCTTGGCGGATGCATCATCCTGATCGCCGCCGGAGCAATTCTCACGTTCGCCACGGACTGGGAGGTGGAAGGCGCGAACCTCGACGTGGTCGGGCTGATCCTCATGGCCGTCGGCATCATCGGAGTCGCCACCTTCACCAGCATCGCCAGGCGGCGGCGCGTGGTCGTGCCGCCCGCGACACCGGTGGTCGAGGACAGGCCGAACCCCCGCACGTACGAATGACGACGGGCGTGACCCTCCTCGCGCGTACGAATGACGACAGGCCGAACCGCCCCGTACGTAACGAATGAGAACAGGCGTGAGCCCGCACGTACGGAGCCGGACCGGCGCGCGTGACGAAGACGCGCCGCCCGGGAACGGCCCGGGGTCGGCCGGTGCGCCAGGGGGCGGCCCCGGGTTTGACCGGCGGCGCCCAGGGCACCCGGAGCGCGCTCGACGCGCACGTCCCGCAACCGTTCACGTCTGAGACCGGAGTCGATTGTGAGTCGTTCCCGAGTCGTCGTCGTGGGAGCCGGATTCGCCGGTTTCCAGGCGGCCCGCACTCTCAGCCGGACCCTTCGCGACGACGCGGAGGTGGTCCTGCTCAACCCGACCGACTACTTCCTTTACCTGCCGCTCCTGCCGCAGGTGTCGGCCGGCATCCTCGAACCCCGCAGGGTCACCGTGTCCCTGCCCGGCTCGCTGCCGCGGGTCCGCCTGGTCCTCGGCCGGGCCACCGGGGTCGACCTCGACGGGCGGCACGTCCACTACGAAGACACCGAGGGAGGTACGGGCCGGCTCGACTACGACCGGCTCGTCCTCGCCGTCGGCAGTGTCAACAAACTGCTCCCCGTGCCCGGCGTCGCCGAGCACGCACACGGCTTCCGCGGGCTCCCGGAGGCCCTCTACCTGCGGGACCACGTCACCCGGCAGATGGAGCTCGCCGCATCCGCGGGGACCGTGGAGGAACGCGCCGCCCGCCGCACCTTCGTCGTCGTCGGCGCCGGCTACACCGGAACCGAAGTCGCCGCCCAGGGTGCCCTGTTCACCCGGGCGCTGGCGGACCGGCTGCGCACCGGGCACCCGGAACCCCCGCCGCGCTGGATCCTGGTCGACATCGCGGAGCGGGTCCTCCCCGAGCTGGACCGCAGGCTCTCCGACACCGCCGACCGGGTGCTGCGCGAGCGGGGCGTGGAGGTCCGCACCCGGACCTCCGTCAAGGAGGCCACGGCCGACGGGGCCCTGTTCGACGACGGGGACGACATCGCCACCCGCACCCTGGTCTGGTGCGTGGGCGTGCGGCCCGACCCGCTCGTCTCCGAGGTCGGACTGCCCGTCGAGCGCGGCCGGCTGGTCGTCGACTCCAGGCTCACCGTGCCCGGCCGGCCCGAAGTCTTCGCGTGCGGCGACGCCGCCGCGGTCCCCGATGTCACCAGGCCGGGCGAGTACACACCGATGACGGCCCAGCACGCCTCCCGTCAGGGCAGGACAGCCGGCCACAATGTCGCCGCCTCCCTCGGCCGGGGCACCCCCCGCACCTACTCCCACCACGACCTCGGCTTCGCCGTCGACCTCGGAGGTGTCAAGGCCGCCGCGAACCCGCTCGGCGTAACGCTGTCCGGGCCGCTCGCGGGCGCGGTCACCCGCGGCTACCACCTCGCCGCGATGCCCGGCAACCGGGTGCGCGTAGCCGCCGACTGGGCGCTCGACGCCGTACTGCCCCGGCAGGCGGTCCAGCTCGGGCTGGTGCGTTCCTGGTCGGTCCCACTGGACACCGCTTCGCCCGAACTGGCGCGCGTCGGCGGCGCCCCTTCCAAGGAGCAGTGAGATGCAGGACGAACAACTTACTGAGCTGGCCCAGCAGTTGCGCGCCGACGCGGTACGCGCCGCCGATGCCGCGGGCTCCGGGCACCCGACCTCTTCCATGTCCGCGGCCGACCTCGGGGCCGTGTTGCTGGCCCACCATCTGCGCTACGACTTCGACCGGCCCGAACACCCGGGCAACGACCGGCTCGTGCTCTCCAAGGGGCACGCGTCACCGCTGCTGTACGCCATGTACGTGGCGGCCGGGGCGATCGACGACGAGGAACTCCTCACCTTCCGCAAGCACGGCAGCCGCCTAGAAGGACACCCGACCCCGCGGCTTCCCTGGGTCGACGTGGCCACAGGCTCGCTCGGTCAGGGGCTGCCCGTCGGGGTCGGCATGGCCCTCGCCGGCAAGCGGCTGGACCAGATCCCGTACCGCGTCTGGGTGCTGTCCGGCGACAGCGAGATGGCGGAGGGCTCCGTCTGGGAGGCCGTGGAGCACGCCTCGTTCGAACGGCTGGACAACCTGACGCTGATCCTCGACGTGAACCGGCTCGGCCAGCGCGGTCCCACCCGCTTCGGCTGGGACCTCGACGCGTACGCCCGCCGGCTTCAGGCCTTCGGCTGGCACACCGTCGAGATCGACGGGCACGACGTCAGGGCAGTCGACGACGCCCTGTCGGAGGCCGCCGGCACGGTCGGCCGCCCCACCGCCGTCATCGCCCGCACCGAGAAGGGGCACGGCGTGGCCGCCGTGGCGGACCAGGAGGGCAAGCACGGCAAGCCACTGGCCGACGCATCGGACGCGATCGCGGAACTGGGCGGTGTGCGCACCGCCAGGATCGAGGTCCAGCAGCCGCCGGCGGCCCGGGTCCTGCACGAGCGGCACACCGAAGGGCTCACCCTCCCCGCGTACGACACCGGCGACAAGATCGCCACCCGCACCGCGTACGGGCAGGCCCTGGCAGCGCTGGGCTCCGCGCGCACGGACGTCGTCGCACTCGACGGCGAGGTCGGCGACTCGACGCGCACCGAGTACTTCGCCAAGGAACACCCCGGCCGCCACTTCCAGTGCTACATCGCGGAACAGCAGCTCGTGGCCGCCGCCGTCGGCCTGTCCACCCGCGGATACGTCCCCTACGCGGCCACGTTCGCGGCCTTCCTGACCCGCGCCCACGACTTCATACGGATGGCAGCCGTCAGCCGCGCTTCCGTCAACCTCGTCGGATCCCACGCCGGTGTCGCCATCGGCCAGGACGGGCCCTCGCAGATGGGACTCGAGGACCTCGCGATGTTCCGCTCGGTGCCCGGCAGCACCGTCCTCTACCCGTGCGACGCCAACCAGACCGCGCGGCTCGTCGCGGCCATGGCCGACCTGCCGAACGTGAGCTACCTGCGCACCAGCCGCTCCGACATGCCGGTGATCTACGGCCCCGAGGAGGACTTCCCCGTCGGCGGCTCCAAGGTGCTGCGTGCCTCGCACCGCGACCGCGTGTGCCTCATCGCCGCAGGAGCGACCGTCCACGAGGCGCTGACCGCCGCCGGCGTCCTCGAACGGGAAGGCATCCCGGTACGCGTCGTCGACCTCTACTCGGTCAAGCCGGTCGACGCGGGCACCCTGCAGAGCGCGGCCGACGACACCGGTTGTCTGCTGACCGTGGAGGACCACCGCACGGAGGGCGGCCTCGGCGACGCGGTGGCCGAAGCGTTCTCCGACGGACGCCCCATGCCCCGGCTGATACGGCTCGGGGTGCGCAACGTCCCGGCGTCCGCCACGCCCGCGGAACAACTGCACGCCTCCGGTATCGACGCCGAGTCCATCAGCGCCGCCGTGCGCCTGCTCGTCGCGGAAGCCATGGTGCACCCGTGACGAAGGAGCGGACCCACGCCGTGCGGGCCGGCGGGCGGACCGTCGAGATCCAGCGACCGGACAAGGTGCTCTTCCCCGACGACGGCATCACGAAGGCCGATCTCGCCGAGTACTACCGGGCGATCGCGCCGCACATGCTGCCGCATCTGCGCGGTCGGCCGCTGATGCTGGAACGGCACCCCGACGGAATCGGCGGGCCCCGCTTCGTCCAGAAGAACACACCGGCGAGCTACCCGGACTGGGTGCGCAGGGTGGAGGTCGACAAAGAGGGCGGCACCGTCGTCCACACCGTGTGCGACAACACCGCCACCTTGATGCACCTGGTCGATCAGGCGTGCATCACCTTCCACCGTTGGCAGTCCCGGGCCGGCCGGCTGGAGCGGCCCGACCGGCTGGTGTTCGACCTCGACCCCTCGGGCGACACGGCCGACGACTTCGAGACGGTGCGACGCGCGGCACGGCAGCTCGGGGAGCTCCTCGACGATCTGCGCCTCAACTCGGTCCTTATGACCACCGGCTCCCGCGGGCTCCATGTGATCGTGCCCCTGGCGGGCGACACCGAATTCGACGGGGTGCGTTCCTTCGCCCAGGAAGTGGCGGAGACCCTCGCGCGACGCGACCCGGACCACCTGACCACCGCCGTGCGCAAGCAGGCCCGCGGCGACCGGCTCTATCTGGACGTACAGCGCAACGGCTATGCGCAGACCGCGGTGACGCCCTACTCCGTGCGAGCCAGGCCGGGCGCGCCGGTGGCCGTACCGATCAGCTGGGACCAGTTGGACGACCCGCGGACGGGCCCGCGGCGGTGGACGGTCACGGACGCGCTCGGACAGGCACGCACCGATCCGTGGGGCGACGCGCTCGGCGGCCGGCGGGCACTGGGCCCGGCCGGCCGCCGGCTTGCCGCTCTGCGTTAGGAGCGGCCCTTCGTCACGCGTCCACCACTACCACCTGTACCAGCGAGAGCGCCCGCCACCCGCCGTCGTGCTGCGCATCAGGAATCCCAGCAGCCAGATCACCAGGACGGCGAGGGCGATCCACCACAGGACCTCCAACGCGAATCCGGCGCCGAACAGAACGACGGCGAGAAGGAGAACGAGCAGGATAGGAACCATTGTCTGCACCTCCATGACGGCGGGTGCCCGCATTTTCCCGCCGCACACACTGTCCGATGCGAACGGAGCCTGAGCGTAATGGAACGGATGAGGGGCGATGGCAATGGAAAGGGAAATGCCGTACGGGGCCGCGACGAGACGGAGGAGGAAAGGGCCGACCGCAGGTGGGCGGACCTGCTCCAGGAATTGCGGGTCGCGCAGACAGGCGTGCAGATCCTCTTCGGTTTCCTGCTGACGGTCGCGTTTCAGCCACGCTTCGTCGAACTGTCGCAGACCGACCAGACGATCTATTCCGTGACCGTCGTACTGGGCGCCGCGACCACCGGGGTGCTCATCGGTCCCGTGGCGTTCCACCGGATGCTCACCGGCCGCCGGCTCAAGCCGCAGACGGTCGCCTGGGCCTCGCGCCTGACCGTCCTCGGTCTCGTGCTGCTGCTGTGCACGATGGCGGCCGCCCTCCTTCTCATCCTCCGGGTGGTGCTCGACGACACGATCGCGCTGTGGCTCGTCGTCGCCATGGTGGTGTGGTTCGTGGTGTGCTGGTTCGTTCTGCCCGCGTGGACCCGCGCGACGCGCCGCGGACTCGACTGACGCGATTTCAGCCGCCGTATGTGCCAGACGGACGGGGCGGTTGTGGTGCCGTGAGGCGTCAGCGGTACTGTGCGCGCACCGCCAGACGCATTGGCGCGGTAATCGTGGAGGAACCAGTGACTGAGACCAGAAGAACGTGGCGGCGTACGGGAGCGCTCATAGCCGTGGCTTCGGCCGGCGCGCTCGGCGTCGGCCTGTCCGCCGCACCGGCGATCGCGCACACGCCGGTGTGGTCGGTGACCTGTGACGAGGTCAGCGTCGACCTGACCGCGTACAGCCCCACCGAGGAGAACACCGTGACCATCACGGTGGACGGCAAGGAACTGCTGCCGACGAAGACCTTCAAGAAGGAGTTCCACGACAAGCTCGACCTTCCCGAGCACGACAAGGAACTCACCGTCCGTCTGGTCGTCGTGGCCGGCGACGGCGACCAGTTCTCGCGTGACGAGTCCAAGACCGCGCCGGTCTGCGACGACGTGACCCCGAGCCCGACGCCGTCGACGACGCCCCCCTCGCCGACGCCGAGCGAGACCTCGCCCACCCCCAGCGAGACGCCGAGCACCAGCGCCCCCGCGACCAGCGCGCCCGCGACGCCTTCGGCGCCGCCGAGCACCACGACGCCCGGCGGCGGCCTGGCCGAGACCGGTGGCTCCAGCGCCACCCCGGTCATCGCCGGAGCGGCTGCCGCGGTGATCCTCGCCGGCGGCGGCATCATGTGGGCCGCGCGCAAGCGCCGTAGCGCCCAGCACTGACATGACGTAGGCGGGCGGGCCGTGACGGTCCGCCCGCCTTTCGCTGTCCCGGACCGCGCCGTCGTGCGCCGCCCGCGC
This sequence comes from Streptomyces sp. Tu 2975, assembly GCF_009832925.1. Classification (GTDB taxonomy): domain Bacteria; phylum Actinomycetota; class Actinomycetes; order Streptomycetales; family Streptomycetaceae; genus Streptomyces. Next base: position 7,505,998 of record NZ_CP047140.1, read on the forward strand.
GGCTCCCCGCCGACCCGCCGTGCGCGACGACGTGGCCGTCTCTGCTACGTCGTGCGGCTGCCCGCGCGGGGCCCGCGCGCATCCCGCCGCGGCAGGCCGCCTCCGTGTCCGAGCCGGAGGACGTCGCCGCGGTCGTCCGGGCATCGGCCACCGCGCCGCGTTCGCCGGTCCCCGCCGGGAGTGTGCTCCCCCTCCGCCGACTCACCTGGCCCCGCCGGGCGTTCGGCCACCAGCGGCCCGAGATGCTCCGGAGCAGGGCAGACGGTACGACAAGGGCACGCGTCCGTCGCGCCGCGGACATGCAGCGGCACCGGACGTCTCCCGACCCACCGCAGTCGTCCGGCATCGGCGTGGTGACACGGCCGACTGATGCACCGTCACGCGAAGATGCCAGTGCGTTCCTTGTGTTCTCCCGTCCTTCATCCCGACCTCTGGCGCGATCCTCCCGGCCCGGCGATGCTGTCCGCCGACAGCGCTTACTGCACGCTCAACCAGCCATCCTCCAGGAGTACTTGTGGGCCTTGGCAGAGCAAGACACACCGTCGCGCTGGCCGCGACGCTGTCCGCACTCGTGGTAGGGGCCGCGGCCCCCGCCGTCGCTGATCCACCGCCCCCGCCACGGCAGTCCGCCGAAATACTGCGACCCGTCGCACCGCCGCCCGCCAGTGCCCCGGGCGGCAGCCGGACAGCCGTCACCGACCCCGACGGCATCCAGACCGCCCGGGCGTCCCGGCCGATCGCACCGGGCGTCCGGCTCACCTCTTACGACAGGCTCGAGGCCGACAAGTGGCTGCGCGTCGACGCGCTCGCCGTCGACCTGAGCAGCGGCATACAGGCCGACTACCTGTCCTCGGGCAAGGTCGCCGACCGTCGCAGCGTCTCCGAACTCGCCGCCGGGCACGACGCCGGCAAGGGCCGTCGCACCGTCGCCGCGATCAACGGGGACTTCTTCGACATCAACCAGACCGGCGCACCGCAGGGCCCCGGCGTCAAGGACGGCGAGATCACCCACTCGCCCGCCCCAGGAGCCCACCGGGCTGTCGGCATCGGCCCGGAAGGCGCGGGCCGGGTGCTGCAGATGTACTTCGAGGGCACCCTCACCGTCCCCGGCGGAACCCACCCGCTCGGCGCGTACAACGCCGCCGATGTTCCGGCGGGCGGGATCGGCGCGTACACCTCGGCGTGGGGGAGGCCGATCGCGCGCTCACCACCGACACGGCGGCGCCCGTCGCGGAAGCCGTCGTACGCGACGGCAAGGTCGTAGAAGTGCTCGACCGGCCCGGCACCGGGGCCGTGCCCGCGGGTACCACGGTCCTCGTCGGCCGCGAGGCCGGGGCCGAAGCACTCGCGGCCCTTCGGCCGGGCGACGCGGTGACGATGGAGTACAGGCCCCGCACCGGCAGCGGCCCCGTGCCGCGCACCGCGGTCGGCGGCCGTGAACTCCTCGTCGTCGACGGCGTCGCACAGAACCACGACGGCGCCGGCAACAACACCGCCGCACCCCGCACCGCCGTCGGCTTCTCGAAGGACGGCCGGGCGATGCAGATCGTCACCGTCGACGGCCGGCAGGCCGACAGCGGGGGCGTCACCCTCACCGAGCTCGGCCTGATGATGAAGAAGGCCGGCGCGCACAACGCGCTCAACCTCGACGGCGGCGGCTCGTCGACCCTGGTCGCCCGCGAACCGGGCAGTGACGCGCTCCAGGTGGAGAACAGCCCCTCCGACGGCAGCGAGCGCGAGGTCCCCAACGGCCTCGCCCTCACCACCCCCGACGGCAGCGGCACGCTCCGTGGCTACTGGGTCGAGACCGCCGTGCCGGCGTCCCTGGCCCCCACGGCCGACCCGGTGCTCGGCGGTCACCCGGAGCGGGTGTTCCCCGGTCTCACCCGCACCCTCACCGCCGCCGGCTACGACGAGACGTACGGACCGGCCGCCGGCGCCCCTCGGTGGCGCACCTCGCAGCCCTCCGTCGGCCGGGTCGACCAGGACGGCGTCTTCCGGGCACGGCGCAGCGGCACGACCGACGTCCGGGCCGAACGCGCCGGTGCCGAGGGCGGCATCCGGCTCACGGTGCTCGACGACCTGGCCCGCGTCGAGCCGACCACCCGCCGGGTCTCCCTCGCCGACTCCGGAGCGGCCGGCGCCTTCGGCGTCCTCGGCCTCGACGCCCAGGGCAACAGCGCGCCGATCGAGCCCGCGGACGTACGACTCGACTACGACCACAGCCTGTTCGACGTCCGCGACGACGGGCGCGGCTCCTTCACCGTCACCGCACGCACCGGAGGCAGCACCGCCGGGCGCATCACCGTGACCGCCGGCGGCCTGAGTGCCACGCTCGCCGTGAGCGTCGGCCTCGCCGAGCAGGCCGTCACCGGCTTCGACGACGCCGGTTCATGGACCTTCAGTCAGGCCCGGGCGAGCGGCTCGGTCGCGGCGACACCGGACGGACACGACGGCACCGGCCTGAACCTCACCTACGACTTCACCGGATCGACGGCGACACGGGCGGCCTACGCCAACCCGCCGCAGAGGATCCCGGTCGCCGGCCGGCCGCAGTCCTTCACCCTCTGGATCAAGGGCGACGGCAACGGCGCCTGGCCCACCCTCCATCTGAAGGACGCCGCCGGGTCCGATCAACTGCTGCGCGGGCCCTACATCACCTGGACCGGGTGGCGGCAGGTGAAGTTCGACGTGCCGCAGGGCGCGGCGATGCCGCTGGCGGTGCACCGGTTCTACCTGGCGGAGACCGCCGCGAACCGGCAGTACACCGGGGGATCGTCATCGACGGGCTCGACGCGCAGGTGCCCCCCGCGGTCGATCTGCCCCGTGTGCCTCCCGTCGTCGACCCGCTGATCGATCCCGCGGCCGTCACGGAAGGGCGGGACTGGCAGTTCGCCGTCATGTCCGACGCCCAGTTCGTCGCCCGAGCCCCGGACAGCCCGATCGTCGCCCAGGCCCGCCGGACCCTCCGGGAGATCAAGGCGGCACGGCCCGACTTCCTCGTCGTCAACGGCGACCTCGTGGACGAGGGCTCACCGGCCGACCTGGCGTTCGCCCGCCGCGTGCTCGACGAGGAACTGGGGGACGATCTGCCCTGGTACTACGTGCCCGGGAACCACGAGGTGATGGGCGGGGAGATCGGCAACTTCGTCGCCGAATTCGGGCCCGCGCAGCGCACGTTCGACCACCGGGGCACCCGCTTCGTCACCCTGGACACCTCCAGTCTGACTCTGCGGGGAGGCGGACTCGCCCAGATCCAGGAGCTACGCGCCCAGCTCGACGCGGCTGCGGCCGACGCCGGCGTCGGGTCCGTGATGGTCGTCGAGCACGTCCCGCCGCGTGACCCGACCGTCCAGCAGGCCAGCCGGCTCGGCGACCGGAAGGAGGCGGCGCTGATCGAGAACTGGCTGGCGGAGTTCCGCCGCACGACCGGCAAGGGCGCGGCGCTGATCGGCAGCCATGTCGGCGTCTTCCACGCCGCGCACATCGACGGCGTGCCCTATCTCGTCAACGGCAACTCCGGCAAGGCTCCGGCCGGTCCGGCGGACGAGGGAGGATTCACGGGCTGGTCGCTCGTCGGCGTCGACGACGTGTCACGCGCCGAGCAGGCGGCCACGCGCCGCGCGCCGTGGGAGGCCGGGCCCGACTGGCTCTCCGTCCAGACCCGGGCGCACGTGGACGGCCTCGGCCTGGAGGCGCCCGCCGCGTTGCGGCCCGGCGAGAGCGGGGACGCGAAGGCGACGGTCCTCCAGGGCGCGCGCCGCGTTCCCGTGGCGTTCCCCGTCAGCGCGGACTGGTCCGGCTCGCCCAACGTCCACATCGGTCCTGCGGACGGCGCACGGGGCCGCCACGTGGCGTCCTTCGACCCGGCGACGGGCCGCCTCACGGCGCTGCGTCCCGGGGAGTTCACGCTGGCGGTGACGGTGAACGGCACGACCACCGAAGTACGCCGGAGCGTCGTGTCGCTGCGGGACCGGGCGGCGTGACGCGGAAGGGGGCGGGGTCTTCACCCACCCCGCCCCTCCCGGTCGCTGCCATGGCCCCGCACAGGCGCGGGCCGGCGCTTCGAAGCGGACCGTGTCCCGGGAGGAGGGGCAAGGATCCTGTTCCCCGGGTCAGTCCGCGAGTCCGAGGCCCGGCTCGCCCGCGGCGAGAGGGGCGAAATGCTGTTCGACGTCCTTCTCGCGGACCGCGTCGAGCCGCGCGGGCGACCACCGCGGGTCGCGGTCCTTGTCGATGACCTGGGCGCGGATGCCTTCGACCAGGTCCGGCGAGGCGAGCGCCGTGCAGGAGACCCGGAACTCCTGCTCCAGTACGGGCTCGAGGGCGCCCAGCACGCGGGCCCGCCGGATCGCGGCGAGGGTCACCTTCACCGCGGTGGGAGACCTGCGCAGGATGGTCTCCGCGGCCTCCTTGGCGGCGGGCTCCCCGCAGTCCGAGAGCCGTTCGACGATCTCCTCCGCGGATTCGGCCGCGTAACAGTGGTCGATCCAGTCGCGATGGGCGGCGAGCTCCGCCGCCGGAGCCTCGGCCGCGTACCGACGCAGCGCATGCGCGGGATCCGCCGACCGGAGGGACCCGGTGAAGCCGGCGAGCCGGTCGCCGGGCACGAAGTGGTCGGCCAGGCCGAGCAGCAGCGCGTCCCCGGCGCCGACCGCCTCACCGGTGAGCGCCAGGTGGGTGCCGAGCTCGCCGGGCGCCCGCGCCAGCAGGTGGGTGCCGCCGACGTCCGGCACGAAGCCGATCCCGGTCTCCGGCATGGCGACGGCGGAGCGTTCCGTGACGACCCGGACGCTGCCGTGCGCGGACACACCGACGCCGCCGCCCATCACGATGCCGTCCATGACCGCCACGTACGGCTTGGCGTAGCGGGCGATCCGCGCGTTGAGCCGGTACTCGTCCCGCCAGAAGGCCACCGACGCCCGGCCGCCGGCGCGCGCGTCGTCGTGGATGGCGCGGATGTCCCCTCCGGCGCAGAGCCCTCGCTCCCCGGCGCCGGAGACGACCACGACGGCGACGTCGTCGTCGTGCTCCCAGGCCTCGAGCGCCGCGCCGACGGTTCGCACCATGGTGTGGGTGAGCGCGTTGATGGCCCAGGGGCGATTGAGCGTGATGTACCCGGCGCGCCCTTCGGTGCGCAGCAGCACCGAACCGTCGGGTGCCGAGCCTTCGCGCAGTGCTGCGGGATCGTCGGGGGCCATCGCGTCGTCCTTTCGGGTCCGGGTTCGTGCGAGTCCATCCTCGCTCACCGGCAGGTGACCGCCGTACGCCCTCTTCCCCCTCAGTCCGACCAGTCGGTATGTTCGCTGCGACGTGCACGGACGAGGCGACGGAGGATTGCCGGACATGGCGGAGCGACCCAGCAGCGCGGAGCGACCCATCAGCATCGAAGGCCACTGCGACGAGCGTTTCTCGGCGGTCCGTGAGGCCTTCGAGAAGAATTTCACCGAACGGGGAGAGCTCGGCGCCGCCGTGACCGTCCTTGCCGGTGGCGACAAGGTCGTCGACCTGTGGGGCGGCTGGGCGGACGGCGCCCGGACCGTGCCGTGGCAGAGCGACACCGTGGTGAACGTGTGGTCCACGACCAAGGGGCCGACCGCTCTGTGCGCCCACGTCCTCGCCGACAGCGGGCTGCTCGACCTGGACGCGCCGGTCGCCGACTACTGGCCCGAGTTCGCGGCGGCGGGCAAGAAGGGCGTCCTCGTGCGCCATCTGCTCTCGCACCGGGCGGGCCTCGCCGGACTGCGTGAGCCGCACTCGCTCGACCAGCTCTACGACTGGGAGCTGACCTGTGCCCGGCTGGCCGCGACCGAACCCTGGTGGGAGCCCGGCACCCGCTCCGGCTACCACGCGATCACCTACGGCCACCTCGTCGGGGAAGTGGTGCGCCGGGTCAGCGGGCAGTTGCCGGGCGAGTTCCTTCGGCAGGAGATCACCGGACCGCTGGGCATCGACTTCACCATCGGCCTGCCGGAGCGGGACTTCGACCGGGCCGCCGAGCTGGTGCACCCGGTGGCCGCCGGAAGCAGCGAACAGGCCGCGGTCTTCGCCCAGTTGGCGCCCGTCGCCATCGCCGCCCTGACCAACCCGCCCACCGGCGCGGACGCGGCGAACTCGGCCGGGTGGCGGGCCGCCGAGATCCCTGCCGCCAACGGCCACGGCACCGCGCGCGCGGTCGCCGCGCTGTACGGCATTCTCGCCGGACAGGGCCGGCTCGACGGGCGCCGTGTGCTGTCGCGGGAGGCTGTGGAGCGGGTGCGCGAAGGCCAGGGCGGCTGCTCCGACCTGGTCCTCGCGGCCGGCTTCGCGCACGACACCGAGGCCGGCCTCGGCCTCTGGCTGAGCGGCAGGAACGGCTCGTACGGGCCCAACCCCCGGGCCTTCGGCCACGACGGCTTCGGCGGCTCCTGCGGACTCGCCGACCCCGAAGCCGGCATAGCCATGGGGTACGTGATGAACCGTATGGGCCCGCACATCGCGGACGACCCGCGCAAGATGGCCCTCGTCGAAGCCGTCTACGCCTCCCGCTAGTGCGCCTCGGCACGGCCCTTCCGGATTCTTGCAACACGTTCTACTGTGTGCGCGCCGCCGCGCAAGGGGCGCACCGCGAGACGCCTGGAGGGGCCGTGCACCTTCAATACACGCCGCAGCAGGAACGGTTACGCGCAGAGCTGCGCAGGTACTTCGCCGGGATCGTCCCCGACAACGCCTACGCCAGGTACGCCGAACCGGCCGCCAGGAAACGCTTCTACCGGCGCACGATCCGCCGGCTCGGCTCGGACGGCTGGCTCGGCGTCGGCTGGCCCGAGCAGTACGGCGGCCGTGGACTGAGCCCCATGGAGCAGTTCATCTTCTTCGACGAGGCGGCCCAGGCCGGAGTGCCGCTGCCGCTGATGGCGCTCAACACCGTCGGCCCGACGATCATGCAGTTCGGCACGGACGAACAGAAGGCGTACTTCCTGCCGAAGATCCTCTCCGGCGAGCTCGACTTCGCCATCGGCTACAGCGAACCGGACGCCGGCACCGACCTCGCCGCGCTGAGGACCCGGGCCGTGCGGGACGGGGACACCTACGTCGTCGACGGACAGAAGATCTGGACCACCAACGGCGACACCGCCGACTGGATCTGGCTCGCCGTCCGCACCGACCCCGAGGCCCCGCCCCACAAGGGCATCACCATGCTGCTCGTACCGACGTCCGACCCCGGCTACTCCTGCACCCTGATCAACACCCTCGCCTCGCACGACACGACCGCGAGCTACTACGACAACGTGCGTGTTCCCGTCGCCGACCGGGTGGGCGAGGAGAACAAGGGCTGGCGGCTGATCACCAACCAGCTCAACCATGAGCGGGTCACCCTCGCCGCCCACGGCACCATGGCGATCCGCGCACTGCGAGACGTCCAGCGCTGGGCCGCCGACACCAAGCTCACCGACGGCCGCCGCGTGATCGACCTCGGCTGGGTGCGCGGCCGTCTCGCCCGCACCCACACACGGCTCGACGCCATGAAACTCCTCAACTGGCAGATGGTGAACGCCGTGCAGGACGGCACCCTCACCCCGCAGGACGCCTCCGCGGTCAAGGTCTACGGCTCGGAGGCGCGGCGCGACGCCTACGCCTGGCTGATGGAGATCGTCGGCGCGGCGGGCCCCCTCAAGGAGGGCTCGGCGGGCGCGGTCCTCGGCGGCGAACTGGAACGCGGCTACCGCTCGGCCGTGATCTTCACCTTCGGAGGGGGCAACAACGAGATCCAGCGCGAGATCATCTCGTGGATCGGACTGGGGATGCCCCGGGTACGACGCTGACCAGGGGTTCTCGGAGCGCCGGGTCGGCCTTCCGTTCCGTGACGTTGCCCATTGCGGCTACGGTGCAGCCCCAAGCGGCCGGCGCCGCTGCGGGCCGGGTGGGTCGGACCCCTGTTTATTTTACGGGTCGACTCGTATGGTAAATACCATGAGCTCCTCCCCGCCCTCCAGGGGGCGTCCCAGGGATCCCCGCTCGCACGAGGCGATCGTCGGCGCGACCGCAGAGCTGCTGGTCGAGGTCGGCTACGCCGCGACATCGATCGGGGCAGTGGCCGCGCGGGCCGGCGTCGGCAAGGACACGATCTACCGGCGGTGGCCGGGCAAGCCGGAGTTGGTCTTCGATGCCGTCTTCACTACCACCGACGATGCTCCGACCCCGGACACAGGAACGCTGGCCGGAGATCTGACCGTACTGCTGCAGGGCCTGGTCGACGAATTCCGTGCGCCTGCCGCCGCGGCGGCACTTCCGGGCCTGCTCGCCGACTTCGCCGCCGATCCGGAACTGCAGGCGCGTATCCGTGGCGACTTCCTGGCCCCGTCGAAGGAACGGCTGCTGGGCGTCTTCGAACGCGCCGTGCTGCGCGGGGAGATCTCGGCCGGAACGCCCGTGGACCTGGTCCTGGACACGCTGGCAGGAGCCGTGTTCTTCCACGTAGGGCTGGTCGGGGAACACCCTGGCCCGCAGCTGGCCGCACTGCTGGCCGCTGTTGTGGCCAAAGGGATCGAGGTTCGATGAACGGCTGGTTTCTCGCGGCAGGGATCACCGCGCTCGGCGTGGCCGCCGTGCACGTCGTCGGCGGGCACCGCGATGTGGTGCGCCCGCTGATCTCCTGTGGGCTCGCGGACGAACCCAAGCGGGTCCTGCACGCCGTGTGGCACATGGTGAGTGTCGATCTGGCGTTCTCCGGCCTCGCGCTGCTCTACCTCGCCCTCATGGACGGCACGCCGGAAGCCGGCCTGGTGGCATGGTTCGTGGCCGCGCACTTCATCGCGTATGCGGCAGCCTTCCTGGTCGTCACGCTGTCCGTCGGCCGGCCCAGACCGCTACTCCGGCTGCCGCAGTGGATTCTGCTCCTGCCGGTGGCGGTACTGACAGCGGTGGGCGCCGCGTAGCCGCACCCTCGGAGAGTCTCCCGCGGCCGGCTGGAGGCGGAATGGGAACACAGCCTCGAACTCGTCGACCAAGCCATGGAACGCACCGGGAAGGGAGAGCGGCTACCGGGAAACCCACGCGGAGGCGACGGCCACCGTCCGGGCCCGATACGCGGGCCGCCGCGTGGATGGGTACGGCGGAGAAGCCTTCAGTCCCGGCCGCGGGCGTGCTTGAACCTGGCGAGACCGTCCGCGAGGTCGATCAGCCGCTCCGGGTAGTCCAGCCGTGCCCGTTCGAGCGGCGGCAGCCGCCACGGTTCATGGATGCTCCTGGCTGCGACACCCTTGAGTTCCGGCACCCACCGGCGCACGTACGCGCCCTGCGGGTCGAAGCGCTTGCCCTGGACCACCGGGTTGAGCACGCGATGCGGGCGCGTGTCCGTGCCGGTCCCGGCCACCCACTGCCAGTTCAGCTGATTGTTGACGATGTCCCCGTCCACCAGCAGGTCCAGGAAGTGACGCGCGCCGACGCGCCAGTCCACGTACAGCGTCTTGGTGAGGAAGCTCGCCACCAGCAGCCGGGCCCGGTTGTGCATCCACCCCTCGTGCCTGAGCTGGCGCATCGCCGCGTCGACCATGGGATAGCCGGTGCGGCCTTCCTTCCACGCGGCGATCTCCTCCGCGGCCTCTTCGGTACGCCAGCCGTCGTCGCGTGTGCGGTAGTCGCGTACCGAGGACTCCGGCCGGGCGGCCATCACCTGATGGTGGAAGTCGCGCCAGCACATCTGCCGAACGAACGCCTCCGCCCCCGGGCCACCGCGCGCCCGGGCCCGCTGTACGACGTCGACGGCGGAAAGCGCCCCGAAGTGCAGATAAGGAGAGAGCCGCGACGTCGCATCGCCGGCCAGGTCGTCGTGCCGGTCCTCGTAGGCCGCGAGCCCGCCGCGGACCCAGCCGGCCAGACGCCGGCGCCCTTCGCTCTCGCCGCCCGCGGGAATCCCGGGGGCGACACCCGGCACGGGACCCCGGGCCGGGAGCGGATCGCCGTGCACGTCGTCCGGGACCGGTACGTTGCGCGGGGCGGCTTCCGGCGTGCGCAGCCGCACCGCGGTCCAGCGGCGGAAATAGGGCGTGAAGACCGTGAAGTGGTCGGAGCCCGCGGGTACCACGGCACCCGGCGCGACGGCCGTCACCACGGCGTCGTGCGCGACCAGCCGCACGCCACGCGTGGCCAGCTCCCTGCGCAGAAGCTCCTCGCGCCGGTGCGCGAACCGGGTCACGCCCGCGGCCATGTGCACCTCGAGCGCCCCGCAGGTCGCCGCGACGTCCCCGACCTCGCGGACCACCGGACCCGCGCGCAGCACCAGCCGGCCGCCGCGCCGGCGCAGTGAGGCGTCGAGGTCCGCGAGACAGTCGGCCAGGAACGCACGCCGGTTCGGTGCGTCGAAGCCGGCTGCGTGAACGGCCGGATCGAGCACGAACAGCGGCACCACCTCGTCGGCGGCTCGCAGAGCCGCCCGCAGCGGGGGACGGTCGTGCAGGCGCAGGTCGGAGGTGAACAGGACGACCGCGACGCTCATGCGTCACTCCTCGTTCGGGACCGGCGCCGCAGGGGCCGGACCATCAGGATCCGCTGCCGGGGGAGGCCGACTTGCGGACCCGCCCATCGGGCGGGTTCGTCCCGTGGGCACTCATCTCTTCGGCGGCGACCCGGGCGATGTTGCGCGCCATGCCGCCGAACACCACGGCGTGGAACGGCGAGACGCTCCACCAGTAGGCGTGACCGAAGAGGCCGCGGGGATGGAACAGGGCACGCTGCCGGTAGCGGGTGCGGCCCTCGTCGTCGTCCTCGGCGTACATCTCGAGCCAGGCGAGGCCGGGCAGCCGCATCTCCGCACGCAAGCGGAGCAGATGCCCCGCCTCGATCTCCTCCACCCGCCAGAAATCGAGCGAGTCGCCGGCCCGCAGGTGCTCGGCGTCGCGCCGGCCACGGCGCAGCCCCACGCCGCCGATGAAACGGTCCAGCAGGCCGCGCACCGCCCAGGCGAGCGGGAAGGAGTACCAGCCGTTCTCCCCGCCGATGCCTTCGATCACCTTCCACAGCGCCTGGCGGGACGCCTCGACCGTCCGCTGCCGTTCGTCGACGTAGAGGCTGCCGCCGGCCCAGTCGGGGTCGGTGGGCAGTGGATCGCTCGGAGCGCCGGGAAGGCCGGCCGACGACCAGCGGGTGGCGACCTGTGCTTCGCGGACACGCCGCAGCGCCAGGTCGACGGCCTCGTCGAACGGCAGTGGATGGCCGGGGAAGTCGGGTGCGTAGCGGGCGATGTCGTGCTCCTGGCAGACGACCTCGTGGCGCAGTGACTCCGTCAGCGGCCGGGCGATGGACGCGGGCACCGGCGTGACGAGACCGACCCAGTGACTGGACAGACGGGGAGTGAGTACCGGCACAGGCACGATCAGCCGTTGCGGCAGCCCGGCGACGGCGGCGTATCGGCGCATCATCTCCCGATAGGTCAGGACGTCCGGCCCGCCGATGTCGAACGCCCGGTTCACGTCGTCCGGCATGGTGGCCGAGCCGACGAGATACCGCAGCACGTCGCGCACCCCGATGGGCTGGACAGGCGTGCGCACCCAACTGGGGGTGACCATGACCGGCAGCCGTTCGGTCAGATAGCGCAGCATCTCGAAGGACGCCGACCCGGAGCCGATGACCACGGCGGCCCGCAGCACGGTGGCGGGCACAGGTGCGTCGAGAAAGATCCGGCCGACCTCGGCACGCGAGCGCAGATGCGGGGACAGCTCCCGCGCAGGAACGCCGCGCGGTGTGAGTCCGCCGAGGTAGACGACCCGCCGCACTCCCGCCGCACGAGCCTGCTCGGCGAAGGTCCTGGCCGCGCGACGATCGGTCTCCTCGAACCCGGAGCCGGTCCCCAGAGCGTGCACCAGGTAGTACGCGACGTCGATGCCGCGCAGGGCCGCGGCGACCGAGTCGGCGTCGGTGACATCCCCCTTGACCACCTCCGCCGCTGCGGCCCAGGGATGGTCACGCAGCTTGCCCGGAGTGCGGGCGAGGCAACGCACCCGGTGACCGGCCTCCAGCAGTTCCGGAACCAGCCGCCCACCGATGTATCCGGACGCACCGGTCACCAGACAGTGCAGTCCGCCGGTCCCGGCGGTTCGGTCAGTGTCCACGTCAGCTCCTCCAGCGCTCGCTGCTTCGTGCGCCTGCTGTCGTCACCCTCCGCCTGAGCGACCGCCATCGGTGATCGACCGGACTCAGGGCATCGACCAGGCTCTTGGCCACCATCGTGTTACGTACTTTCCGGAGCCGATTCGCGGGCGGCGGCGCGCAGGCGGTTGCCCCGCTCGCCGAGCATCCATTTGACCGGGATCAGCACCGCCCACCAGAGCTTCGCGCCCGTCGGGGACACGAAGGCCAGCGGCACGGCGATGGCGAAGACCAGCACCGTCGCCGCGAGGTCGGCCACGTCGTTGCGCGCGACGCGGTCGGGCAGCGCCGCGTCGCCGGACAGCCACGGGCGCTTCCACAGGGCCACCGTCAGCGCGAGTTGGGCGATCCCCATGACGGCCACGGCGCCGGAGTAGACGGCCACGGCCCGGGACACGTCCCCGTACTCGGCCAGCAGGGTGGTGGGGAAGGGCATCAGGGCGATCAGCCCGAGGCCCAGCAGCCCCAGCCGGATGACCGTCCCGTCCACCTTCTCGACGTACCGGAAGACCTGGTGGTGGCCCCGCCAGAACGCCGCGATGACCAGAAAGCTGAGCGCGTACGCCCACACGCTGGGCATCACGTCCGCCAGACCTTCGTCGAGGTCGGCGGGGTCAAGACCGGCGGGAAGTGCGATGTCCAGAGCCAGCAAAGTCATGGCGATGGCGAACACGCCGTCCGACAGTGCGATCAGCCGGACCGCGCTCCCCTCGTCGTCCCGTACCCGCTGGTGGCCTTTCACGCTGCCCCACCTTAGGGTCAGAAGTCCATGAATACCCGGATTGATCCTTTCGGTTCGGACGCACCTACCATGGTCCGACCCGCCCGCGGTGGCGACGTGACCGTCGAGCGGCAGTGCCGGACGAGGGAGTTGGGTGACCCATGACCCCGGACATGACCCCGGAGACCCCTGACATGCCTCCGGACACGGCGCCAGGACACGCCGCCGACCCCGGACTGTTCGGACCCGGCTCCGTGACCTGGAACATCCACGGCGACCCGGTCATGTGGATCGCAGGCGTGCGTGCCCTCTACCTTCAGGCGCTGCATCCCCGTGCGGTGCGCGGCGTCATGCAGAACTCGGACTTCCGCGAGGACGCCTGGGGCCGCCTGATGCGCACCGCGGACTTCGTCGGCACCATCACCTACGGAACCACCGAGGCGGCGGAGAACGCCGGCGCCCGTGTCCGCCTGATCCACAGCCGGCTGAAGGCCACCGACCCCGCCACCGGCGAGCGCTACGGCGTCGACGAACCGGAACTGCTGCTGTGGGTGCACTGCGCGGAGGTCGGCTCCTACCTCGACGTCGCCCGGCGCTCCGGGCTACCGCTGGACGACGAGCACGCCGACCGCTACCTCGGCGAACAGCGGGAAGCCGCCCGCCTCGTCGGACTCGACCGCGCCGCCGTGCCCGCCACCGCCGCAGAACTGGCCGACTACTTCGAGACGGTCCGGCCGGAGCTCGCCGCCGGCCCGGAGGCCCGCGACGTCGACGAATTCCTCCGCCGCCCGCCCGTCCACCCCTTGCTGGTCCCGGCACGCCGCCTGGCGTGGGAACGGGTGTCGGCACTCGCGTACAACGCCCTGCCCGCGTACGCGCACGACCTGTACGGCAGAGCCGCCCCGACGCCCGACCGCGTGACACGGCAGCTCAGCGTCACGGGCAACCTGCTGCGCTGCGTCCCCTCCCGTATACGCTGGCAACTCCCGCCCGGTCACATTCTCAAAGCGATGGCGCGACTCGGGCCCGGCGCACGCCCGGCCCCGTACAAACTACGCAGACGGGCGGCCATACTGGACCGGCCGGGGAGGGCGCAGCGAAGTGACGGGGGCGACAGCACGAGATGGCGGAAACCAGACTGATCCAGGACCGCTACCGACTGCTCGATCTCATCGGGCGGGGCGGCATGGGCGAGGTGTGGCGGGCCCGCGACGAATCCCTCGGCCGCCATGTGGCCGTCAAGTGCCTGAAGCCGATCGGGTCCCAGCACGACAGGACCTTCACCCGGATCCTTCGGGAACGCTTTCGCCGTGAGGCCCGTGTCGCCGCCGCCCTCCAGCACCGGGGCGTGACCGTCGTCCACGACTTCGGCGAGCACGAGGGCGTGCTGTACCTGGTGATGGAGCTGCTCGAGGGCCGCAACCTCAGCCAACTGCTCGAGGACAACAAGCAGCAGCCGCTGCCCGTCACCGACGTCGTCGACATCGCCGACCAGATCGCCGACGCCCTCGACTACACCCACGAACAGGGCATCGTGCACCGGGACCTCAAGCCCGCCAACATCATGCGGCTCACCGGCGGCGCGGTGAAGATCTGCGACTTCGGCATAGCGCGCCTCGGGGAGGACATCGGCTTCACCTCCAAGCTCACCGGCACCGGCATCGCCATGGGCACCCCGCACTACATGTCACCGGAGCAGATCGCCGGCGGCCAGGTCGACCACCGCAGCGACCTGTACTCGCTGGGTTGCGTGCTCTACGAGCTCGCCACCGGCTCCCCGCCCTTCGACGTCGGCGACACCTGGTCGATCCTCGTCGGGCACCGTGACACCGTGCCCCGGCCGCTGCGTGAACACCGCGACGAGATCCCGGAGTTCCTCGACCTGATGGTCCTCGACCTGCTCGCCAAGACGCCCGATGAGCGGCCCGCCGCCGCGGGCGACCTGCGGCGCAGGATCGGTGCGTCCGGACACACACGGCACGCCCCCGCCGTCGTCCCGCTCCAGCGCCAAGCCCTGCCCGCCGCCTCCCGGGAGGCCGCCCTGCCCTACTGGACACGCGGGATGACGGTCGGTCACAAGGCGACCGGCGTCTTCGCCGCACCGTCCCTGGCGCCGGAGAAGGACCACACCGCGGCGCTCACCGGCCGGTGGACCAGCCCGTCCGTCCCCGCCGTCCCGCACACCGGCGCCCGAGTCCCCGCCCAGGGCCCCGTCCGGCCCACTCCGCCGCCCGAGCTGCTCGCCGTGCTCGCCACCCGGCACAACGCGGGTCTGAGCCTGGGCCGGCTCGGCCGGTGGGAGGAGGCCGGGGAGGTGCACCGCGCGGTGGCCGCGGAACGCGAGGCACTGCTGGGCGCCGACCACCCCGACACCCTGTCCAGCCGTTACGAGGTCGGCTTCAGCCTCAGCCGCACCGGCCGCGCCACTGACGCCCTCGAGGAGTTCGGCCGGGTCGCCGCGGGCCGCGAACGCGCCCTCGGCCCCGACCATCCCGACACACTCGCCGCCCGGCAGGAGACGGCGTACGTGCTCGGCGGCCTCGGCCGGTACGCCGAGGCCGACCGGATCTACGCGGCCGTCCTCGAGTCCCGCGAGCGCACCATGGGGACCGATCACCCCGACACCCTGCGCTGCCGGCACAATCTCGCCTTCAACCTGAGCCGGATGGGCCGGATCGAGGACTCCTTCCGGATCGCCGGCGACGTGGCGGAGGCCCGGGCCCGCGTGCTCGGCGGCACCCACCGCGACACCCTGGTCACCCGCTACGAGATGGCCTACGCCCTCGGACTGATGGGCCGCTGGGCCGAGGCGCTCACCACCTACCAGGACGTCGCCGCGGCCCGCGCCGCGACCCTCGGCCCTGATCATCCGGACACCCTCGCGGCCCGCTACGAGACCGGAATCTGCCTGGGCCGGCTCGGCCGCGGCGCGGAGGCGCTGGACCTCTACCGCTCCCTCGTCGAGGACCGAACCCGCGTCTGCGGGCCCGAGGACCCGGAGACTCTCCGCGCGCGCCACGGACTCGGCGTCAATCTCGGCCGGCTCGGCCGCTGGGAGGAGGCCCTCACCGAGGCGCGCGACGTGAGCGCCCTGCGCGAGCGGGTCCTCGGCCCCGACCACCCCGACACGCTGGTGAGCCGGCGCGAGGTGGCCGTGGCGCTCGGCTGGCTCGCCCGCTGGGCCGACGCGCACTGCGTCTACGCGCAGGTGGCGCGGGAACGCGAACGGATCCTCGGCCCCGACCACCCCGACACCCTGTCCAGCAGGAACGACGAGGCACACTGCCTGGAGCAGCTGGGCCGCCACACCGAGGCGGTGGAGCTGTACCGGCGGGTCGCCGCGCTGCGCGGGACGGTGACGGAGCGGGCGCCCGGCGGTTAGTGTCCGCCCATGCCCGCACTCGCCTCGTACGACGCCGTCATCGTGGGCGGCGGCCACAACGGCCTGGTCGCCGCCGCCTATCTCGCCCGCGCCGGGCGCTCCGTCCTGCTGCTGGAGCGCCGGCCGCACACCGGGGGAGCGGCCGTCTCGACCCGTCCGTTCCCCGGGGTCGACGCCCGCCTGTCCCAGTTCTCCTATCTCGTCTCGCTGCTGCCCGACAAGATCGTGCGCGACCTGCGACTGGACTTCGCGGTGCGTAAGCGCACCGTCTCCTCCTACACGCCGAAGGGCGACGGCGGTCTGCTGGTCGGCGGCGCCCGGACCCGGGAGTCGTTCGGCGCCCTCACCGGCGGGGACCGCGAGTACGCGGCGTGGCGCGAGTTCTACGGCATCACCGGCCAGGTCGCCCGGCGCGTCTTCCCGACGCTGACGGAGCCGCTGCCCACCAGGGACGAGCTACGGAAGCGGGTCGACGACGAGCAGGCCTGGCGGATGCTCTTCGAGGAGCCGATCGGCGCCGCGATCGAGGAACGGTTCACCGACGACCTGGTCCGCGGGGTCGTCCTCACCGACGCTCTCATCGGCACGTTCGCCGATGCCCACGACCCGTCGCTGGTGCAGAACCGCTGCTTCCTCTACCACGTCATCGGCGGCGGCACCGGCGACTGGGACGTGCCGGTCGGCGGGATGGGGGCGCTCACCGACGCGCTGGCCGCCGCTGCCCGCGCCGCGGGGGCGGAGTTCGCGCTCGAACACGAGGTCACCCGGATCGACACGGACGGCGAGCGCGCCGAGGTCGCCTACCGGAACCGCGCGGGCGAGGGCGCGGTCGCCGCCCGCCGGGTCCTGGTGAACGCCTCACCGCAGGCGCTCGCCGCACTCCTCGGAGAGGAGAGCCCGGAACCCGCTGAGGGCGCACAGCTGAAGGTGAACATGCTGCTGCGGCGGCTGCCGCGGCTGCGGGACAGCTCCGTGGCCCCCGAGGACGCCTTCTCGGGCACGTTCCACGTCTCCGAGGGCTACGGTCAACTGGCCACCGCCTATCGGGAGGCCGCCGCCGGGCGGCTGCCGAGCGCTCCGCCGTCCGAGATCTACTGCCACTCGCTGACCGACCCGTCGATCCTCTCGCCGGAACTCGCGGCCCAGGGCTGCCACACACTGACGCTCTTCGGACTGCACACCCCCGCGAGGCTGTTCGCCCAGGACAACGAGCGGACGCGTGCGGACCTGCTGGCCGCGACGCTCGCCGAACTCGACACGTACCTGGCGGAGCCGATCACCGACTGCCTCGCGCCCGACGCGAACGGCGAACCGTGCATCGAGGCCAAGACGCCGCTGGACCTGGAGCGCGAACTGCGACTGCCCGGCGGCCACATCTTCCATCGTGACCTGTCCTGGCCGTACGCCACAGGCACGGGCGCCGCCGCCACGGGGCGGTGGGGCGTGGAGACAGCGCACGCCAACGTCCTGCTGTGCGGCGCGGGCGCCGTCCGCGGCGGCGGCGTCAGCGGTGTGCCGGGACACAACGCCGCGATGGCCGCGCTGGGGCGCTGACGCCGGCGACGCGGACGGCCGCGCGGGCGCTCGGGGAGCGGCGGGCGTGCCCGCCGCTCCGGTGCCCGGCGGCACCCGCTCCCGTGCCGCCTGCGCCGGCGCCGGGCTCGGGATCGGCGCGGGCGTACGTCGGTCCCGGTGGGGTACCGGGTTGCGCGAGCCGCGCCCGCCCGCGCGCCGGCCGCGCCCGCCCGCGCGCCGGCCGCGCCCGCCCGCGCGCCGGCCGCGCCCGCCCGCGCGCCGGTCGCGGGCCCCGGTGTACGGCGCGGCCCGCGTGACGGGCTGCGCGGGGTCGTGGGGGTCCGGTACCGCCGGCTGCTACCAGGATCGGCTGAGCGCCGGCCCCAAGTGTCGGCGCGGTTCGCGTGCCGGTTCCGTGGGGGTCCCCGGCCGGGGCTCGGCCGTGCGCCGGGCCGGGACCGGCGCGCCCCGTACCGGGCAGGCGCGCTGGGCAGGCGCCGGTTCCGGCGCGGTGATTGACAGTCAGTCCCGCGATGCCGTCCAGCCCTTGGGCTCGATCAGAACGGCGTCCTCAGGTCGTGCCTCGTCGAAGGCGGCGGGGCCCGGGCCGTCGTCGACGCGGATCGCGTCGACGTAGGCGCCCCGGCCGACGTAGAGCTGGTCGGTCGCGTACCGCCAGCGCAGCCGTACCGGTGAGCCGCGCCACGCGGTGAGGTCCGCGGTGACCCGGTGCCATGCCCGCCCGGACCAGCCGGTCGCCGAGCCGGACGGGTGGGGCTCCTCCTCGCGGCCCTTGCGGGCGGCCGTGAACGGGACCGGCCGCCAGGTCACCCCCTCGTCCTGGGACGCCTCGAGATACAGCGCGTCGGAGCGCGGTTCGGTGTCCCACCACAACGCGCACCGCAGCAGGGGCCTGGCCGAGGTGAGGGCGAGCGCGGGCAGAGTGAGGGTCGCCGCGGTGGAGCCGGCCATGCCGGCGAACCAGGCGGTGCGGCCGTGATCGGGACGGACGGCGACGGCCCTGGCCATGTTGTTGGCCGCCGCGACCCGGGGCGCGCTGCCGGACCGCCAGCTGCGGACGGGGTGGACAGAGTTGCCGAGCACGATCAGGAACGAGTCGGTGGTCGGGTCGAGGACAAGGCTGGTGCCGGTGAAGCCGGTGTGCCCGGCGGTCCGCGGTGTCGCCATCGCTCCCATGTACCAGTGCTGGTAGAGCTCGAAGCCCAGGCCGTGCTCGTCGCCGGGGAAGGCGGTGTTGAAGTCGGAGAACATCAGCTCGACGCTGTCCGGGCGCAGGATCCGGGAACTGCCGTAGACACCGCCGTTGAGCAGCGTGCGGGCGAGGACCGCCAGGTCCCAGGCGCAGGAGAAGACGCCGGCGTGACCGGCCACGCCGCCGAAGCTGTACGCGTTCTCGTCGTGGACCTCGCCCCACACCATGCCGCGGTCGAGCCCGGACCAGGGGAGTCTGGCGTCCTCGGTGGCCGCGATCTTCGGCTTCCAGGAGGCCGGCGGATTGAAACGGGTGCGGTGCATACCGAGCGGAGCGGTGATCTCGTCGTGGAGCAGCGCATCCAGAGGGCGACCGGTGATCTTCTCCAGCACGAGCTGGAGCGAGATCAGGTTGAGGTCGGAGTACAGGTAGACGGTGCCGGGCGGGTTCGCCGGGGCCTCGTTCCACAGTCGCTCGAGCCTTGCCTCCTGCGTGGGCTCCCTGAACAGCGGGATCCAGGAACGGAAACCGGAGGTGTGCGTGAGCAGCTGACGCACCGTGATGTCCTGCTTGCCCGCACCGGCGAACCGCGGCAGGTAGGAGGCGACCGGGGCCTCCAGCTCCAGCGTGCCCCGCTCGATCTGCTGCACGGCCAGGACGGACGTGAAGAGCTTGGACACGGACGCCAGGTCGAAAACGGTGTCCTCGGTCATGGGGATCTGGTGGTCGGCCGGGAGCTCGACGGCCGTGTCGGTCTTCTCGTCGTACGACGAGTAGCGCAGCGCCTTGCCGATCGCCCGGTGCAGTGCCACCGTGCCGCCCCGTCCGGCGAGCAGTACCGCACCCGCGTACCACGGGTGCGTGGGGGAGGGGGCGAGGAACTTCTCGGCGTCCGAGACCAGTTGGTCGAGATGACGGGCCAGCAGGCCGGCCCGCTGCGGAGTGCCGCGCCGCAGCGTCGGCCGGTGTCCCGAGCCGCTGCCCGGGTCCGTCCCGCCCGTGCCCGAACCTCCGCTGCGCCCGGCAGCCGCCGCGAAGGGGATCGGCCCGAGGGCGAGCGCACCGCCCAGCGTCAGCACTCCGCCGCCCAGCCTCCGTCTGCTGATCCCTCTGCCCGCCGAGTCGTCGGTCATACGGACCCCTCTCTGCGCGTCTTTGAAAGTATCTTTCGGATCTTCAACGACACGTGAAACTTTCTTGCGGTCCCCTGCGTCTGTCAACCACTCCAAAGAATCTGACGCTGCATCAGAAAACGTCTTCCCTCGTCCGCCGCCCTGCGGCATCCTGCGCCCATGGAGACGGAGCTGAGCAGACAACTGGGTATCGAGCACGCCATCTTCGGCTTCACCCCGTTCCCCGCGGTGGCCGCCGCCATCAGCCGTGCCGGGGGCTTCGGTGTACTCGGCGCGGTCCGCTACACCGCGCCGGACGACCTGAGGCGGGACCTCGACTGGATGCAGAAGCACGTCGGCGGTATGCCCTACGGGCTCGATGTCGTCATGCCCGCCAGGAAGGTCGAGGGCGTGAGCGAGGCGGACGTCGAGGCGATGATCCCCGAGACGCACCGCAGATTCGTGACCGACACCCTCGCCCGGCACGGCGTACCCGAGCTGGCCGAGGGCGAGGCCTCCGGATGGCGCATCACCGGCTGGATGGAGCAGGTGGCCCGCAGCCAGCTCGACGTCGCCTTCGACCATCCCGTCAAACTGCTCGCCAACGCCCTCGGCCCGCCACCCGCCGACGTCGTCGCACGCGCCCACGACCACGGAGTCCTCGTCGCCGCCCTCGCCGGCAGCGCCGCGCACGCCCGCCGCCACGCCGAGGCGGGCATCGACGTCGTCGTCGCCCAGGGGTACGAGGCGGGCGGCCACACCGGCGAGATCGCCTCCATGGTGCTCACGCCCGAAGTCGTCGAAGCGGTCGGCCCCTTGCCGGTCCTCGCGGCCGGCGGCATCGGAAGCGGCGAACAGATCGCCGCGGGCCTCGCCCTCGGTGCCCAGGGGGTCTGGCTCGGCTCCCTGTGGCTCACCACCACGGAGGCATCCCTCGGATCCCGCGCCCTCACGGCGAAACTGCTGGCCGCGGGCTCCGGCGACACCGTCCGCTCCCGCGCCCTCACCGGCAAGCCGGCCCGCCAACTGCGCACCGCCTGGACGGACGCCTGGGACGACCCGGCAGGCCCCGGCACCCTGCCCATGCCGCTCCAGGGACTGCTCGTCGCGGAAGCGGTATCCCGCATCCAGCGGTACGAGGTCGGGCCGCTGCTGGGCACCCCTGTGGGCCAGATCGTCGGCCGTATGAACTCCGAGCGCAGTGTGCGTGAGGTCTTCGACGACCTGACCCGCGGCTTCGAGCGGGCCGTCGACCGCATCAACCGGATCGCCGGAAGGAGCGCGTCATGACCGATGCGTCCGCAGACGCTTCCGTGCCGGCGGGGAACGGCTTCTGGGCGCAGGCCGCCGCCGACCCCGGCCGGACCGTACTGACCGATCCGGCCGGCGGGAGCTGGACGGCAGGTGAGCTGCATGCCGCCGCCAACCGTCTGGTGCACGGGCTGCGCGCGGCAGGCCTCGAACGGGGGGACGCGTTCGCCGTCGTCCTGCCGAACTGCCCCGAACTCGTCACCGCCTATCTCGCCGCCGCCCAGGCGGGCTTCTACCTTGTCCCCGTCAACCACCACCTGGTCGGCTCCGAGATCGCGTGGATCGTCTCCGACTCCGGCGCCAAGGTGCTCCTCACCCACGAACGCTTCGCCGACGCGGCGGCCGACGCCGCCGACCAGGCGTATATGCCCGGCACCCACCGCTACTCCGTCGGTGACGTGGCCGGATTCCGCCCCTACGAGGAGCTCCTCGAGGGGCAGCCGGCCGGGCCGCCGCACGGCCGCACGCTCGGCTGGGTCATGAACTACACCTCCGGCACCACCGGCCGTCCGCGCGGCGTCCGGCGGCCACTGCCCGGCAGACTCCCGGAGGAGAGCCACCTCGGCGGCTTCCTCGGCATCTTCGGCATCCGGCCCCACGACGGGAACGTGCACCTCGTCTGCTCGCCGCTGTACCACACGGCGGTGCTGCAGTTCGCGGGCGCGGCCCTGCACATCGGGCACCCCCTCGTACTGATGGACAAGTGGACGCCCGAGGAGATGCTGCGCCTCATCGACACGCACCGTTGCACGCACACCCACATGGTGCCGACCCAGTTCCATCGTCTGCTCGCCCTGCCGGAGGACGTGAAGCGGCGCTACGACGTCTCGTCGATGCGGCACGCCGTCCACGGGGCGGCGCCCTGCCCCGAGCACGTCAAAAGAGCCATGATCGACTGGTGGGGCGGCTGTGTGGAGGAGTACTACGCGGCCAGCGAGGGCGGCGGCGCGTTCGCGACGGCCGACGAATGGCTCAAGCGCCCGGGCACGGTCGGCAGGGCCTGGCCGATCAGTGAGCTGGCCGTCTTCGACGACGACGGCAACCGTCTGCCGCCGGGGGAACTCGGCACGGTCTACATGAAGATGACGACCGGCGGCTTCAGCTACCACCGGGACGAGGCCAAGACGCGGAGCAACCGCATCGGCGACTTCTTCACGGTCGGCGACCTCGGCCACCTCGACGAGGACGGTTACCTCTTCCTGCGCGACCGCAAGATCGACATGATCATCTCGGGCGGTGTGAACATATATCCGGCCGAGATCGAGGCGGCGCTGCTCACGCATTCCGCCGTCGCCGACGCGGCGGCCTTCGGTGTCCCGCACGCCGACCGGGGCGAGGAAGTCAAAGCCGTGGTGGAACCGGCGGACGGCCACCCGCCGGGCGACGCCCTCGCCGCCGAGATCCTCACCCACTGCGCACGGCACCTGGCCCCCTACAAGCGCCCCCGCTCGGTGGACTTCGTCGCCTCCATGCCACGCGATCCCAACGGCAAGCTCTACAAGAGGCGTCTGCGGGAGCCGTATTGGGAGGGCCACGAACGCGCCGTATGATCGCGGGCGCGGAAATTCCGGGTGGCGCCCGCAACCGTCGTACCCGGCCGGTCGCCGGCGTCAGTCCCATCGCCCTCGTGCCCTGCGGTCCGACCCCCGCCCGCCCCCGGGCAGCTACGGCCGGTGCGTCGCGCGTGCTGCGGTCGCTCACCGCGGCACGCCGGGCGGCGTCGCCCCCTGGGGGTCCCCCAGGGACCTGGTGTCGTCGGCCCGCGGAGCAGGCTGACGGCTTCCCTCGACCGGCCCGCGCGAACAGAGATCGCCCGGACAGGAGGCCGGTCCCGGCTGCCGGCGCGGCCGCCGCGGGTCGTCGCGCGGGGACCGCCGGGCGCTGGCAGCCTGGCACCTATGAGCGCGGTGAAGATCAAGTCCGTCATGGGCCAATGGACCGTCTGGGTGCCGCTGGTCGCGCTGGTCGCCCTGGTGCTCAGCTGGGGCCGGGACCTGCCGCTGCTCGCAGTGGTCGTCGTCGCCGTCTGCCTTGCCGGTGCGGTGCTCGCCGCGGTGCACCATGCCGAGGTGATCGCCCACCGGGTGGGGGAGCCGTTCGGCTCGCTGGTGCTCGCCGTCGCCGTGACCGTCATCGAAGTCGCGCTCATCGTCACCCTCATGGTCGACGGAGGCGACAAGACGGCGTCCCTCGCCAGGGACACCGTGTTCGCCGCCGTGATGATCACGTGCAACGGGATCGTCGGGCTGTCGCTGCTGGTGGCGGCATTGCACCGCAGGGTCGCCGTGTTCAATGCCGAGGGGGCCGGCGCCGCGCTCGCCACCGTGGCGACACTCGCCACCCTCAGTCTGGTGCTGCCGACCTTCACCACGAGCAAGCCGGGCCCGGAGTTCTCCACCGCCCAGCTGACGTTCGCCGCGGTCGCGTCACTGGGGCTGTACGGGCTGTTCGTCGCGATGCAGACCGTACGTCACCGTGAGCACTTCCTGCCCGTCACGGACGACGGGGCCGTCAAGGACGACGCGGACGAGGAGGAGTCCGGGGTGCCCGGCCGCTCGGTCGCCGCGCTCAGCCTCATGATGCTCCTCGTCGCGCTGGTCGCCGTGGTGGGCGACGCCAAAGCGGTGTCGCCCACCATCGAATCCGGCGTCGACTCCGCGGGGCTGCCCCACTCGGTCGTCGGCGTCGTCATCGCCCTGCTCGTCCTCATGCCGGAGACGCTCGCCGCCGTGCGCGCCGCCCGCCGGGACCAGGTGCAGCGGAGCCTCAACCTGGCGCTCGGCTCCGCCATGGCCAGCATCGGTCTGACGATCCCGGTGATCGCCCTGGCCACCATCTGGCTGGAAGGGCCGCTGCTGCTCGGTCTCGGAGCCACCCATATGGTGCTGCTCGCGCTCACCGTCGTCGTCGGCGCTCTCACCATCGTGCCCGGGCGGGCCACGCTGCTCCAGGGCGGCGTGCATCTGGCGATCCTCGCCGCGTACGTCTTCCTCGCCGTGAGCCCGTGAGCCCGTGAGCCCGTGAGCCCGTGAGCCCGGGGCCCTCGTGGCCCCCAGGGGCCCCGGCGGGACAGGCGACCGGTCAGGCGGCCGCGGTGAGTTCGGCCCGGCCGAAGAGGAGCGCGTAGCCACGTGGCAGCTCGGACAGCATCCGCAGCGAAAGGTCCTCGCCGGCGAGTTGCGCGATCAGGGAGAGGACGGTGCTGGTGGCCCAGCGCGCCTCCGGTCCGGTGCACGCGGGCAGGTGTCCGGCGACGGCGTCGACGAACGCGGGCGCCGTCAACGGTTCCGTCAGCGGGATCCGGTCCGCGAGGATCGCGGCAGCCTCGACGGGCAGCAGACGGGCGAGCTCGCAGCGTTCGTCGCCGGTGACATGACTGCCCAGGACGGTCAACACGGCGCGCAGAACGTCTTCGGCCTCCTCGCCGGTCGCATAGCGACCCGAATAGCGCACCTGCTCGATGAGCTGCTGCCACTGCACGGTCGGTGGTCCTCTCTTTCGTCGTGGCCCCGCCACGTCGGTGCTGCACCGCGATGCGGGGTCGGTCGTGGTGTGTCAGATGTGCTGGGGTCGCCCGAAAAGGACGTCGTAGCCGGGGGGCAGCTGGAGCAGGACACGGCGCAGCAGGTCGTCGCCGGCGGCGTCGGCCGCCACGCTCAGTACCGCGCTGACGTCCCACTTCGCGGTCTCTTCTGTCGCCCCGTCGATCCAGGCCGCCGTCGCCCGCACGAAACGCTCCGGATCCAGGGGCTCCGCCGCCTGAAGCGGATTGAGCAGGATCATGGCGAAGGTCTCCGGCAGCCGTGCGGCCAGCTCCGCGCGCTCCTTTCCCACCAGATGCGCCCCGAGCAGGGCGAGCACAGTGCGGGCGGCCCGTTCCGCCTCTGGAGCCGATGAGTATTCGCCGCGCTCCTGCACGGCGTCGAGGAATGCCTGCCAACGCATGGCCATCTACTGCCCCCTGACTCTGCTCGCGGACTGTGCCGGCGACGGTACGGAGGACGGGGCCGGGAGGGGGAGTGCGCGGTGCCCCGTCCTCCGTCGATGAGCCACGGCTACCGCTCAGCCGCTGATCTGCTTCTTTTCGCCGCCGGCGCTGATGCTGATCTTGCGGGGCTTGGCGCGTTCGGCGATCGGGATACGCAGGGTCAGGACACCTGCGTCGTAGGCCGCCTCGATGTGTTCGGTGTCGAGAGTGTCGGCCAGCATCACCTGCCGGGAGAAGACTCCCAGCGGCCGCTCGGACAGTTCCATCTGGACGTCGTCGGCCTTGGTGGCCGGTCGCCGTTCCGCCTTCACTGTCAGCATGTTGCGCTCGACGTCGATGTCGATCGCGTCGGAGGACACGCCGGGCAGATCGAAGGCGATCACGTAGACGTCGCCCTCTCGATAGGCGTCCATCGGCATCGCCGACGGGCTCGACCATGTGCCGGTGGAACCCATGAGCTGCCGGGTGAGCCGGTCGAGCTCACGGAACGGGTCGGTGCGCATCAACATCGCAGAAACACCTCCATCGGTTCAGGCAGTAATGCCAAGGCCAATGCGCTTCACCTGACACCGTTGTAACATGTCATCCATCCGATGACAAGACGGAATGTCATTGAAAGGGTGACACTCTCAGGAGGCAGCGTGACCCCAGCCGACCAGCCCGGACCGCCGAGCAGCCCCGCTTCGTTGCTCGCCGCGACGGCGGCCCTGCGGACCATCGACGAAGCGGTGCGCACCGCCCGTGCCGGCACCGGCCGAGACCACCATGACGACAGGCATCCCGACCCCCCGGGGCCGGAAGAGGCCTTGGCCGCCCTGCTCCTGCTGCGTGAGATGCGCCGGCAGCTCGCCGGCTGGGAGACGGGCCTGATCGAGGCGGCCCGTGACGCGGGCGCGAGCTGGGCCGACCTGGCCCAGCCTCTCGGTGTCGCCAGCCGCCAGGCCGCCGAGCGCCGCTATCTGCGGCTGCGTCCCGGCGCCGCCGGCACCACGGGTGAACAGCGCGTCCAGGCCACGCGGGACCGGCGTGCCGCCAACCGCACCGTCACCGCCTGGGCCCGGGACAACGCCGCGGACCTGCGCCGCCTCGCAGGGCAGATCGCCTCCCTCGGCGACCTTCCCAGCCAGGCCCGGGGCACGGTGGACGACCTCGTCAGGGCCCTCGGCGACGACGACGCCGCCGGCCTCGTCGGCCCGCTGATGGAGTCCCGCGCGCATCTGGGCGACCATCCGGAGTTGGCCGCCCGCGTCGACGACCTCGATCGCCGGGCCGCGAAGCTGCGCCGGACCAGCGACCGGCGCCGTACCGCCGGCTGACAGCGACCCGCCGGCGCGGCCGGACCCGACATGTGCCTCGCCGGTGCCTGCCCGGGCCGGGCAGGCACCGGCGAGGCGCCGCCTCGACGGCGCTACGTCGCCCCACCGGCCGTACAACGGTTGTCGAAGCTTCCGTCGATCCCGGCCAGAGCGGTGGCGACATCGAGAGCCGCGCCGGCCGGCGGCCCTGCATGTGTCCGGCGTACGAGCATGCTCGGGGTGCGCCGTGGGCGCCCGGCACAGCCGCTCCACCTCCAGCGCGGCGCGCGGTTGCCGGCCGTGACCGGCCGAAGCCGTCGGTGGCGCAGTGGAGCCTGCGCCACCGACGGGAGACCACCGGCCGCCGGCCGCCTCTGCCGGGGCGGCGCCCAGCTACGCCGCGGCGGCCGACCGGCCCCCGGATCAGGTCACCGGTTCGGGTGCAGAACGACCTTGGTGTAGCCCTCGACACGCTTGTCGAACTTCTCGTACGCCGACGGCGCCTCGTCGATCGACAACTCGTGGGAGACGACGAACCCGGGCCGAGCGCGCCCCTCGATGATCATGTCGCGCAGCTGCCGGTTGTAGCGCTTGACGTTGCACTGGCCGGTGCCCAGACGCAGTCCCTTCTCGAAGAGCCTGCCGATCGCCACGAGCAGCATGCCCTTCTTGGCCTGCTCGTCGGGCCCGCCGGGGTCGGCCGGAACATACAGGCCCGGGATGCCGAGCGCTCCGGTCGGCCGGACCGTCTCGACGAGCGAGTTCAGGACGGTCGCCGGCTCCTCGCGCTCCTCGCCGCTGGCCTGTGCCTGCGCCTGGTAGCCCACCGCGTCGATGCCCTTGTCGGTGCCCTCTCCCGCCGTCTGCTCCATGATCTGCTCCACCGGGCTGCCCTTGGTGAAGTCGACCGGGATCGCACCGATCTCTTCGGCCTTCTGCAGCCGCTCGGCCACCCGGTCGACGACGAACACCTTCTTGGCGCCGCGCAGCAGCGCGGAGTAGGCGGCCATCAGACCGACGGGCCCGCCGCCGTACACCGCCACACTCTCGCCCGGGCGGACGTCGGCCAGTTCGTTGCCGTGGTAGCCGGTCGGGAAGATGTCGGCGAGCAGGACGAAGTCGCTCTCGTCGGCGTCGCCCTCCGGGAGCTTCAGGCAGTTGAAGTCGGCGTACGGCACCCGTACGTACTCGGCCTGGCCTCCGCTGTACGGCCCCATCGCGACGTAGCCGTAGGCACCGCCGGCGAATCCGGGGTTCACGGTCACGCAGAAGCCCGTGAAGCCGGCCGTGCAGTTCTTGCAGAATCCGCAGGCGACGTTGAAGGGCATGACCACCCGGTCACCCTGCTTGAGGGACGACACGCCGTCCCCGGTCTCCTCGATGATCCCGAGGTTCTCGTGGCCGAAGACGATGCCCGGCTCCGCGGCCGTGCGGCCCTCGTACATGTGCAGGTCGGAACCGCAGATGGCTGTCGATGTCACGCGGACGATCACGTCGTTCGGGTGTTGGATCCCGGGCTTCTCCACTTGCTCGACCGCTACTTCGAACGGTCCCTTGTAGACGACGGCCTTCATGCTCACGCACCTCCGCTCGGCACTGCTGCTTCCGTGCCTCTTGTGCATTCGTGCAGTCGTGTTCCACCTCATGGTCCGCCCGGTGTTCGGGGAGGGACAAATTGGCTACTGTCGTCGCGTATGCATGTATGCGCCGGTCGCGCGAGCCGTGGACGAAGTCACCGGAAACCCGCGAACCCGTAGAAACCCCGCGGAAGACCTGCAGAAGATCCCCAGAAAGAGAACGCGAACAGTGATACGACGCCTCGGAACCCTGCTCGTCCCCGTGTCCGGACTGTCCGGCACCACCTACCCGCCGGGAACCGCTGTGTCGATCAACGGCCGCGGGTCGGCCGTCGACGGTTTCGTCGACGGGGACTGGCTTCCCCTCGCCTGGTGGGAATTCGCCGAGAACCGCGGTGAGGACGCCGTCGAAGGCTGATCCGCCCTTCCGCCTCCCCGCCGCCGGTTCCCCGGTGAGCCGCTCCCGAAATGCCGACTGCGCCTGTGCGGGAGAGCATGACCGGGACGCGGCCACAATCGGCCCGACCATCTGGGCGGGAGGCGCAGAACATGCCGGAACCGACGTCCAAATCACGTCTCATCGCCGAACTCTCAGCCGAGTTCGCAGGCACCATGATCCTCATTCTCATCGGATGCGGTGTCGTCGCACAGGTCGTCGCGGGTGGTGCGCTGACCGACGGGGCACTGGGCGACCACGACAGCATCGCCTGGGCCTGGGGGCTCGGCGTCGTCCTGGGCGTCTACGTGGCGGCGCGGATCAGCGGCGCCCACATCAATCCCGCGGTCACCCTCGCACTGGCGGCCTTCAAAGGCTTCCCGTGGCGCAAGGTACTGCCGTACGCCCTGGCCCAGACGGCGGGCGCCTTCGTGGCTGCCCTGCTGGTGCGCTGGAACTACAGCGAGGTGCTGGCCAAGGCCGACCCGGGCCACACCGACAAGACGGAGATCGTCTTCTCCACCCTGCCGGGCAACGGCGGGCTCCCGATCAGCCAGTTCGGCGCCTTCCGTGACCAGATCATCGGTACCGCCCTGCTGATGCTGCTCATCTTCGCGGTCACCGACCTGCTCAACACGCCGCCGGGCGCGAATCTCGCCCCCTTCATCATCGGCCTGATCGTCGTCGCCATCGGCATGGCCTGGGGAACCAACGCCGGCTACGCGATCAACCCCGCCCGTGACCTCGGGCCCCGGCTGGCGGCATTCCTGACCGGCTACGGAGGTGCTTGGCGAGATCAGTACGGCGATCTCTACTTCTGGGTGCCGATCGTCGGACCCCTGATCGGTGGCCTGATCGGTGCGTTCCTCTACCGCGTGCTGATCAGCCGTTTCCTGCCCGTCGCCGAGCCGGAGCCCGGCCGGGTGCCCACGCCGGACAAGTAACCGGACGACTGAGAGGCCAGCCATGCCCGAGTTCGTCGGGGCGGTGGACCAAGGCACCACCAGCACCCGCTTCATGATCTTCGACCACGACGGCAACGAGGTCGCGCGCCACCAGCTGGAACACGAGCAGATCCTCCCGCGCTCCGGCTGGGTCGAACACGACCCTGTGGAGATCTGGGAACGAACGAACTCCACGATGCAGAACGCCGTCCGGCAAGGCGCCCTGTCCGCCGCCGACCTGGCTGCCATCGGGATCACCAATCAGCGGGAGACCACGGTCATCTGGGATCCCACCACCGGCCAGCCGCACTACAACGCGATCGTCTGGCAGGACACCCGCACCGACTCCATAGCCGCGACGCTGGAGCGCGAACACGGCGACCTCATCCGGCGCAAGACGGGGCTGCCGCCGGCGACCTACTTCTCCGGCGGCAAGATCAAGTGGATCCTGGAGAACGTCGACGGTGTCCGGCAGGCCGCCGAGAACGGCCGGGCCGTCTTCGGCAACACCGACGCCTGGGTCCTGTGGAACCTCACCGGCGGTCCCAACGGCGGCATCCACGCCACGGACGTCACCAACGCCAGCCGAACCATGCTGATGAACCTGGAGACCCTCGACTGGGACGACGAACTGCTCGACGTCTTCGGCATCCCGCGCGCCATGCTCCCGGCCATCAACCCGTCCTCGCACCCGGAGGCGTTCGGGACCACCCGGACCACCCGTCCGCTGCGCACCGCCGTACCCATCACCGGCGTGCTGGGGGACCAGCAGGCGGCCACCGTCGGGCAGGTCTGCTTCCGCCCGGGCGAAGCCAAGAACACCTACGGCACCGGAAACTTCCTGGTCCTCAACACGGGCACGGAGATCGTCCGGTCCGGCAGCGGCCTGCTGACCACTCTGGCCTACCAGTTCGGGGACGCACCGGCGGTGTACGCGCTGGAAGGATCCATCGCCGTCACCGGCTCCGCCGTCCAGTGGCTCCGCGACCAGATGCACATCATCGGCTCCTCGTCCGAGGTGGAGGCCCTGGCCCGGCAGGCGCAGGACAGCGGCGGGATCTATTTCGTACCTGCCTTCTCCGGCCTGTTCGCTCCGTACTGGCGCTCCGATGCCCGCGGCGCCATCGTCGGCCTGGCCCGCTTCCACACCAACGCGCACCTGGCCAGGGCGACCCTGGAAGCCATCTGCTACCAGAGCCGCGACGTCGCCGAGGCGATGGCGCAGGACTCCGGGGTCGCACTCGACGTGCTGCGGGTCGACGGCGGCGTCACGGCCAACGACCTGTGCATGCAGATGCAGGCCGATGTCCTCGGCGTACCGGTCAGCCGCCCCGTCGTGGCGGAGACCACCGCACTCGGCGCCGCCTACGCGGCGGGGCTCGCCACCGGCTTCTGGGAGAGCGAAGACGAACTCCGCTCCCACTGGCACGAGTCGAAGCGGTGGGAGCCGCAGTGGAGCGACGAGGAACGGGAGAAGGGCTACGCGGGCTGGAAGAAGGCCGTGGAACGCAGCCTCGACTGGGTC
The DNA here is from genome assembly GCF_009832925.1 of Streptomyces sp. Tu 2975. Taxonomy (GTDB): domain Bacteria; phylum Actinomycetota; class Actinomycetes; order Streptomycetales; family Streptomycetaceae; genus Streptomyces. Next base: position 7,537,143 of record NZ_CP047140.1, read on the forward strand.
GAGGTCGAATAGGCGAAACGGCAAAGCGCCCTGGTACGACATCCTGTCCGCGTCCGCCCGCGCTCCGACGCGCAGCCCGGTCGTTCGACGTCCACGACCGGGCACCGGATCATCGCGATGCCCGGCCGGGCTCAACGGCCGACCCCCGCCCCGTAAAGACTGAGCGTGCCCATGTCGTTGCAGCTCACATCGCGCAGAGCGCACTCCTCACCCGGGTTCCGCACGCCGTCCGTGCGCAGCTGGGCGGCCACCAGGCGGGCGGCCCGTCCGGCGGACTCCTCGGTGACCTCAGGGAATCCGGCACTCCACTGCCAGCGTTCGCGGCGCTGCCAGCCGATCTCCCGCATCGCCGCCGCCTTCTCGGCGGAGTCCTCCTCGGCCCGGTCCGCACGGAAGGCCCGCAGCCCTTGCTTGGGATCGAACCCGAGACGCACGCTGTCACGGCCGTTCTGGCTGATCACAAAGCCCGTCCAGTCCAGACCGACCTGCGGCGGCAGGTGTTCCACGAGCGAACCGAGCAACGCCGTGAGCGCATCATGGAGGTGGTCCGGGCTCGGCGCAAGCCGGCCACCCGGGTACACGTCGGGCGCCCGACCCGGGCCGCCGCTGTCCAGTTGCCACAGGTAGGGCAGGTGACGGAAGTCCGACGGCTCGTCCGCGCTCCACGGCCCGCCCCACTTGAACGTGCGGTGCTCCTCCTCTTCCAACTCCTCGGTGTCGTGCACCTCCAGCAACACACCGGCGCGGTCCCCGGTGAGGATCAGGACCCGCCGCTCGTTCCGCCAGCGGACGCCGGGGCCCTCGGCCGATCCACCGTGCAGTGTCGGGAGGCCGATGCGGCCGACGACGGCGTCGTAGACCTCACCGACACCGGCGGCGGCGGACCCGTGCCGGTGCGGGTCCGCACCCGCACCGGGACGCTGTTCCCGGCCGGGTCACCGGCGTTCGCGGACCCGCACCACCTTCAGCTCCGGCGAGCGCATGATGTCCCGTTCGCAGAACCGCGACGTCACCCACCGCTCGCCGGAGAACAGCGTCGTCTGGTCCCGGTAGTGCGGCGAGGCCGGGTCGGACGACTGCGAGTACGTCAGGAGCGTGCGGGCCACCGGGCAGCGGCCGCCGTCCCAGCCGACGGCCTGGATGTGGCTCGACCCGTGCGCGACCTCGGTGTAGCCGCCGCCTGCGGCGTTCCACACCGCCTCGATCTTGTTCCATACGCCGAGCGACTCCGTCCCGCCGTGCACCGGGTACCGCCTGCCGTCCCGCAGGACGGACTGGTGCCGCCCGAGCGGTGCGTCCAACGCGATGCCGGCCGCCCGTAGTTCGTACACCGCGGCGGTGAGCGCCTTGGCGAAGCCGGGTGATCCGGTGTCGAGGGAGCGCGGGGTGGTGACGGGGTCGGCCCCGGAGAACGGGACCTTCCACAGGTGCCCGGACGGCACCGACGAGGTCAGGGCACGCCAGAACCGGTCGAAGAGCAACGCACCCCGGCTGCCGGTGTCCATGGACCGGTCCCACCGCTCCAGCACACCGCACGCCTCCGCCAGGTCCGGCGACAGCTCCTTGCAGGCGCGCACGGTGTCGGCGACGGCGAGGTCCGCCGCCGGTACCCGGTTGGCGAACTGCTGCCGCTGGAGGTCGGCGACGGTCAGCCCGCCCTTGTCCGCCATCGCGGCGACGTCCTCGATCGCACCGCGGGTACGCAGCGACCGTGGCGTCCCGACCGTGCCGAAGACCCGCTCGTACCCGGTCAGGGGTCGGTCGGCGTTGCTGAGCCACGCGCTGTCGTTGGAGTTCTCCGCGTACGCCGCGTCCTTCAGCGTGGGCATACGCGACGGCCCGAAGACGCCCGGCTGGACGGCGTCCCGGTCCCGGCCGAGCCCGCAGTCGCCGCGCGAACCGTCCAGGACGGCGACGCCGGAGGCGGGGTACGTCACCCGGCCCAGCGGCGTCGAGCAGCGTTGCGTCAGTTCGTCGGTGATCCGCGGCAGGACCTGCGACTGGGTGAACAGTGTGCGTCCGGCCGAGTCCGCGGCGATCGTGTTCACCCACGGCAGTCCCTGGGTGCGCCGCAGGCCCGCCAGCATGTCGTCCGTCGACCGTGCCTTGCCGAAGGCCAGCGCCGTGTCCGAGGCGCGCATGTTGGCGGCGTTGGGGTCGTTCAGCGCGTACGCGGTCGAAGCGGACCAGGGCAGCGGCAGCGACGAACCGAGCGAGGTGACGACGGGGCCGTAGCGGGTCCAGTACTGCGTGCGGGTGACGGAAGTTCCGCCCTTCAACGGGACGGTGACAGCCCGTTCGGTCATCCGCTCGCGCTGTCCGTCCACCAGGTACACGGTCGGATCCGCCGGGTCGAGCGTCAACTGGTGCAGGTTCAGCGTGACACCGGTCGCGACGGTGTGGCTCCAGGCCACTTTGTCGTTGAAGCCGATGTTGACCAGCGTCGTCCCGAGAAGTGAGGCTCCCGAGACGTTCAGCTCACCCGGGATCGTCTGCTGCGACTGCCAGAAGCGGCGGCCGCCGTGCCAGGGGTAGTGGGGATTGCCCAGCAGCAGTCCACGTCCGTTCGCCGTCACGTCACCGCTGAACGCGACGGCGTTCGACCCCATGTCGGCGCTATCGGCCGCGAACAGCTCACGCGCCGCCCGCGCGGTCGCCTGTGCGTCCGGTGCCGGGACGTGGGCGGCGCCGGGCGGCTGCGCGGCGGTGATGCCGTCGATACCGCGGCCCTGGCCGCCGAGGACGGAGACGGCGAAGCCACGGCGGGCCACGTCGAGGGCGGTCACCGGTCCCACCCAGTCGGCGCCGCGGCAGGCCGGGTCGGTGACGCGGTTCTGCTTCAGCCAGGCGTTGTAACCGGCGGCCCACCCGCGCATCAGCTCCTTCACCTCCCGTCCGGGACCGGCCGGCGCCGGGACGGCGAGCAGTTTCTCGACGGTGCGGGCCTCGCGTATCCCGCGGAAGTACAGATCGCTGGAGAGGTTCTTCGTCGCGGAGGAGAGCGAGCCGTCGGGCGCGGCGTCCGGGCCGAAATGCCGCGAGCGCTCACCGCGTACGGTGACGAATCCGTCGGCCAGCACACACACCTGGTCGGCGGCCTGCGCCCAGCCGGTGCCGAAGCCCAGGCCGGCGTAGTCGCGCCCCACGATGTGCGGTATGCCGTGCTCGGTGTACCGGATCACGGCGGACAGACCGCCGCCCGAGGGATGCCGGCCGGGATCGTGGGCGGCCGCCTGCGGTGTCACGGCGGTCGCGGCCGTCACCAGCGCGACACCGGTGAGAGCGAGCCTTGCAAAGCGCGTAAGGAAGAGCAACGTGCCTCTCAACGGGACTGCGGGCCTTACTGGTTGGTACATGCAGTCAGCCAACGCCCCCGCTGTCAACATCCCGTTCGGTATCCGACGTGGTGCCGCGGTACTTGACCCCGCGTCGGCCGCCGCCGAGGATCACGCCATGACAGGCGCACACAGCAGCACCGTCGACTCCCTCGTACGCCGCAGTGCACGGCGCACCCCCGACCGCACCGCCGTCCGGTACGCCGACAGGTCCTGGACCTACGCCCGGCTCGACGAGGCCGTCAGTACCGCGGCGGCCGTCCTCACCGGTCACGGGCTGCGCCACGGCGACCGGGTCGCGTCGTACGGCCACAACTCCGACGCCTACCTGATCGCCTTCCTCGCCTGCGCACGGGCCGGCCTCGTCCACGTGCCGGTGAACCAGAACCTGACGGGCGACGATCTCGCCTACATCCTCGGCCAGTCGGGCAGCACGCTCGTCCTCTCCGACCCGGCGCTCGAGCCACGCCTGCCCGCCGGGACGGCCGTACGGGCGCTGCGCGACACCGACGACTCGCTGCTCGCCGCCCTGTCCGAGCCGCGGCCGTTCACCCCCGCGCACGAACCGCGCGACGAGGACCTGGTCCAGCTGCTCTACACGTCGGGAACAACCGCGCTCCCCAAGGGCGCGATGATGACCCACCGGGCCCTCGTCCACGAGTACGTCAGCGCCGTCACCGCCCTCGATCTCGCCCCCGACGACCGGCCCGTCCATTCGCTGCCGCTCTACCACTCCGCCCAGATGCACGTCTTCCTGCTGCCGTACCTCGCGGTCGGTGCGGAGAACACCATCCTCGACGCTCCCGATGCCGGGCGGATCTTCGACCTCGTCGAAGCGGGCCGCGCCGACAGCCTGTTCGCGCCGCCCACCGTATGGATCGGCCTCGCCGACCACCCCGAGTTCGGTGCCCGCGACCTCAGCGCGCTGCGGAAGGCGTACTACGGGGCGTCGATCATGCCCGTGCCTGTGCTGGAGCGGCTGCGTGAACGGCTCCCCGGCCTCGGTTTCTACAACTGCTTCGGCCAGTCGGAGATCGGGCCGCTCGCCACCGTTCTTGGTCCCGACGAGCACGAGGGGCGGATGGAGTCGTGCGGCCGGCCCGTCCTCTTCGTGGAGGCGAAGGTCGTCGACGAGGACGGCAAGGAGGTGGCCGACGGCACCGCGGGCGAGGTGGTCTACCGCTCACCGCAGCTGTGCGAGGGCTACTGGGACAAGCCGGAGGAGACACAGGAGGCGTTCCGCGGCGGCTGGTTCCACTCCGGTGACCTCGCCGTGCGTGACGGCGAGGGCTACTTCACGGTCGTCGACCGGGTCAAGGACGTCATCAACTCCGGTGGCGTGCTGGTGGCTTCACGGCAGGTCGAGGACGCCCTCTACACCCACCCGGCCGTCGCGGAAGCGGCCGTGATCGGCCTGCCCGACGAGCGGTGGATCGAGGCGGTCACGGCCGTCGTCGTGGCCCGCGAGGAGGTGACGGAGGCGGAACTGATCGCCCACGCACGGGGCAAGCTCGCCGCCTTCAAGGCACCCAAGCGGGTCCTCTTCATGGACGCGCTGCCCCGCAACGCCAGCGGCAAGATCCTCAAACGTGAGCTCCGCGACCGGTTCGCTCCGCCGTCACCACGTGCCTGAGGCGCGGGCCGTCCGCCACCGCGGTGAGCAGGCGGGAGGAGCACCCCGAGCGCGTCCGGCCTCAGAACGGCGGCTGCCCGCTGCCTTCGATCATCAAGTGCGCGGTACCGATGTATCGGTGGGCCACGGTGAATTCGCCGACACGGCCGTCGGGCAGCCGAAGCCGCGGTGCGTCCGCGCCCATGATGCCTTCCACGACCTTGTCGTCCGCGACCTCGAGCGTTCCGTTCCAGTCGGCCGACAGCGCTGCGACGACATCCGCGCTCATGCCGGGCAAGGGGTCCGGCGCGGCGTCCTCGGGCTGCCCCGTCCATGAACGGAGCACCGCTCTCGCCGTGTACTCGGCATCGCCCGCGACCACCGTCACGTCGCCCTCGAAGACGCCCATGCTCCCAGTGTGCGTCCATGCGGCTCCTGCCGCCCGCCGCACGGCCCCGTCCTGGCCTCCTATTCGGTGCGCAGGGCCGTCGCGGTTCGGGCCCTGGCGGCCCAGCCGGCGGGCAGGAGCGCGCCCAGGGTTGCGATGAGCAGGCCGCCGAGTGCGAGCGGGAGAAGTAGGGCCCAGTGATGGACGGCGATGACGGAACCGGGGAGGCGGAGCCCCACGCTGTCGCCCATCGCGGGAATGACCCAGCCGTGCAGGGCCGCGCCGAGCGGCACGCCCAGAGCGCCCGCGACCAGCCCGGTCACGACGACCGAGGTGAGGACCATTGCGACGGTCTGCCGGGGGGTCATGCCGAGCGCCTTGTGGACACCGATCTCTCCGAACTCGCCTCCCGCCTGCACCTGGCGAAGGCGACCGTCAAGACGCACGTCGCCCGCATCCTCGCCAAGCTGGGACTACGTGACCGTGTCCAGGCCGTCATCGTCGCCTACGAGACCGGGCTGGTCAGCGCCGGCGCGGGCGAGGCCGCCGAGCAGCCCACCGCGCAGGCGTAGTCCTGGAACGCTCAAGGGCCGACTACGCGCACGGCGGCGGCGCTGCGCGGGTCGCCGCGAGGTGGACATCGATGTACCGCGCGAGGCACAGCGCGTCCTGGGGGTCGGCCTGGAAGGCGATGCGGCGGAGCAGGCCGACGTCGTCCAGGGCGACGCCCTCGCGGGCGAGGACGAAGACGAGTGTGAGAAAGGCGGACCGGGCATTGCCGTCGTCGAAGGGGTGGAAGAAGCAGACGTCGAGGTAGGCGCGCGCGGCGCGAGCGGTCAGGGGGAGCGACGCGTCCTCGGCGCTTTCTGCCAGGCAGGCGTCGAGGCGGGTCCGGGTGTCCGGGGCCATGCCGTAGCGTTCCCGCCCGTCCTTGGCGAAGGCGGGCAGGGCGCGGAACGCGGGTGGCTGCGGTGTGCCCAGCACGTGCTGCTGCCAGCTCCGGAGCAGTTCGAAGTCGAGTGCGGCGCCGCGTGCCGCTTGGGCCCGAAGCTGTTCGAGTGCGGCGAGCAGGCCCTCGGCGCGGGCGGGGTCCAGAGCGCCGTCGAACGCGCGGATGTCCTCGGCCGCCCCGTCGCGTGACGGCGTCACCGGCCCGTCCCCGCCTTCGCCTCGGGCTTCCTGCCAGGCCACGGTCGCACGTACGGCGAGCCACCGCTGCAGATGGTCTCGTTCCGGCTCGGCGGGCCCGTAGCCGCCGTCCGGCCGTAGTGTCTGCGCAAGCCGCTCCGCGACGTCATCGATCAGCACGGTGTCAGGGTCGGTCCAGCTGTGGAACCGCCCGCCGATCGCCTGGTCGACCAGGTCCCGTGCGACCGCGGGGGCGACTCCCCAGCGGCTGAGGAACCAGGTGAGCACCTGCCGGCAGTGCCCGTGCCAGCCGCTGCCGCAGCCGGTGCGGTCCACGACCTGCAGGATCAGGTTGCGGGCAGCCCTCTCCCACAAGATCCGCTGGTCCCCGACGTTCGCCGGATCCAGCGGGTACGCCTCGAACCGCCCGGCGAGACTCTCCAGCCAGGCCCGCCACTCGCACAGCGCCGAAACGACACGCTCCAGCGTCTCCTCCGGAGTGGTGATCGAGTCACGGGGACAGCACCAACTTCCGACAGGCCCGCCGTCGAAGTCTCCTTCGTCGTGCGCCCAGCGCCAGCCCACCGCCCAGCGGCCGTAGCGGTCCATCAAGGCGTACGACATGGCATCGGCCCAGAGCCGGCCCTCACCCCAGCTCCACGCACTCATCGCCGGATCGCCGAAGGGGACATCCGGACGGCTCGGTACACCCCGGGCCGGACCGAGTGAGCGCACCCCCCGCGCCGCCGCCGCAATGTCGAAGGGACGCCGGGCGGGATTCACCTCGTCCCAGGTCAGGTCACCAGGGGACAGCTCGCGTATCACCGCGCCAGCCTGTCACGTCACCCCAGCGTCCCGGCAAGCGGATTACCGCAGGGTTCTGCCCGACGGAGGAGACCGCCTGTGCCGCCGGTTGCGGATGTCGAAGGCGTCTTCAGGCGTTCCTGAGGTCCACGATCCGCTTGATCTTGCCCACCGAACGCTCGAGCGTCTCCGGGTCCACCACCTCGACGGAGACGGACACCCCGATCCCGTCCTTGATCGCCGCCGCCACGCACTGCGCGGCCGCCGCCCGCTGGTCGGGGGTCGTTCCCGGCCGTGCCTCCGCGAGCACGGTCAGCGCGTCGAGGCGGCCCTCTCGGGTCAGCCGGAGCTGGAAGTGCGGCGCGACATGCGGCGTCCGCAGGACGATCTCCTCGATCTGGGTGGGGAAGAGGTTCACCCCGCGCAGGATCACCATGTCGTCGCTGCGCCCGGTGACCTTCTCCATGCGCCGGAAGACGCGTGCCGTGCCCGGCAGCAGGCGGGTCAGGTCCCGTGTGCGGTAACGGATCACCGGCATCGCCTCCTTGGTGAGCGAGGTGAACACCAGCTCGCCCTCCTCGCCGTCCGGCAGCACCTCGCCGGTGAACGGGTCGACGATCTCCGGGTAGAAGTGGTCCTCCCAGATGTGCAGGCCGTCCTTCGTCTCCACGCACTCCTGCGCGACTCCGGGACCCATGACCTCGGACAACCCGTATATGTCGACCGCGTCGATCGCGAACCGCTCCTCGATCTCACGGCGCATCTCCTCGGTCCACGGCTCCGCGCCGAAGACCCCCACCTTCAGCGACGTCGACCGCGGATCGACGCCTTGGCGCTCGAACTCGTCGAGGAGGGTCAGCATGTACGACGGAGTGACCATGATGATCTCGGGCCGGAAGTCGTTGATCAGCTGGACCTGGCGGGCCGTCATGCCGCCGGACGCGGGGATGACGGTGCAGCCGAGCCGCTCGGCGCCGTAGTGCGCGCCGAGGCCGCCGGTGAACAGGCCGTATCCGTAGGCCACATGGACCTTGTGACCGGGGCGGGCGCCGGCCGCGCGGAGCGAGCGCGCCACCACGTCGGCCCAGGTGTCCAGGTCCCGTTGGGTGTAGCCGACGACGGTGGGCCTGCCCGTCGTACCGCTGGAGGCGTGGATCCGGCGCACCTGCGAGGAGTCGACCGCGAACATCCCGAATGGGTAGTGGTCGCGAAGATCGGCCTTCGTGGTGAACGGGAAGAGGGCGAGGGCGGCGAGCGTACGGCAGTCCTCCGGAAGGAGCCCCGCCTTGTCGAAGGCATCGCGGTAGAAGGCGACATTGTCGTAGGCGTGGCGCAGGGTGGAGCGCAGTCTCTCGAGCTGCAGGGCCTCGAGCTCCTCGCGATCGAGCCGCTCCGCCGCGTCCAGCAGGTCCGTCATCCGCGCACTCCCGTCCCGGATCGGGCTACCGACCATTCGGTCGTCGTGTTCGGGATCAGTAATTCAGTCCACGCTGCCGTCCGTCAAGGCTCGGCCGAAGGGGCTTCACAGCACGGCCGGCGGCGCGAAGCCGGCCGCCTGCGCAGCACGTCGAGTGGTGCATCCGGACGATTGCGGCCGCCGCCGTCGCCAGGGGGAGCGCTTCGCGGGCGGTTGCGGGGAAGATTGCGGGACGGGAAGTTGAATCCCGCAATCAACCACAGGTGAAGGAGTCCGCGATGCCTCAGCCAGAGGGAGCCGAACTGGAGGCCGTGCGCGCCCGTCGCGAGGAGGTGCGACGGCGCTACCTGCGCGAAGCGGGCGACCGGCCGGCGACCACGGCGAACGGCGTCCACCATGTGGCCTTCATCTGCCGTGACGTGGAGGAGACCGTCCGCTTCTACCAGGAGTTCCTGGGGTTTCCCCTCGTGGAGATCGTGGAGAACCGCGACTACCGCGGCTCCACCCACTTCTTCTTCGACATCGGGAACAGCAACCTGCTGGGCTTCTTCGACTTCCCCGGCCACGACCATCCGCCTGCGACGGAGACGGTCGGCGGGGTGCAGCACCTGGCGCTCTCGGTCGACGCGCGGCAGTTCTCCGCCGCCCGTAAGGCGCTGGACGCGGCGGGCATCGAATACCTGGGCCCCGACCGTGGCGTCGAGGACAGCCTCTACATCCGTGACCCCAACGGCGTGCCGCTCGAGCTGTACCGGGAGCGGCTCGGCGTCTTCAACGGCGAGCGCATCCTGCCGGGCGCGGAAGGCTGACCTCACCGCTCCCACCTCCCGCGGAGCTGCCGTGCCCCGCGGAAGCGAGCCACGGCGGCCCGCGGCGGCCGTCCGAACGGGGACTTTCTGCGCCTCCCGGGTCGGGCGCGCTGTCGCCGACGTCAGCCGCGGATCATCGACATCAGCAGGTGATGGGTCTCACGGTCGGCGGCCGCGACGAGCCCGCGTCCCGCCGGTCCGACCGGGGCGCCGTCGATCCCGGTGACCACGCAGCCTGCTGCCCGGCACAAGGCGATGCCGGCGGCGAAATGCACGCTCCCGGACAGGTCGCCGCCGTCGGTCACGTATGCGGCGCGCTTGCCGGCGGCGACCCAGGCCAAGGCCAGCGTCGTGGACACGACCCGCGGCCGGAACGATTCCACGAACCGGGGATCCGCCAGCAGGTCGACAGCGCGGAAGCCGGGCGCGCCGGGGAACGGCGGGTCCAGGTTGACATCCACGAGGCGGGTGGCGGACGTGGGCGTCAGAGGGGCATCGGCGCCGTCGCACCGCACTCGAGCGGTCTCGCCGTCGGTGAAGAAGACCTCGCCGGTGAACGGGTCGGCCACCGCAGCCGCCCCGTTGCGCAGCGCCACGTTGACGGCGACCGCCATGTTGCCGACGGCGTAGTTCAGCGTGCCGCACAAGGGATCCACCAGCCACTGGCGCGCGGCGTCCACGGCACCCTGCTGTCCGCCCTCTTCACCGAGGACGGCGTCATCGGGCCGGGCGGCACGGATGACGCCGAGGATCGCCTTCTCGGCCTCCATATCGGCGGCGGTGGCGAAGTCCCCGGCGTCCTTGTCGATACGGTCGAGCCGCCTGCCGTACATGCCGCGTACGACCTCCGCGCCGGCCTGTGCGGCCGTTGTCGCCACCCCTGCGTCGTCAAGGTCCGCCGATGAGTCGATCACGTCAGGCATCGTATCGGCGGTGAAAGGGCGTCTGCTCGGGGCCGTCGGGCCACCAAGGGCGCGGGTGCGGCGGGGCGGTCAGGCCCCGGCTCCCGCGGGCCCGTCCCCGACCGCCGGGGCCTCGGAGGCGACCGCCCGCGCCCAGCGGTAGTCCGCCTTGCCGCTCGGCGAGCGCTGGATCTCCGGTGCTATCACCAGCCGCCTCGGGATCTTGTAGCCGGCCAACCGGGTGCGGCAGTGGGCCTGGACGGCGGCCAGAGTCGGTGGGGCCACGCCCGCGCGGGGCTGGACCACTGCCGTCACCTGGTTGCCCCACCGGTGGTCAGGAACACCGGCGACCAGGGCGTCGTACACGTCCGGATGGGACTTGAGAGCCTGCTCGACCTCCTCGGGGTACACCTTCTCCCCGCCCGTGTTGATGCACTGCGAGCCGCGGCCCAGGACCGTGACGATGCCGTCCTCGTCCACGGTGGCCATGTCGCCGAGGAGCACCCACCGTTCGCCGCCGCGCCGGAAGAAGGTCTCCTTGGACTTCACCGGATCCTTGTAGTAGCCGAGCGGTACGTGTCCGCGCTGGGCGACCCGGCCCGTCCCGCCCGGCGGCACCGGTTCGTAGGTGACCGGATCGACCACCGCCGTACGGGCGTTGACGCGCAGCCGGAATCCGGTGGCGGGGCCCGAGTCGTCCGTCGCGGTGCCGTTGAAGCCGGATTCGGAGGAGCCGAAGTTGTTCAGCAGCAGGACGTTCGGGGCCAGTGCGGTGAACTGCTCGCGCACGGTGTCCGACATGATCGCACCGGAGCTGGAGACGCTGAACACCGACGACAGGTCGCACCCCTTCAGCGGCCCGTTCAATGCGTCGACCAGCGGGCGCAGCATCGCGTCGCCGACCAGCGACACGCTGGTGACCCGCTCCCGCTCGATGGTGCGCAGCACCTCGTGCGGCACGAACTTGCGGTGGATGACGATCCGCTGGCCGAAGTTGAAGCCGATGAAGGCCGTGAGCGTCGAAGTGCCGTGCATCAGCGGGGGAGTGGGGAAGAAGGTGATCCCGTCGCCGCCGGCGGCCACCCGCTCGGCCAGTTCCTCTGGTCGGGAGACCGGCTCGCCGGTCGGGGCTCCGCCGCCCAGTCCGGCGAAGAACAGGTCCTCCTGACGCCACATCACGCCCTTGGGCATGCCCGTCGTCCCACCGGTGTAGATGATGAACAGGTCGTCGGCCGATCGCCGGGCGAAGCCCCGCAGCGGTGAGGCGGCGGCTTCGGCGTCGGTGAACGCCACGGCGTCGAGGGGCGGCGCTCCGTCGGAAGGCGCGCCGACGCGCACCAGGTGGCGCAGTGTCTCGGTGCGGGGCAGGGCCGCGGCCACCCGTTCGGTGAACTCCGCGTCGAAGACGAGCGCCGCGAGATCGGCGTCCCGGTAGAGGTGGACCAATTCGTCGGCGACGTACCGGTAGTTGACGTTCACCGGCACGATCCGGGCCTTCAGGCAGCCCAGGACGGTCTGGAGGTACTCGACCCCGTTGTAGAGATGCAGGCCCAGGTGTTCGCCCGGTGCGATGCCCGCGTCGAGCAGGTGGTGGGCGACACGGTTGGCCGCCGCGTCCAGTTCCGCGTAGGTGAGCCGGCGCTCCTCGCCGGTGCCGGGGTGATCGACGTACACGAGTGCCTCGCGGTCGGGCACGGCGTCGACCACCGATTCGAACAGGTCGGCAAGGTTGTACTCCACCGCTCCTCCTGACCCCGGCGGGACATCACGACGTGAACCCGGTGCACTGCGGCTCGGCCGTCATTAGAGCGCCGGTCCGCACATGTGGGAAGGCCCACCGGCAAGGAAATCTGACTGACTGTCAGAAAACTCTTGAACTGGCGGCCCGCCTACTGCAACCTGTTCCAGATCCGGTGACGGGTCCGGCGACGGAACCCGTGACCGATCCGCGACGGGAGGTTGCACATGGCACGGCACAGCGGCCGCACGGGCACCGAACACCTCACCGTGGAACACGAGGGCGCCACGCTGATACTCACCCTGAACCGGCCGGAGGCGAAGAACGCCCTCTCGCTCGCGATGCTCGTCGGCCTCTACGACGCATGGCTCGCGGCCGACGCGGACGACACCGTCCGCTCCGTGGTGATCACCGGAGCCGGCGGCTCCTTCTGCGCGGGCATGGACCTCAAAGCCCTCGCTGCGGGCGGCGGCATGGCGGGGGAGCACTACCGCGACCGGATGAAGGCCGACCCCGACCTGCACTGGAAGGCGATGCTCCGCCACCACCGGCCGAGGAAGCCGGTCGTCGCCGCCGTCGAGGGGTACTGCGTCGCCGGCGGCACCGAGATCCTCCAGGGCACGGACATCAGGGTCGCGGGCGAGGGCGCCACCTTCGGGCTCTTCGAGGTCCGGCGGGGCCTCTTCCCGATCGGCGGCTCGACCGTCCGGCTGCCGCGCCAGATCCCCCGCACCCACGCCCTCGAGATGCTGCTGACCGGCCGCCCCTACACCGCCGACGAAGCCGAACGCATCGGCCTCGTCGGCCGTGTCGTCCCCGACGGCACCGCCCTCGACGCGGCGCTCGGCGTCGCGGAACGGATCAACGCCTGCGGCCCGCTCGCCGTCGAGGCGGTCAAGGCCGCGGTCTACGAGACGGCGGAGATGACGGAGGCCGAAGGACTCGCCGCCGAACTGGAACGGGGTCGGCCGATCTTCGACACGGCCGACGCCAAAGAAGGCGCCCTCGCCTTCGCCGAGAAGCGCGACCCCGTCTACCGGCGCGCCTGAGAGGAGAGCCCCGTGCCCCCCGTCCTCCGTGCTCCTTTCGTCGTCGAATTTCCCTTCACCCGGTCCCTGGGCCCCGTCCAGAGCGCCTTCCTGACCGGCCTGCGCGAACGCACGGTGCTCGGCGTGCGCACCGTCGACGGCCGGGTCCTCGTGCCGCCGGTCGAGTACGACCCCGTCACCGCGGACGAGATCCGCGACCTCGTCGAGGTCGGCGCCACCGGCACCGTCACGACCTGGGCGTGGAACGAGGACCCACGGCCCCGCCAGCCCCTCGCCACCCCGTTCGCCTGGGTGCTCGTCCGCCTGGACGGCGCGGACACCTCTCTGCTGCACGTCCTGGACGCCCCCGGCCCCGACGCCGTGCGCACCGGGATGCGCGTACGCGCCCGGTGGGCCGCCGAGCGCACCGGAGCGATCACCGACATCGCCTGCTTCGAACCGTACGAGGGCGAGCCCGCCGGCCCGGCCCGCCCCCACAGCGGCCGCTTCCCCGAACCCGTCACCGGCATCGTCGCCCCGGCCCGGCTCGACTACACCTGCACGCCCGGCCGCGCCCAGAGCCGCCACCTCGCCGCGCTCGAGGGGCGCAGGACCGTCGGCGAGCGCTGCCCGTCCTGCCGCAAGGTCTACGTCCCGCCCCGCGGCGCCTGCCCCACCTGTGGCGTCGCCACCGAGGAGCAGGTCGAGGTCGGCCCCCGCGGCACGGTCACCACCTTCTGCATCGTCAACATCAAGGCGAAGGGCCTGGACATCGAGGTGCCCTACGTCTACGCCCACATCGCCCTCGACGGCGCCGGCCTCGCCCTCCACGGACGCATCGGCGGCATTCCCTACGACGAGGTGCGTATGGGACTGCGCGTGGAGCCGGTGTGGCGCGAAGGCTCCCGCCACCCCGACCACTACCGGCCGTCCGGCGAACCGGACGCCGACTACGACACCTACAAGGAGTTGCTGTGACCGGCCCCGCCGGGCGCGGTACGACGAGCCGTGCCCACGGCAGGGACATCGCCGTCGTCGCCTTCGCCCAGACCCGCCACACGCGCCGCACGGACGACATGTCCGAGGTGGAGATGCTGATGCCGGTCCTCCACCAGGTCCTTTCGCAGACCGGGCTGCGCACCGGCGACGTCGGCTTCACCTGCTCCGGATCCAGCGACTACCTCGCAGGGCGTGCTTTCTCCTTCACCATGGCGCTCGACGGCGTCGGCGCCTGGCCCCCGATCAGCGAGTCCCATGTCGAGATGGACGGCGCCTGGGCCCTGTACGAGGCGTGGGTGAAGCTGCTCACCGGCGAGAGCGACACCGCGCTCGTCTACGCGTACGGGAAGTCGTCACCCGGCGAGCTCCGCGATGTGCTCACCCGCCAGCTCGACCCCTACTACACGGCCCCGCTCTGGCCCGACTCGGTGGCCCTCGCCGCCCTGCAGGCACAGGCACTGATCGACGCCGGGGAGGCGGACGAGCCGGAACTCGCCGGGGTCGCGGCCCGCAGCCGGCGGGACGCCGCGGCCAACCCGCACGCTCAACTCCAGGGAGAGGTCCCGCGCGGCCGTCACCTCGTCCGGCCGCTGAGGGTCTCCGACTGCCCGCCCATCGGCGACGGCGCCGCCGCCGTCGTCCTGGCCGCCGGCGACCGGGCCCGCGAACTGTGCGAACGGCCCGCCTGGATACGTGGGATGGACCACCGCATCGAAGCGCACGGCCTCGGCGTACGGGACCTCACCCGCTCGCCCTCCACCCGGCTCGCCGCGGAACACGCGGGCCTCTTCGAGAGGCCCGTCGACACGGCGGAACTGCACGCGCCCTTCACGTCCCAGGAGCTCGTCCTGCGCCGAAGTCTCGACCTCGACGCCAGGGTGAGGGTCAACCCGTCCGGCGGAGCCCTCGCCGCCAACCCCGTGATGGCCGCCGGACTCATCAGGATCGGCGAGGCCGCCTCCCGCATCCACAGCGGCGAGTCCGACCGGGCCCTCGCCCACGCCACCTCCGGCCCCTGCCTCCAGCACAACCTGGTGGCCGTCCTCGAAGGAGAGGCCCATGCCGGCTGAGCCCGTGGCCGTCATCGGCATCGGCCAGACCGAACACGTCGCCGCCCGCCGGGACGTGTCCGTCGCAGGCCTCGTCCGCGAGGCGGCCCGGCGGGCCCTCGACGACGCCGAGCTGACCTGGGCCGACGTCGACGCCGTCGTCATCGGCAAGGCCCCCGACTTCTTCGAGGGCGTGATGATGCCGGAGCTGTACCTGGCCGACGCCCTCGGCGCGGTGGGCAAGCCGATGCTCCGGGTCCACACCGCGGGCTCCGTCGGCGGCTCCACCGCCCTCGTCGCCGCCAACCTGGTGGCAGCGCGCGTCCACACCACCGTGCTCACACTTGCGTTCGAGAAGCAGTCCGAGTCGAACGCGATGTGGGGACTGTCCCTGCCCGTCCCCTTCCAGCAGCCGCTGCTCGCGGGCGCCGGCGGCTTCTTCGCCCCGCACGTGCGCGCCTACATGCGCCGCACCGGCGCACCCGGCACCGTCGGCTCCCTGGTCGCGTACAAGGACCGCCGCAACGCGCTCAAGAACCCGTACGCGCACCTCCATGAGCACGACATCACGCTGGCGAAGGTCCAGGCCTCACCGATGCTGTGGGACCCGATCCGCTACTCGGAGACCTGCCCCTCCTCCGACGGCGCGTGCGCGATGGTCCTCACCGGCCGGACGGGCGCGGCCCGTTCGCCGCGCCCGCCCGCCTGGGTGCACGGCGGGGCGATGCGCAGCGAACCCACCATGTTCGCGGGCAAGGACTTCGTGTCCCCGCAGGCCGGCAAGGACTGTGCCGCGGACGTGTACCGGCAGGCCGGCGTGAGCGACCCGCGCCGCGAGATCGACGCCGTGGAGATGTATGTGCCGTTCTCCTGGTACGAGCCCATGTGGCTGGAGAACCTGGGCTTCGCCGCCGAGGGCGAGGGCTGGAAGCTCACCGAGTCCGGCGTGACCGAACTCGACGGGGACCTGCCGGTCAACCCCTCCGGCGGCGTCCTGTCGACCAACCCCATCGGGGCCTCCGGCATGATCCGCTTTGCGGAGGCCGCCCTCCAGGTGCGCGGGCAGGCCGGCGAACACCAGGTCGACGGCGCGCGCAAGGCGCTCGGTCACGCCTACGGGGGTGGAGCGCAGTTCTTCGCCATGTGGCTGGTCGGCGCGGAGCCGCCCGCCACCTGACGATCTACGGGACCGGGGCGGACCGTCACGTGCGGCACCCTGTCCGTGACGGGGCGTCGTCGCTAGGCTGGCCCGGAGACGACGCGGGAGGAGCAGGGACGTGGCCGAGAGCACCACCACTACCACCACGCACATGTTTTCCGGGTGGGAGAAGCCGGACCTGGACCTGAGCAACGCGGACTGGCGACCAGGGGCACAGGGCGCCGGGGACGTGCAGATCGCGTTCGTCGAAGGGTTCATCGCGATGCGTAACGGCGGCCGCCCGGAGAACCCGTCGCTGATCTTCACCCCGGCCGAGTGGCGCGCCTTCGTGCTGAACGCACGGGACGGCGAGTTCGACCTCACCTGACGCCGGCACCACCGACGGGTGTCGCCTCCCCGGCCGGTGCGCAGCGCCGTGCCCCCTCCCGCCGGCGTGGGAGGGGGAAGCGACGGCACGGCTCACGCGGGCGTCTGTGTCACGTCACGGCCGAGCCCCGCGGTGCCGTTGATCTTCTCGATGGCCTGCCGCGCGTGCTCACCGGGCGTACGGGCGGTGAGCGAGGAGACGGACGTGGGCGGAGGCAGATGCGCCGCGCTCCCGGCCGGCGCCGACCCGGACGCGGACGCCGTCGTGGGCTTGGCGTGGACGGCGGAGCGGGTACGCAACCGGTGCCCGGCCGCCTCGTCCAGGCTCACGGGCCGCTGCATCTGGGCGGCCAGCCGCCCCGCCTCCTGCCCGAGCGCGGCGACGTCCTCCCAATGGAGGCGGACCACCAGCCGTAGCTCCGCCTCGCCGTCGGGAAGGGCTTGCAGGGCGGGAGTGGTGCGGTCGTTCATGGGCTGATCCTCACGTCGGTTCGGAATCTCGCGGGACGCTGCTCCTCACAGACATCGGTGCGCACGGGCACCGGTGCGCACAGGGGTACGGGGGCGGCGGCCGGGGCGTTCAACGCCGCCGCGCCCCGGCTCGGCCGGGTCGGTCCGTACCCGTACCATTGCGGGTATGTCCTTCCTCCGCCGCCGCAGCGCCGCCACACCCGCGGGCCCGGACTTCGATGTCCTGGCCATGGACCCGGGCGACTGGCCCGGAAACCTGGGCGCCGGTCTGCTCCCCGCGCCGGACGGCAGCTGCCAGGGGGTCTTTCTGCGCTACGACCTGTTCGGCGGCCGCGGACCCGCGATGATCATCGGCAATCTGCCCGAGGGGTCGCCCGCCCGTGAGGTGGAGGAGGGCGAGATCCCCTTCGAGGTGGGCCAGCTCCTCCTCGCGCTGGAGAACGACGAGCCGGTCCATGTCACCGGTGTCGAGGACACTCCCGTCATGCAGGGGGACAACCTGCTGATCGTGCGCCGTCTGAAGCTGTCGGAAAGCCGCATCTCCTGCGTCCAGTTCGACCGCAGCGACAATGTGCTCGTCACGATCGCCAGCTGGGACCGGCCCATCACCGACGATCTCTACGCGCTCCTCAAGCCCCTCCCCGCGGAGCTGTTCCAGCAGGGCTGAAAACTCGCCGACCGACCCCTCCTCGACCTACTGCCCGGGCCCGGCCCGGGCAGTCTCGTCACGCGTCCTGGCACATCGGCCGCGCGACCCTGTGGTCCGCGCGCTACACCCTCACCTCCGACCGCTGGGCCGGCAACGAGATCCGGGCGGCGGACGTGCCGAGCCCCGTGGGCGCACCCAGCCGCCAAGGGGCGGCGCCGCCCCGCAGATCCTCCTCCTTGTAACGCCTCACCTTCCGGTGCCAGTTGAGAATGCCCGCGAGCCAGTCCTCGAGCTCGCGCACGTACGAGGCGAGGGCCGCCCTGCCCTTCTCGCCGAGATCGAACTCGTCGCACACCACCGGAAGTTCATGCTCCTTCACATGAAGGAACTGTTCCAGCCGGGAGTGCATGAGATCGGCCGTCATGGCGAAGGCCGTGGGGTAGTCGCAGTCGAAGAACGTCTGCACCACCAGTACCGCGTTGTGGATCTCACCCTCGTACTCGATCTCCTTCTGGTACGAGAACAGGTCGTTGAGCAGGCAGGCGTAGTCCATGGCCGAGTTCTCGAGGGCGCGCACCGGGCCGCTCGCGTAGAGCTCCGCCGGCAACTCGCCCTCGTGGCGCAGCCTGCACAGGCTCATGGTCATGTCCGAACCGAACGTGAGACGGCGCATCTCGATGTAGTCCACCGGGTCGGGGACCCGGTGCTGCGCCTGGTTGTGCAGTTCCCACAGCCAGCTGTCCAGCATGACGTCCACGGCAGCGCGCAGGGACCCGCGGGCGTCCACCGACATCGGCCCCGCCGTACGGGCCCACAGATCGGCGAGGCTGCGCTCCATCGGGGCCACGGCGACGGCGGCGCCCGCTTCCGGGGTGTCCACCGGCATACAGGCCTTCAGCCGGTCGTTCAGGAGCCGGGCCCCGGCGAGATCACGGGTCGCGCCGAAGAACACCGGGTAGTAGTCGTCGCCGTACGTACCCCACGTCAGCCACTCCGCGCTGAGCTCCAGCTCCTCCGGCGTGGCGTCGGGGTCGAGCCCCGCCGCGCAGAGCGCCAGGTCGAAGCCCTTGATCTTGGCCTCGTCCCAGATGTCGTTCAGCAGGCCCATGCGCCCGGCCCAGTCGACCGACTTCCTGCGGGCGTCGTCCAGGTGCGGACTCAGAGTGAGGGGGAACGGCAGGGCGAAGTCGGGGAGCATGGAGGGCCCCACCTGCCGCGGCCGGTGCGTCAGTGTGCGCAGCCGTGCTGCCGCCGGACGGCCGAACAGCGTGCGGATGTCGAGCGCCGACGTCCCGAGCACCCCGGCGACGGACGACGGTCCGACCGCCTCGCCCACGCCGTCGTTCATGTACCGGCTGGAGCGCATGTGCCATTCGTGGCCGCCGGACTGCCAGTCCTGAAGGCCCTTGGTATAGGCGGCGATCGCGGTGCACTCCTGCGGGGTGAGGCCCTGGTCCAGGCACAGCGCGGGCACCTCGGTGAGCGCCGTGTTCTCGAACTGCTGGACCCTCGAGGTCAGCAGGTCGTTCACCGCCTCCGCCGCCTCCTGCGTCGTACAGCCGAGGAAGCGCTCCAGCACCAGCACGCCGTTGCTGTTCTCGCCCTCGTCCTCCACCTCGCGCTGGTACGAGAAGAGGTCGTTGCGCAGGTGCACCGCGTCGGAGAAGGAGTCGCGCAGCACCCGCAGAGGACGTGTCGCGGCGACCGCTTCCGGCACCTCCGCCTGCGCCGCGTACTCCACCAGGCCGGCGGACCAGGGGGCGCCGCCGACCTTCCGGCGCATCTCGATGTACTCGAGCGGGTTGGCGACCCGGCCGGCGTCGATGTTGGCCAGCTCCCACATCGACTCGTCGAGCAGGTTCTTCGTGGACTCGGCGAAACGGGCCCGCCAGGCGGGGGACATGCTCGGCACCGTCCGCTCCCACAGGTCGGCGAGGCCCGCCTCGACCGGGTTCGTCGGCTCCGGCGTCCCCCGGGACAGGTCCATCGGCATGAAGGCCGGCAACCGGTCCAGATACGCCTTGCCGCCCGCGAGGTCCTGGCTGCGCTTGAAGACCTCCAGGAAGTGATCGTCGAAGAAGAAGACCCACACGTACCAGTCGGTGACGAGACCGAGGGCCTCCGCGTCGCAGTCCGGGTGCGTGTACGCGCACAGCAGCGCGTAGTCGTGGGCCTCGAGGTCGCTCTCCTCCCAGATGCCGGACCCCTCCAGCATTCCCATCCGCCGGGCCCATTTCCTGGTGTGCCGCCGCGCCTCCTCGACATGCGGATTGAGGCGGGCCGGATACGGGACGTAGAAGTCCGGCAGTACGAAGGGCTGTGCCATGTGCGCCAGGGCCTTTCAGAGCAGCCGCGCACGAGGCGCGGACGGTCATGACGGCCCAGGCCTACCCCTCGCCCGTACGGCCCACTCGCCCCGGCAAATAGTCACATAAGCGGCCCGGTGTGTGGGGTGGTGCCACCGGACCCCACGACCGGTGGCACCACCCCGTTCTGAGCCTTCGTCCGGACCGGTAGCGGCCCGGACGAAGGGCCTCAGCCCAGCACCCGCACGTCCGCCGCCTTCACGAAGGCGACCCGGTGCCCGAACTGGATCTCGTAGTACATCTCTTCGCCCCGGACCACCGTGTGGCCCGCCGTGTCGAACGTCGTCGCGTACAGGTACTCCCCGGGGACCCGGTCACCGACCACGTACGTCTGGCCCGCGAGCAGCTTGTACGGCAGCGGCGAGACCGCCTGCACCGGAATCCCCGGCGGATAGGCCGAGGCTTCCGGATACGCCCTGCCGTACACCGGCACTTCGGCGAGACCTTCCCTCGGTGTCAGCACCTTCTCCCTGGCGCCGACCGCGACCGGCTGTGTCCGCGGGTTGTGGAACCATGCCTTCTGCCCGAGGTACCAGATCGCCGTCCAGTCGCCCCGGCGCTCGGCCACCGCGTACTGCTGGCCCGTCGAGGCGCGCGCCCCCGTGTCGTTCACACCGGTCGTCGAGTCCTGCCCGCCCGGCCGCAGACCGACGTCCTTGACCAGCGGGGCGCTCTCGCTCGGCTCGGTGTGCAGCCGCACCGCGCCGGAGCCGTGCGGCGCGCACGCCTCCCCGGCCTTCACGCAGCCGGTGTACAGCGGTTGGTGCCGGGTGTATTCGGGGCGGATCGTGACCACGGAACTGTCCGGCCCGGCGGACGGTGTGAACGGCCTGCCGAGCAGCTCGAAGTAGTGCGCCCAGTCCCAGTACGGCCCGGGATCGGTGTGCATCCCGCGGATGGTCGCCGCGGTCGTACCCGGGACGTTGTCGTGACCCAGGATGTGCTGCCGGTCCAGCGGAATGTCGTACCGCTTGGCCAGGTACCGCACCAGGCGCGCCGACGTGCGGTACATCGCCTCCGTGTACCAGGCGTCGGGGGACACCAGGAAACCCTCGTGCTCCAGACCCACCGACTTGGCGTTGACGAACCAGTTGCCGGCGTGCCAGGCGACGTCCTCGAGCGGCACATGTTGAGCGATGTGCCCGTCGGACGAGCGCAGCGAGTACTGCCACGACACGTACTCAGGGTTCTGCACCAGCTTCAGTGTGGTGTCCCAGGACGCCTCCGTGTCATGGACGACGATGTAGTCCACCGACTGGGACGCCGGCCGGTCGGCCTGGTCGTGGTTACCGTAGTCGCCGTCGCCGAACTCCTCGTACGGGGCCGGGATCCATTCGCACGCCACCGTCGGCGGGCATTCCGTGCGGCCCGTGTCGGCAGTGCGCAGTCCGAGCCGTCGCACCTGCGTCCGGTCCGGTGACACGGCCGGGTCCGGCTCGAGCTCCACCCGCTGACCGCCGTCCGTCGTGCGGGACCGGCCCGTGCGGATGACGTCGAAGACATCGTCGGCGTACGTCGTCGCCGTCGCCACATCGTCCGCGCCGGAGTACCGCGCCACGGCGCCGTACCAGTCCGCGGGGTCCGCACTCGCGGGCCCACCCAGCTCCCGCTGGGCCTGCGCGAGCAGGGCCGCACCGCCCCGCACGTTCGCCGCGGCGCTGTCACGCAGCTTGTCCTCGCCGATGCCCGACACTTCGGCCGCATGCTCCAGCGTCCGCAGCCGCGGCGGCAGTTCGCCGGGGTCGGGCAGGGCCGCCTCGACGACCGGACGGGCGGGGCGGGCGTCGTCCCCGCGGGCGTCCTCGGCACCGTGCGAGTGGTGGGGCGCCTCGGCGATCGCGGTCCTCGCGTCCGTCAGATGCATCGGACCGTAGCCGCCGGTGACACTCGCCGCCCCGCCGTGCGCGTCCCAGCGGGACTGGAGGTACGAGACGCCGAGCAGCACGCTCTCCGGTACCCCGTACTCGGCGGCCGCGGCCGCGAACGTCCCCTGCATCGAGTCCGCCGGAGCGCGTTCGGCGGTCGCGGACGGACCGGCCGACAGCAGCGGCAGCAGCAGGGCGGCGCACGCCACCGCGCCCCTGCCGTCAGCGCACGACGACGGGCACTTCTCGGACGTGCGGGAGCTGATCCTGGCAATGCGGCCTCCAGTGACGGGTGACGCGCGAACGGGCCCCGAGGGGGCGGGACACGCCCCATGGGTATCGGCTCACGGACGATCCGTCAATCATGCCTCGCAGGCCGGTATTTGCACGTCAGAGGGCGTGTCGCGGAGTTTCGCGCCGACGGTCCCCCGGCCTGCGACGCGTCAGTGGAGTGGACCAATGGGCGCAGGCCGACGGAGCGTGCCCTCTCCATACCTGGGCGCTCCGTATGGTGGACGTGGCAGGGGGTAGCCGCAGTGCATGACCACCCAGAAGACCAGCGTTCTCGTTCTTGATGCCGCCGAACCGATGGAACTGGCGGAGTTCTACGCAGGATTGTTCGGCGCGGAGGTACGCGTCGGCAGCGATCCCGACTTCGTGGAGGTCGTCGGCCACGGTGGGGTGCACCTGGCGATGCGCCGCGACCACGGCTACGCGCCGCCCAGCTGGCCCCGGCCGGAGGACTCCCAGCAGTCGCACCTGCGCATCCTGGTCGCCCGAGGCGACCTGGACGAAGCGGAGCGGGAGGCGGTCAGCCTGGGGGCCCGTCCGGTGGACACCAACAATCGGCGGGGGCCTCGCGAGGAACGCGTCTTCTCGGACCCGGCCGGGCACTCCTTCTCCCTGGCGGCGTCACCCGAGCGGTGATGCGGGGCAGCGCCCGGTCAGGTGAGCATGACGGAGACCGTGCGGCGAGCATGCCCGTCGGCGGAAGACGGGCGGGAGAAACACAGTGCGCTGCGCGCCCGGCGTGTCGGCACCGGACGCGCAGCGCGCTTCCCCCTCTGTGGCGACGGATCGAACGAACCTGCCGCTCGGTGGCGGCCGGTCAGCGGGTGCCGACCGCCGCGCGCACGGCCCTGCGGGCCATTGCGCAGTCATCGTGCAGCCGCCTCAGCAGCAGCCGCTGTTCCTCACCGGCCGTAGGGCCGCCGGTCTGCGCCTGGCCGCCGACCACCGGCGGCGCCTCCCGCATCGTGCGCTGCACAGCGGTCTCGTAGGTACGGATCTCCCGGGTCAGCACCAGCATCAGGTTGACCAGGAACGCGTCCCGGGCCGCAGTGCCCGCCTGCTGGGCGAGCTGGCTGATCTGCCGGCGTGCCGCCGGAGCATCGCCCAGCACCGCCCACAACGTCGCCAGGTCGTAGCCGGGCAGATACCAGCCGGCGTGCTCCCAGTCGACCAGCACCGGACCGGTGGGCGACAGCAGGATGTTGGAGAGCAGCGCGTCGCCGTGACAGAACTGCCCCATCCCGTGCCGGCCGCCGGCCTGGGCCAGACCGTGCAGAAGCTTCTGGAGGTCTCCGAGGTCACGGTCGGTGAACAGCCCCAGCTCGTGGTAGCGCGAGATCCGCGAGCCGTAGTCCAGCGGGGCGTCGAACATCCCGGCCGGCGGACGCCAGCTGTTGAGCCGCACGACCGCTCCCAGCACGGCGCGCAGATCCGCGCGCGGAGGGGCCTCCACCGGATGCCGGGTCAGCGCCGCGGCCCTTCCGGGCATCCGCTCGATCACCAGGGTGCAGTTCTCGGGGTCCGCGGCGATGAGCCGCGGCACCCGCACCGGTGGGCGGTGCCGCACGAAGGCGCGGTATGAAGCTATTTCGTGCCGCAGCCGCTCGGCCCACGCCGGCGAGTGGTCCAGTAAGCACTTGGCGACCGCCGTCGTGCGCCCCGTCGTTCCGACGATCAGCACGGACCGTCCGCTGCGGCGGAGCACCTGCACGGGATTGAACTCGGGGCAGATCCGGTGCACCGACGCGACAGCCTTGCGCAGCTGCGCGCCCTGCGGGCCGGACAGGTCGATCCTCCCGCTGAGGGGCGGCCGGCCCGTCGCACCGGCCGTCCTGCGTGTCCGGCCGTGGTCGGCGCGGTCGAGATACGGACCGGCGCCGGCGGGGAACGCGTTGCGCTGCTGCAGCCGGGGCGGAGCGGACACGGAGGACGATGCTGTGTACATGGGAGACAGATCCCTTCGTGTGCCGACAGTTGCGTGCGCGCCCCGCCCCATATGCCAGGAGCAACACCCTGGGGAATGTGCCCCGGCAGACGGGGCGAGGTGGCGCATTCCTACCTGACACCCCCTCGCGGGTGGCACACCATCTGGCGAACCCTGGCGAACCCTGGCGAATAGTCGCCTGCCCCATGACAGCGCGTTACTGTCAACTCAGCCGAGAACCTGGGGGCTTGACGTGAGCAGAGAACCCAACACCCGCCTGTGCGACCTGTTCGGCCTGGCCGGCTGGTCCAAGGGTGAGCTGGCAAGGCTCGTGAACCGGCAGGCGGCCGCCATGGGCCATCCGCAGCTGGCGACCGACACCTCGCGGGTCCGGCGTTGGATCGACCTGGGGGAGACCCCGCGCGATCCCGTGCCCAAGGTGCTGGCAGCTCTGTTCACCGAGCGACTCGGTCGTGTCGTGACCATCGAGGACCTCGGGTTCGCACGGAGCGGGCGAGCGGGTAAGCGGCGGGACGTCAAGGGAGCAGAGAACCCTGACGGTCTGCCCTGGGCGCCCGACCGTACGGCGGCGGTCCTCACCGAATTCACGGGAATGGACCTCATGCTCAACCGACGCGGCCTGGTGGGCGCGGGCGCGGCGCTTGCCGCGGGCTCAGCACTCAGCAGCGCCATGCACGACTGGCTCAAGACCGATCCGGCGATCTCCCAGGACGCCGCACGCACCTCCGACGTACTGCACGCCGACCCCGCAGGGTACGACCGTTACGAGGCCGCCCCCATCGGGTCGCAGGAGATCGAGGCGCTCGAGCGTTCCGTAGAGGTGTTCCGCGCGTGGGACGCCGCCCGTGGCGGCGGCCTCCAGCGCAAGGCAGTGGTGGGACAACTCAACGAGGTCGGCGGCATGCTCGCCTACCGCCACCCCGACCATCTGCAGCGCCGCCTGTGGGGCGTCGCCGCCAACCTCGCGGTACTCGCGGGCTGGATGTCCCACGACGTCGGCCTCGAACCCACCGCCCAGAAGTACTTCGTCATCGCGGCCCACGCGGCCCGCGAGGGCGGTGACCGGCCACGCGCCGGAGAGGCCCTGTCCAGGGCGGCGCGCCAGATGGTGCACCTGGGCCGCCCGGACGACGCGCTCGACCTGATGAAGCTCGCCAAGTCGGGCTCGGGGGAGCAGACGCTGCCCCGCACTCGCGCGATGCTGCACACCATCGAGGCGTGGGCGCAGGCGTCCATGGGCCACGGGCAGGCCATGCGCCGCACGCTGGGCGAGGCGGAGGAGCTGTTCGTCTCCGACAAGGGCGATGTGCCGCCGCCGAGTTGGATGCAGATGTTCGACGAGGCAGATCTGCACGGCATGCAGGCGCTGGCGTACCGCACACTGGCCGACCACGATTCGTCGGCCGCGGCCGTAGCGCAGAGCCACGCCAAGCAGGCTCTGCAACTGCGCGAGGGCGGCCGGCAGCGCTCGAAGATCTTCGACTACATCTCGCTGGCTTCCGCGTGCTTCATCGCCGACGACCCCGAACAGGCGGACCGTTACGCCAGGCTGGCGCTGGTGTCGATGGGGGAGACCTCTTCGCACCGGACATGGGACCGGCTCCGGGAGATGTACCGGCTGACCGGCCAGTACTCCGGCTACGCGAAGATCGAGGACCTCCGCGAGGAGATCGAGATCGCGATGCCGGGCAGCCTCTCGGCGAGGCCGAAGCTCAAGGGGATCTAGTACGGCAGAGGGGTTCTCGTGCCGGCAAGGGGGTCCGGTACCGGAGCGAGGCTCAAGGGGCAAGGGGAGCCGACGCCTGGCGAGGATCGACAGGAGCCGGCGTCAGCGGCGGACTTCCGTCCCTCCGGTGGCCGCCCACTCGGGCCGACGACCGGGCCGTGCAGCGGGCGCGCTCAGGCGATGACCCTCGCCACCATCACGCAGGCGTCCCCTTCTCGTTCCTGATCACCGAGCTCCTCCACGACCGCACGGACGCATTCCTGGGCGTTCGTGGCCCGGGCGAACCGTGCTGCCAGTGCCGTCAGCCGGTCCGCACCGAGCTCGGTCGCCGTGCCCGTGCGGGTCAGCGCGTCCGTGTGCAGTACCAGCACATCGCCCGGCCGGAGGGTCACTTCGGCCTGCTCGTACACCGCTCCGCTCGTCGCCCCGAGCAGCACGCCGTCCGGTGCCGTCAGGGCCTCACCCGTCCCTGTCCCCTTGCGGAACAGCAGGGGGGACGGGTGGCCGGCCTGAGCCCATGAGAGCGTCCTGGTCCCCCGGGTGTAGGTGCAGCACACGGCGCTGCCCAGGGTGGGCCGGGAGGACGTGTCGAGCAGTTGGTTGAGGTGCGTCATGAGCGGTCCCGGACGGATGCCTGCCACCGCCATGCCCCGCAGCCCGCCCAGCAGCATTGCCATGGCGGAGGTGGTGCCCACTCCGTGGCCCGTCAGGTCGCCCACGCTCAACAGGGTGCTGCCATCGGGAAGTTGCAGGGTGTCGTACCAGTCGCGGCCGATGGGCGCGCCGACCGGGGAGGGGAGGTGGTGTGCCGCGACGTCCAATGCGCCCCGGCCGTCCTGCGGCGTCCGGAGCGGGCCGCTGCGCGCGGGAAGCACCGCCTCCTGCATCTCGGCCGCGAGCCGGCGCTCGGTCTGCTCCATGTGCTGCTGCCGCTGCACCCAGTCACGGGTCTCGCGAACGGCCCGCTGGCTGCGGCGCAGTTCGCTGACGTCCCGCAGCACGGCCCACATCGAGGCGGTGGAGCCGTCGGCGTCGAGGACGGGCTCGCCCATCATGTGCACCGTGCGTACCCGGCCGTCGGGACGTACCAGACGGAACTCGCCGTCGATGGCGCGCCCGTCCACCAGACAGTCCGTCACCATCGCCGTCAGCATGGGCTGGTCCTCGGCGAAGACCACGGACGGCATCTCGTCCAGCGACATCGGGCCGTTGCGAGGATCGCGTCCGAGGATCTTGTACAACTCGTCGGACCAGCTCACCTCGTCGGTGAGGAGATTCCACTCGGCGCTGCCCACCCGGCTCAGCAGTGAGCCTCCGGCCGCGCTGTCCGCCTCGTACTCGGTGAGATCGTCGGTGAAGGAGTCAGCGGCCTCGGGCGGCAGTCCTCGCTTCAGCTGGTCCAAGTGGGCGCCGAGGTCGTCGAGGTGATGGAGCGCCAGATCGCACAGGGCGCGCTGCCAGCGCCCGCGGGGATCGTCCTCCGTCACCGCACCGTCCGGGCGTACGGCGTCGACGTCTCCGCGAAGTCTGCGCGTCCTGCTGATCAGCGCGTCTACGGTTCCACGCTCGGGCGGCTCGGCGGGACGGTCCGCGAACACATGGGACGGCATGTCGTACTCCGATACAGGCGCGGCCACGGCCAGGGTCTGGAACAGGGACCGAATACGAGGGTTGCACAGCAATGAGGCGGCCGTAAGCCATTTGGCAACACTCGATCCGGTGGTGCCTTTGTCATATGCCATAGGCGTCCGGGTCGGGGCACGGCGTCCGGCCGGCGACCGTCACGTCGTCGTGGCCGGCAGCGTGGCGACCCCGGAGCCGGCGCACCGGCGGGCGGCCGGCGACAGGACGCCGGGGCGTTGTCAGTGGGGGGCGGCAGGATAGGGCCATGACGACTTCACCTGCCGTTTCCGTCGCGCCCGCCACCGTTCTCGCCGACGCCGCCGCCTACGCCGCGGCTGTCGAGACCGCGACCCGTGCCTCCACCGCATACTACGAGACCGGCGAGAGCACCCTCGACGACGACGCGTACGACCGGCTGGTGCGCGGGATCGCGGCATACGAAGAGGAACATCCTGACGAGACGTCACCCGCCTCCCCGACCGGGAAGGTCGCGGGCGGGGCGGTGGTGGCCGGGGACGTGCCCCACACCGTTCCGATGCTCTCCCTGGACAACGTCTTCTCCCCGGAGCAGCTCGTCGCCTGGACCGCTTCCGTGGAGAGACGCACGGGCCGCCCCGTCGAGGAGTGGAGCGTCGAACCGAAGCTTGACGGCCTCGCCGTCGCCGCCCGCTACGAACGGGGAGAGCTGACCAGGCTCATCACCCGTGGGGACGGCACGGCGGGCGAGGACGTCTCGCACGCGATCGGCACGATCGTCGGCCTGCCACGCACGCTCGCCGAGCCCGTCACGCTCGAGATCCGCGGCGAAGTCCTCATGACGGAGGAACAGTTCGAGCGGGCGAACACCGTCCGCGTCGAGCACGGCGGTGCGCCCTTCGCCAATCCCCGCAACGGCGCGGCGGGCACCCTGCGGGCCAAGGACCGCGCGTACACGGTGGAGATGACCTTCTTCGGCTACGGGGCCCTGGCGGTGCCCGCGTCGGGCGCGGAGCTCACCGGCCGGCTCGGCGAGTGGGCACACAGCCGCATCATGGGCTACGTCGCGGACCTCGGCGTGAACACCGCCGACAGCACCCCTGTCGCCCCCCGCCTCCTGACCACGGCAGAGGCGATCCAGGCCCGCATCGACGAGATCGCCGCCGCGCGCCCCGACCTGCCCTTCGGGATAGACGGGATCGTCGTCAAGGCCGACAGCGCGGCGGACCAGGCCGCGGCCGGCTGCGGCTCCCGGGCGCCCCGCTGGGCCGTCGCGTACAAGCTGCCCGCCGTGGAGAAGGTCACCACCCTGCTCGGCGTCGAGTGGAACGTGGGCCGCACGGGGATCATCGCCCCGCGCGCCGTGCTCGAGCCGGTGGAGATCGACGGCTCCACCGTCACTTACGCGACGCTCCACAACCCCGCCGACATCACCCGCCGCGATCTGCGCACAGGCGACAAGGTGATGGTTCACAAGGCCGGGGACATCATCCCCCGCGTCGAGGCGCCGGTGGCCCATCTGCGGACCGGCGCCGAGGAGCCCGTCGTCTTCCCCGAGGTCTGCCCCCAGTGCGGCTCGGACATCGACACCTCCGAGCAGCGCTGGCGCTGTGTGCGCGGCCGCGACTGCCATGTCGTCGCCTCCGTCTCCTACGCGGCCGGGCGCGACCAGCTCGACATCGAAGGGCTCGGCCTCACCCGTGTCGTCCAACTCGTCGACGCCGGACTGGTTCGCGACCTGGCCGACCTCTTCACCCTCACCCGCGAGCAGCTGCTCTCTCTGGAGCGCATGGGGGAGACGAGCACCGACAATCTGCTGGCCGCCATCGACACGGCGAGGGCCCGTCCGCTCTCAAGGGTGTTCTGCGCCCTCGGGGTTCGGGGTACGGGCCGTTCCATGTCCCGCAGGATCGCCCGGCACTTCGCGGCCATGGAACACATACGGGGCGCCGACGCCGAGGCTTTGCAGCAGGTCGACGGTATCGGCGTGGAGAAGGCGAAAACGGTTGTGGCCGAACTCGGGGAGCTGGCCCCGCTGATCGACCGGCTGGTGGCCGCGGGCGTCAACATGACCGAACCGGGTGCGACGCCGCCCGCCGCGAGGGCGGAGGCCGGGACCGGCGCCGAGGAGCACGCGGACGACACCGGGGCGGCGGCGGGGAGCGCCACGGGCGCCGGCCCTCTCTCCGGTATGACCGTCGTCGCCACCGGGGCGATGACCGGCGCACTGGAGAAGCTGAGCCGCAACCAGATGAACGAGCTCATCGAGCGCGCCGGCGGCAAGTCCTCCTCCAGCGTGTCCAAGCGCACCTCGCTCCTCGTCGCAGGGGAGAACGCCGGATCCAAGAGGGACAAGGCCGAGCAGCTCGGCACCCGGATCGCCACGCCGGACGAGTTCGCCGCGATCGTCGCCGATTTCCTCGACACGGCGGCCTGAGGCGGAGCGGCGGCAGTCCCCGGGGGAGCGGCCGCCGCTCGTACTCACCGGCCCGCGAGGCCCCGTTCGAAGGTCTCGCGCTCGAGGAAGGCGAGCCGGGCCCGCTTCTCCGGCTTGTCGATCTCCGGCCCGAGCACGAACCCGGACCGGATCATCCGGCGGATCGCCTTCTCGTTGCGCGCGTCGGGTTCGACGACGAGCCGCAGATGAGCGGGGTCGCTGAACGCATAGGCCGTGAGGACCTGGACGAGCGCGCCTGTGAAGCCGGGGTGTGCGCCCTCCCGCGGAGGCGCGATCAGCAGATGCAGTCCGAAGTCCCCCGGCCGCACGTCGTAGCACTCGCCCACCGGGTCGGCGTCCGGGTCGTACGTCTGGAACAGCGCGACCGGCTCCTCGTCCAGCACCGCGAGGAACGCGTGGTGCGTGGTGAGGGAGTCGACGAACTCGTAGGTCTCCCGCACCTGTTCGCAGCTCTGCCCCAGCATGCCCCAGAACCGCGCGCGTTCCTCGCTGACCCACCCGTGGATCAGCGGGGCGTCCGCGGCGGGCTCCACCGGCACGAGCCGCACCGTCCCGAACCCGCCGGCGGTGTGCTCGTACACGGCCGCTCGGCGGTGCGCGGTGGTCTCAGTGGTCATCTCTCTCCTCGGTAAGGCCGTCCCAGTCGGTGATCACGGGGACGAGTTCGCCGGCCAGCCACAACGGCAGCTGGTCGCGCTGGTGGGCGTGTCCGGGCACTCCGGAAGCCCCGAACGGGACCACCCACAGGCTCTTCTCACGCTGCGCCAGGTCCCACACGTAGCGGGCGGCCGGGCCGCGGGCGCTGCGGTCGGTGATGCCGGGCACGCTCGCCGTCGACAGCACGCAGTCGTGGTCGCCCGACACCGCTGGCCACTCCTCGGGCGTCGACGCGGGCAGCGCCTGCCACGGGGCGAGCCGGTGTGTGTCCCCCCAGACGCCGGACGGCGCGCCCGCCGCCACCTCCTCCACTGCCTCCCGCACCGCCGCTTCCGCATCGGAACCGGGCAGCGCGCCGGGGGACAGCAGCCGCTCGAGCGCGAACGCGACGCGGGGCACCAGGGCCAGCCAGGGAAGGAACACCTCGGGAAGGCGGGGGAGTTCGGCCAGGCCGGCCAGCGCGGGACTCGCCGAGAGTCTGAGCACCACCGCGGAGCGCAGCGCCGCGTACACCGCCGCGTCGGTGCTGCCGGCATCCATACGGCGGTCCCAGCGGGTCAGCCGGGCGCGCAGCGCGGCAGCCTCCGGGCCGAGCCCCTCCAGCCGGGCCAGCACGTCCAGCAGGGGGGCGGCGGACGCCAGGTGCGTGTCCATGTGGATGCGCGGCATGTCGCCTGCGGACCAGGACGCCGTCTCCTCCAGCAACTGCCCGATGCGGTCGGCGCGGTGAGGGGGCGCGAATTCGATTCCGAGCGGAGCGGCCAGGCCCCGCGCGTTCGCCATCACGGCGAAGCCGTCGACCGCCGCGCGGGGGGTGGGCTCGTACGCGTCCTGCCAGGCGTACCGGGACTCCCAGGCGGGCACCACGCGCAGCCGGTTGGCCCGGTCGCGCCGTGGTACCCGGCCGGCCACGCGGTGCAGCAGGCCGCCGGCGGTGTCGGCGGCCTGGACGACGTTGACCGGCTCCACCCACTGTTCGACGGCACGGTCCACGTCGTCGACGGTCCGGGCCCGCAGTAGCGCCGGCAGCGCACCGAAGCCGATGCCCGCGCCCGCCCGTACGGGGCAGCGCAGGCTGACGGCCTCGGAACCGTCACCGGTCGTGATGATCACCGGCCCGCGCTCCGTCTCGATCACCTCGACCTCGACGGGACCGCCGCCCGCCACCGCGATCGATTCGGTGTGCGCGTGCGCGGGCCGCCAGCCGTCGGGACCGAGCGCCTCGACGGCGTCCCCGCGTCTTCGGAGCCGCTCACGGTAGAGGTCCTGGTAGTCGGCCATGGCGTTGGTGATGGCCCAGGCGACGGTGCCGGTGTGGCCGAAGTGGGCGATGCCGGGGACGCCGGGCACGGCGAGTCCGACCACGTCGAACTCGGGGCAGGCCAGCCGGATCTGCTGGTAGATGCCCGGGTCCTCGATGAACCGGTGCGGGTCACCGGCGATGAGTGCGGCACCCGTGGCGGTGCGGTCGCCGCCGACGAGCCACCCGTTGCTCCCCGAGGTGCCCGGACCGTCGGTCGCGAAAAGCTCGACCGACTCGTCGCCGAGGGCCCTGGCGACCTCCTCGCGCCACAGTTTGGTGGGGAACCCGGCGAACAGGATGTGGGTCGCCAGCCAGATGCCGAGCGGCGTCCACGGCTGCCAGCGGCCGGGGGAGAGGGACACGGTCGCGAAGCGCGGGTCGCGTGCGGCGCCGGCCTCCAGTCCGTCGTTGACGCCGTCCACGTAGCGGCCGATCCATGCGGCCGTCTCCTCGTCGAGCGCAGCGAAGCACCGCTGGGCGGTGTCGTCCAGGCGCGACATGCGGGCGAACCTGTCCCAGGTGACGGCCTCCTCGCCGAGGAAGGAGGCCGAGGTGCCCTGCGACCGGTGCCGGTCGACCTCGATCTGCCAGGCCCGGTCGACGGCGGCGTTGCGGCCCTGGGCGAAGGCGAGGTCGTGCGCGCCCCCTGCCCGCAGGTGCGGGATGCCCCACGCGTCCCGGTAGATCGTCGTACTCACACTGATTCCCCTTTAGGTTAGCCTGGCCTAACTTAATCTACGGTTCTGTGCGACACAATCCAGCCATGGCGGGAAGGGGTGGGGCGCCAGGGATTCCCTGCCGCGCCGCCCCGCCCGTCATACTCGTTGCATGACTTCGCCCCTGACATCAGCCGGCGCCGGCCGGTCCCGACGCAAGGGTCCCGCGGCCCCCGGGATCCGCCGGGCGACCGCACGGGACGCGAAGCGCCTCACCCGCCTGGTCCGCGGTTCCGGCGCCTACCAGGGCCACTACGCCCCGATGGTCGCCGGCTACCGGGTGGGACCGGACTACATCGAGACCCACGAGGTCTTCGCCGCCACCGGCGAGGACGACCGGGTTCTCGGTTTCTACGCCCTCGTGCTGCCGCCGCCCGGGCCGGACCTCATGCCCGAACTGGACCTCATGTTCGTGGCCGACGACGCCCAGGGGCTGGGCATCGGCCGACTCCTCGTCGAGCACATGCGCGGACGCGCCCGTGCGGCAGGTTTCGACGCCGTCCGTGTCGTGGCGCATCCGCCCGCCGAGGGCTTCTATCTGAGCGTCGGCGCCCGGCGGACCGGGACGGTGCCCGCCCGCCCGCCGGCCGTCATGTGGGACCGCCCCGAACTGCTGCTCCCCGTCTGGCCGGAGCACCGCCGCGGAGCCCCTCCGGCGTGAAGACACGGTGTGCCGGTGGACCGCGACGCCTCCGTCCAAGTGCCGGAAGGCGCTCGGTGGTTGGAACGTCGCGTGCCCGGCTGTCCGCCCCGTGATCTTGAACGCCGGCAGCCGTCCCTCCTATGCCGGATTCCGGCGTAATGTGAAATACGCGGGCCTTGACGCGCGGCCCGCCCCGCAGTCCCGGCGGAAGGAGCGGCCATGTCGGATCTCGATTCGCGGCGCACATCCCCCGACCTCGCCGAACAGGAGGCGTTCGCCGGAGAAGTGGTGGACGTACTGAACAAGGGAGCGCTCGCGCTCCTCATCAGCGTCGGCCACCAGGCCGGCCTGTTCGACACTCTCGCCGGTATGCCGCCGTCGAGCAGTGACGAGATCGCCAAGTCGGCGGGGCTCGACCGGCGTTATGTGCGGGAGTGGCTGGGAGGCATGGTCGTCGGCGGCGTCCTCGCGTACGACCCGGAGCACGAGACGTACGTGCTGCCGCCCGAGCACGCCGCCTCACTGGTCACCGCGGCCGGACCGGACAACCTGGCGGGCATGATGCAGTACATCGCGCTGATGGGCGAGGTCGAGCAGCAGGTCGTGCGCTGCTTCCGGGACGGCGGAGGAGTGCGGTACTCGGCGTACCCGCGCTTCCAGGCCCTCCAGGCCGAGGAGACGGCCAGGGTCTACGACCAGGCGCTCGTCGACACCATCGTCCCCCTCGTGCCGGACCTCCCTGAGCGGCTGCGCGCCGGGATCGACGCCCTCGATGTCGGCACGGGGCAGGGCCATGCACCCGTCGTGCTGGCGAAGGCATTCCCCCGCAG
This sequence comes from Streptomyces sp. Tu 2975, assembly GCF_009832925.1. Classification (GTDB taxonomy): domain Bacteria; phylum Actinomycetota; class Actinomycetes; order Streptomycetales; family Streptomycetaceae; genus Streptomyces. The sequence goes on from NZ_CP047140.1 coordinate 7,571,396, forward strand.
CCGCTTCCACGGTCTCGACCTGTCGGAGGCGGGCGTTGAGGCCGGCCGTGCGGAAGCGGCCCGGCTGGGGCTCGGCAACGTGCGCTACACGATCGGCGATTCGGCGGAGGTCGGCGGCGAGTACGACCTGATCACGGCGTTCGACGTCATCCATGACCTCGCCAGGCCGGACGCCACACTGGCGGCGATCGCCAGGTCGCTGAGAGAGGACGGCGTCTTCCTCATGGGGGACATCGCCGCGTCCAGCAAGCTCGAGAAGAACGTGGGCCACCCCTTCGGGCCCGCGCTCTTCGGCTTCTCGGTCTTCTACTGCATGACGACGTCGCTCAGCACCGGCGGAGCCGGCCTCGGCACCGTCTGGGGTCAGGAGACAGCCGTCCGGATGCTGAGGGAGGCGGGCTTCACGCGCGTCGACGTGCGAACCGTCGAAGGTGACCCGCTCAACGTGTACTACGTGGCGCGCAAGGACTGAAGCCCGGTGCGCGCCGCCGCGCGCACCGGGACACCGGGGGCGGCGGAACGCCGGCCGGGTCAGGAGGCGGGCGGCGGCGCCGGCTGCCCCATGTGCAGCCGGACCGTGTTCCCGTCGCCCGGGATGATCATGTTGATCAGCGGAGTGGCGAGCAGGCAGTGCTCGAACTTCGGGATGGTGTACGAGCCGGACAGCGTGCCGCCCTTGAGCGCGTTGAATCCCGGTTCCGACGTCAGATCGAGTACCGCGGGAACTTCCGTCCGGCACGAGCTGCCCACGGGGGTCGGAATGCCCGCCACCCGGAGGTCCTTGAGCCGCAGGGTGAGTTTCGTGGTGCTCTTGACGGCACCCGTCTTCAGGTCGATCGTGCCGATGGTCGGCTCGGCCTCCATGAACTCGGTCGTGACGCTGACGGGGATCGCGCCGATCATCTTGAACGAGCCCGGCGCGGGCGGGAGCACGGTGTCGGCGAGAAGTGTCCCCGCCTTGAGGTCCGCGGTGACCTTCAGGACGCCTGGCCCCAGTGCCAGGTCGGAGCCGGTGCCCTCGAGGTGCGTGCTGCCGGTCAGCGGATAGTCGAGACGGATCGGCACCGCATGGGCCGGTCCCGAGGTGGCCACGGCCAGCCCCAGTCCCGCGGTGAGTGCTACGGCCCCGCGGAGTGCGGCTCTTCGCCCTCGGGACGGCGCGGATTTCGGACGCTTCATCACGGCTCCAGGATTCGGCGACTGCGGCAAAGGGGCGCAGACGCAGGGAATGAGGACACTGGAATGGTGCGGCGATCAGTGCGGTGCCTGTTGCGGCGATCGGTGCGGTTTCGGCGCGCGAATTCCGGCGCCGGGGGAGAGGCGCACGGAAATCACTCGAAAAAAGCGGGGGAGACGTGTCCGCGGCTTGAGCGCGGGAATTCCGGCCGAAATCCCGCCCGGCCCCGGACCGTTGCGCGAGAGAGACGTTACGGACGGGTAACCCGGCAGGCAAGAGCGGCTTTTCAAAATTCCCCACCCGGGCCGCCGGCAGCCCGTTTCTTGTCGTCCGCGCAGCAGCCGGCCTCCGGTTCTTGTCCGCAGGTGAGCGCCCGGCGGCCCGCACCGCCGGTAACCCGGCCCGTCACGCGTCACGTGCCGGACGGCCACCGGCCCGTCAGAAGCCCGATCCGCCGGGAAGCTGCCCCCCGGGCAGCGGCTGTTCCGTCCAGATGACCTTGCCGTCGGCCGTGTACCGCGTGCCCCAGCGCTCCGCGAACTGTGCGACCAGGAACAGGCCGCGGCCCCCCTCGTCCGTGATGGCCGCCTGCCGCAGGTGCGGCGACGTGCTGCTGCCGTCGGACACCTCGCAGATCAGCGCACGATCCCGGATGAGCCGCACCTGGATCGGCCCGGCGGCGTAACGGATCGCGTTGGTGACGAGCTCGCTCAGGATCAGCTCGGTGGTGAAGGCGTCCTCCTCCAGACCCCACTCCGCGAGCCGCTCGGTCACCGCCGCCCGCACCCTGGCCACCGCCGCCGGGTCCGACGGCACCTCCCACTCCGCTACCTGGTCGGACGCCAGTACCCGCGTACGCCCTACGAGCAGGGCGATGTCGTCCCGCGGACGCTCCGGCACCAGCGCGCCCAGCACCGTCTCGCATGTCTCTTCCGGCCCTTGGCCGGGGTGCTCGGCCAATGTGCGGCGCAGCAGCTCGAGGCCCTCGTCGATCTCCCGTTCCCGGTCCTCGACGAGACCGTCCGTGTAGAGGACCAGCCGGCTGCCCTTCGGCAGCCGCAGTTCCAGCGTCTCGAACGGCAGACCGCCCAGCCCCAGCGGCGGCCCGCCGGGGACGTCCGCGAACTCGGCCGTGCCGTCCGGGTGGACGACGACCGGCTGGAGGTGTCCGGCCCGCGCCATGCTGCAGGTGCCCGACACCGCGTCGTAGATCGCGTAGATGCAGGTCGCGCCGGTGACCCCGGCGTCCGCGCCGTCGTCGGACTCGTCCTGGTCGATGCGGGCCACCAGCTCGTCCAGGTGGAACATCAGCTCGTCGGGCGGCAGGTCGAGGCTGGAGAAGTTGTGGACCGCGGTACGCAGCCGCCCCATGGTCGCGGCGGCGTGGAGGCCGTGGCCGACGACGTCGCCGACGACGAGCGCGACCCGCGCACCCGGCAGCGGAATGATGTCGAACCAGTCACCGCCGACACCGCCGAGTCCGCCCAGCCCGGCCTGTGCGGGGCGGTAGCGGTACGCCACGTCCAAGGCGCTCTGCTCCGGCAGTACACGCGGGAGCAGGCTGCGCTGGAGCGTGACCGCCATCGTGTGCTCGCGCGAGTAGCGACGGGCGTTGTCGACGCTGACGGCGGCACGCGCGACGAGCTCCTCGGCCAGAGACAGGTCCTCCTCCTCGAACGGCTGCGGATTGCTCGCGCGCCAGAACAGGGCCACGCCCAGAATCACGCCCCGCGCCCGCAGCGGAACCGCGATCATCGAGTGGATTCCGTGCTCCAGCAGCTTGCGTGCCCGATCCGGGTCCTGCTCCTGCCACCCGGCCAGCCGGGTCAGGTCCGCCTGCAGGACCGCTTCGCCCTTCCGCAGCCCCGTACCCATCGGCGTGGTCGGCACGAACCGGATCACATGCCCCAGCGGATAGAGCGCCGTGTCCCCGGATCCGCTGAACGCCGTGCGCCGCATGTTCGTGTCCGCGCCGGTGGCCCTCGGCTCCTCGCCGCGTAGCACGGCCTCCGCCAGGTCCACGGTGGCGAAGTCGGCGAACCGCGACGCGGCGAACTGCGCGAGCTCCTCGCACGTGCGGACGACGTCGAGCGTGGTGCCGATCTCGGTGCCCGCGTCGTAGAGCAGCTTGAGCCGCCCTCTGGCCACGTCGGCGCGCCCGGTCAGGGTCTGGAGCTCCGTGGTGTCCCGCAGGGTCGCGACGCTGCCGGGCGGCCCGCCGTGCTGGTCCGTCGAGCGCTGGCTGACGGCCACGAGCCGGTCGCCGACCGGAATGACCTCGTCGGTCACGATCTTCCCGGACGACAGCAGACGGGTGGCGAGCGGATCGAGACCGAGCTCGGTCACCAGGGCCCCGTCCACGTCCATCGGCAGTCCGAGCAGCCGGCGCGCCTCGTCGTTGGCGAGCAGCAGCCGGCCGTCGCCGGCCACGATGATCACTCCTTCACGCACGGCGTGCAGCACCGCGTCGTGATGTTCGTACATACGCGTCATCTCGGCGGGCCCGAGCCCGTGCGTCTGGCGGCGCAGACGCCTGCTCACCAGGGCCGTGCCGCCCGTGGTCAGCAGCAGCACGCCGCCCGCGGCCCCGAACAGCAGCGGGAACTGCTCCTCGACGACACCGCTCACCCGTTCGATGGTGATGCCGGCGGAGACCATGCCGATGACCTTGCCGTCCTGTCCGAAGACCGGGACGACGGCCTGGACGAGCGGGCCGATGGTGCCGGTGATCTTCTCGGTGAAGACCTCGCCGTTCAGGGCATGGCTCAGATCGCCGACGAACTTCTTCCCGATCCGGTCGGGCAACGGGTGCGTGTAGCGGACCCCCTCGGTGCTCAGCACCACGATGAAGTCGACGCCGGAACGTTCGCGTGCCGCCTCCGCCTTGGGCTGGAGCACCGCGCTGGGATCGGGGCTCTCCAGTGCCTCTTCCATGCCGGGGGAGTTGGCGAACGTCTCCGCGACGGCGACCGACCGGTTACGGGCCTCACGCTCGCTGTCCGCGCGGGACTGGAACACGAGCGCCGCCATGGCCGCGGCGACCAGCAGCACCACGATCGCCACCTGCAGGAGGAAGACCTGACCCGCGACAGTTCGCATCCGCAGAACCGAGCGCGGGCGGCCGGAGGGTGGTGCGGCCATAAGTCTTTCTACACCTCCGCCGTGAGCCGGGCGAACCGCGCGGAGCGGGGCGTGAACGGTCGTACGCCCCACCCTGCCGCGAGTTGCTCAAGCATGCCAACGCAGGTGGCCGTACCCAAGGTCTTTGCGGAATCCGGGGCAACCGAACCTCCGAGCCGCCGGCGTGCCCCGGGGACGTCTCACGGGAGGGTGCGAAAGGTTCGTCCCGGCCGACACCTCTCCCGGGGTCTGTCCGCGGGCTCCGTGTCAACGGCCGTCGGCGTGCCCCCGGAGAATCGTGATCACCTCGTCGTCACCGACCTGGTCGAACTCCTCGTACCACTGGCCCACCGCGTAGAACGGCTGCGGCTGGTGCGGGCAAACCACCTCGTCCGCCTCGGCCGTGAGCGCCTGCGCCGCCTCGGGGGAGCCCACCGGCACGGCCAGCATCACCCGGCCCGGCCTCATCTCCCGCACCGCGCGCAGGGCGGCACGGGCCGTGACACCGGTCGCCAGGCCGTCGTCCACCACGACGACCGTCCGGCCCGCCACATCGGGCGCGGGACGGCCGCCCCGGTACAGATCCTCCCGGCGGCGCAGCTCCGTGCGCTCCCTGGCGACCTGCGGGCCCAGCTTGTCGGCCGTCAGGTCCAGCAGGGCCAGCGTCCGCTCGTCGTAGAGCGGGGGGCCCTCGCCGGCCAGCGCGCCGACTCCGACCTCCGGGTTGTACGGCGCGCCTATCTTCCGTGCCACCAGAACATCGAGCGGGGCGCCCAGCGCCCGGGCGACCTCGTCGCCCACCGGTACCCCGCCACGCGGCAGCGCCAGCACGAACGGGTCGGCCGGCGCCCCCTCGTCGCGTTCGAGGAGCCGTCGTGCCAGATCACGCCCGGCCTCTCTGCGATCGTGGAACAGCATGCCTTGCTCGCTTCCGCCCTGCCGCCCGGAGCCGCACAGGGCTGCTCTTCACGCGTGCCGTTGGAGCCCGGCCCGGGTGCAGGACGGGTTCCAGCGCTCGGGCGCTAGCGCTCGCCCAGGTCCTCGTCGTCGGTGACATGCATCGCGGCCTCCTCCGCGGAGGCAGCGCCGCCGTCGATGCCGACGTCACGGGCCACCGTGTCGCTCGGCCGCCGGGAGAGGGGTCCTCGGCGGGGGTGAGCCGTCCGGCCCGGGGTCCGCCGGCCTCGTCGTCGACCGGCTCCCCGGCGCCGTCCTCGAGGTCTCCTATGCCGTCGCCCCGGGGTGGCTCCACGTCGGGGCGCTCCTGTGCGAGACGCTGCTCGAGGCTCTCGCCCTCCTGCTGCTCCTCGCCGGTGGTGCCGTACTTGCCGACGGCCAGCGGACGCTCCGGCGGCGAGTAGCCCTCCGCCATCGTGTCGTCGAGACCGCGCTCGCCGATGACGTTCTGCATGTCGAGGTCGTCGCTGGGGCGGTTCTGCACGTCCGAGTGCTCCGGCTGGTAGACGTTGTCGCCCCGGGCCTCTTCGTGCTGGGCTGCTTCGTCGGACATCGTGTCCCTTTCTGCGACGTGTCGAAGGCTCACGCGGCCGCACCGTTCATGGCGAGGGCGTCCGAGCGGACGGACGTCCGCTCAAAGGATCATGATCAGCGCGTAGGCGAGGAAGAACGCGGCGAAGGCCACGACGACGATGCCGATGGCGATCATCGGGCCCTTCGCCCAGCCGCGTGACACGTCGCCGTGCGGGCCGGTCTCGGAACCGGTGCTTCCCTCGCCGGGTGGCGTCTCACCGGGCGGCACGGTGCCGCCGGGGCGGAGGCCTGGGGTGTTCCGCGGGTCAGGATCAGATGGCTGACTGTTCATACCGGGCGAGTGCCCGGAATCCACCGAATCAACAGTCCGGATTTCAGGTCTTGCCACCGGCGGGGCAGCCGTCACCCGGCCTTCAGCGGGTCGTGCCCGAGGTTCATCAGCCGGTGGCGCCGACGGGTGTCGTCGGCGGCCCCGGTCGCCCCCTGTTCCTGCCGCTCGGACTCGACCGTGTCCACCACCTCGTACATGACCCGGACGTCCTCGTCGGTGAGATCGGTGCGGCGCTTCTGGAGGATCGACAGGACGTGGCGGCCGATGACCGGGCCGGCCTGGTCGGGCAGCGGCTCGGTGTCCTCACCCGCGTCCTGGATCTGCAGCCAGGCGCTCAGCTCCTGCGAAGTCATGTTGACGACGCTGTGGAACTCGTCCCAGAGCGCATCGAGTTCAAGGGTGTTCGTCATGGGACGGGCCTCCCCTACCTGTTCTTGGGCCGAATGCGTAAACGCGGACAAGCCGCCGGTCGCCACGGTGACGGCGCAACCGCGCGAGTACCGCCGGTCAGTACGGGTACCCGCCGTCCACCAGCGCGAACCTGCCGGACGGGAGGCGAGGACCGTGTCCGTCGACGTCAACGGGGACAAGAAGGAAGCCGGACGGGGCTACGACGCCGGCCCCTTCCTTCCGCGGCGCGGCGGCCTGCCCGCCCTGCGCAAGGCCGCGGCCGGATGCGAGGGGTGCCCGCTGTTCCACAACGCCAGCCAGACGGTGTTCGGCGCCGGCCCGTCGTCCGCGCGCGTCGTCGTCGTGGGGGAGCAGCCGGGCGACCAGGAGGACCGGCAAGGGCACCTTTCGTCGGACCGGCGGGCCGGCTGCTGCGTGAGGCGCTCGAGGAAGTCGGCATCGAAGAGGAGTCGGCCTACTTCACCAATGCCGTCAAGCATTTCAAGTTCGAACCCGCGGCGCGGGGGAAGCGCCGGATCCACAAGCCGCCCAGCCTGCGGGAGATGTCGGCGTGCCGGCCCTGGCTGGCCGCCGAGCTGCGGGTGATCGAACCCGAACTGGTGCTGGCTCTGGGGGCCACCGCGGGCAAGGCCCTGCTCGGCGGCTCGTTCCGGATCACCGAGCAGCGCGGCCTGCTGCTGCCGATGCCGCCCTGGGACGCCCTCGGCCGCACGGACGTGTCCTCGGCCGACGGGATGCCGGCCGAGGAGGCTGCCGCGCACGGCTGCCTGGTCGGCACGATCCACCCGTCGGCGGTTCTGCGCGCGGACGACCGCCGCGCGGCCTACCGGGGCATGGTCACGGACCTGCGGGTGGCGGCCGACGTGCTCGCCGCCTGAGCGTCGGGCTCCCGTCCGGCCCGGTGCCGCAGGCCCCCGTGCTGCCGGGCCGGGGCAGAAGACCGATGCGCGTGACGGATACGATCATGGCCGCCGGCTCAGGACGGTGCCGGCGGTCACCTCGTAGCCCAGAAGGAACCGGATGTCGGCCAGCGCCGCGCAGAAGACGATCGATACGGCCCGCACGGTCACGGACGTCCTCCAGCCCCGCAACGTCCTGCTTCTCGGAATGCTCGGTATAGGTCTCGCCGCCGCAGGCAGTTGGACGGGCCTGCCGTGGGGCCTGCTCGGCGCTCTGTGCGCGGGTATCGTGCCCGCCGCGTACATCGAACGGGAGCGCCGCCGTGGCACCTGGGGCGACAGGCATGTCGTCGACCGCCGGCCGCGCGCCCCGATCTTCTTCGTGATCCTCGGCTCCATAGGTGCGGGCGCCCTGGTCATGGTCCTCGGCGACGCCCCCGTCGGCATCCTGGTCGCGATGACCGCCCTGTGGGCGATGACCGTCGTCCTCCTCGCTGTGAACACCGTCTGGAAGATCAGCGTCGACTCGGCGGTCGCCTCCGCCGTCACCGCTCTGCTCGCCGCCGTCCACTCACCGTGGTGGACCACCGGGTACGTCCTCGTGGCGGCGGTGTGCTGGTCCCGCGTCGCGCTCGGCCACCACTCCGCGGCCCAGACTGTCGCGGGGGCCGGCCTGGGTGCGGCGACCGCGGCGGTGACCGTGTTCGTGTGAGCGCGCGGCCACGTGCCGGCGCTGCCCCGCCGTCAGCGGGAACCCCGGGGTTCAGAGGGCTGCGGGAGCCCCACGTCCGGGCTCCGCGCCCGCGAGGCCGTCACGCCGGTGACGCTGGACGGCCAGCCGGGTCTCCTGCGCGGTCAGATCCGCGTTGACCGCTCCGGCGGCGCGGACTCCCGCGGCGGCGGCACCGATCACCTGCTCGGTCACGTTGGCGACGTTCCCGGCCACCCACACGCCGGGGACCGCCGTCGCACCGGTCGGGTCGGCGGCGACACGGGTGCCGATGACCACCCCGTTGACCTCCTGCTCGCTCGCCTCGAGACCCAGCCCGGCGAGGAACGCGGCGCGTGCGGTGAACCGCGGCGCGACCACGAGCGCCTGCCGGGCGATCACATGACCGCTCTCCAGCACCACGCCGCTGAGCCGGTCGTCCGTGACCTGTACGGACGTCACCCGGCCTTCGACAACGGCGATACCGCGGGCGGCCAGCTGCTCGTACTCCTCCTCCGACGGTTCCGGTCCGGTGTGCAGGAAGAGCGTCACGTCGTCGCTCCACTGCCGCCACATCAGGGCCTGGTGGACGGCCATGGGGCCCGTCGCCAGAATGCCGATTGCCTGGTCACGCACCTCCCAGCCGTGGCAGTACGGGCAGTGCAGGACCTCGCGGCCCCACCGTTCGGCCAGGCCCGGCACCGAGGGAAGCTCGTCGACCAGTCCGGTGGTCACGAGCAGGCGGTCGGCCTCGACCGCAGCCCCGCCGTCGAGCACCAGACGGAACCGCCCGTCCGCGAGCCGTTCTGCGGCGACGACGCTGCCCCGGACGAACTCGCCGCCGTAGCGGCTCACTTCGTCGCGGCCCGTGGCCAGGAGCTGCAGCGGCGCCACGCCCTCCTGGGTCAGGTACGAATGGACGTGGCCGGCCGGGGCGTTCCGCGGCCGGCCCGAGTCGACGACGAGCACCGAACGACGGGCGCGGGTCAGCGCCAGGGCTCCGCCGTGGCCGGCGGCGCCACCGCCGACGACCACGACGTCGTAGTGCGGGCGTGCGGGTACATCGGCGGCGAGGCCGTCGGCAAGGGTCTGAACTGTGGACATGTGGTGTACCTCCGTTCGAGGAGATACTGCGCCCACCGCATGCCGTCCCGCAAAGTTTCTTGCCGAAACGGCAATGAGGTCGCTGCGGGGCCGCCTCGGGCTCATTCGCCGCGCGGCAGCAGGGGACCGAGCGGGCCGAGATCGATGTTCAGATCGCCGGGCTCCAGGCCGAACTTGTCCCGCAGAACCTCCATCCGGTCCTCGAGCAGCATCAGCGTCACGCCGATGCGCTCCTCCTGGTCCTCCGTGAGCTCGCCGGTGTCCACACGGCGCAGTGCCTGCCGCTCCATCAGCTGCCTGAGCAGCTCGACCACGGTCAGCACCAGCCTGGCGAGGTCACGTTCCACGGTGTCCGGATCGAGCTCCACCCGGCGGCGCGGGCTCTCGGTCCCGTTCCCGTTCGCGCTCATCGGTCATCCTCCGGATCCGGCCACGGCGAGGGCACCCGCGGACCGACCGAACTGATCAGCGCCGACAGATCGATCCTCACCAGGTCCACGTCGGCGATCCGCAGGGTGAGGTCGCCGGTCAGGACCACGCCGCCGGCGAGGAGCCGGTCCAGCAGGTCGACCAGCGCCAGCTCACGCCGGGCCGCCGGTGAGGTGTCGTCGATTCCGCCGGTCACCGTCATGTCCCGGCCCGTCCCTCGTGCGCCTCCTGCTTCTCCTGGCGGCCCGACGGCGCGTCCGGCGGATCGGAGAGATCCGCGAACGAGTACGGCGCCCAGGGCCCGGTCAGCTCCACGCGGACAGCCGCGTTCCGCGGGGTCAGCCGCTCGACCTGCCCGACGAACGCGTCACTCTCCTCACGGCGAACGAGAAAGGCGGCGTTGAGGACGTTCACACCGGACGCCCGCGCCAGTTGACCGCTCTGGGGCCTGTGCAGCCGCTGCCCGTCCGCGCAGCGCGAAAGCTCCGTGTGCAGCTGACGGGCGAGCGCGTCGGCGTGGGCCCAGCTCTTCTCACGGGACTGCCGGCTGCGCAGCCGGCGGCGGAGATAGTCACGCCCGGGCGAAGCCGCCCCGTTCCCGCCCTGCGTCTGCTGTCCCTGTCCCGGTACCGCTTCAGGGGCCGCGGTGGGCGCCGGGTCCGATTCATGGTCGGGCTCCGCGTACAGCTTCACGCCCCACTCGACACGCCCCTCGAGTCGGTCGAGGTTCGTCGTGAAGCGATGGTGTCCCTCGTCGAGGAGGCGGCGGACCCCGCTCTCGCCCCGGCAGACCGTCGCCAGCCGCAGCGGAACCACACCCGTGACCGCGCTGACGGCGCGGACCACCGACTCGTGCGCCCGGGCGGTCCCGGCCAGCCATTCGAGGTCCTCCAGGCGCTCACGCAGGGGCGCCTCCTCGAAGTCCTCGGCTCTCACCTCGCTCACCACGGCGACCAGGCCGTCGTGCTCGACCGGGCGGGCGGGCAGGCCGCCGACGCCCGTCGCGGCGAGGGGCACGCCCCCCTCGAAGGGCCGGGCGACGGCGTACACGTAGAGCAGCTCGTTCATGATGCGTCCCGCTCCCGTTGATCGTGCTCGGCGGTCCCGGCCCGCTCGCCCTCCGGCTCCTGGCCGGACGGCGACGAGAGGGCCTGCAGTTCGGCCACGCGACGCTCCAACTCGGCGTTCCTCTTCTCAAGTTCACGGCTACGGGCGCCGGAGGACAGCCCGGGGTCGTGCTCCCACCAGTCGATCCCCATCTCCTTGGCCTTGTCGACCGAGGCGACGATCAGCCGCAGTTTGATGGTGAGCAGCTCGATGTCCAGCAGGTTGATGCGGATGTCACCCGCGATGACGATGCCCTTGTCGAGGACCCGTTCCAGGATGTCCGCGAGGTCCGTCCCGCCGCCGGAGTCGTACGGGCTCGGATACCGGCCGGTCGCTGTCGTCATTGTGGGCCTCCCTTCGCCGCCAGCCGCTCCAGCAGCTCGTCCTCGCGCCGGTCGAACTCTGCCTCGTCCATCTCGCCCGCCTCGAACCGTTCGACGAGCTCGGCGAGTTCACGTTGAACGGCGGCGGGGTCGTAGTACTGACGCTCCGCCTCCGCGACCACCTGCCGAAGCACCCACGACGTGCCGCGGACCGGCGCGAGGGGAAGCAGCAGCAGTTCTCCCAGCAGGCCCATCGCTCACTCCACGAAGCTGTACGGAGGCAGCGGACCGGTGACCTGGAGCCGCAGCTGCGGGTTGGCCTGCTGGAACGCGGCCACCGCCGTCAGGAAGTCGTCGGCGCGCACCCGTTCCACCAGGTACGACACGTTCGCCACCCGGCCGGAACCCTCGGGCGCCGGCGCCGAGTCGACGGCAGCGCCCTCGAGCGCGCGCTGCACCTCCGTACGGTCGAGTTCCTCGCGCTGCCGCACCGCCGAGACGATCAGTTCGCCCAGCCGCATCTTGTCCTGCTGACTCCCACCCCCGGCGGCCTGTTGGGCCAGGCCCATGGCGCGCAGTTCGGGGTCATCGGCGAGGACGCGGTGCAGCACCGCCTCCTCGTCGTGGTCGGCCTTCACGTTGAACTCGTCCTTGCCGTCCACCGCTTGGAGCCGCTCCAGATAGTGCTCCTCCCGCTCGGCCAGCGCGGCGGCGACCGCCTCGTCATCGGGGGACATACCGCCGAACCGGAGAGGCAGCACCGCCCCGGCGGTGCCGGCCTCGGTGAGGACGTTCTGATGCGCGAGCAGATCGCGGCGCTTGGGCCTGAGTTCCTCGGTCACGTCACTGACCAGGGCGGCGATCCGACCGTGGCTCAGCACACGCACCGGCCGCGGCGGGTCTCCCACCCCGGGGGTGCGGGAGGCGCGTTCCAGAGCGGGGGAGTTGCGGGCGATGCCGTAGACGTACGTGCTCACTCCTGCTCCTCCTTACGGCGCGAGCTGCTGGTGCTTCGCCGCGCCCGAGGCCTGGACTCCTTCTCCTCGTCGTCGCGGCCGCCGCTGAAGACGTCCGAGATGCTCTGCGCGGCGCCGGACAGGGCGCCCTGGGTCTTGCCGCGGGCGCCGGACTCGGTGATCTCGCCGACGAGGTCGGGGAGTCCGGGGTCCTTGCTGTTGCCCGATTCGAGATCGAGACGGTTGCACGCCTCCGCGAACCGCAGGTAGGTGTCGACGCTCGCCACGACGACCCGCACATCGATCTTCAGGATCTCGATGCCGACCAGGGACACACGGACGAAGGCGTCGATCACGAGCCCTCGGTCGAGTATCAGTTCCAGGACGTCGTACAGGCCGGTGCTGCCACCGCGGCTGCCCGAGCTCTGCTGTGCCGGGACAACGGTCATTGCTGTATGCCCTCCCTGTGTGAGGCCGTGCGGGAGCCCGGAGCCTGTCCGGCGCCCGCCGGGCCGTGTGTGGGTGGAGTGTCGAGGCATGGGCAGGTGCCCGGCCTCAGGAAGACGGACGATCGGCCCGTCCGCGCTCGTACCGCCGTGTGCGCCGGTAGGAGATCAGTTCGCCGTCACCGTCGACCTCGACCTCGTAGGAGGCGAGGAGACTCGCGGTGTCGGGTACGCGGGCAAGCTCGAGCACTTCGACGACGAGCTGCCAGCCGTCTTCCGTCCGGGAGAACGACGACACGGTTTCCGCGGTCATTCCTGTCAGCTCTGCCAGTTGGGCCCCCGCTGCGCGGAGCACCTCCACCGCCCGGAGGGGTCTGCCGCCCCGTTCCCGGTCCGAACTGCTCGCTTGCGACTTCTCAGCGCCTTCCGCGCTCTTGGTGTCCGATGCCTTCTCTGTATCCGCTGTGTTCTCTGAAGTTCGTCCCATAGTTGCCTCAGACAGCGGGTATCCGGCCCTGCCGCTTCCAAACCCCCATGGGGGTTGCCCTCCCGGGAAACGACGCATGAGCGCCGATCAGGGCGGTGCCGAACGTGCGGAACGGCGGTCGGGACGGGATCGCCAGAAGGGCGAGCCTCCAGTCGTTTACGCACGTTTCTGCGGCTCTGAGGCTTTCGTAGATTTTCATGGCGAAATATCCCAATGCAATGGCGGCCGAGGGGTACCCGCACGAACGTAAGATCCGCATCGTGTGACGCAGGAGGAGTCTTGACTGACATCGACGGCCCCGACCGCAGGGACCAGAACAAGGCCGCGGCAGCAGCGAGCGCAGTACAGGACAGGACGGCGCAGGGCGCCCAGGTGGTCAAGGAGAACGCCTCCGGCGTCGCAGGCACCGCCAAGCAGCAGGCGGCGGGGGTGGCGGGCGAGGCCCGTTCCCAGGCCAAGGACCTGGCGGGCCAGGTGCGTGTCCAGCTCCGTGAGCAGGCGCAGTCCCGGACCCACAGCCTGGCCGCCGGTCTCCACCGGGTGTCCGACGACCTGATGGAGATGAGCAGGAACGCCCGATCGGAATCCGGCGTCGCCGGTGCGGTACGCCAGATAGCCAAGGGCGGCGACCAAGTGGCGTCCCGGATCGAGAGCAGGGGCCCCGAGGGTCTGCTCGGCGACCTGCAGAACTTCGCCAGGCGCAAGCCCGGTGTGTTCCTCGCCGGAGCGGCGCTCGCCGGCTTCGCCGTCGCACGCGCCGGCAAGGGCATGAGCGCCGGAGGATCCTATAACGGCGGCTCCGAAGGCCGGTACGGCGACGAAAGCCTCACGGCGGGCGGCGCGGACACCGACGCCCTGTCCGAATCGTCCCGGGCCGGACTCGGTCAACCGGATCCCCTGGACACCTACGGCCAGTCACAGCCACCGCACTACACGCCCGGCTACGGCTCCGGCGAGCCTCCTGGGCCGGTGGCGGCCCCGCACACTCCGCCCGCGTACCCCCGCAGCCGGGACGAGGACGGGAATCCGCCGGCGCAAGGGAGTTGAGTCGTGGCCACCATCTACACGGATCAGGCGCCGCCCACCACGAGGCGCCGGACGGACATGGACCGCCGGACGGAAGAACGCCGCACGGACCCGGGACGGGTCGTCGAACCGATGGCCGTCCAGCCGGGAGAGGAACCGTCGGTCGGCGAGCTGGTCGGAGAGATCAGCAAGGACCTGTCACTCCTGGTCCGCGAGGAGATCGAACTGGCGAAGGCGGAGATCAAGGAGGAGACCACGAAGGCGGGCAAGGCCGCCGGCATGTTCGCCGGCGCCGGTTACGCCGGGCATCTCGTCCTCCTACTGGGCAGTCTGACCGCGGTGTTCGCCCTGGCCAACCTCATGGACTGGGCATGGGCGGCGCTCATCGTGACCGCCGTCTGGGCCGTGGTGGGCGCGGTGCTCTTCGTACGGGGCCGCAAACAGATGCGGCACGTGAACCTCAAACCGGAACAGACCCTGGAAACCCTGAAGGAGGACGCCCGATGGGCACGCAACCCGACGAGCTGAGGAGCGAGGTGGAACATACGCGCGCCCACCTGGCGCGCAATGTGGACCTCCTTGCCGAGAGGGTGGTACCCCGCAGGGTCGCCCACCGGAAGGCGCATTCCGCTCAGAACCGACTCAGGGGGATCAAGGAGCACGTGATGGGCTCGGCCAAGGACACCAGGAGCAACCTGTCCTCCACGGCGCACGATGTCGCGGGCACCGCCGGACAGAGCGCGGGGCAGGTCGGCGAGAAGGCGAAGGACACCGCCGGCAGGGCCAGGGACACGGCGGCCGGAAAGGCCAAGGACACCGCCGAGCGGGCGAAGGAGAAGGCCGGCAAGGCGAAGGGCACGGCCGGTCATCTCGGCAGCGCCGCTCAGCACACGCCCGCCCGCATGAGGGAACAGACCCAGGGAAGCCCCCTCGCGGCCGGTGTCATCGCCTTCGGCGCAGGAATGCTGGCAGCGGCGTTCCTGCCGGCGTCCAAGGCGGAGGAACGTGTCGGCGAGCAACTGAAGGAGCACTCCGGCGAGCTCCTCGAACCGGTCAAGCAGACCGCCCACGAGGTGCAGGAAGGGCTGCGAGGACCGGCCAACGAAGCCGTCGAGGCAGTCAAGAGCGCGGCACAGGGCGCGGCACAGACCACGAAGGAGGACGCACGCGGCGCAGGGCAGGACACGGCTCAGGGCCTGCGCGAGGCGGGCACGGAAGGAACCCAGCGACGCGAGCCGTAGTCGTACTCGTGAACCGCACCGTCAGCCAGGGCACTCGTACGGAACGGCCGGCCTCCGTCGTCGATCCGTACGGTGCCCGTGCGTCCGCCGCTGGACCACCGCAGCTGCAGGTACCACTCGCAGTCGCACGTGACGGTCCGTCCGGTGACCAGCAGCAACTCAGGGTCCGAGGCGGAGACACGGTACGGGAACGACACCGCCGGGATCGGCTCACCGGCGTCGTTGCCCGCCACCGAGCGGGCAACCGGGCGTGACCTGTCGAGGTCGACGTCGAACATCCGGGGAGTGAGGGAACCGCCGCAGCCCGAGTCCATCCGGTACACGTCGTGCCGCTCCGGCGCCCGGCGCGCCGCCACACGGACCTGGACCGATTCGAGAACCACCGCTTCGGGGCCCTTGCCCTGAACAGTGATGCGGACCCGGGTCTCGCCCGCGTGCCCGGCTCCGAGCGCACGCGACCACTGCTCGGCATCCGCCTCGACGGGCGGCGGCGGGACGTCCGCCGGGGACCGGTCGACGAAGTACTCGTGGCCGCATCCATGCCGCCAGACGTGACCGCCCGTGACCCAGGTGAACGGTGCACCGGCGGGTTGCGCGGGCGGCGACGGCGCGTCCGCGCCGGTCGGCACGGAGCCCGGCCCGGACCCCTGCGGCTTCCCGTGTGAGCCAGGAACCGGGGAGACCGTTCCGGACGTCGCCGGCGACGCCGACGGGGACTGCCCGGACGGCGAGACGGACGTCGGCCACGCGTCCGCCGAGCGGAGCGGGACCGGCCCGCCGTCTTCTCCCTCCGCCGTGGTCGGACGCTGCTTGCCGGGGCCGAAGGTGAACCCTCCGAACCCGAGGACGAGCGCGAGAACGACGACAGCGGCCCCGAAGGCGGCGGCGTAGGCCTGGCGGCGGCTGCGTGACCTCGCGGACGGTGGCACCGCGACGAGCTGCTCCGACTCCGATGCCGGCGACTTCCGTACGGCCGGCTGCTCCTCCTGCTCCTGTTCGTCTTGCTCGGCGCGCCGTTCCTGGAGCGCGGAACCGCCGGCGTCCGGTGCCGCTTGTGCCGTTCGCTCCTGACGTGTGCCGCGCGCGGCGTCGGCCAGTACCCACAGCCGGTGCAGTGCCACCAGCTCCTCGCCCCCGCACCCGCAGAACCTCGCCAGCCGCTCGACAGGAGCGAACTCCATCGGAACGGTCCGCCCGGAGCAGTACCGGTGGAGTGTCGACGCGCCGACTCCCACCCGGCGTGCCAGCGAACCGTAGGTCCGGCCGGATCGCTCCCGCAGCTCGCTCAGCTTCCGGGCGAACGCCTCGGTCGCCTCCGCCGGGTCGTCCATCGGGGCTTCCATCACGCGCTCCTCCCGTGCCGGCCGTTTCAGGAGGCGTTTCACCCCGCTCGACAAAGGCCACGTCATCGGGGGTGGAATGGTTCCACCGTTCCCGAACGGGCTTCGGTCCTTGCAAGTGCCTCTCCCGGAACCCAGTCTGGCGGTCGATCAGCCACAGAACGACTGGGGGAAGAACATCCATGAACCGCATCCGCTTCGCCGCCGTCACCGCGACGGCCATGGCCGTGGCCGCCGTCCCGTTCACCACGGCCGGCGCCGCTGCCGGCCCGCTGCCGGCTTTCCTCTCGGCCGCGCAACTGCCCGCCTCCAGCACTCCCTGGCATGCCGACCCGGTCCGAAACGGACTGCCGGAGGTGAGTTCGATGTGCACGGCGGGCGTCACGCCGAAGTCCTCGACCCGGTACCGCGACTTCCGCACCGAGCTGGACACGACTGCCCGCCAGACGACCACCGTCGCGTCCACCACTGCCAAGGCGAAGGCGCTCGCCGAGAAGCTCCGCTCCTCGATCGAGGCCTGCCTGGACCGGCTGAAGGCCGAGGACCCCGGACTGGAGGGCGAGGCCTTCTACCACGGCGGCATCGACATCGAGGAGGGCGCACACGTCTACAGCATCGACACCTCCCACCCCGAGGTCGGCTCCACGGACATCGCCTTGTACTCGGTCGGCCGGGACGGCCGCGCGGTTACCGTCGTCGAGTGGAGCCAGCTGGGCGACCTCGACGGGGCACCACTGGCGGGCTTCAAGAAGACGACTGCGGCCGCTGTCGCCAAGCTCTACTGACCCCGCACACGGCCGCGGTCCCGCCGGCCGCCCCCCGACCCTGGGCCGGCCCCCGCACCACGGGGGCGGGGGCCGGCCCAGTGACGACAGTGACCGACCAGGCCCGGTCTCCCTCGCGGCAAGCCGCAGACCCGCAGCTGCCCTTCGCCGGGTTCCTGCCCGGCGAGCGGTCGGTGAGGTCACAAGACGCTGCCCGGCCGGTCGGTCCGTGAAGGACCGCCCGGCCGGGCAGCGTCGAGGCCGTCTGCTGTGCCGGTTACTGCGGCGGGTAGATGTCGCCGCCGCCCATGCTGCTCTCCTGCTCGCTCTGCGACTGCAGCCGCTTGGCCTTCTCCTCCAGGCGCTGACGCTCCTGGGGATCCGACGCGCGCTCCGCGGCCTGCTTCAGCTCCTGCGCCTTCTCGCGCATCTGACGGGCACGGCCGCCGGACTCACCTTCAACGCTCATGATCATCGCTCCTTGCGGTAACTCGGAAGAGCGGGCCCGACCAGCGAACCAGCGCGGGCCGGCAACCGCATCCCGAAGCGTCACCCGCTGTGACCGGCGCAGTTCAACGACGCCCGGCACATCCCTCGATGTGCCCGACACGGGCGCGTGGGCCGGGCGGCCCGGTCCGTTTGTGAAAGCCTCGCCGCTGCGAGGTTTCCCCGAATGTCGTCTTCGGCCGGCGTGCTCCGCGGTCCCGCTCCGGGGCTCGCGGTCCGGCCGTCGCGTCGACGTCATGCCATGCCGTGGAAGGAGAGGCTCCCATGCAATTCCGCCCGAAGGCAGGCCGACCACGCTCGTTTCGCCTCGTCCTGGCTCTGGCGGCAGGCACTGCCCTGCTCGTCGCCGCGGCCGCGGCGGCGTTCATGGTGTCGGCGGGAACGGGCGGCACCGGAACTCGCGGCTCCACCGATCCCGGCGACGCCGGCCGGGCCACCGGCAACACCGCGGCCCCGCTGCCGCCCGCCGCCGGGCGGGCGCTCGGCAGCGGGGCCGCGCGGATCACCGCCCTGATCAACGCGGAACGTGACAAGGCGGGTTGCTCCCGGCTGACGGTGGATCCCCAGTTGGAGCATGCCGCGCGTGTCCACGCCGACGACATGGCAGCCCACGACTACTACGCCCACGTCGGCCCGGACGGCCGCGACGGCGGAAAGCGCATGACCTCCGCCGGCTACAACTGGAGCCGATGGGCCGAGAACATCCACCGCGGCCCCACGGACCCCTCGACCGTGGTGGCCGACTGGCTGCGCAGCCCCGAGCACCGCGAAAACATCCTGGACTGCCGCTTCAAGGACATGGGCCTGGGAGTCAACCTCGGGCCCGGCGGCCCCTGGTGGGTGCAGGATCTGGGGACCCGCCGAGGTGCTCGGTAGCGACCGGGCCGGCCCGGTCCGACGAGCGGGCGAGCTCCTCGGACCAGGCGTGCCGCTGCCCTTGGCCGCCGGTGCACTGCCAGGCCGTCAGCGGACCCGCTGGGCCAGCACCTGGCCCGGCCACGCTCCCACCTGGAATCGGTCCGTGGAGGTGAAGCCGTTGCGCTCGTAGAAGGCGACCAGTTCGCCCCCGCCGCCGGCCCAGCAGTCGACCCGCAGCAGTTCCACGCCCGCCCGCCGGGTCTCCTCGGCCGCATGGGCCAGCAGCGCCGCCCCGATGCCCAGACCGGCGTGCCGTCGGTCGGAGACCAGCAGCCGGACGTACCGCTCGGGTTCCTCGGCCGGCGCGATCGGCATCTGCGGACTGGGCGCAGAGTCCAGCACCACGGCTCCGACGGGGGTCCCGTCCAACTCCGCGATGTACGGGGCGTTCTCGGTCGTGTACCGCTCGACCCGCTCCACGCCGTCGGGCGTCTGTGAGTACGGAGTCGTGCCCCACTGCTCGGTGTTGCCGCGATCGTTCATCCAGGCCACCGCGGAGTCGAGCATGTCCAGAACGGCCGGTGCGTCGGCCGGGCTGCCCGGTCTGATCCGTATGCCGTGTGTCGTGGTGTCGTCGTTCACGGCGGAAGCTTACGACTCGGTCCGAGATCGAGGTCTGTGCCCCCTTCGCGGTTCTGCCGGTGGTCGGTCAGAGCTCCGTCGGCGGGGCGATCACGGGGCCGGTGCGGGACCCCGGCGGGCGCACCATGAAGACGTCGACCGGGTCCTGGGCCTCGACGTCGAATCCGTGGCGCTCGTACAGTCGGCGGGCAGCACTGCCCTGCAAGACGTTCAAAGCCACGGTCATGCCTTGGGCGTCGGTCCGTTCCAGCAGCGTGCGCAGGACGGCGGATCCCAGGCCTCGGCCCTGCCGATGCGGAGCGAGGTAGAAGTGCTCCAGCCACTGCCTGCCTTCGGCGGGCCGGACCGTGACGCATCCCGCGAGTTCGCCCTCGATCATGATGGCCGACGTGTGCCGTGTCGAGAAGGAATCCCGCAACCGCTGCCGCACCCGGTGCTCGTCGTAGCGGCCGAGGCGTTCCAGGTCCGCCCGCATGACCGTGGCCCGCAACTCCGCGATCACCTCCACGTCCGCTGCCACCGCGGGGCGCAGCAACCATCCCGCACCGTGCGCCGACGTCGTACATCCGGGCACCGTCACCGGCACCGGTACGTTCGAGCGTGTCACGTTCCCCATCACCCCGGAATCCATGGTCGGAGTATCCCGGTCCGAGTGCTCCGAACGGGCACTTGGGTATGTCGGCCTCAAGTACGCCTTCCCCCTCACGGCTTTGCGGCGGATCGAGTTGTTCAGGCTCTGTCGGGCGGGGCGGCGACGAAGCCGCACCCCTTCGCGGGTCGTCACCGCGGGGAAGGCGTTGGCGGGCCGCATGCCTGCCGGGCCCGACCGGCGCAGAGGGTCAGGCGTGTGCGGCGGCGAGAGCGACCATGCGGCGCATGACAGTGGCCGGGATCGCCGGATTCTCGGCGGTGTCCTTGGCGCTGTGTTCGTCGAGGAGCAAGGGCACCACGTTCGCCCGTGGCAGGGCCGGGTGTTTCCGGGCGAGGCGACGGACAGCGTGGTCGGCATCGTCGGTCAGCCTCGCTGCGGATTCGGGTGACAGGCGCACATCCTCGGCCGCTCGCCCGCGCACGCAAGGGTCAGGATCGTGGCTGAGCTGCTCGACGAGGGCGCCGGTCGACGCGGGGTCGTCGAGCGCGAGAAGTCGCATGCGCGGCTGCGGCGAGTCAGCGTGGCGAAGCAGGCCGCTGCGGGGGAAGTTGGGATGGTTGCGGGGGCGGCCGGGGAACGAGAGGCTGCCGGACCACCAGCTCCACACATCGAGGAGCAGATCCGCCGGTGCGTCGTCGCAGGACTCGGAGAGGAAGAGGCGCACAACGCGGTCCTCGTCGTGGGCGAGGAGTCGCACGACGTCCTGCGGCAGGCGCCGGGCGCGGGCCACGCTGCGGCGGATCCAGAGGTTGGGGTACGAGGCGAGCAGCCGCATGGCGTCCGGGTCGTTGTGGAGCGCGGCGATCCACCACAAGGCGTACGTACGGTCGTCCGGAGCTGTCGCCGGAACCGCGTCGGCCATCGCGGCGATCTCGGTCGGCGTCGAGGGCGGTTGCGACTCGGGGTGCGGCGGACGTCCGATGCCGACGCCGGCGTACGGTCGCCGGTCCGCGGACTTTTCGGCTGCCAATTCCGCCAGAAGCCCATGGACCGGCAGGTCGGCGGTGGCAGCGAGGAGCCGGCCCCACTGTGTGGGCGAAAGGTTCCCGGATTCCGCGGCGGTGCCCCAGACACGTCTCACCGGATGGACGACTGCTGCGTCGAGGACACCGGGAGGAAGGTCCTTACGGAACAGGAAATCCGCCCTCCCGGCGTCGAGGATACGGATCAACACCTCTGCCGGTGCGGCTCTATTGAGACCCAGACCCCACAGCCACGCCCCGGCGATGCCTGGGGAGGGGGTGAACGCTTCGAAGAGTGCGGCCCAGGCACCGTCTCTGTCACCGTTGCCGTCGTCCGAGACCTGCCGAATCGTCATCGCCGCAGGGTAATCGAGGCGCTGTGGGCCGTCGCGGTCCGTGGGGCGGACCCGCGCCCCGGGGCGAGCCCGGGACGCGGGGCGTGCTGTCGGTGAGGAGCTGGTCAGCCGAGCGGGGCGGCGGTGTCGCGCAGGGTGGCCAGGGCCGGGGCGTACATGCGGGCCTTGATGGTGCCGAGGGTGTCTCCGGCCTTGTTCACCTGCGCCCGGGCGATCTCGATCGCGGTGGAGCGCACGGCGTCCTCGCCGACCGCCTGGTCGACGATGCCGACCGCGGCGGCGTCGGCGCCGCCGTAGCGGCGGGCGGTGAGCATGGCCTCGTGCGCGGTCTGCGGCGCCAGCCGGGACTGGATGAGTGCCGCCATGCCGGGGGTGAAGGGGATGTTGATGTCCGCTTCGGGCAGGCACCAGTAGCCGCGGTCGGTGCGCATCACGCGGAAGTCGTGGGCGAGGGAGAACATCGCGCCGGCGGCGAAGGTGTGCCCCTGCAGTGCGGCCACCGTGACGATGGGCAGCGATAGCATCCGCGCGAACAGTTCATGGACGGAGACGACGTAGTCCTGGTGCTGGTCGGCGTGGGCGAACAGCCAGTCCAGGTCGAGCCCGTTGGAGTAGAACTTGCCGGTGGCGACGGTGACCAGGGCGCGGGGGCCTTCGGCCTTCTCCACCTCGTCGAGCGCGGCGCTGACGGCGGTGATCCAGTCGGGATGGAAGCGGTTCTCTCCGTCCCCGAGGTCGAGGACGAAGACGTTGTCCTGACGGTCGAGCGAGGGCATGGTGACTCCTTCGAGCTGAGCTGACTGGGGCAGGTGGCTGCGGACTACTACCGGGGCCCGGGCTCGGCACCGGGGCGGTCACGCAGGGTATGGAGGAGCAGGTTGTGGATCTCGGCGGCGGCCGCTTCGATCGGGGCGGTGCTCTGCTCGGCCCGGCACATGATCACCGCACCTTCGACCGCGGCGATGACGAAGGCGCCGAGCCGGCGGCTGCGTTCCTCGGTCAGGCCGTGCCGAAAGAAGAGGGCCGCGAGGGCCTCCTGCCAGCGGGCGAAGACAGCGGCGGCGGAACGGGCAAGCTGGGGTGCGTCGTCGTTGGTCTCGACCGCCACCGCCACGATCGGGCAGCCGGCCCGAAAGCCGCTCTCCACAAGCCGGTCGCGCCACAGCACGAAGAACGCGTCGACGGCCTCCACCGGATCATCCGCCTGCATGGCGGCATCGATCAGACCCGCGATGAAGTCTCCCGCCAGCGCCACCGCCTCGTCGATGAGCTGCGCCCGCCCGCCGGGGAAGTGGTGATACACGGAGCCCCGAGGAGCTCCGCTGTGTGCGAGCACCCGGTCGACGCTGGTCCCGCCCGCCCCGTACTCACGCAGCAGAGCAGCAGCGCTGAGGATCATCCGCTCACGGCTGTCACTTCTGCGCGGACTCAACCCGCCCACCACCTTCCGGATGAGGAGGTGACCCGCCCAGCGGGTTACCTGTCGGTAACTTATGGGCTGTGCCATAGAACATGCAAGAGCTGGAAGCCGGGAAGATGACCGGGCAGACGAGACAGCTCACCTGCATCGAAACCGTGTCGGGGTCGACGCATGAGCGGTCGCCGCCCCGGGCGGCCTACCGACAAGGCGGGGGCGGTGCCGTGTACGTACTCCTCACCGGGGCCTACTTGGATTCGACTCGTCCTACTGCCCCGGGGCCGGTCGTCAGCGCCTCGCACGCGGTCCGCCACGCAGGGGTGTCGGGGTGAAGCCGGGTGCGGAGGTAGGCCGCGGTGAGCCGGGCGAGGGCGGTGACTCGTTCAGGGTTCTCGTCCGTGGTCTCGGCTGCGTCGTATCCGGCGATCCCGCCGAGTCCGTGCTCGGCGTCGAACAGGGTGAGCAGGGTCTTGGGGCCGGGGGCCAAGGTGTAGGGATCGGCGTGCCAGCTCGGGCCCATGTCGGTGAAGTGTCGGGAGTCGTCCTTGTCGCCGGCGACGACCAGCGCGGGTGTGGTCATGGTGGAGAAGTCGACGGCCCCGATGATCGGCCACTGCTCGGCCATGGGCCCGTTGAGGACTTCGCCACCTCTGCCGGGCGCGGCGAGCAGGACGCCGGCTTTGATCCGGGGCTCGAGGAGGTGCGCCACGTTCCCGGTGCCGGGGTCGGTGATCCCGGCGCCCAGCAGGAGGGCGGCGGTGAAGCCGCCGAGCGAGTGTCCGGCGAGGGCGACCTTGGTGGGGTCGATCCGTCCCGCGAGTTGCGGCACGGTGCGCTCGATCACGTCGAGCCGGTCGAGGATGTGCGTCATGTCCTCGGCGCGGGAGCGCCAGAAGTCCGGTGCACCGGGTGCGTCGGCGACCAGGTGGCTCAGTGTCCGGGAGGTGAGGTGGGTGGGCTGGACGACGACGAACCCGTGGGCGGCCCAGAAGTTGGCGAGGGGGGCGTAGCCGTTGAGCGACGAGAGGTTGTTCGAGGGGCCGTGACCGTGGGACAGGAGGAGGACGGGGAGACCGGATCCGGTAGCGGGCGCGGAGACGCGCATGTGGAGGTCCACGGGACGTCCGGGCACGGACAGGACTACGGGGCTGAAGGACAGCACCGGGACGGGCGTGCCCCGCGTGTCGGCGCCGGCGGAAGTGGATGTGCTCACGATGTGGATGCCCTTTCGGTGGCACCTGCCGTCCGCCGGTCTCATGGGACCGGCGACGGACAAGGCGGTCAGGGCGTCCCGCTTCGGATAAGCTGAAGCGGAACGCTGCTCCGTTTAGTATCCGGAGCGCCGCTCCGTATTGTCAATCGGTATGGAAGGACGACGTGATGGCCACCGAGAGCCCTGCAGGGGGGTCGGCCTCCCGCGGCAAGCGGGCCGACGCGCAGCGCAACCGGCAGACGGTGCTCGCTGCAGCCGCCGAGGTGTTCGTCACCGCCGGCGTCGACGCGCCGATCCGCCGGATCGCGGCCCGGGCGGGCGTCGGAATGGCCACGATCTACCGCCACTTCCCGACCCGGGCGGATCTCGTCACCGCCGTCTACCGCCACCAGATCGAGGCATGCGCCGAGGCCGGCCCGAACTTGCTGGCCAGTGCCGACTCCCCGTTCGAGGCGCTGCGCCAGTGGATCGACCTCTTCGTCGACTTCCTGGTCACCAAGCACGGCCTCGCCGACGCCCTGCAGTCCGAAAGCGACCGCTTCGCCGCGCTGCACGCCTACTTCCTCGACCGCCTGCTGCCTGTCTGCGCCCACTTGCTCGACGCTGCCGTCGAGGCCGGCGAGATCAGGGCCGGCACGCAGCCTTACGAGCTGATGCGCGGCATCGGCAACCTCTGCATCGGACGCGACAACGACCCCCGTTACGACCCCCGACGCCTGATCGCTCTCCTCCTCCAGGGACTCCAGCGACCTCACGCATCCTGATACCGGCGAGCGGCACCGCGGCCCGGCCGGTCCCTCGGCGACGTACCCGCGCTTTGAGCGGCCGCCTCTCCACAGCTGAAGACGCCGCCATGCGGAGTGCCCCTGAGCACGGGCTGCCGCTTCTCATGAACGTCGAACACGGCATGAGGGCGCTGCTCGGTGTCGTGTGGAGCAGAAGTGCTCAAGCGCCATATGTTCGGCCGGGCCGGCTTTCCAGCTCCTACGGAAGCAGGTCCTACTCGCAGGACGATCTCTCGCTCCGCACGAGAGATTTCGGGGCGGCACGAGAGAAGAGCCCGCATGGACTCCCGCATCCCGCGGCTGCGACGCAAGCTCGCACACATCCGCTGCACGCCCGACCGAAGCCACTCCTTCGGCGAGGAGCGGCACGAATTCCGTCTCGGGCCGCGCCTGCCCAGAGCTCCGGCAGATGCCTTTGAAGCCGAGCAAGACATGGAACTGCCACAGCCTTACCGAGACTTCCCCACAAACATGGGCGGCAGCGGCGCGGCCCCGTACTACGGGCTGATTCCGCTGCAGGGCTGCACCCTCTGCACGATGAACCCCGCTGGCGTCGGCACCGGTTCAAGAGAATTCAGCCGGGCCTACCGCAATTCCGGAGCTGTTCCGCTGCCCGTGCCTGCTCGAACCACTCCACAGGACGAGTATCGCGCAGCGCTGCCCGGTACGGCACCGTAGGAGGTGGTCGTCGATGAACGTCCACCATGCCCAAGCCCCCACCGCCTGCCAGAACTCACGCAACGACCTTTGAGGGCGAGCCAGGGTGCGCTGGGTCGCCCCTCCGGCCGAACCGTTTGGTAACCGTCAGTTGGCCGGGGCTTGGTAGAGGCCGCGGCCGGCGCGGTGGGCGCGGGAGGTGGCGACGAGGCGGTCGAGGGTGCTGCGTACGGTGTTGATGCTGCCCATGGTGGCGCCACGACCGAGTGCTTCCGCGACGTCGCGTGCACGCAGCGGCGTGTCGGGGCGGTCGGCCAGCACGGCGATGACCTGGTCGGTGAGCCCCCCGGCGTCCTGGGTCGCGGCTCCGGCGGCCGCCGTCCGCTGAGCCGTCGTGGCCTTGGACGCCTTGCCGCTGGCGGCCTTCTTCGTCCGGCGGCGCTTGGACGCCGGCTCGTCGGCCACCTTGGGAGCGGCCTCCTTGCGCGGAGCTGCGGCAGCCTTGCGCGGGGAGCGGCGCGGGCTCGTTGCCTTCTTCTGAGCAGGTACAGCGGTGTCGTTCGGCTGCAGAGCCTCGTCGACCGGTGCCGGCACCGGTGCGGCCACCGGTTCGGGTGCCGGGTCGTTGGCCGGTTCGGTGGACGCTTCCTCCACAGCTGCTTCCGTGGCTGCCGGGGCTTCGGCTCGCGGCCGGGGGAGCGTGGTGCCGGCCAAGGCATTGAGCGCTGTCAGGGCACCGCGCACGGACTCCAGCCGCTCGGTCACCTGCTCCAGTTCCTTCTGCAGTGCCTGTTGGTGCTCTTCCAGTTGCGGGAGCTCGGCCTGGAGCATGGCTGTGGTGGCGGCGATGCTGTGGTTGCTGGTCATGGTCGCTCCCTGCGGAATGGGGTTGTTGCTGAAAGCTGTTGTGCTTGTTGTGATGCAGGGTACGTCCGATGCGGTGCTTCACGGCACCGGGCCGGTCGAAGGCCACACTCGTGAGCGACCGCGAGGACCTGAGCACGTGTGTTGTTGCATGCTTGCGTGCACTGACACAGCTCGGCTGCGCACGCGGCGGATCGGAGCGGCGGCCCGTCCCCTGGGCAGGCAGCAGAACAAGGCGGCCGAAGGAAACAGCCCGCTGTGCGTCGGCCGGAAGCGGCGCCGCTGCCCCCACATGCTCCGGCAGACAGGCATGTGTGGACGTCAACGTGCTGCGGACAGGAACCTGTTCCTGTAACCCGTCGGGGCGGCGGACCGGGCTCATCGAGTGCGGCGAGGGCCGCCGGGCGATGTGCCGAGCAGCGTGTGTGGTGTCGGGACGCCACAGGCCCCCGAACCCGTCTGGCGACACTGTGCTCGGTCTGATCCGATAGGGGCGGACGGGCAGTGATCGACGCCTGGCGGCTCATGGATGGCGACACGGTGGTCGGCACCTGACGGTCTCCTCAACGGATCGGCCGACCCCCCCCGATCCGCTGGCGTCTCACCCCAAAAGCCAGTCAGTAGTTTGAACCCGGTGGCCCGCGCCTACCCATCAGTCCCCGGCACGCCCGTGGTGCTCGGCAGGGGACTGCTCGTGGGCGAGCCGCTGGGACTACTGGAAGGGCTTGGGGGAGGGGTCGCCGACGGAGAGGCCGGCGGCTTGCTGGGACGGCTACTGGAAGGGCGGGTGGTCGGCCTGGCCTTCACGGGTGGCGGTGGACCGATGGTGGCAGTGGGAGCCTCGGGAGTCGGTGAATCCCGCTCGGTGGGTGTCGCGCGCGGACGCCCAGTGCCCTTCCGGTCCCTGACGTCTCTGGCGGGACGGGTGGCCGCACGTTCGGGCGAACGTGACGCACTCGGCGGTTCGGTGGCGCCGACGTCAGGCTCGTCAGGGGATGCCCGTTCCGGACTCGGCGCTGCTCCTGGGGTGCCGGCGGATTGCTGGGGCAGTAGCAGTGCAGTGGCCAGACTGCCGATCATGGCGAAGGTTGCCGCAGCGAGAGTCCGACTGCCGTACTTCTTCATCTGCGGCCGACCGCGGCGTCGGGGTGCCGGCACATCGGCTGCGGGGGACGAGGAAGCATCGGTGGGCTCGGAGGGGCCCGGCTCCTCGCTGAAGAGGCCGTCCAGCGCTGCCGTGTCGGCTGCCTGAGCGCTGTCGCTTCCTTCGTTCGCCGGTACCGTGTCGGGCTCGTACGCCCCGCATTCCGGGCATGTCACAGTGCCGTTGAGGGTGCGACGGCATGGGATGCAGTAGTTCATCGGCTCGACCGCTCAAAGGTGGGTGGTCGGCAGGGGACCGTGGCCTGCCGACGTGGCTGGGCGCCGGCCCCTGACCGGCGGCGGCGCTTGGTGCCTTGCGAAAGGATCCTTGGCATGTGCGAACCTCACTAACCGGTCTGTAGGTGGAGCTCCGGTTACCGAGATAAACGGCCTCGGGGCGAGTCGGTGTTCAACCCATGGTCGAAACGTGGCGTACGCAACTCCCCTGCGCCACCGTCTTCGTCACGCTGCCCCGCTGGGCGGGGATGGAGGCCCCGTGTCCCGGACTGCTCTGCTCATGGCACGGCCGGCATCCGGGGCGCGCGCGAGCCGCAGATTTGATCGTGTTCAAATATTGCGTCGAAGGATGGGGTTCCTGGGGTGCGGGGAGGGGCTGCTGTGGGACGCATGGGTGGGTGGCGTGCCGCGCTGGTGACGGCTGTTGGTGTGATGACGGCTGCCTGCAACGCTGCGGCGTACCACGCCGTGGGGCTTACTGCCGACCAGTTGACAGGGCGGTGGCGTAGCCGGGAGGGTACGACCCTGGCCTTCCGCGAGAACCGGAGTTTCACCGGCGAGGAGGTTGCCCGGTTGTCGGCGGCAGAGCCCTGCGGGGACCATACGCGCCTGTCGTCCGGCACTTGGGTCTTCGGTTCGGAGGAGGGCGAGGCCGCGGATCGCGGTGCCTACCTGCATCTCACGTTCTCCGGCACCGACTGCGTAATTCCCGTCCTCCTCTTCGGTGAGGTGGCTGATCCCGTGATGTGCCCGACCGGCGGCGATCCCGACGCCGGCTGCGAGCGCGACGAATACCTCACCCGCGTCGCACCCCTCGCCGGCTCTCCTCACCGCCGGATGTCGTGAGATGGGGGCGAGTGACCGGCGGGCGCTTCCGGGTGGCACTCTTGGGCGATGCAGCCATGGGCCCCATCCCTCGAGAACGACCTTCGGCATCTGCTCAATGCGTGGGATCCGATCGGCGTCGCCGACGACGTACAGGACGAGTACGACTGCATGCTCGCCCCCTTGCTCCAGCGGCTGCGTGGCGGCGCCAACCAGACCGGGATCGGAGAGTTCCTACGACATGAGCTGGAGGATCACTTCGGACTCGATCCTCTCGGCCTGCGACCCGAAGCGATGGCAACCCGGGTGATCGCCTGGTGGACCGCTGCCGGCAAGGCCGGTGGCACCGGCAGCGCGTAACGCTCGCTCCAGACCGCCTGATCGTTGGTCAAGGTGTGCCGTTGACTGACGGGCAGTGGGCCGTCGGCTGATCCCGCGGCGGGCTGATCACGAAGATCCATCTCGCGACTGACGGCATCTGTCGGCCCTTGGCCTTCCATCTCACTGCTGGGCAGGCAGGTGACGTACCCGCCTTCGCTCATGTGACGGCACGCCTGCGTATTCCCCGACGGCGAGGGCGGCGCCGCACCCGGCCGGACGTGGTCCTGGCCGACAAGGCGTACTCCTCGCCTGCCATCCGTGAGCACCTGAGCAGGCGCGGCATCCTGGCAGTCATTCCCGTTCCGGCCGATCAACGCGGCCATCGCTTGCGGCGCGGCAGCCGGGGCGGCAAGCCACCTGGGACGGCCAACTGACGCACCAGGTGGTCGCCTGATCCGCCACCCGGAATCCTCAGAGCCGGCCCTCGTCCGCAGGGTGGAACCGGTCCTCGTTGACCGGCTCCGTGTCGCCCGCCCGCGCCGCCTCCAGCTGCGCTGCGAAGGCGAGGCCGAGGAACAGAGCGACACCGGTCAGGTTCGCCCACAGCAGCAGTGCCACGAACGCCGTGAGCGGCCCGTAGACGGCACCGAACGAGCCGCTGTACTCCACGTACAGAGCCAGGAGCCACGTAGCGGCGATCCACAGCGCCAAGTGCACGGCCGAGCCGAAGGCGAGCCAGGTGTATCCGGGCTGCACCCGGCGTGGCGACCAGCGGAAGAGGGTGGCCGACGCCACCCACGCCAAGGTGATGCCGAGCGGGACCTGGACCCAGTGCCACCACGCGGGCAACGTCGTGCCGCCACCGGTGGAATCCATCAGGGAACCGGCGACCGTGTCCCCGGCGACCAGGACGAGGAAGCCGACCGTCATGGGAACCCCGGCCCCGACCGTGAGCAGCAGACTCCTGCCGTACTTGGCGGCGAACGGCCTGTCCCGTTCGACGCCGTAGATGCGGTTGGTGCCGCGTTCGATCTGGGCAATGGCCGACACCAGGCTGACCACGGCGAACCCGAGCCCCAGCCACATCGCGACCGCCCCGGCGGTGTCCGTGCCCGCGCTGCGGCGCCCTTCGGCCAGCGCGTCCTCGATCAGCCGGGCGCTGGCGCCCGGTGCGATCCGGGTGAGGGCCAGCTCCACCGCGCGGCCGACGCTCTCGGTGTGCAGCGTCGTCGCCAGGCCCACCAGGGCGATGGTGAACGGCACCACGGAGAGTGCCACCTGGAACGCCAGGGCGCGGGAGTGGCTGAAGCCGTCCGCGTAACGGAAGCGGAGGAACGCGTCGACGAACAGCTGCCGCCGGCCGTACGTGCGCAGCGCCGCCCATGCCTCGTCGCCGGAGAGCTCGTCCCCTGCCATGTCGCGGGTCTGGGGAACATGTTTGGCGCTGCCCATGCGTCTCCCCCTCCGTCCTCGTGTCCGCCGGTCACCGGCCGGCTCCGGTCGGAGCCCGCCGTTCATCCTGCCCGGAACTTCGGCGAGCAGCTGCGGCGACGTCCGGTGACGGCCGCGGGAACGTCCCGCAGGCATGCCGGCCACGCTGCCGGGCGTCGACCGCAACGACGTCCCCACCTGACCCTGCTGCCGGAAGCAGGTCCGTCCGTGCGGGGCGCGCGCAGTCGGCCCAGGCGTCGCCCGGACACAGTGCTCGGCGATCGCGGCCACGACCACGACAAGTACCGCCATCTCGTCCGGTCCCTCGGAGCGAAGCCGCTGGGCGCACTGCGCGGTACCGAGCACGGCTCCGGACTCGGGACTCAACGCTGCGTCGTGGAGCGTGCCTTCGCCCACCTGCACTGGTTCCGCCTGCCTTGGATCCGCCGGGAGATCCGCAATGACACACACCGGCGTTCCGCAGCCTGGCCCGCGCGCTCATCTGCCGGCGCCGACCGGTCGCAGTCAGCGCCGCCACTCGTAGGCGCCCGGTGACGTTTGGAGGACTTCGCTCGGCCACTGCCGCCGCACCATCTGGAGCAGCTGCCGCTGGTCGTCGATCCATCCGGCCTCAAGACACAGGGGAAGGAATACAGAGATGCCGGAGCGGGCCACGTCCTCCACACTCACGGCGGGGGTCTCGTGTTCTTCGTTGAACGCTTGGACCCTGATCTCAGGGCTACGGTTGTTGTCCATCCAGCAGACGTCACGGCCCGTTGCAAGCACATCCAGGGCGTGCGACCAGCGGTCCAGGTCGTCGGGAAACAGGGACAGGTTCAGCCGTCCCCTCACAAAGCCACTCCCGATGAGGACCTCAGCGTCGAGCAGGTCGTGCAGCGGCAGCACTCCCGGCAGCGGCGGCCCAGCACACGTACCCGGAAGCTGTTGTCGCCGTCCGAGAGATGGATCAGATCCACCGGCTCCCCTATTCCTCACCCGCCTACGGTCACGGCCCATCCTGTCGGTCGAGTCCTGCCCCCACCAGGCGAGTTGTCCGGGCGTCGTTCTGCCAGGAGCCCCAAGACGTCCTACGACCAGGCCGACCATCGAGCTTGAGCCATCGGGGCCAGCCGGCCGTGTCATCTACCGCGAGTCACCGGGGGATCTGCTGTCCTGCCTCGGTGAGGGTCAATGTCAGGCACCCCAACCACTCGCCGGATTGCGGGTACTCCCAGTTCTCGGTGTCCAACAGAAGAGCAGGAAGGACCTGCTTCGGGAGTGAAGGACCAGGCTGGAATCCCGTAGCCCCATCGGGTGCGGTCCAAGGGATGACCCGACACACCTCTATCCACCCCCTGTCGACGAGAGACAGGAGGATCGGAACAAGATCCGAGGAATGCCCGGACGCCAGCGGCTCGTCGAGGTCGCCCCAGACACCGGGAAGGACGTCGATCTCAGTCGCATTGATCATGAAGGCCCGCTCGGCGGAGGACAGCTCGTCCGTTGCTGGATAGCTCACTCAGAGAGTTTCGCAGCCCAGGAGGCTGCCCGGCCCAGGTAAGGGGAGCGTGCCCCCATCGCGTGCAACTGCGAGCGGGGAACCACGGGGAAGACCGGGCGATCACCATGGCTGGGCATGAGGACGGTCCTGACCGACTTGGCTGGTCGGGTGCCGATCACGCGGAGTGGGTGGGGGCTTGCATCCACCGTGACTCGCGCCACGACGGTTCTCAAGGCGCTGTACGGCTTGCCCCCGCCCACTGAGACTTCACCGACCGGGACGTCAGGCCAGGCTGGCCACGCACCGTTCTGAAGCCGTCGCTCCGCAATGCGTCCTCGCTGTCATCATGGTGGACGTGAGTTCGTTCGACGCGATGCCCAACATCAACCAGGTACCTGAACGTTGGAGTGCCCGCGAAGCGCCCTTCGGAGACTTCATCGTGTTCTCCGACGGCTCTCTGTCAGTGATGAGTCTCATGCGGTTCTCCCCGCCCGACCGGCGAGACGACCCCCGGGCCGAGGACTGGCAGTGGTGGGAAATCCTGCGAGCTACCGCATGGACCCCCACAGACTGGATGAGCATCGACGGTACACACTCCTCGTGCACCTACCTCGGAAGCCGTGCCCTATGCGGCGAGGGACTGGATCACGGGAGTATCGGCTGGGTCGCCCTGGTCCGGGACGACGACGAAGGCACCTTGGAATGGCTGGCGGTCTCCTGCTCCTCCAACCCGTTCAGCAGGGTCACCTTGGACGCGACCACTGTGACCGCCACCAGCACCGCAGGCCGCATCTGGACCTTCCCTCGAGACGCCCCGCAACAGGTGAGGATCACCGAGGATCCCACCTGCCCCTGATCGCCCGTCGTCCGAAGGCGCCGTGGGCTCCGGTGCGCGCCGCCCATCGACGCGGTGCTGAAAGCATCTGCCATTTGTCCGTCAGCGGGCGGTGCTCCAACAGGTCGTCCAGACTTGTCCATGCCGGCGTCAAGAAGCGCAGTTGCTGTCCGGATGGAGTTCACCCAGCTGATTCACGGTCACCGGGACAGCGTGTCCCCGGAGGTGAACAGCCAGCATCTCCATCTCGGCGAGGGTGCCGATGAGACCCGTCTCGGCGAATTGCGTGGCCTGCACACGTGCTTCGCCCAGGGAGAGTTCCCGTGCACTGCGGAGGCTTGCATCACGGGCACGAGGTTCGGCACGTCTGCGGACAGGCGAAGTCGCGCGGGCCCGTGGGCAAACAGAAGAGCTTGTCGGACGGCCTCGGGAGCAACTGGGCCGCTGTCCTGCTCGCACCATCCATTCGGGCAGTCCGCGCATCGGCCTTCGGTGCTCCAGCAGAGCATGCCACCGTCGACGAACTGACCGACGTCGCAGGTTGTCGTGCCTCCGCAGGTGCTGCACCGGCCTGTTACCCGTACTCCTTGCGTGATCACAGGGTGTCCTCAGCTCATGGGTCAATGCACCTCTCAATGAGAGCACGGTCGTCGGGGGCTTCTGGATGGGCCAAGTCCGTTCAGCAACGGGCGGCGACAGTTCAGTAGCCCTGCCACAACCCCCAAGCGATGACAGGACCCTACGGTGGCCCGGTCGACCCGACTACGGTCTGCTCGCCGACTGCGGTAATCGTCACCTTTGCGCGTGATCTTGCTGTCGGGAGCTGTCACCGGCAGATCGACGCAGCGGTATCGCCCTCCGAGCAGGAGTGCTCACGGAACCTTTGGCCACAGGTATTCTCTGGCGATGTCGAATCAGTCAGTGGCGGCGGGAGTCGGTCTCGCCGGTGTGATGGCGCACTGCGGCGGAAGCCCGGTGGGCGCCGTGGAGCTTCTGGTGGGGGCGATAGCCTCGGCACCGGCGGCTCCGGAGCCCTATGCGGCCCTCGCCGAGTTGTGGCGGGACCGACGCTCGGAGCTGAAGGAGAGTTTCGAAGAGGACGGCTCCTTGAGCGCTGTGCTGGCGCAGGCGTACTTCTTGTTCCTCGAAGGCAACATGGACGACGCCGCGATGGCCCTTGGTTCGGTCACGGGTGTACGGCCCGACGTGGCATGGGGCGCTGCGCCCTGGTTCGGGGATGTGCGCTTTCTCGGCGCGGTGAGTGCCGAGGCGCTGGCCGAGGCGTGTCTGCGGACGTTGGACTACGGGCATGACCTGAACACCGAAGAGATGCGGGAGCGGTTCGCGCCTTGGTTCCATGCCCTCGACGTGGTGTCCGAACGGAATCCGGTACCGGAGTCGCTGGCCGCCATGGCCAGGCTGCCCCGGGCGTGTGGCCGGTACGAACTGTCCTTCGCCCTGTGCGACCGCGCCGATGCCGTCGACCGGGTCATGTGGACAGCCGTCGCACGAGCGGTCACGTGGCGCGTGATGGGCGACCTGGATCAGGCTGCTAAGGCCTTCGAATGCGCCTTGCTCCTGGACTCTGCCAACTGGTCCCTCTACCTGGACCTGGCGGACGTGCGTGCCGAGCAGGGCGACTTCGCGGCAGCCGCGCGCCTCGTCGACCTAGGCCTGCAATACGAGCCTGACGAGGTCTCCCTGCGCGCGGCGGGCGCCGCCTACCGCACACGCTTTTCCGGCTCGTCCGACGACCTGAGGGCGCTGATCGCCCTGGCGCCGCAGCTCGCGAACATCACCTACCGGAACCTGCTGATCAACTACGCGTGTGCAGGGCCGAAGCTGCCTCGAAGACTCGTTGCCGAGGCCCACCGCATCCGTAAGAACTGAATGGCTGTCGTGCCAACCGGTGCCAGTCGGGAGGGCCTTTGGCCGGGGTGGGAACCTGGCTCCAGGAAGCGAAACGCCTCTTGATCACCAATGCCACGGGCCATCCCGCTCGCCGTCACTCTGACCGGCGGCAATCGTATCGACGTCACCCGGCTCGTCCCACTGCTCAACGCAGTGCCGCTGGTGCTGGGCGGCCGAGGCCGGCCCCAGCGCCGCCTCGACGTCGTAGTCGGTGACCGCGGCTACGACCTCGCCAAGTACCGCCACCTCGTCCGCACGCTCGGAAGGGAGCCAATGGGGGGCGTGGGTGTGGAGCTGGGTGTGGTTTCACTTGTATCGCAGGCGTAGCGAGTCCTGTTCGGCCTTCTCGATCTGGTCGATGGTCATGCCTGGCAGGTTCAGCTGGGCCAGCATCACTTCGGCGCTGCTCGGTTGGGCGTCAGCGGGCACCCACCGTTCCGGTGGATAGGTGTTGGCGCGCATCAGCGCTTCGGGCAGTGGGGGTAGCCCTGCTCGACATGCACCACGATCGCCGTGACCGGCGGTTTTCCGACGAGGGTGAGTTGGGTGAGCAGTTCCGGCCGCGACTGAGTTGCTTCGGGTGGGGCCGCTGCACCATCCCAGACAAGGCTGACCAGGCACACAACCGCAGAAAGCTCGTATCCCCGGGCGGCCGGCCACCGCGCTTCGACCCGGTCGTAGTGGAGACTGGAACGCCCGGCGGCGCGCCTTCTGTCCGGCCGATGCTGCCGCCGCGCACCGTCAGCGGCCAGCCTGCTGCCGGAGGAAGCGCCGCTCTTTGTACCGGCGCAGCAGCTTGCCACCGCTTGGTGGCGTACGACAGGTCCTCCCGGCACGCGTCGAGGAACAGGCGCTGCGCCGTGACGACCGCCTCAGCCTGCCGCTGGAAGCGGGCCCTGTCCTTCTCGTTCAGCTCCAGGTCGCTGGTCGCGGCGACCAGTTCCTCCGCCGCGGGCGATGACCGCCACGGTGCCGCAATGCCGTACGCCGTGCAGTGCGCCGATGAGTTCGCCGCTGACCTCCCACGCCTGCGGGATCTGGCCCAGCAGCAGCTTGTGCGCCGCCCGGCCCGCCTCGCGCTGCAGGTGGGAGAACTGGAACGCGTAGTTGAACGAGCGGGTGGAGGCGTCCAGCAGCCGCCGTACGCCTCCGCCCGGTCCTCCTTGGTGCCCAGCCGGGAACGCCCGTGGGCCGGTAGGGGCCTATCAGTGCAGCGGCGACGCTGCCGGTGGCCTTGATGCCGGCAGCAGCGGCACCCGACGTCGTGAAGGTCATGCCCGGTTCTAGCACCCGGCGGACGTGGCGCCGGCCGGGAGGGCGCAGCAGCTGCGCCAGGCGCACGCCGCCGGTTGTGGCACCGAGCAGGTGGTCCAGCACGGTCAGCGGGGCACCGTCGGGGATGGCGCGGGCCGCCAGGTCGGCACGGAGCGGAGAAGGTCGAGGAGCACGGGAACCTCCGGGCACGGCAGGGATCTTCGCCCCTAGTGGGGGGGTGGGGTGGGGGTGTGTTGGTGGGGGTGGTTGAGGGCGTTGGTGAGGGTGGTGAGGTGGGGGTGGAGGGTGTGGTGGAGGTGGTTGATGGTGGTGTGGATGTGGTTGTGGTGGTGGGGGTGAGGTGGTGGTGGGTGATGAGGTCGGCGGTGTGGGGGGTGAGTTTGTTGAGGAGGTAGAGGTTGGTGAGGTTTTTGAGGTGGGTGTGGGTGGTGGGGTGGGTGGTGTGGTTGAGGGTGGTGAGGAGGGCGTTGGTGGTGTGGAGGGTGGTGTGGAGGTGGGTCATGGTGAGGGCGGGTTGGGTGGCGTTGTTCCAGCGGGTGTGGGGGGTGTGGGGGGTGGTGGGGGTGTGGAGGGCTTGTTTGGTGCGGGTGTGCCAGATGTGTTGGGCGTGGTGGAGGAGGTTTTTGAGGTGGGTGAGGTTGGTGAGGGGGTTGGGGGGTGTGGGGGTGGTGGGGGGTGGGGGTGGGGGTTGAGGAGGAGGTGGGTGGCGGCTTTGAGGGTGATGGGGAGGTTGTCGCCTTCGGCGGTGATGGTGCCTTCGAGGTGTTGGGTGTAGTGGGCGAGGGGGTTGTGGGGGTGGAGGGCCCAGGCGCCGCAGCGTTCGCGGCAGGTGGTGGTGATGGTGCGGGCGTGGTGGGTGGTGAAGGCTTTGGTGAGGGCGGTGAGGTGGTGGGTCTGTTCTTTGGTGGGGGTGGGTCGGTGGGGTAGCGGGGGTTGGTGGGGGTGGGGGGGAGGGGGGTGTTGTGGTGGTGGTGGGTGTGGTGGGTGAGGGTGTGGCGGTGGAGGAGGGTGAGGGCGTAGGTGGTGGCGAGGTGGTCGATGAGGGGGGCGTGGTGGGCGCGGTGGGTGGTGAGGGGGGTGGGGGTGTTGTGGTGGTGGTGTGGCGGTGGTTGGCGTAGTGGACGGCGATGGTGAGGGCGGCGCGGGCGGTGCCGGTGGCGGCGGCGCTCATGCAGAGTTTGCCGAGGGTGACGCGGTCGATGGTGGTGAGGAACCGTTTTTGGGGGTTGCCGTGGGTGGTGTGGTGGGTGCCGTCCGCCTCGAGGCGGGTGTGGGGGGCCTGGAGGAGGGCGGTGGGGGGGAGTCGGACGTGGGTGAAGGTGGTGATGGCGTGGTCGACGGGGTGGGGGAGGTGGCGGGGTGGGAGGGGGGTGATGTGGATGCCGGGGTGGGGGCCGTCGGTGTCGTGGAGGGGGTGAGGAAGAGGTGGATGCCGCGGTCGGTGCCGTCGTGGGTGATGAGGCGGGCGGCGACGAGGGCGGTTTTGGGGCCTCCGGTGGTGGTGGTGTTGGGCATGAATTTGGCGGCGCCGGGGGTGGGGGTGTGGAGGGTGAACTCGCCGGTGTCGGGGTGGTGGTGGGCGGTGGTTTCGAGGTGGGCGGCGTCGTTGCCGTGGGCGAGTTCGGTGACGAGGAAGGTGCCGGTGTTCTTGAGGGTGGTGTAGGGGGTGAGGTCGCGTTGTTCGGGGTGGTCGTGGTCGAGGAGGGTGCCGAGGAAGAGGTTGTAGTGGATGCCGGCGAGGGTGCCCAGGGCGCTGTCGGCGATGCCGGTCCATTCGTGGAGGGCGGCGAGGCGGCGGGGGTCGCGGGCGAGGGCGAGGGGTCGCCGGCGGCGGTGTCGTTGAGCAGGCGCAGGCGCTGGTAGGAGCGGGCGGTGCGCTGGGTGGGGGTGAGGTCGTCGTCGTGGGTGAGGAATTCGTCGTGGGTGATCAGGGTGCGCCAGGGGGTGTGGAGGGTGTCTTGTTCGTCGCCGTCGAAGAGCAGGTGGCGCAGTTCGCGGGTGACGGCGTCGGTGGTGGCGTGGTCGGTGTCGTCGTCGCCGCTGGGCCGGCCGGCCGGCCGGCGGGTGGCGGCGGGTGGCGGCGGGGGAAGCGGGTGGTGGGGGCGGGGGCGGTGACCGGCGTCGATATCGGCGCCGGTCTGCCGCCCGCCACCGACCCCGCCCCGCTCGCCGTCGCCCGGGTCCCCGCCCCGTTCCCGGTCGCCGTCGCCCGGGTCCCTGCACGGTCACCGTTCCCGTCCCTGACCCGCCCCGTTCCCGGTCGCCGTCGTCCGGGTCCCTGTCACGGTCGCTGTTCCCGTCCCTGTCCCCGCCCCGTTCCCGGTTGCCGTTCCTGACCGTTTCTCGTTCCGGCGCCCACGCCCGTGGTGACACCACCCGTGGTGACGATTGCCGTTGCCGTTGCCGTTGCCGTTGCCGTTGCCGTTGCCGTTGCTGTGGTGAGGGTCGGCGCGTCGGTGGAGAGGGTGGCGATGCTGCCCGTGCCCGTGCCCGTGCCCGTGCCCGTGCCCGTTCCCGTGCTCGTGTCCGTGCCCGTTCCCGTGTCCGTGGCGGTGTCCGTGCCGTGGGGAGGGTCGTTGTGCACGCGCCCGCGCCTGCGTCTGTGCCCGCGCCTGTGGCTGTGGTTGTGCGGGGGTTGGTGCTGGCCGGGGCGGTGGGGGGTGCGGTGGGGGTGTCCTGCCCGGTGGTGGGGATGGGGGGTTGGATGGGCTGGGTCAGCAGGGTCATGGCCTCTCCCGCGGGATAGGGGCGTCCGGTGGTCTAGGGAAGCGCAGGGCCCAAAGATACGTACCCACCGGTTTTGTTTTCAAGGCGCTGGGCAGGTTTCAGGGTGACGTGCGTCACACTGGAGAGTCGTGGCGACGGCATATGCCGGGTTACGGTGCTGGTCGGACGCGATCATTCCGCTTGAAAGGGACCTTTGGGTCCCTAACTAAAACCGGCATGGTGGTTTGGTTACGTGGTGTTTACGGACCGGTGCCCGGTGGCGGGCCCGGGGTGGGTTCGCGGGCTGGCCGCAGAGCGCTGGGCTGCTAAGATACGAACCCGCCGGTTTCTTTTCGTTGGTGCGGGGATGTCGGAGGTGGTGGTGATGGCGCGGCAGGAGCGGGCCGTGAGGACGCGGCGGGCGATTTTGGTGGCGGCGGCCGAGGTGTTCGACGAGGTCGGTTACGAGGCGGCGACCATTTCCGAGATCCTCAAGCGGTCGGGTCTGACGAAGGGGGCGCTGTATTTCCATTTCGCCTCCAAGGAGGAGCTGGCGCAGGGGGTGCTGGCGGAGCAGGTGCATGCGCTGCCGGACCTGCCGGAGGGCGAGTTGATGCTGCAGACGGCGGTGGACGGGCGTTGCTGCTGGCGTATCTGCTGCGCCGGGACACCGGGGACCCGATCGTGCGGGGCAGTGTGCGCCTGACGGTGGAGCAGGGTGCGCTGCGGGACGGGCTGGACCGGCGGGTGCCGATGCAGGCGTGGACGGAGCAGACGCAGGTCCTGTTCGAGCAGGCGCAGACGGCGGGGGAGATCCTGCCGCATGTGGACCTGGTGGGGGCGGCCAAGACGTTCGTGGGCGCGTTCACCGGGGTGCAGGTGCTGTCGAACATCATGACGGCCGCCAGGACATGACCGAACGGGTCGCCGATCTGTACCGGTTCTTGATGACGGCGATCGCCGTGCCCGGGGTGCTGGTCCGCCTGGACTTCTCTCCCGACCGCGGGTGCGCGCCTACGAGGAGGCCGTCCGCCGCCGCGACGCCGCCCCCGAGCCCGCCGCCCACTGACCTCCGCTCCCCGGCTTCACGCCGCCGCCCACGGGCGGCGGCCCGCATTTCCTTGGTCCACCCACGGGCGGCCCCCGCACCCTTCGCCCCGCCCGTGGGCGGCGGCCCCACACCCTCTTGGTCCTTCTGCGGGGCCACCGGCCCTGGCCGGGCGTGCGGGCATCCTCCGACCCACAACCCGGCAGTCACGCCCTGCTCGCGCCCCGTGCTCGCGCCGCCGCCCGTGGTCGGGCCGCCGTGGTGCGGCTCTGGCCGGTTCTCTTCCGGTCCTGCCTGCTCGTGTTCTCGTACTCGCCCGCCGCGGGCTGCCGTTCCGGTTCGGGGAACTTCCGTTCGTGGGCGGGCTTTTCCTGCCGTGGTGGCGTGTGCTGTCGTGGGTGCCTTCCGGTTCTGTCCGCGCCGGGTATGTGAACGGCCACGTCGTAGTTGCCGATCAGGTCGGTAAGACCGTGCGGGCTGACGCCCGCGCGTTGTGCTGCTCGGGGTCGGCGCCGGCTTGCAGCGGCACCTGGTGCGTTCCCGGATCCCTCGGTAGGTGTGCACCGCGGTGAACAGGGCGGTGTTACCGTTCCCGTCGCCCACGTCCATGGATGCACCCGCCGCCAGGATGATTGCGGCAGCCGTCGCGGCCCGGGCCTGCGCGGCGAAGTGCAGTGGTGTCATCCCCGCCTTGTCCGCAAGGCCCGGATCCCGCCCTCCGCCAGGTCGCCCGCAGGCCGACGGCGTCTTCGTGCAAGGCGAAGTGGTGCACGGACGTGCGGCCCGTCCCGTCCCGCCCTGATGCCCGTCCCTCATGGCGGCCGTCCTCGCCGAGTTTGACGGACGAGGCAGGAGCACCCCCGGCCGGCCGGGCCCGCACCGGGAGGCCCTGCCCCCCCGGCCCGTGCGGCCGGCGGCGGCCAGGGGCCCGTCCGGCGGTCCGCTCCGGCCGGCGGGGGCCGGGGTGGCCGGGGTGGTCGGGGCGGGGTGTGGGGTGCGGGGGCGTGGGGGTGGGCAGGGTGGCGGTGCGCGCCATGGGGCGCGGCGTGAAGAAGCCGGACGAATTTGAGGGGGAGTCGGACATGGACACCGACATGAACGTGGACGTGGACGTGGATGTGGATGTGGCGGGGGAGAGGGGCGTGGACGGGGTGGGGTGTCCGTATGCGCTCGATGTGACGGGGCGTGATCTGGCGGGGAGGCGGCGTTGCTGCGGGCGCAGGGGCCGGCGGCGCGGGTGGTGCTGCCGGGCGGGGTCCGGGCGTGGGCGGTGACGGGACACGAGCCGCTCAAGCGGCTGTTGACGGACAGGCGGGTCTCCAAGGACGCCGGCCGGCACTGGCCGGCGTTCGTGCAGGGGCGGATCACGTCGCAGTGGCCGCTGTACCACTGGGTGTCGGCGCCCACGATGCTGTTCGCCCACGGGGAGGAACACACCCGGCTGCGGCGGCTGGTGGCGGGGGCGTTCACCGCGCGCCGCAGCCGTGAACTCGCCCGCGGATCGAGCGGATCACGGCCGACCTGCTCGACGAGATGACTCCACCCCGCCGCCGCTGACGGCCCCGGCAGCGGCGAAGGGGAGGGTGTGGGTGTGGGGGTGGTGGATCTGCGGACGGCGTTCGCGAAGCTGCTGCCGATGCGGGTGATCTGCGAACTGTTCGGCGTCGAAGGACCCGACCGGCAGGCCCTGTGCGCGGCGATCGACACCACCCTGGGCACCTCGGTCCCGGCCGACGAGATGGCCAGGCCCAGGACAAGGTGACCGAACTGCTGGCCGCCCTGGTCGCCGCCCGGCGCGCCGAGCCCGGCCCGGACCTGACCTCCGCGCTGATCGCCGCCCGGGACGGCGGTGAACGGCTGAGCGAACAGGAACTGATCTCGACCCTGAACCTGATGATCGGCGCCGGACAGGAGACGACAGCAACCTGATCAGCAACGCGGTCGCCGCCCTGCTCTCCCTGCCCGACCAGCTGGAACACCTGCGCGCGGGCCGCGCCGACTGGCCGACGTGATCGCCGAGACCCTGCGCACCCACAACCCCGCCGCCTACATCCCCTGCGCTACGCCGTCGAGGACATCGACCTGGACGGCGTCCTGATCCGCAGGGGCGACGTGATCATCGTGTCCTTCGCCGCCGCGGGCCTGGACCCGCCACCACGGCAAGGACGCCGACACCTTCGACCTGCTGCGCCCGCGCGGCGAGAGCGTCGCCTTCGGCCACGGCGTCCACTACTGCCTGGGTGCCCCGCTGGCCCGCCTGGAGGCCACCATCGCCCTGTCCGCGCTCTTCACCCGCTTCCCCGGCATACGCCTGGCCCGCCCGGTCGGCGAACTGCAGCCGCTCGAGTCGTTCATCATCAGCGGCTACCGCACCCTGCCCGTCCACCTCGCACCCCCACCCCGCCAACCCCTGACCCACCCACCCGACCCTCTGCCACCTTCCCTGACCCCTGACCGGCCCGGCCCGCCACCCGCGCCGCACCCCGCCGCCACGCCCGCGCCGCGCACCGGGCCGGGCCGTGACCCCCGCGCACCCCCGTGCCGGTGAACAGCCGGCCCCGCGCACGCTGCTCCACGACCGCCGCCCCCGGCATCCCGCCCGCGGGGGCGCCGGGCGCTCCGGGGCGGGTGCAGGCCGGCCGTTTCTGTGTGTCCGGGCGGCCTCGGCCGCTCCGGGCCCGTCCCGGCGCGGGCCCCGACGTGGGGTGGGTGCAGCGGAATCACCTCCCCCACTTACAAACCGCTTAAGCGGTTTGTTAATCTTTGGATGTCGTCCCGCGGCCGGTGGGGGAGCGGGGCATGGCGCATGCCGCCCGGTGCCCGGGTCGTCCGCCGTGCGGGGTGGGCACAGGGCGGGGCGTGTGTGCGGTCCGCCGTCCGTCAGTGAGGGGATCGCTGCGATGGTCAAGCAGGAGCGTGCGGCCGCACGCGGCAGGCGCTGGTGCGTGCCGCGGCCGAAGTGTTCGCGCGGGAGGGGTTCGCGCCCGCTTCGCTGGCCATGATCAGTGCCCGGGCCGGGGTGAGCAACGGGGCGCTGCACTTCCATTTCGAGAACAAGAACGCGCTGGCGCGGGCGGTGGAGCAGGAGGCGGCCGAGCGGCTGGGGCGGATCACCTCGCCGCGTCCGGAGCTGCCGGGCGGGGCGCTGCAGGCGCTGGTGGACGCACCACGCGCTGATGGGCGCGCTGGCCGAGGACGTGGTGGTGCGGGCCGGGTTCGATCTGAGCGCGGACCTCTCCCGCACCGGCGGCCCGGACCTGCGCGGGGTGTGGCGGGGCTGGGTCGAGCGGATGCTGCACGACGCCGAGCGGGAGGGCCACCTGGCCGAGGGGCTGTCCTCGCACGGCGCGCCCCGCCGTCGTCGCGGCCACCGTCGGCTTCGAGGTCCTGGGCGCGGCCGACGCGAATGGCTGTCCGCGCCCAAGATCACCGGCTTCTGGGAACTGATGCTGCCCCGCCTCGCCCCGGCCGGCCATCGTCCCGCCGGCCCGCGCGACACCACCACCCATAGGCACCCCATAGCAGACACCCGCCCTGTTTCCCTCGCGTTCAGCCGCCCCCACCCTCCACCGCCGCCCGCACTGTCCCGTTATCACCGATCTCTCTGAGCTGTTCGGGTCGGGGTGGTGTCCCGCACGCCACAGAAACAGCACGAGCGGTCTCGTATTGACAAACCGTCCGTCCTGTTTTTTACTCGGTGGTGTCCGGCTGCTACGCGGCGGGCCGTGAGCTGCGGCCGGCGCGCTGCGGTGAAGGCGTGCGCGATTTCGACACAGGGGAGACGGCGTGGACATCGATGTGCTGGGGGAGCTGGCCGTCAGAGAGAACGGGGTCTCGGTGACCCGACGGCGCCCAAACCGCGCCAGGTGCTGGCTCTGCTGGCGCTGCATGCCGACCGGGTGGTGCCGGTGGCCTCGCTCACCGAGGAACTGTGGGGGCAGCGGCCGCCGCGCAGCGCCCGCACCACGCTGCAGACCTACGTCCTGCAACTGCGCGAGCT
Source organism: Streptomyces sp. Tu 2975 (assembly GCF_009832925.1). Lineage (GTDB taxonomy): Bacteria > Actinomycetota > Actinomycetes > Streptomycetales > Streptomycetaceae > Streptomyces. Next base: position 7,614,903 of record NZ_CP047140.1, read on the forward strand.
GATCTCGGCCGCGCTGGTCCACGACACCGCGCCCGCACCGCCCACGACACCGCACCCGGCACCCCTACGGCGCCGGGCCGCTCCCGGGAGGGGGAGCGGGCAGGACGCGGCGGGGGACGGGCGGCGCAGCGCCAAGGACGTGCTGGTGACCTCACCGGGCGGCTATCTGCTGAACACCTCCGGCGGCACCAGCGACGTGCGCGAGTTCGAACTGCTGGCCGGGCAGGGATACCGGGCGATGGACGCCGGGGACTTCGCCGGCGCCGCCCGCCAGCTGCGCGAGGCACTGGCACTGTGGACCGGTTCCGCGCTGGCCGGGGTGCAGACCGGCTTCCTGCTGGAGATGCACGCACGGCGGCTGGAGGAGACCCGGCTGTGCGCACTGGACCAGCGCATCGAGGCCGACCTGCGCCTGGGCCGCCACCGCGAGCTGCTGGGCGAACTGACCGTCCTGGTCAGCCGCTACCGCACCCACGAGAACCTGCACGGCCAGTTCATGCTCGCCCTGCACCGCTCGGGCCGCCGCAGCGAGGCACTGGAGGTCTACCAGCGGCTGCGCGCCGCCCTCGTACGCGAGCTGGGCCTGGAACCTCCGCCGCCCTGCGCGCCTGCAGCGCTCCATCCTGATGGCCCACCCCGAACCGCAGCTCGAGCCCGCCCCCGCACCGGCGAGCGACTCAGCCGGGCCGGCTGACGAACCCGGCCCAGCCCGGCGGCCGTCCAACCCCGCGCCAAGCCCGTACCCGCAGCCCGCATCCGGCCGGCAGTCGGCTCGGCCCGGGCCGGGGAAGCGCGGGCAGAGCGGGCAGGGCGGTGCACCGCCAGGCCGGCCCGGCCCCGGGCCGGCCGAGCACGGAAAGGCCGCCACGAAGTACGCCCGCGTACGGAAAAGGGCCGGATCACGTACGCGCCACGTACGCCGGTATTCGGGGCCCGGGAGTACGCCAGGGCCGACCGGAGACGCCAGGGCCGACCGGATACAGGCAGGGCCGGCGCCGCGTACGGCAGAGCCGGGCCCAGGGAGGCGCGGAGACCGGTGCACGGACAGGACAGACAGCACACGGGACCGGGACCGGCACGAACACCCAGGAGCCGCCGGAGGGCGGCGCCGGGGCGGGCCGGTCACGGCGCACCAAAAAGGGGCCGGCCGAATAAGAGGGCCGGGCAGGTGAAGGGAAGAGAGGGGAACCGGGATGCAGGCCAGATCGGAACGCACCCGCCGCAGGCTGGTCCTCGCGGGCGCCCAGATGTTCGACCGGTACGGCTACGCCAGTGCCACACTCGGCCAGATCGCCGGCGCCGCCGGCATGACCAAAGGCGCGCTGTACTTCCACTTCGCCTCCAAGGAAGGCCTCGCCGACGCCGTCCAGGAACGCGGCCGGCAACTGCTGTGCGACTTCCTCCAACAGCAGTGGGAAGCCGGCGCCGCGCCCCTGCAGTCCCTGATCGACCTCACCCACTGGCTGGCCGACGCCCTGTACCAGGACCCCGTCGTACGCGCCGGACTGCGCATCACCAACGAACGCGCCGGCCGCACCCCGCAGCCACCGACTTCCACCAGACATGGATCACCGAGGTCCTGCGGCTGCTCGGACAGGCCGGCGCCGCCGGCGACCTGCGCGAGGACGCCGCCGGCGAAGGCGGCCAGAGCCTGCTGACCGCCGCCGTCTGCGGCATCGGCGTCCTGGCCGGCACCGGCCTGACCCCACCGAACTCGCCCACCGCGTCCACGCCCTGTGGCAGCCCTGCTGCCCGCCCTCGTCCCATCCGGCCACACCCCCGCTACCGCACCCACCCCCCGCCCCCACACCCGCCCGCCCACGCCGCCTGACCCCGCCCAGCCCTGGCCGTCTTCGTACCGGTGCGCACCCGCCCGGTACGAAGACGGGCCGGCTGCGTTTCCCGCCGCCGGGAACCGGCGTAGCCCAGCCGCCGCCGAAGGACGCACCGCGGCGAAGGGGAGAGGGGGCAAGGAGACGAGGTGCGGGGCGGGACGGGGCGGTTGTCGGGTGAGGTGCGGGTCGTCCCCCGGCGGGGTCACGAGCGAACGTCGACCCGTTCTCGAGCGGGGCGCGGTGGCTGGGCGCACCGGCCGCCCGGCCGGGCGGGGGCATTTCCCTCTCCTCGCCACCCCGGGAGCGGGCCGCTCGCGCCGCCGTCGACCAGCCAGGAGGCATCCATGACCGATACACCCGAGCGCAACGAGGCGCCCAGGAGGCCAAGCGCCGGTTCCGGCAGGCGCTGGAGCGCAAGGAACACAACGCGCTGGCCAAGGCGGCCAGGAAGAGAGCCGCGTCAAGGCCCGCAACGCCGGCCCGGCCGGCCGCCGCACCTTCCACCGACGCAAGACCGGCTGACCCACCCCCTGCGCCCGCCGGCCGCCCGGCTCACCGCCCAGGGCCGGGCGGCGAGGCCGGTGCCCGCCGCCCGGGTCGAGCCCGAGCCCGCCCGGCCGGAAGCCGGACCGCGTCGCCCCACCGGCCGGACCCACTCCGAGCCCGAACCGCTCGGTCCACCCGGCCTGGTCAGGCCACCAGGCCACACAGGCAACAACCAGGCCCCACCCCGGGTCCTTTTACCGGGCTCCTTGGCCAGGGCCCTTACCGGGGCACCCAGGCCCAGACCCCCACCGGGGCTCCGGCCGGCCCTACCCGGGCCTACCCGGTGCCCACCCGTACTCTCCGTACTTCGCCGCACCCCGCCGCACCCGCCCGCACCCGACCGGGATGCGGGCGGGATGCGGGCGGGGTCGGGCCGTCACCGCAGCCGCCACCGCCGAAGGAATGGGGACGACATGACACCGGCCGACGACGACAGCGCAGCCTCCTGCGCGTCGAGCGCGCGTGGCCAGCACCGAGGAACTCGCCGCCGTCACCGCGACGCTGTTCTCCCTGCTCGCCACCCGCCGCACCCCGCAGGAACCGGACACGACACACACCCGCGCGTACTGGCGCCGGCAGCCGCCGGCGCCTTCGCGCCCGCACAGCTGGCGGTGACCAGCCGCCGCACACAGGTTCACGGCGAGACCGGCCACTCCACCCCACACACCAAAAACCGCACAAGCGGTTTGTTATGGTGTGGGGGTGGCACGCCGGCCGCCCGGTCGAAGAGAAGGGACGAGGAGTCGTGGTGATGCTGAAGGACATCCCGCCGACGCGGGCCGACCGACGCCGCGGCCGGGTTGCCGAGCTGCAGGCGTTGCACGGGCAGGCTGTGCGGGGGCCGAGTGAGAGGGCGACCGAGGCGCAGCATGCGAAGGGCAAGCTGACGGCTCGTGAGCGGATCGCTCTGCTGTTGGACGAGGGCTCGTTCCGTGAGGTGGAGCAGCTGCGCCGGCATCGTGCGTCCGGTTTCGGTCTGGAGGCGAAGAAGCCGTACACCGATGGTGTGATCACCGGTTGGGGACGGTCGAGGGCCGGACGGTGTTCGTCTACGCGCATGATTTCCGGATCTTCGGTGGTGCGCTGGGTGAGGCGCATGCCACGAAGATCCACAAGATCATGGACATGGCGATCGCGGCGGGTGCGCCGCTGGTGTCGTTGAACGACGGTGCGGGGGCCCGGATCCAGGAGGGTGTCAGCGCTCTTGCGGTTACGGCGGGATCTTCCAGCGCAACACGCGTGCGTCGGGGTGATTCCGCAGATCTCGGTGATGCTGGGCCGTGTGCGGGTGGCGCGGCCTACAGTCCCGCGCTGACCGATTTCGTGTTCATGGTCCGTGAGACGTCGCAGATGTTCATCACCGGGCCGGACGTGGTGAAGGCGGTCACGGGTGAGAGATCACCCAGAACGGTCTGGGTGGCGCGGATGTGCACGCGGAAACTCGGGTGTGGCGCACTTCGCCTACGACGACGAGGAGACGTGCATCGCGGAGGTCCGCTACCTGCTGTCGATGCTGCCGTCGAACAACGGAGAACCCGCCCACCGCCGCGCGGCGACCCGGCGACCGCCGCTCCGAGGTGTTGCTGGATCTGGTGCCGGCGGACGGTAACCGCCCTACGACATGCGTCAGGTGATCGAGGAGCTCGTCGACGACGGTGACTTCCTCGAGGTCCACGAGCGGTGGGCCGCAACATCATCTGCGCGCTGGCCCGGCTGGACGGCAGGTGGTCGGCATCGTCGCGAACCAGCGCAGTCGCTGGCCGGGGTGCTGGACATCGAGGCGTCCGAGAAGGCGCCCGCTTCGTGCAGATGTGCGACGCGTTCAACATCCGATCGTCACGCTGCTGGACGTGCCGGTTCCTGCCGGGTGTGGACCAGGAGCACGCGCATCATCCGCCACGGCGCGAAACTGCTGTACGCGTACTGCAACGCGACCGTCCGCGGATCTCGCTGATCCTGCGGAAGGCGTACGGCGGTGCGTACATCGTGATGGATTCGCAGTCCATCGGCGCCGATCTGACCTACGCCTGGCCACCAACGAGATCGCGGTGATGGTGCGGAGGGTGCGGCGAATGTGATCTTCCGTCGCAGATCGCCGACGCCGAGGACCCGAGGCGATGCGGGCGCGCATGGTCAAGGAGTACAAGGCCGAGCTGATGCACCCCTATTACGCGGCCGAACGCGCCTGGTCGACGACGTCATCGACCCGGCGGAAACACGCGAGTCCTCATCCGGTCCCTCGCGATGCTCCGCACCAAGCACGCCGACTGCGTCCCGCAAGCACGGCAACCCGCCGCAGTGACCGGCACCGCCCCGCCCAGGACGGCAGTCGGCCGCCCGGCCGGCAACCGGCCGCCCAGGACGGCAGTCGCCGGCCCGGGCGGCAACTGCCGGGTCGTGCCCGGCGATCGACCGACCGTGAACGGCGACCCCGGGCCGTGGCCGGCCATCGCCGAACTGCGGCCGGTGACCCTTGGCCGTGCCCGGCAACCCCCGGGATCTGCCCGGTCGTCGGCCGGTCGGGGCCGGTAAGCCTCCCGCAGTGACGGGACCCCTGCCCACGGCCCTGACGGCCTGACGGGCCATGGGGAGGTGCGGGGGCCGAGGGCCCCGGCACCAACGAAGAGAACAACCGCTCCGGGCCCGTGCGGACTTCACGGTCCCACGACCAGCGGGCCCCTACCCCTGGAGACATCCCTTGCACAGCACCGGCCGCGCCCGCGGCCGACCGTGACCCCAGGCGCTGGTCATCCTCGGCGTGATCTGCCTGGCCCAACTCGTCGTCCTGCTCGACAAACCGTCCTCAACGTCGCCATCCGGTCCTGACCACCGACCTGGGCGCCAGCACCGCCGACATCCAATGGATGATCAACGCCTATGCGCTGGTGCAGTCCGGGCTGCTGCTCACCGCGGGCAGCTCGCCGACCGCTACGGCCGCAAGCGGCTGCTGATGCTCGGACTGGTGCTGTTCGGCGCCGGGTCGGCGTGGCGGCTTCGCCCAGGACTCCGCCCAGCTCATCGCCGCCCGGGCCGGCATGGGAGTGGGCGGCGCGCTGCTGGCGACCACCACCCTCGCCGTCATCATGCAGGTCTTCGACGACGACGAACGCCCCGCGCGATCGGCCTGTGGGGACGGCCAGTTCGCTGGGCTTCGCGCCGGCCCGCTGCTCGGCGGCGCCCTGCTCGACCACTTCTGGTGGGGCTCGATCTTCCTGATCAACCTGCCCGTGGCGCTGCTGGGCCTGCTGGCCGTCGCCCGCCTGGTGCCCGAGACGAAGAACCCGCAGGGACGGCGCCCGACCTGCTCGGCGCGGTGCTGTCCACCCTGGGCATGGTCGGCGTCGTCTACGCGATCATCTCCGGCCCGAACACGGCTGGACGGCCCGCAGGTCCTCCTGCCGGCCGCCGTCGGCGCGGCCGCGCTCACCGCGTTCGTTCCGCTGGGAACTGCACACCACCCACCCCATGCTCGACATGGGCTTCTTCACCGACCGGCGCTTCAACGGCGCCGTCGCCGGCGGGCTGCTCGTCGCCTTCGGCATGGCCGGCTCACTGTTCCTGCTCACCCAGCACCTCCAACTCGTCCTCGGCTACGACGCCCTGCAGGCCGGCCTGCGCACCGCGCGCTGGCCCTGACGATCGTCGCTCTCAACCTCGCGGTTGTCGGCGCGAAACTCCTCGCGCGCTCGGACCGCCCGCAGCATCGCCTGGGCATGACGCTGCTGGCCGGCCGCTCAGCGCGGTCGCCGTCGGCGGATCGGGCCCCGACGCCGGTACGGCGGCATGCTCGCCGGCTGCTCCTGATGGGCGCCGGCATCGCGCTGGCGATGCCCGCGATGGCCACGCCGTCATGTCCTCCATCCCGCCGCCAAAGCCGGCGCGGAAGCGGGCGTGCAGGGCACCCTGACCGAATTCGGCGGCGGACTGGGCGTGGCGATCCTCGGCGCCGTCCTCGGCTCCCGCTTCGCCTCCCAACTGCCGCCGCATCACCGGCACCGGCTCCTCGACGAGGCCTTGGGCGGCGCCACCACACCCGGCAGACCAGCAGGTCCACGACGCGTTCGCCGACGCGGTGAACACCAGCCGCTCATCGGCGCCGCGCGTCTTCACCGGCGCGCTGCTCGCCGCCATGCTCCTGCACCGCGCGACCGCAAGGCCGCACCCCGGCCCACACACCCGCCCCGAACCCACCACCACCGTCTGACCGACCCGCCCCGCCGCAAGGCACTGCACACCCCGACGGCCCCGCCCCCAGGTCCCCCAGGACCCCGGGCGGGCCGTCGCCGCCGGCAGCACCCACCCGGACAACACCCGCACCCCGACCGCCCCCGGCACCGAGAACAGTGCCGAAAGGAGCGGCGAAGGGCCGCCCACACGGCAGGCGCCGGCCGGTACAGAACCGCCGAACGCGTACAGGAAAGCCCCACCGGGCGGCGGAGGACGGCGCTGGTACGGAAACCCCGGCCTTTGCACAAGCCCCGGGGGCCGGTGCGCAAGGCGCCGGCCGGCAGGGCAAGCGCCGGCCGGTACAGAAACCGCCGAACGCGTAGCACCGAGGCGGTAGGGAAGGCCGCAGAAACCGCCGAACGCGTACAGGGCACCGAGGCGGTAGGGAAGGCCCCGGCTACGCAAGGCCCGGCGCGAGCGGAAAGGCACGGCCGGTGCACAAGCCGCCGACGGGGACGGCAAGCACCGGCCGGCACGGCGAGCACCGGGGCCGGTGCGCAAGCGGCGCCGGCGCGGAAGACGGCGGTGGTCCCAAAGACGCCGGCCCTTGGTGCGCAAAGCCCCGAGGGGGCCGGTGCGCAAAGGCGCCGGCCGGGACGGACAAACGGCGCCCGGGCAGGGCAAGCAGCCGGCCGGGACGCAAGGCCCGGCGGGGAGCACGGCGCCGACGGTGCGCAACGACCGGCGGAGCACACCACGGCGACGGCCGTTACGCGAAGGCCGGTGGCCGCGGAAAGAGGCCGGCCGTTACGTAAAGGCCGGTGGCCGGGGAGAGGCGCCGGTGCCCGAACGCGGCCGGCGCCCCGGTCACCGGCCCGGTACACCGCCCAGGCCCAGCGGTGTGGCGGCCGGGGTCAAAGTGATCCAGGTCTGTTCGCGGATGTCCTCGCCGAACACGTCGACCGTGGCCTGGGTCAGACGCTCGATCAGGGCACGTTCCGACTCCTCGTCGAGCCGCCGGTCGTAGATCTTCACGTCGATGAACGGCATACGCCCGCCTCTTTTCTTGTCAACGACAACCGTCCGGTCATGTCACAGGTGCCCGGCCACCCGGGCCGCCGTGCCGTGGGCCTCGTGCAGGGCGGTGACCGCCTCGACCATGTGGTCGACCTGCGCGTCACTGAGGCCGGGATGGCACGGCAGGTTCATGTGCTCCTCGAACCAGATGCGTTCGGCCGTCGGGCACTCGCCCGGGCCGTGGCCGCGCAGCCGCCACTCGGGCGACAGGTGGAGGGGAAGTACCGCAGCTGGACCTCGACACCCAGCCGGTCCAGGGCGCGCACGAACCGCTCGCGTACCTGGCGTCCGCCGGTGAGGAAGAACGTGTACAGGTGGTAGGCGTGCAGACTGTCGGACGCCGCCCGGTGCAGCCGGGTCCCGGCGACCGGGGCGATGGCCTCGTCCAAGCGCTGCGCGATCTGCCGGCGCCGGGCCACGAACCGCTCCAGCGACGCCAGTTGGACCACGCCCACCGCCGCGGCCGCCTCCGACATGGTCGCGTTCGTGCCCGCCCGCGGATCCCGACGGCCCGGTGACGGTACACACTGTCCGCGAACTTCATCCACGGCAGCAGCGCCGGGGCGTCCGCCCGAGAGGTGTCCGGCAGCGCCGCGTACACGCCGTCGGCCTCGTTGTCGCGGATCCGTCCACCCGCTGCGCCCACTCGTCACGCGCCAGGGTGATCATGCCGCCCACCGAGGGTGGTGATGTTCTTCGTGGAGTGGAAACTGAAGCAGCCGATGTCCGCCAGCGCCCCGGCCTGCGCCCCCGGTACACGGCGCCCAGGGCGTGGCGCTGTCCTCGACGACGATGATGCCGCGCCGGCGGGCCAGGGCCATGATGCGGTCCATGTCGGCCGGGTTGCCGCCGTAGTGGACGAGCATGATCGCCCGGGTGCGGTCCGTGATCAGTGTCTCCAGTACCGCCGGGTCGAGGTTGAGGGTGTCGGGTCGATGTCGCAGAACCGCACCCGCACGTCGTGGTCGAGCAGCGGCTGCACGGTCGCCTGGAACGTCTGGGGGTGGCGATCACCTCGTCGCCCGGCGCGAGGTCCAGCATCCGTACCGCCAGTTCCAGTGCGACGGTGCCGCTGGTGACGCTGAGGGCGTGCCGGGCGCCGGTCAGGCGGGCGAACTGTTCCTCGAACCTCTCCGCCACACGCCCGACGTCAGCGACCGGCCGGAGCGGACCAGTTCGCCCAGCGCCGCCAGGTCCGCCTCGCCCACCACCGAGCCGCGCCGCGCGAACGGCACCCGGTAGCCGCCCTGGGGTCCCGGCC